>NZ_JAAKGV010000009.1 GCF_011043735.1 Methylobacterium sp. DB0501 | reverse complement strand
CTATCTGCCGTGGGTGTTGGAGTTCTGAGAGGATCTGTCCCTAGTACGAGAGGACCGGGATGGACGAACCTCTGGTGGACCTGTTGTGGCGCCAGCCGCAGTGCAGGGTAGCTATGTTCGGTCGGGATAACCGCTGAAGGCATCTAAGCGGGAAACCCCCCTTGAAACGAGAACTCCCTTGAGAGCCGTGGAAGACGACCACGTGGATAGGCTGGATGTGCAAGCGCGGTAACGCGCTGAGCTGACCAGTACTAATCGCTCGATCGGCTTGATCGCTCTCATGATCCGTGTCCGGATCAGACACATGAACATGCCACACACGATGAAGACCAGGTGACCCAGCCTCGCGGCTGCCGGTCACGATGCTTGCCGAACGAACGTGCTTGGCCGGTCTGGTGGTCAGAGCGGGGTGTCTCAAACCCGATCCCATCTCGAACTCGGCCGTTAACCGCCCCAGCGCCTATGGTACTGTGTCTCAAGACACGGGAGAGTCGGTCACCGCCAGACCTGCCAAGCACGTCACATTCCCTCTTCCCGACAATACCCTGGCGCGGGGTGGAGCAGCCCGGTAGCTCGTCAGGCTCATAACCTGAAGGTCACAGGTTCAAATCCTGTCCCCGCAACCAACCATACGAAAAACCCCCGCAGGGCTCGACCTGCGGGGGTTTTTCGTTCAAGTCAGGGACAGCCGCACCCGACGATTCTGCTTGCCTTTCTTCTCGATCGCTGTGACCGTCGCCGCGCCGATCTCACCCGTGCACCGGACATGCGTGCCGCCGCAGGGCTGAAGGTCGAGGTCGTCGATTGCCACGAGCCGCACCCGCCCGCTGCCCATCGGCGGCTTCACCGACATCGTCTTGACGAGGCCCGGGTTGGCCAGGAGTTCCTCGTCGCTGATCCAACGTTCCGAAACGGCGGCGTCCTGCCCGATCATCTCGCGCAGCCGCGCCGTGACGGTCTCCTTGTCCAGCCCGGCATCCGGGATATCGAAGTCGAGCCGCCCTTCGCCGTCGCCGATCGAGCCGCCGGTTACCGGATAGGGGAGGGCCACCGAGAGCAGGTGCAAGGCGGTGTGAACCCGCATGCGAGCGTAGCGCAGCGGCCAGTCGAGCATCAGGCGGACTCGTTCGCCGGGCTCCGGCAGCGCACTCCCCGCCGCGATCCGGTGCAGGACCGTCGCCTTGTCCGCCCCGTAGACGGTGTCGAGGATCGCGATCTCGCTGCCGTCCTCCCGCAGCACTCGGCCCCGGTCACCGGGCTGGCCACCGCCTTGCGCGTAGAACAGGGTCCGGTCGAGGACGAGGCCGGTCTCGTCCGCCCCGACGATGCGGGCCTCGGCCTCGCGCAGATAGGCATCGTCGCGGAAGAGGAGTTCGGTAGGCATGAAGATCCTCGGGCATCTGGTCAGGGGGCCGGGAGAGTGGCCCGCCGCCGCGTCGCCGTCGAGGTTCTTTGCAATTAACCATTTCGGTTAGCGAAGCGGCAGGCTCGCCCCCCTAACCTGGGGCGGCGTCCCGAGATCCAGCCCGCGATGATCGCCACACCGACCTTCCCGGACCTCTCGGCCCTCGTGGTCGACGAGAGCCTCTATATCCGCCGCATCGTGCGCGACATGCTGATGCGCGTCGGCATCAAGCGGCTGCTCGAAGCCCCGGACGGCGCCGAGGCGCTGGGCGTCCTGGCGGAGAGCAAGCCCGATCTCGTCGTGCTCGACTGGGATCTCGCGATTCTCTCGGGCGAGGAGTTCATCCGCCTCGCCCGCACGCCGGCGACCTCGCCCGCCCCGACCGTCCCGATCATCCTGATGCTGGCCCAGCCGCGCCGCAACGTGGTCGACCGGGCGATCAATCTCGGCGTCAACGAGATCATCGCCAAGCCGTTCTCGCCCAAGACCCTGTGGTCGCGCCTCGACGAGGTCATCAACCGGCCGCGGCCGTTCTCGCAGGTCAAGAGCCTGCTGCGCCCTCAGCCGCGCCTCGCTGCCGCCGCTGCGGTGAAGGGCATGCTGTGACGCACGCCCCGGGTTTAATCCGCGAGTCTAAAGTCTTATCGCCGACGCCGTAATCCGCCTTCCAGCGGGCACGACCTTTGTCCAGTATCCCTCGCCAAACCGATCCGGCGCCGCGACCGGCCGGGTGGACAGGGAGTGAACCATGCTCAAGCGCCTCGCCGCAGCCGCCACGTTTCTGGCGGCCCTCGCCGGCCCGGCCGCCGCCCAGGACGTCGTCCGTCTCGGCAACCTGAAATTCGCCCATTACGGCGCCATCTCCTACATGAAGGAGATCGCCGGGAAGTATAATCTCAAGATCGACGAGAAGCAGTTCGCCAAGGGCGCCGATATCTACCCGGCGATGGCGGTCGATCAGATCGACATCGCCGCCTCGGGCGCCGACGGTGCGGTCGCGGCGCGCGGCAACGGCGTCAAGCTGCTGGTGGTCGCGGGCTTCGCCAATGGCGGCGTACGCATCCTCGGCCGGCCCGATCTCGGGGCCAAGACACTCGCCGACGTGAAGGGCAAGAAGGTCGCGGTGGTGCGCGGCGGCACCCAGGACCTGATGCTGCTGGCCGAATTGGAGAAGAACGGCCTGACCTGGTCCGAGCGGCCCGGCAAGGACGTGCAGCTCGTCTACTTCAACAACTACGCCGACCTGAACCAGGCGCTGGCGCAGAAATACGTCGACGTGATCTGCCAGAGCGAGCCGCAATCGACGCAAGCGATCTCGAACGGCTGGGGCTATGAAATCGTGAAGCCCTACGACACCCCGGTCGGCGTGCCCTACCGGCCGCTGGTCATGACCGAGAAGATGTACACCGAGAAGCCGGAAGTCGCCGCCCGCGTTCTGAAGCTGTTCGTCGAGGCGACCAAGACCTTCATCGAGAAGCCGGATCTCGCCGAGAAATACGTCCGCGAACAGGTCTTCAAGGGCCAGCTCAGCAGCAAGGATTTCCGCGACTCGATGGAGAACGCGGACTATACCTACGACATGCCGGCGGGCCATATGCAGGTCACCGCCGATCTGATGCACAAGTACGGGCTGGGCAAGATGGTCAATCCACCGAAGGGCGACGCCGAGTGGGTCAAGCTCGACCTGCTCGAGAAGGCGAAGGCCGAACTCGGTGCCAAAACCAGCACGAAGACCAACTGAGCCGGTCCGGAGCCCCTTCGTGAACCGTCTCTCCGCCTTCCGCGGCGCCCTGCTGCCGGTCGGGCTGCTGATCCTCTGGGAGATCGCCAGCCGGGCCGGCCTGTTCTCCGCCGTGGTGCTGCCGCCGCCGAGCGCGGTGGCGACGCGCTGGTTCGCCAGCCTGATCCCGGCGCTTCCCTACGATCCGTCGACCCAGAGCTACACCGCCTGGCTGGTCTCGGGCGAGCTGCCGCACGACGCGGTGGCGAGCCTGAGCCGTGTGATCGCCGGATTCGCCATCGGCGTCGGCTTGGCGCTCCCGGTCGGCCTGCTGATGGGCACGAGCGACCGGCTCTACGGCCTCGTCAACCCGCTCTTGCAGATCCTGCGGCCGATCCCGCCGATCGCCTATATCCCGCTCGCCATCGTGTGGTTCGGCCTCGGCAACCCGCCGGCCCTGTTCCTGATCGCGCTGGGCACCTTCTTCCCGGTTCTCGTCAACACGATCGCAGGGGTGCGGCAGGTCGATTCGATCTATATCCGGGCTGCCCGGAATCTCGGGGCGAATTCCTGGACGATGTTCCGGCGGGTGATCCTGCCGGCGGCGAGCCCCTTCGTGCTTGCCGGCATGCGGATCGGTATCGGCACCGCCTTCATCGTGGTGATCGTCGCCGAGATGATCGCGGTCTCCGACGGGCTCGGCTACCGCATCCTCGAGGCGCGCGAATACATGTGGTCGGACAAGATCATCGGCGGGATGCTGACGATCGGCATCCTCGGCCTCGTCATCGACGGCGCGATGTCGCGCCTGAACGATCACCTGCTGCGCTGGCACCGCGGCCTGGAGCGCTGACCATGACCGCGACCGCAACGCTCCGACGCCCCGAGCCCGTGCCGGCACCGGGCGCCGCCGAGATCGTGATCGACCACGCCTCGAAGGTGTTCGGCTCCGGCACGGGCGCCGTGGTGGCGCTCGAAGACGTCACCGCGACGATCCCGAGCGGGCAGTTCGTCTGCCTTCTCGGGCCCTCGGGCTGCGGCAAGTCCACTCTGCTCAATGCCATCGCGGGCTTCTCGCCCCTGACCACGGGGACGATCCGGATGGCCGGGCGCCCGGTCGTCGATCCGGGCCCCGATCGCGGCATGGTCTTCCAGGAATACGCCCTGTTTCCCTGGATGACGGTGGAGCAGAACATCCGCTTCGGCCTCGACATCAAGGGCGTGGGGCGGGCGGACGCCGACGCCATCGTCGGCCGCATCGCCGAAAAACTCGGCTTGTCCGACTTCCTCGGGCGCTTCCCCAAGGACCTGTCGGGCGGCATGCGCCAGCGCGTGGCCATCGCCCGTATCCTCGCCCTCGATCCGCCAGTGATGCTGATGGACGAGCCGTTCGGCGCCCTCGACGCGCTGACCCGGCGCACGCTCCAGGACGAGCTGCTGCGGATCTGGGCCGAGTATCGCAAGACCATCGTGTTCGTGACCCACTCGATCGAGGAGGCGATCTACCTCGCCGACCGCATCGTCGTGCTCACCTACCGCCCGGGCCGGATGAAGCGCGACCTGATTGTGCCGCTCCCCCGCCCGCGCGACACCGCCTCGGCCGAGTTCAACGCGCTGAAGCGCGAACTCGCCGGGCTGGTGATGGAGGAGCAGCAGCGCTTCACCCAGGCCGAACTGACCGGGTCGGCCGTCGACTGATCGCCGGCCCGCCCGCGATCGATCGGCCGCAACTCTCCCGCACACGTCCGAATCTTCACGGTGAGATGGTACCCGGCGCGGCACGATCGCTGCTTTGCGTTCGGCCCGGAGGCACGTAAGCTTCCCATCATGTGATGGACTTGTCGCCCCACGAGGGTGCGATCATGAAGGATATCGGCACCGCCGATGAGGGATGAGACGGCCGTCTCCGTGCCGGCGCGCGCCGCGGAGTATGCCGAGACAGCGCGTGCGACCGCACCTCCGCCCCGTGGGGCGGAGGATGATACGTCTCGCCGGAGCGAGCGGCGCGCCTACGCGGCGCTTGATCTCGGCACAAACAATTGCCGGCTCCTGATCGCCGAGCCGGCACCCTACGGGTTCCGGGTGATCGACGCCTTCTCGCGCATCGTGCGACTGGGTGAGGGTCTGGGGAGCACCGACCGCCTGAGCGACGACGCCATCGACCGCACGGTCGACGCGCTGGCGGTCTGCCTGGGCAAGATGCGGTCCCGTGGCGTGGTGCGGGCGAAGTCGATCGCCACCGCGGCCTGCCGGCTCGCGGTGAACGGGCCGGCCTTCGTCGACCGGGTCCACCGCGAGGTCGGGCTCGATCTCGAGGTGGTGGACCGGCGGACCGAGGCCTATCTGGCGGTGACCGGCTGCGCCGCGCTCGCCGACCGGCACGCGGAATCGGTGGTGATCTTCGATATCGGCGGCGGCTCGACCGAGATCGTCTGGCTCGACGGCTCGGCCGCGCTCGCCCGCAGCGCCGACCCGACCTTGCGCATCCGTGCCTGGGATTCGCTCCCCGTGGGGGTCGTCACCCTGGCCGAGCGCTATGGCGGGGCCGACGTCACCCGCCCGGTCTTCGAGGGCATGGTCGAGGAGGTCGCCGACCGCCTGACCAAGTTCGCGCTGATTGCAGGCGCCGCCGCGCATGCGCCGAACTTCCACCTGCTCGGCACCTCCGGCACGGTGACGACGCTCGCTGCGACCCATCTGCGCCTGCCGCGCTACGACCGGCGGCGGATCGACGGGTTGTGGATGCGCGACCGCGAGGTCACCGACGCCATCGACGGCCTGCTCTCCACCCGCCTGTCGGACCGGGCGCAGAACCCGTGCATCGGCCGCGACCGGGCCGATCTGGTGCTGGCCGGCTGCGCCATCCTGGAGGCGATCCGCCGCGCCTTCCCGTCGGAGCGCCTGCGCATCGCCGATCGCGGCCTGCGCGAGGGGCTCCTGATGAACATGATGCGCGAGGACGGAGTCTGGCGCCGTGGCGTGCGACCGGGCTGATCCCACCGCTCCGGACTTGCGCAAGCGAGCCTGGGGCGTCATTGGCCTCGAACGGTTTTTTCGGTCATCGAAGGTCAAGGCATATGAGCGATCGTCGCGGCGGCGGCGTCCGGGGAGACCTGAAGCAGCGGGTGAAGACCGGGCGCGGACGCACGGTCTCGTCCAAGATCTGGCTCGAGCGCCAGCTCAACGACCCCTACGTGGCCCGCGCCAAGCGCGAGGGCTACCGATCGCGGGCTGCCTTCAAGCTGATGGAGATCGACGAGCGCTTCCGGCTGCTGCGGCCGGGCCAGCGGGTGGTCGATCTCGGCGCCGCACCGGGCGGCTGGTCGCAGGTGGCCGCCGCCAAGGTCGGCAGCCATCCGGGCGCAGCCTCGCCGCGCGGTCGCGTGGTCGGCATCGACCTCCTGGAGATCGAGCCGATGCCCGGCGTCGATTTCGTCACCCTCGACTTCCTCGATCCGACTGCGCCGGGGCTCCTGACCGAGATGCTGGGCGGGCCGGCCGATGTCGTGATGTCGGACATGGCCGCCAACGCCACCGGCCACAAGAAGACCGATCACCTGCGCATCATGGGGCTGGCCGAGACGGCCTTGGCATTTGCCCGCGAGATCCTGGCGCCGGGCGGCACCTATCTCGCCAAGGTGCTGCAGGGCGGCACCGAGGGCGGCCTGCTCACCGACCTGAAGCGCGATTTTTCGAGCGTTCGGCACGTCAAGCCGGCGGCGAGCCGGGCCGATTCGAGCGAGCTCTACGTGCTGGCGACCGGGTATCGCGGCGCCGAGGCGACCGATGGGCCGTATCGCGAGACCGATGACGGCGACGGGGAGGACGAGGTGGGCTGGCGGCCGTGACGCCGGCGGCAGCCCTCGCCCGGGCGCGGGCGCTCCTCCTGGCGGAAGGTTTTTTCGAGGTCGGGCAGGGGACGCGGGGCGAGAGTTTCTATTTCCGCCTGCCCGATGCCGAGGGGCAGGTGCGGGTCGCGAACCATGCCCGCACGCCGAAGCAGCGGCTCAAGCATCCTGAGGTGGTGGCGAGCCTCGTGGTGACGCGGCCGTTGTCGGAAGCGGCGTTGCGGGAGCGTTTGAGCGCGACGTTGCGGGATTTTCGGGCGCGGCGGGGGCAGCCGATGATGGCGATCACGCCGCCCTGACGCCTGGGAGGTGAATGCGTTTTTCCTCCCCCGTCGAGGCTACGGCGTATACGAATTTGATTCGCGCGAACCACAGGTTGAAACAAGGTCTCGAAACACGCCTTCGAGCGGGCTGATTTCAACCTTAGCTTCAGCTTTGCCGCGCGCTGCAATGCGTTTTTCGGCGAACGACTCAAATCCGTATAGGCCGTAGCCCGTCGAGGGGAGGACCTGCGGATCTACGCCGATCCGCGTGGCTGCGTGAGCGGCCGCTTTTCCCCGTACGCCGATTTCCCACTTCACGCTCGGCCGTACGGAAAACAGGTGTTTTCCGACATCTAAGGTGGTCGGTCGGGCGTGTTGGCTAACATCTGACGCTAACGAGCGCCTCATGGGTCTACTGGCGACCCTTTGCGGACCTGCATCTTGCTAATACTTGTTCATTAGAATCAGGCTTGGTATAGATATATTATTTCATAATCTCTTCTTATGCGAAAATCATTGGTGGCTGGTTCGTAGTTTTAATGATCTCGGACACGATATATTCTAGCCGCTCACAGTGAGGACAGCATGACCGTCAATGCCGCTTACCGCGTAGGCACCGTGCCAGTTCTAATCTCCGATTTCCTTGTGACCACGGAGCCAGGGCGAGCAAGGAGCATCGATCTTCCAAGTTTTCCAAATATTAGTGAAGTAACAGACCCGCTTACGGGCGTTTCCATGGTTGGCCTACAGAGAAAATCTGCTGTCATCGGAAATAGTATTGCAATTACAGGCTCAGGAAATGCCGCTTCTATTAAACAAATAATAAATCGTCTTAGTAAATATATGCAAAAAGATGAATCTATTGACATTCTGAAAGATTACTTAGGCACACAGACAGAATTTAAAGGGGCAAGGTGCTGCATCCTTGTCGGCCACCATGTCGGACAAAAAATCAGTACATTCAGGTGGGACTCTGCGACTGGCGTATTCGCAGCGGGACTGGGTTTCGTTGAAGGTAGCGGCGCAGAAATGTTTAGAAGTGTTGTACCTTTCTTTGACCAACAGGGTGATCCGCATCCTGATTATGTGTTTGACCGATGCGTAGAAGATACCTTGCACGTCACGGCCACACTCTATGCCAACGAGATCGCTCATGGAAACACATTGGAGAGGCATTTCGGTGGTGGGTATGACGTTTTTATATACGTCGATGGCATGTTTCGTCGCATTGAAGAGGTCGTGTATCTTTTTTACCGGCTCAAAATATTAGGGCCCGACACAATGCGGGTTTATCCGCAGCCAGTTTATATCAAGAACATGTACTTTGGCGATGTTGGATTTATCATAAGCTTTCTAACTGACAGCGCAGTGCGAAGAAATGCTGAGCCTCACCAGCGAGTGGCCCGTATAGAGCCGCTGATTACGGGCAATCATCAAGTGCCCAATATACCTATCGAGTCGATATCACTGAATTCTCCTAAGATCGCTATAGGTTTTTTGGGGGAGGCAATAACAGGTGAAGAAGAGGTTTTTACGGCCGTTGTCCAAGGAGATGAAGCCAGACAATTCAACATATTTATAGGTGATAAATGGCAAGGCAAACTGCGAGAGGTACGATTTGAGTGTCCAGAAATTATCATGAACAATATTTCTCAGGCAGCCTTTCTAAAGTTCATTAGGAAAACTGCGGAAGAATTTCTGAGATCGACTGGTGTAAAATAGGTAATATATTTCCTAGAATGAAATTATCGACACACAATCACTACCCTCTACCTGAATTTGAGAGTGCAAGCAAGCTAGAGCGCTTCACG
This sequence comes from Methylobacterium sp. DB0501, assembly GCF_011043735.1. Classification (GTDB taxonomy): domain Bacteria; phylum Pseudomonadota; class Alphaproteobacteria; order Rhizobiales; family Beijerinckiaceae; genus Methylobacterium; species Methylobacterium alsaeris. The sequence goes on along the minus strand of NZ_JAAKGV010000009.1, from coordinate 258,732 downwards.
ATCGCGTTGCAATCGCGAAGCTTCTCTAGGTCTTTGATTTTGCCGCATTTTCTGCGACCAACCGGTGTCCACTTGGTCGGAAAATGCTCTAGTAGGGCGATCGGTTTCCACTTCATGCGGTCATTCCGCATATCGGGCTCTGGTGTCGGAAAACATGTGTTTAACGACAGAGGCAGCAGCTAACCGCTAAGCACATCGACCGTCGCCGTAGAACACATGCGACAAACTCTGTCGGATTGAGAGGATGCGCGGAAACGCGGCGTGAGGGGTTTTCTGTGAAAAGCTCCTCTCACCCCGCCCGCTTCGCCGCATCCGCCAGAAACTCCGCCACCGCCTCGACGAAGGGCTGACCATAGGCATCCCGCTTGCGCTCGCCGACGCCGTGGACCGAGCGCAGGGCCCAGAGGTCGACGGGCTTGGAGCGGGCCATCTCGATCAGGGTGCGGTCGGGGAAGATCATGTAGGCGGCGACACCCTCCTGGCGGGCCAGCGTCGCGCGCAGGCCGCGCAGATGCTGGAACAGGGCCTCGTCGGTCTCCGACAGGCCGAGCGTGTCGTCGTCCTGGGTGGCGCGGCGGCGCTCCTTCGGGGCCTTCGGCTCGGGATCGGGGCGTAAGCGCACCGGCTCGCGGCCGAACAGGATCGCCTCGCCCTTGTCGGTGAGCGAGAGGCCGCCATAGCCGTCGCCGTTCTCCGCCACCGCGCCGGCCGCGAAGAGCTGGCGCAGGATCGCCCGCCAGGCCGCCACCGGCTTGTCGGCGCCGACCCCGAAGGTCTTGAGCTGGGCGTGACCGTTGCGGCGGATCTGCTCGCTTTCCTTGCCGTGGACGAGATCGCAGATATAGGCCGCGCCGAAGCGCTGGCCGGTGCGCACCACCGCCGAGAGCACCTTCTGGGCCGCCACCGTGCCGTCGATCAGCGAGACGCCGCCGCGGCACAGGTCGCAGCGGCCGCAAGGCTGGCTCTGCTCGCCGAAATAGCCGAGGAGCGACTGGCGACGGCAGGTCGCGCCCTCGCAGAGTGCGATCATCGCCTCGAGCTTGCGGCGCTCGACCCGGCGGCGGTCGTCCGGCACCTCCTTCTCGTCGATCTGGCGCCGGCGGAGCGCCATGTCGTCGAGGCCGTAGAGGGTGAGCGTGTCGGCCGGCAGCCCGTCGCGGCCGGCGCGGCCGATCTCCTGGTAGTAGCTCTCGATGGTCGAGGGCATGTCGGCGTGGCAGACGTAGCGCACGTCGGGCTTGTTGATGCCCATGCCGAAGGCGATGGTCGCCACCACCACGACCCCATCCTCCTGCAGGAAGGTGTCCTGGTTGCGCATTCGGACATTCTGCTCCAGGCCGGCATGGTAGGGCAGCGCGTTGAAGCCGTCCTGGTGCAGGATCTCGGCGATCTGCTCGGTGCGCTTGCGCGAGGAGCAGTAGATGATGCCGCTCTCGGCCTTGCGGGTGCGCAGGAAGCGGGAGAGCTGGCGGGTCGGATGCTCCTTCGGCGCGAAGGTCAGGCGGATGTTCGGCCGGTCGAAGGAGTGGACGAAGAGTTCCGGCTTGCGGCCGCGGGGAAACAGCCGCTCGGAGATGTCGGCCCGGGTCGCGGCATCGGCCGTCGCGGTGAGCGCCACGGTCTGCACGTCGCCGAGCGCCTCGCGGGCGCGGGCGAGGTCGCGGTATTCCGGCCGGAAGTCGTGGCCCCATTGCGAGACGCAATGCGCCTCGTCGACGGCGAGCCGCCGGACGCCGGCGCCCTGCAACGCCTCGATCAATCCCTCCATCAGGAGCCGCTCGGGCGAGACGAAGAGCAGGCGCAAGCTCCCCTGGCGGATGCCGCGCCAGGTCTCGCGGGCGCTCGCTTCCGACACCGTCGAGTTGAGGGTGCCGGCCGCGACGCCGAAGGCCTCCATCTGCTTCACCTGGTCGTGCATCAGCGCGATCAGCGGCGAGACGACGACGGTCAGAGACTGCTCCACCAGGGCGGGGAGCTGGTAGGTCATCGACTTGCCCGAGCCCGTCGGCATCACCGCGAAGACGTCGCGCCCGTCGAGAACGGCGCCGATCACCTCGGCTTGGCCGGGACGAAAATCCTCGTAGCCGAAGGTTTTTCTGAGGGCGGCGCGGGCCTCGTCGAGGCGGTCTGTCATGGTGTTCGTCCGGCTCCGCGCGGCCTTGCGACGAGGCGCGAGGCGTGTAGACATGTTGGCGACGGTGTCTACACAGGACCGCGTCCCATGTCGCTGAACATCCGCAGCCAGGAGGTGAATCGGCTGGCTGACAAATTGGCGACGATGGCGGGCGTGAGCAAGACGGAAGCCGTCCGTCTAGCCCTCGTGGCCGAGATCGCCCGTCGCGAGGAAGCCGCTCCACTCCTCGCACGCATCAAGCCGATTCAGGACGACATCGCGTCGTTTCCTCGCACCGGGTTGAGGGCGGACAAGCCTTCTTCGACGATCTGAACGGTGATTCGTAATATTCGTCGATGCCTCGGCCCTGGTCGCCATCCTGCTCAGCGAAGTCGAGGCGCACGTCCTCACGGGTGCCATCGACGACGCACGGGATCCCGTCACCTCGGCGCCCGCGATCTTCGAGGCGGTGGCCGCGGTCCAAGCGGCATACCGCTTCTGTTTGTCGGAACCGGTTTCAGCCGCACGCCGCCTCCGCCGACGCTCCGATGAGGCCGATACCGGTTGCGACGCCGCGTGCCGCGTCAGGCACCCACCGAGACCAGTAGCCGGTCGGCGAAGGCCCCGCGCTTGCGCAGGTGCCCGTCCACCCCGGGGGCCCGGCCGAGACGCCCCGCGGCGAGCAGGGGCTTCAGCATCCGGTGCAGGGTCGCATGGTTGATGAAGCGGCCGAAGCATTCGTGCAGGCCGTGGCCGAAATGGATGTATTCGTGCGGCAGCCGGTTGGGGTTGAAGACGCCCGGCTCCGGGATGCGGCTCGCATCCATCATGGCGGAGGCGAAGGCGGCGATCACCGTCGCGCCCTCGGGGATCTCCCGCTCGCGGGCGGTGCCGGCGGCGAGCGTGGCTGTCTTCAGCACCTTGCGCGGCAGGCCGGGGGCCAGCGGGTCGAAGCGCATCGCCTCGATGACGATGGCGTGGAGGTCCGCGTCGTCGCCGCGCCGCGCCGCCCGCCGCGCTCGCGCCAGCCAGTCGGGCCGGCGCAGCAGTTGCTCCATCGCCTGCGGCAGCACCATCGGCGGCTGCGGCGGCCCGCCGACGATCATGCAGAGCAGGGCGGTGCGGATCTCGACGTCGCCGTAGCCCGGCACGCCCCTGTCCTGAAGCGCGAGGCAGCGTTCGAGCACGTCGTCGACCCGGCCACGACCGGACTTCCGGGCCTCGATCACCGCGTCGATGTGGGTGCGCAAGGCCGTCGCGATCACCTGGGTCTCATTCCGCCAGGCGGCGTCCGAGACCGATCCGGTGAACTGGAACACGAACAGGCGCGTGCCCCAGGTCGCGAGGCTGCCCCGATCCGGCTCCGGCACGCCGAGATAGTCGCCGAGGAGGCCGAAGGTCACCTGGCGGACGAACGCGACGACGTCGACTTGCGGCCCCGCCCCGGCGAGCAAGGCCGCCGCCCGCGCCTCCGCGGCGTCACCCAGGCGGGCGAGGTCGCCGGGCCGCATCACCGCCTGCATCGCCGCCAGCTGCGCCCGATAGGCCGGCGAGTCGGGCAGGCCGAGGAAGAAGGGCGCCCCACCGGTGATCACCGCCAGGTTCTCGGCGTAGGGAACGCCGAAGACCGAATCGGTGGCGAAGACCTCCCGCACGTCGTCGTAGCGGGTGACGACCCAGAACGCGCCGCGGCCGGCGATCGGCGCGACGTGCCGCAGCACGCCCATCGCGAAGGGGGCGGCGGCGAGGGCCCGGTCGGCGAGCCAGCCGGCCAGGCCGCCGGGCCCCGGCCGGAAGCACTCCGTCGAGTCGAGGATGCTCTCGTGCGTGTCGAGGATGCCGTCGTGGGAACCGGTTACAGCTGCCTCAGATAGGCCAGGGCCGGCATGCTCGGCAGGAAGAAATACTCGCCGCCGCTGAACTGCACGTAGGTCTGCACCGGCACCCGGCGCCGCAGGGGCTCCTGCGGGATGGTGAAGTGGCCCGACGGCCCGACCAGCGGGTCGGATTCACCGTACAGGGTCGAGAAGGTGGTGTTCAAAAGCCAGGTCTGCTGCGTGAACTCGAACTGCCGCTCGATGTCGGTGTTGAGGCACATGAACAGCAGGCCGCGATCGGCCCCGTCGTCGACGCGCTTGTCGGCGATCTTCTCGCCGTACTTGCGGCCGCGTCGCAGGACGCGGTGGTTGTTGGCGGACTGAAGCAGCGTGTCGCGGCTGTCCCGGCTCGGATCCGGAGCCAGCCCGTCCCGCGGGAAGGAGCGGCGGACATGGCTGCCCAGCGGGCAGCCGAGGCCCTTCGGGTCGCGCTCGCGGAACAGGAAGTCGCTGTCGGGCGTGCCGTCGGGCCTCGCCGGCAGCACGCCGCCGCCGGGGCGGAGGAGGTGCCCGTCGAGGTCGCGCCCGACCGCCCGCTCCGCCAGCCACTCGGCGTCGACCGGGCCGATGCTCGGGTCCTTCGCCTTCAGCTGCGCCGCGTTGGCGTCGAAGGAGTTCCAGAACATCGCCACGTCCTGCTTCAACTCCCGCACGACGAGGTAGCTGCCGTTGATCCCGAGATCGGCGAAGCCCTCGGCCAGCGGGTGGGGCTCGAGGCCGGCCGCAACGACGCGCGCATCCTCCTTGCCCTTGTCGGGGCCGTCATCGTGGCTTTGGCTGACGAGGGGCCCGGGCGCCGGCTCGCTGTAGCCGTTCTGGTAGCCCAGCAGGATCTCGCCGAGCGGCACGCCCTGGATCGGGTCGCGCTGGGCCGGCACGCCGGCGAGCGTCACCAGACCCGATTCGTCCTCCGGGATCGGCAGCCCGTAGGGGATCGGCTGCGACAGGGCGTCGGCGAAGCCGAAATGCTCGCGGCTGAAGCCTCCCTGCTTCTCGATGTCGAGATGCAGGTCGAGCTCGCGCACGGTCTCGACCCCGACCCCGCGCAGCAGGGCCTTCACCCGGCCGGACCAGGCCTCGGCCTCCGCCTCGGTCCCGGTGTAGAGCAGCAGCAGGGCATGCACCGTGAGGGGGGTGCGGATATCCTGCTCCTTGTGCAGGTGGGGGACCGAGGTGGCGCTGACCCATTCCGGATCCTGCTGCGACGGATTCCGCAGCGGCACGTTCCCGCTCCAGCGCGGACCGCCGCCGATCACGGTGTCGAGCCAGTAATCGGTGCGGCGGTCGCCGAGCCGGCGCAGGCGGTCCTCCTGGAACATCCCCTCGCGGAACGGCCGCGAGAACGAGGCCAGCGCCCGGTCGTCGAGCCGCATGCGCTTGAGGCCGGTCCAGGTGAAGGCCAGGATCGCGGCCCGCGATCCCTTCTCCATCGGCGCGCCGTGGGTGATCTCGACCTCGGCGTCGAGGGCGTGCAGCCAAGAGCCGCCCTTTGTCCCGCCCTTGGCGCCATCCTCCGCCGCGTCCTCCCACACGAAGTCGAGGAGGAGGGCGCGGCCGAAGGGGAGATGCCCGAAGCCGCTCGCCACGATCCCCTGCGTGAGGGCGTTGATCGGCTCGGCGAGCTTCCAGTTCGGCCGGGACCCGCCCTCGCTCGCCGGTGTCGCAGGGCTCACAGGTCGGCCATCCATGCCTTCGCCTCCTCTTCGCTGATCCGGCGCTTGCGCAGGCCGTTGGCGATCCGGTGATTGCGCTCGATCTGGTCGACGGTCAGATCGGGATAGGCGCTGTACCAGAAGCGGCTGACCGCCCGGGACGCGAGCGCCCAGTTCTTGAACTGCCGCCCGTGGCTGGCTCCGTCATAGAGGAGCATGCGGGTGGGCGGGAAACCGACGCTGGAGCCCCAGGCCAGGGTGAGGCCGACATGCGCCTTCTCGATGAAGTCGTCGAGGTAGCTGCCCCAGCTGTGATCGAAGTTCGAGAAGAACAGCAGGCGGCTGCCGTTGTTGAGGAAGGCCCAGTGCGCGAAGTGCACGGTGCGCATACTGCCGAGATAGCCGGCCCGCGCATCCGGCTGGACCCGCAGCAGGAGGCCGAGGCCGTAATGGCCGGCCCGCAGGATCACCGAGCGCAGGGCGCCGGGCTTGTTCAGCACGATCGAGCCCATGTGGTTCTGGGTGATCCAGTCCTCGTGCCGGGCGATGTCGCGCAGGGTGCGCTCGCTGACCGGCGGTGCGTCCTGGCTGCTGTCGCGCAGCTCGTTGTAGCGCACGGCGTAGAGGAGCAGCGGCAGCGTCAGCACCGTGCTGAGCAGGCCCAGGAGAACGGCCCGTCCGGCGGCGAGGAGCGCCTGCGCCAGGCTCGGCTCGGGCCCGAGGCCGAACAGGAACGCCAGCGCCCGGACGGCGTGGACCGCCAGGATCGCGCCCGACAGGACGGCCACCGCCAGCACCGCGTAGACCGCGACGCCGGCGAGGAACAGCAGGACGCGCCGCGGCTCGAACAGCGTGAGCTTGACGCGGTTGACGACCGGGGGCCCGCGCACCGCCTTGCGCCGGGCGTAGAGCCGCGCGATCACCGCGGCGCCGGCGGCCATGATGATGAGATAGACCTGCCACGAGACCAGCGGGGCGAGCATCACCCCCGGCAGCGACAGGACGAGCAGGGCGAGGACCAGGAACCGGAAGAACCGGACGTAGTCCATGATCGAATCGCGGGTGCTGATCCGCCGGGGCGCCGGCTCGTCGAGCCAGGGAAACCGCGCGTCCATCGCGAGGCGAAGGCGCTTGTGGGCCTCGACGCCGGAATCCAGCCGGTAGGGGCTCGGGCCCGAGCGGATGGGATCGTCGATCTCCTCCTGCAGCGCCCGGAACAGCGCCCGCTCCTGAAGGATGCGGTCGCGGCCGAGGCCCCGGTTGCCGTGGAAGTAGACGCTCGGCTGCTGCGTCCGCGCCTCGAGGAAGGCCGCCAGCGACGCCCGGCTCCCGGGCGCCGTCACGCGGTCGTAGAGATCGCCGGTCTCGTCCCGCGGCCGCTTGCAGCAGCGAATCATCTCGCGGACCTTGTCGCCCATGGCCGCATCGAACTGCGCCCAGAACGGACCCATCTCGCCGTCGAAATTGGCCTCGATGATGAAAATCGGGTCGTACGTCGACGACGCGAAGATGCTCATCGACATGAAATGAAGTAAAGGTATTTTAGTATATATGTTATTGAAATTTGGTATTTCTGTATTACTAAGTTCGTCTTGATCGATCTTGAGTTCGTCGATGAGCGCCGATAAACGGCTGCAGCTTTGCGGCTTGACTTCAAGCGGAACGCTCAACGTGGTTTGTCGCATGATTCGGCGCCAGCCAAGATTTACCTAAACCTTAGGTATCATGGCGATGTGCGCGCCGTCACGCATTTTTTCAGGGAAATCGATTTAGCCTAACTCTGAGATCAAATAGATACGACTTTCTCCATTCAAGATCTAACACACCCGAAATCGTCGGCGAACGGACATTCAAGTCCAAATGTCGAGAGATGTCCCTCAAGGTGGACCAGCCCGCGATGCTGGCCGACGTCTGACGGCCTGCTCGCCGGCGGCGATCCCGCAGACGGGACGAAGCGGCACCACCGAGCGGGCCGGAACGACATTCCCCCGGCTCTGCGCGACGGGCATCCGGGGAAGGGCGCGGGAGTCTCTCCCGTTCGCGGCTCAGGCGGTGCCGCGCACGCCGCCGTCCGCCACCTGGACCATGTCCGCCCGCCCGCCGAGCTCACCGAACAGCAGCGGATCGGCCCCGGTCATCCAGACCTGGCCCGGCAGGGCCTCGAGGGCGTCGAACAGGCCGGCGCGGCGGCGGGGATCGAGATGGGCCGCGACCTCGTCGAGCAGCACCAGGGGAGCCAGCCCGCTCATGCCGGTGACGAGGCGGGCATGGGCGAGCACGAGGCCGATCAGCAGCGCCTTCTGCTCGCCGGTCGAGGCGGTGGCGGCGGGCACGTCCTTGGGGCCGTGGCGTACGACGAGGTCGGAGGCTTGCGGGCCGGCGAGCGTGCGGCCGGCGGCGCGATCGCGAAAGCGGTTCTGGCGCAGGGTCGCGCGGTAGCGGTCCTCGGCATCGACCGCGGGCCACACCGCCACCAGGTCGTCGATGTCGCCTTCCAGCCGCACCCCGGCCCAGGGGAAGGGCGAGGCCTCGTCTCGGGTGGACAGGATCAGGCTGTCGAGGCGCTCCACCGTCTCGCGGCGGGCCAGCGCCACCGCGACGGCGAGTTCCGCCACCTCGCGCTCGACGGCGTCGAGCCAGGGCCCGTCATCGGGCCGCTCCTCCAGGAGACGGTTGCGCGAGCGCAAGGCCCGCTCCATGGCGTTGACCCGGGCGCCGTGGCCGGCATCGACGGCCAGCACCAGGCGGTCGAGGAAGCGGCGCCGGTCGCCGGCAGGCCCGCGGAACAGCGCGTCGAGGTCGGGGGTGAGCCAGACCACCCGCATCTGCTCGGCGAAGGCGGTGGGCGAGGGAGCGGTCGCGCCGTCGATGCGGCAGAGCCGGCCGCCGCGCTCGTCGCGGCCCCGCGGCGGCTCCCAGGCGGTGCCGATGCGGTGGTCGCCGTTCGGCCCCTCCAGGGTCAGGGACACCGCGAAGCCGCCGGCCCCGCTCTCGCGTGCCATGACCGAGAAGTCGGCACGGCGCAGGCCCCGGCCGGGGGCGAACAGCGACAGGGCCTCCAGGATGTTGGTCTTGCCGGCCCCGTTCTCCCCCACCAGCGCGACGAACCGGCGGCCGACCGCGAGATCGAGGTCGGCGTGGTTGCGGAAGTCGCGGGCGATCAGACGGGTGACGCGCAAGGAGTCGGGCTCGGTCATCCCGGGGGCATATCACAGGTCGTCGCGCGAGCCGGCGCGGTCGCGGGCGTCATGCGCCGCGGCGCGGCGTCTCGGAGCGAGCGGGAACCCGGCTCCGGTCGGTCGGCCGCCGCCCATCGGATGACTGGATCCCGGGCCCCGCCCCGGGACGACGGGACGAGTCCGGTGCCGATGCGCGCGACGGTCGCCGCGCGCGATCCCGTCCTCACACCCGCATCGGCATCAGCACGTAGAGGGCCGGCGCGCCCTCGCGGTCCTGGATCACCGTCGGCGAGCCCGGATCGGCGAGGCGGAACAGGGCGGTGTCACCGTCGAGCTGGGCGGTGATGTCGAGGAGGTAGCGGGCGTTGAAGCCGATATCGAGGGGGCCGGATTCGTAATCGACGTCGAGTTCCTCGGTCGCCGAGCCCGAATCCGGGTTGTTGACCGAGAGCGACAGGCGCCCGTCGGTCATGGCGAGCTTCACCGCACGGCCGCGCTCGGACGAGATGGTCGAGACGCGGTCGACCGCCTTGGCGAACTGGTCGCGCTCCACCGTCAGGCGCTTGTCGTTGCCGGTCGGGATGACGCGCGCGTAGTCCGGGAAGGTGCCGTCGATCAGCTTCGAGATCAGGGTGACGCCCGACGAGAAGCTGAACCGCACCTTGGCCGAGGAAATCTCGACGCCGACGGTCTCGCCGCCATCCTCGACGAGCTTCTGGATCTCCGCCACGGCCTTGCGCGGCACGATGATGCCCGGCATGCCGCCGCTGCCCTCCGGCGCCTCCATCTGGACGCGGGCGAGGCGGTGGCCGTCGGTGGCCACTGCCCGCAGCTTGAGCGAGCCCTCGGCGTCGATGGTGTGGAAGAAGATGCCGTTGAGGTAGTAGCGCGTCTCCTCGGTGGAGATCGCGAACTGGGTCTTGTCGATCAGGCGCTTCAGGTCGGCGGCCGGCAGCTCGAAGCGGTGCGGCAGCTCGCCGGCGGCGAGATCGGGGAAATCCGCCTCCGGCAGGGCGCCGAGGGTGAAGCGCGAGCGGCCGGAGCGGATCAGCATCTGGCCGGTCTCGCCGCTGGTCTCGAGCGAGACCTGGGCGCCGTCGGGCAATTTCCGGACGATGTCGTAGATGACGTGGGCCGGCACCGTGATGGCGCCGCCATCGACCACGTCGGCGGGAATCGTCTCGGTCACCTCGATGTCGAGGTCGGTGGCCTTGAGCTGGAGCCCGTCCGGCCCGGAGCGCAGCAGCACGTTCGACAGGATCGGGATCGTGTTGCGCCGCTCCACGACGCGGTGCACGTGGCCGAGCGACCGAAGAAGGGCCGCGCGCTCGACGGTGACTTTCATCAGGGTGATCCGTGTCTCGAACGACCGACCGTTCAAGGCCGGCAACCGCACTCGTTGCCCCGTGCACGCACGGGACGGGAACTTTGGCGAAGGCGCTCCCCGAACGCAAGCGGGCGGGGGAGGCTCATCCACGAGCCTCCCTCATACGCCTTCCGGAGACGCGTCCGTTCCGCGGTCTCAGTCCTGGAGCATCCGCTTCAGCAGCTCGACCTCGTCGCAGAGCGCCGTGTCCTCGCCGATCGCCTTCTCGATCTTGCGCACCGCGTGCAGGACCGTGGTGTGGTCGCGTCCGCCGAAGCGCCGGCCGATCTCCGGCAGGGAGCGCAGGGTCAGCACCTTCGAGAGGTACATGGCGATCTGGCGCGGCTTGACCACCGCGGCGGTGCGGCGCTCGGAGAGGATGTCGGAGCGCGAGACGTTGTAGCGGCTCGCCACCAGCTTCTGGATGTCCTCGATCTTGACCCGCTTCGGCTCGCGGTTCTTCACGAGGTCGCGGATCGCCGTCTCGGCGGTGTCGAGGGTGACGGGCGCGCCGGTGAGCGTCGCGTGGGCGAGCAGCCGGTTGACCGCGCCCTCGAGGTCGCGGCCATTGGCGGTAATCGCCTTCGCCACGTATTCGGCGACCGCCGGGCCGACCTCGAAGGCCGGATGCGACGCCCGCACCGCCTCGAGGCGCGTTTGCAGGATCGAGGCGCGCAGGGCTTCGTCGAGGGTGCCGATCTCGACCACGAGGCCGCCGGCGAGGCGCGAGCGCACCCGCTCGTCGAGGGCCTCCAGCTCCGTCGGCGGCCGGTCGGCCGCCACCACCACCTGGCGCCCGGCATCGATGAGCGCGTTCAGGGTGTGGCCGAACTCGGCCTGGATCGAACGGCCCTGGATGAACTGCACGTCGTCGAGGATCAGGACGTCGATCGCCCGCAGCTTCTCCTTGAAGGCCAGCGCGCTCTGGGTCTTCAGGGCATTGACGAAGCCGTACATGAAGCGGTCGGCGGTGAGGTAGATCACCCGCCGTCCGGCATTCTTCACCGCGTGGCCGATGCCGTGGAGGAGGTGGGTCTTCCCCAGGCCGACGCCGGCATGGAAGTAGAGCGGGTTGTAGAGGGCCGGACCGCCGTCGTGCCGGGCGACCCGCTCGGCGGCGGCATGCGCCAGGGCGTTCGAGCGGCCGACCACGAAGCTCTCGAAGGTCAGGCGCGCATCGAGGGGAGCGCCGCCGAGATCGCCCTCGGGGGCGTGGCCACGGGCGGCGCGCTCGGGCTCGGGCAGCTCCGCCACCGGGCCGGGGGAGGCGGCCGGACGCGGGCTCGTCGCGGGCTTGGCCACAACCGGAGCGCCGGGCCGGGCCGGCGCCATCGCGCCGCGCACCCCGACCTCCAGGCTCTCGATGCCGTCGGCCTCGCTGCGGAAGGTGGCGAGCACCCGGTCGAGATAGTGCGACTCGATCCAGCTCTTGAGGAACCGGGTCGGGACGGTGAGGCGGGCGACGCCGCCGGAGACGTCCTGCAATTCGAGCCGGGCGAACCAGCTCGCGAACACGTCCTCGCCGAGTTCCGCCCGCAGGCGGCGCTTCACCCGCTGCCAGGCTCCCGCGATCTCGGCTCCTGCGGTCTCGCGGCCGTCATCGCCGTTGCCGCCGCGGCTGGAGCCGACCCCTGCCGCCAAGCTGCCGTCCACACGCATGACTGGTCCCTTCTCGGCCCGGTGGCGGCTGCCCGCTCCCGGTCCGTACGCAGATACGCTTGCCGCCCCGCGCCTCGGACGGAGGCCCGGCGGCCGGGTCGAAGGCCTGGAGAAGTCAACCGACTTCAGCCTTTTTCCCGTGGTTCACCCCGGTCTATCAACAACTGGTCTCGTTTCTCTTAAGACCCGCCGGCCTTCGAAAACCGCGAGGCGGTACCGAGGGTTGGCAGCCGCCTCCGGGCATCGGCCCAGGCGCCGCGCGCCGCGGGGCGGGTCCGGTCGATCGAGAGCGGGACGAGACCTGCGCGAAGGGCGGGTACAGGTGGAAAACTAGGCCGTCCGGGGGACGTTTCGCAACAGGAACGATTGGGCCTAAGGTAAAGCGATCCTTACGCAAGACGTCCGCCCACGCCCGATCCACAGCCTGTCCGGCAGCAAGATCCTGGAATCGTGACCGTTTCGTTGAAGTCCCGTTGATGCGTCCGGAAGATCCCTGCGGGGTCAACGGCTTGTCGAAACCGGGGAGGGTCCGGGGGACAGGCCGGTGGACAGCGCGGGCGTGTCCTTCGCGCACTTGACGGACGGATCGTCCGCCCCACCCCACGGCAGCACCGTCAGCTCGGGCCACAGGGCCCGCATCCTCGCCGCCTTCGCGGTGTAGGTCTGCGCATTGGCGAGCACCGGGTTGGGGCGCAGGACCAACCCGAACAGGTCGGCGAGGCCGAAGGGGGCGGCGATCGACAGGGTGTCGTCGGGCTCCAGCCGCACGCCGACGGCGTGGACGGCCGCCGCGTAGCGCGCGAGCGCCGCGTCGGCGTCGGGCAGGGGCGGGTAGGGAGCGCCGAAGCGGGCCTCGAACCAGAGATGGACCCGGGCCTGGTTGCGGATCTCGACCGGGCCGGGGCAGGGCGCGAGGATGGCCGCGGCGCGCCGCAGGACCGCGTCCTCGGCCTCCCAGGACGTGTCGGGGTCGAAGTAGATCAGGTCGTAGTCGCGGATGCCGTGCCCGCGGGGCCGGCCGGTCAGGACGTTCCAGACCGTCTGGTAGAGGCAGCCGGCGACGAGGCGCCATTGCGGCAGGGCGAGGGAGCGGGCCGCCTTCAGGAGGGACATCAGGTCGGGGTCGGCCCGGACGATGCCCGCGAGCCGCCGCGGGTGCTCCGCGTCGTCGGAACCCGCATGAGCGGGCGTTTCGGCCGATCGCGTGGGCACGGCGGGGCGTCCTATTCGCTCACCTCGGATGGGGTCGACGGCAGGATGCTGTCATTCTCCGACACGTCGGGCGACGCGTGCGCTCGCACCGGCATTCAGGCGTCACGCACCGGTATATTCGGCCCAGGACATCGGCGTCTCGAACACCTTGACCGAGGCGAGCAGCGGCAGGGCCGGCTTCGTCTTGTCCCAGATCCAGGCGGCGATGTGCTCGGCGGTCGGGTTCTCGAGGCCCGGCACCTCGTTGAGGCAGTAATGGTCGAGGCGTTCCAGCACCGGTGCGAAGGCGGCCTCGACGTCGAAGAAATCGACCACCCAGCCGGTCGCCGGATCGACCGGCCCGTCGAGGGTCAGCTCGACCCGGTAGGAATGGCCGTGCATGCGGTGGCAGCGATGGGTGACGGGCACGTTCGGCAGCCGGTGCGCCGCCTCGAACGTGAAGGCCTGGGTGATCTTCATCTGTGGTCGCGTCTGGGAATGAATGTGGACAGCGCCTTAGCACCGATGGGCAAGCGGGCGAACCCGCCTCGCCCCCGGCTCACGGGATGCCGATCAGCTTGTGGGTCTGCAGGCTCAGCCGCCAGCGGCCGTCGCGCAGGCAATGGGCCACCGCCGCCTCGGTATTGGCGACGCGGTCGGGCCCGTCCATCGGCTGGAGCCAGTGATGGCGGAAGTCGAGCTCGGCCAGGGCGTCCGGATCGAGGCCGGGCTGGGGGTAGACGAGCTTCAGCTCGTGCCCGCGCGTGAGCCGCAAGGGAGCGCCGGCCTTGGGGCTGACGCAGACCCAGTCGATCCCCGCCGGCGCGGCTTGCGTGCCGTTGGTCTCGACCGCGGCCTCGAAGCCCCTGGCATGCACGGCGGCGAGCAGTGCCTCGTCGAGTTGCAGGAGCGGCTCGCCGCCGGTGAACACCACGTAGCGCCGCCCCAGCGCCGCCCCCCAGCAGGCCGCGATCGCCTCGGCCAGGGCCTCGGCATTCAGAAACCGGCCGCCGCCGATGCCGTCGGTGCCGACGAAATCGGTGTCGCAGAAGCGGCAGACGGCCTCCGCGCGGTCGGCCTCGCGCCCGCTCCACAGGTTGCAGCCGGAAAAACGGCAGAACACCGAGGCGCGCCCGGCCTGGGCGCCCTCGCCCTGGAGGGTGTGGAAAATCTCCTTGACGGCGTAGCTCATGATGTCGGTCGTCGGGCGCCGCCGGTCGGCGTCGCGCACGTTGCTCCCTGTCGTCTCGTGGTCGTCCTGCCGTGTCAGATGGGGATCGCGCCGGCAAGCGCACCGGGCGCGGGTCCGGTCCGCGCCTGTGGACGGGGCGGGGATGGCAGCGCCGCCATGCTCCCGCCACGGATGGCGCGTTCATGAGAGCATCGCGCGGCGCTGTCAAAAGCTTCGCCGTTGCCCTACAATCTAAGGACGGTCCGCCGTGCGGTGCCGGGGGCGGCGCGACCGGGCGGCCTCCACCGGGAGCCGGACGGTCGCGAGGGGCGCCGCGGGCGGCACCGGCACGACGGGAACTCATCCGAATGTTGACACGTGCGCTCCTGCCGCGCCTCGCCGGACGCCTCCTCGGCCTCGGCGCCTGCTTGGCCGCTGGGTCTCTCGCGGCCGGACCGGCGGGGGCCGTCACCGCACCGATGCTGGTCGTCGACGTCGATTCCGGCAAGGTGATCTACAGCCAGGGCGCCACCGATCCGTGGTACCCGGCCTCGATCACCAAGCTGATGACGACCTACGTCGCCCTCGACATGGTGCGCCAGGGCCGGGCCTCGATGGACCAGCTGCTCACCATCTCGGAGGTCGCCGCGGCCGAGCCGCCCTCCAAGATGGGCTTCAAGCCCGGCACCCAGCTCACCCTCGACAACGCCCTCAAGATCATCATGGTGAAGTCGGCCAACGACGTCGCCTGGGCGATCGGCGAGAATCTGGGCGGCTCGATCGACGGCTTCGCCGCCCTGATGAACGAGACCGCGCAGCGCCTCGGGATGCGCGACAGCCACTGGTACAACCCCAACGGCCTGCCGGACGCCCGGCAATGGACCTCGGCCCGGGACATGGCCGTGCTCGGCCGGGCGCTCCTGCGCGACTTCCCCGAGAACCGCGACCTGTTCTCGATCTCGGCGATCCAGTTCGGCCGCGCCGTGATGCCGAACCACAACGGGCTGCTGGGCCGCTATGCCGGCGTCGACGGGATGAAGACCGGCTTCATCTGCTCGGGCGGCTTCAACGTGGTGGCGAGCGCCAACCGCAACGGCCGGCGCATCCTCACCGTGGTGATGGGGCAGGCGAGCGCCCGCGAGCGCGACCTGAAGGCCGCCGACCTGTTCGATTACGGCTTCGGCCAGTCGGGGTTCAGCTTCGGCGGCCAGACCCTCAACGACCTGCCGACCTCGGGCATCGCCGCGCCGCCCGACATGCGGCCCTATATCTGCGACAAGCGCCGGCCGATGCCGGCCGATTCGGATTCCTCCGCGGTGACGGCCGGGGCCGCCGCCGGCGGCAACGCCGACAACGCCAACGCCCAGCTGATGGCCGCCGGCGCACCGCCCTCCTCGGCGCTCGCCTTCGCCACCATGAACAGCGCGGCCCTGCGCAACCGCGCCCTGCCGCCCCGGGCGCCGCTGCAGCCGGTGCTGGTCTGGACCGGCCGCGACCCGGCCGAGAGCGCCATCGCGGCGAACGACGACGCAGCGCCGGCCAAGCCCGCCGCGGCCAAGCCCGCCGCCCGGGTGAAGGTCGCCAAGCCCGTGCCGCCGAAGCCCGCCCCGAGCCGCAGCATCGCCGCCACCGGCGCGACCGTGCCGCAGCCGAAGCTCCTCGCCCGCCACAAGGGCGCGACGCCGGCCACGGCCTCCGCCTTCGCCTCCACCGGTCCGGCCACCGCGGTGATCGCCGAGCCGAAGGGGCACAAGGCGACGGCGACGCCCGCGGCGAAGCCGGCCGCCAAGACCGCCAAGCCGGCGGCAAAGCCCGCGCAGAAGGCCGAAGCCAGGCCCGTGACGAAACCGGCCGTCAAATCGGCCCGCAAGAAGGACGAGTGAGCCGGTGGCCGAGGCGGCGCCGGTCTTCTGCCCGGACGGTGCCCTGGCCTATCGCCGCAGCCGGACCGTTTTCGTGCCGGGGCAGGGCCTCGCCCTCGACGATGCCTATCGCCTCGCGCGCTTGCCCCCGGTGGCGCCCGACCATCCGGGCGTGATCCCCGCGAAGGACGGCCGGGACTACGTGCGCGGGCATCATCCCCGGGTCGTCTCGCTGGTGCTGCCGGTGCCGTAGGCGCGGCTGGCCGCCGCCCCGGCCCATGCCGCGCGGGAGCTGCGCGGTGCGCCCTTCGCGCGCACGATCGCCTGGGAGGTCGCCGCGCGCCGCGCGGACCGCCTGCACGCGACCCGGTGCGGCTCCCTGGCGACCGGGCCCGATGCGGTGCCGGTGGTGATCACTCGGGAGCAGCAGGCTGCGCTCGCCGCCCTCGGCCCGTTCACCTTCGAGCTGCGCGGCCTGTTCTCGGGCACCGTCAATGTCGGCCGGCCTTACCTGCGGGTCTATCCCGAATGCCGCGACGGGGTCGACGTGCTGGCCGAGATCCAGGGCATCATGGTCCGGCCGGAGACGAGGCTCTACCTCGTCGGCCTCCGTAACCTCACCGACGACCTCGACTCTGCGGAGACCGCAACGTTGGCCGCGTTGATCGAACGCCGGTGGGACCGGCCGGTCCTGCGCCTCCCGCTCGATGCCCTGCGGCTGCTCTGGGCGACCGACGACCGCATGCTCGACGGCGGCGTGCTCGCAACGGTGTGCACGACCGGGATTGACGTCCGGCGCCCCGATGCGCAGTTCGCCGGGACCAGCCCGACGAGAACCGTGCCATGATAGACACCCCCGGCCGCCCCGCACCGATCCCGCTCACGGTCCTCACCGGCTTTCTCGGGGCCGGCAAGACCACGCTGCTCAACCGGCTGCTGCGGGCGCCGGAGCTCGCCGACACGGTGGTGATCGTCAACGAGTTCGGCGAGGTCGGGCTCGACCACCTGCTGATCGAGACGGTGGACGAGGGGATGATCCTGCTCGGGGCCGGGTGCTTGTGCTGCACGGTGCGCGGCGACCTGATCGCGACCCTCGAGGACCTGCTGCGCAAGCGCGACAACGGGCGGATCCAGCCGTTCCGCCGGGTGGTGATCGAGACCACCGGCCTCGCCGACCCGGCGCCGATCCTGCACGCGCTGCTCTACCACCCCTACGTGGCGATGCGGTACGCGCTCCAGGGCGTGGTCACGGTGGTCGACGCGGTCAACGGCGCGGGCACGCTCGATGCACATCCGGAAGCCCTGCGCCAGGTCGCGGTGGCGGACCGGCTGGTGCTGACCAAGACCGACCTCGCCGGGGACGAGGGCGACGCCGTGCGCGCCCGGCTCGGCCGGATCAATCCCGGCGCACCGGTTCTCACGCCGGACACCCCGGCCGACGACCTGCTGGCCGGGCTGTTCGACCTCGACGGCAAGGTCGCCGACGTGCGGGCCTGGCTCGGGGACGAAGCCGGGCATCACGACCACCATCATCACGCTCATCACCATCACGACGTGAACCGGCACGATGCGGCGATCCGGGCCTTCCATCTGGTCAGCGATGCGCCGGTGCCGCGGGCGGCGTTCGAGATGTTCCTCGACCTGCTGCGCTCGGCCCACGGCCCGAAGCTCTTGCGCCTCAAGGGCTTGGTGGCACTCGCCGACGATCCGGGCCGCCCGGTGGTGGTGCACGGGGTCCAGCACGTCGTCCATACGCCCGCGACCCTGCCTGCCTGGCCCGACGGCGACACCCGCTCGCGGCTGGTGCTGATCATGCGCGACCTCGACCCCGCTTTCGTGCGCCGGTTGTGGGACGCGTTCCTGGGCCGGCCCACCGTCGACGCGCCGGACGCCGCGGCACTGACCGGCAATCCGCTGGCGATCCCGGGCGGCTGATCGCCGGGGCCGGCCCGCCTCCGCAGGCGGGGCCGGGGAGACAGGATTCGGGGCACAGGATTTGAAACGCCTCGTCCGGAACGGCCACTGGGGCCGCGCCCCTGTCCCGTTCCGGGACGGGTGATCCGGAACGAGGCGGCGATGAGCACTCCCTTCACGCTGATCGAGGGCGGCCTGACCGGCGCGGTGACCCTGCGGGCGGAACTGCGCCATCCCTCCTCGCTGCGGGAGGCGGAGGTCGAGGCCTGGCGCAGCCTGATGGGCCGGGCGCTGGAGCCGAGCGTCTACGCCGATCCGGACTTCACCCTGACGATGACGCAGCACCTCGCGGACGGTCAGACCCTGGCCCTGCTGCTGGTCTGGCAGGACGGCCTGCGCGCCCCGATCCTGCGCGGCGTGCTGCCGCTGCGCCTGCCGGTGCGCCAGGGCCTGGCCGGCCGGGCGCAGCTGTGGCGCCTGCCGCTCGCCGGCACTGCCGAGGCGGCGGTCGATGCCGGCCACGCGGGCGCAGTCCTGCGCGCCGCCCTCGATCACCTGCGCCAGTCTCCGCTGCGCCTCGTCGACCTGCTCTGGCCGGACCTGCGACCGGATTCGGGCCTCGCGGTCGCCCTCGGCGAGGCCGCGGGCAGCTCGGGGCGGCGCCTCGCGGTGGCGGAGCAGGCCGCCTCGGCGGCCCCCGCGCCGGTGCCCCTGACCCTGCCGGCCGGCCGTACCTCGCTGGAGCGGGTGCGCGATCCGGTGCGGCTGCGCGACGCCGTCGAGCATTTCCTGGTGCTGGATGCCCGGCGCGGCCCGCAGAGCCTGCTCGCCGATCCGGCATCCGCGACGGCGTTCCGGGTGGTGACGCGGCGGTTCGCCCACCGGCGGCAAGCCTGCGTCGACCTGGTGCGGCGGGACGGGGAGGTGGTGGCGGCGGCGGTCCATCTCGCCACCGGGCGGCACGACACGATCTGGCGCCAGGCCGGCCTGTACCTGGCCGAGGCCCCGGTGCATGGGCCGGTGCCCGCTCGCATCGAAGCGGTGGTGACCGTGGAGGCGGAAGGGCGCGCACGGCCGCCGCGGGAGCGGACGTCCCTGCGCCAGCTCCTCCGTCTGCGGGCGTGAGACGACGTTCGGAAGATCCCTTCCGGACGTCGTCTCATCAGCCCGTGCGGCGTCTGAGCGAAGCCGAAATCCGCATTGCGACGCAATCGGTCGGATGTCGTATGACGCCTACTCGTCCTCGCCGAACCGGTTGGCGAGGAGGGCGCTGATCGCCTCCATGCAGGCATCCTGGTCTGGGCCGAGCGCCGTGACCCGGATGCTGGTGCCCTGCGCGGCCCCGAGGGTGAGCAGGCCCATGATCGAGCGCCCGCCCACCGTCTCGCCGCCCCGGCTCACCGTGACCTCGGAACCGAACTTCTCCACCATCTGCACGAACTTGGCCGAGGCCCGGGCATGCAGGCCGCGCCGGTTGATGATCGGTAGGTCGCGGGCGCTGGCACCCTCGGGCACCGGGGGAAGGTCGCCATCCTCGTCGTCGGTGTCGGTGAAAGGCGTCATCGGCGGGGCACCTGCTCGGATCCGGTTCGGACCGTCATGGACGGTCGTCCGGCTCTCGCGCGCATCGGGAGGGCTCGGCCCGTAGCGTAACCGGGCGGAGGCAGAAAGCTAGGGCGAAGGGCGCAGGAATCGAGGGGGAGACCATCGAGGGAGCCGACCATCGCGGGCGAGACCCTGCCGATGGCGGGATCGTCACGCCCGCCCGGTTGGCCCGCCCATCTATCGACCTGCCCGCCTACTTGCCCGCGAGGACCCGCGAGGCGACGTTGATGTACTTACGCCCCGCCTCCTGGGCGTGGAGCACCGCATCGCTCAGGCTCTCCTCGTCGCGCACGCTGGCGAGCTTGATCAGCATCGGCAGGTTGATGCCGGCGACCACCTCGACCGAGCCGCCGTTCATGCAGGAGAGCGCGAGGTTCGACGGCGTTCCACCGAACATGTCGGTCAGCACGACGACTCCGTCACCGGAATTCACCCGGCACACCGCCGACATGATGTCCTTGCGACGGACCTCCATGTCATCCTCGGGGCCGATGGTGATCGTCTCGAGCTGATCCTGCGGCCCCACGACGTGCTCCAGCGCGGCCTTGAATTCCGTCGCAAGCAGGCCGTGGGTGACGAGCACCATTCCAATCATCGACACGAGTTCCGACGCCCCGTTGGAGCCGAGCCGCCATTTTGTGCAGCGCAAAGGCGAGCGCAAGAGCAATGCGGGGAAATCCGCATCAATCGGTCATCATCATGACACGGAGGCGGCGCCAGCGCCACAGCACCGTTCCGGCCAGGCCAGGCCCCGGCGGAAGAAAGATTCTGGGCAGGCGCGTGCCACCGAGAAGAACGGTCTCCCCGGCCTCTTCGGGCATCCGTAGGGCGTGCGGGGTCAGGTCGACGACGAGGCGCAGGACCGCCGAAGGCATCGTCGGCTCAACGGCTTGCAGGCCGAGGCCGCGGATCTCCAGGAGGCCCGCGAGAGCCGGGTGGGCGGCCGCGACCAGGCGCCCATGCCGTTGCGTCAGCGC
This sequence comes from Methylobacterium sp. DB0501, assembly GCF_011043735.1. GTDB lineage: Bacteria > Pseudomonadota > Alphaproteobacteria > Rhizobiales > Beijerinckiaceae > Methylobacterium > Methylobacterium alsaeris. The sequence goes on along the minus strand of NZ_JAAKGV010000009.1, from coordinate 238,166 downwards.
CACACGGTCGTCGCCGACGAGGGCGGCGAAGACGCCCGAGATAGAGCCGAGCCCGATCAGGTCACGCACCAGGGTCGATTTGCCGCTCCCCGACGCGCCGCGGATCAGGATCCCGTCCTCGCCCAGCACCACGCAGCTGGCATGGATCGCGGGACTCGGACCGCGGGCACGTCTCACCGGTTCTGGGCCGGGATGCGGACGATGAAGCGCGCCCCGAGCAGGGTCGGCTCGCCGTCCTCGCCCGGCGGGCCGAGGCGGTTCTCGGCCCGGATCGTCCCGCGATGAGCCTGGACGATCTGGCGCGAGATCGACAGGCCGAGGCCGGAATTCTGGCCGAAGCCCTGCTCAGGCCGATCGGTGTAGAAGCGCTCGAAGATCCGCTCCAGGGCATGGGGCGGGATGCCCGGGCCGTCATCCTCCACGGTCAGCTCGACGGCGTTGCGCCGCCGCCGCAGGGCCACCCGGACGCTCGCGCCCTTCGGCGAGAACGAGCGGGCATTGTCGAGGAGGTTGTTGACGACCTGACCGAGCCGGCTGTCATGCCCGAGGATCGCGAACGGATCCTCGACCCCGGCCGGCCCCGGCTCGACGGAGAGGTCGATGAGGGCATCGCCCCGGCGCCGGCGCTCGTTGGCAACCGACACCACCGTGGTGATCAGCTTCCTGAGGTCGACCCGGCCGGCCTCGGCGCGCGCCAGCTCGGCATCGAGGCGCGACGCGTCGGCGATGTCGCTGATCAGCCGGTCGAGGCGCTTCACGTCGTGCTGGATGACCTGCATCAGCCGGCCGCGGGACTCGTCGGTCTTGGCGAGCGGCAAAGTCTCGACGGCGCTGCGCAGCGAGGTGAGGGGGTTCTTCAGCTCGTGCGAGACGTCGGCGGCGAAATTCTCGATCGCGTCGAGGCGGCGATAGAGCGCCTGGGTCATGTCGCGCAAGGCCCCCGAGAGGTGGCCGATCTCGTCGGTGCGCCGGGTGAAGTCGGGGATCTCCTGGCGCGACTTGATGCCGGTGCGCACCCGCTCGGCGGCCTGTGCCAGGCGCCCGACCGGGCCGACGATCTGGCCGGCGACCAGCATCGACAGGACCACCATCACGAGCGCCGCGATGATGAAGACCTGGAGCAGGGAGAACCGCTCGGCCGCGATGATCTTGTCGATGTCGCCTTCCTGGGTCGAGAGCAGCAGGGCGCCCCGGACGGTACGGCCGCGCTGGATCGGCACGGCCACCGACACGATGGTCTCGCCCGGACCGTTGCGGCGCACCAGGGTGCCGCGGGATCCGGCGAGCGCCCGCTGGACCTCCGGCAGGGTGCGCCCGTCCGCCGGGCCCGGCTCGTCGGCCACGGAGGGGCGGCCGAGGCCCGGCACGTGCGTGCGCACGGCGTTCCAGGCCTGCTCGATCAGGCTCGGACGCTCCTTGTGGGCGGCGGGCGGGTCGCGGCTGAGGTCGCCCCGGATGTAGAGCCCGCGCGAATCGATCAGCATCGTGCCGTCGCGGTCGTAGACCCGGGCACGGGTGCCGGTCGGCGTGATCAGGCGGCGCAGGAGCGGGGCCACCCGCTCCGGGTTGAGCGAGAATTCGAGGCCCGACGGCGCCTCGTCGCCGAAGCCGCCGCCCTCGCCGGCCTGGAGCTGGAGCAGGCGATCGGGATCGATGGTGATCGCATCGGTATCGACGGTCGCCGAGGCGGCGATGGCGCCCGCGATGATGTCGCCTTGCGTCAGCAGGCTCTGCACCCGGGCCTCGATCAGGCCCTGGCGGAACTGGTTGAGGTAGAGGAAGCCGATCAGGAGCGCGATCAGCCCGGCGAGGTTCAGGACCACGATGCGCCGGGTCAGGCTCGAGGCGAAGCGCTCGGCGATCCAGCTCCGGACCGTCCGCCAGCCGAACGGCTCGCGCGCGGCCTCCGCGTCCGGGTCGATCTCGCTCGACGGTTTCGGGACGGACCCGTCCGGCAGCCGGCCCACGCCGCGGAAGTACCGGCCCGTGCCGCCCAGAAGGCGGCGCACGGGGCCGAGGCTCGATCCCTCGCTCACGCGGGCAAATCTCTGAGGGTCAAGTGTCTTACATTTCCTTGAAGCGATAGCCGACGCCGTACAGGGTCTCGATCATGTCGAAGCTGTTGTCGGTGACCTTGAACTTCTTGCGCAGGCGCTTGATGTGGCTGTCGATGGTGCGGTCGTCGACGTAGACCTGATCGTCGTAGGCCGCATCCATCAGGGCGTTGCGGCTCTTCACGACGCCCGGGCGCTGGGCCAGCGCCTGGAGGATCAGGAACTCGGTCACGGTCAGCGTCACCGGCTCGCCCTTCCAGGTGCAGGTGTGGCGCTCCGGGTCCATCATCAGCTGGCCGCGCTCCAGCGAGCGGGCGGCCGCGGCTTCCGCCTCCCGGGCCGAGGCGCCGGGGCCGGCCTCCTTGGCGGCGAAGCGGCGCAGGACCGCCTTCACCCGCTCGACCAGCAGGCGCTGCGAGAACGGCTTCCGGATGAAGTCGTCGGCGCCCATCTTGAGGCCGAACAGCTCGTCGATCTCCTCGTCCTTCGAAGTGAGGAAGATCACCGGCAGGTCGGATTTCTGGCGCAGGCGGCGCAACAGCTCCATCCCGTCCATGCGCGGCATCTTGATGTCGAAGATCGCGAGGTCGGGCGGCGAGTGCTTCAGGCCGTCGAGGGCGGAGGCGCCGTCGGTGTAGGTCTGGATCCTGTACCCCTCGGTCTCCAGGGCGATCGACACGGAGGTCAGGATGTTGCGGTCGTCATCGACGAGGGCGATGGTCGGCATGGGCATTCCCTGGGGCGCGGGTCTCGCCCGCAGGACATACCGGCCCTGCTGAACGCCACCCGACTAGAACCGGTTCCGGACCCGGCAGATCTCGGGCCGCGCGGCCCTCGATCCAAAAAGGCTGGACAGTGGCCGCGACGCCACGATCTCGACTCCCTTAAGGCCATCCCGCCAAAAAAGCGAGCACCCGTGGCGAGGCCGCCACAGGTTGAGGCGGCCGAGGCGTCGGGCCCGCGGCGTCGCGCGGCCTGGACGGTCCTGCGCACCGACGCCAAGGTAAGTCGCGAAACGCGCGAGGCGAGGGGTGAACCGCATGGTCGAGAACGGCTTTGTCGAGGACGGCTTACCGGCGAAAGGCCAACCCGGGAACGCCTTGCCCGGGAACGCCCTGCCCGAGGCGGACAGGAGGCAGGCCGCGCCGCTGCCGGCCGCGGAGGCGCCGTTCGATGCGATCGGGCTCGCCAAGTCGCTCCTGCGAAAAGTGCGCGCGGGCGCGCTCGCGACCCTGGAGCGGGACGGGGGCGCGCCGTTCGCGTCGCTGGTCACCGTGGCGACCGACCATGACGGGACGCCGCTCATGCTGCTCTCCCGCCTCTCGGCCCACACCCTCAACCTCGAGGCCGATCCGCGCTGCTCCATCCTCCTCTCCCAGGGCGGCAAGGGCGATCCGCTCGCCCATCCGCGCCTGACCGTGGCCGGCCGCGCGGAGCGCAGCGCCGAGCCGCAGGTGCGGGCGCGCTTCCTCGCCCGCCATCCGAAAGCTGCGCTCTACGCCGACTTCCCGGACTTCGCCTTCTTCCGGCTCGAAGTGAGGGCCGGGCACCTCAACGGCGGATTCGCGAAGGCCGCGACGCTGACCGGGCCGGAACTCCTCACCGACCTCGCCGGGCTCGAGGCGCTGGCCGAATCCGAGCCCGGCGCCGTCGTCCACATGAACGAGGACCATCTCGACGCCGTCGCCCTCTACGCGACGCGGCTCGCCGGCGAGGAACCCGGGCCGTGGCGCCTCACCGGCTTCGACCCGGAGGGCCTCGACCTGATGGCCGGCGAGCGTACCGCCCGGGTCGCCTTCCCGCAGCGGCTGGCGGATCCGGCGGCCCTGCGTTCGACCCTGGTGGCGATGGCGGCGCAGGCCCGTGCCGTCCCCGATCCATGACATAAAGTCCAGCTTGTCACTGCCGAAATGAGCGAATTCGATTGAACCGTGAAGTTTCGCCACCTACTAAAGCTGCCCACCGAGGCGCCTTGATCGGCCTCGGCGCGAAGGTGCGCGACCTGCTAGCACAGTACGGTCACCGCACCCGATGCGAGGGTTAAGTCAATCGGCCCGATCCGGACCGGCTGCCGGCCGTGTATCCCGAGGTCGGCGCCAGGAGGAACAGGCGTGAACGACATCGGCGTATTCAACGAGGCGTTCGGCGCCGCCAAGATCGGCCTCCGCAACCTCAAGCGCGTCAACTGGAACATGGAGGCCCCGAGCCTCTACGAGCATGCATTACAGCGCGGCGAGGCGCAGCTGGCCGCCGGCGGCGCCCTGGTGGCCGAGACCGGCATCCATACCGGCCGCTCGCCGAAGGACAAATTCGTGGTCCGCGACGCCGACACCGAGAACGAGGTGTGGTGGGAGAATAACGGCGGCATCACCCGGCCCCAGTTCGAGACGCTGCTGGAGGACTTCCTGGCCCATGCCGAGGGCAAGGAACTGTTCGCCCAGGATCTCGTCGGCGGCGCCGAGGTCGGCCACCGGGTCCGCACCCGGGTCTTCACCGAATATGCCTGGCACTCGCTGTTCATCCGCAACCTGCTGATCCGCCCGGAGCGCGAGACCCTCGCGACCTTCGAGCCGGAACTGACCATCATCGACCTACCGAGCTTCCGCGCCGACCCAGCCCGGCACGGCTGCCGCAGCGAGACCGTCATCGCGGTCGATTTCTCGCGCAAGATCGTGCTGATCGGCGGCACGTCCTATGCCGGCGAGATGAAGAAGTCGGTCTTTACGTACCTGAACTACGTGCTGCCCAAGGCCGGCGTGATGCCGATGCACTGCTCGGCCAATGTGGGCCACGAGGGCGACTCGGCCCTGTTCTTCGGCCTGTCGGGCACCGGCAAGACCACGCTGTCGTCCGATCCGAACCGCGTGCTGCTCGGCGACGACGAGCACGGCTGGAGCCCGAAGGGCATCTTCAACTTCGAGGGCGGCTGCTACGCCAAGACCATCCGCCTGTCGAAGGAGGCCGAGCCCGAGATCTACTCCACCACCGAGCGCTTCGGCACGGTGATGGAGAACGTCGTCATCGATCCGGTCACCCGCCAGCCGGATTTCGACGACGCCTCGCGCACCGAGAACACCCGCTGCGCCTACCCGCTGCCCTTCATCAGCAATTCGAGCGCCACGGGCCAGGCCGGGCACCCGAAGAACATCGTCATGCTGACCTGCGACGCCTTCGGGGTGCTGCCCCCGATCGCCAAGCTGACCGGCGCCGAGGCGATGTACCACTTCCTCTCGGGCTACACCGCCAAGGTGGCCGGCACCGAGAAGGGGCTGAAGGGTCCGGAGGCGACCTTCTCGACCTGCTTCGGCGCCCCGTTCATGCCGCGCCACCCGTCGGTCTACGGCAACCTGCTGCGCGACCTGATCGCCCGCCACCACGTCGATTGCTGGCTCGTCAACACCGGCTGGACCGGCGGCGGCGTCGGCACCGGCCGTCGCATGCCGATCCGGGTCACCCGCCGGCTGCTGACCGCGGCCCTCGACGGCTCCCTCGCCAAGGCGGATTTCCGCCGCGACCCGTATTTCGGCTTCGCGGTCCCGACCTCGGTGCCGGGCGTCGAGCCGCACATCCTGTACCCGGTCAAGACCTGGCAGGACAAGGCTGCCTTCGCCGAGACGGCCAAGAGCCTGGTCGAGATGTTCCAGAAGAACTTCAAGCGCTTCGAGGCCCATGTCGACGCCGACGTGCGCGCCGCCGAGCCGACCATGTCGATCGCGGCCTGATTCTTTCAGGTTTCGATCATAAGAGGGCCCTTCTCCCCGGAGAGGGGCCCTTTTTCGTCGTACAAGCCTCGAACGAAGACACGGAGAGGGAGGAGCGACCGATGATGGTGCTCGTCGTCGGTGCCGGGGTGGTCGGCCTCGCGATCGGTCGGGAACTGGCCCTGCGCGGCCACGAGGTGATCGTGGCGGAAGCGGAGGGCGGCATCGGCACCGGCGTGTCGTCGCGCAATTCCGAGGTGATCCATGCCGGGATGTACTATCCCGGCGGATCGCTCAGGGCGCGCCACTGCGTCGAGGGACGGCGCCGGCTCTATGCGTTCTGCCGGAGCCACGGCGTGCCCCATGCCAGGATCGGCAAGCTGATCGTCGCGGCGACCGAGCCCGAGGGCGCCAAGATCGCGGCGATCCACGCGCAAGGGATCGAGAACGGCGTCGAGGGCCTGTCGCTCATCGACGGCGTGGAAGCGCAGCGGCTCGAGCCGAACCTGACCTGCAACGCCGCGCTTCTCTCGACCGAAACCGGCATCGTCGACAGCCACGCCCTGATGCTGGCGCTCCAGGGCGACATCGAGGGGGCGGGGGGCGCACTCGCCTTCCATACCGCCATCGACCGCCTGACCCGCTCGCCCGAGGGCTGGGTCGCGCGGTTCGGGGACGACGCGCTCACGGTCGATGCGGTCGTCAACGCGGCGAGCTTCGGGGCGCAGACGCTCGCCCGGGCGACCGAGGGCTATCCGGAGGCGCGGGTGCCGCGCCTCGTGCTCGCCAAGGGCAACTATTTCGGCTGCACCGGCCGCCCGGCCTTCGCGCGGCTGATCTACCCGGCCCCCGTCGAGGGCGGATTGGGCATCCATCTCACCCTCGACCTGGCCGGGCGGATGCGCTTCGGCCCCGACGTCGAGTGGATCGACGCCCCCGACTACGAGGTCGATCCCGCCCGCGGCGCCCTGTTCTACGCCGCCATACGCCGCTACTGGCCCGGCCTCCCGGACGGCGCGCTGGTGCCCGACTACGCCGGCATCCGCCCGAAACTGTCCGGCCCGGGGGAGGGGGCCGCCGACTTCCTCATCGACGGACCGGCCGAGCATGGATTGCCGGGGCTGGTGCATCTCTTCGGCATCGAGAGCCCGGGTCTGACGTCGAGCCTGTCGCTGGCGGAGGAGGTGGCGGACCGGTTGGGGGCGTAGACCTCATTCGACTTCTCCAGCTCTCGTACCCTCCATCGTCATTCGGGGCTCCGCTTTCGCGGCTCCGGAATCACGCGGTGGGTGTCACCTCAGGTCGAGAGCCGACCGCCACCGACCATCCACCCCCATCAAGAATCGCGTGCGTCCGGCCGCCGTCTTGGCGCGGCGGGGTGCCGCTGCTATCTCCCGTCGACCCATTCCTTCACCGCCGTGCGCCCCGCGCATCGCCGCGCCTGCGCGCCGGAGACAGCCACACGATGACCGCGTCCCCCATCGACAACATCCGCAACTTCTCGATCGTCGCCCATATCGACCACGGCAAGTCGACCCTGGCCGACCGGCTGATCCAGATCACCGGGGCGGTGGCGGCGCGCGACATGAGCGAGCAGATGCTCGACTCGATGGACATCGAGAAGGAGCGCGGCATCACCATCAAGGCGCAGACCGTGCGCCTGGAATACAAGGCGCAGGACGGGCGCGACTACATCCTCAACCTGATGGACACTCCCGGCCACGTCGATTTCGCCTACGAGGTCTCGCGATCGCTGGCCGCCTGCGAGGGCTCGCTCCTCGTCGTCGACGCCTCTCAGGGCGTCGAGGCCCAGACGCTCGCCAACGTCTACCAGGCGCTGGACGCCAACCACGAGATCGTCCCGGTCCTCAACAAGATCGACCTGCCGGCGGCCGAGCCCGACCGGGTCAAGGAGCAGATCGAGGAGGTGATCGGCATCGACGCCAAGGACGCGGTGCCGATCTCGGCCAAGACCGGCCTCAACATCGAGGCGGTGCTGGAGGCGATCGTCACACGCCTGCCGCCGCCGAAGGGGGACCGCGCCGCACCGCTCAAGGCCCTGCTGGTCGATTCCTGGTACGACGTCTATCTCGGCGTCGTCGTGCTGGTGCGCATCGTCGACGGCGTGCTCAAGAAGGGCATGACGATCCGCATGATGGGGGCGGACGCGGCCCACGGCGTCGAGCGCCTCGGCGTGTTCCGGCCGAAGATGCAGGACGTCTCCGAGCTCGGACCCGGCGAGGTGGGCTTCTTCACCGGCTCGATCAAGGAGGTCGCCGATACCCGCGTCGGCGACACCATCACCGAGGATAAGCGCAAGACCAAGGAGGCGATGCCGGGCTTCAAGCCGGTGCAGCCGGTGGTGTTCTGCGGCCTGTTCCCGGTCGATGCCGCCGACTTCGAGTCCTTGCGCGGCGCGATGGGCAAGCTCCGGCTCAACGACGCCTCGTTCTCCTACGAGATGGAGACGTCCGCCGCGCTCGGCTTCGGCTTCCGCTGCGGCTTCCTCGGGCTGCTTCATCTGGAAATCATCCAGGAGCGGCTGGAGCGCGAGTTCAACCTCGACCTGATCTCGACCGCGCCGAGCGTCGTCTATCATCTCAACATGTCCGACGGGGAGAAGCGCGAGCTGCACAACCCGGCCGACATGCCCGACGTGATGAAGATCGACACGATCGAGGAGCCGTGGATCCGCGCCACCATCATGACGCCGGACGAGTATCTCGGCGGCGTCCTCAAGCTGTGCCAGGACCGGCGCGGCACGCAGATCGACCTCAATTACGTCGGCAAACGCGCCATGGTCGTCTACGACCTTCCTCTTAACGAAGTTGTGTTCGACTTCTACGATCGGCTGAAGTCGATCTCGAAAGGTTATGCCTCGTTCGACTACCACATCTCGGATTACCGCGAGGGTGATCTAGTGAAGATGTCGATTCTGGTGAATGCCGAACCGGTCGACGCGCTCTCCATGCTGGTCCACCGCACCCGGGCCGAGAGCCGCGGTCGGGCGATGTGCGAGAAGCTGAAGGACCTGATCCCGCGCCACCTGTTCCAGATCCCGGTCCAGGCGGCGATCGGCGGCAAGATCATCGCCCGCGAGACCATCCGGGCCCTGTCGAAGGACGTCACCGCCAAGTGCTACGGCGGTGACATCTCCCGCAAGCGCAAGCTCCTCGACAAGCAGAAGGAGGGCAAGAAGCGCATGCGGCAGTTCGGCAAGGTCGAGATCCCGCAGGAGGCGTTCATCGCCGCCCTCAAGATGGACAGCTGAACCGGCGACATCACAGGACCGTCGAGACAAGGACAACGCCGCCGGTCATGCCGGCGGCGTTGTCGCGTCGAGGTAGCACCGTGGCAGAACCGTCAATTGATAGCGACGGTCGTTAGAAAACGACGTTTGGTTCCGGTCTCGAGTTTTCCCCGAGCCCAACGTCCCGAACTTCCAGGTTTCGCATCGGAGAGTTCGAGAGAGATCAATGGCCCCCGTCGATCGCGGGCCTGCCCAAGATCGACGTCGATGCGTCGGCATCCTGGACCGTCGGTATGAAAGTGCCGGAACGCGGCGTGACGGGAAACAGCTCGATCCGCCCGTCATCAAGCTCACCGTAATATAACTGTCCTCGCGTCATATGACGCAACGTCACGTTAACCCGGTCCGGCCATCGTCCTCCGATCGCGGACAGGGAGTCGTCGGGACCGATGATCGGGCGGGGTGCTGGGGGATGGACCCACTTTTCGGCCGATCGCTCCGGCGGCGTCGCCCTCATCTTCGCCCTCGTCGCCCCGGTCGTCCTCGGCGTGGTCGGCCTCGCGGTCGATTACGCGACATGGACGATGCAGCGGGGGACGCTGCAGCAGGCGGCCGATGCAGCGGCCCTCGCCGTGGTTTCCGACCTTCAGGTCGCCGGCGCGAACGCGCAGCGGATGCAGTCCCTGGCGGATGCCTACGTGAAGAGCAACGTGAAGCTGCAGCGCGGCGACGGGGCGGTCCAGGTCACCGTGACGCCGGTGGCCCGGGAGCGTGCAGGCGGACGCTTCGTGCCCGCCGATCCGTCCAACGGACGGACGCCCTCCGCCGTCACCGTCTCCTTGAGCCAGCGCAAATTCGCGATCATGAGCCGGCTGGTCACGCCGCAGCTCACCGATCTCACCGCGACGGCCACGGCCGAGACGGTCGGCTCCGCCAAGCTCTGCATCGTCGCGCTCGCCTCGACCGGCCAGAGCGTGCTCCACCTCGAATCGAGGGCCAGGATCGAGGCCGGCGACTGTGCGGTCTATTCCCTGTCCTCGCATGCCAGGGGGCTCGAAGGCGACGATTCGAGCCTCATCCAGGCCAGCACGACCTGCACGGTCGGCGGCTACAAGGGACGGGCAGCCAACTTCAAGCCGCTCCCCGTCACGGGCTGCCCGACCATCAAGGACCCGATGGCCGAGCGGCCGGCGCCGCCCGTGGAAAGCTGCCGCTACAACGACCTGAAGCTCCGCGGTGGAACCCACGCGCTCGATCCCGGGACGTATTGCGGCGGCTTGATGATCGAGGACGGCGCCGAAGTCAGGCTCAATCCGGGCATCCACGTCATGAAGGACGGCCCCCTGGTCGTCGGTCCGCCCCAGCAGGCCGTCATGGCCGACCAGATCTGCGATACCTCCTCGACGTCATCGCAATGCAGAACGGCCGCGAACGTCAAAACGATCGGCTCCCTGAAGGGCGATGGAGTCGGTATCTATTTTACCGGCAACTACAGAAACAGCCGTCTTCAGAGCACCGGCCCGCTTCTGTTCCTGCCAAATTCGGTCGTCGAGCTCATCGCACCGCGAACCGGGCCGATGGCCGGCGTAATCTTCTTCGAAGATCGGGCGTCCCAGGAGGGACAGCGCTACGACATCATGAGCGACGCCGCCCGGCGCCTGGTCGGCACCATCTACCTGCCGCGGGGCATCTTCAGGGTCCGGTCGCGCCAGGTCGTCGCCGACCAGTCGGAATACACCGCGATCGTCGCCAACAAGATCTTCCTCGACAAGGAACCCCGGCTCGTCATCAACACCCGCTACGGCGCCACCGACGTCCCGGTCCCCAAGGGCCTCGGGCCGACGAGCGGAGCGGTCGGGCTGGCGAACTGACGGCGAGACGTCGCGAACCCGAAGGTCGCGACGCGAGGAGAATCCGGGACGGCGGGCACCCGGTCCGGGCGCCGCACCGTCCGTCCATCGTCACATGCCCGGCTGGTTGGGCGCCGGACCGCGGCGGCGGGGGCCCGGGTTGCCGGCCGGCCGCATCGTGGCGATCACCGGGTTCGGCTCGTGGTCCAGGGCGGCACCCGTATAGGCATCGACGCCCACGCCGATCAGGCCGCCGGCCAGCACGTTGCCGGCGACGCTCGCCGCACCGCGGCCGGCGACCTTCGTCCGCACCGGAATCGATTCCGGGTGATAGCCGGGCTTGGTGAAGGTCGCGACGAACTCGTCCGAGCGATCGACTTCGAGGGTGCAGGGCGTGATCGGACAAGCGTACTTCTTGTCCGTGGTCATCGCTGCCCCGGACGGGACCGACACGAAGGAGACCTGCTCCGTCGTGCCCCGCACGATGCTGCCGCACGCGCCGAGACCGACCGCCATGAGAGCGGCTGCGCTGATCGTCTTGATCGACATGATTCCCCCAGATCGCCTCTCCGGACGACGACCTCGACTGATAGAACGAGAATGGATGCGATCAAGAGCGCTTCCCGCCTCTTCACAGGAAGGTGGAAAGAGTTGCGGATTTAACACACGGTTTGCCGGACATGATTTTCGGTTGATCTTTGATCTAACACAAGACCCCCTTGCTTTCACTGCGGCATCGCAGGATCGGAAGCGTCCCGTTCACGCCCGGACGGCGGGCCCGTCGCCGCGGCTCCGCTTCGCCGGCCGCCACCCCTTTCGCCCGCCCGCCCGGCATGGCATGACGGTGCCCCTCCGAGACCATGGGCCGCTCGATGCGGCCGGGATGAGACGACCGTGTCCGTGCTGAGCCTGAAGCCCCAGCCCCGCCAAGATGACGTCGATGCGCTGATGCGCGAGATCGGCCGGCGCGCCCGCGCTGCCGCCCGTCGGATGGCGGTGGTCCCAGGCCCGGTGAAGGACGCGGCTCTGCGCGAGGCCGCGTCCTGCCTGCGGGCGGCGAGCGCGTCGGTGCTGGCGGCGAATGCCGCCGACCTCGACGAGGCCCGGGCCAAGGGCCTGCCCGCCGCCAGCCTCGACCGCCTGGCCCTGAACCCGACCCGGATCGAGGCGATCGCCGAGGCGCTGGAGAGCATCGCCGGCCTGCCCGATCCGGTCGGGCGGGTGCTGGCCACCTACGAGCGGCCGAACGGCCTCGTGATCGAGCGGGTGGCGACGCCGCTCGGCGTCGTCGGGGTGATCTTCGAGAGCCGCCCCAACGTGACGGCGGATGCCGGCGCGCTCTGCCTCAAGGCCGGCAACGCCGCGATCCTGCGCGCCGGCTCCGAGAGCCACCGCAGCGCCACCGCCATCGCCGGCGCGATGGTCGAGGGCCTGACCCGCCACGGCCTGCCGGCAGACGCGATCCAGCTCGTGCCGACGAAGGACCGGGCCGCCGTCGGCGCCATGCTCACCGGCCTCGACGGCGCCATCGACGTGATCGTGCCACGCGGCGGCAAGAGCCTCGTCGCACGGGTGCAGGACGAGGCGCGAGTGCCGGTCTTCGCCCACCTGGAGGGGATCTGCCATGTCTTCGTCCACGAAGGGGCCGACCTCGCCATGGCTCGCTCGATCGTGCGCAACAGCAAGATGCGCCGCACCGGCATCTGCGGCGCCGCCGAGACCCTGCTGGTCGACCGCGCCTGCGCGGGCACCCACCTCGCGCCCCTGGTGACCGACCTCCTGGAGGCCGGCTGCGCGGTGCGCGGCGACGGGGCGGCGCAGGCGGTCGACCCGCGGGTGACGGCGGCGACCGAGGAGGATTGGCGCACCGAGTACCTCGACGCGATCATCTCCGTGCGGGTGGTGGACGGGCTGGAGGCCGCGATCGACCATATCGAGACCTACGGCTCGCACCACACCGAGTCGATCCTGACCGAGGATCGGGCCGCCGCCGAGCGCTTCCTGGCCGAGGTCGATTCGGCGATCGTCGTCCACAACGCCTCGACCCAGTTCGCCGATGGCGGCGAGTTCGGCTTCGGCGCCGAGATCGGTATCGCCACCGGGCGGATGCATGCCCGCGGCCCGGTCGGCGTCGAGCAGCTCACCACCTTCAAGTACCGGGTCCGCGGCACCGGGCAGATCCGCCCGTGACCGCCTGACCGGAAGGGACGGCAGGTCTCGGATCGGATGCTCGCGTGATCCTGCGCCTGCCGCCCCTCGCGCCGGGCCTGCGGGTCGGCCTCTACGGCGGCTCGTTCAACCCGGCCCATGCCGGCCACCGGCATGTCAGCCGGCTGGCGCTTCGCCGCCTCGCCCTCGACCGGGTGTGGTGGCTGGTAAGCCCCGGCAACCCGCTGAAGGACCGGAGCGGCCTGCCCGACGCGGCGGCGCGGGCTGCGGCGGCCCGGAACGTGGCGGCCAATCCCCGGATCGCCGTGACCGATTTCGAGGCCGGGTTGGGCGTGCGCTACACCGTCGAGACCCTGCACTGGCTGACGGTCCGTCACCCGGACATCCGCTTCGTCTGGATCATGGGCGCCGACAGCCTGGCGAGCTTCCACCGCTGGCGCGGCTGGCGCGAGATCGCCGCCCGGATGCCCGTCGCGGTGATCGACCGGCCGGGCTACACCCTGAAGGCCATGGCCTCGCCCGCCGCCCGGGCGCTCGCGGCCTCGCGCATCGACGAATCCGCCGCCGCCACCCTGGCCGACCGGGCGCCGCCGGCCTGGGTGTTCCTGCATGGGCCGCGCAACAGCCTGTCCTCGACGGCCCTGCGCGCCGCGAAAATCCCATCTTGACCGCAGATTGCCAGGGATTCGTGACCAGGATTCGCGTGAGCCCAGCTTGAAAATCCGCCATCGGTTCGCCACTGTGTTCGGCCAATGGCATCGGCACCGCGCATGCCGCGGGCAACATCGTCTCGTGGCGCCACCGGGCGCCTTCATCGACAGGGGTCGGCACTGAACGACGCAATCTCTCACGAAGCTCAGGACAACGAGCTTCCCGCTGACGCCCAGGCACAGGAATCCCGGCAGGAATCCGGGACCGTGGCGCCCGAGGCCGCGGACATGAGGTCGGTTGCCCTCGCCTGCCTCGAGGACATGAAGGCCGAGGACACCGTCGAGATCGATCTCGTCGGCCGGACCTCGCTTGCCGACGCGATGATCATCACCTCCGGCCGCTCCCAGCGCCATGTCGGCTCGATCGCCGACAAGGTGATCCAGGAATTCAAGGCCCGGGGCTTCGGCAATCCCCGGGTCGAGGGCCTGCCGGCCTGCGACTGGGTGCTGATCGACGCGGGCGACCTCCTGGTCCACGTGTTCCGGCCCGAGGTGCGGCACTTCTACAACCTCGAGAAGATCTGGGGCGCCGACCGCCCGGCCGACCGTCTCGCCGGCTAGCGCCGTCCTACCAGGGAACGGACACGCCGCCATGCGGCTCGCCCTCGTCGCGGTGGGTCGCCTCAAGCGCGGCCCCGAGCGCGATCTCGCCGAGGAATATCGCGGCCGTGCCGACGCGCTCGGCCGCGGTCTCGGCTTCGCCGCCGTGCAGCTGACCGAGATCCCGGAGAGCCGAGCCCGGCGCGCGCCGGACCGCTGCACCGAGGAGGCGGGCGCGATCCTGGCGGCGATCCCGCCCGGTGCCGCGACGCTCGTCCTCGACGAGGGCGGACGCGCCGTGACGAGCCTTGACTTCGCCGCGCAGGTCGGCGCCTGGCGCGACGGCGGCCGGCCCGGTCTCGCCATCGTGATTGGCGGGGCCGACGGGCTCGACCCTAGTGTCAGGGCCAGGGCCGACCTCATTTTCGCCTTCGGCGCCGCCACATTGCCGCACGGACTCGTCCGTGTCCTGGCCCTCGAGCAGCTCTACCGGGCCATGACGATCCTCTCCGGCCATCCCTATCACCGCGGCGCCCCGTGACCCGAGCGCTCCTCCCTGCATTCCTGCCCGCCATCCTGCCCGCCTTGCTGACGGCGGCCTTCGCCGTGTCCGCGAGCGCCCAGCCGGCGCCCGATCCGGCGGCCGACGCCGTGGCGAAAGCGCAAGCCGAGAAAGATCGGAAGGCCGAGAGCCTGCGGGCGCTCGAGAGCGCGCTCGCCACGAGCAACGAGACCCGCGCCAAGCTCGAACGCGAGGTGGCAGAGATCAAGGGCGACGGCGCGAAGCTGAACCAGGCCCTCATCGACGCCGCCCGCAAGGCGCAGGACGCGGAAGACCGCATCTCCGAGCTCGAGGCCCGGCTCCAGACCATGGCGGGCAGCGAGACGGCGCTCCGCCGCTCGCTGGAGGCCCGACGCGGCGTCATCGCCGAGGTCCTGGCCGCCCTCCAGCGCATGGGCCGGCGCCCGCCGCCGGCGGTGCTGGTGCGGCCCGAGGACGTCCTGGCGGCGATCCGCACCTCGATGCTGCTCGGCGCCGTGGTGCCGGAGTTGCAGGGCGAGGCCGAGACCCTGGCCGGCGACCTCGCCGAACTGGTGCGCCTGCGCGGCCTGATCGCCACCGACCAGGAGACCCTGCGCGGCGACATCAAGGGCTGGGCCGCCGAGCGCCAGCGCCTCACCGCCCTCATCGCCGCCCGCCAGTCCCGCCTCGGCGAGGCCGAGAGCGGCCTCACCGCCGAGCGCGAGCGCGCCAACGGCCTCGCCGGTCAGGCCCGATCGCTCAAGGACCTGGTCGACCGCCTCGACGGCGACCTCGCGAATGCCCGCCGCGCCGCCGGCGCCGCCAAGGAAGCGGCGGAGGCCGAGAGCCGCGAGACCCGCGAGCGCTTCGCCGCAGCCGCCCTGCGCGATCCCGCGCGGCTCGCCCCGAAGATGCCCTTCGCCCAGGTACGCGGCCTCGTGCCGCGACCGGCGAGCGGCGAGGTGGTGCGGACCTTCGGCAGCTCCGACGGGGCGGGGGGGACGAGCCGCGGCATATCGCTCATGACACGCCCACGCGGCGTCGTTTCCTCTCCGGCCGACGGCTGGGTGGCTTACGCGGGGGCGTTCCGCTCCTACGGTCGTCTCTTGATCATCAACGCGGGCGACGGCTACTATCTCCTCCTGGCGGGCATGGACCAGATCAACGTCGAGGTCGGTCAGTTCGTGCTCGCGGGGGAGCCGGTCGCCGTGATGGGAGACTCGGGCTCCGCACCTTCGGCGGGAGCCGGTGGGCGGAACGATCCCGTCCTGTACGTCGAGTTCAAAAAAGACGGTGGCTCCATCGACCCGGATCCTTGGTGGGCCAAAGGGTCAAGCGAGAAGGTTCGCGGATAATGCGCAAAGTTTCCCTCGTCCTGTTCGGAGCCATCCTGGGCGCCGGGACGGCCACGGTGGCGACCCAGACCCACCTGCTCTCGAGCACGAGCGCCGTCGCCGCCTCGGCCGAGACCTATCGCCAGCTCAGCCTGTTCGGCGACGTCTTCGAGAAGATCCGCACCGACTACGTCGAGAAGCCCGACGAGGCCAAGCTGATCGAGGCGGCCGTCAACGGCATGCTGACCTCGCTCGACCCGCATTCGAGCTACATGGACGCCAAGAGCTTCCGTGACATGCAGGTCCAGACCAAGGGCGAGTTCGGCGGCCTCGGCATCGAGGTCACGATGGAGGACGGCCTGATCAAGGTCGTCACCCCGATCGACGACACGCCGGCCGCCCGCGCCGGCCTGCTGGCCAACGACGTCATCACCCAGATCGACGGCGACCAGGTCCAGGGGCTGACCCTCAACCAGGCCGTCGACAAGATGCGCGGCCCGGTCAACTCGCCGGTGAAGCTCAAGATCACCCGCAAGGAGGCCAAGGAGCCGCTCGAGGTCACGCTCAACCGCGACCTGATCCGGATCAAGCCCGTCCGCTCGCGCACCGAGGGTGGCGACATCGGCTACATCCGCCTGACCCAGTTCAACGAGCAGACCTATGACGGCCTCAAGGCCGCGATCGACAAGCTCTCGACCGACCTGCCGGGCGACAAGCTCAAGGGCTTCATCATCGACCTGCGCAACAACCCGGGCGGCCTGCTCGATCAGGCGGTGATGGTCTCCGACGCCTTCCTCGACCGCGGCGAGATCGTCTCGACCCGCGGCCGCAACCCGGACGAGACCCAGCGCTTCTCGGCCAAATCCGGCGACCTGACCAAGGGCAAGCCGATCGTGGTGCTGGTGAACGGCGGCTCGGCCTCGGCCTCCGAGATCGTCGCCGGTGCGCTCCAGGACCACAAGCGGGCCACCGTCCTCGGCACCCGCTCCTTCGGCAAGGGCTCGGTGCAGTCGATCATCCCGCTCGGCGGCAACGGCGCCCTGCGGCTCACCACCGCGCGCTACTACACCCCGTCCGGCCGCTCGATCCAGGCCAAGGGCATCGAGCCCGACCAGGAAGTGCTGCAGGACGTGCCCGACGAGCTGAAGGGCAAGGACGAGACCAAGGGCGAGGCCGGCCTGAAGGGCCACCTCAAGCAGAAGGACACCGAGGAGCGCGGCGGCTCGTCGGCCTACGTCCCGCCGGATCCGGCCAAGGACAAGCAGTTGATCGCGGCGGTCGATTTCCTGCACGGCGTGCAGAAGGGCGCTGCCAACACCGCCAAGACCACGGTCCCGAACCCGAACTGACGCCGCGAACGCACCCGGAGACGGGCGCGTCCTGCGCCCGCCTTAACGCAGCGTTTACCACGAAGGCCCGCAATACCGGTCGAACGACCGGCGCTGCGGGCCTTCCGCTTATCCAGCAGCGACACGGTCGCGGGACCTCACGCCTGTGCCGCTCGCGTCCGACACCATCCTGACCCGTCCGCTCGGGCTGCGGGACGCGGCGACCGCCCGCGCCGCGCGCTGGCGCGCCGCCCTGACGCTCCGCGGGCTCGCCGGCGCCGCCCTCGGCGCGAGCGCCCTGGCGCTCGCCGCCTTCCTAGTCCTCGGCGACGACCCGCTGGCGGGCGAGCCCTACGCCGTGGTGACCATCGCCGTGCGGGCGCCGAGCACCCCCGTGCCCGAGCCGGCGGTCCCGGCCCGCCCCGACCCGGCGAGCCGCACCGCCGACGAGGTCGAGCGCGCCTCGGGCGTCTCGGTGAGCCGGCCGGACGGCACGGCGGCGCCGGATTCGGTGGTGATCCGGGTGCCGGGCAACGGCCCGGTCCGGCTCAAACCCGCCCCCGACCCGCGCCTCTCCGAGCGCGGCCGCTACGGCCCGCTGCCGAGGATCGGGCCGGACGGCGCCCGTGCCCTCGACGTCTATGCGAGGCCCGAGGCCGCAGGGCTGGAGCGGGGCGGGGCGGTCGCCGGCCGCATCGCACTGGTCGTGTCGGGCCTCGGCATCGGCCAGGCGGCGACCCAGGACGCGGTGCAGCGCCTGCCGCCGGCGGTGACCCTCGCCTTCGCGCCCTACGGCGCCGACGTCACCCGCAGCGCCGCGCGCGCGCGCGAGGCCGGGCACGAGGTGATGGTCCAGGCGCCGATGGAGCCGTTCGACTATCCCGACAACGATCCCGGCCCCCAGACCCTGCTGGCCGGTGCCAAGCCCGCCGAGAATCTCGACCGGCTCGCCTTCGTGCTCGCCCGGGTGCCCGGCGCAGTCGGGGTGACGAACTTCATGGGCGCGCGTCTCACCGGCGAGGCCACCGCCCTCGAGCCGGTCCTGCGCGAGATCGGCGGGCGCGGCCTCGGCTTCCTCGACGACGGCACCTCGCCGCGCTCGCTGTCCCGCGAGGTCGGCCGCAAGGCCAAGGTGCCGGTGGCCCGGGCCGAGATCGTCGTCGACGCGGTGCCGCGCCCCGACGCCATCGACCGCGAGCTCGCCCGGCTGGAGGAGGCGGCGCGCAAGTCAGGGTTCGCCCTCGGCTCGGCCACCGCCCTGCCGCTCTCGATCGACCGCATCGCCCGCTGGGCGCGGGACCTCGAATCGCGCGGCATCCTGCTGGTGCCGGCGAGCCGAGCCATGCGTTCAGGCGCGTGAATCGCCGGCCGTCCCCCGCTCACCCCGCAATTTCGCCGGATCTCCAGTCCACAGCCGGAGAAATTGCTCTAAGGTCGCCCCATGGCTTCGCTTCACCGCCCCGAGACCGCCCTGGCCAACCTTCCCTACAGGCCCTGCGTCGGCATCGCCCTGTTCAACCGCGACGGCCTGGTCTTCGCCGGGCACCGGCGGCACGATTCCGCCGATCTCGGCGCCCATGCCTGGCAGATGCCGCAGGGCGGCATCGACGAGGGCGAGGCGCCGCGGGACGCCGCCTTGCGCGAGCTCTTCGAGGAGACCAACGTGGCGCCCGCTTCCGTGCGCCTGCTCGCCGAGGCGCCGGGCTGGTACTCCTACGACCTGCCGAGCTTCGCGGCGGGCAAGCCCTGGAAGGGGCGCTATCGCGGTCAGACCCAGAAATGGTTCGCCTTCGCCTTCGAGGGCGACGAGCGTGAGATCGACATCCTGCGGCCGGGCGGCGGCGCCCACAAGGCGGAGTTCGACGGCTGGCGCTGGGAACCGCTGGCCAACCTCGCCGCACTGGTGATCCCGTTCAAGCGCCCGGTCTACGAGCAGGTGATCGCCGCCTTCGCCCATCTCGCGCGCCCGGCGTGACGGTTCCCCCGCGCCCTTCCGATCGCGAGACCGCGACGCGCAGGATTCCATGACGCGCTGGTGGCTCTGCGGCTTCGGCGTCCTGCTGCTGTGGGTCGCCTACGGGCTCTCGCCCTATGTCGCGCTCTACCGCCTGTCGCAGGCCGTGCAGGCCCACGACCCGGCGGCGGTCGCGCAGCGGGTGAACTTCCGCACCCTGCGGCTGTCCCTTACCAAGCAGGCCCTCGCGGCCTCGCTCGATGCCATCGCGGCCCGACGCGACCTCTCGGCCCGGGAGCGCACCATCCTCACCGAGGCGAGCGGAGCGCTGGCCGGACCGCTGGTCGAATCCCTCGTCACGCCCGAGACCCTGATCGACCTCCTCGACGACGGCTGGCCGGTCCGCGCCGGCCTCGCGCGCCGGACCCCGCCCGGCGATGCCGCCGACAAGGACGCGCCCGCGACGGAATCCGCCTCTCCTCCCGACGCGTCTCACCCCGAGACGACGGGCGGCCTCGGCCTGCACGCCTCGACCGCGAGCCAGCTCTTCGCCCTGTTCCGCTCGGCCGAGCCGCGGGGCTTTCGCGGGATGGTGGTGAGCTATCCGCCCGACCGGCCGCTCGAGAACCGCTTCCGCCTTCGCTTGCGCCTGCGCGGCTGGACCTGGCGGGTCGTCGACCTCGAACTGCCCTCCGCCCTGCGCGAGCGCATCAGCCAGCGGCTCACCGGCGCGATGCAGCGCTGACCGCGCGGGGGGCACTTCCAGCGGCCACGCTTCCCCTTGATGCGGGGAACCGCCCCCCTCATATCTCGGGGCGGGGCCGGCGGAGTTGCGGTCGGACCCGGCGGGTGCTGCGAATGCGGGCCCGGACCTGACCGAAGTGCCTCCGCAACAGGGCTTCGCCGACACCATGACGCGTCCATCGCCGTTCGGGCATCCGTTCCTGCTGGGCTTCGACGAGATCGAGCAGGCGCTCGACCGCGTCGCCAAGGCCGCCAATGACGGTTACCCGCCCTACAACATCGAGCGCCTGCCCCGAACCGAGCGGGAGCCGGAGCGGCTGCGCATCACCCTGGCGGTGGCCGGCTTCACCCGCGACCAGCTCGACGTGACCCTTGAGGAGAGCCAGCTCATCGTCCGCGGCCGCCAGGCCGACGACAAGAGCCGGACCTTCCTGCATCGCGGCATCGCCGCGCGGCAGTTCCAGCGCGCCTTCCTGCTCGCCGACGGCATGGAGGTGCTGGGCGCCGACCTGTCGAACGGCCTCCTGTCGATCGACCTCGCCCGGCCCGAGCCGGAGCGCATCGTGCGACGGATCGACATTGGGGCGCGCGACGCCGAGTGACCGTCCCCATATAGGGGTTACACTGTCGGCGGGCCGCTTCGGGGCCTTGGCCGACGACCCGTCCTGCTGCCTTTGAGAGGAGGGCGCATCATGTCCGACACCATCCAGAACCTCGACCTCGACCCCTCTGCGCTCGCTGCGCTCGGCGAGGGCCACGTGGCCTATGTCCGCGCCATGCGCTCGGAGGAGGTGAAGCGCCTCTTCCCCGAGGCGCCTGACCTCACCCCCGGTCTCGACCTGTTCGCCCTGCTGTCGGCGAGCGGCGCCCCGATCCTGCTAACCGACAGCCGCGACGCCGCCTTCGCCAATGCCTGGGCGCACGACCTGCAGGCGCTCAGCGTGCACTGAGCGCCCGCGGGCGGGGCCTCAGCCTTCCGGTGACGCGATCCCCTCGACCGCCGCGACCAGGCGGTCGAGGTCGGCCGGGCCGGAGAGGCGGTGATCGCCCTCCTTGACCAGGGTGAGCACCACGCCCGCCTCCGGCAGCCGCTCGACGAGCCGTAGCGCATGGCGCCACGGCACGTCGGGGTCGGCCATGCCCTGCAGGATGTGTACCGGGCAGCCGGGATCGATGGACTTGTCCAGCATCAGGTGGCGGCGCCCGTCCTCGATCAGCGCGCGGGTCACCGGCGTCGGCTCCGGCGAGTATTGCGATTCGCGCCGCCATACGCCGTCGCGCAGGATCTGCGTCCGGATCTCCTCCGGAAACTGCTCCCACATCAGCGCCTCGGTGAAGTCCGTCGCCGGCGCGATCAGCACCAGGCCGGCGGGCCGGACCTTGGCGGCGGCCAGGAGGGCGATCCAGCCGCCCATCGACGAGCCGACCAGTACCGGGCGCCGCGGCGCCAGGGCGGCGATCACGCCTTCCGCATCGGCGAGCCAGTCCGAGATCGTGCAGTCGGCGAAATCTCCCTCCGATTCGCCGTGGCCGGCATAATCGAGGCGCACGAAGGCGCGGCCGGTCCTCGCCGCCCAGGCATCGAGCGCCTCGGCCTTGGTGGCCCGCATGTCGGAGCGGAATCCGCCGAGCCAGACCACCGGCGGGCCGGCGCCCGGCCGCACCAGGGTGGCGAGGCGGCGCCCCCCGACGGTCAGCATGGTGGCGGGTGGGCGATGCGTGTCGTCCATACTTTATCCCCGTTATTCCGGCATCGACCCTGGTCGCGGGCCGTCCGTGACCAAGGTTTACCGATCCGCAACGGCGTCGGGCCACCTTGATGCATCGTCCCGGTGCGGATCGTGACAGGCGGCTTCTACACCGGCGGCCGCCGGCGCACCCTCAATTCCTGCGCGGAGCGGGCATCGATACGCCACGAGTGCTGCGATCAGACCCCTGACCCTGACCCGGAGTCCCATGCCGTCGAGCCAGGCCACGCCGTTCCCGGCCGCGAGCCATCCGCTGGCGGGCCGGACCATCCTGCAGATCATCCCCGAGCTCGACGCCGGCGGCGCCGAGAGGACCGCCGTGGACGTGGCGGCCGCCCTCGCCTCGGCCGGCGCCCGGGCGCTGGTCGCGACCGAGGGCGGGCGCCTCGTCGGCGAGTTGCAGGCCAAGGGCGGCGCCTGGGTGCCGTTCCCGGCGCGGACCAAGAACCCGCTCGCCATGGCGCTCAATGTCGGGCGGCTCGCGCGGATCTGCCGCGCCGAGCGGGTCGACCTGATCCATGCCCGCTCCCGCGCCCCGGCCTGGGTTGCCTTGGGCGCGGCGCGGCGGCTGCGGATCCCCTTCGTCACCACCTATCACGGCAGCTATGCCGGCCGCTCGCCGGCCAAGCTCCTGTACAATTCGGTGATGGCCCGCGGCGACGTGGTCATCGCCAACTCGCACTTCACCGCCGACGCGATCCGGCGGCTCTTTCCGCAGGTCGCCGGGGATCGGGTGCGGGTGATCCACCGCGGCACCGATCTGGCGGCGTTCGCCGCCGGGCAGGTGGCGCCGCAGCGGGTCGAGGCGCTGCGCCGGGCCTGGGGTGTCGCCCCGCACGTGCGGGTGGTGCTGCTCGCCGCCCGGCTCACCGCCTGGAAGGGCCACCGGGTGCTGATCGAAGCCGCGGCCGCGCTCCGAGCCCAGGGGCTCGGCGACTTCACGGTGGTGCTTGCCGGCGATCCGCAGGGGCGCACCGCTTACCTGCGCGAGATCGACGCGATGATCGCCGCCCACGGCCTCGCGGGCCAGGTCAAGCGCGTCGGTCATTGCAGCGACATGCCGGCGGCCTACCGGGCCGCCTCGGTGGTGGCGGTGCCCTCCACCGAACCCGAGGCCTTCGGCCGCTCGGCGGTGGAGGCCCAGGCCCTCGGCACGCCCGTCGTGGTCTCCGATCTCGGCGCCGTGCCCGAGACGGTGCTGGCCCCGCCGGAGGTGCCGGCGCATGAGCGCACCGGCTGGCGCGTCCCGGCCGGCGACCCCCAGGCCCTGGCCGGCGCCCTCGCCGAGGCGTTGCAGCTCGGCGCCAGCGCCCGCGACGCCCTGGTGCGCCGTGCCCGCCGCCACGTCGAGACGCATTTCTCCCTCGAGCTGATGCTGGCCGACACCCTGGCGATCTATGCCGAGCTGCTCGGGACGGCGCCGGACGGGGAGGGGACGTAAGGCGATGCCCGGGACCCGCGGCGGTCGCGGCTTCACGGATGCTTGACCGGCCCGCAACCCACAGAGGCCTCCGCGAGTTGACAAATTGGGCGATCTCGCCAAGGTGATAGCGTACACCGGAGTATGCTCGCGCGGTGGTTCGGGGCCGACCCTGAGGGGCGTTCGGTCAGCGGACCGCCGACCGACGACGTGATTGAGGAGAATGAAGCCATTCGCAGACCTATGAGAGCCATGCCGGCCCCGCAGAAGGACGGGCCGCGCGCCAACCGAGACATCCGCGGCGTCCGCGAGGTGCAGCTCATCGACGATACCGGCCAGAACCGCGGCGTCATGGGCTTCTTCGAGGCGCTGCAGGTCGCCGAGGAAGCGGGCCTCGACCTCGTCGAGATCGCGCCGAACTCCGTGCCTCCGGTCTGCAAGCTTCTCGACTACGGCCGCTTCCGCTTCAACGAGCAGAAGAAGCAGGCCGAGGCGCGCAAGCGGCAGAAGACCGTCGAGGTCAAGGAGATCAAGCTCCGGCCCGGCATCGACAAGCATGACTACGAAGTCAAGATGAAGGCCGTGCAGCGGTTCTTCGAGGAAGGCGACAAGGTCAAGGTGACCCTGCGGTTCCGCGGCCGCGAGATGGCGCACCAGGATCTGGGCCTGCGCCTGCTCGAGCGCGTCAAGGCCGAGACGCAGGAGATCGCCAAGGTGGAGAGCGAGCCGCAGCTCGAGGGCCGCCAGATGATCATGATCCTGGCGCCGCGCTGAACGCAGCGTCGGGCCCCACCGCGCTCCAGGGCGCGGCACGGATCACGGAAGCGCTTCGGGCACGGGCCTGTCGTCGAAGACCCGCGCGAGAAGCATCGAAGGGCCGGGCATGTCCCGGCCCATCGCATTTTCGAGGCTACTTCAGCAGCACTACCTGCGCGTCGCCGGTCCGGCGCAGCACGTTCACCGTCACGTCGGTACCGTGGCGGTGCAGCAGCAGGTCGACGTGGCTGTCACCGAGCTTCAGGTTGCGGATCAGCACGTCGTCGAGGAAGGCCGGCAGGATCGGATCGCGGAATCGGATCCGGTTGCGGTCGTGCCGCAGTTCGAGCCCGAGGCAGGCGGCCAGGAACGCGAAGGGCGCCGCCGCCGCCCAGGCCTGCGGGCTGCACGCCACCGGATAGTTGGTCGGCCCGCGCTGCTTGCGCTGGATGAAGCCGCAGAACAGCTCGGGCAGCCGCCGCCCCTCCTGGTAGAGGGAGGCGCCGTGCTGGCCCTCGAAAACCCGCGCGGCCTCCGCCTTCAGGCCGTAGCGGGCGAGGCCGAGCGCGATCAGCGCGTTGTCGTGCGGCCAGATCGAGCCGTTGTGGTACGACATCGGGTTGTAGCGCGCCTCGCCGACCGCGATGGTGCGCACGCCCCAGCCGTTGAACCCGTCCTTCGACATCAGCACCGCGGCGACGCTCGCCGCCCGCTCCGGATAGGCGATGCCGGTGAAGAGCGCGTGGCCGGCATTCGAGGAGCGCACGGCGCAGGGGCGCTTGTCGCCGTCGAGGGCGATGGCGTAGGTGCCGATCTCAGCCAGGTAGAACTTCTCGTCGAAGGCCTGGCGCAGCCGCTCGGCCTCGCCCTTCAGGCGCTCCGACAGCACATCGTCGCCCATGAGCGCGGCGAGCTTCGAGGCACCCTTCTTGGCGGCGTAGACGTAGCCCTGGACCTCGCAGAGCGCGATCGGCCCCTGCGCCATGCGGCCGTCGGCGTGGAAGATCGAATCGTGGCTGTCCTTCCAGCCCTGGTTGGCCAGGCCCTTCTCGGTCTCGCGGGCGTATTCGACGAATCCGTCCTTGTCCCGGTCGCCGTACTCGTCGATCCAGTTGAGGGCCGCCAGGATGTTGGGCCAGATCGCCTTGATGGTCGCCTGATCGCCGGTCTGCTCGTAATACTGCCCAGCCAGCATCACGAAGAGCGGCGTCGCGTCGATGGTGCCGTAATAGAGCCGGAACGGCACCTCGCCGAGAATCGCCATCTCGCCGTTGCGGGTCTCGTGCAGGACCTTGCCGGGCTGGGCGTCGGCGGCCGGGTCGACCGTGGTCGCCTGCGTCGCCGCGAGGTGGCGCAGCACGCCCTTGGCGATCTCGGGATCGATCCACAGGGTCATCATCGCCGTGATGATGCCGTCGCGGCCGAAGACCGTGCTGTACCAGGGGATGCCGGCATAGGGGTAGATGCCGTTCGGCGTGCGGCTGAGCAGCATGTAGAGGTCGGCCGTCGAGCGGCAGGCGGCCTCGTTGAACTGGTCGTTTGAGCTCTCGATCGTGGTGATGTTGGCGGTGGCCTTGCGCAGGTCGCGGCGCGCGTCGCGGTAGGCCAGCGCGAAGGTCATGCCCTCGCCCTTCGGGTGACCGTCCTCGCGGCGCGGGCTCGGATAGGCCGCGTGGGTGAAGGGCAGCGCGCTGCCGACCACCGCCTCGCCGTCGCGGCTGTGATCGACCGTGTCGCAGATCGCCCGCACGAAGATCGAGGCACGCCCACCCGGGGCGAGCTTGACCTCGAACTCGGCCTTGTGCGCCTCGAGCCGCACGGGCTTGGGGCCGAAGCGCAGGCGGGTGGTGCGGCGGCGGGCGTCGAGCCCGTCATAGGTGAACGTCACCTCGCTGGTCCCCGTCACCTCGACGCTACGGGTGCCGCGATGGGCCCGATCGCTGCCGCGCACCTCGAACAGGTCGCGGAAATCGGCGTCGAAGCTCAAGGCGACGCGCAGGTGCCGCGCCTTGGTGTCGTAGTTGCGCAGGCCGATCCGGTCGTAGCAGGTGCCGCGGAACAGGAATTTCGTTCGCTCCAGCGCGATGATCTCACGCGGGATGCTGGTCTCGTCGCCGGCATCGAGCCGGATGTCCGGCGTCGTCAGGTCGACCGAGAGGGCGCCGTTATCGTCCTGGACGACGGAGCCGAGCAGCATCGGCCGCTGGCCCTCGACGGTCAGTTCCAGCCGCGACAAGAAGCGCGTGTCCTGGAAGTACAGCCCCTCGGGCCCAGGGAAGACGCCGATATCGCCGTAGCTGTCGAGCACCGCGAAGGCGTCGCCATGCTTGAGCGAGCGCAACTGGCGCTCGACCAGCGAGGTCTGGGCCTCGATGTGGTACTGCGGCAGCGTCTCGTCGTCGGGGGCGGTCGCGACCATCGGCACGATTGGACTCCTTCATCGCTCCGCGAGGCGTCGCGGGGATCGGGGGGCGAGATCTGGGGGGCTCCGGGCGCGGGGCGCACGGGCGATTCGCGGGTCGGGACCCACGCTAGGGCGAATGTGGGCCATCATGCGGCGGGCGCCAGGGGGGAAACGGCGGGGGATCGGCCCGGATTTCGGGCAGGGGCGCCAAGCCGGCGCGGGAAGGCGCCCCTTTCCGCTCGGACCGGTGCCGGTTGGGCCCCGGAGGTTTCCCATCCACCGCGTCACACGATTTCCGATCGATCGCTTCGCGATGCGGAGATCAGCTTCGGCCAGAGGCCGCGTGGGCCGATGATACGAAGTCCGGGGCCGCGCAGCGGAGCCCGGTATCCGGAACCACGGATTGTTCGGGATCAAGCGCAGAGGGGTCCGCCGCGTTCGTCATCACCGGAATGTCCGGTTTTTAAGGCTCCGCTGCGCAACCCCGGATTGACCGGGAGGGCATGGTTGCCGTCGGGAGCGACCGAGGGTTTCGGCATAAGAAAAAGGCCCGGCCCCTTGCGGGGACCGGGCCTCGTCTCGTTCGTCGGCCGGTATCGGGGCGGATCAGACCGCGCGGAGCACCGGATGCACCGTCGCGCCGTTGGCAGCCCCGTTGAGGGCGGCGGGGGCTCCGATGGTCAGGCCCGGGATCTTGATCGCGTCCAAGTCGCCGGCGAGCAGCGATTCGTAGGCGGCGACGTAGGAACGGGCCATGACGCTCGCGGTGAAGCGGGTCTCGAAGTAGCGGCGCACGCCCTCGCGGCTCATCGCCTTGCAGGTCTCGACCGCCGCGATGGCCTCGTCCATCGAGTCGACCACGACGCCCGAGACCCCGTCCTTGATGACCTCCGGCACGGAGCCGTTGCGCCACGCGATCACCGGGGTACCGGCCGACATCGCCTCGATCATTACCAGGCCGAAGGGCTCCGGCCAGTCGATCGGGAAGGCGAGAGCCAGGGCGTTGCCGAGGAATTCGTGCTTCTGATCCTCGTTGATCTCGCCGATATACTCGACCAGCGGGTGGTGGGTCATCGGCTCGATGACCTCGTCCCAGTATTCCTGGTCGGCCTTGTCGACCTTGGCGGCGATCTTCAGCTTCACGCCCGAGGCCTTGGCGATCTCGATGGCGCGGTCGGGGCGCTTCTCCGGGGAGATGCGGCCGAGGAAGGCGAGGTAGCCGCCGTCCTTCGGCTTGGCCGAGAAGCGGCAATTCTCCGCCGGCAGGCCGTGATGGATAGTCTGGAGCCAGTTGGCGTTCCCGGGCATCGGCCCGCGCTGGTGGTCGGAGATCGACACCAGGGGCATGCCCGTGAAAGTGCGGTAGACCGGCATGAAGTCCGGCACGTCGAGCCGCCCGTGCAGGGTGGTGACGCACTTATGGTTGAATTCCTCGAACAGCGGGTACTGCAGGAGGTCGATGTGGAAGTGGATGACGTCGAACTCGTCCGCGCGCCGGCGCAGGTGGTACAGCATGGCGAGGTGGCTGGCGACGTGGTCGCGGATGCCGGCGAGGCGCAGGCCCTCCGGGCAGCAGGCGACCAGCTTGGCGCTCGTCTCCGAGTCGCCGCTCGCGAACAGCGTGACGTCATGGCCCTGCCGGACCAGCTCCTCGGTCAGCCAGGAGACGACACGCTCGGTGCCGCCGTAGAACTTCGGCGGAACGGCCTCCGCGAGAGGGGCTACCTGGGCAATGCGCACGACGGATTCTCCTGAGACGCCCAACGATGGCGGGTCATGTTGGGGGGAGTTAAGCAGGATGGGGCCTGAGCGGGACATGAACGAAACCGCGCACCCGAGCTTATGGTTCCGGTGCGGCGCACAACGCCAGCGCGAGGGCCCGGTCGTTCCCGTGTCACACAGGGGTGCAGCGCCCGACGATGCGACGATTGCGTGAAACGCCGCGCCCTGCTATAGCGCGCGCCTCGCCGAACCGCCCGGCCGTGAGGGCTGCCGTGGCGGTTCGTGTCGCTCCACACCATCGATCGAGCGCGATCGTCGGGGCCCGCCCGTGGCGGAAACCCGGTGGAGTTCGCGTCAGGAGAGCAAAATGCCCAAGCTGAAGACCAAGTCGGGCGCCAAGAAGCGCTTCAAGATCACCGGGACCGGCAAGGTCATGTACGCCCAGGCCGGCAAGCGCCACGGCATGATCAAGCGGACCACGAAGCAGATCCGCAACCTGCGCGGCACGACCACCCTGTTCGAGGGCGATGCCGCCAACGTGAAGAAGTACTTCCTGCCGAACGCCCGCTAAGAACCGGCTTCGCCGAGAAGACGCTTCGTCCCGCATCTGTTTCGTAGAACCCCCAGGAGATCACCATGGCCCGCGTCAAACGCGGCGTGACCAGCCACGCCAAGCACAAGAAGGTTTTCAAGGCCGCCAAGGGCTATTACGGCCGGCGCAAGAATACGATCCGGATCGCCAAGCAGGCGGTCGAGAAGGGCATGCAATATGCCTACCGCGATCGGAAGAACAAGAAGCGCAACTTCCGCGCCCTGTGGATCCAGCGCATCAACGCCGCGGTCCGTCCGCATGGCCTGACCTATTCGCGCTTCATCGACGGCCTGGCCAAGGCCGGCGTGCAGGTCGACCGCAAGGCGCTCTCGGAGCTCGCCATTCACGAGCCGGCGGCCTTCGTCGCCGTGGTCGAGAAGGCCAAGTCGGCCCTGCCGGCCGAGCTCGTGAAGGCGGCGTAACGCCGAAGTCACGGCCCGCGCCTGCGCGGGCCTTTTCGGTTCCCTCGACGACCGGACATCACGGCCCGCCCTCGCGGGCCGTTTTGCGTTGCGAGGGGGCCATCCGCCCGCCCGGGTTGACGGGGTGGGCGGCGCGTTGCAGGGCATCCGCCGAGCCCCGATTGAGCAGACCATGACCGATCTCACCAGCCTCGAAACCGATCTCCTCGCCCAGGTCGCCGGCGCCATCGACGAGGCGGCGCTCGAGGGCGTGCGCGTCGCCGCCCTCGGCAAGAAGGGCGCCGTCTCCGAGCTGCTGAAGACCTTGGGGAGCATGAGCCCGGAGGCGCGCAAGGAGCAGGGCCCGCTGATCAACGGCCTGCGCGACCGGGTCCAGGGCGCGATCCTGACCCGACGCGAGACACTGGCCGAAGTAGCCCTCGCTGCGCGGCTTTCCGCCGAGCGCATCGACGTGACGCTCCCGGTGCGCGAGGGGCCGGAGACGCGCGGGCGCATCCATCCGATCACCCAGGTGATGGACGAGATCACGGCGATCTTCGGCGATATGGGCTTCTCGATCGCGGAGGGGCCCGACGTCGAGACCGACGATCTGAACTTCACGGCGCTCAACTTCCCCGAGGGCCATCCGGCCCGGGAGATGCACGACACCTTCTTCCTGCGGCCCGACCGGGACGGGAAGCGCAAGCTCCTGCGCACCCACACCTCGCCGGTCCAGGTCCGCACCATGCGCTCCGTGCAGCCGCCGATCCGGGTGATCTGCCCGGGCCGTACCTACCGGCACGATTCCGACCAGACCCACACCCCGATGTTCCACCAGGTCGAGGGCCTGGTGATCGACCGCCAGGCGAACATCTCGCACCTGAAGTGGATCCTTGAGGAGTTCTGCAAGGCGTTCTTCGAGGTCGACAGCGTCAAGATGCGCTTCCGGCCGTCGTTCTTCCCCTTCACCGAGCCCTCGGCCGAGGTCGACATCCAGTGCTCGCGGAAAGGCGGCGAGATCCGCTTCGGCGAGGGCGACGACTGGCTCGAGATCCTCGGCTGCGGCATGGTCCACCCGAACGTGCTGCGGAACTGCGGCCTCGACCCGGACACCGTGCAGGGCTTCGCCTGGGGCATGGGCATCGACCGGATCGCGATGTTGAAATACGGGATGCCGGACCTGCGCCCGTTCTTCGAGGCGGATGTCCGCTGGCTCGAGCATTACGGCTTCCGGCCCCTCGACATCCCGAGCCTGGTCGGCGGCCTGACCGGCTAAGAGACGCTTGCGCGAGGCGCACCATGACCGTGGACGAGATCACGACGATCGCCGATGAGATCCTGAACCGGTATCTCACCGCATCCGGCTACGAGCGGGTCGAGGTGCGCCCGGGCTACAACCAGTCCGACGAGCCGTCGCTGTTCGTCGTCGCTCATATGAAGCCGGGCTCGGGCGTGACCGGGGGCAAGGAGTCCAATGCAGCCAATGCGGCGCTCTGGCTTGCCTTGCGTGAGATGGGGGAGGAGCGCTTCCCCTATCTCGATTTCGATTATCCGGACGACGAGATCTTCGAAGGTGACGACGAAGATGATCGGGAACTGGATGATCGGGATTCGGAAGTGAACGCGTAATGGCGCGGCTCGGCAATCCCCTCGTCTACGATCTCCTCGTCGTCGCCGACATGCTCGCCGCGCAGCGTGGGCGCCGCAACCTGCAGAAGGTCGCGATGCGCCGTGCCATCAGCAGTGCCTATTACGCCGTATTCCACGGGCTCTGCTTCGTGAGCACGCGCGCGCTCGGCCTCTGGCGACGAGACCCGGCGCTGACCGAGCCGGTCTACCGGCTCCTTGACCACGGCCAAATCCGAAGGCGCCTGGCCGCGCGGGAGGCGGCCGAACTCGGACCGATCGTCGTCGAGATCGGCGCAGCCTTCGCCTATCTCCGGGATCGCCGGCATCAGGCGGATTACAGTCCGCCCAGCCTGAATATCCATCGCGACGTGACTCGCAACATCGTGGCCCGCGCGAAGCAGGCCGTCGCCGATCTCGAAGCCCTCGACGACGACCAGTGCCGCCACCTGGCCGTCCTCCTCATCACGAAGACCCGGCTCGCCTGAGCCGAGAGGTTAGATCCCATGAAATTCACCCTCTCCTGGCTCAAGGACCACCTCGACACCGACGCCTCCCTCGACGCGATCGTCGAGACGCTGACCCGCATCGGCCTCGAGGTCGAGCGCGTCGAGGACAAGGCGGCGGCGCTCGCGGCCTACCGCATCGCCGCGGTGCTCACCGCCGAGCAGCACCCCAACGCCGACCGCCTGCGGGTCTGCACGGTCGAGACCGGCGAGGGCGCGCCCGTCCAGGTCGTCTGCGGTGCGCCGAACGCGCGCGCCGGCATGAAGACCGTGTTCGCCCCTCCGGGCACCTACGTGCCGGGCAAGAACATCACCCTGTCGGTGGGCGTGATCCGCGGCGTCGAGAGCCGGGGCATGCTGTGCTCGGGCGCCGAACTCGGCCTGTCGGACGACCATGACGGCATCCTCGATCTGCCCGCCGACGCGCCGGTCGGCCAGCCCTTTGCTGCCTTCGCCGGCCTCGACGACCCGGTGATCGAGATCAACCTGACCCCGAACCGGCCCGATTGCACCGGCATCCACGGCATCGCCCGCGACCTCGCGGCGGCCGGTCTCGGCACCCTGCGGCGCCAGCAGATTCCGCCGGTACGGGGGGAGGGGGCCTGCCCGGTCACGATCACCCGCGACTTCGCCCCCGAGGACGCGCATCTCTGCCCGCTCTTCGGCCTGCGGCTGGTGCGCGGCGTCAAGAACGGGCCGTCGCCCGAGTGGATGCGCCGGCGCCTGACCGCGATCGGCCTGCGGCCGATCAATGCGCTCGTCGACATCACCAACTACGTCACCTTCGACCGCGGTCGGCCCCTGCACGTCTTCGACGCGGCCAAGGTGAAGGGCAACCTCACCGTGCGCCGCGCCCGCGACGGCGAAGAGGTGCTGGCCCTCGACGGCCGTCAGTACCGGCTCGACGACGGCGCGATCGTCATCGCCGACGAGACCGGCGTCGAGTCGATCGCCGGCATCATGGGCGGTGAGCATTCCGGCTGCGACGAGGGCACGACCGACGTGCTGATCGAATCCGCCCTGTGGGATCCGCTCACCATCGCCCGCACCGGGCGCCGCCTCGGCATCGTCACCGATGCCCGCTACCGGTTCGAGCGCGGGGTCGATCCGGCCTTCGCCCTGCCGGGCCTCGATCTCGCGACCACGCTGGTGCTCGACCTCTGCGGCGGCACCCCGAGCGAGGCGACCGTCTCGGGCGAGGCGCCGGACACCGATCGCATCATCGACTTCCCGTGGACCGAGGTGCGCCGGCTGTCGGGCCTCGACCTGCCGCGGCCCGAGATGAAGGTGACGCTGGAATCGCTCGGCTTCCACGTCGCCGGCTCGGGCGACCGGGCCAAGGTGCTGTCCCCGTCCTGGCGCCCGGACGTCGAGGGCAAGGCCGACCTCGTCGAGGAGATCGTGCGCATCGCCGGCCTCGACCGGATCGAGCCCAAACCCCTGCCGCGGATCGAGGCGACCGTCATCCGCCCGGTCCTGACGGTGATGCAGAAGCGCACCCGGCAGGCCAAGCGCGAATTCGCCGCCCGCGGCCTCGTCGAGGCGGTGACCTGGTCGTTCATCGCACATGCCGACGCGACCCTGTTCGGCGGCGGCAAGCCCGAGCTGGCGCTGGCGAATCCGATCGCCGCCGACCTGTCGGACATGCGCCCGAGCCTGGTGCCGGGCCTCGCCCGCGCCGCGCAGCGCAACGCCGATCGCGGATACGGCGACGTCGCCCTGTTCGAGGTCGGGCAGTGCTTCGCCTCGGACCAGCCGGAGGGGCAGACCACCAAGGCGACGGCGCTCCGCCGCGGCTCCGCCCGCCACGGCGGCGGCGGCCGGCACTGGGACGGCGCCGCCCGTCCCGTCGACGCCTTCGAGGCCAAGGCCGACGCGCTCGCCCTGCTCACGGCGCTCGGCGTGCCGACCGGCGGCCTCCAGGTCGTGGCGGGTGGGCCGGACTGGCTGCATCCCGGCCGCTCCGGCACGCTCCAGTTCGGGCCGCGCAACCAGGTCGGCTTCTTCGGCGAATTGCATCCGCGGGTGCTCAAGGCCCTCGACATCAAGGGCCCGGTGGTGGTCTGCGAGATCACCCTCGACGCCCTGCCGGTCCCTAAGCACCGGCCGACCAAGATGAAGCCGGCCGTACACCTGCCCGACTTCCAGCCGCTCACCCGCGACTTCGCCTTCGTGGTGTCGCGCAGCGTCGCGGCGGGCGACATCCTGAAGGCGGCGCAAGCCGCCGAGCGCAATCTCGTGACCGGCATCGAGGTGTTCGACGTCTACGAGGGGCCTGGGATCGGCGAGGACCAGAAGTCCGTCGCCGTGGCGGTGCGGCTCCAGCCGACCGACCGCACCCTCACCGATGCCGAGATCGAGGCCGTGAGCCAGAAGATCGTCGCCGAGGTGACGCGCAAGACCGGCGCGACCCTTCGGGGCTGATTCCCCAGCATGCCGGCGGCGCGGTGCGCGCCGCCGGACAGACGGAGCGCGGAGGCGGGCATGGCGGATACCGATCTGATCCGGGAACTCTCGGCGGCGACCTACCTGCCCGAGGAGGCCCTGAAAACGGCGCTGGCGGCACCGGACGCGATCGCCGAGCCGGTCCTCGAGATCCTCGGCCGCGCCGCCGACGGCGAGGCCGAGGCGCTGACCGAGCCCGAGCGGACCCTGCTGTTCTGGGGCATCCACGTCCTCGCCTCGGCCCGGGATACCCGCATCCAGGCCCCCCTGATGCGGCTCCTGCGCCGCGACGACGACGCGATCTCGGCGGCGCTCGGGGAGGATTACCCGAACACCCTCGCGGCCCTCGTCGCCGGCAGCTTCGACGGCGATGCCGACCGTCTGCTCGCAGCCATCGCCGGCGAGGCTCCCGTCGGCATCGCGCGGATGCAGCTCTTTCACGCCCTCGCGCTGCTGACCGCCGACGGGCGCATCGACCGCGAGACGGTGAAGGCGTTCCTGGTTCGCTTCGACGACGAGCGTCTGGCCCCGCCCGATGCCGAGGAGGTCTGGCAGGGTTGGGAGGACGCGGTCTCGCTGCTGGGCCTCGACGACCTCGTTCCCCGCCTCAAGGCGGCGCTTAAGGACGGCCGCAACACCGGCAACGTCGTCGATTGGGACACGGTGCAGGAGACCGTGAAGGAGGCCCGCCTGCGGCCGAAGAGCCGCGACCGCTTCGACGACCTGCTGGTCGACTATCTCGACGACCTGATCGGGGCGCTGGGGCATACCCGCGAGGGTGCCTACGACCACCTGCCCGACCTCGACGAGGACGGCCTGCCAATCCCCGAGCGCAACCCCTACCGAGACGTCGGCCGCAACGATCCGTGTCCCTGCGGCAGCGGCAAGAAGTTCAAGAAATGCTGCCTCGACAAGGTCGAGCAGGGCCTGGCCGCCCTGCCGCCGCTGCCGCCCATGCGGTGACGGCCCGGGCGCGGGCCGAAAGCGGCGCAGCAGTCTGGCTGGCACATCGGTGTGGCCGGGGTCTCGACGGCGCGCACACGTCCTCTACATGGTGGCCGCCTGCCGCTCGGCATTCGAAGCACGGCGCTGCGTCGGCTTCCCTTCGGCCGTGCCGCAGCGTGCAGAGATCGAAAGATTGCGCGCGATATAACAGTTACGGCAGGGACAATCTCAAAATCCGACCAATTTTCTGCCGCTTTACGAAATATTTTTGAGATTGACGCAAGGTTCCGGGGAAACCGTGTCCAAGACTGGAAACCCGCGATGCGTATCCAACTGCGTGCGCGCCTCTACGGCGGCTTCACGCTCCTGGCAATTCTTGCCGCCGTGATGGGCGGATTTTCCTACCGCCAGCTCGACAGTCTCGACCAGACTTATCAGATCAAAGGGCAGATCGAGCAGGCGGCGCGTGAACTGTTCACGCTCACCGGCCTCATCGACCGCTTCACGGCCCAGGC
Organism: Methylobacterium sp. DB0501; assembly: GCF_011043735.1. Classification (GTDB taxonomy): domain Bacteria; phylum Pseudomonadota; class Alphaproteobacteria; order Rhizobiales; family Beijerinckiaceae; genus Methylobacterium; species Methylobacterium alsaeris. Next base: position 202,929 of record NZ_JAAKGV010000009.1, on the reverse strand, counting down.
CACCCGATATCGGGTCATGCAGACGCCGGAGGCCGAGGGCGGAATGCGCTCCAACCTCGGTGAGATCGTCCCGCTCGCCGAAGGTCTCGCCCAGCGGGCCATGATCGAGGAGCGGCGGGCGCTCTACAGCGACCTGGGCCGGCAGGCGGACCGCCTCGCGGCGGAGATCCCGCGGGTGGTCGCGCTCGGCACGCAGATCCGTGAGAACAAGGCCGGCGTCTATACCTCGGGCGACGATCTGACCAAGGCGTCGGGGGCCCTCATCGCCCAGCTCCGGTCGGGCGGCGACGAGACGACGCTGGCCTACGCAGTGGAGATCGAGCGCACCCTGCTGCTGTTCCGCGTCATGAACTGGCGCTTCCTGGCGACCACCGATCCGAAGACCCGCGCCCTCTCCGCCGCGCAGTTCACCAGCGCGGAGGCGACGATCGCGAAGCTGAAGGGCCTGAACCTGACGCTGGCGCAGCGGCGGGACCTCGGCACGGTCGAGGAGGCGCTCCACCGCCTCAACCGACACATCACGGCGGCGGCCGCGGCGATGCTCGAGAGCCAGGCCCTGTACCAGGACAGCATCACACCCAAGGCGGAGGCGATCGCGGCCGCGGGCGCCACCGTGCGCGGCAAGCTCGAAGCGGCGGTCCAGGAGATCGACGCCAACACCGCCGGCACGATGCGGGCGGCCAAGCAGGTGCAACTCGCGCTCCTCGCCCTGATCCTGGGCCTCAGCGCCGCCCTGGCGGTCCTGATCGGGCGCAGCATCACCCGTCCGATCATCGGCATGACCCGGGCGATGAGCCGGCTTGCGGCAGGCGAGACCGCGGTCGTGGTACCGTCGCAGGACGCGACCGACGAGATGGGCGAGATGGCGCGGGCCGTGGAGGTCTTCCGCCGGAACGCGGTCGAGCGCCTCGCCCTCGAGGCCGACCGGGAGGCGCAGGCCTCCGCCCGGCAGCGCCGCGCCGACCGGGTCGACGCGCTGATCACCGCCTTCCAGCAGCGGGTCGCCGGCTCGCTCGAGATCGTCACCTCCGCCGCCTCCGAACTCGACGCCACCGCCCGCTCGATGACCCAGGTCGCCGACGGCACCAACGCCCAGGCGGTCGCCTCCAGCGCCGCCGCCGAGGAGACCTCCGCCAACGTCCAGACCGTCGCGGCGGCGGCGGAGGAGATGGTGGCCGCGCTCGGGGAGATCGAGCGGCAGGTGATCCATTCGCGGGAGGTCGCCGGGCACGCCGCGAACGAGGCCGAGGCCACGAACCTCGCCATGGCGAGCCTCGGCACCGCCGCGAACCAGATCGGCGCTGCCGTCACCACGATCTCGGCCATCGCCAGCCAGACCAACCTGCTGGCCTTGAACGCCACCATCGAGGCGGCCCGGGCCGGCGAGGCCGGGCGCGGCTTCGCGGTGGTGGCGGCGGAGGTCAAGGAACTCGCCGGCCAGACCGCGCGGGCGACCGAGGAGATCGGCGGCCAGATCGGCGCGATCCAGGACGCCACCGCCCGGGCGAGCGCCGCCATCCGGCAGATCGGCGGCACGATCGCGGCCCTGAACGAGATCAGCGGTGCCATCGCGGCGACGGTGGTGGAGCAGACCGCCGCGACGACGGAGATCTCCCGCAACGCCACGCAGGCGGCGAGGGGCACCCAGGACGTCTCGGCGAGCGTCGCCCGCGTGCTGAGCCTGGCCGACGAGACCGGCGGCGCCGCCTCCCAGGTACTCATGGCCGCCGCCGAGCTGGCGACGCAATCGCTCACCGTCAAGCAGGAGGTGGACGGCTTCCTGGGCGACATCCGGGCGGCGTGAGCGGCCCCTCGGTTGGTCTCAGCGCGCGTAGGAGAACGTCGCGCAGAGGCCGGAACCGGATTCGCCGGCCGGGAGGGTCTCGCCGCTGAACGCGGCGAGGGTCAGCGACCGGCCGGCGTCTTTCCGATAGGCGACGATCCAGCGCACCGGCGCTCCGCACAGGGTGTTGCCGTGCAGGAGCTTGGGATCGGCGGGTGGCGTCACCTTCAGGATGCGCGCCGGCACCGGCCCCGACAGGGTAGCGAAGGCCGGCACGTCGGCGGCGACGGAGAGCGGCACGATCCGGCCCGCCGCGACCAGCCGCGTGGGCGATAACGAGATGTCGCCGGTGATCGCCATGGCTGTCTTGCTCAAGGCCGTCCACCGCTCGGCTCCCGGACCTGCGAGAACCGGAGCGGCCGCGAGCAGCGAGGCAGCGACGAGATAACGGCGCATCATGCGATCAGCCCTCCGGCGCGCCCTCGCGGCCGCTCACGCCGCCGTCCCGCTCAACGGGTTGCTCGGGTCCCAGGCATAGGACAGCGTCTCGAAGCGCAGCGAGCGGGCATCGACCATCAGCAGGCGACCGACCAGGGGCTCGCCGAAGCCGGCGACGGCGCGGATCACCTCCAGCGCCATGAGCGAGCCCATCAGGCCGGCCAGCGCCCCGAGCACCCCGGCCTCGGCGCAGGTCGGGACCGAGCCGACCGGCGGCGGGCTCGGGAACAGGCAGCGATAGGTCGGGTTCGGCCGGCCGTCCGGTCCGGTCTCGTGGGCCCGGATGGTGGTGAGCGAGCCGTCGAACTGGCCGAGGGCCGCGGTCACCAGGGGTCGGCGGGCGCGGTAGCAGGCATCCGAGACGGCGTAGCGGGTGGCGAAATTGTCCGAGCCGTCGGCGACGAGGTCGTAGGCCGCGATCAGGCCTTCGGCATTCTCGGGGGTGAGCCGGGTGGCATGGGTCTCGATCCGGACGTTCGGGTTGAGCCGGGCCACGGCTTGCGCCGCGCTCTCGACCTTCGGGCGGCCGATGTCGGGCGTGCCGTGGATCACCTGGCGCTGCAGGTTCGAGAGCGAGACGGTGTCGTCGTCGACGATGCCGATCGTACCGATCCCGGCTGCCGCGAGGTACTGGATCAGCGGTGCGCCGAGGCCCCCGGCACCGACCACCAGCACCCGAGCGCTCTTGAGCCGGACCTGGCCGGGGCCGCCGACCTCCCGCAGCACGATATGGCGGGCGTAGCGTTCGATCTCGTCGGGGCTGAGCGCGGTCATCCGGCACAGGTAAGCGAGACGCACGCCCCGGGGAAGGCTTTTGACGGGAAGGCCTTCGACGGAGGGCCTTCGACGGCGGCGGTTCTCATCCGCGCCGTTCGGCGCTACGCCTCGCGACGGATCCTGCCCTCGAACCGCCGGCTGCCCCGTGACCGATTCCCATGTCCCCCCGACCCCTCCGCCGTTGTCCCTGGCCCAGGGGCTGATCCGCTGCCCCTCCGTGACGCCGAACGAGGGCGGGGCGCTCGCCTACCTGGCGGGGATCCTGTCCGAGGCCGGCTTCACGGTCGAGCGGCCGGTCTTCTCGGAAGCAGGCATGCCGGACATCGAGAACCTCTATGCCCGCATCGGCGAGGGGCCCTGCCTGCTGTTGGCCGGGCATACCGACGTGGTGCCGCCGGGCGACGCGACGGCCTGGCGCCACGACCCGTTCGGGGCCGCGATCGAGGGAGGGGAGCTGTTCGGCCGCGGCGCCGTCGACATGAAGGGCGGCATCGCCTGCATGCTGGCGGCGGTGCTGGCCTTCCTGGCGCGGCGCGGGCCGGATTTCGGCGGCGCCATCGCGTTCCTGATCACCGGCGACGAGGAGGGGCCGGCGGTGAACGGCACGGTGAAGCTCCTCGACTGGGCACGAGCCCGGGGTGAGCGCTTCGCCCATTGCCTGCTCGGCGAGCCCACCAATCCCGACACCCTGGGCGAGATGATCAAGATCGGCCGGCGCGGCTCGCTCACGGCCAACCTGACCGTGCACGGCGTCCAGGGCCATGTCGCCTATCCGCACCGGGCCGAGAACCCGATCCCCGGCCTCCTGCGCCTGGCCCAAGGCCTGCTCGCCGAACCGCTCGATGCCGGCACGGCGCATTTCGATGCCTCGAACCTCGAATTCACCACCATGGATGTCGGCAACCCGGCGACCAACGTGATCCCGGCCGAGGCGCGGGCGACCTTCAACATCCGCTTCAACGACCTCTGGACGCCCGAGACCCTGGCGGCGGAGCTGCAACGGCGTCTCGCCGCGGCCGCGGGCAACACGGTGCGCTACAGCCTCGACGTGCGGCCGACCAATTCCGTCGCCTTCCTGACCGAGCCCGACGCCTTCGTCGAGCAGGTGGCGGATGCGATCGAGGCCGAGACCGGCCGCAGGCCCGCCCTCTCGACCACCGGGGGCACCTCGGATGCCCGCTTCATCAAGGATGCCTGCCCGGTGATCGAGTTCGGTCTCGTCGGGCGGACGATGCACCAGGTCGACGAGCGGGTCACGCTCGCCGATCTCGACCGGCTGACGGCGATCGTCGGTCGGGTCCTGGACGGGTATTTTCCCGGCGCTGCCGCGACGCACCATCCGGCTTGACCGGCCTTAGACGAAAGTTGAATCTGGCGGTCTCTATCCTGGAGGCCGCCGATGTTCGTGAGCGCTGACGAGGTCGCCCGCTCCCTGCGCGGGACCGCCGGACTGATCGGGCGTCGGCCGGACGCCCTGCGCCACTTCGACGTCAGCGAGCGCGGCTTCTGGCGCTCCTTCGGGGCGGTCTGGCTCACGGCGCCGGCGGTGACGGTGGCGTTGTTCCTGGAGCGTGGGGCCGGCACGGCGCCGTTCCAGCTCGACCACGTGACGGCAGCCCTGCTCGCCGGGCTGGCGGCGGCGTTCCTGCCGGTGCCCCTGGCGATGATCGCGGTCCTGCGCCGCCTCGACCGGACCCGGGCCTACGTGCCCTTCGTGGTCGTGACCAACTGGCTCCTCGCCGCGGGCCTCGTCGCCCTGGCGCTGCCGGGCTGCCTGCTGCTCCTCGGCCTCGCGACGCCGGGCCTCGCGGCAATCGAGGCCGGTGCCTTCGCGGTGGTGTTGCTGTGGCTGCACGGCCGCGCCGCCCGGGCGATCCTCGGCCTGCCGGGACCCGCCGCGGCGTTGGTCACCTTCGCCTGCTTCGGGCTGATCGTCGGCTTTGCCGGCGGGGCGCATGCGCTGGTGTGATCGGGATTCCAGCCGCGACCAGCGTGCCGAGCTCCACGGTCATCCGCTGCTCCAGGAGCTTCATGTCGGCCCGGGCGCTCGCCGAGCCGAGATCCACCCGGTGGGACAGGTCTGCGATATCCGCTTTCGGGCGGCCCTCGGTCTCCCGTAGATCCACCTTCAGCCGATTGTCATTCTCCCGCAGATCAGCCCGTGGAGAAGTCTCGACTTCGCGCAAATCTGCCCGCAGCGAAGCCTCGGACTTCTGCAGGTCCGTTCTCAGCGCGACCTCGATCTCCCGCAGGTCGGCCTTGGTCGCGAGCAAAGCCAGATCCGACTCGCGCCCGTCCTTCAGCGTGCCCGATGCTCACGATGCCGGAAACGCCGGATCCGGCCAAGCGCCCGGATGGCGCCGGGTCAGCCGAACTCCGCCGGATAATCCACCCCGATCAGCGTCAACCCGCCCGAGGGCGCGAGAGGCCCGCAGCGGGTACGGTCGCGGGAATCGAGCACGTCACGCACGCCCTGCGGCGTCAGCCGGCCGCCGCCGGCCAGCATCAGGGTACCGACCATGCCGCGGACCTGATGGTGCAGGAACGAGCGCGCCGCGGTGACGACGACGATCTCCTCGCCCTCGCGGGTCACGTCGAGCCGGTCGAGGGTGCGCACCGGGCTGTTGGCCTGGCACTCCGCCGCCCGGAAGGCGGAGAAATCGTGCCGGCCGAGCATCAGCTGCGCGCCCTCGTGCATCAGCCCGGCATCCAGCGCCCAGGGCACGTGCCAGACGAAGCCGCGGGTCAGGGCCGGCGGGGAGCGGCGGTTGAGGATGCGGTAGCGGTAATGGCGCTTGATCGCCGAGTGGCGTGCGTCGAAATCCGGGCTCACCGCGGCGGCCGAGATCACCGCCACCGGCTCCGGCCGCAGATGCGCGTTGGCGGCGTCGCGCACGGTGTCGGTGCGCCACGGCTTGTCGAGGTCGAGATGGACGACCTGATGGGTGGCGTGCACCCCGGCATCGGTGCGCCCGGCGCAGTGGACCCGCACCGGCCCGCCGACGAAGCGGGCGATCGCCTCCTCCAGCGCCTGCTGCACCGAGCGGTCGGCGGCCTGGCGCTGCCAGCCGGCGAAGGCGGTGCCGTCATACTCGACGACGAGCTTGTAGCGGGGCATCAGGCGAGGCGGGTGCCCGGCTCGAGCCGGCGGCCGCGGGCGAAATCCTCGAACGGCATCGCGCCCTTGCCGGCGGGCTGGACGGTGACGAGGCGCAAGGCGCCCTCGCCGCAGGCGATCGTGCCGGCCGCGTCGAGGAGCGTGCCGGGTTCGCCCGATCCGTCGGCGAGACGGGCGCGCAGCACCTTCACCCGCTCCGGCCCGCGGCCGAAATCGGCCATCAGGTAGGCGCCCGGGAACGGCGACAGGCCGCGCACCCGGTCATGGAGGGTTTCGGCCCCTTCCGACCAGTCGAGGCGCGCCTCCTCGTTGGTGATCTTGTGGGCATAGACGACGCCCTCGGACGATTGCGGCCGGAATTGCAGGTTGCCGCGCTCCAGCGCCCCGAGCGCCCGCGCCATCAGGTCGGCGCCGAGCGGCATCAGCCGGTCGTGCAGCTCGCCGGAGGTCATGTCGGGGGTGATGGCCACCCGCTCGACCATGCCGACCGGGCCGGTATCGAGGCCCGGCTCCATCCGCATCACCGCGACGCCGGTCTCCTCGTCCCCGGCCATCACGGCGCGCTGGATCGGCGCGGCACCGCGCCAGCGCGGCAGCAGCGAGGCATGCAGGTTGAGGCAGCCGAGGGACGGCGCGTCGAGGATCGCGGGCGGCAGGATCATGCCGTAGGCCACCACCACGGCGACGTCGGCCTCGTGGGCGCGGAACGTCTCGGCCGCTTCCTCGGTACGGAGCGTCGCCGGCGTCAGCACCGGCAGCCCGAACTTTTCCGCGAGCGCCTGGACCGGGGAGGGGCGCAGGGCCATGCCGCGGCCGGCAGGTGCCGGCGCGCGGGTATAGACCGCCACGACCTCGTGGCCGCCGCCGACGATCTCGGCCAGCGTCGGCACCGCGAAATCCGGGGTGCCCATGAACACGACCTTGAGGGGCATCCTAGGCGGCTTCGCGCTTGGCCGCCTTGGCGAACTTCTTCATCACCCGATCGCGCTTGAGCTTCGACAGGTGGTCGATGAACAAGACGCCGTTGAGATGATCGATCTCGTGCTGGAGGCAGGTGGCGAGCAGGCCGTCGGCCTCCTGCTCCACGGTCTCGCCGTCGAGGGTACGGAAGCGCACGCGCACCCGGTCGGGGCGGATCACCTCGGCGTAGTAATCGGGGATCGACAGGCAGCCTTCCTCGTAGGTGCGGGTCTCCTCCGAGGTCCAGACGATCTCGGGATCGAGCAGGACCAGGGGGCTGCGCTCGTCCTTCTCCTTCGACGTGTCGATGGTGACGATGCGCACCGCCTCGCCGATCTGGATGCCGGCGAGGCCGACGCCGGGCGCGTCGTACATCGTCTCCAGCATGTCGGCCGCGAGCTTCCGCACGTCGCCGGTGATCGTACCGACCGGAGCCGAGATCTCGCGCAGGCGCGCGTCCGGAAGGATGACGAGGGGACGGATGCTCATTCGGGCGCCAGCAAAGTCGGGGGGCCGGGCGCCGCAGCGGCGCCCGCAAGTTTCCGGGAAATAAGGATTCGTCTCCGCCGGGTCAAACCCGATGATGGGGCCCGCCGGAGCACCGCCCGATCGCGCGGCCCTCCGGCCGTGCTCTAGAACGCGGTGCGCTGCCGGATCGCCGCCGAGAGGGTGCCCTCGTCGAGATAGTCGAGTTCGCCGCCGACCGGCACGCCGTGGGCGAGCCGCGTCACCTTGATCGGCAGGTGGGTGAGCAACTCGGTGACGTAGTGGGCGGTGGTCTGGCCGTCGACGGTGGCGTTGAGGGCCAGGATCAGCTCCCGCATCTCCGGTGCGCTCACCCGCTCGACCAAGCGGCTCAGGTTCAGGTTCTCCGGCCGCACCCCGTCGAGGGCCGAGAGCACGCCGCCGAGCACGTGGTAGCGCGCCGTCACGGCGCCGGAACGCTCGAGCGCCCAGAGGTCCGAGACATCCTCGACCACCACCAGCATCGAGGGATCGCGGCTCTGGTCGCGACAGATCGTGCAGGGATCCTGCGTGTCGACGTTGCCGCATTCATGGCAGACCACGATCCGGTCGGCGGCGATCCGCATGGCGTCGGCGAGCGGTGCCAGCAGCGTCTCGCGCTTCTTGATGAGCTGGAGGGCGGCCCGGCGGGCCGAGCGCGGCCCGAGGCCGGGCATGCGGGCCAGGAGCTGGATCAGCCGTTCGATCTCCGGACCCGCGACGGCCTGGGGCATGAAATTCGGGCCCTGCTCTAGGAATGAAACGCAATGTCCCTCCCCCTTGTGAGGAGGGGGAGAGAGCTTCAGCAGATTTCGCAAAAGCAGTTGCCGGTTTTGCGACAAAAATCTGCGACAAACGAGAGCCCAAGCGGACGACGCGTTGGCCGGCCAACGCAACTCCGCTTAGAACGGCAGCTTCATGCCCGGGGGCAGCGGCAGGCCCTTGGTCAGTTCCTGCATCCGCTCCTGCGCGGCACGCTCGGCCTTGGCCTTGGCATCGGTGAGAGCCGCGACGATCAGGTCCTCGAGAATCTCCTTCTCGTCAGGCACCAGCAGCGACGGGTCGAGGGTGAGACCCTTCACGTCGCCCTTCGCGGTCATCGTCACCGAGACGGAGCCGCCGCCGGACGCGCCCGTGACCTGGACGCCGTCGAGCTCGGACTGAAGGTCGGCCATCTTCTGCTGCATGGCCTGGGCCTGTTTCATCAGTCCCATGATGTCCATGGCGGCGTCCTCGTGCTGTGAGAGAGAAATCCAAACGGATGTGGGGTGCCGGCGGCCCGTTCGCTACAGGTCCGGATCGTCCGCCTCCGGCGGCGGGATATCGCCCGTCACGGCCGGGTCGGGTGCCTTGTCGCGCACGTCGACGATCTGGGCGCCCGGGAAGTTCTTCAGCACCGCCTGGACCAGCGGATGGCTCGCAGCGCCTTGGTGGCGGCTCTGGACCGCGGCCTTGGCGCGGGCGTCGAGCGTCGCCTCGCCGTCCTCCTTGGACAGGGCCACCACCCAGCGCCGGCCGGTCCACGCCTCGAGGGCGCGGGCGAGATCGGTGCCCAGCGTCGGCCGGCCGCCCTCGGCGAGGCGGAACTCGATGCGGCCATCCTCGAACCGCACCAGGTGGGCGTCGCGCTCCAGCGCCATCTTCAGGCCGATGTCCCGGCGCTCGTCGGCGAGCGCGACGACGTCCTCGAAGCGGCGCAGGCGCGGGCCGGAATCCGGCTTGCTCGCGGGGGGCGCGGACTGGACCAGGGTCGGGCGCGGCATCGCCGGGGGCGGGGCGGGGCGGGGCGCCGCCTCGACCGGGGGCGCCTCGGGCAGGCTGCGCGCCAGGGCCGGTGCGGCGGCGCTCGTCGCACGCAAGGTGGGGACGGGGGCGGGGCTCGCCGCCGGCATCACCGGGGCGACCGGGGAAGCCACCTGCATCGAGGGCGCGGAGGCGGGAGCCGCCGACGGCGCCCGGGCCGGCAGGGCGAGGCTGCCGCCGTCCTTGATCTGGCGCAGGGCCTCGTCGGGGGTCGGCAGGTCGGCGGCGTAAATCAGGCGCACCAGCGCCATCTCGGCCGCAGCCAGCGGCCGGGCTGCCGCCTGCACCTCGGGGATCGCCTTGAGCAGGATCTGCCAGGCCCGCGACAGGGCGCGAACCGAGAGCCGGTCGGCGAAGTCGCCGCCGCGCACCCGCTCGACCTCGCTGAGCGAGGTGTCGGAGCGCGCGGAGTCGGGGGCGAGCTTCAGCCGCGTGACGAGGTGGGTGAACTCGGCGAGGTCGGACAGGACCACGCCGGGATCGGCCCCGGCCTCGTGCTGGGCGCGCAGCTCCGCGAACGTGGCGGGCACGTCGCCGCGCATCGCCGCCTCGAACAGGTCGACGACCCGGGCCCGGTCGGCGAGGCCGAGCATGTCGCGCACCGTCTCGGCGGTGACGTGGCCGGCGCCGTGGGCGATCGCCTGGTCGAGAAGCGACAGCGAGTCGCGCACCGACCCCTCGGCGGCCCGCGCGATGGCGGCCAAGGCCTCGGCCTCGGCCGAGACGCCCTCGGCATCGCAGATCTTCTGGAGATGGGCGATCAGGGCGCCGGCCTCGACCCGGCGCAGGTCGAAGCGCTGGCAGCGCGACAGGATGGTGACCGGAACCTTGCGGATCTCGGTGGTGGCGAAGACGAACTTCGCGTGCGGCGGCGGCTCCTCCAGCGTCTTCAGGAAGGCGTTGAACGCCTTCTCGGACAGCATGTGGACCTCGTCGACGATGTAGACCTTGTAACGCGCCGAGACCGGGGAATMTCGKATGCCGTCGATGATCTGGCGGACGTCGTCGATGCCGGTATGCGAGGCGGCGTCCATCTCCAGCACGTCGATGTGCCGGGATTCCATGATGGCGGCGCAGTGCAGGCCGAGACGGGGCAGCCGGATCGTCGGTCCGGCATTGGCATCGTCGGGCAGGGCGTAGTTGAGGCCGCGGGCCAGGATGCGGGCGGTGGTGGTCTTGCCGACGCCGCGCACGCCGGTGAGCATCCAGGCCTGCGGGATGCGGCCGGCCTCGAACGCGTTCGCCAGGGTGCGCACCATGGCGCCCTGGCCGATCAGGTCGTCGAAATCCTTGGGTCGGTACTTGCGCGCCAGGACCCGGTAGGCGGGAGCCGGCCGACGGCTTTCGGCCGCGCTGAACCCGGGGAGACCCGGCTCGTCGATCGAGGGCGTGCCGGAAGTCTCGTCCATGCGCTCGCAGGGTCGTGAGGGCGGCCCCCGGAGGGGGGCGCACGCGCTCCTGAAAGGGGAGGGGTGGGAGGCTGGACGAAAACCCGCTCGGTCTCGTTAGGGCTGCTTCCTTCCGGACCTGACCCGGTTGGCGAGTGAAACGTCCCTCGCCAACCTCCCGAGGCTTATATGGCGGGACACCGCCGGAAACGCAAGCGTGGCCTCGACCGGGAGCCATGCCCCACGGCGGCCCAGTGTTGTAAGAGCCTGCTATCCCCACCGGAGTCCCGCCCGATGCGTCTCCCGCTCCTCGCGCTCTGCCTCGTCTCGGCGTCTCTGGCGTCCTCTGCCGCCATCGCCGCCCCCTCCTACGGGTCCGAGCTCGAGGGCTTCGACTACCCCTACCCGGTCAGGCGCCACGCCTTCGCGTCGCAGGGGCAGGAGGTGTCGATGGCCTTCATGGACGTGGCGCCGGAGCGGCCGAACGGCCGCACCGTGGTGCTGCTCCACGGCAAGAATTTCTGCGCCGCCACCTGGGGCGACTCCGTCGGCGTGCTGGCCCGGGCCGGCTACCGGGTGCTCGCCCTCGATCAGGTCGGCTTCTGCAAGTCGACGAAGCCGGCCGGCTACCAGTTCAGCTTCCAGCAGCTCGCCGCCAACACGAACGGCCTCCTCGCCGCCCTCGGCATCGGGAAGGCGACGATCGTCGGGCATTCGATGGGCGGCATGCTGGCGGCCCGCTATGCCCTGATGTTCCCCGACGCGGTCGAGCAGCTGGTGATGGTCGATCCCCTCGGGCTCGAGGACTGGCAGCAGAAGGGCGTGCCCTACCAGACGATCGACGCCGCCTACGCCGCCGAACGCAGGACGAATGCGGCGAGCATCAAGGCCTACCAGCTCAAGTTCTACTACGACGGCCAGTGGAAGCCGGCCTACGACCGCTGGGTCGAGATGCAGGCCGGGCTCTATGCCGGCCCGGGCGCCGAGCGGGTGGCCCGGAACCAGGCCCAGACCTCCGACATGGTGTTCACCCAGCCGGTCGTGCACGAACTCGACCGGTTGCGCGTGCCGACGGTGCTGATGGTCGGGACCAAGGACCGCACGGCCCCGGGCGCCAACCGTGCCGCGCCGGCCCTCGCCGAGACCCTGGGACGCTACGACCGGCTCGGGCCGGAGGTGGCGGGGCGGATCAAGGACGCGCGGCTGGTGACGTTCGAGGGCTTGGGCCACGCGCCGCAGGTCGAGGCACCGGACCGGTTCCACGAGGCGCTGCTGCGGGAGCTGGCGGGGCGATAAGGGCCGGTCCCGACGCGCCTGCACCGGGACCGCCCACGCCCGATCACACGCCGCGCACCAGCCGCAGCAGATCCTCCGGCAGATCGCCCCGCCGGGCCCGCTCGGCGAGGCACAGGAGCAAAGCCACGCTCGGCCCGTCGGTGATCGCCCCCGTCAGCGCCTCGCCGACGGCCTCGGCGAAGGGGAGGCGGCGCAGCCGCAGGCTCTCCTGCGGGTCCGGGTGGGCCGGGCCGCGGCGCAGGTTCCAGGCGACGAAGCCCGGCACCCGCTCGCTGGAGATGCCCGGCGAGGCGTCGAGGCGCAGCAACTCGAGCCACGACTCGGCCTCGTCGCCGGTCTCCTCCTTCAGCTCGCGCCGGGCCGTGGCGAGCGCCTCGTCGGCGACCGGGCCGGAGCCGCGCGGCAGCTCCCAGGTGAAGCGGTCGAGCACGTAGCGGTACTGGCCGATCAGGCTGACCCGGCCCTCGGGATCGACCGGCAGCACCGCGACGCCGAACACCTTGAACCGCAGGGCGACATGCGGGTGCTCGCGGCCGGATTCATGGCGCAACCGGTCGAGGTCGAGCCCGAGATAGCGGTCCTCGTAGCGGCGCTCGCGCGAGAGCGTGACCCAGGGATTGCGGCGGTCGATCATGGCGGGCCCTCATGCGCGGCGCCCAGCCCTCGCGGCTCAGCGTCCGTGAGCTGTCCAACCCGCGACCTCATCCGGAAGTGCCGGTCGATCGACGCTCGCCGAGCCGCGACGGAGGGCTCCAGGGCTTGCGGAAACGTCTGCAGCCCCCCGTCGAGGTCGGTTCGTCGTCGATGGGCCGGCCCCCCGGGATGAGGCCGGAGAGGGGAGAACGAGAACGCCCCTCTGCCCCGATCCTCAGAGCCGCCGACGCCTCACAGCGTCTCCAGCAACCGCTGCATCAGCCGCATGCGCGGCGCGATCGACGAGATCAGGCCGTATTCCTGGAGCGTGTGCGCCCCATCGCCGTCGATACCGAGGCCGTCGAGGGTCGGGATGCCGAGGGCCGCGGTGAAGTTGCCGTCCGAGCCGCCGCCGGTGAGCGGCACCTCGCCGAGATCGATCCCGAGCTCGTCCCGGGCCAGCGCCCGTGCACGGGCGTAGAGCGCCGCACCGGCCCCGGCATCGTAGGGCGGGCGGTTCATGCCGCCGGTCACCGTCACGCGAAAGTCCGGCGAGGCGCGCAGGCCCAGGATCCGGCCGGCGTAATCCTCCCCGTCGGCGGCGGTCACGACCCGCAGATCGACGGCGAAGCGGCAGTGCTGCGGCACCACGTTCTCGGCGGTGCCGCCATTGATCGTCCCGACCGTCATGGTGACGCCGCGGGCGTAGTCGGTCAGGCCCTCGATCTCCAGGATCAGCCGGGCGGCCTCGCGGATGGCGTTGCGGCCGTCGGCGTGGCGGGTGCCGGCATGCGACGGGCGGCCCTCGACATGGACGTCGAAGCGGCCGACGCCCTTTCGCCCCGTCACCACCTTGCCGCCGTCGCGGCCGGGCTCGGTGACCAGCACGGCGGCGCTTTCACGCCCCAGATCCTCGATCAGCCCGCGGGTCGATTGCGAGCCGGTCTCCTCGTCGCTGGTGAACAGGAAGGTGAGGGGACGCCGCGCGCTCGTCCCGCGCGCCGCCGCGAAGGCCTGGAGCGCCAGCCAGGCGCCGCCCTTCATGTCGTAGACGCCCGGTCCGTAGAGCCGGTCGCCCTCGACCCGCACCGGCAGGTCGTGGGCGAGCGTGCCGATCGGATGCACGGTATCGAGATGCGACAGCACCAGGATGCCGGGCTCACCCGTCCGCGGTCCGGCCCGCAGGATGAGGTTGTCGCCGAACCCCTCGCGGCCCGGCACCCGCTCGGCGGCGAGGCCCAGGCTGCCGGCCTCCTCGGCGACGAGGTCCATCATCCGGTTGACGCCCTCGGCCGAGTCCGTCGGGCTCTCCACCGCCAGCCAGCGCGAGATCGCCGCGACGGCGCGCTCGGGCGAGAGGTCGATGGGCAGGGGAGAGGGGGTCATCGGGGGCCTCGGAGGAGATGGTCTAACGACGGGGTTGCGACACCGCATCGGCGCGTCGATTGCGGCGCAATCAAGAAGCGCGCCGGCCGGGACTCAGGTTTCCACCAGCCCCGTCGTGCTGCCCGTCGCCTCGTCCGGCCGGCCATGCGGCAGGGCGAGATAGTCCTCCGAGCGCATCTCGATCAGGCGCGAGACCGTGCGCTCGAACTCGAACGCCTCGCGACCCGAATCGGCGAGGTAGAGGCCCGTCGGCTCGGCCGCCGCGGAGGCGAGGAGCTTGGTGCGGGTGTCGTAGAGCGCGTCGACCAGGATGATGAAGCGCTTGGCCTCGTTGCGCTGGGGCATGTCCATCACCGGGATCTCTTCCACGATCACGGTGTGGAAGCGCTCGGCGAGCGCCAGGTAATCGGCGGCGCCGAGGGGCCGGGCGCAGAGATCCGCGAAGGTGAAGCGGGCGACGCCGCCGACGGCCTCGGGGATCGCCACCTCGTGGCCCTTGACGGTGATGGTCGTCGGCCGCCCCTGCGGCTCGCCCGACAGGGCCCGGAACGCGTCCGTGAGCGCCCGCGCGGCCGCCTCGTCCGCCGGCACGTGGTAGACCGGGCTGCCGCCGAGCTTCTCGAGCCGGAAATCGGTGCGCGAATCGAGCCGCACCACGGTCACCCGCTGCTTGAGCTGGTCGATGAAGGGCAGGAACAGGGCGCGGTTGAGCCCGCCCTCGTAGAGCCGGTCGGGCTCGACGTTCGAGGTCGCCACCATCACGGTGCCGCGGGCGAAGAGCGCCGTGAACAGGCGCCCGAGGATCATCGCGTCGGCGATGTCGGTCACCGTGAACTCGTCGAAGCAGAGCAGGCGCGCCTCGACCGACAGCGCCTCGGCCACCAGCTGGATCGGATCCTCGCCCTTCGCCGTACCCTGCTTCACGGCCTGCCGATGGCGGTGGATGCGCTCGTGCACGTCGCCCATGAAGGCATGGAAGTGCACCCGGCGCTTCGAGCCCGGCGCGGCCTCGTAGAACAGGTCCATCAGCATGGTCTTGCCGCGGCCGACCAGGCCCCAGACGTACAGTCCGAGGGGACCCGCCGCCGGCTCCGGCTGGCGGCCGAACAGCCGGCCGAGGAGGCCGGGGCTCGACGGCGGCGGCGCCGCGGCGAGATCGCCGATGAGCCCGTCGAGCCGGGCGACGAGATCGGTCTGGGCGGGATCGCGCTCGATCGCCCCCGACTCGACCAGGGCGTCGTAGCGGGTGGCGACCGGGCCACGGGCGGCGGAAGCGGGGCTTTGCGTCACGGGAAGGGGATTATCGCGGCGCGCGGGCCCGCGCAATGCGGTGAGATCATGGCGGCGGCATGCGTCGACGGCACGGCCGGCGTGCCGTGCAACGCCGGAACGGCGCTCCCATCTGCTGCATTGCACAATCCCGGCCGGCGGCCGGGGTCAGGAAACGCTCGAAGACGTGCAGCCCCCTTCGTCAGGAGTGCACCTCGAGAATGCAGAACATCCATCCCCCCGCCGGCGCCCTGGTCCGGCGCCTCTGGCCGACCGACCGCGACGCGGTCGTCACCCTGTTCCGGGGCCTCGATCCGGGATCCCGCTTCGACCGGTTCATGGGCGCGGTGAGCGAGGCGGCAGCCGCCGCCTATGCCGCCCGTGCCGTCTCCGCCGAGGGCCTGATCGTCGGCGCCTTCACCGACGGGCTCTTGCGCGGCGTCGGCGAGTTGCGCCCTGCCGGCTTGAGCCGGGAGGCCGAGCTCGCCTTCGCGGTGGCGCCCGGCCATCGCGGCCGGGGCTTCGGCGCGGCGCTCGGCGCCCGTCTGACCCAGGCCGCCCGCAACGGCGGCACGCGCCGGCTCCACCTGCGCTGCCTGTCCGGCAACCGGCCGATGCGGGCGCTGGCCAAGCGCCTCGGCGCGGACTTCGCCACGGGGAGCCGGGAGATCCACGCCGTCCTGGCGCTCAGCCCGCCCACCGCCTTCTCGCTCTGGAGCGAGGGTGTCGGCAACCTGCTCGACGTCGCGGCGGCGGCCTCGACGACGTGGCCGGTGCTGCCGGTGGCGTGAGAGCGGGCTCGTCCTGGATCCGCGGACGTCAGACCCGCCGCGACATTCCGGGGCCGCGCAGCGAAGCCCGGAACGCCGCCGCGGATGGAGCCGGGGAGTCCGCTGGATCACAGCGTCAGGGCGAATCACGCCGAAGCGTGGCGACGCCGCCGACGGATGAAGAAATCCTTAAATCAAGGCGTCCCTTCGCCACCATCCGGCCCCGCCCGTGCCGGATTCCCCGGCTCAAACTGCTCGCCGGGACGCAGAACCCTGGACGCAAGAACCTGGACGCAAGAGGGGGACATCCGGATGCAGACCGGCCGTACCACGCGCGGCGAGGAAACCGCCGCGCTCGAACGCTCCGTCGCGGCAGCGCTCCGCACCATCGCGGCCGTCCGGGCCGAGCGCAGCGCGCCGCAGGTCCGCTCCGCGCGCCTGCGGCTCGCGACCATCTACGGCGTCACCCGCCTGCAACGGCGGCGCGAGCGCGAGGCCGCCCAGGCGTGACGGGCCGCCCGTAGCGGCGGATGTCCGGCGCGGCGGCGCCGAGCCGCACGCCCGGGACCGCCGGTCTTCGTCACGCCTGCGCCAGCTCCCAGCCCCGCTCGGCGAGCGCGATGCCGAGCGCGCCCTTCTGGCTCGCCTCGTCGCTCGAGGCGTTGCCGGCCTTCGAGCGGGCGAGCACGCCCTCCAGGATCACCGCCAGGCGAAACAGCGCGAAGGCGACGTGGAACGGCGTGATGCCGTCGCGCCGGCCGGTGCGCTCGCAGTAGCGGCGCACGTACTCGTCCTGGGTGGGGATGCCGAGGGCGGGGAGATCGCGCCCGAGCATGCCGCGATAGGCGGACGGGTCGGTGTTGTAGGCGATGCAGTTGTAGCCGAGATCGGCCAGCGGGTGGCCGAGCGTCGCCAGTTCCCAGTCGATGATGCCGATCACCCGCGGCTCGGTCTTGTGGAAGATCATGTTGTCGAGGCGGAAATCGCCGTGGACGATCCGGGTCTCGTCGCTGTCGGCCGGGATGTGGGCCGGCAGCCACTCGGCGAGACGGTCGATCGCGGCGTTCTCGCGGGTCTTCGAGGCGGACCATTGCTTCGACCAGCGCTCGATCTGGCGCTGGAAGTAGTTGCCGGCGCGGCCGAAATCGGCGAGCCCGATCGCCCCGGGGTCGACGAGGTGCAGGCGCGCCAGGGCCTCGTTCATGCCGTAATAGATGCCGGCCCGCTCCTCGCGCGGCAGTTCGGGCAAGGTCGGGTCCCAGAACACCCGGCCGTGCAGCCGCTCCATCAGGTAAAACGGCGTGCCGATCACCGCCGGATCGGCGCAATAGGCCACCGCCTGCGGCACCGGCACGTCGGTGCGCGACAAAGCCTGCAGCACCCGGAACTCCCGGTCGACCGCGTGGGCGGAGGGCAGGAGCTTGCCCGGCGGCTGCTTGCGCAGCACGTACTCGCCGGCCTCGGCCATGACCAGGAAGGTCGGGTTCGACTGCCCGCCGCGCATCTGCCGCAGCTCGCGCAAGTGCCCCAGCCCCTGCTGGGCGAGGAACGCGTCCAGCGCCTCGGTCGGGAAGCGGTGCGCCTCGCGCACCGGGATGGTCTCGGGCAGATCCGACGGGGATGGGGCAGTCATGCGACCTTCGCGGCCTCTCGCGTGCGTTTCCTGGCCGGACCATGCCCCACCCGCCGCCCCGGGTCATTCCTGCAGTGCAGCAATTCGTCGGGACCTGTCGATAGCTCGCTGATTTCGCCGCATTTTCCGGCGATCGGGTGGGCAAGCGCACCCCCCGCGACTAGAGTGCCCGCATGATTCGCGCATCCCTCCTCGCCGCCGCCGGCCTGTTCCTCCTCGCCCTGCCCGCCGCGGCCAAGCCGAAGCCCAAGGCGGAGGCCGCCCCCCCGAGCCTCCAGGCGAGCCCGATCGGCACCTTCGGCGACTGGAACGTCTTCGCTGCCGGCGAAGGCAGGTCGCGCATCTGCTACGCCATCAGCCAGCCGCAGGTGCGGCTGCCCAAGAGCCTCAAGCGCGACCCGGCCTACCTGTTCGTGACGGTGCGCAAGGGCGAGAAGGTCAACAACGAGGTCGCGGTGATGCTGGGCTTCGCGCCCAAGCCCGGCAGCGGTCAGGCGACGACCACCGCGGCGGCGAACGGCGCGGTGCCGGCCTCGGCGTCCTCCGCCTCCGATCCCAGCCTGGCGATCGGCTCGGCCCGCTACGCGCTGGTGGTGAAGGGCACCAATGCCTGGGTGCAGAACCCGGCCGACGAGAGCAAGGTCGTCGCCGAGATGAGCCGGGGCAAGAAGGTGGTCGTCAAGGCGGTCTCGCAGCGCGGCAACGCCTCGACCGACGAATACGCCCTCGACGGCTTCGGCGAGGCGATGAAGCGCACCCGCGAGGAGTGCAAGTAAACCGCTTCGCGACATCCCGGGGCTCGCTGAGGGCAAGAACCCGGGATCCATGACCGCTGAGGCTTCCGAAGAGGGCGAACAGCTCTCCGCTCCATCCTGCCCCGTCAGCGGTCACGGGTCCCGTGTTCCGCGGCGCGTCCCCAGGACGACCAGGAGGGAGGACGACCAGGAGGGTTGCAGTGGCGTCGGTGGTGCGCCGTCGACGGATCCCGAGCCGGCCCATTCCAAGTCAGCCCATTCCAAGCCGGCCCATCGCGTTTCGGCCCGAATACCCCTATATGCGCCCTTAATCCGTTTCATCCGAAGGTTCACAAGATCATGGCGACGGCGTCGTTCGACACCGCCCGGCGCGGGAATGGCGCCGTCCCCCAGCAGGCCCCGGCGATCGAGAAGACGCCCGAGATCCGCCCCGAGGCGCTGGAAACCACCGGTCCGACCTCCCTCGTCGGCCTGACCCGCGAGGCCCTGAAGGGGCGGCTCGCCGCCATCGGGGTGCCGGAGCGCGAGCAGCGCATGCGCGCCGGCCAGCTCTGGCACTGGATCAACGTGCGCGGCGCCGCGTCCTTCGACGAGATGACCAATGTCAGCAAGGTGCTGAAAGGTCAGCTCGCCGGCATCCACACCCTCGACCGGCCCGAGGTGGTGAGCGAGCAGGTGTCGCGCGACGGCACCCGCAAGTGGCTGATCCGGATGCCGCCGACCGGCCGGCACGACCACAATCGCGGCGCCGAGATCGAGTGCGTCTACATCCCGGCCAACGACCGCGGCACGCTCTGCGTCTCGTCGCAGGTCGGCTGCACCCTGACCTGCTCGTTCTGCCACACCGGCACGCAGCGCCTGGTGCGCAACCTGTCGTGTCAGGAGATCGTCTCGCAGCTGGTGGTGGCCCGCGACCGCCTCGGCGACTGGCCCGGCAAGACCCCGCCGAAGGGCGCCTTCGTGCCGGTCGACGGCTCGCGCTTCGTCTCGAACATCGTGTTCATGGGCATGGGCGAGCCGCTCTACAACGTCGACAACGTCATCGACGCGGTCGGCGTGATGAGCGACCACGAGGGCCTCGGCCTGTCGCGCCGGCGCATCACCGTCTCGACCTCCGGCGTGGTGCCGCAATTCGAGCGGCTCGGCCTCGAGGCGAACGCCATGCTGGCGATCTCGCTCCATGCCGTGCGCGACGACCTGCGCAACGAGCTGGTGCCGCTCAACCGCAAATACCCGATCCGCGAGCTGCTCCAGGCCTGCCGCGACTATCCCGGCGTGTCGAATGCGCGCCGCATCACCTTCGAGTACGTGATGCTGAAGGGCATCAACGATTCCGACGCCGACGCCCGGGAGCTGGTGCGCCTTCTCAAGGGCATCCCGGCCAAGATCAACCTGATCCCGTTCAATCCCTGGCCCGGCTCCAAGTACGAGTGCTCGGACTGGGAGCGGATCGAGCGCTTCTCCGAGGTCGTGTTCAATGCCGGCTACGCCTCGCCGGTGCGTACGCCGCGTGGCCGCGACATCCTGGCGGCCTGCGGCCAGCTCAAGAGCGAGACCGAGAAGCTGCGGGCCCGTGCCCGGATGATGCTGGAAGAGGGCATCGGCGCCGAGGGCGTCTATGCCGGCGCCCACGACGACGATTGACGACGACGGTTGACCATGTCCCTCGGCCGCCTTCTCGCGATCGGCGTCGCACTCATGATGGCGATCGCCTGCGGGGCGATCGCCCTCGGCATCGGCGTCGCGATGGACCCCGTCCTGCGCGACGTGCTGGCCCAGTTCGGCCTGTCGGGCCTCGAAGCCGTGCTGGCCGACCTCGCCGAGGGCTACGCGCCGGATCCCGGCATGGTCGAGGGGGCGGTGAATCTCGGCCGCGCGATCCTGCTCCTCGTCGCGGTGCCGCCGGCGCTCAACGCCGTCGTCGGCGAGGTGCTGGGCTGGCGCTCGCTCGCCTGGTACGGCGGCGCCACCGGCCTCCTCACAGCGCTGCTGCCCTGGTTGATGCGCGGCGCCGGCGGGCCGGTCGTTCAAGGTGCAGGGGCCGGGGAGGGGCGGGTGACCGCGATCCTGTTCTGCACCGGCGGGATCGCCGGGCTGGTCTACTGGCTCGCCGCCGGCCGCTTCGCCGGGCGCGGACCGGCGACGATGTGGGCCGCGCCGCGGCGCTGACGCGGCAGCGGCCGGTCAATCGCGTCCGCGACACCCGTCCGTCTGCCCAGTTCCCTCGCAAGTTCCCTTGCAAGTTCCCCTGCAAGTCCTCTCGGAAGCCCCCCGCGCGATCCGCTTCGTCAGCTTTTGTTAGATCCTGTCACCGGCCGTCGAGTCCGTGCGGCACGCGGAAATGGACGCGGCGTGAAAGCCCTGTTTAGACTCGGTGGGGCGAAATAGGGCGTCATCGAACGCCTTCCAGAGAGACCTCCGCCGATGTCGCCGCCGCGCCGCTTCCTCGCCGGCCTCCAGACCGCCCGGGTGTGGATCGCGCTCGGCGTTCTGGCACCTCTCGGCATGCTGCTCGTCTCCGGCTTCATGCTGGCCGAGCTGCGGCACGAGATCTGGACGCGGGCCGAGGAGACCTCCCGGAACCTGCTGCAGGTGATCGAGACCGACATCGTCCGCAACGTCGAGATCACCGACCAGGCGCTGCGGGGCCTGATCGACAAGGTCCAGAGCCCCCTCGTCGCCGAGGCGCCGGAGGCCCTGCGCCGGATGGTGCTGTTCGACCGGGTCGTGACCGCCGACGGGGCGGGCATCCTGGTCCTGTTCGACGAGCACGGGAACGGCATCCTGAACTCGCGCTACCCGTCGGGCGCCGGCGGCAGCTTCGCCGACCGCGACTACTTCCAGGTCCACCGGCTCGATCCGGATCTCGGACTCTATATCAGCAAGCCCTACCGGTCGCGGATGTCGGGCGCCTACACGGTCGCCTTCAGCCGCCGGATCGCCAAGGCCGACGGGTCGTTCGGCGGCGTGGCGGTGGCGACCCTGAAGCTGTCCCACTTCACCCAGATGATGGCGAAGATCGACCTCGGGCGCGACGGGAGCATCAACCTGATCCGCCGGGACGGCATGCGGATCGTGCGCTTCCCCTACGACGTGCGCGACGTCGGTGCGGACCTGTCGGGGCAACCGAATTTCCAGCGCGCCCTGGCCGAGCCGGACGGGAGTTTCGTCGAGCGCGCCGACCGCGACGGCGTCCACCGGCTGTTCACCACCACGCGGGTCGGCGACCTGCCGCTCATCCTGGCGATCGGGCTCGGCACGGAGGCGATCGAGGCCGGCTGGCGCACCCGGGCGCTGATGATCGGCGCCACGCTGCTGGCGTTGTTCGGGCTCGCGGTCACGCTGGCGCTGCTGTGCGGCCGGGAGCTCCGCCGCCGCAGCGCGGTCGAGGCCGAGCTCGCCCGCCTGTCGATGACCGACGGTCTGACCGGGCTGCCGAACCGCTGGCGCTTCGACGAGGCCCTGCGGCAGGCCGGGGAGGCGACGGCCGGGGCGGGGCAGCCGCTCGCGCTGCTGATCGTCGATGCCGATCACTTCAAGCGCTTCAACGACCGCCACGGCCACGCGGTCGGCGACGAGATCCTGCGCGGCCTCGGGCGGTGCCTCTCGGCGGCCCTCCACCGGCCGCACGACCTCCTGTGCCGGATCGGCGGCGAGGAATTCGCCGTGATCCTGCCCGACATCGACGCGGACGGGGCGGCCCGGGTGGCGGAGCGCCTGCACGAGACGGTGGCGACCCTGGCGGTCGCCTCGGCCGGCATTCCGGCCGGCGCGGTGACGGTGAGCATCGGGCTCGCCCAGGCGGCCTGCCCCGTCGCGCGGGCCGAGCTCTACCGGGCGGCGGATGCGGCGCTCTACGCCGCCAAGCATGGCGGCCGCAACCGCACCTGCCGGGCCGAGACGCGGCCGGCGGCCCCGCACCTGCGTCTTGTCGCCGGCACGGGCGGCGTCGGGGTGCCTTAAGCAGAGTTCGCAAAAGCGGTTGCCGATTCTCCAACGCAAGTCTGCTCGGAGCAGCGCCCGATTGCGTCGCAACGCGGTGCACGACACGGGCGGAAAGCTTGCCGGGCTTCCTGCCGGTGTCTCGTACCGTGGCACTGCCGTCGGACCGTGCGCCAGGTCCTTGGTCATGCAGCATCGTCGGCGACGAACCGGTCTGCGCTCCGTCGGAACAAGCGCCGGAGCGGGTCAGCGCACCGTCAGGAGGATGCGGGCCGCGAAGGTCCCGAACAGGCCGGCGAACAGCCAGTCGATGCCCCGCATCAGCCGCGGCCGGGCCTGGAGCGCGCCGGTGACGCGGGCAGCGCCGAGCACCATCAGGATCCCGAGCGGCAGCGACAGGGCGATGAAGGTGAGGCCCAGGAAGGCGAGCTGCCCGGTCGGGTCGGGGGCGTCGGCGCGCACGAATTGCGGCAGGAAGGTCAGGAAGAACAGCACCACCTTGGGGTTGGTGAGGTTGACCCCGAGGCCGAGGCAGAAGGTGCGCCACAGCCCGCCCCGCACCGTCTCGACGCGGACGGTGAGCGCCGAGCCGCGGCGCAGGGCGTCGATGGCGAGCCAGCCGAGGTAGAGCGCCCCCACCACCTTCAGCACCGTGAAGGCGGTGGCCGAGGCCGCGATCAGCGCCGAGATGCCGAGCACCGCGGCGAGCGTGTGGATGAGCGTCCCGAGACTGGTGCCGAGGACCGTGACGATCCCGGCCCGCCGCCCCGCGCCGATGGTGCGGGCGAGCGTCAGGCTCATGTCGGGCCCGGGCGTGACGAACAGCACCAGGCAGGCGGCGAGATAGGCCAGCAGCGTCGGGGTATCGGGCAGGAAGCTCATCGGCGGCTCCGGGGGAGAGCCCCGTCTGTATCCGCACCCGGGCCCGGCTCAAAGCCGCCTGAAACGCGGAGCGCCCGCCCGGGGGACCTCGGGCGGGCGCGAATGACGCTGGTTCGATGGGACGGCGTCTTTGATCGGGATGGCGTCAGAAGGTGATGCCGCCCTCGATCATGTAGCGGTCCTGCGAGGTGCGGTTGCCGGTGCGGCCGAAGCCGGTGCCGAGCGTCCCGAAGGCGAGATCGCCGCGGGTGATGTCGTAGAGCTGCACCCGCGAATACTCGCCGCGCACGAAGAAGCGGTCGAAGGTGAAGGTCGGGGTGACGGTGAAGGAGAGCGCCGAGCTGCCCGCGCCGTAGAGCAGGCTGGTGCCGCCCGAGAACCGGTCGCCGGTCTGGGTGATGTACTCGACGCGGCCGGCGAGCGCGAAGTTGTCGGTGAAGGCGTAGCTCGCCAGCACCGCGCCGCCGTAGGTCGAGGCGCCCTCGGCGATGCCGATCTTGAAGTCGCGCGCGACGTTCGTATACTGGAAGTAGGGCGTGATCGTCCACGGCCCGTTGGAATAGGTGTAGTTGATCGACAGGATCCCGCTGTTCTGCTGGAACAGCGGCGTCGCGTAGGAATAGCGCAGGCTGCGCGACAGCACGTCGGTGCGGTCGAGGTTGAGACCGCCGTTGATGCCGAAGCTGTTGTTGTCGTCGAGCTTGTAGGTGACGGCGCCGGTGAGCCAGCTGATGTTGCCCGAGAAGAACCCGTCGGTGCCGGCGACCGAGGCCGACCACGGACCGTCGCTGTAGTTCACCTGGACGCCGTGGTTGATGATGTTCTCCTGGTTGAACAGGAGGCCGCGCGAGATGTTCAGGTTCTGGAAGGTAAACGGCGCCTCGGTGCCGATCAGCGTCGGCATGCGGCCGCCCTGGATCGACCAGTTGTCGTTGAACACGTACTTGCCGAAGGCGACCGGCAGCGGCGTGAACAGCAGGTCGGTCTGGTCGAGGGCGCTGTAGTTGAGGAAGCCGAGCGACGGAATCGCGTAGGCGCCGGCCTGGACGTAGAACTGGAACGGACCGTCGGCCTTCTGGATCCAGCCCTGGATGTTGGTGAAGTCGACCCGCGCCGCCCGGTCGCTCGGCAGCGGCGCGGCCGAGAACGGGAAGGGGTTGGTCTGGGTATAGGCGTAGCCGGTGATCGCGCCGCCGACATAGATGTCGCCGAAGCCGCCGAGGGTGACGCAGGACGGGTTCGGGTTCGGCTTGATGATGCCGCCATAGGCCGGCAGCGACAGGGTCGCCTTGCAGCGCTCGACCACCGCCACAGGAGCCGGGGCCGGAGCCGCCAGGTCGGCGGCGTAGGCGGAGCCGGACGACAGCAGGGCGACGGTCAGGCTGCTGAGGGTGAAGCGCATTGCCACGGGGGAGAATCCATCTGGAAACCAACTGCGGCCAAGCTGGCAGTGTGGCCGCACGATGGCAAAACCGTTTGTTGTGCGTTTGCTCAAAAATTGGGCAAATCAGGATCTCACGAGTCGCTGTCTGTAGTGCCGTGTCTTTCGCGCAACGCACAAAAGTACTTGGGTGCCGTACCGTCAGGAAGTGCCGAAGCTTCCGGTGGGACGATTCCTCTCGGTCGGGCCCACCGGAGCGGCGAGGCCGCACGCCTCCTCGGCCAGCGTCCGCCGCAACCAGTCGATGAAGGCCGCGGCGGCGGGGGAGAGCGGACGGTCGGCCGCCGGCAGGGCCGCGAAGCCGTCGGGGAAGCGGTGGAAGCCGCAGGGGGCGACGAGGCGGCCGGCCGCGAGGTCGTCGCGTACCACCATCCCCTCCACCACTGCGACGCCGAGGCCCGACAGGGCGGCCTCGATGCACAGGCCGGTATGCGGAAAGGCGAGGTCGCGCTCCGCCTCGATCCGCCAGCCCGCCGCCGCCTCCCAGGCCGGCCAGGAATGCGGGGTGTACTCGTGCCGGATCCGGGCCGCGGCGGCGAGGCGCCGGCCCTCCGCCCGGACCGGGTAGCCGGGCGCGCAGACGGCACCGAACGCCACGTCGCCGAGGCGGATCGCCCGCGCCTCGTCGCGGATCGGATGGGCGAGCCGGTCCCAGGTCAGCACCAGGTCGGCGCCCTCGTCGCGGATCTCACGGGCCGAGGTCATCGACAGGCGCACCTGCACCGTCGGCCGCTCGCGGTAGAAGCCCGCGAGGCGCGGCACCAGCCAGCGCATCGCGAAGGTCGCTCCGCAGGCGAGGTGGACGTTGGCGCCGCGCCCGGCATCGCGCATGCGCCGATAGCCCCGCTCCAGGTCGTCGAGCACGCCCGTCACCACGCTCCGGAAGGCCTCGCCGGCCGGCGTGAGCCGCAGGCCCGTGCCGGCCTTCTCGAACAAGAGGGTTCCGGCCTGCTCCTGCAAGGCCCGCACCTGGCGCGACACGGCTCCGTGAGTGCGCCCGAGCTCGTCCGCCGCCCGACTGACCGAGCCGAGGCGCGCCGCCGCCTCGAAGGCGCGCAGGGAGGAGAGCGGCGGCAACTGGCGCATCGGTCGATCCGTGAGTTTCGCGCACGAAGCCGGCGCAAGAACTCAATATACGGCCACCCGCCGTTCGGGTAGCTCGGCAGGGCCAGACACGAAGAGGAGACCTGCCGTGGCCGCCACCGTCATCCCGTTCCCGACGCACCGCATCGCGGCGCCTCCGCGGATGCCGAGCGTGAGCCGCGCGCACGAACCGCGCCTCGCCGGCGTGGCGATCCTGCGCGGCTGGGCCCGGCGCTGGGTGGCCCGGCGGGCCCTCGCGCGCGACCTGCCCTGGACGACCGACGAGGCCCTGGCCGATATCGGCCTCAGCCGCCGCGAGGCGGAAGCCGAGGCGCGCCGGCCGTTCTGGCGGCCGGGCGCCGGCGACGCGGCGTGACCCATGCTTCGCGGCCGGTTGACCGGCCGCCTTGCCGCTGCCAGCCTGCCGCGATCGGGGCCCGTCGGAGAAGGCCCCGCCGGGAGAACCCATCGTGTCCCTACGCGTTCGCGCCGCCGTGCTGCACCACGCCCCCGTGGCGCGGCCCTATGCCGAGACCCGTCCGCTGACCATCGAGACGATCGAGCTCGATCCGCCGGGGCCGGACGAGGTGCTGGTGAAGATCGCGGGCGCCGGCCTGTGCCACTCGGACCTCTCGGTCATCAACGGCGACCGGATCCGGCCGGTGCCGGTGGCTTTGGGGCACGAGGCGTCGGGAATCGTCGAGGAGCTGGGAGCGGGCGTCACCGACCTCAGGCGCGGCGACCACGTGGTGATGTCGTTCGTGCCGACCTGCGGCGGCTGCGCGCCCTGCCGCGAGGGCCGCGGCGCCCTGTGCGAGCCCGGCAACGCCGCCAACGGCCGCGGCACCCTCCTGTCGGGGGCCAAGCGCATCCGCTGCGACGGCGTCGAGGTGAGCCACCACAGCGGCGTCTCGGCCTTCGGCGAGTACGCGGTGATCTCGCGCCGCTCGATCGTGAAGATCGATCCCGACATCCCCCTCGTCGAGGCGGCCCTGTTCGGCTGCGCGGTGATGACCGGCGTCGGCGCGGTGGTGAATACCTGCCGGGTGCAGATGGGCCAGAGCGTCGCGGTGGTGGGCCTCGGCGGCGTCGGCCTCTCGGCGCTGATCGGTGCGGTCGCCAGCGGCGCGGGCCGGGTGGTGGCGGTCGATCTCTCCGAGGACAAGCTGCGGGTCGCCCGCGCGCTCGGCGCCACCGACACGTTCCTGGCCTCCGATCCCGACGCCGTGGCGGCGATCCGCGACGCCACCGAAGGCGGCGTCGACTACGCCCTGGAGATGGCGGGCTCCGTGAAGGCCTTCGACACCGCCTACCGGATCACCCGCCGGGGCGGCACCACCGCGACCGCCGGCCTCGCCAACCCGAACCACAGCTTCACCCTGCCGCCGGTCGGCCTCGTCGGCGAGGAGCGGGTGGTGCGCGGCAGCTACATGGGCTCCTGCGTCCCGGCCCGGGACATCCCGCGCTACATCGCGATGTATCGCCAGGGCCGCCTGCCGGTGGACAAGCTGATGACCGGCACGCTCACCCTCGACCAGATCAACGAGGGTTTCGACCGGCTCGATCGCGGCGAGGCGATCCGGCAGGTGATTGCCATGTAGGCGCGGGCACCCTCCGGGTCGTTCCGGCCTGGGCGACGCCGCCCCGGAACGGCCCGGAGGACGGCAGCCCCGTCGCGGGACGAGGGCGAGGCACGGGCTTCACGGCACCGGCTCCGGGGCTTTCCCGATCGCGAGGCGGCGCTGCGTTCACATGGTCCCCGGGCGTGTTGGGAAGGGCACGCCCGGGGATTTTCTCGCGCGGATCGCGCCCTCCGGCCGTACCGTCCACCCTGCAGCCTCGCGCCGCCCTTGCCCGCCGCCGCGCCGTCATGCTTCGATGGCGGCTCTGCCGCAACGATGGGCCTGCGAGCGGCCGGCCCGAAGGATCTTCTCATCAAGGACGTGCCATGGGGCTGTTTCAGGATGCCTTTGCCCGGGTCGGCCGGGTCGTCATGTCCTATGCCGGCGACACCGCCTTCCTCCACGCCGCCTGCTCGGCGGCCGCCACCGTGATCCTGGCCGACCAGGAGATCGACGAGGAGGAGATCGAGACCGCACTGACCGATCTCAGCAACAACCCGGTCCTGCACAAGTCCTACGGCGTGCTGAAGCTGGAACAGGAGCTGCACGAGGCGATCGCCCGGGCGAAGAGCCGGGCCGGGCGGCTCGAGAACCTGCGCCTCGTCGGCGCCATCGCCGACCGGGCGCTGGAGCAGCGCCAGGACATCTTCCTCATCGCCGCCGACGTCGCCGACCAGGGCGGCATCAGCGAACTGGAGCACAAGGCGCTGGCCGAGATCGCCGAGGTGCTCGGCGTCGAGAAGGCGGCGCTTCTCGGCGTGTGAGGGCCTGACACCGCAGGCCCGCGCCATATCTCCCGCCCGACGACGGCGGGAGTGTTCGCGATGGATGTCGGATTTCTCGGGCTCGGCCGGATGGGCCGGCCGATGGCGCTCAACCTCATCAAGGCCGGCCACCGGGTCCGGGTCTGGAACCGCTCGGCGCAGGCCGCCGAGGATCTGCGCGCCCACGGCGCCGAGCCGGTGGCGACGCCCGCCGAGGCTTTCCGGGGCGATGCCGCCGTAACGATGCTGGCCGACGACGCGGCTTTGCGCGCCGTCATCGTCGAGGGCGGCCTGCTCGATCAGGCCGAGAAGCCGGGGCTGCACATCGGCACCAGCACCATCTCGGTCGCTCTCGCCGAGGAGCTGGCGGCCGTGCACGGCCGGGCCGGCGTGGCTTACGTCTCCGCCCCGGTCTTCGGCCGGCCGGACGTCGCGGAAGCGGGAAAGCTCAACATCCTGGCCGCCGGACCGGACGCGGCGATCGCCCGGGCGCAGCCGCTCCTCGACGCGATGGGGGCGAAGACCTGGCGCTTCGGCGAGGCGCCGGCCCGGGCGAACGCGGTCAAGCTCGCCGGCAACATGATGATCGTCGCGGCGATCGAGGCGATGGGCGAGGCCGCGGCGCTGGGGGAGGCCCATGGGGTTCCTGCGGCCGACCTCCTCGACCTCCTGACGAACACGATCTTCGCCGCGCCGGTCTACAGGAATTACGGCGCCTCGATCGCCGCCGGCCGCTACGAGCCGCCGGGCTTCGGGCTGGCGCTCGGCGCCAAGGACGTGCGCTTGGCGCTCGCCGCCGGCGAGGCCGCCCGGGTGCCGATGCCGCTCGCCAGCGTCCTGCGCGACAGCCTGCTCGACGCCCTCGCCCATGGCGACGGGGAGAAGGACCTGGCGGCGCTGGCCACCGTGTCGGCGCGGCGGGCGGGGCGGGAATAATCTCCGGCGCCTGACCCGACCCCTTGTCCGGACGACGGCAGAAAAGCGGAAGGAGATCCGGGAAAGGGCCGCGTGGAAGGAGAGCGCGGCCCTTCATACGACTTCCAATTGATTGCTCGGCGATTGCTGCGCAATCGGGTTCGCAAGGCGGAAGTCGGCGTCGCTCAAGCGTCCGGAGCTTCCGGCTCCACCACGCGGGTCGGTGCTGCGAAGTCCGGATCGTTCTCCAGCAGGATCGGCTGCCCATGCGGCGTCGCCGCCGCCGCGCGGGCGAAGGCGGCGCGGCGCGCCTCCAGGGCCGACGGGCTGGTCAGCCCGCGCTCGGCGATCAGCGCCTCGATCGTCTCGAGCCACAGGGCGTAATCGGCGGTGCGGTCGCCGTGCCGGCCGAGGGCCCGGGCCCAGTCCGACCAGGTGAACAGGCCGGCATCGTGCAGCGACACCACCAGCGCGAAGGTCTGCGCCTCCCAGGGGGCGGCGAAGACCGGGGGTTCGGGCGGGCGGCTCATGAGCGGGACGATTCCGGCGCCGGCCCCCGCGCCGGTTCGAGGTAGCTCTCGAAGGCGTTGACCGAGACGGTGAGCCCCGGATCGGCATCCTCGCCCCACAATTCCACCGCCGCGAAGCGCACGGTGTAGAGCCATTGAGGCGCCTCGCCGGCGAGCGCGGCATTGGTGTCCGGGAAGACGAAGCCGCCATGGACCCGCTCGACCGTGCCGGTCCGGCCGCGGACGTAGCGCGGCAGGCGGGTATGGCCGGTCGGGTTGACGATCTTGGCCCGCACCTCGTCCCCGGGGGCGAAGCGGGCGGGATGGGGCACCGGCCGGTCGCTCGGGAAGCCGCGGGCGAAGAGCGGCGCCACCTCCTCGGCCTTCAGCACCCGGGCGACCGGGGCCGGCGGCGCCAGGGCCGCGCCGGCCGCGAGTTCGCCGGCCTCGACGAGGCCGTGCTGCTGCACCTGCTTCTCCAGGGCCCGGAACCAGATCCGGTAGTAGCTGGAGGTCAGGTACTCGCCGGGCGGCAGCGATTCGCGGGCGGCGCGGCTGGCATCGAGGTTCCAGGCGCCCGTGTAGCCCATCGCCATCGCCATGGCGAAGACCCGGCGCTCCCAGGCCGCATGGAACCGGGGCTCGTCCGCTTCGAGGCCGAGCGGGCCGAAACCCTGCATGCCGCCGAGATCCTGGCCGCCATTCATGCGCGGGCCCCCCGGTCGGGGCTGGAGGGAAGCCCGGTGCCGATCATCGAATCGCGGGTGACGAGGTCGGCGAGCGCGGCCTCGTCGAGATGGTCGGTGCCGGCGGGGCGCATCGGCAGCACCATGTAGCGGAGTTCCGCGGTCGAATCCCAGACGCGGATGCGGGTCTCGGGCGGCAGCACCGTGCCGAACTCGGCCAGCACTCCGCGCGGGTCGATCACGGTGCGGGAGCGGTAGGGCGGCGACTTGTACCAGACCGGCGGCAGGCCGAGCACAGGCCAGGGATAGCAGGAGCAGAGGGTGCAGACGACGACGTTGTGCTCCTCCGGGGTGTTCTCGACCACCACCATGTGCTCGCCGCCGCGCCCGCCGACGTCGAGCTCGCGCATCGCCGCGCTGCCATCGGCCAGGAGCCGCGCCTTGAAGGCCGGATCGACCCAGGCCCGTGCCACCACCCGGGCGCCGTTATGCGGCCCGACCTTGGTCTCGTAGGTCTCGATCAGGGTGTCGAGGGCGGCCGGATCGACGTAGCCCTTCTCGACCAGGATCGATTCGAGGGCGCGCACCCGCAGGTCCATCGGCGACAGCTCGCTGCCGTGCGGGTGGTCGTGGTCGTGGTCGTGCGAATGGTCGTGCTCGTGGTGGTGATCGTGGTCTTGCGCCATGCGGAGCCTCCCGGAGCCGGGAGGATACGCGCCTGGGTCTCACACCGCCACCGTCACGGGCGCACGGCCGGGCTCTCGACGGGCAGGGGGGCGGCGCGCTGCATCAGGTAGAGCGTGAGCGCCACGACATCCGCGGAGCCGGGGGTGAACGGCTCGGCCCGCATGCCGGCGAGGCAGTTGCGCAGGCGCCGCTCCAGCGAGCCGAGATCCTGCCATTCGAGCCGGTAGAGCGGGTAGCCGGTGGGGTGGCCCTGCGGAATCGTCGCGGCGCCGAGGCGTCCGCCCCGATGCGCATCGTGGCAGGCGGCGCAGGAGAAGCCGAGCTGGCCCATCGGGGTCTCGAACAGCTTTCGGCCCTCGTCCCGGGCCGGTCCGAGGCGCGGGTCGACGGGGGGCGCCAGGGGCAGCCCGCGGGAGAGGCGGCCGAGATAGGCGGTGAGCGCGAGGAGGTCGTGGCCCTCCCGCGGCAGCGGCGCCGCTTCCTGGTGGCGGGTGCGGCAGAGGTCGATCCGGCCTTCGAGGTCGACCGGCCGCGCATCCGCCTCGTCCCATGCCGGGTAGCGGGCGGCGACGCCGCGCATCGACGATTCGGTGTGGCAGCCGGAGCAGGCGGGAGTGCCGGGGGAGGGCGGGCGGGCGAACAGCTCCGCGCCGTCCTGAACCCAGAGCATGCCCGGATTGGCGGTGTCGTCGGCTTGCATCGCCCGGGTCTCGGGCGCCATCTGGTCGAAGCCGGAGCGGCGCTCGGCGGGCGGGATGCCCTGCGCCGCGGCCGCGCCGAGGAGCGTCGCCGCGAGGGCGAGGCCGACGGCGGTCCGGCCGAGCATGGCGCGTAGCCTGGGGGCGTGGCTCATGGACGTAGCCTATACGGGAGACGGCTCATCCGCACGCGGGGCTCGGCTGCGCCGCCTCCACTCCCTCGCCGTCATCCCTGGGCCGCGCGGCGGAACCCGGGATGGCGGCGAGGGGGGCGATGTCGGACGCTACAGGGCTGGTCTGAGCCGAACCGGCCGTCAGATCTGCCGGACCTCGCCGGGCTTCAGCTTCATCCGGGCGGCGAGGCGGTCCGAGAGGGTGCCGCTCAGTTCCACCGCAGCCTCGGGCACCGCCCCCTGCACGGCAGCCACGGCCGCCAGGGGGTCGGTCGCCATGGCGACGTAGACCCGCAGGGCCGGGGCGCTGGTGCCGTCGTCGGCAGCGGAGACCGCGACCGTGAAGGCGGTGTGTTTCGGCTTCTTGGCGGCCAGCTTCTTCGTCGACGGAGCCTTGGCCGACGGAGCCTTCTCGGACGGAGGCTTCGCGGACGACGTCTTCACCGATGGAGCCTTCACCGACGGCGTCTTGGCCGACGGCGTCTTGGCCGATGGAGCCTTGGCAGATGAAGCCTTGGCCGATGGCTTTTTGGCGGATGAAGTCTTGGCGGACGAAGTCTTGGCGGGCATCGCTCTCTATCGCACGGTGCGCCGCCGCTGTCGCCGCTCGCGCACTGGCAGCCTCCGGTTTTCCAGCCGGATGCAGCATCGCCGGCCTGACCTGCGAGCCTCGCTGAACCGTGACTTGCGCCGCGGCCCGTCCGCCCCGATGTCCGCTGCAGCATTCCGCCGTTCAGGGACCACGATCATGCTCATCAGGATCAAGCGCGGCTGGGAGATGCCCGAGCGCCTCGCCACCCCCGAATCGGTCTTCCTCAACCGCCGGGCGCTGCTGGGCGGCAGCCTCGGGATGGCGGCGGCCTCGCTCGCCGGCGGGCCGGCCCTCGCGGCGCTGCCGGGCGAGGGGACGGGCGCGGTGAAGACCGCCGACCTCTATCCGGCCAAGCAGAACCCGGCCTACACCCTCGACCGCCCGGTGACGGCGGAGCGCTACAGCGCCGACTACAACAATTTCTACGAGTACGGCACCAACAAGACGGTGACGCCGGGCTCGAACGCCCTGAAGGTCCAGCCCTGGACCATCAAGATCGACGGGCTGGTCGAGACGCCGTTCGAGATCGGCTTCGAGGATCTGGTCCGCAAGATGGCGCTGGAGGAGCGGCTCTACCGCCACCGCTGCGTCGAGGCGTGGTCGATGGCGGTGCCGTGGACCGGCTTCCCGCTCGCCGCCCTGGTGGCCCTGGCCAAGCCGAAGGGCGAGGCCAAGTACATCCAAATGCAGACCTTCATGGACAAGGCGATGGCGCCGGGCCAGCGCGCCTTCTTCTACCCCTGGCCCTACACCGAGGGCCTGACGATGGCCGAGGCAAGCAACGAGCTCGCCTTCATGGTGACCGGCGTCTACGGCAAGCCGCTCCTCAACCAGTTCGGCGCGCCGCTGCGGCTCGCCGTGCCGTGGAAGTACGGGTTCAAGTCGGTGAAGTCGATCAACCGCATCACCTTCACGGCGGAGCGGCCCAAGACCTTCTGGGAGGGCCTGCAGGCCTCGGAATACGGCTTCTGGGCCAACGTGAACCCGGCGGTGCCGCATCCGCGCTGGAGCCAGGCGAGCGAGCGGGTGCTGGGCACCGACGAGCGGGTGCCGACGCTGATCTACAACGGCTACGGCGCCCAGGTCGCCGACCTGTACAAGGGGCTCGAGAAGGAGCGCCTGTTCGCGTGATGCCGTCGGGTTGACCCGTCCCTCGCGAGGGACGGGCAAGCCCGAACGGGCGCCGGACGCTCTCGCATCGACGGGTCGATGCGAGAGCGTCCGACCGGTCAAGCCGTCCCGTCGCCTTGCAGGTAGCCGGAGCGGCGGCTGTCGGGCATCTGGAGCGAAACCAGGAACGCGATGGCGCACATCGCCGTCACGTACCAGTAGAAGGTGGTCTCGGAGCCGGCCTCCTTGAAGGTCAGCGCCACGAACTCGGCCGAGCCGCCGAAGATCGCGTTGGCGATGGCGTAGGACAGGCCGACGCCCAGCGCCCGCACCTCGGCCGGGAACATCTCGGCTTTCACCAGCCCGCTGATCGAGGTGTAGAACGAGACGCACAGCAGGGCCGCGGTGATCAGCGCGTAGGCCAGGATCGGGTTCTGCGCGCCGGCGATCGCATGCAGCAGCGGCACCGTCAGCAGCGTGGTCGAGGCACCGAACAGCAGCATCGCGGTCTTGCGGCCGAACCTGTCGGCGAACATGCCGAACAGGGGCTGCACCACCATGTAGGTGAACAGCACCGCCGTCATCACCAGGTTTGCGGTCTTCTTGTCCATATGGGTCGTGTTCACCAGGTACTTCTGCATGTACGTGGTGAAGGTGTAGAAGATCAGCGAGCCGCCGGCGGTGTAGCCGAGCACGGTGAGGAAGGCGCGGCGATGGTTGCGCCAGATCGACGCCATGCTGCCGGCCTCGCGCGAGGTGCGGGTCTCGGCGGTCGAGGTCTCGTGCAGCGAGCGCCGCAGGTAGAGGGCGACCACGGCCGCCGCGGCGCCGATGAAGAACGGAATGCGCCAGCCCCAGGCGGTCATCGCCTTGTCGTCGAGGGTCAGCGTCACCAGCACCACGACGAGGGAGGCCAGCAGCTGCCCGCCGATCAGGGTGACGTACTGGAACGAGCCGTAGAAGCCGCGCTTCCCCTTGAGTGCCACCTCGCTCATGTAGGTCGCCGAGGTGCCGTACTCGCCGCCGACCGAGAGCCCTTGCGCCATGCGGGCGAAGAGCAGCAGCACGGGGGCGAAGATGCCGATCTGGCCGTAGGTCGGCAGGATCGCGATGACGAGCGAGCCGGCGCACATCATCATGACGGAGATCAGCATCGAGGTCTTGCGGCCGTAGCGGTCGGCGACCCGGCCGAACAGCCAGCCGCCGATCGGCCGCATCAGGAAGCCGATGGCGAACACCGCCGCGGTGTTGATGAGCTGCACCGTCGGGTCGGAGCCCGGGAAGAACACGTCCTTGAAGTAGATCGCCGTGAAGGCGTAGGCGTAGAAATCGTACCACTCGACGAGGTTGCCCGACGAGGAGCCGATGATGGCCTTGATGCGGGCCTTGTTGTCGTAGGCCGCGATGGTCGGATTCGGCGAGGCGAGGCTGTCGGCCGGTCCGGGCCGGCTCTGGGCGGTGGTGGTCATCGCGGGGTCTGTCTCCTCCCGGGGGTGAGCGATGGCGGCGTGGCGCGGGCCGTGGGACCTCGCGCCGTGCCACGCACTAGGAGAATGCCGCGCCGGGGTACAGCCCCGCACCGCACCCATCCGGCGTTTTCGTGCCGTCGCCGCAGGCTACCCCAAGGATAGGCGCCTGACCGAAGGTCCCGGGACGCGCCGAATGCACGTCGAGGGTGATCGCAAATGGGACGGAGAAACCGGCCGGAACAGGACGAACATCGTTTTGCAACGCATTCATCCCGCGAGGACTTGGTGCGAGAGACCCGGTCACGGCCGCGCCGGGCAGGCCTCCTTGGATCCGGTCTCCCGCGGCCCGGCTGCGGCGCTGCCGGTGCCGGTCGCGGCGCGCTCGGCATAGGCCGCCACGGCGGCGTCGAGATGGGTCCCCAGGCGCTCGCGCGGCACCGGGATCTCGTCGCCGACCTGGACCCAGCGGGCGCCGGTCCATTCCAGGATGGTGACCGGGCGGTGACCGCTATGGTCGGCGCAGGAGAGGCGCAGGCGGCGGGCGAAGCCGACGAGGCCGAGTTCCTTCCAGCGCACCGGGTCGAGGTTGATCGCCTCGAGCCCGCGGCGCATCTCGGGGCCGTCGATCCGGGCCCGGCCGGCGAGGCCTTGCGCGGTGCGGATGCCCTCGGCCAGGATCACCCCGGCATAGACACCGCGATTGTAGAGGGGGCCGGCGCTCTCCTCCTTGGGCGTGCGCGACAATCCGGCATCGACGACCAGGAGGTCGATCTGGTCGAAGGCCGGGAAGCTGTCGGTGAGGGCGTGCCAGGTCACGATGCGCAGGCCCTTTGCGACGACCCTGGGGGTCAGGTCGCGGGCGCCGCCGGCCGGCCGCAGCAGGTCGTCCTCGCCGGTCCAGCCGACCGTGACGATCCGGTTGAGGGGAAAGCCCGCCGCCGCGGCGTCGCGCAGGGGCGTGCCGGGAAGACCGGCGGTGGCATCGAGGATGACGTAGTCGGGATCCGCCGCCCGGGCGGTGCGCCAGGGGTCGGGCAATCGGTCGGGCAGGGGATTGGCCGAGGAATCGGACGAGCGCGCCTCGCCCTCCTCCGGGCCGGGATCCGGCAGGGCGTGGGCGCGGAACTCGAGGCCGGCCTCCGCCGCCAGCGCCCGCAAGACCGGCACCGGCTCGCGCCCGGCCGGGCTGTCGCGGTACATGTAGGCGAGGCTGCGCCCGAGCGGATTGCCCTCGCTGCCGTCCTGCGACAGGTGGATGATGGCTGCGGCGAGTGCCCCCCAGACCGTGACCGGCGGCGCGAAGGCCCAGGGCAGCGCGTCGCCCCGCGCCATCGCGGCGGGGCCGTAGCCGGAAGAGACGAGGGGCATCCGGTCCGCGGGCAGACGCGGCAGCAGGGCGAGCGCCGCGTCGGCGCTGCCGGGGACGACGGCGATGCTGCCGCGGGCGAGCGCCGCCTCGTAGCAGGCGGTCACCCGCGCCGCCTCGCCGCCGGTCTCGCATTCCTCGACGGAGAGCGGGATGCCGCCGACGCCGCCGTCGCGCCGGTCGAGCATCGTCAGGTAATCCGACAGGCCGTTCGCCAGCGGCGTGCCGGAGGCGGAAGCCGGGCCGCTGCGCTCGGTCAGCACGGTCACCGGCAGGCCGTCGGGCGCTGCGGCGGCCGGGACGGCCGCCAGCACGGCGGGGAGGGCGGCCAGGATGGAGGCGATGACGGCGGGGCGGGGCGGCATGGCCGGGTCCTGAAACGGCGAATCCCGAACGAGCGGGCCTGAAGCCTACGCCGAGGCCCGCCCCGGCGATAGGTCAGGCTTCCAGCACGCGGCCAGCCGGAAACAGCACTTCCACCAGCGTGCCCTCGCCCTTGCGGCTGGTGATGGTGAGCGTGGCGCGGTTCGCCTCGACCAGCGCCCTGGTCAGCGGCAGGCCCAGGCCGGTGCCGCCGCCGCGGCGCTGCTGGGCGGTAGCGATCCGGCGGAACGGCTGGAGGGCGGTCTCGATCTCCTCCGGGCTCATGCCGATGCCGGTGTCGCGCACCCGCAAAGCCACGCCGCCGCGATCGGTCGTCGCCGTCGAGACGATGACCTGCCCGCCGGCATCGGTGAACTTGATCGCGTTCGAGATCACGTTGAGGGCGGCCTGGCGCAAGGAGCGCTGATCGGCGAGCACCGCCGGCAGGCCGGGGGCGAAGCTGGTGCGCATCACCACCCGCTGGCGCGCGGCCTGGGGCTGCATCACGGCGACCGACGCCGCCACGAGGTCGTTGAGCCCGACCCCCGCAAAGGCGAGGTCGAGATGGCCGGCCTCGATCTTGGCGAGGTCGAGGAGGTCGTTGACCAGGCTCAC
The DNA here is from genome assembly GCF_011043735.1 of Methylobacterium sp. DB0501. Classification (GTDB taxonomy): domain Bacteria; phylum Pseudomonadota; class Alphaproteobacteria; order Rhizobiales; family Beijerinckiaceae; genus Methylobacterium; species Methylobacterium alsaeris. Next base: position 165,439 of record NZ_JAAKGV010000009.1, on the reverse strand, counting down.
CACGTGCTCGCCGGAGGCACGGATGTCGCGCAGGTAGTCGCGGTAGCGCTCGCTGCCGACGGGACCGAACTGCTCCTCGAGCATCACCTCGGCGAAGCCGATGATGGCGTTGAGCGGCGTGCGCACCTCGTGGCTGATCGTGGCCAGGAAGTCGGATTTCTGGGCGCTGGCGCGCTCGGCCTCGCGGCGGGCGCGCTGCAACTCGGCCTCGGTGCGCCGGAAGGCCGAGACGTCGCGCAGGATCGCGGCGACGCGGCGCTGCGGCCCGCTCGCCACCGGCGCCAGGGTGAGGACGAGAGGCGTCGGCCCCTCCGCCGCCCGCGCCAGCACCTCCTCGGCGGTGGTGGCGACGCTGCCGGCGCTCGCCCGCAACAGGGCGGCCTGCGCGGCCGGCCGGCTCTCGGGGGAGAACAGGCTCGTCAGGGATTCGCCCGCGACCTCGCGGGGATCGACGCCGAGGAGGCCTTGCGCGCCGCGGTTCATCCCGACGACGCGGCCCTCGTCGTCGAGCACCACCACCCCGTCGGTGACGGCGTCGAGGATCGCCGTGGTCTCGCGCAAGTGGGCGTCGCGATTCGCCAGATGGGCCTCGGCGGCGGCCAGGGACTGGGCCGGATCGGCATCGGGCAGGCGCCGGATGGTGAGGAGGCTGGCCGGCGCGCCATCCCACTCGACGGTGCCGACCGTGACGCCGACCGGAACCGAGCCGCCGCTCCGGGTCGCGAGCGCGACCGGCGCCCCCTCGCCGGGACCGGCCTGCGCCGCCGGATCGCGGCCGCGGAAGATCACGCCGGGACCGCCGGCCGCCGCCAGGGCCTCCGGGCTGTCGTAGCCCGCCAGGGTCAGCAGGTACCGGTTGGCGAGCAGGATCTCGTCGCCGCGATGGACCAGGAGCCCGACCGGCAGCCGCTCGACGAGGCGGGCGAGGGCCGCCTCGGCGTCGCGCTCGGGCAGGCGGGCGAGGGCGTGGGCGCCCCGGAATTGCGTCACCGCGCCGCGGCCGGGCGCGCCGGACTGGACCGGCGGCGGCTCGGCCCCCTCGGGATCGCCGGCGAAACGGGCGCCGAGCGCCCGGGCGATCTCCCGGAACGCCGCATGCTCGTTGAGGGAGAGGGCGGCGGCAGGGGGCTCCTCGTCGGACGACGGCTCGGACGGGGTTTCGGGCAAGGATTCCTGCAAGGATCCCTGCAAGGCTTCTTGCGAGGATCCTTGCAGGGATTCCGGAAGGGATTCTCGGGCCGCAGGCTCGGCCGCGGGTGCCGGGCCGGCCGGGATCGCGCCGGCCGGCGGCGCGTCGGCCCCGGGGATCTCCGCCGGCGGGGCGGGCGGGCGGGTGCCGAAGCCCCAGCTCATCCCGAGATGCGCGAAGGGCGCCGCCATCAGGCCGGCGAACTCCGCCATGGTGGCTCCGGCGAGGGAGGCGAGGTCGCGGGGGTCCTCGTCGCCGTTCGGAGGCGCGGCCGGGCGCGGGGCATCCTCGCCGGGACCCTCCTCCCGGCCGGCCTCGGGCCGCGGCGGAGCCTCGGTCGCGTTCTCCCCGGCGGCCGGACGGCCGACGGCGATCACCGCGGCGGCGCGCTCGCGCAGGGTCGGGCGGAGCGTCTTCGCGACGGCCTCCGGCCGGTCGGCCGCCGGGACGATCCGGTCCGGATGGATCACCCCGAAGCCGCTGAACCCCGCGAAGGCGCGGCCGGCCCCGAGGCGCGGCGCGCCTGAGAGATCGACGGCGACCGCCTGTCGGGTGCCGGCGAGGCGCCAGCGCACCGGCACCGCCCGGAAGGTGCGGCGCTCGGCCAAGGCTTGAGCGAGACCGGCTTGAGCGAGACCGGCTTGCACGCGCTCGGCTTCCGCCTCGACCGGGCCGGCCAGGAGGTCGTCCCAGGTCCGGCCGAGCGGCGAGGCGCCGGTGGTCTCGGGCAGGGCCGCCGTCACCTCGACGAGGCAGCCGCGGGCATCGCTGCGCCACAGGAAGCGCAGGCCGGGCCGGGGAGCGGCCGGGCCGGGCTCCGGAGCCGGCTCTTGCACGGGCTCCCGCACCGATTCCTGCACCGGCCCGGGCGCGGGTTCCGGCGCGGCGGCCGCCTCGGATGCCGGCGGCGCCCGGCGGGGACGGCGGGCGGGCAGCGGATCGAGGATCGCCACGGCGAGGCTGGGGCTGCCGTCCGGCAGGGCGGCGGGCAGGCAGGCGCAGAGGAGCGGCGGGGCGAGGCGTCCGGCGAGGCGCAGGCGCTCGAGCCGCGGCTGGCTCGTGCCGACCGGCAGGTTCGCCGAGCCGCGCAGCTGCGCCGGCAGGTTCAGGGACGGGTCGATCCGCCCCTCCGCATCGGCGATCGTCTCGCGCAAGGGTGCCGCCGCCGGAGAGGCATGGAGCAGCTGCGTCGCGCCGCGATCGAGCAGCAGGAAGGCCCGGTCGGGTCCGGCGATCCGCTGCCCGAAGGCCGGAACGGCCCGCAGGGCCTCGATCGTCGTCTCGAAGAGCACGTCCCGACCCACTGCCACTCCCCAGGCGCCGCGCGCCGCACCGGGCTCCGGCGGAAACCGGGCCACACGCATTGCTTTAAACCAACTCCCCCCTTCCCGCACCGGCACGAAATGCGCAGTCGCAGCGTTATCTCGCCGTCAACCTTAACGACCCACGGAAAGGTGGCATATTGCCTACCGGCATGCTATTGTGCAGTGCACAATGCGTGCCGGACCCCAAATAAGCGCCGGGCGTAGACCGTGCCGCGCCGTGGGCGGCGCCCAGACAGAGGAGACGAACATGACCCAGACCCCGAACTACGAGATCCCGACCGAGATGCGGGACTTCGCGGAGAAGAGCGTCGAGCAGGCCCGCAAGGCGTTCGACTCGTTCATCGGTGCCGCGCGCAAGACCGCCGACACGCTCCAGGGTTCGGCCGAGCTGGCCCGCCACAACGCCCAGGACGCCTCGACCCGCGGCTTCTCCTTCGCCGAGCAGAACGTGAACGCCGCGTTCGACCTCGCCCAGAAGCTGGTGCGCTCGAGGGACGTCCAGGAGGCGATGCAGCACCAGGCCGAGTTCGTTCGCAGCCAGTTCGCCGCCATGCAGACGCAGGCCCGCGAGTTCGGCGGCCTCGCGCAGAGCGCGATGCAGCAGGGCGCCGAGAACGCCAAGCAGGCCATGCAGCAGGGTGCCGAGCACGCCCGCAACGCCATGCAGCAGGGCACCGAGGCGGCCCGCACCACCGCCCACAACGCGACCAACGCCGCCAAGGACGCCGCGTCCTGAGGCGCGGGTTCGGCCCGCGATCGCCGGGCCGAACCGTACGGCCGCGCCCTGCCGAGGGGCGCGGCCTTTCTTATCGAAGAAACTCGCTTCCGTTCTATCCGACCCGGAACCTCATCCTGAAGTGACCGGGGATCGAGGATCGCCGTGCGCAACGGCTTCGACCAAGGGGTCCTGCGATCGGCGATCGATTGACGCCTCAGCAGGAACTCGCGCGTGGGATGCGGGAATGGACCGCTTCCTGGCGCCGACGCGGTTCGACGCGCGTCCAAGCGGACGAAGCACTGGCAGGCCAACGCTTCGTCCGCTTGGACGCTTGTTTCGTCGCAGATTTTCGTCGTGAACCCGGCGACCACTTTTGCGAGATCTGCTCAGACGTCGTCCGGCGCCTTGCTGCGATGCAGCGGGCCGACGTCGAGATCGGCCATGTCCATGTCCTCGTCGAGATCCTGGACCTCGTCGAGGCAGCCGCCGCTCGCTCCGCGGGGCGGCGGGTCGACGGTGCGGATCAGCCGGACGATCTGCATCGCCCGGTCGGCGCAGTCGGGCGAGATGCGGGCGATGTCCTCCGCCAGTTCGACGACGGCGTCGAGGGTGCGCTGCCATTGGGCCGAGGTGGTCACGGCGGATCTCCCAGGCTCTGACGATGACGGCTCGACACGACGAACCGCTCTCACGACGTGCGGGCCGCGATTTGCCGGAGCGAGGCGGTTCGGCTACCGATGCGGCGCCCCGGAGCCCCGCGGCGGCGCGCGGCGGCGCGCGGCGTCCTGCAGGGTGCTCCCCGCCAGAGAGGAACGCAATGATGCGAGGGTTCGTTCGCGCCGGCTTGTCGTCGGCCGTCCTGTTGGTCGCGGTCCTGACCGGCTCGGCGCAAGCCCAGTATTACCGGGAGGACACGCCCCCCGGCTACGGCTACGACCGGTACGAGCGCCCGGCCCCGCGGCGCGCGGTCGGCTACAATTGCGACGCGGTGCAGCGCGGCCTCACCGGTCCGCGGCCCTATTCCTGCCCGCTGCCCGGCCCGCGCCCGCTCGGCGCCCGCTGCTTCTGCGACGTGCCGCTCGCGGGCTTCAGCGCGCCGCAGCCGCCGGCCCCGGGTCACGTCGTCCCCTAAGCTCCCGCCATACGAAGAGGGCCGCCCGAGGGCGGCCCTTTGTTTGTGTCCGATCGGCGACGCCGAGGCCTTCAGTTCAGCACCACCACCTTGGCGCCGACCTTGACCCGCGAATACAGGTCGGTGACGTCGTCGTTGGTCATGCGGATGCAGCCCGAGGACACCGCCTGTCCGATCGTGTCGGGCTCGTTAGACCCGTGGATCCGGTAGAGCGTGCCGCCGATATACATCGCGCGGGCGCCGAGCGGGTTGTCGATGCCGCCGGCCATGTAGCGCGGCAGGTCGGGGCGTCGGGCCAGCATCTCCTTCGGGGGCGTCCAGGACGGCCATTCGCGCTTGGCCGTGATCGTCTTGGTGCCCGACCAGGTGAAGCCCGGGCGGCCGACGCCGACGCCGTAGCGCAGGGCCATGCCATCGCCCAGAACCAGGTAGAGGCGGCGCTCGGCGGTCGAGACCACGATCGTGCCGGGTGCGTAGGCGCCGTTGAACGGCACCAGTTCCCGCGGGATCGGGGCGACCTGGGCCTGCTCGGTGCTGCCGGCCGACTGGCCCTGGTAGGACTGGCCGTAATAGCCCTGCGTCCGGTAGCTCGGCGCGCCGTAGGGCTGACCGGCGTAGTAATCCTCGCCCGGATTCGCGTCGAACGGGTCGTAGGGCGCTGCCTTGACCGGTGCCGAGGCAAGAACGCACATGCTCATAACGCCCGCCAGGGCGGTAGCGAAGATCTTCATGGCCGGAGCCTTACCTCAGCAGTTACCTTTGCTGTACAATGCTGTCACGGCTCTGCGGTTCCCGGTTAAAGCGACGCTTAATCCGAAGCTGGAGTACCGAGCCGGGCCGGACGGTTCACATTCCGTTGATCGACCCGGCGGCATCCGAACGATCGGCATCGGACCCCCCTCAGACGACCTCGTCGGTGTGGACCTGGAAGCCTGCCAGCAGCGAGGGGCCGAAGATGGTCGAGATCGCGACGTCGGTGGCGTCGCGGCCCCGCGCCATCAGGATGCGGCCGATCCGCGGCCGGTTGTGGCGAGCGTCGAACGTGTACCAGCGCCCGCTCAGGTAGACCTCGAACCAGGCCGAGAAATCCATCGGGTCGGGCACCGCCGGGACGCCGATATCGCCGAGATAGCCGGTGCAGTAGCGCGCCGGGATGTTCATGCAGCGGCAGAAGGTGATGGCGAGATGGGCGAAGTCGCGGCAGACGCCCTCGCGCTGGTTGAAACCGTCGAGGGCCGAGCGGGTGGAGTCGGCGCGCTGGTAGTCGAAGCGGATGTGGTTGTGGACGTAGTCGACGATGGTCTGCACCCGCGCCCAGCCTTCCGGCGTACTACCGAAGAGCTGCCAAGCGGTGTTCGACAGCTTGTCGGTGTCGCAGTAGCGGCTGCCGAGCAGGTAGACCATCACGTCGTCGGGCAGGTCCTGGACCGGATGCTGGACCGCGTCGGGGGCGAACTCGTCCGGCCGGCCGTCGTCGTCGATCAGGAAATCGGCCGAGATCGTCAGCCGACCCGCCGGCGCGAGGATGCGGGTGCAGGTATTGCCGTAGCGGTCGGCATAGTCCCGCGACGGGATCGGCGGGTCGAAGCGCAGGGCCGGGGAGGTGACGCAGTCGCCGAGCCGGGACGGGTGGACGCTGAGCATCAGCAGCATCGGCGTCGGGGCCGGGGAATCGAAAGTGATCGCGTACCCGGTCCGGATCCTCATGCGGGCCTCCTCCACGGTGTTGCTGCTTCCCGGTGCGGCCGACGCGCGGGCGCCCGTCGGTCCGACACAGGGTAAGGCCCCAGCGTCGCAGCACGTTGCCCGAAGAAGCGGCAGGACCTGAGGGAAGTTGCGCCGTCCCGGCTAATCCGCGGCCACGTGCTTCGGGATCTCGGACAGGACGGGCGGCCGATCGTCGGAGACCGGCGTCTCGGTCACCCGGACGACGACGGACATGTCGAGGAAATCCTCCGGCCGTCCGATCCAGCTGCCGTGGAGCGGCACCGCCTGGCCGGGATGGCGGGCGACGGCGACGCGGACCAGGTCGCGGTTGCCGACGATGCCGTTGGTCGGGTCGAACTCCACCCAGCCGGCGCCCGGCAGGTAGGCCTGGACCCAGGCATGGGTCGAGCCGCCGCCGACATGGAGCGCGACGCCGTCGCGCTCCGGCACGTAGATGTAGCCCGAGACGAAGCGGGCGGCGAGGCCGAGGGCGCGGACCGCCTCGATCATCAGGAGGGCGAAGTCGCGGCAGGTGCCCCGGCGCAGCCGCAGGGTCTCGGCCGGCTCCTGCACGCCCCGCTCGATCCGGGCGGCGTAGATGAAGTCGCGCCGCACGGCCGCCGTCATCGCCGCGAGCAGGGTGCGGGTGTCGGCGGTGCCGTCGGGGTCGAGGAAGCTCCGCGCCCACGCTTCGACCGCCCTGGCCTCCGCCGTCCTCGCGTCCGCCTTCCTGGCCTCCGCCCCCCGGGCGCCGTCCGGGCTCCGGCGCTCGATGCAGGGTGCGAGGTCCGGCATCTCCTCGGCATCGTAGGCGAAGGGGTAACGGACGGCGCGCGGCGCCAGCGCGAAGGCGAGCGGCGGATCGGGCGTGTGCTCCAGGGTGATGCGGCAGGCGAAGCGCAGCTCGTCGGCGCGGCCGCGGAAGCGGGCCACCGCGACGCAGTTGCCGAACACGTCGTGGATCCAGTGCAGGCTGTGCGGCTCCGGCGTGATCGCCAGGGATGCGGCGATCAGGCGCTGGTCCCAGCTGTCCCGGGGCCGGAACAGGATCCGGTGCTCGCCGAAGCCGACGGGCTGCCGGTAGCGGTAGGTGGTGACGTGGTCGACGGAGAGGATCGGCACGAGCGTTCCGGCTCGCCGCGGCCGACGGCCGCGGCGGCATCACGAAGGTGAATCGTCGGGGAGGGCGGCGGTCAGGTGCGGCGGGCGCGGGCCTCGAAGGCCGCCGCCATGGTGTCGCCGTGGCGCCCCAGGGTCTCCAGCCGCTCGGCCCGCCGGCTCTGCTCGTGCCCCTCCTCGCCGGGGCTCAATTCGGCGAAGAACCGGGCCTGCTCGGCCTGCTGGCGGTGGCGTTCCGCCTGCTCGCGGAAGAAGGCCGCCTGCTGCCCCGCCGTCGCGGCATACTCGTCCCGGTAGCTGGTCTCGCGGTCGTTCGTCTTCATGGCAGATCCCCCGATCCGATTGTTCGTTCCGTGCCGGCCGGTCCCTCCGGCCTCCGGTCCCCCGAGTGCCGCGCCGGGCACCGGGCGACGCCCTCGCCGGCGCGGCTGTTCCCGGGAGAATAAGGCAGGAACGCCGCACCGATCAAATCGTGGCAGGCATCGTCTTATTGGGGAAGACCCGGTCCGGTCCGCACCGGCGCTCACGCCACGGGGGGACGGGGGTTGCGCGCGGCATGCTCGGCAAGAGCCAGCAGGTCGGGCGCCCGGTCGAGCGGCACCGCCTGCGGCGGCAGGCGGGCATCCGGCACGCGGGCCTCCGGGCGGGGCGGCTGCACCACCACGAGGTGGATGGTCGGCCACAAGGTCGCGACCGCCCGGGCGAGGGCCGCCCCGTCGAGGCGGCCGTCCCGCTCGGTCGGCAGGCCGATCAGGACCAGGGCGACCTCGTCGGCGCGCAGGCGCAAGGTCTCGAGGCCCTCGTCCGGGTCGTCGCAGCGGATCGCCTCCAGCCCGGCCCGGGCCAGCAGGGCGGCGGCCTCGCCGGCGCCGGGCACGTCGCCGACGAGCAGGGCGAGCCGGCCGGGGGCGCTCCCGGGTGCGGGGCCGCCCGCGCCGTCGTGCCGCGGCGCCTCCGGGACCGGGGCACCGTCGCCGAGCGCCTCCCGTGCCTCCCGTGCCTCCAGCGCGCGCAGGAGGGCGCCCAGTCTCTCCGGCACCGCATCGAGCATCAGGCCGTCATAGGCCGCGGCGAGGCCGGCCCCGAGGGCGTCGAGGGAGAGGGTCGGGGTGAGTTGCGTACCGCCGGTCCGGTGTCCGGCGCCTGCCACGCCCATCGTCACCTCCTGATCGTGTGTCCGTCGTCAGGAGAATAAGCCACGAGGAGCCGCGTGGTTTCCGTAACAGGAGCCGGAGCGGCAAACCTTTTCGGCACCACGACTTTTCGCGCCGGTCGACCAGCGGTCCGTTGCTCGCCGCGGGGATCCGGTCAGGGCGTGTCGGCGGCGTAGGCCATCACGCCCATCAGGGCGCCGACGTCGCGGTAGCGGGCACCGCGGGTGCTCATCATCGCCTCGAACTTGTCGTGGACCTGCGCCACCGTGAGGCTGCGGGCCTTCCGGCGGCCGACGCGCTCGTAGAAGATCGGGCGATTCGCCTTGGCGGGCTTCGGCAGCAGGGCGGCGGCCTCGGCCTTCGGCTCCTCCACCACCTTGGCCATGAAGCGCTCGGCGTCGTCCGGCCCGAGGAAGTGGGCGAGGTAGGTCTCGCCGAGGGTGAGCTCGCGGCCGATCCGGGCGGCGATGCGGGCCGAATCGCGCTTCAGCATCTCGCCGGCCATGACGGCGGAGAGGGAGGGATCGCGGCGCAGGTCGAGGATGCGGGCGCGCTCGGCGGCGTCGGCGACGCCGTTGTCGTCGCCGATCAGCCCGGCCTCGCGGGCATAGCCGTGCTGGGCGCCGAATTCCCGCATCACCTGGAGCCAGGTCCGCTCGATGAACTGGTACAGGCCGGTCGCCGAGGAGGTCCGCGCCTGGACCTCGGTCAGGAAGCTCGATTCCTTGTCGGCCACCGCCATCAGCAGCACCGGATCGGTCCGTACGGTGGCGGCGGCGCGCACGATGGTCTGGACCAGGTGGCGGCGGATCCGCATCGGGCCGAAGCTGAGCACCTCGTTGGGGTCGCCCCCGGTGCTGGCGGCCAGGAGGTCGTCGTAGGAGACCCGGTCGACGCCCGCCGAGCCCAGCGCGGTGTCGAGGTCGTGCACCGGCTCGCGGAGAGGAGCCATCACGGCGGCGTCGCGGGCTTGCGGGACCTGCGGCTTCAGGGTCTGGATCTTGGGCTGCGGCATCACCAGAAGGTCGGCCATGATCATGGTGACGGCCGGCCGGGCGGTGACGAGATCGCTGCCGTACTGGTGCAGCAGGGCGGAGAGGCCCGCCGCCAGGCATCCGGCGGCGAGCAGCGTCCGCGCCAGGACCGGGACGCCGCCCTGGGCGGCGCGGGCGCCGCCGCCGAAGGAGAGGACGTCCCCCGAGAGGACGTCCCCACGGGCTCCCGCCATCCGCAGGCCGCCCCGCTGCGCCGGTCCGTCCGCTCGACGTCGCATGTCTTGTATCGCCCCGGTTTCCCTGCCTGTGGGTCGCAAGAAGCCGGCGAGATGTGGCGATAAAACGGCGACGCTCGCAGAGCTCACGCAATCTCTGTTCAAGCTTCGCCATAAGCGACCCCGAGCATTCGGGCGCCGTTACGGCCAAGCTTGACCTGAGGGACCGGGCCCGCGACTGGCACGGGCGATGCTGCGGCGCAGCAAGCGGGCCGTTCAGCGGGTGGCGGGCTGCACGGCCGCGTCGCGGTCGCGCTGGCGCTTGTTGGCTTGGTGGCGGCCGAGGGCGCAGCCCGCGGCGGCTCCCGCGAAGGTGTGGCCGACGGCATGGCCGGCGATGCCGCCGACCACGGCGCCCTTGATGCAGCCCTTGGCTTCCGCTGCCCCGGCGAATCCGGCTAAACCCGCGGCCAGTACGGCACCGGCGATCATCTTGCGCATGGTACACTCCCGTACGTCACGTCATCGACGTCATTGAACAGCGCAAATCCTTTCCGGTTCCGCCGCAAGTGCGCGTGCCGTGGATGACGGGGAGGGGTTCAAACGTAGGCCAGCACGTAGATCTGGAGCATGATCTCGACCGCGAGCAGGAACGCGATCAGCGCGAGCAGCAGGGCCAGTACGGCCTGGCCGCGGGTCTCGAACAGCGCCGGCACCGGGCCGCCCCTCGCCAGAAGCGACGCCAGCGCGGGGGCGGGTTCCGGGACGACAGCCGGGGCGGGCACCATGCCGGGCGAGGACGCGGGGACGGGATCGCCGACGGGGCCGGGAACCGGCGCCTCGATCCGCCCCGCCTCCTCGGAGGGTTGAACCTCGAAGATCGGTCGGTAGGCGCCGACCGGCACCAGGATGCGGACCGGCAGGCGGCGGCCCTCGCCGGTGAAGACCTCGTCGAGGACGCGCCGGAGGCGGCCGGCCTCGACCCTCACGCTCGGATCGTTGCTCGGATCGAAGCTGTCCGACCGGCGCAGGGCCTGGGTGGCGATGGTATAGGCCTTGATGCCCTCGCCGCGCCCGGCCAGTTCCTCCTCGACAATGTAGGTCAGGAAGGCGGCCAGCTTCGGCGAGCGCCGGAATGCGGGGGCGCTCAGGCAGCCGTCGAGGCTGCACCGGACCACGTCGGCCGGGACGGTCTCCGCACTGGTCTGCTCGCTCATCTCACGTCGCCCGGGCCGCCATCGGTGTACGGCATCTCTATTACAATCTCGACTCGGAAAGGTTGTGCCATACGATATGCGTATGGTGGCATGCATCGATGCCGTCGCGTATTCGCAAATGACCGAGCGCGGGCCAAAAAGGATATGATAGATCGGCGACGGAGGGCGCCAGGGAAGGCAGCCTCTTCCTCTTCGGCAGTGGCCGGGACGGGGCCGGCGGGCGCCCTTAACCGATCGCTAACCATATCGGGCGGAAGATCCGACAACCCTGACCGCACCGAGGTGATCCATGCCGCAGCATCAGACCCGCCCGCTGCCCACGGCGTTCGCGCGCTACCCGATCCCGCTCGAGTTGCTGGCGGTCCTGCATCGCGCCAGCGAGGACGACGTGGACGCTCTCGTCTCGCGCATGCCGGAGACCGGGCGCGCCCGCCTCGCAGCCTACTGCACCGACAAGGATCACCTGCACCGCCTCGGGCTGCGCATCGCCGGCACCTGCGACCAGGCCGCCCTGGTGCGGGTGGTCGGGGCCGATGCGGGGGCGAGCCTCTACGCCCAGTCGCGGCCCGGCGACACGTTGCCGATCTGACCACGCTCCGGACCGCGATCGCCGGACCGTCATCGGGGGCTGCGCCGGGCGCGGCCCCTTTCGCGTTCCGGAGACGGCCGCGGGCGGTCCGCCGCGTCCTTCGCATCGTCCGGCCCCGGATCGTCCGACCTTCTGTCGCAAGTCGGGATCTTCGTTCCCGGCGACGGGGCCGCCAAAGAAAAAAGGCCGCTCTTGCGAGCGGCCCGAAGTCTAGGGAGGAAACGCCCAAAGAGGGCAGCAGGACCGCGACGCCATCGCGACCCTGCGATGCACAAGATAGCGTGCAGCGCACAAAACGCAAGCGCGATTTTCGGTTTCGTCCGCGATTGAAACAAATGGCAGCGCTGCACCGCGCGAATGCCTTTCGCATCCGCATGTTCGCGAAGGTTGTGTCCGCCCGCCGCAGTCCAAAGGGCAAGGAACCCGACCCAGCAGGCGTGGTTGAGGCCGGGACGACAACCTGCGGAGGAAACCACCATGACCCGCCTCACCGCGATCGGTGCCGGATTGTTCCTGCTGGCCGGCACTCTCGGCGCTGCCGCCGGCCCCTGCGCGCCGGGCCAGACCGCGCAGAAGATGGACAAGAGCTCGACCGTCGACCCGCCCGCCACCGCCTCGGTCAGCCCGGGCGCGAAGGCCGAATCGCCCGGCACGGTCGGTGCGATGCAGAATGTCGGCTCGCAGACCGCGACCTCGCCGGCCGATGTCAGCCGGCAGTCGAAGGGCGAGAAGACCGCCGCGCAGCAGGCCAACGACTGCTGACGCCGGCACACGGCAGCACGGTTCCGCGGCGCGGTCTCCCCTGCAGGGGGCCCGCGCCGTTCGTCTTTCCGGGGCCGGCCTCATGTCCGAATGTCGCAGCGGCGGGGACCGTTGCACCCGGACAGCGCCCGCGCGTTGGGTCGGTATCTTTTTCGGGCGCCGCTTTGGTGCCCAGGATGACGAGGAGGGGAGAGATGGCGGACAGGACACCCGAGATGGCGCGGGCGCAGATCGCCTTCGCGTTGCAGGCCAAGCGCGAGTCCCTGGCGGCGGCATCCAGCGCCCTGCGCGATTGCCCCGACAGCCACGAGGCGCGGCGCGTCGTCGAGCGGCTGACGGAGGATGTCGGGCGCCTGGAGATCCAGTTGCGCGGCGCGCTCTGAGCCTGCGGCGACGAGGCGGGCCCCGGCTCGCGGCGAACGGCGTCGCCATGACACGAAGCGCTGCCCGGCCGCGGAAGGGCCGGACAGCGCCCGGCCGAGGCCTCAGGCCGGACCCGATCCCCGGAGATAACCCTTCGCCCGCAGGTATTCGCGCAGGATGAGGCAGATCGCCTCGCCGCGGGAGCGCTGCTCCACCGCCGCGAACTCGATCAGGGCCAGGGCGATGTCGTCCGGGATGTGGAAGGCCTCCTCGTCGGCAAGGGGCTCGGCAGAGGAATCGGCAAGGGGCTCAGGCGAGGAGACGGGCGTCTCGGTGGGATCGGTCATCGGGCGCCTCCGGATCTCCCCGGTATCGCACCGGGGACCGGATCGTTCCGCCCGACCTGACCCGCCGGGCGTGGTCCACCTCGCACCATCGGCGTAGCTCCGTCGGGCCGCCCCCACCGGACGGCGCGATTGTCCGGTCGTCATCCTCCGGGGAGGATCGGGCGGGGCGTCGCGGACGCCCGATCTCGACGGGGGGACACGGCATGATCGCGGCGTTCGCGCGGACCGGCCTGCGACGCATCGCACGGGGTGCGGGCCTCGCCTGCCTGCCGGTGCTGGTCTGGCTGTCGTGGATCCCGAAGGACTGGGAGACCCGCACCGGCGCCGCCGGCCAGGTCGAGCACCTCGTCGCCTATGCCGGTACGGCTCTCCTCCTCGGCATCGGCTTCCATCGTGCGCCGGCTTGGCGGCTCGGCCTCGCCCTCGGCGTGCTCGCGGCCGTCCTCGAGATCGGGCAGATCCGGGTCCCGGGCCGGACCGCGCAAGGGATCGATGTCGTGGCGAGCGCCGCCGGGGCGCTCGCGGGCCTGTGCGCCGCGCGCATCGTCGGCCGGACGGCCGCCCACTTCCTGGCTGCCCGCGTCTTGTCCGGCCGCCCCTTGGCCGGCCGTCGGATCACGGCCGGCCCATGGACTTGATCAAGGGATCCGATCGTCAGGCCGCCCGGACCATCCGCGGACGGGCGGGCCGCGCGAGGCCGAGCCGCACCGGCTCCTCCGGTCCGCGCACGGTGAGGGCGAGGCTCACGGTCATGACCGGCTCGCCGGCCCGGTCGCGGACCCGGACCTTCAGGTCGGAGAGGTCGGCACCGGGCAGGCCGGCCCCGGCGAACTCGATCGCCGTCCGGGTCGCCTCGTTGCGGATCTCGTCCTGGCTGCAGAGAATGAGACCGATATCGTCCCGGCACTGCCAGGCCCCGGCGCTCAGATCGAAGAAGTAGCGTTGCACACCGTCCTCCCCTTGTTCTGGGGAAAGATGTGCACAGACCTCCCGGCCAACGCTTTAACAAATTTGAAAGGAATTTTCGGATCGACCCTCTCGACCTGGGCTTGGGCGCCCGGGAGGTCATCCATCTGGTGCGTGGTACCGCCACCCCGGCTCGAACGGGGGACCTCTAGATCCACAATCTAGCGCTCTAACCAACTGAGCTATGGCGGCTCGCGACGGGGGGCTGTGTAGTCCGGCCCGGGCGCCGTGGCAAGCGCCGATCGGGGGCTCGGGCGGGAAAAGTGCGCCGGCTGCCGACGCGATCCCGGTCGACCGGCCGGGTCCGGCGCCCTAAACCCCCGGGACGCCAGCCAGACCCCGCCCGCTTGCCCCGACGGTCCGATGACGCCGAAGCCCGAGAAGGCCCGCCGCTTCCTCACGGAGAGCGCCCTCGTGCTGGCGCCGAGTACCTTGCGCACCTGGGTGCGCAGCGGCGAGATCGGCCTGATCCTCCTCGCCGCCCTGGTCGGCTGCGTGTCGGGAGCGTTGGTCAGCGTCATGGGCTGGGCGGCGCAAGAAGCGCACGAACTCCTGTTCGGCCTCGAGCTCGACGAGCGCTTGAGCGCGACCCCGCACGTGCCGCCGCTCGTGGCGCTTGGCGTGCCGGCTCTCGGCGGCGCGGTGCTGGGCCTCGTGATCTGGCTCGGGGCGCGGTGGCGACGGGCACCGGGCCGCCCGGTGATCGACCCGATCGAGGCGAACGCGCTCCATGGCGGCCGGCTGTCGTTGCGGGATTCGGTGCTGGTGGCCGTGCACAACCTGATCTCGAACGGCTGCGGCGCCTCGGTCGGGCTCGAGGCCGGCTACACCCAGATCTCCGCCGGGGTCGCCTCGCGGCTCGGCCTGAGCTTCGAGCTGCGCCGCGCCGACATGCGGATCCTGGTCGGATGCGCTGCCGCCGCCGCCATCGCGGCGGCCTTCGCGGCGCCGCTGACGGGGGCGTTCTACGCCTTCGAGCTGATCATCGGCACCTACGCGATCGGATCGCTGACGCCGGTCGTCACCGCGGCGCTCGCCGGCGCCTTCGTGTCGCGGGCGATCCTCGGGCACCAGGCGGTCATCACCCTGGGCGCCACCCCGCCGGTCGGCCCGGCCGACTACCTGCCGACGCTGGGCCTGGGGCTGATCTGCGCCGGGCTCGGCATCCTGATCATGCAGGGCGTCACCCTGGTGGAGGAGGGGGTGCGCCGCACGAAGCTGCCCCCGCTCGCCCGGCCGGCCCTCGGCGGCCTGGCGGTCGGGGTGCTGGCCCTCGTGGCGACGCCGCAGGTGCTCTCGGCCGGGCACGGGGCGCTGCACCTCAACCTGACCGAGGACGGCGCGAGCGTCGGCGCCGGGGCGCTGATCGTGCTGTTCCTCGCCAAGGCGCTGGCCTCGGCGATCTCGATCGGCACGGGGTTTCGCGGCGGGCTGTTCTTCGCCTCGCTGTTCCTCGGCGCGCTCGCCGGCAAGGTCTTCGTGATGCTGGCCCCGCCCCTCGTCGCCATGGTGCTGCCGCCGGCGACCTACGCGGTGGTGGGGATGAGCGCGCTCGCCGTCGCGGTGATCGGCGGGCCGATGACCATGACTTTCCTGGCGCTGGAGGTGACGGGCGACTTTCCCATCGCCGGCCTGGTGCTGGTGGCGGTGATCGCCTCCTCGCTCACGGTGCGCAAGACCTTCGGCTACTCCTTCGCGACCTGGCGCTTCCACCTGCGCGGCGAATCGATCCGCAGTGCCCACGACGTCGGCTGGATCCGCAGCCTCACCGTCGGCCAATTGATGCGCCGGGAGGTGCGCACCGTGCGGACCGACACGACGCTGGCGGCGTTCCGGCGCGCCTTCCCGCTCGGCTCCGGCACCCAGGTCGTCGCGGTCGACGAGGCCGGGCTCTATGCCGGCATCGTGCTGGTGGCCGAGGCGCATGCCGCCCCCATCGACGACAAGGCGGCGGAGACGAAGGTCGCCGACCTGCTGCGCTACCGCGACCAGATGCTGCTGCCGCAGATGAACGCCAAGGAGGCGGTCGCCTTGTTCGACAAGGCCGAGAGCGAGGCTCTGGCGGTGGTCGAGAGCCGCGAGGCCGCCCGGGTGATCGGCATCCTCACCGAGAAGCACACCCTCAAGCGCTACAGCGACGAGCTCGACCGCCAGCGCAGGGCGAGCGTCGGAGAGGTGGCGTGAACGGCGATTGACCGAGCCCGCGCGATGCGCGACGGCGGGAGACCATAACAGGAGGAGATGCCCATGCCGTCAGCCAAGCGGACCTATCGTATCGCCGTGATCCCCGGGGACGGCATCGGCAAGGAGACGGTGCCGGAGGGCGTGCGCGTGCTGGAGCAGGCGGCCAAGCGCCACGGCTTCACGCTGCAGCAGGACTGGTTCGACTTCTCGTCCTACGACTACTACGCCAAGCACGGCCGCATGATGCCGGAGGACTGGAAGGCGCAGATCGGCGGCCACGACGCGATCTTCTTCGGCGCCGTCGGCTGGCCGGAGAAGATCCCGGACCACGTCTCGCTGTGGAACTCGCTGATCCTGTTCCGGCGCGAGTTCGACCAGTACATCAACCTGCGCCCGGTGCGGCTGATGCCCGGCGTGCCGAGCCCGCTGGCCGGCCGCAAGCCCGGCGACATCGATTTCTGGGTCGTGCGCGAGAACACCGAGGGCGAGTATTCCTCGGTCGGCGGCCGGATGTTCCAGGGCACCGACCGCGAATTCGCCGTGCAGGAATCGGTCTTCACCCGCCGCGGCACCGACCGGGTGCTGAAATTCGCCTTCGAGCTGGCAAGTTCCCGGCCCAAGAAGCACCTGACCTCGGCTACCAAGTCGAACGGCATCTCGATCACCATGCCGTACTGGGACGAGCGGGTGCAGGAGATGGCGCGCCACTACCCCGACGTCGCCTGGGACAAGTACCACATCGACATCCTGACCGCCCACTTCGTGCTGCATCCGGACTGGTTCGACGTGGTGGTGGCCTCCAACCTCTTCGGCGACATCCTGTCGGATCTCGGCCCCGCCTGCACCGGCACGATCGGCATCGCACCGTCGGGCAACATCAACCCGGACCGCGATTTTCCGTCGCTGTTCGAGCCGGTCCACGGCTCGGCGCCGGACATCGCCGGCCAGGGCATCGCCAACCCGATCGGCCAGATCTGGTCCGGCGCGATGATGCTGGAGCATCTGGGCGAGAAGGACGCCGCGGCCGAGATCGTCGCCGGCATCGAGCGGGTGCTGGCCGAGCGCACCCTGCGCACCCGCGACCTCGGCGGCAACGCCGACACGGCGGCCTGCGGGCTCGCGGTGGCGGAGGCGATCGGCTGACGACGGCCCGCCCGGCCCCTTCCGGGCCGGGCGATGGCGCGGAACCATTTTCCACACGTCTCCGTTGCGGCCCGGCACTGCAGCGACCCGCGCCATCGGCCGTGCGGGTGCGGTGGCGGGAGAGGGTCATGAGCAAGCTGATTCGCGGCAAGATGCTCCACGGCAAGATGCTTCGCGGAACGATGACGGCCGCCGTGCTGGTCCTCGGCGCGGCGACCGCGTTCGCGCAGGGCGGTGCCGGGGGTGCCGGCGGCGGGGCTGGCGGTGGCGGGGCCGCGGGTGCCGGCGCCGGTGGAGCCGGTGGTGGTGCTGGTGGCGGTGCCGGCGGCGGCGCGGGCATCGGCGGCGGTGCAGGTGGCGCCGGAGGCGGTGCCGGAGTCGGAGGAGCGGGCGCCGGCGGCGGTGCGGGCGGCGCGGCCGGTCCGCGCGGCGGGGGCGCCGGCGCGGCGCAGCCGGGCGGCGGAGCCGGTCAGGCAGGCGGCGCAGGCGCGCAGCCGGGCGCGCCCGGCGGACGGGCCGGCGGCGAGGGAGCCCAGCAGCCGGGCGCCGGCGGCCGCGGGGCCGAGCCGGGCGGCCGTGGCGCAGCGCAGGGCGAGCGCGGCGAACGGGGTGCCGAGCGCGGTGAGCGCGGCGGCGAGCGTGGGACCGAGCGTGGCGAACGCGGCGAGCGTGGGACCGAGCGTGGCGAACGCGGTGAGCGTGGGACCGAGCGTGGCGAACGCGGTGAGCGTGGGACCGAGCGTGGCGAACGCGGTGAGCGTGGAGCCGAGCGCGGCGAGCGCGGTGGCGTCCGCGGCGAGGCCCGGGGCGCGGTCTCGCGCCTCGACACCACCCAGCGCACCGAGTTCCGACAGACCATCGTGCGCTCCGGCGTGCGGCCGCTGACGGGGGTCAACTTCGCCCTCCGGGCCGGCGTGGCGGTGCCGCGCTCGGTCACCCTGCACGCCCTGCCGCCGGCGATCCTCACCCTGGTGCCGGCCTATCGCGGCTTCCGCTACGTGCTGGTCGGCGACGACATCGTCATCATCGATCCGGACACCTACGAGATCGTGGACGTGATCCCGGCCTAAAGGCCGGAACAGCCTCCGGCTCAGGCGTGGTCCGCGAGCCGGAGGATGAACACGGCGAGCTCGGATTGTCGCGACACCCCGAGCTTCGCGAAGACCTGGCGCAGCTGCGAGCGGGCGGTCTCGTGGCGGATGCCGAGGGCTCCCGCGGCCTGAACGAGGGAGCGCGACCCGTCCATCAGGACGGCGAGCCGTCTCTCCGCCGGGGAGAGGCCGAGATCGGCCAAGCGATCCTGTATTATCGAGCGATCCTGGATCGCGCGGTCCCGGATCGAACGGTCCCGCGCCGAGCGGCTCCCGCCGGCGGCCCGGCGCAGCACCAGCAGGACGAGGGGATCCGGCACCAGGAGCCGCGCCATCCCGAGCAGGCCGCGCAGATCCCGGCGCAGGCCGATCGCGGTGACGCCCCAGCGTCCCGCCTCCGTCGCCACCGGCCTCGCCGCAGCGTGATCGGCCGGGCCGTCGCCGCAGGCCAGGGCGACCTCCCGCACGGCCGCGGCAGCGAGGCGGGGCTGGCGGATCTCGAGCCGGTCGAGGGCGCCGACCCGCACGACCTCGCCCTCGCTCAGCAGCGCGTCGCCGGCCCGGCTCGCCTCGACGAGGCGCAGGTCGCGGGTGACCACGAAGGCCGGGTCGGCAACCCGCGCGAGCAGCGTCTCCTCGGGGACGCGGACGGCACCCGCCGGGAAGCAGGCCCGGTTCGTCTCGATCGCGCGGCGCATCCGCGGCCCGATCCGCATCATCAGCGCCGCCAGCCAGGCATGGTCGCGGGCCGCCCGGGCACGGTCGTGCTGGAGGTTCAGCACCGCCAGGCGGCCGCCGGCATCGACGAGCTTGATCCCGCTCGAGGCGGTCATGCCGCCGAGGCGCGACAGCCAGCCGGCGTGGAATTCGGTGTGGCGCAGGGACGAGGCCGGCATCCGCACCTCGGAATGCATCGGCACCATCGCGGGCGTGCCGAGGATCACCGAGATCCATGGGTTCACCGCGCCGTAATGCGCCTCGTAGGCCTCGACGTCGGCGGGGTCCCAGCCCGCATGAACCAGCGGCAGCCCGGTCGCGGCCTCGGCCTCGACGATCTGGAGCACCGGCCAGATCCCCGGCAGGACGCGGCCGATCTCGGCCATCACCCCGTCCCAGGCGGCGGGATCGCAGGCCGCGTGGTCGATCGCCAGGCCGATCGCCGCGCTCGCCCGGGTCACGCGCTCCGCCTCGCCCATCGCCGCCATCCTCGCCGGGATCCCCGCCGGGATGCCGTGCCGTCTCCAGTACGGTGTCACGATGCCGACCCGGCTGTCCAGGACCGGCGATTTCGCGAGCCGGGACAGCCTCTTCTTCGGGCATCGCCCGGCTTGCCCGCGATGGCGCGCGCGACTAGGGTCCCGCCCGCTCGAAGACCCGGACGGCCAGCGGCCGGAGCCGGGCACCTTTCCAAAGCTTTCGTGGTTCTCACGGTTCCTGGAGTCGACATCATGGGCTTTCTGGCCGACGCCCTCTCGCGCGTGAAACCCTCCGCCACCATCGTGATGACTCAGAAGGCGCGGGACCTGAAGGCCCAGGGGCGCGACGTCATCAGCCTGTCGGTCGGCGAGCCGGATTTCGACACGCCCCAGCACATCAAGCAGGCCGCCGTCGAGGCGATCGCCCGCGGCGAGACCAAGTACCCGCCGGTCTCCGGCATCGTGCCTCTGCGCGAGGCGATCGCCCGCAAGTTCAAGCGCGAGAACGACCTCGACTACAAGCCGAGCCAGACCATCGTCGGCACCGGCGGCAAGCAGGTGATCTACAACGCGCTGCTCGCCACCCTGAACCCGGGCGACGAGGTGGTGATCCCGCGGCCCTACTGGGTGTCCTACCCGGAGATGGTCGGCCTGTGCGGCGGCACCCCGGTCTTCGCCGAGACCACGATGGCGACGAACTTCAAGCTCCAGCCCGAGGAGCTGGAGCGCGCCATCACCCCCAGGACCAAGTGGGTGATCCTCAACTCGCCCTCGAACCCGTCGGGCGCCGCCTACAGCCACGCCGAGATGAAGGCGCTGACCGACGTGCTGGTGCGCCATCCCCACGTCTGGGTGCTCACCGACGACATGTACGAGCATCTGGTCTACGGCGACTTCACCTTCGTGACCCCGGCCCAGGTCGAGCCGGCGCTCTACGAGCGGACGCTGACCATGAACGGCGTCTCGAAGTCCTATGCGATGACCGGCTGGCGCATCGGCTACGCCGCCGGCCCCGAGCCGCTCATCAAGGCGATGGACTTCGTCCAGGGCCAGCAGACCTCGGGCGCGGCGACGATCTCGCAATGGGCGGCGGTCGCCGCTCTCGACGGGCCGCAGGACCACCTGGCCGAGTTCCGGGCCGCGTTCCAGACCCGGCGTGACCTCGTCGTGTCGATGCTGAACCAGACCAACGGCCTGCGCTGCCCGACGCCGGAGGGCGCGTTCTACGTCTACCCGTCCTGCGCCGAGCTGATCGGCAAGCGCACCGAGTCCGGCAAGGTGATCGAGACCGACGAGGACTTCGTCACGGAGCTGCTGATGGCCGAGGGCGTCGCCTCGGTGCACGGCTCGGCCTTCGGCTTAGGGCCCAACCTGCGCATCTCCTACGCGACCTCGAACCAGCTCCTGGAAGAGGCCTGCCGCCGCATCCAGCGCTTCTGCGGCTCGCTGCGCTGAATCCGGACGGCCGATCGGGGCGGCCCGGGACCCTGATTCGACCCGGCGGGCCCCGCGCCCGCCGGGTTTTTCGCGGTCCGGTCAAGATCGCTCGGGGCGCGCGTTTAGACGCAAGCGGCGGCTCCGCATTCCGGTTGCCCCGCCGCCCCGGTCTGGCCTACACGGACCGTCCTCGATGCCGGCGCGCCCGGAGGCTTCCGGAACCCATCCGGGCTGTGCGGCAAAGAGGTCGGCGACGACGGGGTGGGGCGGACCAGTTCTCTGCAACCCATTCCTGTGAGGCTCAGTGGGCCGAGCAGTCGCAGGAGCGTCACGGGTTCGGGGAACAGGAACCGCGACCCTGGCGCATGGCCCACCAGAACTTCACCGGAGGCCGGCGGTCTTCCGTTTGATTTTGCCATTCAGTCTTGCCGTTCGACCTAGTCCGTCGTCTCCCGTTGTGGGACGGCTCCGGCTTGAGCTTCGGGGGCCGCCCGTTAAGCATTGTGGCCCAAGACTGGCGGCGCGGGTCGGATCGACGGCCCTGAACCGAGATCGCGGGTCCCGACCAGTCATGTGGCGCCTCCTCACCGGTGGAATCAAAATCATCATCGCGATCGCCGCGCTGACCACGGCCGCGAACTGGATCGCCCTTCGCGAGAAGGACCGGGCGCCGAGCCCGGCCCTCGCGGCGGCGATCGATCCGCCGACCACCGGCACGATCGCCCCCCAGAAGGCCGGCACGGCGCCGGCCCGCCTCGACCAGCGCAGCCTCGGCCGGCTGATGTCGGAGGCCTCCGCGGAGGGGCGGCGGCGCTGAGCGCGGCGGCGCGAGGCGCTCGCCGTCGCGCCGGCAACCTCCGGTCCTGACACCGCCCTGGTCATTCCGGCCTCCGCTGCGCGGCCCCGGAATGCCGCAGCGGGAAGAGGAACCGTCGAGCGGCCGTCCCGGGCGCTCACCGCGCCAGCACCACCAGCCACCCCGGCACGGCCGCCCCGTTCTGCCGCCGGATCTCCGCCGGCTCCAGCACGGCGACCGCGAGCCCCGCCGCCGCCGCGTCCTCGCGCACCGTTTCGACGCCGTGGGCGTAGCGCCCGTCGGCCCCCAGCACGGCGCCGCGCTCGCCCGTCTGGCCCTGGACCGTGAAGGCGAACAGGCCGCCGGGCCCCAGCACCCGGGCCACCTCGCGCAGCGCCGGGCCGATCTCGCGCAGATAGATGAACACGTCGGCCGCCACCGCGAGGTCGGCGCGCGAAGGCGGCTCGGCGGCGAGCGCGGTCCGCAGGTCGCCCTCGTGCAGCCGGGCATAGAGGCCGGTGCGGCGCGCCTCGGCCAGCATGCGGGGGGAGAGATCGATGCCGGTCAGCGTGCCGGCGAGCCCGGCGAGCGCGCGGGCCATCAGGCCGGTGCCGCAGCCGAGATCGAGGACGTGGCCGAACCGGGCCTCCGGGCCCCGCAGACGCAGAAGGGCGTCGCGGATCAGCGCAGGGCCGCAATAACCCAAGCCCTCCACCAGATGACGCTCGAAGCGCCCGGCATAGCCGTCGAACAGCGCCCGCACATAGGCCGGCGAGATCGCCTCCCCGGCCGTCTCGCCGGAATCCCCCAAGCCGGGGGCACACAAGCCGAGTTCCGAGAGGTGAAGGCGGATGCCCAGGGAATCCTCCGGATCGAGGGCGAGCGCCGCCCGGAACGCCTCGGCGGCACCCGCCCGCGTGCCCGGATCGGCGGCGCGGGCGCGGCCGAGCAGCAGCCAGGCCGGGCCGTAGCCGGGGGCGATGTCCAGAACCTGGGACGCGAGGTCCGCAGCAGCGCCCGCGTCACCCTCGGCCCATGCCGCCTCGGCCCAGGCGTAGCGGCGGTCGGCGAGGAGGTCGCCGGAAGAGCGGACGGGCATCGCGGATGATTCCGGGGGAGGGCGGAGGGGAGAGGACGGACCGGGAGGACCGCCTATATACGCAGGCCCGCCTCCCTCAAGAGGCTTTGCGTCCTCCGACGGGGATCAATGGCGCCGCGCCCGACCGATCTGCTCACCCTGACCCGCGAGGGGCTCTTTTGCCCCCCCGGCGACTTCCACATCGATCCGGTCCGCCCGGTGCCGCGCGCCCTCATCACCCACGGCCATGCCGACCACGCCCGGGCCGGGCACGGCGCGGTGCTGGCGACGCCGGAAACCCTGCGCATCATGGCGGTGCGCTACGGCGAGGATTTCTGCCGGACCCGACAGGAGGCGCGGCTCGGCGAGGCGATCCGGCTCAACGACGTCACGGTGCGCTTCCACCCCGCCGGCCACGTCCTCGGCTCGGCGCAGATCGCGATCGAGCGGGGGGGCTGCCGGATCGTCAATTCGGGCGATTACAAGCGCGCCCGCGACCCGACCTGCCTCGGCTTCGAGGTGGTGCCCTGCGACGTGTTCATCACCGAGGCGACCTTCGGCCTGCCGGTCTTCCGCCATCCGGTCGCCCGCGACGAGGTGCGCAAGCTCATCGACTCGGTGCGGCTGTTCCCGGAGCGCACCCACATCGTCGGCGCCTACGCGCTGGGCAAGGCGCAACGGGTGATGGCGCTCCTGCGGGAGGAAGGCTTCTCGGAGCCGATCTACCTGCACGGGGCGATGGAGAAGCTGACCGACCTCTACCGCCGCGAGGGCATTCCGCTCGGCGAGACGGTCAAGGTCGTGGCGGCGGAACGGCCGAAGCTCGGCGGCAAGATCGTGATCTGTCCGCCCTCGGCGATCCAGGACCTGTGGTCGCGAAAATTCCCCGATCCCGTCACCGGCTTCGCCTCGGGCTGGATGCGGGTGCGGGCCCGCGCGCGCCAGAAGGGCGTGGAATTGCCGCTCGTCATCTCCGACCACTCGGACTGGGACGACCTGTGCCGCACCATCCGCGACACCGGCGCCGGCGAGGTCTGGGTCACCCACGGCCAGGAGGACGCCCTGGTGCATTGGTGCGGTACGCAAGGCATCCGGGCGAAGCCCCTGCACATGCTGGGCTACGGCGACGAGGGCGAGGCGGAACCCGAGCCGCGGCAGGCGGCAGAGGGCACGGATGCGGAGAATGCCGCGTGAACGACTTCGCCCACCTCCTCGACCGCCTCGCCTACGAGCCGCGCCGCAACGCCAAGCTGCGCCTGCTCCAGGACTTCTTCCGCCATACCCCCGACCCGGACCGCGGCTACGCGCTCGCCGCCATGACCGGCTCGCTCAGCTTCCGCGAGGCCAAGCCCGGGCTGATCCGCGGCCTCGTCGAGGAGCGGGTCGACCCGGTGCTCTTCCGGATGTCGCACAACTACGTCGGCGACCTCGCCGAATCGACGGCGCTGATCTGGCCGGCACGATCGAAACAGGAACCGGGCACCGAGCCGGGCCCCGGCCACAACAACCCGCCGGTGCCGACGCTCTCCGAGGTCGTGGAGGCTCTGGGCACCATCGGCAAGGGCGAGCTGCCGGCGCGGCTGGCCGCTTGGCTCGACGCCCTCGACGAGACCGGGCGCTGGGCGCTCCTGAAGCTCATCACCGGGGAGCTCCGGGTCGGCGTCTCGGCGCGCCTCGCCAAGACCGCGGTGGCGAGCCTCGGCGGGCACGAGGCCGACGCGGTCGAGGAGGTCTGGCACGGGCTGGAGGCGCCCTATCCGGCACTGTTCGCCTGGGTCGAGGGCCGCGCCGGCCCGCCGGAATCGGTCAACCCGGCGCCGTTCCGGCCGCCGATGCTGTCGCACCCGATCGAGGAGGAGGCCGACCTCGAGAAGCTCGACGCCGCCGCGTTCTCGGCCGAGTGGAAGTGGGACGGCATCCGGGTCCAGCTCGCCGGCGGGCGCGACCGCGACGGCCGCCAGGTCCAGAAGATCTACTCGCGCACCGGCGAGGACATCACGCAAGCCTTCCCGGACCTCGCCGAGGCGATCACCTTCGCGGGCGCCCTCGACGGCGAGCTGCTGATCCTGCGCGAGGAGCGGGTGCAGAGCTTCAACGTCCTGCAGCAGCGCCTCAACCGGAAGGCCGTGACCGGAAAGCTTCTGCAGGACTTCCCGGCCCATGTCCGCGCCTACGACCTCCTGGCGGAGGGCGACGAGGATCTGCGGCCGCTGCCGTTCCGCGAGCGGAGGGCGCGGCTCGAGGCCTTCGTCGCCGGGCTCGACCACGCCCGCATCGACCTCTCGCCGCTGGTGCCGTTCGCGGATTGGCAGGCCTTGGCTGCCGCGCGGGCCGACCCCGCATCGGTCGGTGCGGGGCCGGATGCCGACGCGATCGAGGGGGTGATGCTCAAGCGGCTCGCCAGCGCCTACCAGCCTGGCAGGCCGAAGGGCCCGTGGTGGAAGTGGAAGCGCGAGCCCTACCTCGTCGACGCCGTGATGATGTACGCCCAGCGCGGCCACGGGAAGCGTTCGTCGTTCTACTCCGACTACACGTTCGGGGTCTGGCGCGAGGCGCCGGACGGCGCCGAGGAGCTGGTGCCGGTGGGCAAGGCCTATCACGGCTTCACCGACGAGGAGCTGGGCAAGCTCGACCGCTACGTCCGCAACCACACCACCAAGCGATTCGGCCCGGTGCGGGAGGTCGAGTACGGTCTCGCCAAGGGGCTGGTGCTGGAGATCGCCTTCGAGGGCGTGCAGCGCTCGACCCGGCACAAGTCGGGCGTGGCGATGCGGTTTCCCCGGGTCAGCCGCATCCGCTGGGACAAGCCGCCGGCCGAGGCCGACCGGATCGACGTGCTGGAGCGCATCCTCGCCCGCGGCGAGACTGAGGTTCACCCCGGACGGGAGATCGCCGGATGAGACGCGTCGAGACGCTCAGCGAGGGCACCGTCGCCCGCCAGGCCACCGGCCGCCTCGTGGTCGAGACGAGAGGCCCCGGCTTCACCGACATCACCGCCGAGGCCGCCGGCTTCGTGCGCGAGGCCGGCCTGCGCCACGGGTTGCTGACGGTGTTCTGCCGGCACACCTCGGCCTCCCTGACGATCCAGGAGAATGCCGACCCGGACGTGCGCACCGACCTGATGACCGCCCTCGACCGGCTGGCGCCGCGGGGCGAGCCGTATATCCACAGCATCGAGGGGCCGGACGACATGCCGGCCCATATCCGCACCCTGCTCACCGACGCGGCGCTGACGATCCCGCTGGTCGAGGGCCGGCTGGCGCTCGGGACCTGGCAGGGGATCTATCTGATCGAGCACCGCGACCGGCCGCACCGGCGCGAGATCGTGCTGCATCTCGTCGGCGCCTGACCGGCCGCCAAGGCCCTGCCCAAGCGGCCGGGCGGCGTGCCGCGCCGCTCTTCGCACTCGCACAATCCTGCAACCGGCACACCGGGCCGGAGCATCGACAGCGGCACCTGTGTTTTCGCATTTCCTGCAAAAACGCGGGGTCGGCCGCTTTTCCGAGGTTACCCCTAGGCCATCACTCGTTACATCGCACCTTTGATCATAATATCGTCAAATCAATATCGTCACGAGGAACTGCAAAATATTTCATATTGCACCGCAGCAAATTTTATGATTATTGTATTGTAATTCGCAAATCGGTTCGATGTCTCGGTGAGAGCAGCCATGAAATATTTCGCGTTTTCTCTTCTCGTCCTTGGCGCGTGGCCGGCCCATGCGCAGGATCGTTCCTCCGCGGTGACCGTGTTTCCGCCCATCATGCGGGAGATGGCACGCGACAGCGGGAGCCTGCGGCCCCGGGCGGAACTGTCCACGACACCCCAGCCGGTCCCGGCCTCTCCGCGGTCCGCTCCTCGTCCCGAGCTGGTGGCGCGGGGCTATGTCGAGCCCGTCGCGGCCGCCCTCACCGGCGCGCTCGACTAAAGCAATGCCCGAGCGGGTCGCGATACGGCCGGGAAACCGCCGGCCGGTCACGCCCTGCGCACCTGGCCGGCCGCAGCGCCGGCGTGGATAGCGCAAAGCCTCCAGTTTCAAGCCCGCCAGAAAAAGCTATACAGACGAAAGAAGCAGGCCGAAGAGCGCCGAGGAGCGCGGGTGCCGTGGCGGGGAGTGCGTTGGGTTCCGAGACCACCATCGTCGTCGCGGACGACCACCCGCTGTTTCGCGGCGCCCTGCGCGGGGCCGTGACGGCAGTCCTGCCCGGCGCCCGGATCATCGAGGCGAGCGGGCTCGAACCGCTGACGAGGATCCTCGACGAGGAGCCCGAAATCGACCTCGTCCTCCTCGACCTGACGATGCCAGGGGTGCAGGGCTTCTCCGGGCTGATCTACCTGCGGGCCCAGCACCCGGCGATCCCGGTGGTGATCGTCTCGGCCAACGAGGACCCGGTGGTGATCCGCCGCGCCCTCGATTTCGGCGCCGCCGGATTCATCCCGAAATCCCTCGAGGTCGACCGCATCGGCGAGGCGATCGGCCAGGTGCTCGCCGGCGGCCACTGGTCGCCGCCGGACATCGAGCTGTCGGCCTCCGAGGACAAGGAGACGGCCGACCTGATGCGCCGCCTCGCCACCCTGACGCCCCAGCAGGTGCGGGTGCTGATGATGCTGTCCGAAGGGCTGCTCAACAAGCAGATCGCCTACGAGCTCGGCGTCTCCGAGGCGACCGTGAAGGCACACGTCTCGGCGATCCTGCAGAAGCTCGGCGTCGAGAGCCGGACGCAGGCGGTCATCGTGTCCTCGCGCATCGGCGCGACCCTGAAGCCCCCGGCCGGGGTCGAGTAGGGCCGCGACCGGCAGCGTGCGTCAGGACAGGCGCAGGCCGGGACGGCCGCGCTCCGCGATGCCGCGCCCGAGCCCGCGTGGCACGTCGTAGGGCGTGCCGTCGAGCCCGAACACCGCCCGGGTGGTGTCGGCGGTCGCCGGCGTCCAGCGGGCGAGGAACGGCACCAGGGGGCTGCCGTCATAGACCATCGGCAGCGCCAGGGGCTCGATGTCCCAGCCGAGCGTCGACAGGTGGGTGATCATGATCGGGTGGGCCTGGATCAGGTAGCCGTCGAGGCCCATCAGCCCGGTCAGCTCCGCCACCGCCACGAACTGGCGCCCGGCGACCGGATCCTTCGCGGTAGCCGACGCGCGCCGCCAGGGCGCGGCGCCGCAGCGGGTCCACTCGAAGATGCGCGGGCCGCTCGGCGCCGTCGCACCCTGGAGGATCTGCGGGTAGACATGGGTCTGAAGATGCGGCCGGGTCGTCGGCAGCAGGCGCGAGTAGGAGACGACCTCGCCGTCGTCGATCCCGGCGACGTGGATGCACTCGGGCCCGTCGAACTGGTCGCGCTCGCGCCCGTCCGGCTTGCGACACGCCTCCCACCGCATGGTCTCGACGAACAGGCGATGGCGGAAGCAATATATCCTGTCGAGAAGCTCCGCGTTGTCGCGGTAGTTTTCGCGATCGATGATCGTGATCAAGATCAGGGCTCCTTGCTCTGGCGCCCTTCATGATCTTTGAACCTAGAATGTTATAGTCCGTAAATTTACGGTGTGCTGAGGTCGCGAGGCTCGGGCCACGATCTCGTCAGGGTGATATTGAAAGTGTTACTGATTGTATAGTTTTGAAAAAATTATTTGATTTTAGGAAGCGGTAGCAACTTGAGGTTCAAGGGACAGGAAGGCCACGAAGAGAGGATTTCGAGAGGCAAGCGGATCCGGGTCATGCCTGAAGACGATGCAGCGCCTCACCAGCGTCATGGGCCGTCGGCCGCCGCGCCGCATCGCGGCGAAGATCTGGAGTTCGACTCGGGCTCCCGGACGGATCGTGGTCCAGGGTCGAGACTCGATCGGCCCCGGCATGCGACGACGGCAGCCGAGGCGGGAGGCGCGGCAACGTCTCCGGCGAGCTTGTCATTGCAGGTGGCGATGCGGCGACGGGTCGCGATCGCGCCGCCCATCGTAGCGGATCTCGCGCTTGCGAGCGCGAATGCCGGGCGCGGATGCCGGGAATGACCACGCCGAGGCCGACCCGCGCAGGCGGCCGTCGGCCACGACGCTCTTCTCGACGCCCGTGCCCGCGACGATGCCGCCCTCACTGAAGCACGGCGTACCCGTTCGTCACGGACGCGCGGAGCGTGAAGCCCGCAACCTCAGAGGTGGTCGGGGTGATGGTGGCGTCGTCGCGCCGAGGACTTACCGACCTCCACGCCCTGTGAGCGCGTCGTGGCGAGGGCTTCGTCCAGCGCCCTCTTCTCACGCTCGCGGGTCTCGGGCTGATCCTTGAGGCTCGCGTCCAGAGAACGTGAGCGAGCCGCAAAAACCTGCGCAAAGCGGGTGTCCAAGTCGTATGGGGTCACGCTGCCTCCAACTGCTCGATCGCCCGAACGAGGCTATCGCCTCGAACGCGTGTGTAGCGCCGTATTCCCGCCAGGGTTGAATTCCCGCGAACGCCCGGATCACGGCAGCATCCAGGTCCCTGTCCACGAGCCTCCCGTCCAATATCCCGCAGCAAGACTCATGCCTGAGGCGGCGAGGGGCGACGTGAGGATCATCCGGCCCGCATCGGCTGAGAGCGGGCAGGGGACCGTCATGCTAATCGATCAGCCCCTCGCGCATCGCCTGGGCGACGAGCTGGACCCGGTTGACGGCGCCGAGCTTGCGGGCGGCGTTGCGCAGGTAATCCTCGACCGTGCGCTGCGACAGGGACAGGATCTCGGAGGTCTCCCAGCCAGTCTTGCCGGCGGCGGCCCAGCGGATGCACTCGATCTCGCGCCGGGTGCAGCGCGGGGCGGCGCCGGACCGGACCGGCCGAGCCGGCACGGCGGGGCCGAGGCTGCGCGAGGCGAGGTGGGCGTAGATCGCCAGGAGGTGGAGCCCGGCCCGGGCCTCGTCCGAGAGGTCCATCCGCGGGGCACCGAACGAGGCGGCGCTCTCGGTGCCGTCGATGTCGTGGATCGGAACGCAGAAGCCGTCGCCGAGGCCGAAGGCCGGGGCCTCGCCCATGATCCGCCGGGCCAGGGCCGCGTCGCGGTCGACCCGGACCTCCGACCACAGGAACGGCGTGGTGGTGCGCCGCACATGCGCCATCACCGGGTCGTGCTGGACGTAGGCACGCTCGACGTAGCGGGTGGCCCATTCCTCCGGCCAGTGCATCAGCAGCAGCCGGTCGGGCAGGTTCTCGCCGGCGCTCTGCGGCACCCCGGCGATGGCGAAGCGCTCGTAGCCGAAGATCCCGCCCGCGCGGGTGAGCAAAGCCGTGACCTCGGCCGTGCTCCGCGCCGCCTTCACCGCCTGGACCAGATCCAGGGTGACCTGTCCGATCGCCGCCATGTCGACGCGCCGCCCAGCTCCGACAGATGTGCCGCAAGGACCCGCGGGATCGCCGGGGGTGCGACACTCCACCGTGCCACGCGGCGGCGCGCGACGCCATCGGAAGGACGGCCGCTCAGGCCGCCCGCTTCTTGAACACGCCGACCAGCACCGCCGTGATCACCGTGCCGGCGACGAGGGCGACCACCGCGCCGAAGACCGGGGTGATGGCGTTGGGGATCGGCAGCACGAACAGGCCGCCATGGGGGACGCGCAGCGCGACGCCGAGGGTCATCGAGATCGCACCGGCCACGGCCGAGCCGGCGACGAGGGCGGGGATCACCCGCAACGGGTCGGCGGCCGCGAAGGGAATCGCGCCCTCGGTGATGAAGGCGGCGCCCAGCACCGCCGCGGCGGTGCCGGCCTCGCGCTCCTGGGCGGTGAAGCGGCCGGGGAAGAGCCGGGTGGCCAGCG
Source organism: Methylobacterium sp. DB0501 (assembly GCF_011043735.1). GTDB lineage: Bacteria > Pseudomonadota > Alphaproteobacteria > Rhizobiales > Beijerinckiaceae > Methylobacterium > Methylobacterium alsaeris. The sequence goes on along the minus strand of NZ_JAAKGV010000009.1, from coordinate 134,943 downwards.
CGATGCCGAGCGGCGGGGTCATGCCGGCGAGCATCACCGCGGCCATCGGGGTGTAGATGCCCGAGGAGATCAGCGCCGCCGAGGAGGCATAGGCCGCCTTGTTGATCGGCCCGCCCATGTCGACCGCCATCATGGCGCCGAGGATCAGGCCGAGCACCAGCGCGCTCGCGCCCTGCATGCCCTTGAGCCAGCCGGTCAGCGCCGCCAGCAAGGCCGCCACCGGCACGCCGACGACGTAGACCATCAGGAGGCCGGTCACCAGGGTGCCGAGGAGCGGCAGGATCAGGACCGGCTTCAGGCCCTCCAGGTTCTTCGGCAGGCGGATCGAGCGGCTGAGGAACGACACGGTGTAGCCGGCGATGAAGCCCGCCACGATGCCGCCGAGGAAGCCCGCATTGAGGTTGGCCGCCAGCATGCCGCCGATCATGCCGGGCGCGATGCCGGGCCGGTCGGCGATGGAATAGGCGATGTAGCCGGCGAGCGCCGGCACGATCAGCGCGAAGGCCGCCTTGGCGCCGATCTCGCCGAGGGCGAAGCCGAGCGTCCCCTTGTTCTCGGGCGACATCGCGTCGATGCCGCCGAACGCGAAGGCGAGGGCGATCAGGAGGCCGCCCGCCACCACGAAGGGCAGCATGAACGACACGCCGGTCATGAGGTGCTTGTAGGCGCCGGCCTTCGTCTCGGCGGCGGCCGGGCGGGCGGGGCCGGCCTCGGTGGCCTCGGCGCCCTGCAGCTCAGCATCCTTGAGGGCGGTGGCGATCAGGCCCTTGCCGTCGCGGATCGCCGCCTTCGTGGTGGTGGCGTAGACCCGCTTGCCGGAGAAGCGCCCGCGGTCGACGCCGGTATCGGCGGCGATGAGCACGATGTCGGCCGCCGCGATCTCCTCGGGCGTGAGCGCGTCGCGGGCGCCGACCGAGCCCTGCGTCTCGACCCGGACCGCATGGCCGAGCGCCTGCGCCGCCGCCTGGATGCCTTCGGCCGCCATGAAGGTGTGGGCGATGCCGGTCGGGCAGGAGGTGATGGCGACGATGCGCCTCCGGTCCGTGCCGCCCGGCGCGGGCGCGCCCGATGCAGCGGCGCCCGACGCGGGACCGGCGCCTGCGAGCGCCCGGTCGATCACGCCCTCCACGTCGGTGAGCACATCCTCGATCGCGGCCTTGGCCCGGCGCAGCGCGCCGAAGCGGCCCTCGCCGAGATCGCCGTTGCCGACGAGCAGCACCGCGTCGGCGTCGCGGATCGCGCTTTCGCTCAGGGGAGCGCCGGTCGCGCCGCGGCCGCGCAGCTCGACGTCGAGGCGCTGGTTGCGCCGTCCCGCCGCCCGGCGCAGGGCCTCCGCCGCCAGCACCGCATGGGTGCTCAGATCACCGCCGCCGACGACGGCTACCAGGTGGGTCATCGGGTGTTCCTCCTCGGTCTTCTGCTTGATCTGGCTGTTCGCTCGTCCCACCCTCCGGGTCGTTCCGGGGCCGCGCAGCGGAGCCCGAAATCCAGAATCACAAGTGATTTGGAATGCATCGGAACGATTACACCTTCGCTCTGCATCGAATGTGCTTCCGGATCCCGGGATTTCACCTTCGGAGAGTTCCGGTATGACCTGTGGGGCGGGATTTCGATTTTTCGTTTCGAAAGACTGTTCGAGTCTCAGGCTTGCTCGGCGGTCAGCGCACGGACCTCGATACCCCTGGCGATCGCCTCGACTTGCTCCCGCCCCGGCAGGTTCGCTCCCGCCCGGGTCAGCTTGCCGGCCGCGAAGGCGAGCGCCAGGCGGGCGGTGTCGGCGAGGCTCGCATTCGCGCAGAGGCCGGCCACCAGCCCGGCCACCAGGGCGTCGCCGGCCCCGACGGTGCTCGCCACCTCGGTCGCGGGCGCCAGCGCGTGCAGGGCGTCATCGGCCCGCACGAACACCGCGCCCTCCGCCCCGAGGGAGACGACCACGAGCGGGATGCCGCGCCGCACGAGGTCACGGGCCGCCGCAACCACGTCGGCGAGGGCGGGGAGGGGGCGGCCGGCCCATTCCTCCAGCTCGTGCCGGTTCGGCTTGACCGCGTCGGGCAGCACCGCGGCGCCGAGCGCAGCGGCGAGCGGGGGGCCGGAGGCGTCGAGCAGCACCCGGGCGCCCCGCGCCTTCAGCTCGGCGGTCAGCGCGGCGTAGAGGCCGGGCTCGGCGCCCGCCGGCAGGCTGCCGGCCAGCACCGCGAGGGTGTCGGGGCCGGCAGCCTCGCTCAGCACCGCGCCGGCCGCCCGCAGGGTCGCCGGGTCGAGGGTGAGGCCCGGCAGGTTCACGTCGGTGGTGCCGGCAGGATCGACGAGCTTCAGGTTGGTGCGGGTCTCGCCCGGCACCCAGACGCAGCGATCGTCGATGCCCTTGGCGGAGAACAGGGCCTCGAAGGCGGCGGCGTTGCCGGCGCCGAGCACGCCGGTCACGGTGACGGGCAGGCCCCAATCGGCGAGGCAGCTCGCGACGTTGACACCCTTGCCGCCGGCATCGTCGCGGACCGCGCGGGCGCGGTGGACCTCGCCCGGCGCCAGCCGGTCGAGGGTGACGGTGCGGTCGATCGCCGGGTTGAGGGTGAGGGTGAGAATGCGGGTCACGGGCGCGCCTCCCGGTCGAGGGCCCGGACCGCGGCGGCGTCGGGCTGAGCGCAGGCCTCCTCGGCGAGCGCCTTGAGGTCGGCCAGCGAGGCGGCGCGCAGGCGTGCCTTCACGGCCGGCAGGTCGCGGGGCGTCATCGAGAGCTCGTGGACCCCGAGGCCGGCGAGCAGCCCCGCCCCGAACGGATCGCCGGCGATGCCGCCGCAGACCCCGACGAAGCGGCCGTGCCGGGCGGCCCCCTCGCAGGTCATCCGCACCAGCCGCAGCACCGCCGGGTGGAGCGAGTCGGCCTCGGGCGCGAGATCGGTGTTCTGGCGGTCGATGGCCAGCGCATACTGCGTCAGGTCGTTGGTGCCGATCGAGAAGAAGTCGCAATGGGGGCTGAGCGCGTCGGCCTGGATCGCCGCGGCCGGCACCTCGATCATGATGCCGAGCGGCACCTCCGGCGCCCCGATCTCGGCCCGGATCCGGTCGCAGACCGCCCGCAGGGCCAGCACCTCCGGCACCGAGGTGATCATCGGGAACATGATCGAGAGCGGCGCGTCCTTGGCCGGCGGCGCGTCCTTGGCCCGAGGCGCATCGGCCGGCACGCAATCCTTCGCGGCGCGGTAGAGGGCGCGCAGCTGCGGCTCCATCAGGTCGGGCCGGCGCAGGAGCAGCCGGGCGCCGCGCACGCCGAGGAACGGGTTCTCCTCCTTCGGCAAGGCGAGGTGGGGCACCTGCTTGTCGCCGCCGATATCGAGGGCCCGCACGATCAGCGGCCTGCCGTTCAGCGCCTCCAGCATCGCCCGGTAGGTGGCGTACTGGTCGTCCTCGCCGGGGCTGTCGCCGCGCTCGAGGAACAGGAACTCGGTGCGCATCAGGCCGACGCCCTCGGCGCCCTGCGACAGGGCGAAGGGCACCTGGTCGGGCGTGTTGACGTTGGCGCCGATGGCCAGCGCGTGCCCGTCGCGGGTGCGGGCCGGCAGGCCGCGCTCGCGGGCCTCCTCCTCCTGCTTCGCCTTCAGGTCGTCGCGCCAGGCGGCGGCCGCGGCGAGGTCGCGCTCGCTCGGATCGACGTAGAGGCGTCCCGTCGTCCCGTCGAGGATCGCGGTCCGGCCCGATGCCAGCCCGAGCAGGCCGGCGCCGGCCGCCACCACCGACGGGATGCCGAGCGTCCGGGCGAGGATCGCCGTGTGGGAGGTCGGACCGCCTTGCGCGGTGGCGAGCCCCAGCACCCGGGCCGGGTCGAGACCCGCCGTGTCGGAGGGCGCGAGGTCGGAGGCGACGAGGAGGCAGGGCCGATCGGGCAGGGCGTGGCCGGACTGGAGCGCCGGGTCGATCTGCGCCAGCACCCGGCGGCCGACATCGCGCAGGTCCGCCGCGCGGGCCGCGAGCACCGGGTTGCCCAGCGCCGAGAGCTGGTCCGCCATCCGCTCCACCGCCCGGTTCCAGGCGAAGGCGACGCCGTGGCCCTCGACCATCAGCTGACAGGCGAGCGTGATGAGGTCGGTGTCGGCGATGAGGTCGGCTTGCGCCCTGAAGATCCCGGCATCGGCCTGGCCGAGGCGCCGGCCGGTATCGTCGGCGAGCGCCTTGAGCTGCGCCGCCGTGCTCTCCAGGGCGGCGTGGAGCCGGTCGCCGCCGCGGGTCAGGGGCTCGGGCTCGTCCGGCACCGCGACCTCGGTCGGGCCGAGCACGTGGATCGGCGCGATGGCGAGGCCCGGGCTCGCGCCGATGCCGGGGATCACCCGGCACGGATCCGACGGGTTCCAGCCCGCCACCGGGCCGGCGACCTTGGCGGCGGCCTCCGCGGCGCGGGCCGCCGCGGCCTTCTCGCCGGCGGAGAGGCCGGTCACCGTGGCCTTGAGGCGGGCCAGCGCCGCCGGGGCGTCCTCGCCTTCGGCCGAGATCACCGCCTCGTCGCCGGCGCGCAGGCCGAGCTGGAGCAGGGCGATGAGGTTCTTGGCGTCGGCCACCTCGGCGCCGTGGCGGACCTGGATCCGGGCCGGGCTGGCGCGAGCCGCCTCGACCCAGGCGGAGGCCGGGCGGGCATGCAGGCCGGTCGGATAGTCGACGGTCCAGGCAAAGCTCTGGGCGAAGTCGGCGGCCGGGCCGGCGGCGCCCGGTGCCGCGGCATCCTCGGCGAGGGCCGCGGCGATCTCCGACGCGTCCGTCGTGGTGCGCAGGCGGGCGAGCCGCGCCTCGTCCTGGATCAACCGGGTGAGGCGGCGCAGGACCGTGATGTGGGTATCGGATTGCGCGGCGATCGCCACCACCAGGTGGGCGTCCTGCCCGTCGTGCCAGGCGACGCCGGCCGGCACCTGCAGCACGGCGAGGCCGCTCTCGCGCACCAGGGCCCGGTCGTCGACCATGCCGTGCGGGATCACGACACCGTGACCCAGATAGGTGTTCGCCACCTCCTCCCGGCGCAGCATGCTGGCCTCGTAGGCCGGGTCGATGCAGCCGGCGGCGACGAGGAGCTGGGCCGCCTCGCGGATGGCGGCCTCCTTGGTCGAGGGGGCGGCGGCGGTGCGGATCAGGACGCGCGGCGTCAGCGACGGGGTCGGCGCGAGCATGGCGAGGCTTCCTCCCGGAAGGCGATGGATTCTGGTCGAGGGTTCTGCTTACCGCCTATGAAAACGTTTTCACGACCATTGTCAATCACTCCCGCGAGGGATGCCGTTAGGGCGGGGAGTGTCAGGACTTGCACAGGGTGGCGCCGGGTGCCACCATGGTGCGAACGAGGCTGAAAACGTTTTCGAGGCGATGACCGTCGGCATCCGTGACGTCGCCCGCGCGGCGGGCGTTTCCACCGCGACCGTGTCGCGGGCCCTGGGCAAGGGCCCGGTCAGCGACGCCCTGCGCGAGCAGGTCGAGGCGGCGGTGCGGGCGACCGGCTACCGGCCGAACCTGTCGGCCCGCCGCCTGCGCTCGCAATCGGCGCAGACGATCGGGCTCATCGTCGCCGACATCCGCAACCCGTTCTTCACCGCGGTCAGCCGGGCGGTGGAGGATGCGGCCTACCAGGCCGGGATGCGGCTGATCCTGTGCAACACCGGCGAGGATGCCGAGCGCGAGGCGCTGTACCTGCGCCTGATGCAGGAGGAGCGGGTGACCGGCGTGGTCTTCGCGCCGACCCGCCGCACCGCCGAGCGGCTGCGGCCGGAGGATTTCGCCTTCCCGCTGGTGCTGATCGACCGCACCGGCCCGCCGGGCGGCCATGACGGGGTGGTGCTGGACAACGTCGCGGCGGGGGCGGCCCTGGTCGACCATCTGGTCGAGCGGGGGTATCGCCGCATCGCCGGCCTGTTCGGCTCGACGAGCTCCACCGCCGAGGAGCGCCGCGAGGGCTACGTCACGGCGATGCACCGCCACGGCCTCGCGCCGCAGATCCGCACCGTGCCGCCGGAGGCCGACCCGGCGCAAGCCGAGGTGGCGCGCTGGCTCGCCGAGCCGGACCGGCCGGAGGCGCTGATCCTCTCGAACGGCCTGATCCTGATGGGGGCGGTGCGCGCGGCCCGGGCGGCGGGCATCCCCTGGCCCGACGGGATCGCGCTGGCGGGCTTCGACAACGAGGCCTGGACCGACCTGGTCGAGCCCGGCCTGACGGTGATCGAGCAGCCGGTGGCCGAGATCGGCGCGCAGGCGATCGGGCTCCTGTTCGACCGGCTGAAGAATCCGGGCCAGCCGGTGCGCAAGGTGGTGCTGAGCGGGCGGCTCGTCGCCCGGGGATCGACGGAGGGGAGGGCGGCGCGGCGGTGAGGATCGTCGTCGCCATGGGCGCGGGCGAGCCCGCGCCGTCCCTCACCAGGCCGGCGGTGCCGCCCCCAGGGGACCGGCGGGCCGGTCCCAGCGCATCGGGACGCCGTCGAGCACGAGGGGCGGGCGCAGGCGCAGGGCCGGCCCCCAGGCGGTCGGCTCGGGCGCCTCGGCGTAATCCGCCCGCGTCGGCGGTACCGGCGCCGCCCCGGGCGGCGCGGGCGGGGCGCCGGTCAGCAGGCAGGCGGTGCGGGCGAGGGCTGCCTGCGCCGCCGAACCCCGCCCGGTGACGAGGCGCCGCGTCAGGCCGCGCAGGACCGCCGCCGCCATCAGGTAGCCGGTGGCGTGGTCGAGGGCCTGGACCGGCAGCGGCACCGGCCGGTCGGCGCCGGCACGGCGCATCCCGGCCTCGGCGATGCCGCAGCTCATCTGGACCAGGCTGTCGAAGCCGCGCCGCGCCCGCCACGGCCCGGTCCAGCCATAGGCGTCGAGGCTGACATCGACGAGGCCCGGCCGCAGGCGCGCGCGCGCCGCGGCGTCGAGCCCGAGGCCGGCCAGGGCGTCCGGCCGGTAGCCGTGGACCAGTACGTCCGTCGAGGCGAGGAGGATCCCAAACCGGGCGCGGCCCTCCGGCTCCTTGAGGTCGAGGCGGGCGCAGGCCTTGCCGAGGGTCGTCTCGGGCACCACGCCGGGCTCGTCCCAATGCGGCGGGTCGAGGCGCAGGACGGTCGCGCCGTACCCGGCGAGGAAGCGGGTCGCGACCGGGCCGGCGAGCACCCGGGTCAGGTCGAGGACACGCAAGCCCGCCAGGGGCCGCTCCGGCCGGGCTTCGGCGAGGCCGTCCGGCCCGGCCTCGCCCGGCTCCCACGACAGGAGCGGCTCCTGTGCCACGGCGGCGCCCTGCGGGTGGGCGGCCCAGGCTTCCGCCGAGCGCATCGCGGCGGCGCAGCCGCCTTCCGCCACCACGGCGGCCTCCAGTTCCTCGGCGGGCCGGCGCGCGACCGCGGCCGCCACCGCGGCCCGGTCCGGCGCGGTGCCGAGCACCCGAAGCGCCGCGTCGCGGTGGTGGGGCGCGTTGGTGTGGAGCCGGATCCAGCCGTCGGCGGCCCGGTAATCGCCGGCGACCGGATCCCAGAGCGGCGGCGGCTGCCAGCCCTGGGGGTCGAGGGAGCGGGAGAACCACTGCGCCGCGAGGCGCCTTTCGACCGTGACGCCCGGCCGCCCACCGAAGCGGGTCGCGACCAGTTCCGCGAGCGCCAGCCCCGCCGCCGCGACCGAGGCCGCCGCGAGGTCGCCGACGGGGTAGACCGAGGGCAGGGCGCCCGTCCCGGTCACGGCCACGGGCGCCGTCGCCTCCAGGCCGAGGGCGCGCCCGATCCTGTCCAGCAGGGCCCCGAAGGCCGATCCGTCCGCCTCACCCATCATTGCCGTCTCCCCGTCGAATGCCGTGACAGGAGCGCGCCCGGCGGGCCAGATCGTCAATCTTGATTAACCGAATCAACCCGAGCGGATGCCGGCGCCAGCCCGAGGACCATGACCGCCTTTCTCACCGCCGCCGAGGCGGCCGCCCGTCTCGGGGTCAGCCGCCAGACCCTCTACGCCTATGTCAGCCGCGGGCTGATCGAGGCCCACCCGACCGCGGACCCGCGGGTGCGGGCCTACGCGGCCGAGGCGGTCGCGCGCCTCGCCGAGGCCCGCCGGCGCGGCCGCCGGCCGCGAGAAGTCGCCCGCGCCACCCTCGACTGGGGCCTGCCGGTGCTGGAGACCGCCGTGACGCTGATCCGCGACGGGCGGCTCTCCTACCGCGGCCTCGATGCCGTGGCGCTCGCCGAGACCGCGACCCTGGAAGAGGTGGCGGCCCGGCTGTGGGACCTGCCGCTCGCCGACGCCTTCGGGCCGGACGCGCCGGCGGCTCCGGGCGCCGCCCGCCATGACGATCTCCTCGGCGCCTTCGCGGCCGCGACCGCGGACGAGCCGACGGCGCCCTGGCAGCAGGATCCGCGCCGGCTCGCCGCCGGGAGCGGCGCCCTCGTCCGGCACCTCGCCGCCTGCATCACCGGTGAGGCTCCCGATGCCGCGCCGCTGCACCGGCACTGCGCCGCGTCCTGGGGCCTCGATCCGGCCGGCGCCGAGGCCCTGCGTCGGGCCCTGGTCCTGTGCGCCGATCACGAGCTGAACGCCTCGGCCTTCACCGCCCGCTGCATCGCCTCGGCGGGAGCGAGCCTGCGGGCCGCGGTCGTCGGCGGACTCGCGGCCCTGAGCGGCAGCCGCCACGGCGGCATGACCGACCGGGTCGAAGCCCTGTGGGACGCCCTCGACGGGGCCGATCCGGCCGCGTCCCTGCGGCGCCGCCTCGCCGGACGCGACGGCCTGCCGGGTTTCGGCCACCCACTCTATCCCGCCGGAGACCCGCGGGCCGCCGCCCTCCTGGCGCCGCTCCTCGCGCGGGATCCGCGCCTGCGGGCGATCACGGACGCGGCCGAGGGACTGACCGGTGCCCGGCCGGCCCTCGACTTCGCCCTCGTGGCGCTCCGCCGGCATCTCGGCCTGGCGCGGGGCAGCGCCTTCGCGCTGTTCGCCCTCGGCCGCTCCGTCGGCTGGATCGCGCACGGCCTGGAACAGCGTCGGGCCGGCGGGCTGATCCGGCCGCGGGCGGTCTATGTCGGACCCGCACCGTGACGTGACCCGTGACCTTGACCGGTCAAGCTCCACCATCGGCGGGGGACATCGACCATCGCGCCTGTGCTTGAGCCCCGGGCGCGCTTGACTTTCGCGAGCCCGGAAAAACACTTGAGCGACTTGATGATCGCGGATGCGGGGCGGACGATGGCGCGCGGCGGAACCGGACGCTCCTCATGGCCGGTCCTGGGCCCGGCGCTCGGCTCGGGGCTCGCTCTCGGCTCAGGGCTCGCACTCGGCTTGGCGACCGCATCGCCCGCCCGGGCAGAGATCCAGGTGCTCGCGGCGCGGATCACCGCCGGCGAGCTCTGGGTGCTCGGCACCGCCGACGCACCGGACGGCGAGGTCAGCCTGGACGAGCGCTTCACCACGAAGGCCGATTCCCGCGGCAAGTTCGAGTTCCGCCTGATCTACCACCCGGCGACCTGCATCGTGACCTTGCGCGCCGGACGCCAGGAGCGCGGCGCGGTGGTGGGCGAGTGCGGCCAGCAGGGCCCGGCAGGTCCCCAGGGACGGGCCGAGATCGGCACCGTGGCGGGGCCGCCCGGCCCGCCGGGACCGAAGGGCGAGACGGGCCTGCGAGGGGAAGCGGGTCCCAGGGGCGAGGCCGGCCCCAAGGGAGAGACCGGCCCCGAGGGAGAGATGGGTCCCAAGGGAGAAATGGGTCCCAAGGGAGACACCGGTCCCGGAGGAGAAGCTGGTCTCAGGGGCGACGCAGGCCCGCCGGGCCCGCGCGGCGAGGCCGGGCCGGAGGGCAGGCCGGGCGCACCGGGAGAGGCCGGGCCCCGCGGCGAGACCGGCCCGGCAGGCGACCGGGGCGAGCCGGGCCGGGAGGGCACCGCGGGACCGCAAGGCGAGACGGGACCGGCGGGTCCGCCCGGCCCGGCAGGCGCCCCCGGGCCGATGGGTCCGGCGGGGCTGGCCGGCAGGGCCGGACCGCGCGGCCCCGCGGGCCCGGCCGGGCCGCCTGGGCCCCGGGGTCCGGCGGCGCCCGTTTCCCGCCCCCCGGCGGCGCGCCCGCCGGCGGCGCCCGCCGTCACCCGCCCGGCCCCCGCCGCCCCGGCGGAGGGCGACGTCTATTGAGGGCCGGTCGCACGCGCCCGGCTTCGTCCGCGCTTCCCGGTGGAACACTGTCTGTCGCTAGGGAACCGCAATGAATACAGCGCGGATATCGGACACTCGGCGAAATCGAAGCAATTTTATTAATCGGCCTCTCCCATCATCATGCCACAAAATTTTACCCGCCACACGATCGAAGTGGTCCGAGATGATGTCGTTGAAACAACGCCTGATCGCCCTTTTCTCGTTGATGATCTTGCTCTTCGCCGTGACGTTCAGCCGGGATTTCCATGCCGCCTATGAACAATGGACGCGTTCGACCGAAGCCTTGCGGCTGGCGGAGGCGGATCGTCTCCTGACCAACGCCCTCTCGCAACTGCGCTTCGAGCGCGGGGCCGCCATCTCGGGACTGATCCTCGAACCCGCCAAGCTCGACGGGAACCTGGCGGATCTGAGCCGGCGCCGCAGGCTGTCGGACGAGGGCTTGTCCGGCGCCCTCGGCATCCTGTCCTCCGCAAAGGCGCTCGATGCGGCCCCGACCGCGGCGGGCTACGAGGCCTGGCGGCGCGTCCGGGCCGACCTCGATGCCGCATTGAAGACGTCCGTGGCGGAGCGCCGGCCCGACCTGGCGCCGCAGATCAACGCCTCCTACGCCGCGCTCAATGCCGCGGTCGAGGCCCTGGTCCAGGGAACCGAGACGCGGCTGCGCCTCCTGCAGCCGGGCCTGTCGAACCTGCTGCGGCTGCGGGAGATGGGCTGGCTCACCCGGTCGCTCGGCGGCAGCGCGATGCTGATGGTCAACGACGTCCTGGTGAAGAACCGCGCCATGACGGCCAAGGAGCAGTTCGACTTCGCGGTCACCGGGCGCGAGGCGCTCTTCGCCTTCACCATCGCCCGCGGCATCGCCGAGGCCACGCCCGAGGCTCCCGGGCTGAAGGATGCGGCGGACCGCGCCTGGGTCGGATATTTCGACGGCCCCTTCGCGGCGCGGCTGCGCGCCCTGCAGCCTGCCCTGGCCGATCCCGCGCTGCCGCGCCCGACGCTGGCCGAGATGCGCGCGGACTCGAGCCCGGCCCTCGAAACGATCGCCGCGGTGGCGCTCGCGGCGGCTGCGCAACTCGAGACGGTCACCGCCGCGACGGCCGAGCGGGCCCGCGCCGAGCTCGTCATCCAGGCCGGCCTCCTGCTCCTCGCGCTGGGGCTCGGCCTCGGCGGCATCGCCTGGGTGGCCCGCGGCGTGACCGGGCCGCTCGCCGACATGACCGCGGCGATGCGCCGGCTGGCGGGGGGCGACACCGCGTCGGCGATCCCCTGTGCCGGCCGCCGCGACGAACTCGGCGCCATGGCGGCCGCCCTGGAGGTGTTTCGCGACGGCATGATCCGCACCCGCCGGCTGGAGGAGGAGACGGCGTTCGCCCGCGCCTCGGCCGAGGCGCAGCGCAAGGCCGGCATGCGCCAGATGGCCGACGGGTTCGAGCAGGCGGTCGGCGGCATCGTCGGCCTGGTCTCCGCGGCGGCGAGCGGGTTGCGGGATACGGCCGGGAGCATGAGCGCCACGGCGAGCGCGACCGCGCGCCGCTCGACCGGCGCCGCCACCGCCGCCGACCAGGCGGCCACCAATGTCGGCACGGTCGCGATCGCCGCCGAGGAACTCGATACCTCGGTCGCCGAGATCGCCCGGCAGGTCACCGATTCGTCCGACCTCGCGCAGAAGGCCGTGACCGAGGCGAACGCCACTGCGGGGCTGGTGCAGGACCTGGCGCAGGCCGCGAGCCGCATCGGCGACGTGGTGGCGATGATCTCCTCGATCGCCAGCCAGACCAACCTGCTGGCGCTCAACGCCACCATCGAGGCGGCGCGGGCCGGGGCGGTGGGGCGCGGCTTCGCGGTGGTGGCCGCGGAGGTCAAGGAGCTGGCCGGGCAGACGGCCCGCGCCACCGAGGAGATCGCCGGCCAGATCGGCCGGATCCAGGGCGCGACCGGGCAGGCGGTCGCGGCGATCACCGGAATCGGGACGCGCATCCGCGAGATCGCCACCGTCGCGGCCGCGGTCGCCGCGACGGTGGAGCAGCAGGGTGCGGCGACGCAGGAGATCGCCCGCAACGTCGCGCAAGCCGCCGCCGGCACCGGCGCGGTGACGACCTCGATCGCCGGCGTGGCCGGCGCGGCGGAGGAGACGGGACAGGCGGCGAGCCGGGTGCTGGTCTCGGCCTCCGAGCTGTCGCGCCAGTCCGAGCATCTCACCGCCGAGGTGCAGCGGTTCCTGGCCGGCGTGCGGGCGGCGTGACGGATTTGTCGGCTGTTCCGCTCCGATACAAGTGACGCCGGGGAATCCCCTCTCCCACATCTTGCAGGCGATCCCGGGCAGGTCCGGGGATCGCCTGGAGAGGGGAGATGCGCCTTGCCTTTACATGAAGGGACCGGCGGGAAAGGTTTCGCCGGAGCATTTTCCGACGAAGCGGATACCGGCCCGTCGCAGGAAATGCGGCAAAATCGAAGATCTAGAGCAGCGTTTGATGGCAACGCGATCGAACGCCGCTCTAGCTTTCGCGGCCGAAAGACCGACCGCGTCACCCCCGAGCCGCGAGAGTGGCGTCCGGGATGACGAGGCGGGTGCCCGTTCTGCTGGACATCAGGCGGGCAAGGGCCGGAGGGCACCCAAGTGTCCTCCCCACGCCGCGGCCTTACCCTTCCTGCGGCAGCTCCCGCACGACCACGCGCCCGCCCTCGGCCGAGAGCGCCAGGCGGCCGGCCTTGAGCGCCAGAGCCTTCTCGCCGAACAGGCCGCGGCGCCAGCCGTGCAGCACCGGCACGTCGGCCGCGTCGTCCTCGGCCAGGGCCTCGAGGTCGTCGACGGTGGCGATGATCTTCGGGGCCACGCGCTCCTCCTCGCAGACCGCCTTCAGCAGCACCTTGAGGAGTTCGACGAGCGCCCCGTTGCCGCCGCTGCGGGCGCGGCCGCGCTCAGGAAGCGGCACCGTGCCGGGATCGCGCGACAAGCCGCGCTCGACGGCGGCCAGGATGTCGGCGCCGGTGCGCGAGCGCTCGAACCCGGCGGGAATCGTACGAAGCCGCCCCAGGGCCTCGACGCTGCGCGGCGCCGAGGTGGCGAGGTCGATCACCGCCTCGTCCTTGAGGATGCGGCCGCGCGGCACGTTGCGGGTCTGCGCCTCGCGCTCGCGCCAGGCGGCCACCTCCATCAGCACCGCGATCTCGCGGGCCTTGCGCATCCGGGAGCTCAGGCGCTTCCAGGCCTGGTCCGGATCGGCCCGGTAGGTGTCGGGGGAGGTGAGGACCGCCATCTCCTCGTCGAGCCAGGCGCCCCGGTCGGTGGCGACCAGCTCCCGTCCCAGGGTCTCGTAGACCTTGATGAGGTGGGTGACGTCCGACAGCGCGTAGCTCAGCTGGGCGTCCGAGAGCGGCCGGCGCGACCAGTCGGTGAAGCGCGACGACTTGTCGATCTTCGCCTTGGCGACGTCGTTGACCAGTTGCTCGTAGGAGACGGAGTCGCCGTAGCCGCAGACCATCGCGGCGACCTGCGTGTCGAAGAACGGCTGCGGCAGCAGGCCGCCGAGCAGCCAGATGATCTCGAGGTCCTGCCGCGCCGAATGGAACACCTTCAGCACCCGCTCGTCGCCCATCAGGGCGAAGAACGGCGCGAGGTCGATCTCGGGCGCCAGCGGATCGACGAGCGCGGTCGACCCGTCCGGTGCCGCGATCTGGATCAGGCACAGCTTCGGATAGTAGGTCGTCTCGCGCATGAACTCCGTGTCGACGGTCACGAAGGGTTGCGTGGCGAAGCGCGCGCAGGCGGAGGCGAGTTCTTCCGTCGAAGTAATCAGCTTCATGACGTCCGGCTATAGCGGAGCCGGACGCCGAGGGCGAGAGACCGGCAGCGTGAGTTATGGGGATTGGGCGGCGTGTGAACCGAAAATCACGCCGCGCGGGAGCCGTCGCCGGTCCGTGCCGCTCTCCTGGCTGCGATCCCGGCTGCCTTGCGCAGGGCCGCAGCCCGGGCCCGCCGCGTGCCTTCCGCCCGGCGGGTGAGCCAGTCGAGGATGTTGCGCTCGACCCGCTCGCCGGTGTCGCGGTCGGTCAGGCGATGGATGCGGTCGGCGCGGAAGCCCCGGTAGCCGTCCCGGTCCCGGTCGGCGCCGCCGACCAGCACCCGGCCGGGGCCGATCTTCAGCTCGCGCGCCTGCAGCCGGCGCACGCTCCAGGCGCCGTTGCCGTCCTCGTAGACGAGTTCGAACCGGCCCTCGATCGGCAGGACCCGCCAGGCGCCCTCCTGGCGCTCGACGAATGCATCGTGATGATCGGCAGACATGGCGCCGGCCTCCGGTTGCGCTGCCCGGCTCACCGCGGGCGCGTCCCGGGGCGGATCGGGCAGGGGGTCGGACAAGGTCTCCGGATGCGGCTCGCGGGAGCCGAAAAAGCTGTGCTGATCCATAGGGATAATATAATTGTTCGTTGTTTGTTCCACAAGGGTGGACGCACCTGCGCCGCGGCCCCGCGCTTGACTTCGCTCCCCCCTTCGCGAATGGGTGCCGCACGCTTTAGCGTGCGGGCGGATCGCCCGCGCGCCCGGCCTGCCGGCCCGGTCGAGACAGCCAAAGATCCTGGTTAGAATTCTGGACAGCGAAGACACGCCCATGCACCGCTATCGTTCCCATACCTGCGGGGCGCTCCGCCCGTCCGACGTCGGCGCGACCGTCCGCCTCTCCGGCTGGTGCCACCGCGTCCGCGACCATGGCGGCGTGCTGTTCATCGACCTGCGCGACCATTACGGCATCACGCAATGCGTGATCGATCCGGATTCCGCGGCCTTCAAGGCGGCCGAGGCCGTGCGCTCCGAGTGGGTGATCCGCATCGACGGGCGGGTGCGCCAGCGGCCCGCCGGCACCGAGAATGCCGAGCTGCCGACCGGTGCGGTCGAGGTCTACATCACCGACCTCGAGGTGCTGGGCGCCGCCGCCGAATTGCCGATGCCGGTCTTCGGCGACCAGGAATACCCGGAGGAGACGCGGCTCAAGTACCGCTTCCTCGACCTGCGCCGCGAGAAGCTGCACGCCAACATCATGCGCCGCGGCGCCATCATCGATTCGCTGCGCCGGCGGATGCGCGAGGGCGGGTTCTTCGAGTTCCAGACCCCGATCCTCACCGCCTCCTCGCCGGAGGGGGCCCGCGACTTCCTGGTGCCGTCGCGCCTGCATCCGGGCAAGTTCTACGCTCTCCCGCAGGCCCCGCAGCAGTTCAAGCAGCTGACGATGATCGCCGGCTTCGACCGGTACTTCCAGATCGCGCCCTGTTTTCGCGATGAGGACGCCCGCGCCGACCGCTCGCCGGGCGAGTTCTACCAGCTCGACATCGAGATGAGCTTCGTCACCCAGGAGGACGTGTTCCAGGCGGTGGAGCCGGTCCTGCGCTCGGTCTTCGAGGAATTCGCCGACGGCAAGCGCGTCTCGCCGAGCTTCGTGCGCATCCCCTATGCCGAGGCGATGCTGAAATACGGCGTCGACAAGCCGGACCTGCGCAACCCGCTCGTCATCGCCGACGTGACGCAGGAATTCCTGCGCGACGACGTGACCTTCAACGCGTTCAAGAACGCCATCAAGGCGGGCGGCGTGGTCCGCGCGGTGCCGGCCCCGGGCGCCGCGTCGCAGCCGCGCTCGTTCTTCGACAAGCTCAACGACTGGGCCCGCTCCGAGGGCGCGCCCGGCCTCGGCTACATCGTGTTCGAGGAGGAGGGCGGCCAGCTCACCGGCCGCGGGCCGATCGCCAAGTTCGTGCCTGCGGAGGCGCAGGCCGCCATCGCCGCCAAGGCCGGGATCAAGGCGGGCGACGCGGTGTTCTTCTCCGCCGGGCCCGAGGCCAAGGCGGCGGGGCTCGCCGGCAAGGCGCGCATCCGCGTCGGCGACGAGCTCGCCCTGTCCGACAAGGACCAGTTCGCCTTCTGCTGGATCACCGACTTCCCGATGTACGAGTGGAACGAGGACGAGAAGCGGGTCGATTTCTCGCACAACCCGTTCTCGATGCCGAATTTCGACCACGACGCCTTCATGGCCCTCGACCCCGAGGACCACGCGACGATCCTCGGCATCAAGGCGTTCCAGTACGACATCGTCTGCAACGGCATCGAATTGTCGTCGGGCGCGATCCGCAACCACCGCCCCGAGGTGATGGAGAAGGCCTTCGGCCTCGCCGGCTACCCGAAGGAGGTTCTGGAGGCGAAGTTCGGCGGCATGCTGAACGCGCTGAAGCTGGGCGCACCGCCGCACGGCGGCATCGCCCCGGGCGTCGACCGCATCGTGATGCTGCTCTGCAACGAGCCGAACATCCGCGAGGTGGTGCTGTTCCCGATGAACCAGCGCGCCGAGGACCTGATGATGAACGCGCCGTCCGAGGTGACCACGAAGCAGCTGCGCGAGCTGCATATCCGCCTCAACTTGCCGCAGAAGCAGGGCTGATCGGCGCCGGTGCCCGGTCTCGTCGCGGTCGTCGTCGCGCATGACAGTGCCGGCGTGCTGCCGGCCTGCCTCGCGGCGCTCGCCCGCGAGCACGTGCCGGCGCTCGTCGTCGACAATGCCAGCCGCGACGGCTCGGCGGACCTCGCCGCCCGATTGGGCGCGCGGGTGCTGCGGCTGCCGCGCAACGAGGGCTACGGCCGGGGCAACAATGCCGGGATCTGGGCGGCGGGGCGGGCCGAGTACGCGCTGATCGTCAATCCCGACGTCGAGCTTCAGCCGGGTGCCGCCGACGCACTGCTCGCGGCGGCCGCCGCCTATCCGGATGCGGGCTTGTTCGCCCCCCGCATCGTCGAGCCCGACGGGCGCTACTTCTACCAACCGCGCTCGCTGCTCGCGCCCTACCTCACCAATCCGGGCGGGCGCCTGCACCCGCCCGACGGCGATGCCTGCGCGCCGTTCCTGTCCGGCGCCTGCCTGATGGTGCGGCGCGACCTCTTCCTGTCGCTCGGCGGGTTCGATCCGAACATCTTCCTGTTCTACGAAGACGACGACCTCTGCCGCCGGATCGCCGATGCGGGCAGGGCGCTCATCCACGTCCACGGCGCGGTGGCGCTGCACGGGCGGGGCGCGTCGAGCGCGCCGGAGCCCGGCCGGGTGCGCCGCGCGCGCTGGCACCAGGCCTGGTCGCGGTCTTATGTCTCGCGCAAATACGGCCTGCCCGACCCCACGGGTGCGATGCTGGCGAAGAACGGCGTGAAGGCGCTTCTCGCCGGCCTGGCCTTCCGCCGCTCCGGCCTCGAGCGCTACGGCGGCTCGGTCGCCGGGGCCTGGGCGGCGCGGCAGGGGCGCTCGGCACTGGCGCGGGAAGGGCTCGCCGAGGACTCTCCTCTTCGTGCCCCGGAGGCCGGCGCGTGACGCGGACCTTCGCCGCCGGCCTCGAGCGGCCGCACAACGCCTTCGGGGCGGTGCGGCTGGCGCTCGCGCTCCTCGTCGTGGTCTCGCACGCCTTCAGCGTCACCACCGGCGCCCTCCTCGACGAGCCGCTGACGCGCCTCACCGGCTACACGCTGGGCGAGCACGCGGTGAACGGCTTCTTCGCCGTCTCGGGCTTCCTCGTGACGATGAGCCTGATGCGCCGCGGCACCCGCGACTACGTGGTCGCCCGGGCGCTTCGCATCGCTCCCGGGCTGGTCGCGGCGACGCTCGCCGTGGCGCTCGGCCTCGGCAGCCTGATGACGACCCTGTCCCTGTCCGCCTACTGGAGCGATCCGGGGCTGTGGCGGTTCATCCAGGGCACCCTTACGACCTTCAAGAGCAATGCCGCCCTGCCGGGGGTGTTCTCGGAAAACCCGTTCCGCTTCCCGATGGGGACGGTCTGGACCCTGAAATACGAGGTCCTGTGCTATCTCGGCCTGCTGGCGGCGGGGCTCCTCGGCACGCTCCGCTGGCGCTGGCTCTGCCCGCTCCTGGTCGCCGGCCTCGCGGTGGCCCTGGCCGTCGCCGGCCTGCGGGCGGGCGAGATGCCGAAGGCGCTCGAAACGTCGTTACGCCTGCCGCTGATCTTCGCCACCGGTGCCGCCCTCTTCCTCTATGCCGACCGGGCGCGCCTGAGCTGGCCCCTGGCGCTCGCCCTCTTCGTCCTGGCCTGGCTCGCCCACGGCAGCGCCCTGTTCCCGCCGGTGCTGTTCCTCGCCGAGGCCTACGGTGTGCTGTGCCTCGGGCTGAGCCCCCCGATCCGCCACCCGGCCCTCGATCCGCGGGCCGACCTGTCCTACGGCACCTACCTCTATGGCTGGCCGGTGCAGCAGAGCCTGCACGCCCTGTTCCCCGGAGCCTCGGCCTCAATGCTGCTCGGGCCGTCGCTGGTCCTCACCCTCGCCGTGGCGGCCTTGTCCTGGCGCTTCGTCGAGCGGCCGGCCCTCGGGTGGAAGGCGCGGCTGATCGGCAAGCGCGCGGCGGCCGCCTGAGGCGCGACCTGTGGCCTCGCGCCGGGACTCGCACTATCGTGCCCGCTTCCTGACGCTACGGAAGAAAGCCGATGCGCGTGTTCGTGACCGGCCCGACCGGCAGCGGCAAGACGACGTTGGCCCGGAGCCTGAGCCGACACACCGGCCTGCCGATCCACTCCCTGGACGACATCCACTGGGTTCCGCATCCGGGCGCGGACCGCAGGCGGGAACCGGCAGAGCGCTCGGCGATCCTCGACCGGGTGGTGCAGGCCGAGGCCTGGATCATCGAGGGCGTGCAGTTCAAGTGGACGGATGGGGCGCTGGAGCGCGCCGACCTCTTCGTCGTCCTCGATGTCCCGCGCTGGCGGAGCGTCGCGCGCATCCTCCGCCGCTTCGCGGGCCGGCGCCTCGCAAGCGGCCCGAACCCGAGGGGGACGCTGACGGCCGTGCGCGAGGAGCTTTGCTGGTCGGCAGATTACTATGCCTCGGAGCGCAGGATGCTGTTCGACAAGCTGGCCGGGTATTCCGGACGGATTCTCATCGTCCGCAGCCGGCGGGACCTGCGCACCTTGGACGCGGTCATAGCGCCGGTCGCGGACGGTAGCGTCCCGCCGGGCTGCGCCATATGATGGGCACCATGACCCAGGGCGACGCCATCTCCCACCTCAAGGCGCATGCCGACAGCGTGCGGGCGATGGGCGCGACCGCCCTCTACCTGTTCGGGTCGACCGCCCGGAACGAAGCCCGGCCCGTCAGCGACCTCGACCTGTTCATCGACGACGACCCCGAGAGCCGCTTCAACGGCTTCGACCTCGTCGGCATCAAGCTCTTCCTCGAGGACCAATTGGAAAAAGCGGTCGACGTGACCACGCGCGACAGCCTGCATCCGCGGTTGCGCGAGCGTATCGAGCGTTCGGCGGTCCGGGTCTTCTGACGTCGGCGCCGGATCGCGGCTCAGCGCTCAGGCTTGGCCTCTGCCGGCTGAGATACGGCGAGTTCGAGCGCTCGGCGGATGAAACGCTGATAGGGCATTCCCTCCCGTGAGGCTGAAGCCTTAACGGCATCAAGCAGTTCCTTGGGCAAGCGCATGTTGACACGCTCCGTCTTCGGGGCAAACTCGAACTAAACTGGCCTGAACTGCGAAAAATCGAGATCGGACAGATCTTGCTCAAGGAAGATCTCAGCTTCGTCGTCGGTGCTGAATTCCGGAACCTTAATGACCATAGGATGCAACCTCTTTGCGATGCATGTACCGAGCGCCGATCGGCCGGATCCACTGCCATACCGCCTGAGCGTGAAGGCGATGAAGACAGATCGACCGGCGGATGTACGCCCGATGGCGATCAGGCGCTGCTCCGTCACCGAATGCTTCAGGTCGGGCGCGATCTGCAGCCGGCCACGGAACACGTCCTCGATCTCTGCGATCGAAACGCCATGCTTCTGGCACTTCACCCGATTGCCATCGTCCCACTCGACGTTGACCACCGGCACAGGCTGCTCCCGCCCATGATGCGCACAAATGTATGTACAAGGCCAGGGCGACGCCAGAGTTAACGAAATGAGAGATTTCGTCAGGCACGACAGACGGCGACCCGCGCCCGCCGCCCCGCCGCCGGGTTCCCTGGATCACGCCCGAACACCGTCCGCGTAAGAGCGTCCATGTCCCCCACCCGCGACACCGCCCTCGACGACCTCGACCCGAAGAGCGCGCAGAGCCGCCACGCCGCCCTCTCGGCGGAGATCGCGGAGCACGACCGGCGCTATCACGGCGAGGACGCGCCGACGATCTCGGATGCCGAGTACGACGCCCTGCGCCGGGAACTCGAAGGGATCGAGGCGCGGTTTCCCGATCTCGCCGGCACCGGCGAGGCCTCGGCCAGCGTCGGCGCCAAGGCGTCGGACAAGTTCGCCAAGGTGCGCCACGCGGTGCCGATGCTGTCGCTCGGCAACGCCTTCTCGGACGAGGAGATCGGCGACTTCGTCGAGCGGGTGCGCCGCTTCCTCGGCCTCGGCCCGACCGAGCCGGTCGCCTTCACGGCCGAGCCGAAGATCGACGGGCTGTCCCTGTCCCTGCGCTACGAGAACGGCCGCCTCGTCACCGCGGCGACGCGGGGCGACGGCGAGGTCGGCGAGGACGTGACTGCCAACGTGCGCACCATCCGGGAAATTCCCGAGGTGCTGGCCGGCTCCGACTGGCCGGAGGTGTGCGAGGTGCGCGGCGAGGTCTACCTGTCGCACGCCGATTTCGCCGGCATCAACGCGCGCCAGGAGGCGGCGGGCAAGCCGCTCTTCGCCAACCCGCGCAACGCCGCCGCCGGCTCGCTGCGCCAGCTCGATCCCGGCATCACCGCCTCGCGGCCCCTGCGGTTCTTCGCCTACGCCGCCGGCGAGATGTCGGACCAGCCGGCGGATTCGCAGTACGAGATGATCGAGGCCTTCCAGGAGTGGGGCCTGCCGGTGAATCCGCTGACCGTGCTGTGCGCGGATGCCCCCGCGATGCTGGCGCATTACCGGATGATCGAGGCCAGGCGCGCCGAACTCGGCTACGACATCGACGGCGTCGTCTACAAGGTCGATTCCTTCGCGCTGCAGCGCCGCCTCGGCTTCGTCGCCCGCGCCCCGCGCTGGGCGCTGGCCCACAAGTTCCCGGCCCAGCGCGCCACGACCGTGGTCGAGGCGATCGACATCAATGTCGGGCGCACCGGCTCGCTCAACCCGCTGGCGCGCCTGAGGCCGGTGACGGTCGGCGGAGTGGTGGTGTCGAACGCGACGCTCCACAACGAGGATTACGTCCACGGCGTCGACGCGGACGGCAATCCCATCCGCAGCGGGGTGGCGATCTGGCGCGGGCAGTCCTTGCGCGACGACGCCGACCTCGCTCACGGATCGGACGTGCGCGTCGGCGACACCGTGGTGGTCCTGCGCGCCGGCGACGTGATCCCGAAGGTCGCCGACGTGGTGCTGGAGCGCCGCCCCGCGGACGCCGTGCCCTACCGATTCCCCGAGACCTGCCCGGCCTGCGGCAGCCACGCGGTCCGCGGCCTCAACCCGCGCACGGGCAAGCTCGACGCGGTGCGCCGCTGCACCGGCGGGTTGATCTGCCCGGCGCAAGGGCAGGAACGGCTGAAGCACTTCGTGTCGCGCAACGCCTTCGACATCGAGGGCTTCGGCGAGACCTATATCGAGACCCTGTTCGAGGCGGGCCTGGTGCGCCAGCCCGCCGACCTGTTCCGGCTCGACTTCGAGCCCCTGAAGGCGGCCGTGGTCGCCAGGCGCCAGGCCCTCTCGGCTGAGCGGGCGCTCGCCGCCGGCAAGGAGATCAAGAAGGCCGGCAAGAAGAAGGACGACGAGGACAAGGCGATCAAGAACCTGCTTGCCGGGGTCGAGGCGCGGCGCACGATCCCGCTCAACCGGTTCATCTTCGCGCTGGGCATCGAGCAGGTCGGGGAGGCGACCGCCAAGGCGCTGGCCAAGCACTTCTCCGACGTGCCGGCCCTGATGGCGGGCGTAGCGGCCGCGGCCGCCTGCCAGCCCGGGCCGGACTGGATCGCGCTCGCGAGCCTCGACCGGGTCGGCGCCACCACCCGCGACCGGCTGCTGGCCGCGGCGGCCGAGTCGCCCGAGGCCGACCTTCTCGCCGGCGGCGCGGTGGCCCGCCTGTCGGCGCCGCAGCGCGACTCCCTGGTCGAGGCCTACGGCGATTCGGCGGGCGTGCGGGCGGCGGCGGAGCGGGCGGCGGGGCAGGTGCCGGGCGACGCCTACCGGGCGCTCGCCGATGACGGCGAGATCGGCCCCGTCACCACCGCCTCGCTGATCCAGTTCTTCTCCGAGGAGCACAACGTCGCGGCGGTGGAGGCCCTGCTCGCCGAGGTCGAGACCGAGCGGGCGGCGGCCCCCGCGCAAGCGGCGGCCTTCAGCGGCAAGACCGTGGTGTTCACCGGCAGCCTGGAAAAAATGACCCGCAGCGAGGCCAAGGCGACGGCCGAGCGCCTCGGCGCCAAGGTCTCGGGCTCGGTCTCGGCCAAGACCGACCTCGTCGTGGCTGGGCCGGGCGCCGGCAGCAAGCTCAAGGATGCCGAGAAGCACGGCGTGACGGTGATCTCGGAGGAGGAGTGGCTGGCGATGGTGGCCACCGCCTGAAAAACGGCGTCTTCGCGGGGAAGAGCGCGGGGATGACCAGCCCCCGCACCCTCGCGATCGACTTCGAGACCGCCAACGAGCGCCGTGACAGCCCCTGCGCCGTCGGCCTCGCCTGGATCGAGGGCGGCCGGGTGGTGCGGCGGGAGGCACGGCTGATCCGGCCCGCCGAGATGCGCTTCTCGCCCGGCAACATCCGGGTCCACGGCATCCGGCCGCGGGACGTGGAGCGGGCACCGAGCTTCCCGGAGGCGATGGCGCCGTTCCTGGCGGAGATCGCCGGCAGCCTGGTGCTCGCCCACAATGCGAGCTTCGACGTCGGAGTGCTCGCGGCGACGTTGCGCGCCTACGGATTGCCGCAGCCGGCCTATGCCTCGCTCTGCACGGTGCAGCTTGCGCGGCGGCACTGGCCCGGCGAGGGCGGGCAGGGCCAGGGAACCTACCGGCTGTCGTCGCTCGCCGCCCGCATCGGCGTGACGTTTCGCCACCACGATGCCGGCGAGGACGCCTATGCCTGCGCGGAGATCGCGCTGGCGGTGATGCGGGAGGCGGGCGCGCCCGACATCGCCAGCCTCGCCCGCCGCCTCGGGCTCGTGCGCGAGCGGACCGGGGAGGGGGCGCCCGCGACGGACGGCATCGCCGCGCGGGCGCTGCGCGGTGTGGCGCCGAGCCGCACCCGGGCGCCGGTCCTCCACTTCATCGTCCGGGGCAGCACCGGCACGCCCTACGACGTGCGGCTGGTCGAGGGCCGCGAGGGCCTGCGCCTGCGCTGCTCCTGCGCCGGGGCGCGGTTCCGGCCCGATTGCCGGCACGTCCGGGCGCTGGCCAATGGCGAGATCGACGCGCTGCTGTCGGACAATCCGGGGGATGTGGCGATGCTGGCGGGGCTGTTGCGGGCGGGATGAGGGCAGGCCCGGACACGACAAAGGCGGGTCCGCGCTCGCGCGCGGCCCGCCTCGTACGATGACGGCGGTCTAGAGGAGACCCGCGACGCCTTAATGGGCTTCGCGAACGGCCACCGCGCTCGGCGTCAGGCCGAAGCGCTCGGCGAGATGCCAGCGCAGCTCGCGGGAGGAGTGATAGCCGTAGCTCTTGTCGATCAGATGGCTCACATCGGTAGAGCCGGTATCGCCGTAGCGGTTGATCTGGTCGACGTGAAAGGTCGTGCCGTCGTTGAAGACGGAAGGCGCGCCGTCGCGCCGGGTGAACTCGAACAACATGATGTCTTTTCTTCTATCGTTGCGGCGCTCCCGGGGGAGCGACTGTGCGTGGCGGGCAGCCATGTGGCCGCTGGCGGAGCGGTGGCAAGCTCGCAGGCTGCCAACGCTCCAGTGCGGCCGAGGTTCCGTAACCTTAACGGAAATATCGTTAAGGTATCATGAACCCCGGGCCGGGAGGCCGCCCTCAGGCGACCTGCAGGTTCACGGCCGACATCTTCGTGCTGTCGCGCCGGTCGGCCTGCAACTCGTAGGAGACCTTCTGGCCCTCGACGAGGCCGCGCAGGCCAGCCCGCTCCACCGCGGAGATGTGGACGAACACGTCCTTGCCCCCGTTATCCGGCTGGATGAAGCCGAAGCCCTTCTGGTCGTTGAACCACTTGACAGTACCAGTATTCACGCGGTCGTCCTCGTCTCGTTAGAAGTCGCAGCGGACGGCCCTCGCATGAGGGCCACACGGCGCGACGGCGCCAATTGTCCGGGGGTTGGCTTCGCGTCTGGGTTCGGAAATCCCTCCCGGGACCCAACGCCCGAGGCCGCCCGCCCGTTGCCGCTGACCCCCATGTAGGAAGCCAGTCTGGCCGGAACAAGGCAGGACGGCCATCATCTACGCGCCCGCCGCGTGTCAGCGGTTGGTGCGCCCGCGCTGGTTGGGGTCGATCCCGCCTTGCGCCGTGGTGTCGTTGGCCACGTCGCCCTCGTCGGTATTGGCTCCGGCGAGATCCTCGGGGGCGCCGCCGGACATCGTCATGCCCTTCGAGGTGCCGATGCCGGGATTGCCCTTCAGGTCGGCGTCGGTCGGCGTGGTGGTCTTGGGCTGCTTCGAGGTCATGCGGCGCTCCGGGCGATATTCCGAGACTGAGCGCGCTCAACGGTTGAGGGCCTGCTCCAGTTCACCCCGGCTCATGCGCGAGCGGCCCTTGATGGCGCGGCGCTTCGCCTCGTCGTAGAGCGCGGCGCGGGTCGCCTGGGACCGCGTGTCGCGCTCCTTGGTCCGGGTGCGACGGAAATTCGCCCGGTTGTCGGCCGGGCTCTCCCGGTTCGAGGCGCCGGCCTCGCGCAGCGCGATGGCGATGGCTTGGCGGCGGTCGGTGACCGGTTCGCCGTCGCTGCGCTCCAGCTCGCCTTCCTTGAACTCGTGCATCACCCGGGCGATCGTGCCCTTCTGGGCGTCGGTCGGGGGCTTGTGCGCGGGGCTCTTGCCCGTGGGTTTCTCGCCTGCGGAGCTTTTGGGTGCGGCCATGGGCGTCATCCGCTCGGTTCGGGGGCGCGACTGCGCCCGTCACACCCGGTCAACGCCCGGCGATGCCGGGGCGTTTCGGCGGATGCGGGGCCGCCCTGCGTGGATTTCCCTGTCGCGCCCGGCAGATTGCTCCCATATACGGGCGATATCGTACAGTGTCGGACGCTCCATGGCGGGTATCTCGGTTTCCCTCGAAGGTTCCAACATCCAGCTCTCGTTCCAGAAGGACGACCAGGCCACCGCGGTCATCATGGATGCCAGCGCGGCCCGCGCCCTCGTGCGCGCGGTGGGCCAACTCCTCACGGTCATGCACGAGCCGGACGAGGGCGAGGTCGACGAACTCGGCGACGAGGAGGCGGCGTTGCTCGACGTGACCTCCCCGGCGATCGAGGTCGGCACCGACGAGCGGGGCCAGGCGGTGGTGGCGCTCCAGGCCGGCGGCCTGCCGCCGTTCCAGCTCCGCCTCACCGACGAGGAGGCGCGGCACGTCGCCACCTCCCTCAACGAGATCCTGAATGCTCCGCGGGACGTGCGCAGTTCGCATGGCGGGCATTGAGCCCCCCGCCCGGACACCGCCGACGTGAAAAAGGGCGCCCCGCGGGGCGCCCTTTTTCGTTCGAAGCAGGCTTACGTTGGCAGGCCGACGCTTCGTCCGCTTGGACTCTCATTTCGTCGCAGATTTCTCGCGCAAAACCGGCGACCGCTGTTGCGAAATCCGCTCAGAACCGCGTGCCGGGATTGGTGGGACCGCCCGGCAGGTAATCCGGCTCGGAGCCCGGCCCGGCCGGGTCGGTGATGCCCGGATCGTTCACCGGGTAGGGCGAGCGCGGCCCGGTCGGACCGGTATCGGGCAATTCGTCGGGAGCGACCGGCGGCGGGATGTCGCCCGGGATGCCGCCGCCCGGGGTCGGCTCGTGGCCGGGCAGGCCAGGATTGGCCATGTCGAGATGGGCCATGTCGTGCCTCCACTGGGGTTGGGATCGTGGGGATTCAACCGGCCCGGGCCGGGGCAGTTCCGTCGCGGCAGGGCCCAGGAACCTGCCAGATCCTGCATCGTTGCCGGGGCATATCCTCCCTCGGAGTACGAAAAGATGCCCAGCATCAACCAGGCGAAGATCCTCATCATGGCCACCGACGGGTTCGAGCAGGCCGAGCTCGAGGTGCCGAAGGCCAAGCTTAGCGGGGCCGGCGCGCAGGTAACGGTGGCGGCGCCGAAATCTCGCCAGAAGCCCGACAGCATCCGCGGCTGGGACGAGACCGATTGGGGCCGCCCGGTGACGGTCGATGCCGACATCGAGAGCATCGACGCATCGTCCTATGACGCCCTGGTGCTGCCCGGCGGCCAGATCAACCCGGACAAGCTGCGCCTAGAGCCGAAGGCGCTCGAGATCCTGCGCAGCTTCCTGACGAGCGGCAAGGTCGTCGCCGCGATCTGCCACGCGCCCTGGCTGCTAATCGAGGTCGGCGCCGCCAAGGGCCGCAAGATGACGTCCTTCGCCTCGATCAAGACCGACGTGATCAATGCCGGCGCCGAGTGGCACGATCTGCCGGTGGTCACCGACAAGGGCCTCATCACGAGCCGCAACCCGGGCGACCTCGACGCCTTCTCGGCCAAGATCATCGAGGAGGTCCAGGAGGGCCGCCACGACCGCACGGCGGCCTGACGGCGGCATCCTGGAAACGCGAGGCTGTCCGGAGAATCTTCGGGCGCCAGGAAAAGCGTGCTCTCTCCTCTCCCCGCGGGAGAGGAGAGAGCACGCATCATCGTTTTCCGCGGACCGCCCTGCTGAGGACGGGAAAGGCCCGTGCGGCGGCTGCCGCACGGGCCTTTCTCACGAAGGGGACGGCCTTGAGGACTACCCGATAGTACCCGCCCCGAAGGTGGTGTCGCCGAAGCGCTCGCGGCCTTCGACCGAGCCGTATTGCAGGTAGTGCTGCATCGGGTCGATCTTGGCCTGCGCCACGTCGCCGTAGGCCGAGAGATAGCCCGTCGAGTCGAAGCCCTTCGACGGGTCGCGGCCTTCCTTCCAGCCATACTGGTCGTAGTGCATCAGCGGGTCGATCCCGGCCGCCTTCACGTCGCCATAGGCGTCCAGGTAGCCCTTGGTGTCGAACACCGCGTTGGGGTTGCGCCCCTCCTTCCACCCGTAGGTCCGGTAGTGCTCGTAGGCGTGAGCGAACGCGTCCTTGCCGGAAACCGTGGCGGCGCGGGCGACGTCGAGGTTCGACAGGAGGTAGTACTCGGCGTCGAAGCCCGGATGAACGGCGAGGTCGGCGGTCTTGCCGATCGCGTCGTAGATCTGCCGGCCCTCGCCCTGGCCGTACTCGATATAGTGCTTGAGCGGGTCGATGCCGGCGGCCCTCACGTCCGGGTTGCGGGCCAGGTACTGCTCGTTGTCGAAGGCGGCGGAGGGGTCGCGGCCTTCCTTCCAGCCGGCCTGGTCGTATTGATCGAGCGGGTTCCGGCCCGAGGCGCGCACGTCCGGGTTGGCGGCGAGATAGCCGGTGGTGGAGAACAGCGCGTTCGGGTCGCGGCCCTCCTTCCAGCCGTAAGCGGCGTAGTGGGTGTCGGCGTCCTGGCCGGCGGCGAGCACGTCCTTGTTGGCGGCGAGATAGAACAGGTCGTCGACGAGCGGCGAGCCGTCGCCGGTGATCACCGTGGCGTCGGTGAACTGGTAGCGCTCGAACCCGGTCACCCGGTCCTGGCCTTCCGGTCCGACGATCAGCGTGTAGGCGCCGTCGCGGGTCACCGTGGCGTCGGCGAGCCGCGAGTTGAACACCAGGGTGTCGGTGCCGGTCGCGCCGGTGGGCGAGCGGCCGCCGAGCAGGATGTCGTTGCCGGGCGAGTTGACGATGGTGTCGTCGCCGGCGCCGCCGGTGATGATGTCGTCGAAGGCCGTGCCGGTCAGCGTGTCGCTGCCGTCGGTGCCGTTGCGGACGACGCCCCGGGCCAGGACCGTGTCGCTGCGGGCGGCGAGGTTCTGGATCCGGGTGTCGCCGGCCGGATTGGTGTCGGCGGTGCCGTAGGGCGTGTTGGTGTAGAAGGCCCGCAGGTACTCGGCCATCGCGTCCTGCTCGGTGCCCTGCGCCGCGAAGGTCGCGGTGTTCAGCAGCGAGGCGCCGGGCGTGGCGGAGGCGAGCGCCACCTTGTTCTCGCCATAGGCCGGGAACGGGTAGTTGTCGCCCCCTAAGCCCGGCGCCGTGGAGGTGCCGGTGGCCAGGAAGTCGAGGGTGACGGTGCGGATGCCGCGGTTCGGGTCGCCGACGAGCTGGCCGTTCTGCACCAGGGTGTCGGTGATCCGGCCATTCTCGTCGACGATCGCCGCGTTGAGGATCCGCTGGCCCTCGCGGGTGACGTTGCCGTTCGCGTCGAGGGTCTGGGCGGTCTTGGTGGCGTCGAAGGAGAAGCTCAGGCCCCCGATCTGCGGGAACTGGCCGGGCGTCGCGCCCGAGGCGGTCGCCGAGACCGCGTGCTCCAGGATCCGCTTCATCTCCAGGGCCGAGACCGTGGTGACGGCGAGCGCGTTGTTGAAGCGCAGCGAGTTGGTGACGTCGAGCTGCGAGATGTCACCGGACTGCTTGCCGGCCGAGGCGTTCGCCGCCGGGGGAAG
The DNA here is from genome assembly GCF_011043735.1 of Methylobacterium sp. DB0501. GTDB lineage: Bacteria > Pseudomonadota > Alphaproteobacteria > Rhizobiales > Beijerinckiaceae > Methylobacterium > Methylobacterium alsaeris. Next base: position 106,248 of record NZ_JAAKGV010000009.1, on the reverse strand, counting down.
CTCGGCGGTGCCGCCGCCCGCGGTCGAGAACGAGCCGATCGAGTCGCGGATGCCGCCGCCGTTCTTGATCGAGACGGCGACCGCGCCGTCGTACTGCTTGGCGTACCAGAGGTTGGCGTCGGCGGAGAGATCGCCGAGGTTGGTCTCCTCGGTGCGGACCTCGCCGCGGCGCCCTTCCAGGTAGACGCTGGTGCGGCCGAGGATGTTGCCGTCCTGCTGGCGGATGATGTCGGCGACGCCGGCGGTCTCCTGGATGCCGTCGTTGTTGACGTCGAGACCCTCGATCATTTCCTTGACGAGGTAGCCCTTGGTGCCGGGGGCGAAGGCCGCGTCCTTCGTGCCCCAAAGCTGCGCCACCGAGGTGTCGTCGACCGCGACCGCGCCCGAGTTCTGCGGCGTGATCGAGTTGCGGATGACGTTGCCCTGGTCGTCGAAGGTAACGGTCAAGCGGCCGACATAGGAATACTCGGAGGCGGTGTTCACCAGCGCCAGGGTCTGGCCCGAGGCATTGGTGAAGAATTGCGGGTAGGCGCCGCCCGAGACGTCGCCCGGCAGGAGCCGGTCGTTCGAGTCGGAGAGTAGGGTGTGCGAGCCGCCGCCGATCAGCACGTCGACGTTGCGCAGGAGCGGGGCCAGCGCCTGCTCGTTCGACAGCTGCTGCAGGTGGGTGCCGACGATGACCTTGTCGAGGCCCGGGTTGGCCGCCAGCACCCGGTCGACCTCGGCGTTGATCTGCTGGGCGAGGAGCGCGATCTCGTCGCGGCCGGTGAAGCCGTCGAGGGTGACGTTGCCGAGCGTCGTCAGCAGCGGCTCGAGCTGGGTGGTGGCACCGATGAAGGCGATCGTCTCGCCGTTCTCGGTGATGATCGTCGACTTGGCGATCTTGTCGGCGCCGGTGCCGGTCTGGGTCGAGGTCGGGCCGGTCTGGGCGAAGGTGGCGGCGTCGCCGTCCTTGTGGACGAGGCCCGAGAGGGCGGATTCCTTCGAGAAGTTCAGGTTCGTCGACAGGTACGGGAACTGCGACCCGACCCAGGTGTCGTCGGCCGCGCCCGGCGCGGAGCCGAGATTGGCGCCGATGATGTTGGCGACCTCGTTGGGGCCGGAATCGAATTCGTGGTTGCCGAACACCGCGGCCTGGACGCCGACGATGTTCTGGATCGTGATGTCGGCCCGGCCCGGCGAGGCGGTGAGCCGGCTGTAGGCATTGGCGCCCGACAGCCCGTAATACTGGTTGTAGACGCCGTTATAGGTCGCGTTCAGCTGCGGATCGGCGCCGGCGATGAAGAACGGGCTCGGGATCCAGCCGTCACCGGTCGAGAGGGTGATCGAGTTCGGGGTCGCGTCCTCGAGCTTGTCGACGATCGCCGCGAAGTTCGGCGCCCGCTGGGTCGCCAGGAGGCCGGCCTCCCAGTCCGAGGCATGCAGGATCTGGAGCGTGTAGGTCATCGGGGCGGCCTGCTGGGTGGTGAAGTCGAGCTGGTCCTGCGCGAGGCCCGCGAAGGCGTTGCCGGCGGTGTCGGTGAAGGCGCCCTTCGGCACGACCACGTCGTAGGCCGTGCCCGCCTTGAGGTCGGCGCTCGGGTTGATCGTCACGGTGTCGCCGCTGATCGCGACCTGGGTGGCGTCGGCGACCGCGATCGTGCGGGTGTCGCCCGCCCCGTCGGTGATCGTGAGGGAGCCGGCGCCGACCTTCACCGCCTCGCTGAAGCGCAAGGTGACGTTGGCGCCCGGGGCGACCCCGGTGGCGTTGTCGGCGGGCGTGGCGGCGAGGAGCGTCGGGGCGGTCTGGTCGAGCTTGAGGCCGACCAGCACCGGGTCGTGGTCGGATTCGCGCGCGGCGACCTTGCCGTCGAAGTACGAAGCGGGACGGTTGAAATCGAGGTTGTAGTCGATCGCGTCCGCCTCGTCGGCATTGACGTGCCACTCGGTCACGCCGGTCACCTGCCCGTTGAGGCTGCCGGTGGCGAAGGCGTGGTCGAGGGCGCCGTAGGCCCCGTCGAAGACGTAGGAATACGGGTCGGCGAGGCGGTCCTCGGCGAGGTTGGTGAAGCCCCCGGCCTTGATCGTGTCGAGGGCGTCCTCCTTGAGGTAGGCGTTGAAGTCACCGAGCAGGATCACGTCGGAATCCTGCGTGCCGGTCGGCTTCGTCGCCACCCACTCGGTCAGCGCCTTGGCGGCGAGCTCGCGCTGCTGCTGCCAGGCGCCCTGGCCGTCGCCCTGGTCGGCATCGGCCCCGGTGCCGGTGCCGCTCTTCGACTTCAAGTGGTTGATGACCGCCGTGAAGTCTTCGCCGCTGGCGATCTCGTGGAAGGTCACCGCAAGCGACGCGCGGCTGGTGTTCACGCCGTTGAACAGGTGGCCGATCGTGCTCTGCTGGAGCAGGGCGGGATCGATCCGCGCCACGTCCGCGTCGTCGAGCTTCTCGATCGTCGTGTTGAGCGCGACGCTGACCTTGCTCGGCTTGTAGATGAAGCCGACCGCGATGGCGTCGCCGCCGAGGAACTGGCCCTGGTCGAGCTGGCTGCCGGGATTGACGTAGGCGTAGGTGCCGGCCCCGGCCCGGGCGTTGAGCTGGCCGACGAGGTATTCGAGCGCGTTGCCCGGATTGCCGGGCTGGAACTGGTTCTCCAGCTCGGTGAGACCGAGCACGTCGGCGCCGGTGCCGAACAGGGTCGTGACGAGCTTCTCGGTCTGGCGCGCCAGCTCCTCGCTGGTGTTGGCGCCGCGGGGCTGCTGGCCGATCGCCGTGACCGCGCTCGACGAACTGGCGAGCGTCGTGAAGTAGTTGAGGACGTTGAGGCTGCCGACCTTCAGCGTGCCGCCGACCGCATCCGGCGCGCCCGGGCGCGGGTTGGCCCTGGTGAAGGTGTTCGAGCCGTCCTCGATCGACCGGACGCGGAAGGCGCTGGTCGGGCCGAAGCCCAGCGTGCCGGTGAGCCCGGTCACGGTGTCGCCCATCCGCGGCGCCGTGGCGGTCGAGTAGGTCGGGCCGAAGCCGTCGAGGTTCTCGATCGGCAGGTTCTGGGCGTTCGATCCGTCGTCGTAGGTGATCGAGCGGGCGGCGGTCTGGGCCAGATACGCGACGTAGGCCTGGGAATTCGGCTCGAACTCGTTGGTGAAGGTCTCAGGACGCCCGCCCGCCGCGAGGCGGATCTCGTCGAAGCGGTCGAGGTTGAACTGCTCGGAGATCGACAGGGTCTGCGGGAAGCGGACCAGCATGCCCTCGTAGCGCTCGAGGTCGGGTTGCGCGGTGGTGCCGGTGCCGATCGTGCCGGCCGCCGGCAGGCTGACATCCACCGCCTGCGCCTTGACCTCGGCCGCCGAGAGCGCGCCGGCCTGCACGACCTGGATGCCGGAGGCGGCATTCACCGTAAGCTGCGTCTCGCCGTTGAACTCGGTGACCGTGCCGGTGACCCGGACCCGGTCGCCCTCGTTCACGTCGACGAGGCGGTTGCCGGTGCCCTCGTAGACGAACAGCCCTTCCGAGGTCAGCGGATTGGAATCCTGGTCGGCCTTCTCCTCCTGGAGGTAGAAGCCGCCGAGGTTGCGCTTTCCGTCCGCGTCGCCGTTCTGGAAGTCGCCGACGACGATCGCCTCGACCGTGACGGCCCGGCCGACGAGCGGGCTGGCGCTGCCGGTGCCCTGCACCGCCGAGATCAGGGTCACGTCGTCGTTGACGATGGTGCCGGTCGCGGTGGCGTTGCCGACGCTCACCGAGGCGGTGATGCCGGCCTGGGTCGAGGTCGCGCCGAGGAGCTTGAGCGCGAAGGTCTCGTTCGGCTCCGGCACAGCGTCGCCCTGGGCGGTGACGGTGACGACCGCCGAGGCGGCGCCGGCCGGGATCGTGCCGGAGACGGTCAGCGGCAGGGTCGGGCTGCCGGCGAAGTCGGCGGCATTCGCCGGGTTGGCGCCGGTGCCGGAGAGTTCCGCGGTGAAGGCGACGGCGCCCAGCGTGCCGTTGCTGCGCTGGACCGTGAAGCTGAAGGTCGTGGTGCCGCTATTGCCCTCGGACCGGCTGACGCTCAGCGAATCGGGCGCGAAGGAAATCTCCTGCGTCGCGCCCTGCGGCAGCGCGGCATAGAGCGTCGCGCCGCCATTCGCTACCTCGTTGGCCGAGACCACGAGGTTGGTGCCGGTCGGGTTGCGGTCGGCCGGGATGAAGGTCAGCACCTCCGGGCCGAGATCCGAGGCCGAGCCGGCGAGTGGGGGGACGTAGGAGACGTAACTGGCATTCGCCGGATCGGTCACGTCGTAGACCAGGATGCCGCTCTGGCGCTCCAGACCGACGAAGGCGTAAATGCGCCCGTTCACCGTGCCGACGGTGATCCCCTCCGGTTCCGGCCCCTTGTTGTCGGAGCGATCGTCGGGCGTGTTGGCGACGGTCTGGTCGTTGTTGAACCGCTCCGGCGCGAGCTGGGCAAAGATCTTCTCGAATTCGCCGCCGGTCTCGCGCACCTTGGTGATCGAGCCGTCGGCATTCTGACGGAAGATCGAGATGCCGCGACCGCCGAGCGTGTTGAGCTTGTCGATCACCCCGTCGCCGTCGGTGTCGCCGGTGCGCAGGAGCACGTTGAGCCGGGCATAGGCCGGATCGGACTTGAGCGCCTGGAGCGCCGGAGTGAGCCGGCTGTTCGGCACCGCGCTCAGCCGCGACACGTCGTTCGCATCGTCGGCACCGCCGATGACCCGCTGGTCGCCCTCGTTGGCGGTAACGAAGTAGGTCGCCCCGCCCGTCGTGAACGACGCGATGCTGTCGGGCTGGAGCAGGCCGAGGATCGGGGTGCCGGCCGGGGTCGCGGCGATCCGGATCGAGGCGGTGCCGTTCGGCCCGTCGCGGTCGGAGGCGTCGAACTCGTTACCGGCGAGCGAGTGATCGACCGCGCCCAGGGGCTGGATCGCGATCGGCGCCGTGCCGGGATTGGCGAGATCGATCACCGCCACGCCGTTCACCTCCTGCAGGGTGACGTAGGCGAAGCGGTTGTCGGGCGAGATCGCGATGTATTCGGGCTCGATGTCGGCGGAGGCAACCTTGCCGGGCGTGATCGCGAGGCCGCGGGCGCGCAACGTCGCCTCGGCGCCGTCGAGCCCGGTGAACCCGACGGTGGTGGCGACGCTCGCGCTCGCAGGCCCGCCCGAGACGTCGATGATCGACACGCTGCCGACCGGGTTGCTGACCTGGCTCACCTGCTCGCCCTCGTTGGCGACGAGGAGGCGCGCACCGTCGCGGGTGAAGACCAGCTGGTCGGGCCCGACCCCGACGGTGAGCGAGCGCAGCAGCGTGCCGTCGGCATTGAACAGCGCGACGCGGCCGGGCGCGTCCCCGGTGGCGTTGGCGTAGGCCACCGCCACGAGGCCGTTGAAGACCGCGACCGAGTTCACCGCGCCGTATTGCTCGAGGCCCGACAGCAGGATCTCGCCGGACTTGGCGAGGGAGCCGGCGGCGTCGAGCGTCACGATCTCGATGCGGTTCTCGTTGGTGTTCTGGACGTAGAGCCGGCTGGTGGTCGAATCGTAGGCCACGACCTCGGCGTTCGGCGCGGCTTGCATCGCAGGATCGTTGGTGGTGGCGTAGGCGCCGAGCCGCACGAGCTGGAGCGCGTTCGTCGCCGTCGGCGGGGTCGTGGCGGTCGCGCCCGACAGGCCCTGGAGCGACGGCGCGGCGTCGAAGATCGCGGTGCCGCCGATCCGCGTGCCGGTGTCGTCGTTGAGGATCGTGCCGGTGCCCTGGCCCTTCGCCACCGTGGCGCCCGAGACGTTCGCGACCGTGACCGTGAAGGTCTCGGTCGGCTCCACCACCGTGTCGCCGGTGATGTCGACCGCGAAGGTCGCGCGGGTCTCACCGGCCGCGATGGTCTGGCGGGTGAGGCTGCAGGCGGTGTAGTCGCTGCCGGCGGTGGCGCTGCCGTCCGCGGTGGCGATGTCGAAGGTCACGCCGCCGGCGGGCGCCGCCGCGCTCAGCGACACCGTGAAGGTGAGCTGCTTCGTGCCGGCATCGCCCTCGCTCGCCTGGACGTCGTCGATCGACAGGGCCGGCAGGGGCTGAGCGGTCGTCACCGTGAAGGGGGCGTAGGCGGTGTCGCCGACCCGGGTGGTGGTATTCTGGGTCCAGGACGAGGTCGTGCCGACCGCGGCCAGGATCTGGTCGCGGGTGCCCGAGGTCGGGCCGGCATAGCGGCCGTTGGCGGAGGGGAGCGCGACCGCATTCTGGCCGAGGGTCAGGCCCGGCGGCAGGGCCGAGGTGCTGGCGCTGGTGGCGTTACCGGCAAACGTGGTGCCGCCGTCGGCGAAGTTGATCGCGTACAGGAAGGTCGGGCTCGCGGCCGCGCCCTGATAGGCCAGGATCTGGTCGCCCGAGGCGTTGAGCGCGAAGTTCTGCGCCGTGAACACGGGCGAGTTGGTGCCGCCGGCCGTGCCGTCCGTGGTCGGGCGGATCACCGTGCCGGCGGCGAGCGCCGTCGGCGCCGTGTAGGTGTAGGTGCCCTCGCCGGTGCGGAAGGCGTTGGTGCCGGAATTCCAGCCGTTGTCGGTGAAGCTGATGGCCGTGCCGGCCTCGACGTCGCGCAGAACCACGAAGGCGAAATCGTCCGGGTTGGTGGCGTCGTAACCGACGATGGCGATGTCGCCGGCGGCAAGCGTCGTGGCCATGGATTCCGATGTCTCCGGGCGCGCACGAACGGCGGCGGCGCGCGAGGCGGAGCCGCCCTCCAGCGCGGGGCTGTTAGGGCTTATCGAGAAGGGGAAGCGCGCAGCGGCACCGGGCTCGCCCGCGATCGTTCGACGTGTCGGACCGGAAGGGAGAGCGGGCGTTTCGTGTTACCGGATATTTCGAACTGTGTTCGCTCTGTATGGGCGTTTTGCGACAGGACTGTGAAGGTTGCCGGGCCGTGAATGCCGACCTACTGCCTGCCCGTGATGAAGAGCGATGGTTGCATCGTTGGCCGGCGAAACATCTCTCCGATCATCCGAAGGTCGCGACGGCAGCACGGCATGAAAAAGCCCCGCCGTCGATCTCTCGACAACGGGGCGCGATCGTCCGGAAAAGCCGGTGGGACGGTGTCTACTGTGTCCCGCCCTTCGCCTCCTTCTGGAACTCCTCGATCACGTCCTTGCCGACGCGCTTGGCCATGTCGGCGGTGACCGGCTCCAGGGCCGTCTTCCAGGCCGCCTTCTCCTCGGGAGTGAGCGTGATGAAGGTGGTCTTGCCCGACTTCCTCATCTCGTCGAGGGCGTCGGCATTGTCCTTGTCGGCGACCTGGTTGGCGTAGACGGTCGCCTCCTTCATCGCCTTGCCGAGCTCGGTGCGGATCTCGGCCGGCAGGCCGTCCCAGAACTTCTTGTTGGTGATCACCGCGTAACCGATATAGCCGTGATCGGACAGCGTGATGTATTTCTGCACCTCGTGGTGCTTCTGGGTGAACATGTTCGAGGGCGTGTTCTCCGAACCGTCGACCACGCCGGTCTGCATGCCCTGGTAGACCTCCGAGAAGGCCATCACCTGCGGGATCGCGCCGAGCGCGCGGAACTGCGCCTCCAGCACCTTCGAGGACTGAATCCGCATCTTCAGGCCGCGGAAATCGGCCGGCATCCGCAGCGGCTTGTTGGCGCTCATCACCTTGAAGCCGTTGTCCCAGTAGGCCAGCCCGGTGATGCCCTTGGTCTCCAGCTTGTCGAACAGGCGCTTGCCGAGCGCCCCGTCGGTGACGCGCCGCAGGGCCGCCTTGTCGGGCAGGATGTAGGGCAGGTCGAAGACCTCGAACTCCTTCGCGCCGAGCGGCCCGAACTTCGCCAGCGACGGCGCCAGCATCTGGACCGCGCCGAGCTGCAGCGCCTCGACCTCCTCCTTGTCCTTGAACAGCTGCGAGTTCGGGTAGACCTCCACCTTCACCTTGCCGTTAGTGTACTTCTCCGCCAGCTCCTTGAACTTGTCGGCGCCGCGGCCCTTCGGCGTGTCCGGCGCGACCACGTGGCTGAACTTGATCACGATCGGCGCCTGCGCCAGCGCCGCGCCCGACAGGAGCATGAGGGCGGTACCGGCCGCGAGGGCGCGGCGGGTCAGGTTCAGCATGGCGTTTCCTCGGTCTCGTTGTCCGGTTTGGTCGTCAGGCTGACAGTTCGGACCCGCCGGCGCAATGCGCCGATCGCCTAATCCCCGGCCTCCGCTTCCATGTGGACGTGACCATCGACGGCCGTCCAGGCGCGAAACCCGTCGCCCTCGCGCCGCCCCGCCACCGCGAAGCGCGACCCGGCGATCATCGGCGCGACGCCGCGGTAGCGGAACCGGGCCGGCACCCGGCCGAGGCGGGCCGCCGCGAGGTTGAGGAGCAGGCTCGCCTGCATCGGCCCGTGCACCACCAGGCCGGCATAGCCCTCGACCTGCGTCGCGTACGGAAAGTCGTAATGGAAGCGGTGGCCGTTGAAAGTCATGGCCGAGTAGCGGAACAGCAGCACGGAATTGGCCTCGACCGACCAGGCGGTATCGTTCCCGGCGGCGTCCTCGTCCGGAGCGGGCTTGGGCGCCGGCGCGGCGTCGCCCGGCCGGCTCGCCTCGCGGTAGACGATGTCCTGGCGGTCGCGGATCGCAGGTCCCCGCTCCGTCTCGTAGTCGTGCCGCACGGTGACGAAGCAGAGGGTGCCGGTGCGCCCCGTCTTCACCGCCACGTCGGCCACGGTCTCGCGCCGCACCACCCGGTCGCCGACGCGCAAGGGGGCCAGCGTCTCGACCTCGCCCCCGGCCCACATCCGGCGCGGCAGCGGCACCGGCGGCAGGAAGCCGCCCTTGGCCGCGTGGCCGTCGGGCCCGAGGGCGTCGGCGGCCGGGGTCTCGGGGCCGAGGCACCAGTGGAGCGCCAGCGGCGCCTCGCCGTCGGCCACCGGCGCGAGGTGGGGCGCCAGCGTCGCCCGGTACTCGGCCACGAGGCGCGGGGTCACGAAGTCCTCGACGTCCCGGCTGCGGCCGATCCAGCTGCGCAGGTGGTCGATGTCGATCTCGGGCATCGGCTCTCCTTGTCCATCACCCGCCGCGTGCGGGGCGTCGGCGCCCACTATCGCGCGGTTTTCGCGCCTGCACACCTTCCGCCTGGACCGCGCTGTCCACCGGTGCTTAACTCCCTGTCAACAAAGACAGGATGGAGGCGTCACGTGGCTGCGCAGCACAGGTGCATCGCGATCGTCGGTCCGTTCCAGAGCGGCAAGACCGCCCTGCTCGAGGCCATCCTCCATCGCACCGGCGCGATCGACCGGCCCGGACGCGCCGGCGCCCGGATCGGCGACACATCGCCCGAGGCGCGGGCGCACGGCATGAGCGTCGAGCCCGCCTTCGCCACCGCGCGCTTCCTGGGCGAAGCCTTCACTTTCGTCGATTGCCCCGGCTCGATCGAGTTCGGGCACGACCTCAAGGCGGTCCTGCCGGCATGCGACGCCGCGATCGTCGTCTGCGAGGCCGACGAGCGCAAGCTGCCGGCCCTGGAACTGACGCTCCGTGAGCTGGAAGCCGCCGGCATCCCGCGGCTCCTGTTCATCAACAAGGCCGAGACGGCGGCGGGCTCGTTGCGCGACGCGCTGGCGCTGCTGCAACCGGCCTCGCGGGTGCCGCTGCTGCTGCGCCAGATCCCGCTGATGGAGGGCGAGACGGCGGTCGGCTTCATCGATCTCGCGCTGGAGCGTGCCTTCATCTGGCGCGAGCAGGCGCCGAGCGAGGTGGTCGCCCTGCCGGACGGCGAGCTGCCGCGGGAGAAGGCCGAGCGCTACACGATGCTGGAGCGCCTGGCCGACCACGACGACGCCCTGATGGAGGACCTGATCGCCGAGGTCGAGCCGCGAGCCGACCGGGTCTTCGCCGATCTCGCCGGCGAATTGCGCCAGGGCCAGGTGGTCTCGGTGCTGTTCGGCTCGGCCGAGCACGGTCACGGCATCACCCGCCTGCTGAAGGCGCTGCGGCACGAGGCGCCCGGCCTTCCCGAGACGCGGGCCCGCCTCGGCGTGGCGGAGGAGGGGCCACCGCTGGTCCAGGTGATGAAGACCCTGCATACCGGCTTCGGCGGCAAGCTCTCGGTCGGCCGGGTGCTGCGGGCTACGATCCGCGAGGGCGAGGCGGTGACGGGATCGGGCGGCGGCACCGCCCGGGTGGCGGCCCTGACCCAGCTCGCCGGCGCCGCCGGCACCCGCGTGCCGGAAGGCCAGGCGGGCGAGGTCGTCGGCCTCGCCAAGCTCGATTCCATCGCCACCGCCGAGACCCTGACCACCGGAGCGGGAGCGCCGGAGGCGCTCGCAACCCTGCCGCCGCCCGAGCCGGTCCACGCCGTGGCTTTGCGGGTGCGTGACCGCAAGGACGACGTGCGCCTCTCGGCCGCGCTGACGAAGCTCGCCGAGGAGGACCCGGCGCTGATCGTCGAGCATCGCGCCGATCTCGGCGATCTGCGCCTGGCGGGCCAGGGCGAGATGCACCTGCGGGTCGCGGTGGAGCGCTTGGGGTCGCGCTTCGGCATCGGGGTCGAGACCGAGCGGGCGCGGATCGCCTACCGCGAGACCATCCGCGGCCCGGCCGAGGCGCGGGCGCGGCACAAGAAGCAGACCGGCGGCCACGGCCAGTTCGCCGACGTGGCCCTGGCGGTGCGACCGCTGCCGCGGGGCGAGGGGTTTTCCTTCGAGGACGAGGTCGTGGGCGGCGCGGTGCCGCGGCAGTACATCGCCTCGGTCGAGGCCGGCGCCCGGGCCTTCACCGCGAAGGGGCCGCTCGGCTTTCCCGTCGTCGATATCGCGGTGACGCTGAAGGACGGCGCCGCCCACGCGGTCGATTCGTCCGACGCCGCCTTCCAGGCCGCGACGCGGCTGGCGCTGGAGGAAGCGCTCGCCAAGGCCGGGCCGGTGCTGCTCGAACCGGTCCTGGCGGTGTCGATGGCGGTGCCGAGCGGCGCCACCGCGAAGGCCACCGGCCTCGTCACCGCCCGCCGCGGCCAGATCCTTGGCTTCGATGCCCGGCCCGGCTGGTCCGGCTGGGACGTGGTCGAGGCGCTGATCCCCGAATCCGAGATGACCGATCTGATCGTCGAGTTGCGCTCGGCCACCGCCGGGGTCGGCACCTTCACGACCCGCTTCGACCACCGGGCCGAGCTGACGGGCCGCGCCGCCGACGCGGTGCTGGCGCGCCAGCCGGTGCGCAAGGCGGGGTGAGGGACCCTACACCACGTGATCCGGTGCGAGCACGCAGGCCGGCCCGCCGGCCAGCTCCACCTGGAGCGTAACGTGAGCGATGCCGAAGCGGCGGCGCAGCAGGCTCGCGCAGTCGTTGAGGAAGGCGTTGCCGGGATGGCCGTCCGGCATCACCAGATGGGCGGTGAGCGCCGTCTCGGTGGTGCTCATCGGCCAGACGTGGAGGTCGTGGACCTCCGCCACGCCCGGCCGCCCGGCGAGGCAGGCCCGCACGTCGACCGGATCGATGCCCGGGGGCACGGCGTTCAGCGACAGCACGACGCTGTCGCGCAGGAGCCCCCAGGTGCCGGCGACGATCACCGCCACGATGACGAGGCTGGTGACCGGATCGATCCAGGTCCAGCCGGTCCACAGGATGACGAGACCCGCCACAACGACGCCGGCCGACACCGCGGCGTCGGCCAGCATGTGCAGGTAGGCGCCGCGCACGTTGAGGTCGCCCTTGCTGCCCGAGGCGAACAGCCAGGCGGTGATGCCGTTCACCGCGATGCCGATCAGCGCCACGATCGTCACGGTCAGGCCCGGGACCGGGGCGGGGGCGCTGAAGCGCTGGATCGCCTCCCAGGCGATGGCGCCGACCGCGACCAGCAGGAACACCGCGTTGAACAGGGCCGCCAGGATCGAGGACGAGCGCAGGCCGTAGGTGTAACGCGCCGTCGGCTGCCGCCGGCCGAGCGTCGCCGCCGCCCAGGCGACGACGAGGCCGAGCACGTCCGACAGGTTGTGGCCGGCATCGGCCAGCAGCGCCACGGAATCGGTCGAAAAGCCGTAGGCGCCCTCGATCAGCACGAAGCCGGTATTGAGGGCGATGCCGATCGCGAAGGCGCGACCGAAATCCGCCGGGGCGTGGATGTGGCCCGGGCCGTGGGAATGGCCTGCGCCGTGGGAATGACCATGGCCGTGACCGTGGTGGTCATGATCGTGATCGTGATCCGCGTGGTCGTGGTGCTGGCCCATTCCCGGTCCCCGGTCTCTCGCCCGGCCTCCCTCGCGCCCGGGCGGTCGTCGCGGCGCCTCTATCTTTAGGGCAGGGGCCATGGGACGACGACCCCCGCAGGCGAAGGGTCACCCGGCCGCCAGCCGCAACGCCGCCGCCGTCAACGCCCCGTCGGGCCGGATCATCTGGTCGAGCACCGTGAAATGGTCGTCGCCCGGGAGGGGCAGGAGGTCGCCGGGGAGGCCGGTCCCGGCCCAGGCGGCCTGGTAGACCTGCGATTGCCGGCACAGCTCCGGCAATTCGCTCGCGCCATACGCCACCGTGAGCGGACCGGCCTCGACCGGCAGGTGCCGGATCGGCGAAAGCGCCGCAACTTCGTCCCCGGTGAGGTGGAGCGCGTCGTCGAGCGCCGTGCGGCGGATCGGCGCGAGGTCGAAGACGCCGGAAATCGCCAGGCCGGCATCGACCTCCGGGCAGGCCATGGCGAGGGCCGCGAGGTGGCCGCCGGCCGACCAGCCCGAGACGACGAGGCGCAGCGGGCGCGCATGGGCGCGCAAGACGGAGAGCGCCGCCGGGATCTCGGCGGCGAGCGCCGTCATCGTCGCCTCGGGGCAGAGGGTGTAGCCGATCATCGCCACGTCGAGGCCGCGGGCCAGCGGACCTTCGGCGAGCGCCGAGAAACCGTGCTTGTCGTTGCGCTGCCAGTAGCCGCCATGGATGAAGGCCAGGAGCGGCGCCTGCGGCCGGCCGCAGCGGAAGAGATCGAAACGCTGCCGCGCCCCGTCGCCGTAGGGCCGGTCGAGCTCGCCGGCCGTCGTCTCGCGAAACGCCGCGCTGCGCTCGCGCAGGGACGCCATGAAGACGCTGCTGCCGGCCACCGCGCCGGAATTGTCGTAGGCCCGGCTCAGGGCCGCGCGGTCCATCCCGCGCCAGTCGTCAACCGCCATCGTCGTCCCCCGGGAACACCCGGGGCCAGGATAGCCCAGAAACGGGACGGGGCGGCCCTGCGCCGCGCGCAGGGCCGCCCCCGATCCTCGCAACCCGGGGCTGTCGCCCCGGATCGTCGCCTACTCGGCGGCCTGAAGGGCCGGGACCGGAACGATCTCGTCCAGCGGCATCGGGTTGCCGTCGAGGGCGGCCTTCAGGCGGTCCATGTCGACCTCACCTTCCCAGCGGGCGACCACGATGCAGGCCACCGCGTTGCCGATGAAGTTGGTGAGCGCCCGGCACTCCGACATGAAGCGGTCGATGCCGAGGATCAGCGCCATGCCGACGACCGGCACGGAGGGGACCACGGCCAGCGTCGCGGCGAGCGTGATGAAGCCCGAGCCGGTGACGCCGGCCGCGCCCTTCGAGGAGAGCATGGCGACGAGGAGCAGCAGGGCCTGCTCGCCGTAGGTCAGCGGCGTGTCCGTCGCCTGGGCGATGAACAGGGCCGCCATCGTCATGTAGATGTTGGTGCCGTCGAGGTTGAACGAGTAGCCGGTCGGGACCACCAGGCCGACGACGGGCTTCGAGCAGCCGGCGCGCTCCATCTTCTCGAGCAGCGAGGGCAGGGCCGATTCGGAGGACGAGGTGCCGAGCACCAGCAGCAGCTCCTCCTTGATGTAGCGGATCAGCTTGACGATCGAGAAGCCGTTGTAGCGGGCGACCAGGCCGAGCACGCCGAAGACGAAGATCGCCGAGGTCAGGTAGAACGCGCCGACGAGGTAGGCGAGGTTGGCGAGCGAGGCGATGCCGTACTTGCCGATGGTGAAGGCCATCGCGCCGAAGGCGCCGATCGGCGCGACCTTCATGATGATGTGGACGACGCCGAAGATCGCCTCGGACAGGATCTTGATGAAGTCGAGCACCGGCTTGCCGCGCTCGCCCAGGAAGGCGAGGCCGAAGCCGAACAGCACCGAGAAGAACAGGACCTGCAGGATCTCGCCGCCCGAGAACGCCCCCACCGCCGTCGACGGGATGATGTTCATCAGGAAGTCGGTGATCGTCTGCGTCTTCGCCTTCTCGGCGTACATCGCGATCTGCTTGGGATCGAGCGACTTCGGATCGATATGCATCCCCGCGCCCGGCTGGACGAGGTTCGCGATGATCAGGCCGACGATCAGCGCCAGCGTCGAGAAGGTGAGGAAGTAGATCAGCGCCTTGCCGCCGACCCGGCCGACCTTCTCGAGGTTGGTCATGCCGGCGATGCCGGAGACCACGGTGAGGAAGATCACCGGGGCGATGATCATCTTGACGAGCTTGATGAAGGCGTCGCCCAGCGGCTTCATGTCGGCGCCGAGCTGCGGGTAGAAATGGCCCAGCGTGATGCCGATCGCGACGGCGACCAGGACCTGGAAGTAGAGGGTCTTGTAGATCGGCTTCGGGGCCGGCGGCGCGTGGGGCGCGGTCAGCGGGGACGGGACGGTAGCCATCGGACGTTCTCCCTTTATGGCTCGTTGCGGGACGGCGTCGGCGGTCGAACCGGGTGACGCTCTTGCTTTTGGCCTCTCGGCGGGTGTCGACCTTTTCGCAAGGCCTGCCGCGCACCGGCGGGCCGCGGACGGAGACACGATGGCAACCGGCATGCCAGCCGGCGACCCGTCGAAATTTTTTGTTAAGTGCAGGCGAATAAAAGCTTTTTTCTCGACCAGGAGGAGACGCCCCGGTGGAAGCGTCCGGCGCGCCGCAAAGCGGACCGGGAAACCGTGCGGAAATCCGCAAAGCCCCGGAACCGGGCCCGCCCTCCCGCGGAGCGCCTGCGACCGGGTGGCGCGCCTGGGCGCGCTCGCCGGCCCTTCCCTGGATCCTGAGCCTCGCGGCGGTGCTGGCCGCCGCCGTCGTGGCCGGGCGGATCGCCGAGCGGGCGGCTTTGGCCGATCTGCGGCGCTCGGCGAATGCGACGCTGGCGCTCCAGGTCGCAGCCTTCCGCACCGAGATGCAGAAGCAGGGCTCGCTGCCGCTCGCGCTCGCCAGCGACCCCGAGATCGCCGCGGTGGTGGGACGGGCGCCCGATCCGGCGCTGGTCGCCCGGGTCGACGACCGCCTCGCCGAGATCGCCCGCGCCTCGGGGGCCGCCGTCATCTACGTCATCCGCCGGGACGGCATGGCGGTGGCGGCGAGCAATGCCGGCGAGCCGGGCAGCTTCGTCGGCACGTCCTACGCGTTCCGGCCCTATGTCCAGCAGGCTCTCGCCGAGGGGGCCGGGCGGCAATTCGCGCTCGGCACCGTCAGCGGTCGGCCCGGCCTCTATCTCAGCCGCCGGGTCGCCGGCCCCGACGGCCAGTCCGGCGTGGTGGTGGTCAAGGTCGAGTTCGACGGCATCGAGGAGGCCTGGCGCGAATCCTGGAAGAAGGGCGGGGAGACCGTGATGGTCACCGATCCGCGCGGCATCGTCCTGATGGCGAGCGAGCCGTCCTGGCGCTTCGGCGCCCTGCATCCGGTGCCGGACGACGAGCGCCGGCTGATCCGCGAGCGGCTCGAATTCGGCGCGGCGCCGCTGAGCCCCCTGCCGCTCCATCCGGCCTCGGACGGCTCGGGCCTCGTCCGGATCGGCAGCGGGGCGCTGCCGGCGCGCCTGGCTCTGCCCCTCGACGCCCCCATCCCGGGCACGACCTGGCGGCTCCATACGCTCACGCGGGTCGGCGTCGCGGTGGCGCGCGAGCGGTTGCAGGCCCAGGTCATCGCCGGCCTTGGCGTAGGCCTCGCCTGCCTGGGCCTCGCCGAGATCGTCGGCCGGCGCCGGCGCCTGCGGGCGAGCCTCGCGGAGGCGGCGGCGCGGCGCACCGAATTGGAGGAGAGGGTGCGGGCGCGCACGCAAGACCTCACCGAAGCCAACCGGATGCTCAAGGCCGAGATCGCCGAGCGGCAGCGGGCCGAGGCCGACCGGCAGCGCCTCGGGCGCGAACTGGCGCATGCCGGGCGCCTCGCCGCCCTCGGCCAGTTCGCCGCCAGCATGGCGCACGAGATCAACCAGCCGCTCGCGGCGATCCGCTCCTACGCCGACAATGCCGGCATCCTGATCCAGCGCGGACGCCTGCCGGAGGCGACCGAGAACCTCTCGGCCGTCGGCCGACTGACCGAGCGCATCGCCGGGCTGACCCGCCAGCTCAAGGGCTTCGCCCGCAAGGCGTCGGGGCGGCGCGACCCGGTGGCGCTGGGGAGCGTGGTGCGGGCAAGCCTGGAGGTGGTGGAAGGGCGCCTGGCGGGCATCGACTTCGCCCTCGCCCTGCCCGAGCCCTCGCCTTATGTCCTGGGGGAGGGGCCGCGGCTGGAGCAGGTCGTGGTCAACCTGATGCAGAACGCCCTCGACGCCGTCGCGGGCGTGAACGATCCACGCATCGCCGTGACGGTGCGGGTCACGGGGGAGCGCGCGGTGCTGGAGGTGAGCGACAACGGCGGCGGGCTGCCGGACGGGGGCGGGCCGATCTTCGACGCGTTCTTCACCACCAAGGCCAACGGCCTCGGCCTCGGGCTGGCCATTTCCCGCGGCATCGTCGAGGAGTGCGGCGGCACGCTCTCGGCGGGGTCGTCGCCGGAGGGCGGCGCCCTGTTCCGGGTCGAACTGCCGCTCGCACCGGCCGGGCAGGGAGCCGCCGCATGAGCGCAGCCTTCGACCGCGTGGTCTTCGTCGACGACGAGGAGGAGGTGCGCCGGGCCAACGGCCAGAGCCTCGACCTCGCCGGCTTCGCCGTCGAGACCTATGGCGACGCCGAATCGGCGCTGCGGGCGGTCCTCGCCGCGCCGCCCGGCGTCGTCGTCACCGACGTGCGCCTGCCGGGGCTCGACGGGCTCGGGCTGTTTTCCGCCCTGCAGGAGGCCGACCCCGAATTGCCGGTGATCCTGATCACCGGCCACGGCGACATCACCATGGCGGTCAGGGCGATGCGCGCGGGCGCCTACGACTTCCTGGCCAAGCCCTATCCGGCCGAGACCCTGGTCGCCTCGGTGCGCCGCGCCCTGGAGCGCCGGGCGCTGGTGCAGGAGAACCGGAGTTTACGCGCCCGCCTCGACGCCGCGGTGGCGGAGGACCCGGCCTTCCTCGGCGTCTCGCCGGCGATCACGCGGCTCCGCCAGTTCGTCCGCGAGGTGGCCGAGGCCGATGTCGACGTGCTGGTGCTGGGCGAGACCGGCTCGGGCAAGGAGGTGGTGGCGAGCGCGCTCCACCGCTGGAGCCGCCGCGCCAAGGGCCATTTCGTCGCGATGAATTGCGGCGCGCTGCCCGACACCGTGGTCGAGAGCGAGCTGTTCGGCCACGAGGCCGGCGCCTTCACGGGCGCGCTCAAGAAGCGGGTCGGGCGCATCGCGCATGCCGACGGCGGCACACTGTTCCTCGACGAGATCGAGAGCATGGCGCTGACCATCCAGGTCAAGCTCCTGCGGGTGCTGCAGGAGCGGGTGGTGGAGCCGCTCGGCACCAACGCGATCCAGCCCGTCGACATGCGGGTGGTGGCCGCGACCAAGATCGATCTCGGCCAGGCCGCCGCGCAGGGCACCTTCCGCGACGACCTCTATTACCGCCTGAACGTGGTCTCGGTGGCGATCCCGCCCTTGCGCGAGCGGCGCGAGGACGTGGCGCTGCTGTTCGAGCATTTCCTGCGCAAGGCCGCCGCCCGCTTCAACCGCGAGCCGCCGCCGGTGACCCCGGCGATCCGCGAGCATCTGAGCCGGCACGACTGGCCCGGCAACGTGCGCGAACTCGGCCACTTCGCTGAGCGCTGCGCGCTCGGCCTCTCGCCCACCGGCCCGGCGCAGGCCGAGCCCGCGAGGCCGGCGACGCTCGCCGAGCAGATGGACCGGCACGAGCGCGGCCTGATCCGCGACGAGCTGATCATGGCGGGCGGCGACGTGCGGGTGGCGGCCGAAGCCCTCGGCACCCCGCGAAAGACCCTCTACGACAAGATCGCCCGCCACGGCCTCGACCCGAACGACTACCGGTGAGGAGACGGGGCCACGGCCGTTGCCTTGAAGAACGTGTAGCTGAAGGTGCCGTCCGGCGCGGTCGTGCGCAGGAGCGCGTGAAGGCCGGCCTCGAACGTCGCCTCGTCGGTCAATCCCGCCCGCACCGCCTCGTCCCGGATCCCGGCGACCATCGCCGTGAAAGTCCGGCGGACGAAGCCATCCACCAGGGCCGGCCGGCCGGCATCGGCGTAGACCGGGCGCGGCGAGACCCGCACGTCCGCGAAGCCGGCGCGAGCGAGAAGCGGCGCGAGCCGGCGTCCGATTCGGGCATCCCCACCGGTCGCCTGCTGCAACGCCACCTGGCAGGCGATCGCCGCGTGGGCGGCCTCGTCGTCGGGATGGAGGAGCACGGAACCATGGTCGCCCTCGATCACGGTGAGGCTGCCGCTCGGACGCAGAACGCGGCGCAGCTCGGCCAGGGCTGCCTCCGGCTCCTGCAGATGCTCCAGCACGAAGCAGACGAAGGCGTGATCGAAGGCGCCGCTGGGGAAGGGCAGCGCCAGCAGGTCCGCTTGGTGGAAGTTGGGGAGGGGTAAGCCTGCGGCGCGGATGCGCGCCCGCGCTGCGTCGAGGGAGCGCGCGGAGCGGTCCAGGCAGGTCAGCCGGATGCCGGGGCTGCGCTGCAGGAGTGGGATCGTCTGGGCCCCGACCCCGCTGCCCGCCTCCAGCACGGTGCTTCCGGGCGGGAAGATGCTGTCGTGGTGCAAGAGTTCTTCGAGCGTCGTCGCCTGATCGTGCAGGCGACGGTCCTCCGCTGCCGCGTAGCCGTGAATGTAGGTGTGATCCTGTCCCATTGCGTTCCCCTCCGGCACTTCCGGCAACTCGGGGACGTTGTCGCGCCGGGATGCGCTGCGGTCTTGAACGCGATTGCGCCTCAGGCGAGGGCGGCCCGGGTGCGGGCCGGGGTCACGCCGAACTGCCGGACGAAGGCGCGGGTCAGGTGGCTCTGGTCGGCGAAACCGGATTCCGCGGCAGCCTCCGCCGGGCTGCGCCCTGCCGCGAGGAGCCGGCGGGCCAGCCGGACGCGATGCTGCACCAAGTAGGCGTGCGGCGTGGTTCCGACCGCGCGCGAAAAGCCGCGCAGGAGCTGAAACCGGCTGACCCCCGACAGCCCCGCCAGCTCAGCGAGGGTCATCGGCTGATCAGGCGCCTCCTCGATCCGGCGCAGGGCACGGGTCACGAAGGGCGGCGGCTCCGGACGTGGCATCGGCCGGCTACCGTGGCGGGCGACGAGGTGGGTCAGGGTCCGCACCATGGTCTCCTCAACCGCGAGAGGGTCCGGGGTGGGCGCGGTCAGGACGGCGAGGAGCCGGGAGACGGCGGCGGCAAGGATCGGGTCGCTGACGGCAGGGCGGGTGATCTCGACGGGGCCGGACACCGTCTCGCACAGCAATCCGTCGAGAAGGTGGGGCTCGACGTAGAGCATCCGCCACGTCCGAGGCTCGGCCCGGACCGGCGCGCCGTCGTGGATCTCGCCCGGATTGACGGTGATGACATCGCCCGCGAGGGCTTCGACGAGGCCGCGGCCGCTCCAGGATCGGTGGCCCCCCGCCACGATGACGCCGATGCCGAGCTGGTCGTGCCCGTGGCGCGGGAAGGTACGCCCGGAGGCGAGGGACATCGCCTCGAGTCCTGGCAGGCCGGAACGATGGTGCTGCGCTTCGTGCCGCTGCCGCACCATGCCCGCCCCCGATGCCGATGCGCCGTCGGACCCGCTGATCCCGCCGACTTTTCCCAACGACACGGCTTCGCCAGGTTGCGTGCGGGGCGCACAACGCGAAAAGCCCGGCCGTGAGGCCGGGCTCCGCTCCGTCGAGGCGACGGAGTTCGGGTCTTAGTACGAGCCGAACTTGTAGTTCAGGCCGGCGCGGACGACCGCGAACTCGGTCTCGCGGCGGTACAGGTTGGCCGGGCCGACCGACACCACGCCCGGCGAGAACACCGAGTACTGCGTGCCGTTGGTGGTCTGCGCGAACACGCCGTTGTTGCGGTTGCCCTGATCCAGGTTCACGTACAGGCCTTCGACCTTGATGGTCACGGCCGACGAACGGAAGAAGTTCAGGAACGAGTCGGTGGGCAGAGCGTACTCGACGCCGCCGCCGACGACCCAGCCGGTCTGGAACTCGTCGCGCGAGCTGTTGGTCAGGCCGAAATCGCGACCGCCGCCCGAGCCGTAGGCGAAACCGCCGGTGGCGTAGACGAGGGTGCGGTCCCAGGCGTAGCCGAGACGGCCGCGCACGGTGCCGAAGTAGTCCAGGCCCGAGATGCCGTTCGGGTTGAACACCAGGGTGCCGGGGACGATGCCGCCGCCCGGAGCGGTGGCGAAGGCGTAGCGGTTGCGGCTGCGGCCGAAGTCGACGTACTGGGCGTCGGCCTCGATGCCGACGACCACGCCCGAGCCCGGGGTGAACTGGTAGTTGTAGCCGATCTGGCCGCCGCCGACGAAGCCGTCGTTGCTGTTGCGGTTGCCGAAGGCGAGCACGCCGGTGGTCGGGACGCCGGCGGCGGTCACGAACACGGTGCTGCCGAGGTTGGCGCCGGCCGGCACGCCGACGACGGTCGGGGCGCGGGTGTCAGCGGTGTTGAAGCCGTAACCGGCGTTGAAACCGGCGTAGAAGCCGGTCCAGGTGAAGACCGGCACCGGCGTGAAGACCGGCGGCGGAGCAACGCGACGCGGCAGGTCCGCGGCCGAAGCGGCGGCGGTCAGCGCGGTGAAGGCAGCAAAAGCACTCAGGAGTTTCTTCATGATGGTCCCCAGCAGGTTCCCCGATCGAGGCCAAGCTAGACCATTTCCGCCGGGTTCGATGTAGCAGTTCAGCCACATCGGTGCGGCAACGACACGGGCGGCCCTAGCGACGACGCGAAAATGTCAAGCCTGCCGGCGAAGGATCCAGCGGATCCCGAAGGCCCGCATGGCACACTTTCGGGCAGTTCCCCTCTGCGCCGGGTCTCGTGCCGGATCCCGTGCCTCGTCAGGTCGGCGGGGTGCCGTTGGCGGCGAGCACCGCTCCGGCGAGGTAGAGCGAACCGCAGATCAGCACCCGGGGCGGGCGCTCCCAGGCCCGGTCGCGCAGGGAGACCAGGGCGGCCTCGACGCTCGGCGCCGTCGCGGCGGAGAGGCCGACCCGGCCGGCGATCTCGGCGACCTCCTCGGCCGGCCGCGCCGCCATCTGGCCCGGCAGCGGCACCGCCACCAGGAAGCGGGCGAGGCCGGCGAAGTTGGCCAGGAACCCCTCCGCGTCCTTGGTGCCCAGCAGCGCGGAGACCAGCACCAGGGGTGCGTCGCCGCGCTCCTGCAGGTCGGCCATCGCGGCGGCGAGGATGCGCCCGCCATCGATGTTGTGGCCGCCGTCGAGCCAGAGTTCCGAGCCCTGCGGCACCAGGCCGGCGAGCCGGCCCTGGCGCAGGCGCTGCAGCCGGCCCGGCCACTCGATGGCATTGAGCCCGGCCTCGAACGCGTCCGTTCCGATATCGCCGAAGCCCGCGGCGCGTAAGGCTGCGATCGCCGTGCCGGCATTGACGATCTGGTGGCGGCCGGCGAGCTTCGGCCGCGGCAGGTCGAGGAGCCCGTCCTCGTCCTGGTAGACCAGCCGCCCGCGCTCCTCGTGGGCGGAGAAATCCTGGTTGCCGACGAGGATCGGCCCGGCCCCGACCGCCTCGGCTCGGGCGCAGAGCACCGCGTCGGCCTGGGCGTAGTCCTGCGGGGCGATCACCGCCGGGCAGCCGCGCTTGAAGATGCCGGCCTTCTCGCCGGCCACCGCCTCGACGGTGTCGCCGAGATACTCGGCGTGGTCCCGGCCGATCGGCGTCACCACGGCGCAGGCCGGCCGGTCGATGACGTTGGTGGCGTCGGCCCGGCCCCCTAAGCCTACCTCGAGCAGCAGCACGTCGGCGGGTGCTTCGGCGAAGAGCAGCAGCGCCGCCGCGGTGGTGATCTCGAACACCGTGATCGGCGCCCCGGCATTGACCGCCTCGCAGCGGGCGAAGGCTTCGGCAAGCCGCTCCTCGGGCACGAAGCGGCCGCCGCCGACCGCGCCGAGGCGGATGCGCTCGTGGAAGCGCACCAGATGGGGCGAGGTGTAGACGTGGGCCGAGAGGCCGCCGGCCTCCAGGATCGCCCGCATGGTGGCGATGGTCGAGCCCTTGCCGTTGGTGCCCGCGACGTGGATCACCGGCGGCAGGCGCCGCTCCGGGTGGCCGAGGGCCGCGAGCAGCCGTTCGATCCGGCCGAGCGACAGATCGATGGTGCGCGGGTGCAGCGCCAGGAAGCGCGCCATCAGGGCGTCGGAGGATTCCATCGGGGCGTTCCGTCCGGGCTCGTCGCCGGTGGGCAGAAGGGAGCAGAGCCGGGCGGGACCGGCAAGCCCGGCAAAAGGCCGGGTCGCCGGCGAGAACCGGGAAGGCCCGGGCGCGAGGCCCTATGCCGGAACCGGCTTGGCCTCGGCCTTGGCGTCGGGCCGGGTCTCCGCCCGGGCCTCGGCCGGCGCCGCCTCAGCGGCCGCAATCTCCGCCGGGACCTGCATCAGGAGCCCGCACAGCCGCGCGATGGTGCCCTTCAGGTCGCGCCGGTGGACCACCTGGTCGACCATGCCGTGATCCTTCAGGTACTCGGCGCGCTGGAACCCGTCGGGCAGCTTCTCGCGGATCGTCTGCTCGATCACCCGCGGGCCGGCAAAGCCGATCAGCGCGCCGGGCTCGGCGAGGTGCACGTCGCCGAGCATCGCGTAGGAGGCGGTGACGCCGCCGGTGGTCGGGTTCGTCAGCACGACGACATAGGGAAGGCGGGCCGCGTTCAGCCGGCGCACTGCCACGGTGGTGCGGGGCATCTGCATCAGCGACAGGATGCCCTCCTGCATCCGCGCGCCGCCGGAGGCCGCGAACAGCACGTAAGGCGTGCGCTTCTCGAGCGCCGTCTCGGCGCCGCGCACGAAGGCCTCGCCGGCCGCCATGCCGAGCGAGCCGCCCATGAAGCCGAAATCCTGCACCGCCAGCGTCATCGGCAGGCCGGCGACGCGGCCGAACCCGACCTTGAACGCGTCGGTCATCCCGGTCTTGGCGCGGGCGTCCTTGAGCCGGTCGGCGTAGCGCTTCTCGTCGCGGAACTTGAGCGGGTCGGCCGGCGCGTCGGGCAGCGGCACGTCGAGCCAGGTCCCCTGGTCGAACATCAGCTTCAGGCGCTGCTGCGCGGTGATGCGCAGGTGGTGCTCCGAGCCCGGGATCACCCAGCCATTGGCCTCCACCTCCTTGTGGAACACCATCTGGCCGGTCTCCGGGCATTTCACCCAGAGGTTCTCCGGCGTCTCGCGCTTGAACAGCGTCTTGATCTTCGGGCGCACGACCTCGGAGATCCAGTTCATCGCCTCGACCATGATCGCTCCTCGGTCGTCGGAATCGTGTCGGTGATATGGGGTCTGCGGCGTCAGCCCGCCCGTCCGGTGCGGATTCCGGCGGCGAGATCGCGCACGAGGGTCGTCACCGCCTCGACCGAGCCGGCGCCGGCCTTGCCCGCGCCGTCGAGGGAGCGGGCGAGCGCATCGACGATCGCCGAGCCCACCACCACGCCGTCGGCATAGCGGGCGATGGACGCGGCGTGCTCCCCGGTCTTGACGCCGAAGCCGACCACCACCGGCAGGTCGGTATGGCGGCGGATGCGCTCGACCGCGCCGGCGACCGCGCCGAAATCGGGCGTCGCCGTGCCGGTGATGCCGGTGATCGAGACGTAGTAGACGAAGCCCGTGGTGTTCGCGAGCACCGCCGGCAGGCGCGCCTCGTCGGTGGTCGGGGTGGCCAGGCGAATGAAGGCGAGGCCGGCTTGAATCGTCGGCAGGCAGAGTTCGTCGTCTTCCTCGGGCGGCAGGTCGACCACGATCAGCCCGTCGATCCCGGCGGCCTTCGCCTCCTCCAGGAAGCGGGCGACGCCGTAGATGTAGATCGGGTTGTAGTAGCCCATCAGGATCACCGGCGTGCCGGTATTCTCCTCCCGGAAGCGGCGCACCAGTTCCAGGGTGCGGGCGAGGGTCTGGCCGCCTTTCAGCGCCCGCAGGCCCGCCGCCTGGATCGCCGGCCCGTCCGCCATCGGATCGGTGAAGGGCAGGCCGAACTCGACGATGTCGGCCCCGGCCTCCGGCAGGGCGCGCAGCACCTGCAGCGAGGTCTCGGGGTCGGGATCGCCGGCCATCACGTAGGTGACGAGGGCGGCGCGGTTGTCCGCGCGGCAGCGGGCGAAGGTGTCGGCGAGGCGGGTGGACATCGGGGGCGACCTCGGGGGCGGCGTCGCCCCGGTGGGGCGCGCGCCGCGGACGGGCGGAACGGATCGCCGCGCCTACACCATCGGGGGCCGCAGATAAAGTTTCACGCCGGCCGACCGCCTTCGGCCGCGTCGCGCAAGGCGGCGAGCGTCACCGAGCCGTCCCCGAGGCCGACGCGCTCGTGGCCGCTCGCCAGCATCAAGGCCAGCGCATCCTTGAGCGAGGCGTCGGGCGCGAGGCGCGGCGCGGCGCCGGCGGGATCCGACCCGGCATGGTCGCGGGCCGGCAGCAGCGAGAGGCGGCGCAGCAGCCGGTCGCCGCCGACGAACTCCGCCGCGAAGGCATCGGCGGGGGCGGCGAGCAGGGTGGCGGGCGGGGCGACCTGGACCAGGCGCCCCTCGCGCATCAGCGCGACCGTGTCGCCCATCCGCACCGCCTCGTCGATGTCGTGGGTGACCATCAGCACGGTCTTCTTGAGCCTCCGGAGGATTCCCCGGACCTCATCCTGCAGGCGGGTGCGCGCCACCGGATCGACAGCGCCGAACGGCTCGTCCATCAGCAGCACCGGCGGGTCGGCGGCGAGCGCCCGGGCGACGCCGACACGCTGGCGCTGGCCGCCCGACAGCGCATCCGGCCGCCGGTCGCGGAACTCCTGGGGCGAGAGGCCGACGAGGTCGAGCATCGCGTCGACCCGCTCCCCGATCCGTGCCCGGTCCCATCCGAGGAGGCCCGGTACCGTCGCGACGTTCTGGGCCACCGTCCGGTGCGGGAACAACCCGACGCCCTGGAGCACGTAGCCGATGCGCCGGCGCAACGCGATCGGATCGAGCCCGGCGACGTCGCGCCCCTCGACCAGGACCCGTCCGGCGCCCGGCACGACCAGCCGGTTGACCATCTGCAACGCCGTCGACTTGCCGCAGCCCGACGGGCCGATCAGCACGCAGGTGGTGCCGGCCTCGACCGTCAGGCCGAAGGCATCGAGCGCCGGTTTTCCCCGGCCCGGATAGGTCTTGGCCGCACCCTCGAAGCGGATCATCGATGCGCCCCTCGTCCGGGAAGGCTGGAGCGCCGCCCGATCGCGCCGCGATCGGACAGCCCTCCAGGTCTCTGATCTTGCCACATTTTCTGCGACGAGCCGGTATCCGCGTCGTCGGAAAACGCTCCGGCCCGGTTCACCGGCCGGGCTCAGCAGCCGTGGCAGATCGACCCGAGGGTGCGCTTCATCCGGGCGTCCCAGGCCTTGTCGCGGGCCGCGGTGGCGGCCTGGGCCTTGCGGAAACCCTCCGCCGAATCGGCCTTGGCGGGCGCGGGCTTCGCTTCCGCCTGTACCCCGTCGACCCGGCGCGGCTGGCGCCGGCCGGCGGCGGGAGCGGCGGGCGCCGCCTCGGGCGCGACGACGCCCGCCGGCGAGGTGCCGAGGGGGGCGGGGGTCTCTGTCTGCGCCGAGGCGGTGCCGGCGGCGAGCGCGAGGAGGGCGGTGGCGAGGAGGAGGCGCATGGCGGGGTCTCGGGTGCCGCCCGCAGGGTCGCGGGCAGGCGAAGAAAGTGCGGTCGCTCCACCTTATGCATCTTTCGGCCGGCGGGGACACCGCTGCCGATCGGCGCATGGGGTCGTCGGATCGGCACGGTGGGCCACGAGGACCCGGGTCTCGCCAGGGGCGTCCGGGGGTGACAGGACCACTCCGCTCCGGCAGGGTCCCCGCCCCAGCCGCGCCGTCGAGGACGCCGATGCCCGCACGCCCCGATCCGCGCCCGTCCGCTCCCCCGACGCGCCGCGACGCGGTGGAGGCGGCGCTCTCGCGCCTCGCCCCCCGGGTGCCGGACTTCGAAGCGGAAGCGATCGTCGACCGGGCGCTGGCGAGCACGGGACTGCGGGGTGCGGCCCCCGAGACCGCCGCCTGGCTCGGGATGGTATCGTATGCCCGCCACGTCTTCACCGAGTACGATTCCCTCCTGGGGGAGGGCTACGACCAGGACAGCGCCCGCCACTTCGTCCTCGACGACCTCAACGCGGTGCTCTCCGACTGGGGCGTGCGCCGGCGGATCGGCCAAGAGAACGGCCAAGAGAACGGGGAAGGGAACGGAGAAGAGGACGGGGATGCGGAGGCGTCGTGAGCGCCGCGGCGTGACCGTTCCTATATGAAGCCTCGCCCCCGCCCGACCGCTCCGTCCGACCGTCCAGCCCGATGACCGCCCCGATCGCCGACGTCCTGATCCCGCTCGCCCTCGACCAGGCCTACAGCTACGCCGTCCCGCCCGAACTCACCCTCGCGGAGGGCGACGTGGTGCAGGTGCCGCTGGGGCCGCGGGAGACGGTCGGGGTGGTGTGGTCCCTGCGCGACGGCGCCGGCTCCAACCTGCGGCGCGTCAGCGGGCGGATCGGCGTCGAGACCTTGAGCCCGGCGCTCCGCCGCCTCGTCGAGTGGATCGCCCGCTACACCCTGGCGCCGAAGGGCTCGGCCCTCGCCATGGCCCTCCGCCTACCGGAGGAGAGCCGCACCGAGACCGCCAAGGTCGGCGTGCGCGCGACCGGGATGCCGCCGAGCCGGATGACCCCGGCGCGGGGCAAGGTGGTGGCGGTGGCGGCAGACGGCGCGGTGCGGGGCAAGCGGGCGCTGGCCCTCGAGGCCGGCGTCAGCGCCGGCGTGATCGACGGGCTGATCGACGACGGGGTCCTGGAGACCGTGGCGCTCGCCCCCGACCGGGTCGCCGAGCCACCGGATCCCGACCACCCGCACGATCCCCTCTCCGAGCCCCAGGCCGAGGCGGCGCGTGCGCTGATCGCGACCCTGACGGCGCCGCCGGCCGGGGGCGGGCCGGCGGGGGAGGGCGGCGTGACGCTGCTCGAAGGCGTGACCGGATCGGGCAAGACGGAGGTCTATTTCGAGGTGGTGGCCGAGGCCCTGCGCCGGGACGTGCAATCCCTGGTGCTGATGCCGGAGATCGCCCTGACGGCTCAGTTCCTCGACCGTTTCGCCAAGCGGTTCGGGGTCCGGCCCGCCGCCTGGCATTCCGGGGTCGGCGGGCGGCGCCGCGAGAAGATCCGCGCCGGCGTGGCGTCCGGCGAGGTGCAGGTGGTGGTGGGCGCCCGCTCGGCCCTGTTCCTGCCGTTCCGCAAGCTCGGCCTCATCGTCGTCGACGAGGAGCACGAGGGCGCCTACAAGCAGGATGACGGCGTCTGCTACCACGCCCGCGACATGGCGGTGGTGCGGGGCAAGCTGGAGAACGCCGCCGTGGTGCTGGCCTCGGCGACGCCGGCGATCGAGACCCGGGTCAATGCCGAGCGCGGCCGCTACCGCCGGGTGGTGATGCCCGAGCGCTTCGGCGGCCGGCGCCTGCCGGAGATCCGCGCCATCGACATGCGGGGCGAGAAGGTGCCCCGCGGGCATTACCTCTCGCCGAGCCTGGTCGCCGCCATCGCCGAGACCAACGGGAGGGGCGAGCAGGCGCTGCTCTTCCTCAACCGCCGCGGCTACGCCCCGCTGACGCTCTGCCGCGCTTGCGGCCACCGCTACCAATGCCCGAACTGCTCGACCTGGCTCGTCGAGCACCGCTTCCGCCGGGCCCTGGTCTGCCACCATTGCGGCCATGCCGAGCGGCGCCCCGAGGCCTGCACCGAGTGCGGCACCTTCGACAACCTGACCGCCTGCGGCCCCGGGGTCGAGCGCATCGCCGAGGAGGTCGCCGCCACCTTCCCGGACAAGCGGGTGATCGTTCTGTCGAGCGACTTTCCCGGCGGGGCCGAGCGGCTGCGGGCCGAATTGCAGACCGTGGCCGAGGGCGGCTGCGACATCGTCGTCGGCACCCAGCTCGTCGCCAAGGGTCACAACTTCCCGCACCTGACGCTCGTCGGCGTGCTCGACGCCGATATCGGGCTGACCTCCGGCGACCCGCGCGCCGCCGAGCGCACCTTCCAGCTGCTGCAGCAGGTGACGGGCCGCGCCGGACGCGGCGAGAAGCCGGGGCGGGCGCTGGTCCAGACCTACCAGCCCGAGCACCCGGTGATCGCCGCCCTCATCTCCGGCGACGCCGAACGGTTCTATGCGGAGGAGACGGCGGCGCGCGAGGTCGCCGGCCTGCCGCCCTTCGGACGCCTCGCGGCCCTCGTGATCTCCTGCACCGACCGCGAGGCCGCCGAGGCCCATGGCCGGGCGCTGGCCCGCGTCGCCGAGCCGCCGGCCGGCGTGATGGTGCTCGGCCCCGCCGAGGCGCCGCTGGCGCTGGTGCGCGGCCGCTACCGCTTCCGCCTGCTGGTCAAGACCGAGCGCGAGATCGACCTCCAAAGCTACCTGCGCGACTGGCTCGCCCGCGGGCCGAAGGTCCGGGGAAACCTGAGGGTGGGGATCGACGTCGATCCGCAGAGCTTCCTGTGATCTCGTGTCCGGATGGAAGCTTCCGGACACGAGATCATACGACTTCCGATTGATCGCTCGGCGATTGCTGCGCGATCGCGTTCGCCATGCGGAAGCCGGCTTCGCTCAGGCGTGTGGAGCCCCGGGCTGGTGATACGAAATCCGGAAGATCTCTTCCGGATTTCGATCAGTCGGAAATCGCCGGGATCGCCGTGATCAGGCCACCCGCTGCGAGGCCGGGATCCCGGTGCGGCCATGCGCGCACTCGAACAGCGCGTTGAGCTCGGCCCCGACGGTGCGGGCGATGCGGGTGGAGGCTGTGCCTTCCGCGCGGTCGGCGACGATGGTCTGAAGCGCCTCCGCCGTGCGCTTCTCGACGGCGTAGAACAGGCTCTCGGCCGCCTTGGCGTTGGCGCTCAGCAGCACCGCCGCGAGGTCGTGATAGGCCTCGCGCAGGAGGTGATGCGCCAGGCGCTCGGCCGCCTGGTCGTCCGTCAGCCCGTCGTCGCCCATCGCTCAGCACTCCATCCATGGTCCGGCAGACCCACCCATGAACGCAGAGCGTGTACGACCCGGGTTGTGCGGAGCTTGCGCGGCCCCCGGCGATCCCCCGGCAGGGCCGGTGCGGCGTCACCCCCGTGACGTGTGAGCGCACCACGCTCGTCACACCCGCCCGCTTGTCGCCCGCCGGTATAACCCATGTTGTTGGCTCGCCGCCCGCCTCCGGCTCCCTGATTCCATCCCGCCTCCGGCTCCTCGGGTCCATCCCGCCTCCGGCTCCTCAAGTCCATGATGCAGGCTCCCACGATCCCGGCCCCGACGGCGCAGCCTCCCGCGGCCTCTCAAGCCCGAACCTGGCCACCATGCCCGGGCGAGATGGCGGACCGCATCCGCGATCACGACTGGGGCGCCACGCCGCTCGGGCCGGTCTCCGGCTGGTCGGGCCGCCTCAAGGTCATGGTCGAGCAGGTGCTCGCCAACCCCCTCGCGGCCTCCCTGGTCTGCGGGCCCGAGCGCATCCTGATCTACAACGACGCGGCGGCGCACCTCTACGGCGACCGGCACCCCGCCGCGCTCGGGCGCAGTCTGCCGGAGACCTTCCCGGCGGCCTGGGCCACCGTCGCGCCGTTCTACGCCCGCGCCTTCGCGGGCGAGACGGTGCGGGTCGGCGGGCAGTCCCCCGACACGCCGGCGGGCGAGGGCATCGGGACGGAGGTCTTCGACGCGCTGCTCCTGCCGGTCCGGGAGGAGGACGGCCGGATCGCCCACGTCCACGCGATCAGCCCGGATGTCGGCGGGCGGATCGCCGCCGAGGCGGCCCTGCGCGAGATCGAGGAGCTGCGCCGCATCGCCCTGGAGAGCGGCGGCATGGGGGCGTGGGCCTGGGACACCCGGACCGGCCTCATCCGGGCGGACGAGGCGTTCCATCGGATCTGGGGCGTCGCGTTCGCCGACGCGCCGCACCCGTCCTCGGTCTATGCCGAGCGGATGGACCGGGACGGCGCCGCCGTGCTCGACGCGGTGATGGCCGGCGAGATCGCCCCCGGGGAGGAATTCCAGGACCGGGTGCGGGTGACCGGCGGCCCGAATGCCGGTCGCTGGGTCCAGTGGCGCGGCCGCGCCGAGCGGGACCGGCCCTGGATCATCAACGGGGTCACCTTCGACGTCACCGCGCAGATGCGGGCGGAACGGCAGGTGCACGACAACGAGGAGCGCCTGCGGGAGAGCGAGGCGCGCCTGGCGGCGATCTTCGACAGCGCCCCGGTCGGCCTGTCCGAGATCGACGGCGAGGGCCGCTTCCTGCGCGTCAACGACCAGCTCTGCCGCATCCTCGGCCGGCCGCGGGAGTGCCTGCTGCGGTCCGGCATCGCCGACGTCACCGACCCGGAGGATGTCGGCCGCAGCATCGAGGCGGCGTGCCGGGCGCGGGAGACCGGGCAGCCGGTGGCGCTCGACAAGCGCTATCGCCGGCCGGACGGTACCGCGGTCTGGGCGAGCAGCATCCTGTCGGTCCTGCGCGACCGCCACGGCCGGCCGGGCAGCCTCCTCGCGGTGACGGCCGACCTCACCGAGCGCCGCGCGGCGGACGCCGCCCTGCGGGCGAGCGAGCGGCGCTACCGCACCCTGCTCGAGTCGATGGACGAGGCCTATGCCGACGTGGAGATGCTCCGGGACGCCGCCGGCGTGTGGTGCGACTTCCGCTTCATCGCCGTGAACCCGGCCTTCATGAAGCACACCGCGATGCCCTATCCGGTGGGCCGGACGGCGACGGACCTCCTCGGCGCGCCCAACCCGCGCTGGAACCGGATGTACGGCCAAGTGCTCGAGACCGGGACGCCGCTCAGGGTCCAGGAGCACGAGAGCGTCCTGGGTCGGACCTTCGACCTCAACATCGTCGGCATCGACCGCGAGCGGAACCGCGTCGCGGTGCTGTTCACCGACATCACCGAGCGGCTGCGGGCCGAGGCGGCCCTGCGCGAGAGCGAGGGGCGCCTGCGGCAGTTCGGCGACGCCTCCTCCGACGTGCTCTGGATGCGCGAGGCCGAGACCCTGCAATGGGTCTACCTCACTCCCGCCTTCGCGATCACCTACGACCGCGACCGCGCCGCGGCCTTCAGCGGCGACACGCTGGCGAACTGGCTCGACGTCGTCCTGCCCGAGGATCATCCCTCGGTCCTCGCCGGCATCGCGCGGGTCCGGGCCGGCGAGCGGGTCTCGTTCGAGTACCGCATCCGGCGGCCGGGCGACGGCGCCGTGCGCTGGCTGCGCGACACCGACTTCCCGATGC
This sequence comes from Methylobacterium sp. DB0501, assembly GCF_011043735.1. Classification (GTDB taxonomy): domain Bacteria; phylum Pseudomonadota; class Alphaproteobacteria; order Rhizobiales; family Beijerinckiaceae; genus Methylobacterium; species Methylobacterium alsaeris. The sequence goes on along the minus strand of NZ_JAAKGV010000009.1, from coordinate 74,773 downwards.
GCGACGCCGCCGGGGCCGTGCGCTGGATCGGCGGGATCAGCCGGGACATCACCGAGGAGAAGGAGACGACCGAACGCATGGCGGTGCTGGTCGCCGAATTGCAGCACCGCACCCGCAACCTCCTCGGCGTGGTCAAGGCCCTGTTCCACGAGACCGCGCGACGGAGCGACGCGCTCGACGCCTTCCGGGAGCAGTTCGGCGAGCGCCTCGATGCGCTCGCCCGGGTCAACGCGCTCCTCTCCCGCTCGGGGCAGCCGCGGATCACCATCGGCGAACTGGTCCGCACCGCGCTCGACGCGCTCGGCGGCAGCGCCGCGGGCGGGCGCATCCGGCTCGACGGGCCGGAGGTGCGGCTGCGCAACTCGATCGTGCAGACCCTCGCGCTGGCGCTGCACGAGCTGGCCACCAATGCCCGCAAGTACGGCGCGCTCGCCGACGAGCGGGGCCGCCTGGAGGTGACCTGGTCGACCCACCGGCCGGACGGCGAGGAGGAGCGCCTGGTCGTGGAATGGGTCGAGCACGGGGGCGCGCCAGGCCAGGATAAGGCGGAGCCGTCCCGGCGCGGCTACGGCCGGGAGCTGATCGAGCGGGCGCTGCCCTACGCGCTGAAAGCCCGAACGCGTTACGAGTTGAGCGGGGAGGGGGTGCGCTGCTCCCTCGACCTGCCGCTCACCCGAGCCCTCCGGCGAGAAAGGCCCACACCATGATCGCGACGGCCCCTTCCACCTATCGCGTGCTGCTGGTGGAGGACGAATACTTCCTGGCCCAGGAACTCACGGAGGTGTTTCAGGGCCGCGGCGCCGAGGTGGTCGGCCCGGTGCCGAGCGTGGAGGAGGCCCTCGCCCTGATCGCCGCCTCGGCGCACCTCGACGGCGCCGTGCTCGACATCAACCTGCAGGGCGAGATGGCCTATGCGGTCGCCGACGCGCTGGCGGCGCGCGGGGTGCCGTTCGTGTTCGCCACCGGCTACGACCGGACGGCGATCCCGGCGCGCTACGCCCGGGCGCGGTTCTTCGGCAAGCCCCTGGTCGTCGGTCAGGTCGCCGAGGCGCTGCTCGCCTGAGGCGCGCCGGGCGGTGCGAGAGGCAGGGCGACCGCGCAGAGCAGCAGGCCGTCGGGCTCGCCGTTTCCGTCGACCGGCGGGGAGCGGGCGGGATCGACCCGGATCCGGGCCGGCCGCGCCGCCGTCGAGGGGCCGATCCCGGGCTCGCCGATCGTCGTCGCTCACGCGGGACACCCTCGCCCGCGGCGGCCTGCCGCCCCGGGGAACGAGCGGCCGCCACGGTCGCGTTCCACCCCGGGGTCCTGCCCCGCGCGGCCCGGACGACCGATCTCTACACGGCCACGTTGAAACCAATACGGCCGCCGGGGCTTCTCCTTCCGAATGGCTTAATCTGGATTAATCGGCGGCCCGGGGCGTGGAATACGGCCTCCTCCGGGCGAGGAGGACATATGCGCCAGGCCAGCTACTTCTATCGCGGCGTGGCGGAGGGGCCGGCCGCCGTCGGCCACGGCATCGCGCGGGGCCTGCTGGAGGCCCTCCCGGTCCCGGACGAGGGGCACCTGCCGGACCGCCTGCGCGACCTCGTCGCCCTGCTGATCGAACGGGACGCCGCGAAGAGCGGCGGCGACCGGGCGGGGCGGACCGAACCCACCCGCCTCGTCCTCGTGCTGGAGGACGATCCGTCCCTGCGCGAGCAGGCGGTCGCGCTCCTGCGGGAGACCGTCCTGGACGTCGTCACCTGCACCACCGGCGACGAGGCGGTCACCTTGCTGCGCGAGCGCGGCGGCGAGGTCGCGATGGTGTTCACGGATGTCGATCTGCCCGGCACCCTGGACGGCGTCGCCCTGGCGCGGGCGGTCCGGACGTTGTGGCCGGGCATCCGCCTCGTCGTCACCTCGGGCCGGGCGGAGGTGCGGGACGAGGACCTGTCCGACGACGTCGTCCATCTGCGCAAGCCCTGGCGCGCCCTGGACGTCCTGGCCCAGGTCGATCACGCCGTGCGGTGCCCGGCTCCGCCGGTGCGGTAGCGCCCCCCCACCCATGCGGCGATCGAGCGTGCGACAGGCCGTGCTTCGGTCGAATCGGGCTCGGCACGGATCCGCCCCCGCAACGATCACCGCCGCCGTGCCGCCCGGCCGGATTTCGGGCGCGCCGGGGCATCCCGCCCCGACGCGGCGGCCTGCGGCGCGTCGGGCGGCACGGGCCCGGACGCCCAGGCCGGCGGCCCGTCGGCGAGGGCGCAATCCAGGCAGCCGTCGATGTGGACCGTCAGGATCCGGGTCGCGCGGTCGGCATCGCGGGCCAGCGCGCAGGCGCGCAGGTCGGCATGCTCCCGGATCGACGCTTCACCGCGGGAGATCGCCGCCAGCGACAGGTAGCGCAGGTAGCGGTCGTGGATCGTGCCGAGGGTCTCCATCAGCACGCGCGAGCCGCAGGCCGAGGTCAGCGCCTGGTGGAAGGCGCGGTCGCAGTGCCGCAGCAGGGTCGGGTCGGCCTCGGTCCCCGCGAGCAGGCGCTGCTCGGTGACCGCGAGCTTGTGGTGGGCGGCCACCACCCGCGCCTCCCAGTCGAGGTCGCCCGCCGCGAAGGACAGGGCGAGGGCGTGCCCCTCGAGGAGCCGGCGCAGGGCCGCGATCTCCCGGAACTCGGTGGCGGAGGCCGGCGCCACCTCGAAGCCGCGCTGCGCCTCCGCCACGACGAACCCCTCGGAGGCGAGGCGGTTCAGCAGCTCGCGCATCGTGCCGACGCTGACGCCGTAGCGCCGGCTCGCCTCGTCGAGGCGCAGCCGCGCGCCCGGCGCGAGCCGGCCGAACAGGATGTCGGCCCGGATCCGGGCGTGGACGGCGTCGCCGAGCGTCTCGCCGCCCGGCCCGGTGGCGCCGCCCCCGGCGCGGGCTTCAATGGGAGCACCCATGATTCCGTCTTGGCATCGCCGGGCCCATCATGCAACGTATGACGGATTGCCTCCCGTTGGGTGATCCCGTAATCATCCAAGCATAAGGGCACCGGCTGGAGCCGGCCAGGATGCCCGGGGATGCGGCGCGGCTCGAACGGGCCCGCCGCACGGGGGAAGCGCCACGTGAACTACACGCTCGATTTCGGGCCGGTCGTCGCGGGCCTGCCCGACCTCCTGAAAGGCTGCGCCGGCACGCTGTTCCTCGCCATCTCCGGGATGGCGATCGCGCTCGTGATCGGCATCGTCGGCGTCGTGCTGCGCGATTCGCCCGTGCGCCCGCTGCGCTGGTCCGTCATCGCCTTCGTCGAGCTGATCCGGAACACGCCGTTCCTGGTCCAGATCTACTTCGTGTTCTTCGCCCTGCCGCTGGTCGGCCTCCGCCTCGCGCCGACGCCGACCGCCATCATCGCGCTCGGGCTGAACGGCGGCGCCTACGCGATCGAGATCATCCGCGGCGGCGTGCAGTCGATCCACAAGGGCCAGGTCGAGGCCGGCTTCGCCCTCGGTCTGAACAAGCGCGACGTCTTCCGCTTCATCGTGCTGCGCCCGGCGCTCCGGGCCGTCTACCCGTCGCTGACCGGCCAGTTCGTCATGCTGACCCTGACCACCAGCATCGCTTCGGCGATCGCCGCCTACGAGCTGACCTCGGTCGCCAAGCTGATCGAGAACGAGTCGTTCCGCAGCTTCGAGGTCTACGGCACGATCACGATCCTGTACTTCCTCCTGTCCTGGCTGATGATGCGCGCCTTCGGGCTCGTCTCGCGCCGGTACTTCAGCTACCCCGTGAAGTAGGGCGCGACGATGGGCTGGCCCGAATTCCTGTTCCTGCTCGAGGGCATGAAGTGGACGATCGCGCTCTCGGCGATCGGCTTTGCCGGCGGCGGCATCGTCGGCCTCGCCGTCGCGCTCGCCCGCACCTCGGGGCGGCCGGTGCTGGAGCGCGCGACGGCGGCCTATGTCAGCGTGTTCCAGGGCACGCCGCTCCTGATGCAGCTCTTCGTGGTCTATTTCGGCCTCGCCCTGATCGGGCTCGACCTCGCCCCCTGGGAGGCGGTGGCGGTCGGCTTCACGCTGCATGCCAGCGCCTATCTGGGCGACATCTGGCGCGGCGGGATCGAGGCCGTGCCGCGCGGGCAGAGCGAGGCCGCCCGGGCGCTGAGCCTCGGCTACGTCTCGCGGATGAAGGACGTGATCCTGCCGCAGGCCTTCCGCGTCTCGCTGCCGGCGACGATCGGGTTCCTGGTGCAGCTCATCAAGGGCACGTCGCTCGCGTCCATCGTCGGTTTCACCGAGCTGGCGCGGGCCGGCAACATGGTGTCGAACCAGATCTTCAAGCCGCTGCTCGTCTTCGGCATCGTGGGCGCGATGTATTTCGCGCTCTGCTGGCCCCTGTCGCTCTACGGCTCCTGGATGGAGCGGCGCCTCGCCGCGCCCTCCCGGTAGCCGAGCCTCTCACGAATCCGCAAATCTCACGAAGCAACAGGGGAGGACACCATGGAACGCCACAGCCTCAGCCGCCGCACGCTCATCGCGGGGGCGGGCGCCGCGCTCGCCCTGCCGGCCCTGATGACCGGCCGGGCGCTCGCCATCACGCCCGAGCAGATCAAGAAACGCGGGCGCGTCATCATCGGCATCCAGGGCGACAACCCGCCCTGGGGCTTCGTCAACAGCACCGGCAAGCAGGAGGGGATCGACGCCGATATCGGCGAGCTCTTCGCCAAGGAACTCGGCGTGCCGGTCCAGTTCATGCCGCTCGAAGTCGCGAACCGCATCCCGGCCCTGACCTCGGGCCGCTGCGACGTGCTGTTCGCCACGATGGCGATGTTCCCCGACCGCGCCAAGGCGGTGCAGTTCTCGAAGCCCTACGTCGCCAACCAGATCGTGCTGCTCGCGCCCAAGACCGTGGCGGTCAAGTCGAACGCCGACATGGGCAAGCTCACCATCGCGGTGCCCCGCGCCGCGGCCCAGGACACCGAGGTGACGCGCAACGCGCCGCCCGGCACCAACATCCTGCGCCTCGACGGCGACGCCGCGGCGATCCAGGCCGTGGTCTCCGGCCAGGCGCAGGCGGTCGGCGGCAACATCTTCTACATCCGCCGCCTCGACGAGGCGAAGCCCGGCGTGTTCGAGCAGAAGCTCACCTTCACGAACATCTACAACGGCGCCTGCACGCGGCTCGGCGAGAAGGAGATGAACGCGTTCATCAACGACTTCATCGACAAGATCAAGGCGAACGGCGAGCTGAAGAAGATCACCGACAAGTGGATGAAGGCCGAGCAGCCGCCGATGCCCGAGCGCATCGAGGGCGTCCCCTTCACCGCCAGCTAGCGCATCGCCCGATCGCATGGCGATCGGGCGATGCTTGAGGTCTTTCATTTTTGCCGCATTTTCTGCGACGAACCGGCATCCGCTTCGTCGGAAAACGCTCTTGGCGGGAGGACGATCCAGTGTCACCGAACCAGGCGGCCGGCCCCCTCATCGCGATGCACGGAGTGGACAAGTGGTACGGTGACTTCCACGCCCTCAAGGGCGTGACCCTGGAGGTCCGCCGGGGCGAGAAGATCGTCCTGTGCGGGCCCTCCGGCTCGGGCAAGTCGACGCTGATCCGCTGCATCAACCACCTGGAGACGATCCAGAAGGGGCGGATCGTGGTCGACGGCACCGCCCTCGACGATTCGGCGCGGGCCGTCGACGCGGTGCGACGCGAGGTCGGCATGGTGTTCCAGAGCTTCAACCTGTTCCCGCACATGACGGTGCTGGAGAACTGCACGCTGGCGCCGATGCGGGTGCGCGGGACGCGCAAGGCCGAGGCCGAGGCGACGGCGCGCCGCTACCTGGAGCGGGTGCGCATCGGCGAGCAGGCGGGCAAGTACCCGGCGCAGCTCTCGGGCGGGCAGCAGCAGCGCGTGGCGATCGCCCGGGCCCTGTGCATGGAGCCCAAGGTGATGCTGTTCGACGAGCCGACCTCGGCCCTCGACCCGGAGATGGTCAAGGAGGTGCTCGACACCATGATCGGGCTCGCCCGCGACGGCATGACGATGGTCTGCGTCACCCACGAGATGGGATTCGCCCGCCAGGTCGCCGACCGGGTGATCTTCATGGCCGACGGCGCGATCCTGGAGGAGGCCACCCCCGAGGCCTTCTTCCGCAGCCCGCAGCACCCGCGGGCGCGCACCTTCCTGGGCGAGATCCTGGCGCATCACTGACCCGGCATCGGCCGGCACGGAGAACCACCATGAGCGAGCCGGTCATCTTCGTGCTGAACGGGCCGAACCTCAACCTGCTCGGCGAGCGCGAGCCGGAGATCTACGGGCACACCACCCTCGCCGAGATCGAGGCGGCCTGCCGCGCGCGGGCCGCGACCCACGGCCTGGGCCTCGAGTTCCGCCAGACCAACCTCGAAGGGGTGCTCATCGAGAGCGTGCACGAGGCCCGCAGGCGCGCCGCCGGCATCGTCATCAACCCGGCCGGCTACAGCTTCACCTCGGTCGCGCTGCTCGACTCGCTCAAGATGTTCGACGGCCCGAAGATCGAGCTGCACATCTCGAACATCCACCGGCGCGAGGAGATCTACCACCGCTCGCTGGTCTCGCGGGCCGCCACGGCCGTCATCGCCGGGCTCGGCCCGGGCGGCTACGGGGTGGCGCTCGACGCGATGCGCCTGCTCCTGGACGAGCGCAGGACCTGAGGCACGGGCTCCCGCCGACGGCCGGGGTGGGCGATCGTCGTATCCTCCGTCGCGCCCGAGCGGGCCGACATGTATGGTGCCGAGACCGTGCTGCCGGCCGGCCAGGAGCGCGGCGTGGGTCTCGGTGGGCGTGCCGGCCTTGTCGGGCTCGATCGGCACGGCATTGGCCGCGCGCTCGACGCGCCCCGCATCCGAGGAGCAGGTGGTCGAGGTAGAAGGCGAGATCGACGACCGGCTCGCCGGTCCAGGGATCACCGTCGCGGGCCTGGCGATCGTCGGCATCGACCGGCAGCGGATCTCGCTCGACGCCCTCGTCTCTTCGCCATGGCGACGCTCCCGATCCGCCGGGATGTCGGCTCAGATCTCCGCCCCCAGCTCGGACGACAGGCGCTCGGCGGCGTCGCGGAGCCTCGGCGCGAGGAGGCCGGCCTGCTCGGCGGTGAGACGCGAGGACGGGCCCGAGAGCGCCAGCGCCCCGATCAGTCTGCGCCCGGCGCCGAAGACCGGCATCGCCAGCGAGGCGACGTGCGGGTCGGTGATGCCCGAGGTGTAGAGCGGCAGCGCGGGGGTCGCCTGCGCGCCGGCCCGGTCGCCGAAGGCCGCCAGCACCTGGGCGATCGCCGACTGGTCCATCGGCCGCATGTCGCCCGGCCGCACGTTCATGCGCAGAGGATAGGGCGAGTCGGCCCGGAACAGGCACAGCCGCTGGTTGCCGCGGCGGATGTAGAACGACGCCGTCTCCATGGATTCAGCGGCGAGCCGCTCCAGCACGGGAACCACCCTTTCCTCCAGCGCGAAGGATTGCTGGTAGACCGAGCCGATCCGCGCCGCCTCGACGCCGAGGCGGTAGCGCCCGTCGTCCAGCCGCTCGATGAGGCCGAACTTCTCGAGCGAGATGCACAGCCGCATGATGGTGCTCTTCACCAGTTCCGTGCGGCGGGCGAGCTCCGTCAGTTCGAGCGCGTCGTCGCCGCGCTGGAACGCGGTCAGGACGGTCAGCACCCGCTCGGCCGAGGCGACGCCTTCGAGCTTGGGTCTCGGTCGGGCCTCTTTCTGCATTCGTCACACGCTCACGGTTGTCGGGCTTCGCGGTCGCCTCCCTTAGCGGCGCCGCGCGCCGCCGCCAAACTGCCGGAGAGGGCGCCTCCCCCCTGCGGCGTTCGCGGCGGAGACCTGATGCTTGACCCGTCCGGGCGACGCATGTAGGCAAATTGAAACGCCGTTGCAAAAATAATAGGGAGCAGGCGCCATGACGCGGGCAGGGCCGGCACGGCCGGATTTCTCACCACCGGCCTCAGTCGACGAGGCGACGCTGCATCGCAAGATGATGTGGCGCATCCTGCCGTTCCTGTTCGTCTGCTACGTGATCAGCTACCTCGATCGTGTGAATGTCGGCTTCGCCGCGCTGACGATGAACAAGGATATCGGTCTCTCGGCGACCGCTTTCGGCGTCGGCGCCGGCCTGTTCTTCTTCGGCTACTTCATCGCCGAGATCCCCAGCAACCTGATCATGATGCGCGTCGGCGCCCGGATCTGGATCGCCCGGATCATGATTACCTGGGGGCTGGTCTCGGCGGCGACGGCCTTCGTCACCGGCCCGGTGCAGTTCGGCATCGCGCGTTTCCTGCTGGGCCTCGGCGAGGCCGGGTTCGTGCCGGGCGTGTTCCTGTATCTGAGCCTGTGGTTTCCCTCCGCGGTGCGGGCGCGGGCGACCGCCTTGTTCCTCCTCGGCATCCCGGTCGCCAACATCCTCGGCTCGCCGATCTCCGGCGCGCTGATCCAGCTCGAAGGGTTCGGCCTCAAGGGCTGGCAATGGCTCCTCATCCTCGAGGCGGTGCCGGCAATGGCCTTGGGCATCGCCTGCGTGTTCGTCCTGACCGACCGGCCCGAGAAGGCGGCCTGGCTGTCGCCCGCGGAGCGCGACGCCCTGGTGACCCGCCTCGCGGCCGAGAAGGCCGCCATCGAGCGGAAGCACGCGATGACGCTGACCCAGGCGTTGCGGAACTGGCGCGTCTTGATGCTGGCCTGCATCAACTTCTGCGCCATTGTCGGCTCGCTCGGCATCGGCCTGTGGCTGCCGCAGATCATCAAGCAGCTGGGCTTGGCCACCTCCCTCGTCGGGGTGGTGACGGCGATCCCCTATCTCTGCGGCGCGGTCGCCATGGTGGTGTGGGGCCGGATGTCGGATCGCGGCAGCGACCGGACGATCTACCCGGCGATCTCGCTCTTCGTCGGCGCGGCGGCCCTGCTGGCGAGCGCGGTCACGCCCACGCCCCTCCTCACCATCGCGGCGCTCTGCGTCGCCGTCATGGGCATCAACTCCTTCGTCGCCACCTTCTGGGCGGTGCCGTCGGGCTTCCTCACCGGGCGCGCGGCGGCCGGCGGGATCGCCATGATCGTGTCGATCGGCAATCTCGGGGGCTTCGCCGGGCCGTACATGATCGGCCTGGTGCGCGATCTCTCGGGCGGGTTCACCGCGCCCCTGCTGGCGGTCGGCGCCTGCCTGCTGATCGGGGCGTTCCTGATGCTCGCCTTCGGCCGGCGCGTCCGCCGCGCCGACCTCCCGGTGGCGGTCCCGGCCTGACGTCATGATCCCGCGCCTCGCCTCCGGCCCCGAGACGGCGCCGCTCCACGCGGCCTTCTGCGCCGAATTGCGGGCGCGGGGCTTTGCCGGCGACCTGTCGCTGTCGCGCGCCGACCGCACCGTGCTGGCCACCGACAACTCGATCTACCAGCTCACCCCGCAAGGCATCGCCTTCCCGCGCGACCGCGACGACCTCGTGCGCATCGCCAGGCTGCTCTCCGAGGATCGCTTCGCGGAGGTGAGGATCGCGCCCCGCGGCGGCGGCACCGGCACCAACGGCCAGTCCCTCACCGACGGGCTCGTGGTCGACCTGTCGCGGCACATGAACCGGGTCCTGGCGATCGACCCTGAGGCCCGCACGGTCCGGGTCGAGGCCGGCGTGGTCAAGGACCAGCTCAACGCGGCGCTCAAACCCCACGGGCTGTTCTTCGCCCCCGAACTCTCGACCTCGAACCGCGCCACGATCGGCGGCATGATCTCCACCGATGCGTGCGGCCAGGGCTCGTGCCTCTACGGCAAGACCCGCGACCATGTGCGGGCGCTGACCACGATCCTCTCCGACGGCACGGTCTGGCATTCCGAGCCCCTCGACGCGGCCGGGCTCGCGGCGGTGCAGGCGAGGGACGACCGGGCCGGGGCGATCCACCGGGACCTCGACCGGATCCAGCGCGAGAACGCGACGCTCGTCGCCGAGCGGTTCCCGCCGCTCAACCGCTGCCTCACCGGCTACGACCTCGCCCATCTCCGGCGCGCCGACGGGCTGTTCGACCTCAACGCCGTCCTGTGCGGCTCGGAAGGAACCCTCGGCTTCCTGGCGGAAGCGACCCTGAACGTCCTGCCGCTGCCGAGCCACGCGGCCCTGGTCGTCCTGCGCTATGCCGGCTTCGACGCGGCCTTGCGCGACGCGCGGGCGCTCGCCGATCTCGCGCCCGCCTCGATCGAGACGGTCGATTCGACGGTTCTGGCTCTGGCACAGGGCGACCCGGTCTGGGACGGCGTCGCCGCCTTCTTCCCCGAGGATGCGGGCGGGCGGGTCCGCGGCGTCAACCTCGTCGAGTTCGTCGGCGACAGCGAGGCCGCGGTCGCGGGACAACTCGCCCGCCTCACCGCCATGCTCGATGCTGCAGGACAAGGGGCCGGGCAAGGGGCCGGGCAAGGGGCCGGGCAGGCGGCGGGGCGGCGCGGCTACACGGTGGCGCGGGGCGAGGCCGAGATCGGCCGGATCTGGACCATGCGCAAGAAGGCGGTCGGCCTCCTCGGCAACCGGACCGGCGAGGCGCGCCCGATCGCCTTCGTGGAGGATACCGCGGTCCCGCCGGACAACCTCGCCGACTTCATCGCCGAGTTCCGGGCCGTCCTCGACGGCCACGGCCTCGATTACGGCATGTTCGGCCACGTCGATGCCGGCGTGCTCCACGTCCGCCCGGCGCTCGACATGAAGGCGCCCGGCGCGGAAGCCCTGGTGCGCGCGGTCACCGAGGAAGTCGTCGCGCTGACGCAGAAATACGGCGGCCTGCTCTGGGGCGAGCACGGCAAGGGCGTGCGCTCCGAGTTCTCGCCCCGGTTCTTCGGCCCGCTCTACCCGGCGCTCCAGGCGGTGAAGGCCGCCTTCGACCCGAGGAACCAGTTCAACCCAGGCAAGATCGCGGCGCCCGACGGCGACGCGCTGCTGACCATCGACGGCGTGCCGACCAAGGGCGGCCACGACCGGGCGATCCAGGCCGCGGTGCGGGCTGCCTACGACGAGGCGTTGCACTGCAACGGCAACGGCGCCTGCTATTCCTGGGACCCGGACGAGGCGATGTGCCCGTCCTGGAAGGGCACGCGGGAGCGCCGGCACTCGCCCAAGGGGCGCGCCCAGCTGATGCGCGAGTGGCTGCGGCGGCTCGCCGCCCAGGGGATCGACCCGTCGGCGGAGGCGCACGCCGTCCGCGCCCGCCCGGGCTGGCGCGGCTTCCCGGCCCGCCTCGCCGCGACCCTGCGGCGGCGCGACGACGACTTCTCGCACGAGGTCCACGAGGCGATGGCGGGTTGCCTCGCCTGCAAGTCCTGCACGGGCCAATGCCCGATCAAGGTCGACGTCCCGACCTTCCGGGCGAAGTTCCTGGAACTCTATCACGGCCGCTACCTGCGGCCCTTGCGCCACCACGCGATCGCGGCCCTGGAGCCGCTGGCACCCCGGCTCGCCCGGGCGCCACGCCTCGTCAACGTCGCGACGAGGCTCGGGGCGGGGAGGGCGATCGGTCTCGTCCACGCGCCGGCCCTGTCCGGTCTCGACCTCGGTCGGGAGATGGCGCGCCGGGGCGTGGCCCCGGCCGATGCGGAAGTGCTGGCGCGGCTCACGCCGGCCGAGCGGCGCTCACACGTCGTCGTGGTGCAGGACGCCTTCACCAGCCACTACGACACGCCCGTCCTCCTGGCGCTCCTCGACCTGCTGATCGGGCTGGGGATCCGGCCCTGGCTCGCGCCCTACCGTCCGAACGGCAAGCCCTTGCACGTCCACGGCTTCCTCGGCCGCTTCGCGCAGGTCGCCGCCCGGAACGCCGAGGATCTCGGCCGGCTCGCCGCGACCGGCGTGGCGCTGATCGGCCTCGACCCGTCGATGACCCTGACCTACCGCGCCGAATACAGGCAGGCCCTGCCGGGGCGCGACCTGCCGCAGGTGCGGCTGGTGCAGGAATGGCTCGCCCAACCATGGCTTGCCGCGCGCCTCGACGCCCGCGTCGCCGAGCCGGACGGCGAGCCCTACCGGCTGCTGCCGCACTGCACCGAGCGGGCGACGGCCCAAGCGGCCGTGGCGGCGTGGGAAACCGTCTTCCGGGCCTTCGGCCTGCGCCTCGCGATCCTGCCCTCGGGCTGCTGCGGCATGGCCGGCACCTACGGCCACGAGGCCGAGAACCGGGCCACCTCCGAGCGGATCTACGACCTCAGCTGGGCGGAGCCCGTGGCGCAGCATGGCCGGACCGGCCGCCTCCTCGCCGACGGCTATTCCTGCCGCTCGCAGGCCAGGATCGTCGACGGCGTGCGGCTGCCGCACCCGGTCGAGATCCTGCGCGACCGCCTGACGACGACGATTCCCGCGCCCCGCCCCGCGGCGGCGGCGCACTGACCCCGACATCACCGGAGACCACCATGCAGGAGACCACCATGGCAGAGCGGACGCAGTTCAGGTTCGGCCTCGTCGGCTACGGCGAGATCGGCAGCACCCTCGGGGCGGGCCTGCGCGGCGCCGGCCTGGACAGCATCGCCTGCTACGACCGATACGCCTTCGACGGCCCCTATGCCGACCTGATCCAGGGCCGGGCGCGGGAGGCCGGGGTCACCCTGGTGCGCTCGAACGCCGAGCTCGCCGAGGCCGCCGACCTGATCGTCAGCGTGACGCCGGGTGCGGCCTCGCTCGAGAGCGCCGAGGCCTTCGCGCCGGTGCTGACCGGCCGCCACACCTTCCTCGACTTCGCCTCCGCCACCCCGAAGGTGAAGCAGGGCGTCGCCGAGCGGCTGTCGGCCACCGGCGCGCTCCTCGGCGACGGCGCGATCGAGGGCACGCCGCTGCACGGCTATGCCATGCGGATGCTGTCGAGCGGGCCGGCCGGCGAGCGCGTGCGCGACCTGCTGGTGCCCTGGGGGATGCAGATCGCCTTCATGGGCCCGGCGCTCGGCACGGCCTCCGGCATCAAGATCCTGCGCTCGGTCCTGATCAAGGGCATCGAGGCCCTGCACGACGAGATGCTGCTCGCCGCCCGGCAATACGGCATCGACGAGGTCGTCCTCGCCTCCGCCTCGAAGACCCTGGCCCGGCCCTGGATGGACACGGTGCAGAGCCTGACCCCGTCCGGCGTCATCCACGCCCGGCGCCGGGCCGAGGAGCTGGAGATGTCGGCCGAGGCGGTCGCCGATTCCGGCGTCGAGCCGATCATGGCCCGGGCCATCGCCCAGCGCCTGCGCTGGAAGGAGAGCCTGGGGCTCAAGGACCATTTCAAGGGCGTCGTGCCCGCCACCTACCAGGAGGCGCTGGATGCGATGGCCGAGAAGGCGGGGCTGAAGGCAGTCAAGCCGGCCTGATCCAAGATCTTTCAGGGTCTATTTTTCGCCTACATTACTCACATTCTCCATCGTCATTCCGAGTCCGAGTATCGGAGCCCGGAATGACGGGCTTGTTCTCAGGGCCCCGGAGCCAAGCAACACTTTCAACTTCGGATGATTCCAATGCCCATCGGCTTCAAGATCCATCCCCGCACCCGCACCGTCGACGCCGCTACGGTCGAGAAATTCAAGGCCATCGCGGTCGCCAACCTCAGCGACTCGATGAGCCGCATGGTCCATGGCGGGGCGCGGCTTCGCCCGATGCATGCCGGCGGCGTGCTCTGCGGCGTCGCCCTCACGGTGAGGACGCGCCCCGGCGACAACCTGATGGTCCATGCCGCCCTCAACCGCGCCAGGCCCGGCGACGTCCTCGTCATCGATGCCGGCGGCGACCTCACCAACGCGCTGATGGGCGAGCTGATGCTGGCCCACGCCCAAGCGATCGGCGTCGCCGGCGTGATCCTGAACGGCGCCGTGCGCGATTCCGCCTGGATCCGCGCCAACGCGCTGCCGGTCTTTGCGGCCGGCGTCACCCATCGCGGCCCCTACAAGGACGGGCCGGGCGAGATGAACGTGCCGGTCGCCCTCGACGGGATGGTGATCGCGCCGGGCGACCTCGTGGTCGGCGACGACGACGGCGTCGTCTGCGTGCCCTTCGACCAGGTCGAGGCGGTCTACGCCGCCGCGAACGCCAAGCAGCAGGGCGAGGCCAGAACCATGGCGGCCATCAAGGCCGGCACCGTCGATCGGTCCTGGGTCGAGCGCGCGCTCGAGAAGGCCGGCTGCGAAGGCCTCTGACCCCACCAGCCTCGAAGAAACCGACACCAAACGGGAGGACGGGACGTGAGCGCCATCATGGATGACCCGCAGACCCTCGAGGCAACGACCATGCGCCGGGTGATCCTCCGGCTCGTGCCGTTCCTGATGGTCTGCTACTTCTTCGCCCTGCTCGACCGGGTGAACGTGGGCTTCGCCGCCCTGCAGATGAACCAGGATCTCGGGCTCACCCCGGCGATGTTCGGCTTCGCCGCGAGCCTGTTCTTCGTCTCGTACTTCCTGGTCGAGGTGCCGAGCAACCTGGCGCTCCAGCGCGTGGGAGCGCGGCGCTGGATCGCCCGGATCATGATCACCTGGGGCCTCGTGACGATGGGCATGGCCTTGGTGACCGGGCCGCACTCGCTCTACGCCATGCGCTTCATCCTGGGTGCGGCGGAGGCCGGGTTCTTCCCGGGTGCGATCCTCTATCTCACCTACTGGCTGCCGGGCCGGTACCGGGCGCGGGTGCTCGCCACCTTCACGGTCTCGATCCCGCTCGCGACCTTCCTCGGCTCGCCGCTCTCGGTCTCGCTGCTGGAGCTGCACGGCTGGTTCGGGCTCAAGGGCTGGCAGTGGCTGTTCGTGCTGGAGGGCCTGCCGACCGTGCTGCTGGGCATCGCCTGCCTGTTCGTGCTGACCGACAAGCCGAAGGACGCGACCTGGCTCGAACCCGCCCAGCGCGACTGGCTGGTCTCCCGCCTCGCCGAGGAGGCGGCGGGCAAGACCCCGGTCGGCCACATCTCGCTCTGGGGCCTGCTGCGCAACAAGTACTTCCTCACCATGGCGCTGGTCTGCGCCGGGGCCTCGGCCACCGGCAGCACGCTCTCGGTGTGGCAGCCGCAGATCATCAAGTCGTTCGGGCTCACCAACCTCCAGACCGGCTTCGTCAACTCGGTGCCGTACGGCATCGCGACCGTCCTGATGATCCTGTGGGGCCGCCACTCGGACCGCCGGGCGGAGCGCACCTGGCACACCGCGATCCCGCTGCTGCTCGCCGGAACCGGCCTCGCCGCGCTCAACCTCGCGGGCGGCATCACGATGACGATCGTGGCGGTGTCGTTCGCGCTCGTCGGCGCCTACGCCTTCAAGGGGCCGTTCTGGGCCCTGTCGGCCGGCTGGCTCTCGGCCGGCACCCTGGCGGCGGGGCTCGCCGGCATCAACGCCATCGCCAACCTGATCGGCGGCGGCCTGATGGTGAACGTCGTCGGCCTGGTGAAGACCGCGACCGGCAGCTTCGCCCTCGGCCTCCTCCCGGTGGCGCTCCTCGACGTCGCCGCCGCCGTCAGCGTGCTGGTGATCAGCCGCTCGCATGCCCGCACCGTGCGGGCGCAGGCGGTCCCGGCCTGATCGCGCGATCCCGATTCTGCGAGGCCCCCGATGTTCTTCTCCCCCCCGCCGGCCGTCACGGCCGACATGTTCACCCGCCTGCCGGATCGCTACCGCAAGGCCAAGCCCACGGCCTGGGCCGACGCCAACCGCGGCGGCGAGGCGATCGGGTCCTTCCTCGAAGGCCCGGTCTTCGACCGCCAGGGCCGGCTCTACGTCACCGACATCCCGCACGGCCGGATCTTCCGCATCGCGCCGGACGGGACCTGGGACCTCGTCGCCGAGTATGACGGCTGGCCGAACGGGCTGAAGATCCATCGCGACGGGCGGATCTTCATCACCTGCTACAAGCGCGGAATCATGCGGCTCGATCCCGACAGCGGATCGGTGACGCCGTTCCTCGAAACGGCCGGGTCGGAGGGATTCCGGGGCGTCAACGACCTCACCTTCGCGCAAAACGGCGATCTCTACTTCACCGACCAGGGCCAGACCGGCCTCCAGGACCCGACCGGCCGGGTCTACCGCCTGCGCGCGTCCGGCGAGCTGACCTGCCTGATCGACACCGTGCCGAGCCCCAACGGCATCGTCGTCGACACCGCGATGAAGAACCTGTTCGTCGCGGTGACCCGGGCGCAGCAGGTCTGGCGCATCCCGCTGAACGCCAGCGGGCTGGTCTCGAAGGTCGGGGTGTTCGCGCAGCTGCACGGCGGGTTGGGCGGGCCGGACGGCATCGCCCTCGACGCGGAGGGCTGCCTGATCGTCGCCCATACGGGCTTCGGCTCGATCTGGCGCCTGTCGCCGGTGGCCGAGCCCTTGCTGCGGGTCAAGTCGCCTGCCGGCCTCTCGACCACCAACGTCGCCTATGGCGGGCCCGACCGAAGGACCCTGTTCATCACCGAATCCGCCACCGGCAGCATCCTCACAGTTCCGATGCCGGCTCCCGGCCAGCCCCTGTTCTCCCACGCGTGAGAGTGTCGATGAGCACGATGACGCGGCGCGACCACCTCGCGCTCCTGGCGACCGGCGCATTGGCGGCCGGCTTCGCCCTCGGCGGCGCCGGCCCGGCCGCCGCCCAGGCCGTGCGCTGGTCCGGCGGCACCGGCAGACCCCAGATCACGGTCCCGGCGAACGCCGCGGACTGCCACCACCACATCTACGATTCCCGCTTCCCCCCGGCGCCGGCCGCGACCCTGCGGCCGCCGGATGCGAGCGTCGCCGATTACCGCGCGCTCCAGCGCCGGCTCGGCCTCACCCGCAACGTCGTGGTGCAGCCTTCGACCTACGGCACCGACAACCGGCTGCTGGTGGAGTCGCTGAAGGCCTTCGGGGCGAGCGCGCGGGGCGTGGCGATGCTGGATGCGAGCGTCACCCCGGAGGACTTGCGCCGCCTCGACGAGGCCGGGATCCGCGGCGTGCGCTTCGGGACGCGCCTGCCGGGGGGCGCCCCGATCACCGATCTCGAACCGGTCGCCCGCAAGATCGCCGATCTCGGCTGGCACATCCAGCTCGTCTCCGAGGGCGAGAAGATCGTCGAGTTGAAGGACGTGCTGGAGCGCTTGGCCGTCCCGGTGGTGTTCGACCATATGGGCCACCTGCCCGAGCCCGCCGGGCCCGACCACCCGGGCTTCCGGGTGATCGCCGACCTCGTCGCCACCCGCGGCGCCTGGGTGAAGCTCACCGGGGCCTACATTCTGTCGAGGTCGGGCCCGCCGGTTTACGCCGATCGCGGCCGGCTCGCCCGCGCCTATGTCGCCCTCGCGCCCGAGCGGCTGGTCTGGGGCTCCGACTGGCCGCACCCGACCTTCCCGGCCGAGGGCAAGCCGGACGATGCCGGCCTCCTCGACCTCCTGGCGGAGTGGGCGCCCGATCCGGCCGTGCAGGCCAGGATCCTGGTCTCGAACCCGGCCCGGCTCTACGGCTTCGGATAATTTCCCCAAGGATGCCGTGCGACGAAGACAAGTCATTCGAAATTCGAATGCCTGCTTCGCAATGCGGATTTCGGCTTCGCTCAGACACCGCGCGGACTGGTGATCCCATTTCCGGAAGCCATCGTCCGGAACCGGCATCACGGGCTCCCCTCTCCCGTGTGGGAGAGGGGAGAAGCGCTTTATCGCCGATCGACAACGACGAACACGAAAGGGAGGTCACCATGACGGTTCTTGCCCCGTCGCGACGAGACATGCTGAGAGCCGCCGGCGCTCTGGCCGCCGCCGCCTTGCCCGTCGGCGGCATCCGCGCCCAAACCGCCGTGCCGTTCTCCGCCGGCACCGAACGGCCGAAGACCGAGGTGCCGGCGCAGGCCTGCGACTCGCACATCCACATCTTCTCGACGCGCTTTCCCGCCTCGCCGCATTGGAAGGGCCAGCCGGTCGCCGACAGCGATGTCGCGGCCTATCGCCTGTTCCAGGCGCGGATCGGGACGAGCCGCACGGTCGTCGTGACCCCGTCCACCTACGGCATCGACAACCGCGCCACTCTCGACGGCGTGGCGCAGCTCGGAACGTCCGCCCGCGCCATCGTGGTCGTCAACCTCGACGTGACCGAGGCCGCGCTGAAGGACATGGCCGCCCGCGGCGCGGTCGGCATCCGGGTCAACTTCGTGACCCCGCAATCCTGGGGCGTCACCACGGCCGAGCGCCTGGAAGCGATGGCCCGGAAGGTCCACCCCCTCGGCTGGCACGTCCAGGTCTACATGACCGGCGACCAGATCGCCGACCACGCCGAGGTGCTGGCACGCCTGCCGACCCCGCTCGTCATCGACCACCTCGCCCGCCTCCTGCCCGGGCAGGGGCTGAACCACCGCGCCGTCCCGGTCGTTCGCCGGCTCCTGGACGGCGGTCGGACCTGGATGAAGCTGTCGGGTGCCTACCTCAACACCACGAGCGGCCCGCCGGCCTACGCGGACGCGACCGAGGTCGCGAAGCTTTTCGCGAAGGCAGCGCCGGAGCGCATGGTCTGGGGCAGCGACTGGCCGCATCGCGGCGAGAAGCACATGCCGGACGATGCCGGCCTGTTCGATCTTCTCGCCGAATGGGCCCCGGGCGAGGCCGCGCAGCGGCGCATCCTCGTCGACAACCCGGCCGCCCTGTACGGCTTCGGCACGTCCTGATGTGTAAATTTTGACGGGCAAGTCCTGACCGGCATGGCCCGGTCAGGCCGCGTCGTCCGCAACGTAGGAGGGAAGGCCGTTGCCGAAGGACCAGTCGTCCCGCGCGTTCGGCGACAGGACGACGATCACGTCCTCCGGGCGCAGGCCGGGACTCGCGACGAGGTTGTCGGTGATCGCCCGGTAGAGCGCCTTCTTCTGCGCCATGTCCCGCCAGTTCCCTGCGACGATGGTGATGATGACGATGTCGTCGGTGCGGCGAAGGCCGAGGTAGGCAGCGTCGTAGACCAGCTCGTCCCGTGCGTGCTGGTGGATGAGCTGAAAGCGATCGTCGGCGGGCACACCGTAGGCGTCGATCAAACCACGATGGACGCCGTCGGAGATGGCGCGGATATGCTCAGGCGACTTTCCCTTGATGAGCGAGATGCGGGTGAGGGGCATGGAAGCTTCCTCCGTAGGACGGCCGCACGCCGCCGCAGGCTTGACGAGCCATGCCTACCGGGGCACGATCATTCTGAAAATTTGAAATTACCCAAGTCATACATCGGCAAGATTGAACGATGGCGGCCCGCATCAACCTCGACATGGATGTGCTCCGGACCTTCGTGACCGGGTTCGAGCTCGGCAGCTTCGCCCGGGCGGCCGAGCGTCTGGGCCGGTCGCAATCCGCCGTCAGCACGCAGCTCCGGAAGCTGGAGGAGCAGGTCGGGCAGCCCCTCGTGCAGAAGGCCGGGCGCGGCCTCGCCTTGACGGCCGCCGGCGAGAGCCTGCTCGGCTACGCCAAGCGGCTGCTGGATCTTAACGACGAGGCGGTCGACCGTCTCCGCGGCACGGACCTCGAAGGCTGGGCGCGGCTGGGCCTCGCGCAGGATTTCGCCGAAAGCTGGCTCCCGGCGGTGCTCAAGCGGTTCTCCCGGGCCTATCCGAGGGTGCGCCTCGACGTTCAGGTCGGGCCCGGCGCGCAATTGAGCGACAAGACGCTCAAGGGCGATCTCGACATCGCGCTGGTCTGGGGCGACGGCGGCGACGCTCCGCACGCGCGACGGGTCGGCGAGTGGCCGATCCACTGGGTCGGCCAGCCGGATTGGCCGGGCCTGGCGAGCCTCGGCGGGGAGCCGATTCCCTTCGCGGCCTTCGCGCCGCCCTGCACGTTCCGGTCCGCGGCCGTGGCCGCCCTCGACGACGGCGGATTGCCGTGGCGGCTGGTCTTCACGAGCCCCAGCCTCTCGGGTCTCTGGGCCGCCGCCGAAGGAGGGCTCGGCATCACCGCGCGGACCGTCGTCGGCCTGCCGAAGACGTTGCGCGTGCTCGATCCGGTCTCGACCGGTCTGCCGGCCTTGCCGAACGCGCCGCTGACTCTCCACCAGGCGGAAGCCGAGCTATCGCCGGCCGTCGCACGGCTCAGCGAGATCTTTCTCGAGACGATCCGGGAGCGTGCCGCGTGACCGATCGCGCCTGCGCCTTGACCGATCCGAACGTCGCCCGGACGGCTCGGGCAGGGCTGACGAGACTGCCGACAGGGACGGACCACCCTCCGTGCCAAACCGCACGTCGGACCCGGCGCCGGGCGAAACGTTCGATTTCATAGAAGTCTGATTTCTTATTTTTCAAATTTACCGAAGAGATGACCGGATATAGCCCTGTCCCAACACGGACCGCACGGGCGGCTGGGAGCGGAAGGACGAGCGATCATGCCCTTCGTCAACGTCAAGGTGGCGGGCCAGCCTCTCGCGCAGAGCCAGGTCGCGTCGATCCAGGCGGGCCTCACCGCCCTGATGGCCGATATTCTCCACAAGGTCGGCCCGC
Organism: Methylobacterium sp. DB0501; assembly: GCF_011043735.1. Taxonomy (GTDB): domain Bacteria; phylum Pseudomonadota; class Alphaproteobacteria; order Rhizobiales; family Beijerinckiaceae; genus Methylobacterium; species Methylobacterium alsaeris. The sequence goes on along the minus strand of NZ_JAAKGV010000009.1, from coordinate 54,404 downwards.
TGGTCGGCGTGTTGATCGAGGAGGTCCCGCGGGCGGGATGGAGCCTCGGCGCCGCGCCGGTCGCGAGCGCCGCGCAGGTGGATGCCATCATCAGCGCCGGGACCAACACGCCCGAGGAGAAATCGCGCTTCATCGCCGAGACGTACCAACTCCTGAAGACCGTCCTCGGCGCGGGCCTCGCCGAGGTGTCCTACGTCGTCATTCACGAGGTGCCGAAGGACAGCTGGGGGTATGGCGGCCTGACCCAGGCCTACCGGGCCGAACGCCGCTGAAGACGCTCCCGGACAGCGGGAATCGGCGCCCGGAGCCGCGCAGGCCTCGGGCCGACCTCTCTCCCCGACGCGAGGACAGCCCCCGGCGACACCGAGCCGGTTGCAGCGTGCTGGGCACGTCGCGCCGAAGGACGCGCCATGCCCTCTGAGATGAGGCCTGAGCCTGCCCGCCTTCCTGCGAGCCTACTTCCCCGTGAAGAGCGCCGACTGGCCGGGCAACCGCCCGCATCCGCTGGCAAACGGCTCCGCCGCCGAGCTCGCGATGCTCTCAACATACGACATCATGAATCAGGCGCTCTGCATGGCCGCCACGGTCGCCCCCGACGCGCCGAGACCGCCGCCAATCCATGGCTGCCGGATGCCGATCTCGCCCTCCCTGTGCGGGCCTTCCGGCGCGCTGGGTCCAGGACGCACACCACTGGTTCCGCTGCCACAAGCGCGGCCGGCCATTCCTCAATCTTGCGGATCGCCTCGGGGTGCAGCCGGTGCGCTTCGTCGGGATCGTTCGTTCCGAGGTTGGCCATCACGGTCCACTTGCCCACCAGCGGGCGCAGGCGGGCCGGCACGCCCTTGCGAGCATCGTAGACGCCGTTGTGGTGGGATTGGGATTGGGATTGCCCCGTTTCTGCGGTTCTTGCTCATTTTGCGTGGATCAGGCAGCCAGAACCATGCGGCATTTCAGGAGATTGAGGCCTGCCCGTCCGTAGCATTGGCGCTTGATGAGCTTGAGCCGGTTGACCTGGCCTTCCGCCTGGCCGCTACTCCACGGCTCCGTGAGAGCAGCCCGGACGGCAGCGATGTCCGCCTCCAATCCCGAGGCGAACGTCGCGATGGCAGGAGCGTCGCAGCTCCGGGCTTGCGTGATCCAGGCGGAGATGTCCGCTGCGGCGTCCGCATCCTGATCATCGGTGACGGTCTTGCCCTTCCCTGCGGCGCGCACCAGGGCCGTGAAGCGGCCAGCCAGACCCGTGACTGTCCGTGCGGTGTCATCCTGCTCGACGCGTCTCACCACAGCTGCGTCGCTCGCATCCAGGCCTGCACCTCGCCAAGCCACGCGTGCGCCGGGCGCGCGGCGCGAGGAGGTTCATAGGCGTCTCGGCGAAGGTCCGGCGTCGGCAGGCCGGGTTGAGGCAGTAGAACCGCCGCACCTCGATGCGGAGCGTGGTCCGGGATGCCGATAGCGGCAGGTCGGCGGGATGGCGGTGATAGCGGCTATGGACGGACCGGCTCGCCTGCCCGCAATCGGGACATCGGCCGCTGGCTGCGTCCAGCCGCAACGGGATGACCAGGTGATCCTCATGCTGCTCTACGAACCGCGCGACATGGCACTCGGGGATGGCGAGGGGGATATCCATGTCCTCCACGATGGGGGGGAGGGCGGGCCTGCCCATCAGCGGCCCGGGTCAATCCACCGCTATCCACGCAAAACGAACAAGAACCACCAATCCGGGGCAATCCCAGATCACCTCGTCCGTGCCGAGGAGATGGATCTCGTGGTCGCGCACCAGAGCAGCGATCTGGTCCGCGCTAATCCCTGCCTCCGGCCCCTCGCTCAGCAAGCGCCGTGCTTGATCGACGAGCCGGTGCGCTTCGGCGATGTGAGCGAGCACCCGCCGATCGGCCGTCGGGCCGTCGTTGGTCTGGAGGGAGCGGATGACCTCGGTCTTGAAGCGGCCGGTTCGCACATTGACGAGAGCCGCCAGCGCCTCCGGCCAGGGGGGCGGAGCTGGTTTGCCAGCGAGATCGTCGGGCAGGGGAAAGCGAAACTCGTAACGGCCGGCGCGGCGCTGAACGAACTTCATGCGGCCCATCGTACTTGGTCCCGTAGCACGCGAGTGTAGCACACGCCGACGGGTAAGCACCTGAAAACCAACAGATTCTGGGATTGCAATGACTTAGCCACCGCATGGCGCGCCCTACGGGACTCGAACCCGTGTTTTCGCCGTGAAAGGGCGACGTCCTAGACCGCTAGACGAAGGGCGCTCAAGCGGGACGAGGGGAGCTATAGTGGGGTTCGGCCGGGAGGGCAACCGGATTGATGGGCTTGACGGGACACGAGGGCTCGGTCTTGTCGGCGCTTGGTGGGGCCGTGAACGCGGGCGGGACAACGAGATGACGACGAGGCAGGGGCCGCGCGCGGGTGGGCCGGGCAAGGTCGGGCAAGGCAAGTTCGGGCAGGGCAGGCCCGCGCAGGGGCGGTTCGGCCAGAGCAAGGGCGGCGCGGGGCGGCGGCCCGGCGGCGAGGCGTGGGGCGAGGGCGACGGGCCGGCGGTGCTGTATGGCTGGCATCCGGTCTCGGAGGCGCTGCGCAACCCGAAGCGGGAGCTGCGGCGGCTGCTCGCCACCGAGAACGCGGCACTCCGCCTCGCCGAGGAGGTGGGCGAGTTGCGGATCCCCCCTGAGATCGTCAAGCTCGGCACCATCACCGGGCTGCTCGGGCCGGACGCGGTGCATCAGGGGCTGTACCTCGAGGCGGAGCCCCTGGCGGGCCCGGCCTTCGACACGCTGCCCGACGACGCGGTGCTGCTCGCCCTCGACCAGATCACCGATCCGCACAATGTCGGCGCCATCGTGCGCACGGCGGCGGCCTTCGGCGTCACCGCCATCGTCACCACGGCGCGGCACTCGCCGACGGTCACCGGCGTGCTGGCGAAATCCGCCTCGGGCGGGCTCGAGCACGTGCCGTTCGTGGTGGTGCGCAATCTCGCCGAGGCGCTGATCGAGCTCGGCGAGCGCGGCTTCACCCGGGTCGGGCTCGATTCGGAAGCGCCCGAGACCCTCGACGCGGTCGGGCCGAAGACGCCGCTCGTGGTGGTGCTCGGGGCCGAGGGCAAGGGCCTGCGCCAGCGCACCCGCGAATGCTGCGACGTGATGGCCCGCATCCCGTTCCGCGGCGCGATCCAGAGCCTCAACGTCTCGAACGCCGCCGCGATCACCCTCTACGCCCTGATGCCCCGCGCCTGACGGAGCAGGCGCGGAAGCGGCGCGTCAGCGCCAGAACGGGCGCACGTCGATCAGCGCCGCGTGCGCCTTGGCGGCGTCGGCCAGAAGGTGCCCGGTGCGCGCCTCGGTGTCGGCGGTGGCCATGCCGGCGGCGAAGACCGCGCCTTCCGGCGCGCCCCTGGCGAGGTCGGCCGCGAGCGTGTGGGCGGTGGCGATGTCGTTGAGGTCGCCGAGGTGGTCCTGCAGGTCGGCCAGGGCCTCGACGAAGACCTTGTGGCGCCGGGCGGCCTTCTTGCCCGAATCCTTGCCGGTATAGAGCGCGGCGAAGAACTCTGCGCCGTAGCGCAGCTTCTTGGCGGCGATCCGGACCTGGTGGCGCGCCTCGGGGTCGAGCTCGGCGAGGTGGCGGCCGCGCTTCTTCACCTGGCGGCGGCGGCGCTCCAGCTCCTCGGTGGCGAAGGCCCGGGCCGGGCCGTCGCGGCGGGCGGCGTGCGGGTTGTCGGGGCCGAGCCAGGGGCCGGCCTCGATCCAGGCGACGAGATCGAGCAGGTGGTCGCGCCACTCCCGGCTCTCCAGCACCGCCCGGACGACGTTGTGGGCGGCCTCGCGCTCGGTCTCGAGGTGGCGCTCCAGGATCAGCAGGCCGGCCTCGTCCGGACGCCGCTCGCGCTCCCGCGGCAGGGTCTTGCCGAGATAGACGTCGAGGTTGCGGGCATGCCCGAAGGGCTCGCTCAGGCGCTTCAGCTCGGCCTTGATCCCCGGCATGCGCCGGTCCTCGATCACCACGCCGAACAGCGAGAAGGCCGAGCGCAGGCGGCGCAAGGACACCCGCAGCTGGTGCAGGGCCTCGACGTCGCGGCGGGCGAGCAGCACGGTCTCGTTGAGCCGCATCTGGCGCAGGCAGGCATAGGCCACGGCCTGGAACGCCCGGGCGGCACTCATCTCCGGATCGAGGGCCACCGGCTCGGCCTTCACGGCGCGGCCGAGGCGGCCCCTGACCAGGGCCTCGCCGCGCTCGGACTTGCTCAGCACGCCGAGGCGCAGGGGCACGTCGGCGGCGAGCGACCGGGCGAGGTCGAACAGGGCCGCGGGCGCGCCGCCGGTCAGTTCCAGCTCCAGCTCGCTGACCGGCGAGACGCGGTCGTCCGGCCCCCAGACCCGGCCGCGGTCGAGGGCGACCTCGATGCGGCTGCCGGCCGGTCCGGTATCGGCGAGGCGGCGCATGCTGCGGGTCACCGTGGAGGTGTAGACGGGCGCGAGGTCCTTCGCGTCGTCGAGGAGACCGGCGACGGGGGTGCCGGCGAAGGCGGCGGGCTCCGGCTCCGGCCCGGCGACGGGGCTCTCCCATTCCGGCCGGTCGAACAGGCCGGCGGCGGCCGGGCCTTGCGCCTTCACGGTCTGGATGTGGCGGTCGCCGTCGCGGCGGACCCGCAGGGTGAGGCCGGCCTCGCGCAGGCGGCCGTCCGGCGTGTCGTAATAGACGGAGGTCAGCTCGGACTCGGTCCAGTCCCCGGCGAGCAGCGGATGCTCCCGCAGGCGTGCGAGGTCGGAGGCCTCGACATCCAGCTTCAGCTCGGTCTCTCGCGGTTCGCTCGTCACGGCGGTCCTGATCTCCCGTTCGGCCCTCTCCCGCTCACGGGGGGCGTTCGAGAATCATGGACGAGGCGGAAGGTTTCGCAAAGGCCGCCGCGAAGCGACGCCTTTTTCCGGTGAAATCCGCCCCGGGGGCGGACGCGCCCCGGAGAATCGGGCGCGTCAGCGCGCTCGCAGATGGGCGAGAAGCTTCTCCGCCCCGGCCTCCGGCGTCCCGTCGTTCATCACCACGAGGTCGGCGGCGACCGAGGCCGAGCGGGAGAGCCGCGCCCCGAGATCGCCGTCCTCGCGCCGGCCGCGGGCGGCGAGGCGGGCGGCCAGAACCTCGGGCGGGGCGGTGACCTCGACCACGGTGACGGCGGGCAGGCGCCGGCGCGCCTCGGCCACGACCCGGCGCGAGACGTTGCAGACGACGACGTGCCCGTCGCGGGCGAGCGCCGCATTCTCCGCCGGCAGGGCGTAGCCGAGATTGTGGGCGCGCCAGGACAAGGCGAAGCGCCCCGCCGCCTCGCCCTCCGAAAAGTCCTCCTCGCCGATCGTGTCGTTGTCCTCGTGGACCGAGGGCGGGCGGGTGACGAGGCGGCGCGGGAAGACGTAGCGGGGATCCTCCGCCAGGGCCTCGCGGGCGAGCCGCAGGAGGGTGTCCTTGCCGGCCCCGCTCGGGCCGACGACGAGGACGAAGCCGCCGGTTCCCATCAGGCCACCCGCTGTCCCTGGCGCCAGACCTGGCGCACGACCGGCACGCCCTCGGCGAGGCGCACCCGCACGAGGTCGGCGCGTAAGCGCGGGGCGATGTGGCCGCGGTCGTCGAGGCCGGTGGCCCGGGCCGGGTTGGCGGTGACCGTCGCGATCGCCTCCGGCAGGGCGATGGACGCGACACGCTCGGGCAGGCCGAACGCCGCCATCAGCAGGCTCGCCGGGACGTAGTCGGAGGAGAGCACGTCGAGCAGGCCTTCGCGGGCCAGGTCCTCCGCCGCGACGTTGCCGGAATGCGAGCCGCCGCGGATCAGGTTCGGCGCGCCCATCATCACGGTGATGCCGGCCTCGTGGGCGGCATGCGCCGCTTCCACGGTCGTGGGGAACTCCGCGAGGCGCACGCCCTCTCCCTTCGCCATGGCGACGTCGGCGAGGGTGGTGTCGTCGTGGCTCGCCAGCGCGATGCCGCGCTCTCGCGCCAGCGCCACCAGGGCCGGGCGGTTGACCGCGTTGAAGGCCTCCCCGTCGCGGATCTTCAGTGCGGTGTTGGCCTGGATCTCGACGATCGAGCGGCCGCCCCGGGTGGCGTAGGTGTAGTATTTCTCGATGTCGCGGAACTGGCGCTGGCCCGGGGTGTGGTCCATCAAGGAGATCAGCCCGACGGGGTAGAGCGTCGTGAAGTCCCGCACCGTGTCGAGCAGGTCGGCGGAGGGGATCTCGCAGCGCAGGTGCGTCCGGTGCTCGGCGCGGAAGAGGTCGGCGCCCTTGGCGGTCTCGATCGCACCGGCGAGCTGCATCAGCTCGGGGCCGAGCCCGCTGCCGTCCGGGTCGCTGCCGGCGCGCAAGGAATCGAACACCGTGGTGATGCCCGACGCCGCGATCTGCGCGTCGTAGGCGAGCACGGCGCCGAGCGGGTGCCAGCGCACCTTGGGGCGGGGCGCGTAATGGCTCTCGAGGTGGTCGGTATGCAGCTCGACGAGGCCCGGGATCAGGTGGTCGCCGTCGAGGTCGAGGCCGCGTTCGGGCGCCCGGCCCTCGCCGATCTCGGCGATGCGGCCGTCCACCATGGCGAGCCAGCCGCGCTGGACCCGGTCGGGCAGCACCAGGGTGGCGTTCTCGAGGATCCGGTCTTGCATGGAGGGAGGTCCCCTTTTTCAGGCGGCGCGCGTCTGGGCGAAGGCGGTGACGTCGACCACCCGGGTCGCCACCGCCTCGCGGACGTCGGTGTCGTGGAAGATGCCGAGCAACGCCGCGCCGGCGGCCTGGCGGGCGCGGATCAGATCGACCACCACGGCGCGGTTCTGCGCGTCGAGGGAGGCGGTCGGCTCGTCGAGGAGCAGGATCGGCCGCTCGGCGATCAGCCCGCGGGCGATGTTGACCCGCTGCTGCTCTCCCCCTGAGAAGGTCGCGGGCGGCAGGTCCCACAGGCGCTCCGGGAGATTGAGGCGCGACAGAAGCTCCTCGGCCCGCACCAGGGCGATGTCGGCGGGCAGGCCGCCCTCGCGGCCGGCGGCGGCCACCACCTCGCGGGCGCCGACCCGCGGGATCACCCGCAGGAACTGCGACACGTAGGAAATCGTGCGCCGGCGCAAGGCCAGGATCGCGCGGGGCGAGGCGGAAGCCACGTCGACCACGGTCTCGCCGTCGCGCACCAGGATCTGCCCATGGTCGCAGCGATAATTGCCGTAGGCCATCTTGAGGAGCGAAGACTTGCCGGCGCCAGACGGCCCGCCGAGCACCACGCACTCGCCGGGATGGACGGCGAGATCGGCGCCGCCCATCACCGGCAATTGCACGCCGCCGCGCAGGTGCAGGGTGAAGGTCTTGGCGACGTCGCGGAATTCGAGAGCCGGGTTCATGCGGCGAGCACCGAGGAGACGAGGAGCTGGGTGTAGGGCTCGCGGGGATCGTCGAGCACCTGGTCGGTGAGGCCGGTCTCGATCACCCGGCCGGCCCGCATCACCATCACGCGGTGCGACAGGAGCCGGGCCACCGCGAGGTCGTGGGTGACGATGATCACCGCGAGCCCCAATTCCGCGACAAGGCCGCGGATCAGGTCGAGGAGGCGCGCCTGGACCGAGACGTCGAGGCCGGAGGTCGGCTCGTCCATCAGCACGAGGCGCGGGCCGGTGACGAGGTTGCGGGCGATCTGGAGCCGCTGGCGCATGCCGCCGGAGAACCGCGTCGGCGGGTCGTCGACCCGGTCGGCGGCGATCTCGACCTTGGCGAGCCAGTCGAGCGCGGTGCCGCGGATGGTGCCGTAATGGCGGGCGCCGGCCCCCATCAGCCGCTCGCCGACATTGCCGCCGGCCGAGACCGCCATGCGCAGGCCCTTGGCCGCGTCCTGGCGCACGAAGCCCCAATCGGTCCGCATCAGCGCCCGGCGCTCGGCCTCGCTCAGGAGGCCGAGGTCGCGCAGGATGCCATCGCGCATCCGGTAGGACACGCTGCCGGAATTGGGCTGAAGCTCGGTGGCGATGAGCGACAAGAGCGTCGACTTGCCGGAGCCGGATTCGCCGACGATCGCCAGCACCTCGCCGGGATCGAGGTCGAAGGAGACGTCGGCGCAAGCCAAGCGGGCGCCGTAACGCTTGGTCAGGCCGCGGGCCTGGAGCAGGGCGTCGCTCATGCGGTCTCCTCTGCGGTATCGCGCGTGAAGGGCGGATCGAGGCGGAAGCTGTAGCCGTAAGCCTCGAAGCCGAGACTCTCGTAGAAGCGGTGGGCGGGCTTGGCGTCGACGTTGGAGGACAGGGCGAGCTTGTAGCAGCCCTTCTCGCCCGCGAGCCGGCCGGCCTCCCGCATCATCCGCCGGCCGAGACCGGTGCCGCGCTCGGTCGCGCTCACCACCACGCTCTCGACGAGGGCGGAGGGCGTTCCCCAATGGGCGATGTTGTCGAGGATGAGGAGGCAGAAGGTGCCGACGATCCGGCCCTCGACCTCGGCGACGTAGAGCCCGTAATCGGGATAGGCGTCGAAGCGCCGGAGCAGGGCCTCGGCCCGGTCCGGGGTCGCGACCCGGCCGTCGTTCAGTTCGGCGTAGAGGCCGAGCACGGCCGGCAGGTCGGGCTCGCCGGCGCGGCGGATTGTCGGGTCAGGCATGCGCCGTCTCCATCCCGCCGGTGCCGAGATGGCCCTCCGCCCGGCGCTCCTCGCAATGGTCGGTATCCGAGCAGACGAACATCCGCCCGCCGGCATCGTCGAGCAGCACCTCGTCGAGATAGACCCCTTCCGCGCCGCAGAGGGCGCAGGGGCGATCGAAGGTCTGGACCCGGAACGGATGGTCCTCGAAGTCGAGGCTCTTCACCCTCGTGTGGGGCGGCACGGCGTAGATCCGCTTCTCGCGTCCGGCGCCGAAGAGCTGGAGCGCCGGGCAATCGTCCATCTTCGGGTTGTCGAATTTCGGCGTCGGCGAGGGATCCATGACGTAGCGGCCCGCCACCTCCACCGGATAGGCGTAGGTGGTGGCGATGTGGCCGTGGCGGGCGATGTCCTCGTAGAGCTTGACGTGCATCAACCCGTACTCGGCCAGCGCGTGGAGCTGGCGCGTCTCGGTCTCCCGCGGCTCGAGGAAGCGCAGGGGCTCGGGGATCGGCACCTGGTAGACCAGCACCTGCCCGTCGCGGAGCGGGGCTTCCGGGATGCGGTGGCGGGTCTGGATCACGGTCGCGTCGCGGGTGCGGGTGGTCACCGCGACGTCGGCCGTCCGGGCGAAGAAGGCGCGGATCGAGACCGCGTTCGTCGTGTCGTCCGAGCCCTGGTCGATGACCTTGAGCACGTCGTGCTTCCCCAGGATCGCGGCCGTCACCTGCACGCCGCCGGTGCCCCAGCCATAGGGCATCGGCATCTCGCGGGCGGCGAAGGGGACCTGGTAGCCCGGGATCGCGATCGCCTTGAGGATCGCCCGGCGGATCATCCGCTTGGTGCCCTCGTCGAGATAGCCGAAGTTGTAGCCGGTCTCGGGATTGGCGGTCGTCATTCGGCGGCCTCCTTCATCGCGGGTGCCGCGTTGCGGGCGGCGTGCTCGGCGCGCAGGCGCAGCACCAGCTCCAGCTCGGCCTGGAAATCGACGTAGTGGGGCAGCTTCAGGTGCTCGACGAAGCCGGTGGCCTGGAGCGCGTCGCAATGGGCGAGCACGAATTCCTGGTCCTGCGCCGGGGCGCCGAGCGGCTCGCCCAGCTCCTCGGCCCGCAAGGCGCGATCGACCAGGGCCATCGCCATCGCCTTGCGCTCGCTCTGGCCGAAGGCGAGGCCGTAGCCGCGGGTGAACTGGGGCGGCACCTCGGCGCTGCCGTGGAACTGGTTGACCATCTGGCACTCGGTGAGGTCGATCTCGCCGAGGGGCACGGGAAAGCCCAGCTCCTCCGGCACGAACTCGACCGCGACCGTCCCGACCCGGATCTCGCCGACGAAGGGGTGGGTGCGGCCGTAGCCGCGCTGCGTCGAGTAGCCGAGCGCCAGCACGAAGCCCTCGTCGCCGCGGGCGAGCGCCTGGAGGCGAAGCGCCCGGTCGGCCGGGAAGTCGAGGGGTTCGCGGGTGAGGTCGCCCGGCGGGGTGCCGTCGTCGGGGGCGGAGGGCTCGATCAGCCCGTCCTGGCCGAGGAGGTCGGTGACCCGGGGGGCGTGGGCGGCATCCGGCAGCGGCTCGGATTCCGCAGCCACGGGCGCCTCGCCCTCGGCGGCGAGCGCGAAGTCGATGAGGCGGTGGGTGTAGTCGAAGGTGGGGCCGAGCACCTGGCCGCCGGGCAGGTCCTTGTAGGTGGCGGAGATGCGCCGGCGCAAGCTCATGGCGCCGGTCTCGACCGGCTCGGAGGCGCCGAAGCGGGGCAGGGTGGTGCGGTAGGCGCGCACCAGAAAAACCGCCTCGATCAGGTCGCCGCGCGCCTGCTTGAGGGCGAGCGCCGCGAGATCGGGGTCGTGCAGCGAGCCCTCGGTCATCACCCGATCGACCAGCAACGCCATCTGCTCGCGGATCTGCGCCACCGAGAGTTCGGGCACCGCGGTGTCGCCCCGGCGGGTCTCGGCGAGGAGCCGGTGCGCGTTGGCGATGGCGGCCTCGCCGCCCTTCACGGCCACGTACATGGGTCAGGCTCCGGCGATGCGGGTGGAGCGCGGCAGGGCCGCGAGGCGGCCGGGGGCCGCGAAGATCAGGTCGATGCCCTCAGGGAAGCCGGCGTGGTTGCGGGCGAGGCGCGAGGCGATATCGGCCGGCAGGGGCGAGGCCGCGAGGCGGGCGCTGTCCCGGATGCCCGGGCCGTCGAGGCGCCAGCCCTCACGGTCGGAGAGGTCGGAGACCGCCAGCACCAGGGTGGCGGAGCGGTCGGGATAGGCCGGCGTGCCCTGGGCGAAGGCACCGAAATCCGGGCAGGCGGCGGGATCGGAGATTAGCGCGAAGGCGGCCTCGGCCGGATCTTCGCCGATGCGCGCGCCGGTATGGAAGCGGAGAAACCCCGCCACCGCCGGATTCCGGGCCAGGCCGGCATCGAGCCAGAGCGGCGCGTCGGCATCCGCCAGCGCCAGGGCGAGAGCGGCGAGCTCCGACGTCAGCGGCGCCGGGGGCGCGAGGTCGGTAGCGAGGGCCTGGATCGTGCCGGGACGCGCGAGCGCATCCATCACGGCGCGGAAGACGCCCTGGGCGTCGTGGACGGGGTCGGCGAAGCCGCGGGCGAGCATCGATCGTCCCGACATCAATCCTCTCCCCGGGCCATGGTGAAGAAGTTCACCCGCGTCGCCGCGATCCGGCGTGCCGCGGCCATGCGTTCCTCCGCCCGGCGGGCGGCGACGGGCGCGAGCGCCGCCTCGACCGCCTCGCGCCGCTCGGGCTGCTGCCAGAGGGCGTCGAGGGTGGCGGCGAGCCGCGCCTTCGCCCGGTCGCGGCCGAGATGGTAGGCGAAGCCGGTCTCGCCGCCGCCCAAGCGCACCGCGGCCCGGGTCACCGTCGCCTCGCCGAGGTTGAACGGCCGGCCGTCGCCGCCGATGCGGCCGCGTGTCATCACCAGGCCGGTCTCGGGCGGGCGCAGGTCCTCCACGGCGTCGGTCGCGCCGAGCCGCGTCAGCGCCCGGCGCAGCTCCTCGGGCCGGGCCTCGCCGCAGAGCGCCATCACGGCGCGGCGGGCCGTGAGTTCGGGCGAGGCGACCTTGGGCGCTTCGGGCTGACGGGCGGCCGGGTTAGGATCGGGCATCGCGGGGTCCGCTGGCATCTCGGTTGTCTAATGGTATAGACAACCGACGATCCGGGAGCAAATGAAGTTTGGATGACGGTATGAGCGCGGGCGGCGACGGCACGGTGACGGTCCTGGCGCGGGGCGAGGGCCTGGCGGCCTGGCGCCAAATCGCCGACGGCGTGGCGGCCGACATCGAGGCCGGGCGCCTCGCGGCGGGCGCGCAGCTGCCGACGGAAGCGGCGCTGGCGGCCCGGTTCGGGGTCAACCGCCATACCGTGCGCCGGGCGCTCTCGGCGCTGGCCGAGCGTGGTCTGGTCCGGGCGACGCAGGGGCGCGGCACCTTCGTGGAGACGCCGCGCCTCGCCTATCCGATCGGACGGCGCACCCGCTTCTCGGAGATCGTCAGCAAGGCCGGACGCGAGGCCTGGGGCGACCTGATCGGCAGCGAGACCGTCCCGGCCGATCCCGGGACCGCAGAGGCGTTGAGGATCGCCGCCGGGGATCCGATGCTCGAATTGCTGACGATCCACCGCGCCGACGGCACGCCGCTCTCGACCGCCCGCACCTGCCTGCCGCTGCCGCGCTTCGAGGGATTCGCGCAGGCCTACGCGACGCTCGGCTCGCTCACCCGTGCCTATGCCGAGTTCGGCGTCGCCGACTACACCCGCCTGTCGACCCGCATCCACGCCCGCCCGGCCGCCGCCGACGAGGCCGCCCGCCTCGATCTCGCCCCGGGCCGGGTGCTGATCGTGCTCACCAGCGTCAACGTCGACGCGGCGGGCGTGCCGATCCAGGCGACGCGCAGCCTGTTCGCGGCGGACCGGGTGGAGCTGGTGGTGGAGGGGTAGGGGTAGGGGCAGGGGAGGTCGCTCCGGTCGTCCACGTTCCCGTGTCCCGCAAGGCTTCCCGGGGGCGGGAAGAAGCGCGGGCGCCCCTCGCCCCGCGGGCGGGGAGAGGGGCAGGCCCACATCCACGCGCCGAACTTCCTGCCGCTACGGTCGTTACTGATGCGCCTCGCGCCGGAGTCCTCCCGATGCCCACCCGCCTGACCTGTGCCGCCCTGCTTCTTCTCTCCGGCGTCCTGCCGCTCGCGCCCGCGCAGGCCGGACCGGCACAGGATTACCAGTACCAGCGCCGGCAGCTCGGCCGGGGCCAGGTCTGCCGGCCGCCGCTGAAATTCGCGGCCGGCGCCTGCGTGCGGCGCTGTCCGGCAGGCTACCAGGACAACGGGGGCTACTGCCGCCTGCGCAACATGCAGCGCTGAACCCCTACTTCCCGGCCGCTACCAGCGGGCACCCGCCCTCGTTGAGCGGCCGGAACGCCTGGTCGCCCGGCACGGTGGCGACGAGCTTGTAGAGGTCCCATTCCCCGGTCGATTCCTTCGGGGTCTTCACCTGCATCAGGTACATGTCGTGGACCATGCGGCCGTCCTCGCGGATCCGGCCGTTCGTCGCGAACATGTCGTTGACCGGGGTCTCGCGCATCCTGGCGATGACCGTCCTGGCGTCGTCGGTGCCGGCCGCCTGCACGGCCTTGAGGTAATGCAGCACCGACGAATAGACGCCGGCCTGGTGCATCGTCGGCATCAGCCCGGCCTTCTCCTTGAAGCGGGTCGCGAAGGCGCGGGTCTCCGGCGTGCGGTCCCAGTAGAAGGCGGTGGTGAGCAGCAGGTTCTGCGCCACCTCGATGCCGAGGCTGTGGACGTCGTCGATGTTGATGAGGAGCGCCAGCAGGGTCTGGCCGCCCTGGACGATGCCGAATTCGTGCGCCTGCTTGATCGCGTTGACGGTGTCGCCGCCGGCATTGGCGAAGGCGATGAGCTTGGCGCCCGAGCCTTGTGCCTGGAGCAGGAAGGACGAGAAATCGGCGGTGGCGAAGGGCGCGCGCACCGTGGACAGCACCTTGCCGCCGGAGCGCTTCACCTCCGCGACCGCGTCGCGCTCGAGGGCGTGGCCGAAGGCGTAATCGGCGGTGACGAAAGCCCAGGTATCGAGGCCGCGCTTCACCGCGGCGCTGCCCGACACGTGCGACAGCGCGTAGGTGTCGTAGGTCCACTGGATGCCGGTGGGCGAGCATTGCGGCCCGGTGAGGTCCGAGGTGCCGCCGCCCGAGACGATCAGGAGCTTGCCCTTCTCCTTGGCGATCTGCTGCACGGCGAGCGCCACCGAGGAGGTCGGCACGTCGAGGATCACGTCGACGCCGTCGCGGTCGTACCATTGCCGGGCGATGTTGGAGCCGACATCCGGCTTGTTCTGGTGGTCGGCGAAGACCACCTCGATCGGCTTGCCGTCGAGGCTGCCGCCGAAGTCCTTCACCGCCATCTCGGCGGCGATGACCGAGCCGCGCCCGGTGGAATCGGCGTAGACGCTCGACATGTCGTTGAGCACCGCGAGCTTGACCTTGCCGTCGCTCAGGCGCGGCTCGGCGGAGAGGGCCGGGGCGGCCAGCGCGCAGAGGGAAGCGGCGGCGAGCAACGTGGCGCGGAGGGTGGTGACGGGCATGAGGGGCGTTCTCCCGGGCGCGTCCGCCTCTGGGCGAGCGGATCGTGGCGCCGTGAGCCCATCAGAGGGGGAGTGAGGGCGGTGCGCAAGCTGGGACGCGGCCTGCGAGACGGCACAATGGCGATCGATCTCGTTTCGAGACCGCTCGTCCCACCCTCCGCGTCGTTCCGGGGCCGCGAAAGCGGGGCCCGGGATGACACGGAGCGTCGGAAAGGTCGGCGCTCCTCCTGTCCGTCAAGACGATAGCGCCCTCACCGCAACGCGATCGCCAGCAGCGATCCGGCGATCGCCCACAGCGCCAGGGTCGACCACACCATCCGCTTGGTCTCGATGCGGATGCGGCGCTCGACGCGGGACACCTCGCGCAGGCCCTCCTCGTCGAGGCGGACCAGCACGCGCTTGGCGCGCTGGGCGAGGTCGGGCACGTCGGCGACCACGTCGGCGAGCGTCAGCACCGCGCGCCGCGCCTGGTCGGCCCGGCCGATCGGCCCGAGGTTGCGGCCGAGCCAGGCGCGCACCACCGGCTCGGCGGTGGTCCACATGTCGAGGCGCGGATCGAGGGAGCGGGCGACGCCCTCGACCACCACCATGGTCTTCTGGAGCATCACCAGCTCGGTGCGGGTGCTCATGTCGAAGAGCGCGGTGACGTCGAAGAGCAGGGTGAGCACCTTGGCCATCGAGATCTCGTCGGCCCGGCGCTGGTGGATCGGCTCGCCGATCGCCCGGATCGCCTGCGCGAAATCGTCGACGGAGTGGTGCGAGGGGACGTAACCGGCCTCGAAATGCACCTCCGCCACCCGGCGGTAGTCGCGCAGGATGAAGCCCAGGAGGATTTCGGCGAGGAAGCGGCGTTCCTTCAGGCCGAGCCGGCCCATGATGCCGAAATCGACCGCGACGAGCCGTCCGGCCGGATCGACGAACAGGTTCCCGGGATGCATGTCGGCGTGGAAGAAGCCGTCCCGGATCGCGTGGCGCAGGAAGGACTGGATCACGGTCCGGCCCAAAGCCGCCACGTCGTGCCCGGCCGCCACGATCGCCTCGCGGTCGTTGAGGCGGATGCCGTCGATCCACTCGCTCGCCAGCACGTCGCGGCCCGTCAGCTCCCAGACCGGCTGCGGCACCCGGAATTCGGGATCCTCCTTGATGTTCTCGGCGAGTTCCGAGAGGGCGGCGGCCTCGAGCCGCAGGTCCATCTCCATCGCCACCGAGCGGGCGAGGGTCTCCACCACCTCGCGGGGGCGCAGGCGCTCGGCCTCGGGGCGCAGGGCCTCGACCACCCGGGCCATGAAGCGCATCGCCTGGATGTCGCGGGCGAAGCGCTCGCGCACGCCGGGCCGCATGATCTTGACCGCGACGACCCGATCGGTGCCGTCGGCCTCGCGCACATGCGCCTTGTGCACCTGCGCGATCGAGGCGGCGGCGACCGGCTCGCTGAACGAGGTGAACAGTTCGGAGAGCGGCTTGCCGAGGGTCGATTCGAGGATCGCGACCGCCACGTCCTGCGGGAAGGGCGGAACCCGGTCCTGCAGGCGCTCCAGGTCGCGGGCCGCCGCCATGCCGACGATGTCGGGCCGGGTCGCCAGGAACTGGCCGAACTTGACGTAGGACGGCCCGAGCCGCGTCAGCGCCGCGGGCAGGCGGCCGGGGCCGAGGCCCGGGCGCTCCAGCTTGCGGCCGAGGCGCAGGACGAGGCGCAGGTGGGGCGGCAGCTCGGCGGCATCGACGAAGGACAGGCCGCCCTCGCGGGCCATGACCCAGCCGACATGGATGCCCCGCGCGAGGTGGGCGACGAGGCTCAGCACGGCCGGTGCCTCACGCGAGCTTCCAGCCGGAATGGATGGCGCAGATGCCGCCCGAGAGCGGCCGGTGGGTGACGTGGCCGAACCCGGCGTCCTCGATCATCCGGGAGAAGCTGCCGGGCGTCGGGAAGCGGCGGATCGACTCGACGAGGTACTGGTAGGATTCCTTGTCGCCGGCCACCATCGCGCCGAGGCGCGGGATGACGTTGAACGAGTAGGCCTCGTAGATCTTGTCGAGCCCCGGCACGTCGACGTGGGAGAATTCGAGGCACAGGAAGCGCCCGCCGATCTTGAGCACCCGGTGGGCTTCCGCCAGCGCATGCTCGATCCGCGGCACGTTCCGGATTCCGAAGGCGATGGTGTAGGCGTCGAAGGTATCCGACGGCATCGGCAGCGCCTCGGCGTTGCCGGCCACGAAGTCGATGCGCGAGCCGTACCGGTGGCCGGCCCGCTCGCGGCCGACGCCGAGCATCGCCTCGTTGATGTCGAGCACCGTCACCTTGGTGTCGGGCCCGCCCGCCTCCAGCGTGCGGAACGCGATGTCGCCGGTGCCGCCGGCCACGTCGAGCAGGCGGAACGGCCGGGTGCGCGAGGGGCGAAGCGTGGACACGAAGGCGCTCTTCCACGCCCGGTGCAGCCCGCCCGACATCAGGTCGTTCATGAGGTCGTAGCGCTTGGCCACCGAGCGGAAGACCTCGTTGACGCGCCCCTGCTTCTCCGCGAGCCGGACGCGCTCGAAGCCGAAATCGGTGCTGGTCTCGTCGCCGGCCATGCGTTCAGGTCCCCTGTCGTGGCGGCCTGCATAGCGAAGCCGGTGAGAAATCACCATCTTGGCCTGCATCTTCGCCGGGGTACGCTTCGTCGCGCCCTGAGCCCTTCTCCACGGACGAGTGATGCCCGAACTGCCCGAAGTCGAGACCGTGCGCCGCGGATTGGCCCCTGCGCTGGTCGGCGCCCGCTTCACCGAGGTCGTGCTGAACCGACCGAACCTGCGCTTTCCCTTCCCGCCGCGTTTCGCCGAGCGGGTGCGGGGCCACGCGGTGACCTCCCTGTCGCGGCGCGCCAAGTACCTCGTCGCCGAGCTGTCCTCGGGCGAGGCCCTGATCATGCATCTCGGCATGAGCGGCCGGTTCGACGTGCAGCTCCCCGACGGCCGGCACGTCTCGCCCGGCGACTTCTACCTCGAAGGCGCGCAGGGGCAGTCGAAGCACGACCACGTGCGGTTCGGGCTCTCGAACGGCGCAAGGGTCGTCTACAACGACGCCCGCCGCTTCGGCTTCATGGACCTGGTCCCGTCCGCCGGCCTCTCCGCCTGCCGCCACTTCGCCGGGATGGGCATCGAGCCGCTCGGCAACGAACTCTCGGGCGAGACGATCGCGCGGCTCTTCTCCGGCAAGCGCACGCCGCTCAAGGCCGCGCTCCTCGACCAGCGCCTGATCGCGGGGCTGGGCAACATCTACGTCTGCGAGGCCCTGCACCGGGCTGGCCTCCACCCGGAGGCCGCCGCCGGCACGCTCGCCGACGCCGCCGGCCGCCCGACCGCGAAGGCCAAGCGCCTCGCCACGGTGATCCGCGACGTGCTGACCGAGGCGGTGGCGGCGGGCGGCTCGACCTTGCGCGACTACGTCCACACCGACGGCAGCCAGGGCGCCTTCCAGCACGCCTTCCGGGTCTACGACCGCGAGGGCCTCGCCTGCACGGCGCGGGGCTGCCGCGGGGTGGTGCGGCGGCTGGTGCAGTCGGGGCGCTCGACCTTCTTCTGCGAGACGTGCCAGCCGGGGTGAGGGGGCCGATGTCCAGCTCGATCGCACCCGGCGATCACGGACTGCTCACGGTCGGCGACGGCACCCGGATCTACTGGGAGACCTCCGGGCGTCCGGACGGAATCCCGGCGCTCTTCCTGCATGGCGGGCCTGGCAGCGGCCTCGGCACCGGCGGCTATCGGCGCCATTTCGACGGCGCACGCTACCGCCTCGTCGGCATCGACCAGCGCGGCTGCGGCCGCAGCCGGCCGCTCGCGACGGCGGATCCGGCAAGCCTCTCCGCCAACACGACTCAGGCGCTCATCGCCGATGTCGAGGCGGTGCGGGTACATCTCGGGATCGAACGCTGGCTGGTCTCAGGACTCTCGTGGGGCACGACGCTGGCGCTGGCCTATGCCCAGGCGCACCCGGGACGGGTGAGCGCACTGGTCCTCGCCGCCGTCACAACCACCAGCCGCGACGAGGTGACGTGGATCACCGAGACCGTCGGCCGGGTGTTTCCCGAGGCGTGGCAGGCCTTCGCCGAGTCCTCCGGCCGGCGCGGGAACGAGCGCATCGTCGAGGCCTATGCGCGCCGCCTCGCCGGCTCCGATGCCGAGGACAGGCGGCGAGCCGTCCGGGACCGGATGGCCTGGGAAGCCGCTCACGTCTCGCTCGATGCGCCACCAGCGGCAAGCCCTTCGCAGGACGACCCGGAGCGGGACGCGGTGTTCGCGACGCTGGTGACCCATTACTGGGCGCATGACGGCTTCCTGCGCGGCCCGGACGCGATCCTGTCCCGGATGGGCCGGCTCGGCGGCATTCCCGGCGTGCTGATCCACGGCCGGCGCGACATCAGCGGACCGGCCGCGACGGCCTGGCACGTGCACGGGCTCTGGCCGGGGAGCCGGCTCTGCATCGTGGAGGCTGAAGGACATGGCGGGCCGGAGATGGCCGCGCGGATGCGGATCGCGACGGATTCATTCGCGGGGCAGGTTGACGGCTGAGCCTCGGAGGCGTGCGGGAACCTGTTTGATTGGCCCCAACGCCGGCAATACCAGCCAATTCATTCCGGAGCCGCGCAGCGGAGCCCGGGATCCGGAACCGCAGGAGGTGCAGGGAAGAGCAGATATACCTCCGCTTCCTTCTGCTTCACCTGAGCGTCTGGATTCAGGGCTCCGCTGCGCGGCACCGCAAGGACTCGGACGTTGTGGGCGTCGAGCAAGGCCGGCTTGCCAGATCAGTGGAGCATGCTTCGTCCGCCACCCGCCGAAGAAGGGCAGGGCGCCGGAGCGCCCGCCCTCAGCCTTCCGCCGGCTTTACCTCGGCCTTCGGGCCGCCCTTGGCGACGCCGACGAGCGCCGGGCGCAGGACGCGGTCGCCGATGACGTAGCCGGTCTGCACCACCTGCACCACGGTGCCGGAGGTCACGTCGGGGTTGGGCACCTCGAACATCGCCTGGTGCAGGTTGGGGTCGAAGCGCTGGCCGTGCGGCTCGACCTTCTTCACGCCGTGGCGCTCGAGGGTCTTGATTAGGTCGCGCTCGGTCAGCTCGATCCCGTCGACCAGGGCCTTGAGCGGACCGTCGGCGCCCGCGCGGGCCTCGACCGGGACGGCTTCGAGGGCGCGGCGGACGTTGTCGGCGGCGTTGAGCATGTCGCGGGCGAAGTTGGTCACCGCGTAGGTGCGGGCATCCGCCACCTCGCGCTCGGTGCGCCGGCGCAGGTTCTCCATGTCGGCCAGCGTGCGCAGCAGCTTGTCCTTGAGGTCGAGCTTTTCGGCCTCGAGGGCGGCCAGCGCGTCGCCGTTCGGCGCAGCCTCCGGCGCGGAGGCGGGAGCGCCCTCGGCAGCCGCGGGCTCGTAGGCCCGCGCGGCGTTCTCCGTGTCGTTCGGCGTCATTGTCATTCCGAAAAAGGATCTGGGAGTGACCCCGATATCAGGTGCGAGGCCGGCGAAATCAAGCTTCGCCGGCGGCAGGAGCCGTCTCGCTCGGCTCGTCCTTAAGGGCTCCCTGATGCGTTCCCTTGGCGCTGCGGCGGCCCTGGCCGCCCCGGGGCAGGTCGGCCTCGAACACCGCCATCACGGCCCGGCGGATCGTCGCCTGCCGGTCGGGCTGGGTCACCTTCGTGCCGGTGAGGTCGGTGACGTAGAACACGTCGACCGCCCGCTCGCCGAAGGTCGCGACATGGGCCGAGGTGATGTTGAGGTTGAGCCGGCCCAAAGCCGAGGTGAGGTCGAACAGGAGGCCCGGCCGGTCGAGGCCGGAGATCTCCAGCACCGTCTCGCGGGCCGAGAGGGCGTTGTCGATCGACAGATCCGGGGCGACCTGGAAGGTGCGCGGCCGGTCCTTCACCGGGTGCTTGTCGGCGACGAGGTCGGCGATGCGGATCTCGCCCTTCAGCGCCCGCTCGATCGCGGTGGCGATGCGGCCGGTCCGGCGCAGCTCGTCCTCGTCGCGCTCGAAGGCCCGCGACAGGGTGATGGTGTCGAGCACGAAGCCGTCGGCGGTGGTGAAGATCTGCGCGTCGACGATGTTGCCGCCCGAGGCCGCGCAGGCGCCGGTGAGGATGGCGAGCAGCCGCGGGTGGTCGGGGGAGTAGACGCAGAGTTCGGTCACCCCGCGCGACGGGTCGGTCTCGAAGGCGGTGGCGACGGTGTTGCCGGCCTCGGCCGCCGTCCGGATGAAGCGGGCGTTCGTGAGCTGGCGCCCGGCATCGACCTTGAGCCAGTAATGGGGATAGTGCCGGGCGGCGTAGGCGTCGAACTCCTCGGCCGTCCAGTCCGTCAGCTGCTCGCGCAGGCGCATCTGGATCAGCCGCACCCGGTCGGTGCGCGGGATCTCCGAGCGCCCGCCCGACAGGACCATCTCGGTCTCGTAGTAGAGGGTGCGCAGAAGCGTCGCCTTCCAGGCGGTCCAGGTGCCGGGCCCCACCGCCTTGATGTCGGCGATGGTGATGACGAGGAGCAGCTTCAGCCGCTCCAGGCTCTGCACCACGCCCGCGAAGGTCTCGATGGTCTTCGGATCCGAGAGGTCGCGGCTCTGCGCCGTCATCGACATCAGGAGGTGGTGCTCGACGAGCCACGCGACGGTGCTGGTCTCGGCGGCGTCCAGCCCGAAGCGGGGCCCGAGCTTGCGGGCGACCGCCGCGCCGGCGATCGAGTGGTCGTCCTTCCGGCCCTTGGCGATGTCGTGCAGGAACATCGCCACGTAGAGGGCGCGGCGGTTCTGGATCGTGCCGACGATGCGGTGGGCCAGCGGATGCTCGTCCTCCAGCTCCCCGGCCTCGATCTTGGCCAGCACGCCGAGCGAGCGGATCAGGTGCTCGTCCACCGTGAAGTGGTGGTACATGTTGAACTGCATCATCGCGACGATGCGGCCGAAATCCGGCACGAAGCGCCCGAGCACCCCGGTCTCGTTCATGTGCCGCAGGACCGTCTCGGGGGCGTTCCGCGAGGTGAGCAGCTCGATGAAGAGGCGGTTGGCCTCGCGGTCGACCCGCACCATCGGGCCGATCAGGGCGAGCGAGCGGGTCGCGAGCCGGCTCGCATCGGGATGGATCGCGAGGTCGTGCCGGTCGGAGAGCCAGAACAGCCGGATCAGGTTGACCGGGTCGCGCTCGAAGGCGGCGTCGTCGCGGACGTCGAGACGGCCGGTATGGATGCGGAAATCGTCCGCCTCGAGGTCGGGCGCGCGGAAGTGCTGCTTGAATCGGCGCAGCCAGCGGTCGAGCACCGGCGGGCGCTTGGCGTGGCGCGCCTCCATCTCGGCGCAGACGATCGCCGTGAGGTCGCCGACATCCTTGGCGATCAGGAAGTACGACTTCATGAACCGCTCGACCGCCGCGAGGCCGCCGCGGGCGCCGTAATCCAGGCGCTCGGCGATGCGCGGCTGCAGCCCGAACGACAGCCGCTCCTCGGAGCGCCCGGTAACGAAGTGCATGTGGCAGCGCACCCGCCACAGGAACTCGTCGCAGCGCTCGAACAGCCGCAATTCGTCGGGGGTGAACAGGCCGGCCTCGACGAGGTCCGCCGCCTCCTTCACCCGGAACGTGTACTTGGCGATCCAGAACAGGGTGTTGAGGTCGCGAAGCCCGCCCTTGCCGTCCTTGACGTTGGGCTCGACGAGGTAGCGCGAGGCGCCGCTCTTCTGCACCCGGGCGTCGCGCTCCTTGAGCTTGGCCTCGACGAACTCGGCCGCCGTGCCCTGCACCACCTCGCGGTCGAAGCGGGTCTCAAGCTCGGTGAACAGGGCCCGGTCGCCGAACAGGAAGCGCGATTCGAGGAGGGCGGTGCGGATCGTCATGTCGCCGCGGCCCTCGCGCAGGCACTCGGCGACCGAGCGGGTGGCGTGGCCGACCTTCAGCTTCAGGTCCCACAGCACGTAGAGCATCGCCTCGACGACGCTCTCGCTCCAGGCGGTCTGCTTGTAGGGCAGGAGGAACAGGAGATCGATGTCGGAGCCCGGGGCCAGCAGGCCGCGGCCGTAGCCGCCGGTCGCCACAACGGCGATCTGCTCGGCCGCGGTCGGGTTGTCGGCCCGGTAGAGGCGCTTGACCACCGCGTCGTAGATCGCCCGGATCACCGCATCCATCTGGGCGCAGATCAGGCCGGCGCAGGCATGGCCGTCGCGGTCGGCCAGCAGCCGCCGTTCGGCCTCGGCGCGGCCGGCCTCGATGATGCGGCGCAGCTCCGGCACCAGCCGCTCGCGCAGGCGGGTCGGGTCGCTGAGCGACTGGTCGATGCCGGCAAGCAGCGCGCGCAGGGCGGCGTCGGTGTCGGACGGGTCGATGACGAGTTCGGACATGGCAGCCGGATTCGGGCCTGGAGCGGGGGACGAGCGCGCGGCCGGGTCCCGTCGCGTCGCTTCCTGTTTCGCATTCCGGCCGGCGGAAAGCCAACGCTTCCGCGCGGCGCACAGGCGCCCACAGGAGCCTGCGTTCGCTCCAAAAGGCCAATCCGCTTCATCGGCCGTATCGTTTGACACTCCGAACGGCGCGCCCTAGCTATGACGCCGGCCCGCCCCGCCCGGTGGGCGGGTGACCGAAGGGGAGAGACGATGCGCATCCACCGTCGCGCGCTGATCGGGGCAGCAACTGGCGTCGCTCTCGGGGCCCTCTGCTTCGCCCCCGCCGGTCCGGCGCTCGCGCAATCCGCCAAGGAAGTGCGCCTCGACTGGGCGACCTACAACCCGGTCAGCCTCGTCCTGAAGGACAAGGGCCTCGTCGAGAAGGCGCTCGCGCCCCAGGGGATCACGGTGCGTTGGGTCCAGTCGCTGGGCTCCAACAAGGCGCTCGAATTCCTCAATGCCGGCTCGATCGATTTCGGCTCGACCGCCGGCGCGGCGGCCCTGCTGGCGCGGATCAACGGCAACCCGATCAAGGCGGTCTACGCCACGTCGCGGCCGGAATGGACCGCGCTGGTGACCCGGCCCAATACCGGCATCACCGCGGTCAAGGACCTGAAGGGCCGCCGCGTCGCCGTCACCCGCGGCACCGACCCGCACATCTTCCTGATCCGGGCCTTGCGCGGCGCCGGCCTGACCGAGCGCGACGTGAAGCTGGTGCTGCTCCAGCATCCCGACGGGCGCACGGCGCTGGACCGCGGCGACGTCGATGCCTGGGCCGGCCTCGACCCGATCATGGCGGCGGCCGAGATCGAGAACGGCGACGTGCTCTTCCACCGCGACCCCGCCGCCAATACCTGGGGCGTGCTCAACGTCCGCGAGGACTTCGCCAGGCAGAACCCCGACCTGACCCGCACGGTGCTGGCCGCCTACGAGGAGGCGCGGAAAATCGCGCTCGCCGACCCGAAGGAGCTGACGCGGATCCTGGTGGCGGCGACGAAGCTCCCCGAGCCGGTGGTGGCCCGCCAGCTCGAGCGCACCGACCTGTCGCAGCCGGTCATCGGCAAGCTCCAGGCCGAGACGATCCTCGATGCCGGCACCGCGCTCCTCGATGCCGGGGTGATCCCGGCCGGCACCGATGTCGGCGCCGCGGTCCAGGCGCTGATCGACCCGCGCTTCGGGCCGGCGGCGCCGTGAGGCCGGACGCCGGGGCGCTCACCGCCGCGACTGCGCCGGCCGGGACACCCTCGCGGCGATCCTGGCGCCTGCACGGCGGGCGGGGGCTCGCCGGGCTCGCCCTGCCGCTCGCCCTGGCCCTCGGCTGGGAGGCGGCGGTGCGGGCGGGCCTGGCGCAGGGGCGGCTGGTGCCGCCGCCGAGCCGGGTCCTCGCCACCCTGTGGGGCCTGGCGGAAAGCGGCGAACTCTGGACTCACGTTCTCGCGAGTCTCACCCGGGTCGCGGCCGGGTTCGGCTTCGGGGCGCTCGCCGGCATCGCGGTCGGGGCGCTCACCGGCACCCTGCCCTTGGTGCGGCGCCTGATCGATCCGAGCCTCCAGGCCCTGCGGGCGATCCCCTCGATCGCCTGGGTGCCGCTCTTCATCCTGTGGTTCGGCATCTTCGAGGCCTCGAAGATCACCCTCATCGCCGTGGGGGTGTTCTTTCCGGTCTATCTCGGGGTGGCGGGCGCCATCGCGGGGGTCGACCGCAAGCTCGTCGAGGTCGGACGGGTCTTCCGGCTCTCGCGCCCCGCGCTCGCCCGGCGCATCCTGCTGCCGGCGGTCCTGCCGGCGACCCTGGTGGCGCTCCGCACGGGGCTCGGGCTCGGCTTCATGTTCGTGGCGGCGGCCGAGCTGCTCGGCGCCTCGGAGGGCCTCGGCTATCTCCTCCTCGACGGCCAGCAGCTCGGCAAGCCGGACCAGATCGTCGCGGCGATCCTGGCCTTCGCAGGCCTGGGCAAGCTCTGCGACGCGGTGCTCGTCGGGCTGACCTCGCCCCTGGCGCGCTGGCAGGACACCGCGCGGGAGTCCCTCTGAGATGCTGATCCTCGACCGGCTGTCGAAGACCTATGCCGACGGCACGCGGGCGCTCGCCGACCTCTCGCTGGAGGTGCGGGCCGGGGAGATCGTGGCGCTGATCGGCGGCTCGGGCTGCGGCAAGACCACCTTGCTGCGCCTGATCGCCGGGCTCGACCGGGCGAGCGCCGGGGGCATCAGCCTCGACGGCGAGGCGATCGCCTCTCCGCATCCGGGCGTCGGCATCGTGTTCCAGGAGCCGCGGCTGCTGCCCTGGCTCAGCGTCGCCGACAATGTCGGGTTCGGTCTCGACGGCTTGCCCAGGGCGGAGCGCCGGTCCCGGGTCGCCCATGCCCTGGAGCGCGTCGGCCTCGCCGAGCATGCCGGGCGCTGGCCGCGCGACCTGTCGGGCGGCCAGCAGCAGCGGGTGGCGATCGCCCGCGCCTTCGTCGCCGCCCCGAAGGTGCTGCTCCTCGACGAGCCGTTCTCGGCCCTCGACGCCCTGACCCGGGCCGGGCTGCACCGCCACCTGCTCTCCTTGTGGGAGGAGAGCCGGCCGACCGTGCTCCTCGTCACCCACGACGTCGCCGAGGCGGTGGCGCTCGCCGACCGCGCCGTGGTTCTGCGCCCGAAGCCCGGCCGGATCGACGATACGATCCCGCTGCCCCTGAGCCGCCCGCGCCAGCCCTCCTCGCCGGGCAGCGAGGCCGCCGCCCGCACCATCCTGGCGAGCCTCGACCGCTCGTTGCGCCCGGAGGGCGAGGCCGACAGGGCAAGGCCCGATGCCCCCGCCCTGTGGTGGTGAACGCCTCGCCGCATGCCCTGGCACGAGGCGGCCGCCGGATGCTAAGCCGTTCGCCCATAAACCGGGAGGACACCCCATGGACGCCACCGAACTGCGCTCGCTCCAGGCCCCGATCAAGGACCGCTACCGCACCGACCCGGATGCGGCCGTCATCACCCTGAAGGCGCAGGGGTCGCTGGACGACGGCGGCATCGCCTGCAAGGTCGAGACCGGCCGGGCCCTGGCGGTGGCGGGCCTCCACCCGGCGAGCGGCGGCTCGGGCGCCGAGCTCTGCTCCGGCGACATGCTGCTCGAGGCGCTGGTCGCCTGCGCCGGCGTGACCCTGAAGGCGGTGGCGACCGCTCTCGAGATCCCGCTGCGCAAGGGCGTGGTGAAAGCCGAGGGCGACCTCGATTTCCGCGGTACCCTGGGCGTCGACAAGGGCGCGCCGGTCGGCTTCCGGGCGATCCGGATGAGCTTCGAGGTCGACTCGGATGCGCCGCAGGAGAAGCTGGACCAGTTGCTGAAGCTCACCGAGCGCTACTGCGTGGTGTTCCAGACGATCAACCAGAAGCCGCAGCTGGACGTGGTGATGACGCGGGGGTGACGGGACCCGCCTCCGTCGGCGCGCCGGCTCGCGGCCGGCCGGTGTGCCGCGGCGGTGGCCGCACGCGCGGCGGGGACGAGGGCAGGGGGCACCGGCCGGCGCTCTCGGAGCGTTGCGCTGTCACATTGAAGTTTCAAGCGGACGATGAAAAGCGAGGCGCCGAAAGGCGCCTCGCATCTCCTTTCAAAATCATGGCATGTTATTTATATCTATCTCTATATGTAAATTACGACATTTTGATTTGTATTTATCTCTGATGCGCTTATTTAAATTCTCAAGTTACTAATTCGTATCCTCATCTGCCAATTTTATATTTAGTGTGTAAGATATTGTTGCCGCGCGTTTATTGCTACGGTCCACACCCGTATAGGCAATCAAGCTGGATATTGCGATCATTCATTTTGGCGATACACTGTGCTGCGAGTCATTACGGGGCCGTCGTGGATGACTTCCGATCATCGAGGCGTTGAAATGAGCGAGATGCCGCAGCCCTGCACCGGACAGCGCCCGGATTTCGAGATCGGGCTGGCCCTCGCCGGCGCCATCTCCGCCGGCGCCTATACGGCCGGTGTCATCGACTTCCTGATGCAGGCCCTCCAGTCCTGGGAGGACGCGCGCGGCAAGGGCGCCCCCGCGCACGAAGTGAAGATCCGCACGATCGCTGGGGCTTCGGCCGGGGCGATCACAGGCGCGCTGGGCGTCGTGGCCATGGCGCGCGGCCTGCGGCCCCAGCCTTTGTCCGACGCGGAAATGCGGGTCGCGCAGGATGCTCCCCGGGATCGAATCCAGCGCATCCGCTGCGTTCTGCCGAGCCTGTACGAGACTTGGGTGATCCGCCCGACCATGGTGGCGGGCTCGGACAGCGGCAACATGGACCTGCTCGGGAACGACGACTTGGCAGTGCCCGGTCCGACTCATGACGCCGGATCGCACGCCCATCCCCCCGGGGTCGTGCAGTCGATCCTCAACGCCGCCCTCCTGGATGAGATAAAGACGAAAGCACTCGAATTTCCTGGATACGATGCAAAATACTTATCAGAAACTATAAATACCACAAATAATCAGATACCAGGCGGTCAGATATCAGATAAAAATATACAGTTTCTGTCTGAAGAGATGCACGTTTTCATGACCGTCACAAATTTAAGAGGAATTCCATTCACGGTCAATTTTGGCAACGCTCAGTACGATATGATGACGCATGGAGACCGACTTCATTATAAGATACGCGGGGTCGGCAGCCATAGCTGGCCAAAGACATCTTGGCTCGCCACCGACAAGTGCATCACGCTGGACGCCCACACGCTTCCGAAGACGGCGGATGACCAGATTCCGGACACGTGGCAATCCTATGGAAACACCGCGATCGCGTCGGCCGCGTTTCCGGGCGGCCTCGCGCCACGTCCGATCGACACGCCATTCGGCCAATACGAGGACCGGAATTATCCTCTGCCCTGGACCACCCAAAAGATCGAAGCCAAGTTCCCTAAAAACATCGACTTGCAAAGCAATTATAAATTTTTGAGCGTGGACGGCGGCGTCGTCAACAACAGCCCGTTCGATTTCGTCGAATATTCTTTGTGGGGCTGGGAATCGGAAAGAGAAGAAAAAAGAAAGACCGGCGCCGACGCGGATCGGGCCGTCATCATGGTCGCGCCATTTCCAGACCCACCCGCCTTCCTGGGCGAAGGACAACCACCGGCGGAAGTCGTCGCGGTGCTGCGAGCCCTGTTTCCAACGCTGATCAACCAAGCCCGATTCCGGGCCTCCGAACTCGGCGCCGCGATGGATCCGAGGGATCGCAGCCGCTTCCTGGTTTCGCCCCGGCGTTCGGTCGAAGGGCAGGAGCCTGCGCGGTTTCCGATCGCGTGCGGCCTGCTCGGCGGGTTCGGGGGCTTCCTGCACGAGGAGTTCCGTGCCCATGACTTCCAATTGGGACGCCGCAACTGCCAGCGCTTCCTCGAGACCACCTTCGGGTTGCCCAGCAAGGAAGGCCCACCCCGCGCAGGGGCCGGGAATGGGCCGAACCGAACCGCGGACTCCTCCGGCAGCGAGACAGCGGCCGACGTTGCGTTCAAGATCGTGCCGCTCGTCGGCGAAGCCCTCAGACCTGTCGGCTTGCCGCCCTGGCCGCGGATGACCGGCAAGGAGTTCCAGCACCTCATGGGGCGGATCAAAGGTCGGTTCACCGCCGTCAAGACACCGCTGATCAACGCGCAGCTTGCAAAAGCCGAGCTGCGCCTGACCGCGGACTTTTTATTGTGGATCGGTCAAAGCCGCGCTCTCAAGGTCGTCGAGCTGGCCATTCTCTCCGACCTCGTCCGTCGCGACCAGATCACCGGCTGGGAGCTGCCCAGTGACCTCGACGGGATATTCGAAGGGGATCCCGAGAAGAATCCTGACGCCTACATCGCGGACGATGCACGTCTGATCCTGTCTTCGTTGGTCGGCCCGATGAAGACGTCGTTGTCAGTCGCAGAACTGACCAAGGCGACGCATCTCAAGCCATGGTTCATCGAGCGCGTCCTGAACGCCCTAGCCGACCTTCCGCCCACGGCGCCTCATCGCGTGGTCACGACCGGGCAGTATCACACGCTGCAAATGCATCTTCCGACGGGATTGCGCACGGTGCCGTTGATCGGTTCGTTGATCGGCCGCTTCCGTCCACAGCCATACCATTACGGCTGAACCGGCGGAGCCGCTCCGGGGCTTGTTCGGCCGATCTCGAAGCCGGCACGCCCCCCTCGACCGCGCGGGCTGGTGATACGAATGCTGGAAGGGGGCTTCCGGACTTCGTATCACTCCCCCCGCGCCAGGAACTGCCGGAACCGCTCCGATTGCGGTGCGGTGAAGACCTGCTCCGACGGCCCGTCCTCCAGGATCCGCCCCTCGTGCAGGAACACCACCCGGTGGGCGACGTCGCGGGCGAAGGCCATCTCGTGGGTGACGACCAGCATGGTGCGGCCCTCTTCGGCGAGGGCCCGCATCACCCGCAACACCTCGGCGACGCGCTCGGGATCGAGGGCGGAGGTCGGCTCGTCGAAGAGCAGCACCCGCGGATGCATGGCGAGCGCGCGGGCGATGGCGGCGCGCTGCTGCTGGCCGCCGGAGAGGTGGGCAGGGTAGTGGTCGCGCTTGTCGGCGATGCCGACCTTGGCGAGCAGGCTCTCGGCCTCGGCGACGCATTCGGCCTTTTTTCGCCCCAGGACGTGGACAGGCGCCTCGATCACGTTCTCCAGAACCGTGCGATGGGACCAGAGGTTGAAGCTCTGAAACACCATGCCGACCCGCGAGCGGATGCGGTCGACCTGGGCGCGATCCGCCGGCACCCGGCCGCCGCGCCGGGGGCGCCAGGCCACGGGCTCGTCGCCGATCACGACCTCGCCGGCTTCCGGCACCTCCAGCAGGTTGATGCAGCGCAGAAGCGTCGACTTGCCGGAGCCGGACGAACCGAGGATCGCCACCACCTCGCCCTCCCGAGCCGAAAGCGAGACGCCGCGCAGGACCTCGAGGTGGCCGAAATGCTTGTGCAGGTCGCGGACCGCGACGGCCTCGGGACGGGTGGGCGAGGGGGCGAGCATGGGACGATCCGGTCTCAGGCGGGGCGGGCCACCGGGCGCGGGCGCAGGTCCGGCGACAGCCAGGCCTCAACGGCCCGCAAGCAGCCGATGATCACGAAGGTGAGCGCGAGGTAGAACGCGCCGGCGCAGACGAAGACCTCGAGCGCCCGGAAGCTTTGGGCGATCAGCTTCTGGGCGAGGCCGGTGATCTCCATGATCGTGATGGTGGAGGCCAGCGACGTCGCCTTGACCACCGAGATCACCTCGTTGCCGTAGGCCGGCAAGGCCTGGCGGGTGGCAAGGGGCAGGGTGACGCGGCGAAACAGCAGCCACCGCGGCATGCCGCAGGCGCGGCCCGCCACCAGCGCCCCGTGCGGCACCGACAGGACCGCGCCGCGAAAAATCTCCGCCGTGTAGGCGCCGGTATTGAGGGCGAGCGCGAGCAGCGCGCACCAGTACGGCTCGCGGAAGACGGTCCACAGGCCCCAGGCCTGGAGCGTCGGCCGGAACTGGCCGAGCCCGTAATAGATCAGGAAGAGCTGCACCAGGAGCGGCGTGCCGCGGAAGACGAAGATGTAGAGCCGGGCGAACCAATCCGCCGGCGCGAATCCGGAGAGCCGGCCCCAGGCGGCGAGCGCCGCCAGCACGCCGCCCAAAGCCACCGAGCCGGCGGTGAGGCTCAAGGTCAGCGGCAGGCCGCCGAGCAGCGTGCGCACCGTGGAGGCCAGGAAATCGAGATCGATCATGATCGTGCCGCGCTCATCGGGCGCCCCGGCGGGCACGGGTCTCGGCCTTCGCGAAGCCCCAGGTGGAGAGCGAGGTGATGGCGAGGTAGAGGGCGGCCGCCGCGAGGTAGAAGGTGAAGGGCTGGCGGGTCGAGCCGGCGCCGACCTGGGCCTGGCGCAGCAGCTCGACGAGGCCGGTGACCGAGACCAGCGCCGAATCCTTGAGCAGGATCTGCCAGACGTTGCCGAGGCCGGGCAGGGCGTCGCGGGCGACGAGGGGCGCCACGACCCGGCGCAGGATCAGCCCGCGATGCATGCCGACCGCCCGGGCCGCCTCGATCTGCCCGCGGTCGAGGGCGAGGTAGGCCCCGCGAAAGACCTCGGCCTGGTAGGCGCCCGAGATGATCCCGAGCGCCGCGACCCCGACCGCGAAGGCCGGCACCCCGACGAAGCCGGTGACGCCGAACAGGCCCGCGATGCTGCCGAGCGCCGCGCTGCCGCCGAAATACATCAGGTAGATGACGAGCAGGTCCGGCACGCCGCGCAGCAGCGTGGTGTAGCCGTCGGCCAGCGCCCGCAAGGGCAGGAGGCCCGAGAGCTTGGCCGCGGCCGCCAGGCCGCCGAGCACCGCTCCGAGGAGGAAGCCGCACAGGGCCAATGCCAGCGTGGTGCCGGCGGCGAGCAGCAGCGCGCCGCCCCAGCCGCCGGGCCCGAAGCCGAGAAGGGTGGAGGCACTCACGCGGGGCCGATCCTCGTCCGGTTCCGGGCCGTCAACCCTGCGGGGTCAGGTCGGCCTTGAACCACTTGAGCGAGAGCTTCTTCAGGGTGCCATCGGCGATCACCGCGTCGATGCCCTCGTCGAGCCGGGCCTTCAGCTTCGTCTCGCCCTTGCGCAGGCCCATCGCCACGCCGCGCCCCAGGATGCCGCCGCGGAAGCGCGGTCCGGCCAGCATCACCGTATCGGCGAATTCCGGCTTCTCGGCGGTGGCCCGCAGGGGCGCGTCGTTGGCGAAGATCGCGTCGATGCGGCCGGCGGCGAGGTCGAGGTCGTGCTGCTCGGTGGTCTTGTACTCGCGCACCTCGACGGTGCCCTTCAGGTACTTGTCCATGAAGGCGGCGTGGATGGTCGAGACTTGGACGCCGACGGTCTTGCCCTTGAGGAGCGGCTTGATCGTGTCGAGGGCCTTCTGGGCTTCGGCCTCGTCGGCCAGGCTGAACTTCTGGCCGCCGAGGGGCAGCTTCGCCAGCGGCCCGTTGCGGTCGACCGCGAAGCCGGAGGAATCGCCGCTATAGGGCTTGGTGAAATCGACCACCTTCAGCCGCGCGTCGGTGATGGTCATGCCCGACATGATGGCGTCGAACTTCTTGGCGTTGAGGCCCGGCACCACGCCGTCCCAGTCCTGGGCCACGAACTCGCATTTGAGCTTGGCACGGGCGCAGATCTCGCGGCCGAGCTCGATCTCGTAGCCGTCGAGCGTGCCGTCGGGCTTGGTGAAGTTGTAGGGCGCATAGGCGCCCTCGGTGGCGATCCGGACCGTCTCCGGCACCGTGTCGTCGGCACGGGCCGCCCCGGCGGAGCCGAGGGCGAGCGAGAGGAGGAGGGCGAGAGCAGATCGGATTCTCATGTGCGGCGTTGTCCCCCTGAGCCGTTCCCGGCCTTCACGCGCCTAGCTGTCCCTTAAGGCGTGCGCCGACGCAAGCCTGCACGCCGGATGATGCGAGGGGCGTGCCAGGATCGCTCTGGACGTGGCCAGCGACCGGCCGTTTGCACTCACATCCAAGCGCTGCTATGGCGCCCCGCGGGCGATCCTGCCCGCCGCGAGTGCGACGCTCGCCGGGAGTGACGGTCATGGCCCCGAGGGCAGAGGCGCGACGACGGATCGGTTGAACGATCCGCCCTTGATTCAACGCCCGCCCCAGACGCGCCTGCCCCGAGTGTGCCTCCGTGACCACGCTTCCCCTCGTCATCCGGTCCGAATCCCCGCGCGACAACGACGCGATCGAGCGCCTGCACGAGCGCGCCTTCGGCCCCGGCCGCTACGCCCGCACCGCCTTCCGCCTGCGGGAGGGCGTCCCGCATCGTCCCGAACTCTCGTTCACGGCTCTCGTCGGCACGCTGCTGGTCGGCTCGGTGCGGGTCTCGCCGGCCCACGCGGGGTCGAGCCCGCTCCTGGTGCTCGGGCCGCTCACGGTCGACCCGGCCTTCGGCAGCCGCGGCATCGGCGGCGCCCTGATGCGCGCCTCCCTCGACGCCGCCCGCGCCGGCGGCCACGGCCTCGTCATCCTGGTCGGCGACGCGCCGTACTATGCCCGCTTCGGCTTCTCGGTACTGCCGCCGCGCAAGCTCATCCTGCCGGGCCCGGTCGATCCGGGGCGGTTCCTAGCCCTGGAGCTGCGGGAGGGAGCGCTGGCGGAAGCGAGCGGGAGCGTGATCGGCGGGACGGTCTGAATATTGCTCGAGGTCGCCTGACGGACTTCGAGCCCTTTCGTCATCCCGGGTTCTCGCCTTGCGGCGAGCCCAGGATGACGCAGCAAGTCTTTAAGGTACGGAGTCGTTACGCAAAATGCATCGTCCCCCTCCCGCGAGGGAGAGGGGAACAGTGCCTTATCGTGAAAACTCAGTCCTTCATCACCTGGCCGTCCGGCCCGATCTTCACTTCCTGCTCCTTGTCCGCCAGCGCCACCTTGATCTCGTAGGCGACCGCCGAGCCCTCGCGCTCGACCTCGGCCTCGTAGGCCTTGCCGCCGCCGGCCTGCTTCTCGGCGAGCGCCAGGGCGTCCTTCAGCGAGACCTTGGCGTTGTTGAAGTCGGCGACCTTCAGGCGGGTGAAGTAGCGCTCGATCGGCTGGTTCTCGCTCTTGTAGAGCTCCCCGGTCTCGGCGTTGATGCCGTACTCGACCAGCTTGCCGTCCGGATAGACGACCTTGATCGCCCAGTGGGTCGGGTTCTTGCCGTCGGCCTTCTCGAAATCGGCGTCGATGGCGCGGCCCTTCTCGCCCTGCTGCTCGGCGGTGGTGATCGCCTGGGCGAGGCTGATCTTGGTCAGCTTCGCGGCCTGGAACTCCTTCATGTCCTTCATGTCGCCCGTCGCGGTGGCGGCGGGCGCGGCCGGGGCCGTACCGGGCGCGGTCGGGGCAGTCGGGGCAGTGGTCTGGGCCAGCGCCAAGCCGGTGGTCAGGGCGAGGGCGCCGGCGGTGGCGAGGAAGCGCGTCAGCATCGTACTCTCCGAGGGTGTATCGTCGCGGACACCGGAAACGCCTTTCCCCCGACTTGGTTGCCCGATGGGCAGCCTGCTCGTGTGGGCGGCACGGACCCGCCCGGAACAGGGATACCCCCCACCCGTCAGTCAGGCATCGCAACCCGCCCCGGAGCCAAGCCGATGACCGACTTCCCGAAGCCCTCCGTTCGAGCGCCCGAGCCCGGTCCCGATGCCCGGCCGCGGCGCGGGCAGGGATCCACGTGATGCTCGCGAGCGGGGAGGCGAGGACGGCTCGGGCGCCACCGTGCCGGTGACCGGCGGCAAGCCGATGATCTGATGCAAGCTTGGAACAGGCCCGACAGCGATGGACGGCGACCACGCCCTGGACTCACCTCAAGGCAATCGAGCCGGACTTGCGGGCGCTCGGCGTCGCCCAGATGGACCGCAAAGCGTCTGCGTGCTCGCCCCTCCGACCGGGATGCCCGGCATCGCTCCCTCGTCGTTCAGGGGCCGCGCAGCGCAGTCCGGGATGACCGTGTGAAGTGTCGACGTCGTTTGGGCTTCACATCCCCTCCGATCCAAGAGATGCAATGAGCATCGATCGAGGGTGACGGCGAACCGCCACCCCGCGCTCGTCCCGTCATTGCGCCGCCAGCGACACCCGGAACACCGTCCGCCCGGTCTCGTCGCGGACGTTCATGGCGAGGATCGCGCCGGCGGAGCGGGCCGGGTCGAGGGCGCAGGAGCGCAGGGCCAGGACGGCTTCGGCATGGGCGGCGCCGGCATCGTTGAGCACGACGCCGATCGTGTCGCGGGCATCCCAGGTTCCGGCATCGAGATCGAAGAAGTAGCGGTGCACGGTCTTGTCCTCCCTGCTCGCCCCGATCCTGCCGGGCCGGGCGACCCGCGCCTCGACACGGGCCGGACGAAATGACGCAAAAGTCGGGCCGCTCCCGCGCGGGTTTCCGCGCGCGCCGAATCGGCGCGGCTCTTGCCTCATCCTATCCCGCCTGCCGGGAGGGCCTCAAGCCATGCGTTACACTTTGGGTTGTCACCTCGCCTACGAGGTTGAGGCCGAGACGGTCTTCATCTTCAACCTGGAGGTCGCGCAACTGGCGCGCCACCGCGACCTCGCCGAGACGTTCCGCCTGGCTCCGGACCTACCGGTACGCCGGCACGTCGCGCCGGAGACCGGCAACCGCTACGTCGCGGTCACGGTGCCGCCCGGTCGCTTCAGCCTCGACTACGAGGCGGAGGTCACCCTCGCGCTGCACCGCGCCGACCCGATCGGCATCCGCGAGACGCCGGTGAAGGACCTGCCCCTCGACATCCTGCCCTACCTGCTACCGAGCCGCTTCGTCTCCTCCGACAGGCTCACGCCGTTCGCCGAGGCCGAGTTCGGCGACGGGCCGACCGGGTTCGAGCGGGTGAGCCGGATCTGCAACTGGATCCACGACCACATCGCCTATGTCCGCGGCGCCAGCGACGAGGAGACCACCGCCGACGAGACGCTCCTGAAGCGGGCAGGGGTGTGCCGCGATTTCGCGCATCTCGGGGCCGCCTTCTGCCGGGCGCTCGGCATCCCGGCCCGCTTCGTCAGCTGCTACGCCTACGGCCTGGTGCCGTGCGACTTCCACGCGGTGTTCGAGGCCTATCTCGACGGCCGCTGGTGGCTGTTCGACGCCACCCGGCAGGCCAATCTCGACGGGCTGGTGCGGATCGGCGTCGGGCGCGACGCGGCCGAGATCGCCTTCTCGACCCCGTTCGGCGAGATGACGCCGACCGGCATGGAGATCCGCATCGACCGGGCCGACGGCGCGCCGGAGACGGGAAGCCGCACGGTCGCGGCGATCTCGACGGCAGAGGACGGGCCCGGGGACGGATCCTGACGCGGCGGCCGGCCTGCGCTCGAGCATCCTCCGCCGAAGTGGATACCGGTTCGTCTTATAAAAAATCAAAGATCTGGAGCAGCGTTCGATTGCAACGCGATCGGGCGCTGCTCTAGGCTCGGCCCCGGGAGGCCTCGCATGAGCTACCGTCACGTCGTCGGACCCAGGACCTTCGTCTTCGCCGACCTCGCCGATCTGATGGCGAAGGCGAGCCCGCCCCGCTCCGGCGACCGGCTCGCCGGGCTGGCGGCGGAGAGCGCCGAGGAATGCGTGGCGGCCCGCTGGTGCCTCGCCGAGGTGCCGCTGCCCGAGATCCTCGCCCGGCCGTTGATTCCCTACGAGGCCGACGACGTCACCCGGCTGATCCTCGACCTCCACGACGATGCGGCGTTCCGGCCGATCGCCCACCTGACCGTGGGCGATTTCCGCGAGTTCCTGCTCGCCGCCTCGTCCGAGACGCTCGCCCGGATCGCCCCCGGGGTGACGCCGGAGATCGCCGCCGCGGTGTCGAAGATCATGCGCAACCAGGACCTGATCCTGGTCGCCCGCAAGGCCCGTGTGGTCACGCGCCTGCGCAACACGATCGGGCTGCCCGGGACGCTGGCGGTGCGGCTCCAGCCCAACCACCCCAGCGACGACCCCGCCGGCATCACCGCGTCGATCCTCGACGGGCTCTCCTACGGCTGCGGCGATGCCTGCATCGGCATCAACCCGGCCTCGGATTCGGTGCAGGGTCTCACCGGCCTGCTGCACCTGCTGGCCGAGCTGATCGACCGGTTCGCGATTCCCACGCAAGGCTGCGTGCTCACCCACGTCACCACGACGCTGGAGGCGATGAACCGCGGCGTACCGGTCGACCTCGTCTTCCAGTCGATCGCGGGAACGCAGGCTGCGAACGCCTCGTTCGGCGTCACGCTGCCGCTGCTGAAGGAGGCGCACGAGGCGGCCCTGGCGCTCAAGCGCGGCACGGTCGGCGACAACGTGATGTATTTCGAGACCGGGCAGGGCTCGGCCCTCT
Organism: Methylobacterium sp. DB0501; assembly: GCF_011043735.1. GTDB lineage: Bacteria > Pseudomonadota > Alphaproteobacteria > Rhizobiales > Beijerinckiaceae > Methylobacterium > Methylobacterium alsaeris. The sequence goes on along the minus strand of NZ_JAAKGV010000009.1, from coordinate 18,059 downwards.
CGGCCGACGCCCATCACGGCATCGACCAGCAGACGCTGGAGGCCCGCGCCTACGCGGTGGCCCGCGCCTTCCGGCCGCTCCTCGTCAACACGGTGGTGGGCTTCATCGGGCCGGAATACCTCTACGACGGCAAGGAGATCATCCGGGCCGGGCTGGAGGACCATTTCTGCGGCAAGCTGATGGGCGTGCCGCTCGGCGTCGACGTCTGCTACACCAACCACGCCGAAGCCGACCAGGACGACATGGACACGCTGCTGACGCTCCTGGGCGCCGCCGGCGTGACCTACGTCATGGGCGTGCCCGGCGCCGACGACGTGATGCTGAACTACCAGTCGACCTCGTTCCACGACCAGCTCTACCTGCGCGAGGTGATGGGCTTGAGACGGGCCCCGGAATTCTCGGACTGGCTCGCCCGGATGGGACTCACGGATGCGGCCGGCGCGCTCCTGCCGGGCGGCGGCGCGCCGCTCCTCGCGGGGCTCGCCGCGTGAGCCGCGACGAGGATCCCGCCGCGGCCGGTGCCGCCGATCCCTGGCGGCGCCTCGCCGCCCTGACCCCGGCGCGCATCGCGCTCGGCCGCGCCGGATCCGGGCTGCCGACCCGCGAGGTGCTGCGCTTCGGCCTCGCCCATGCCCAGGCCCGCGACGCGGTGCATGCACCTCTCGATGCGGACGACGTGCGGGCCGGCATCGCGGCTCTGGGCTTCGAGACCCTGGCCGCGGCCTCGGCGGCGCCGGACCGGGCGACCTACCTGCGCCGGCCCGATCTCGGTCGCCGGCTCGACGCGGCTTGCGCGGCGGCGCTGGCGGCGGCCGCCCGCGACCCGGTCGACCTCGCCCTCGTGGTGGCGGACGGCCTCTCGGCCCGGGCGGTCCACGAGGGGGCGGTGCCGCTCCTCCGCGCGCTCAAGCCGGCGCTCGCCGGGTCCGGCTGGCACCTCGCGCCGGTGGTGGTGGCGACGCAAGGGCGAGTGGCCCTCGGCGACGCGGTCGGGGCTCTGCTCAAGGCGCGGGCCGTCGCGGTGCTGATCGGCGAGCGGCCCGGCCTGTCCTCGCCCGACAGCCTCGGGATCTACCTCACCTTCGACCCGCGGCCGGGCCGCACGGATGCCGAGCGCAACTGCCTGTCGAACGTGCGGGCGGCGGGATTGAAGCCCGAACTGGCGGCGTTCAAGCTGCACTGGCTGATCGACCAGGCGCTGACCCGGCGGCTGACGGGCGTGGGATTGAAGGACGAGAGCGACCGGTTGCTGGCGGGGGCGGGAGCGACGTCTCTCATCGAGGGGCTTCATCCGACCCCTTCCCCCTCTGCGGGAGAGGGGACCCCGCTTCCGGATGAAGCGGAACCGTCCTGACGGGCGCCAAGTCCTTCGGCGTCGCGCCGCCCCGCTCCCGGCCTGCTCCGCACAGGGCGAGGTTCGGGCACGCGCTCGATGTGGAACAGACTTAGAAGAACGACCGGACCAGCCCGCTCACCAGCAGGTTCCACCCGTCGATCAGGATGAAGAACAACACCTTGAACGGCAGCGAGATCACCGTGGGCGGCAGCATCATCATGCCCATCGACATCACGATCGTCGAGACAATCATGTCGATGACGAGGAAGGGCAGGGCGATGAGGAAGCCGATCTCGAAGCCGCGGCGCAATTCCGAGATCATGAAGGCCGGGATCAGGATGCGCAGGTCGATCTTCTCGCCCTCCTTGGGCTTGGGGAAGGTGCGGCTGGCGAGGTCCTGGAACGTCTGGAGGTCCTTCGGGCGCACCTGGGCCGACATGAACTCGCGGAACGGGTCGGTGATGCGGGTGAAGGCCTCCTCCTCGGTGATCCGGTTCTCCTGCAGCGGCCGCACGCCTTCGCTCCAGGCCCGGTCGAAGGTCGGCGCCATGACGTAGAAGGTCATGAACAGCGACAGGCTGACCAGGAACAGGTTGGCCGGCGTGCTCTGCAGGCCGAGGCCCGAGCGCAGGAACGAGAACGCCACGGCGAAGCGCGTGAAGCTCGTCACCATCACGAGCAGACCCGGCGCCAGGGACAGGACCGTGAGCAGGGCGACGAGCTGGAGGATGCGCCCGCTGGCGGCGCCGTTGCCGGCCGGCAGCAGCGAATCGAGGGCCGGGATGCCGGTGACGGCGCCGGCCGCCCCCTGCGCCAGCGCCGCGCCGGCGGGGAGGAGCACGAGGAGGGGAAGGAGGGCCCAGGCGAGACCGCGGCGGAGGCGCCGGCTCACTGGACCACCAACGCTTCGACGATGACCTCGCGCACGGCGCCCTTGGTGCGCAGGGCGACGCGCTCGTTGAGGTCCTCGCGCAGGTGCTGCAGGCCGCTCGCCCCCTCGATCTGCGCCGTCGAGAGCGTGCGCAGGTAGGCGACGATGTCGGCCTTGATCTCCGCCACCGTGATGTCGGGAGTCGGCAGGCTGCCGGTCTTGAACACCACCGAGGATTCGAGCCGGATCCAGGAATCCGCCGGCTCGGCGAGGTTCGTCACGACCGAGCCGACGCTGCGCAGGGTCAGATCGCCGGTGTAGTTCAGCACCGTGGCGGCCTTCTCGTGCTCCTGCGCCTCACGCGCCTTCTCGCCGGCGGCCTTCTCGACGCTCGTCATCAGGTACAGGCCGAGGGCGGCGCCGGTGCCCACCGCCACCAGGGTGCAGAGGGCGAGCGCGCCGATCCACGCCTTGCCGCCGCCCTTCTTCGTCTCGTCCTTGTCCGCCATCGCGGGTCCTTCCGGTTCGAGGCCGTCAGAACGGCGCGACGGTCTCGAAGATCTGCTGGCCGAGGGTCGGCCCCTGCACGTCGGTCAGGCGGCCGCGGCCGCCATAGGAGACGCGGGCCTCGGCGATCTTGTCGTAATCGATGGTGTTCTTGCGCGAGATGTCGCGCGGCCGCACGATGCCGGCGACGTTGAGCACCCGGACCTCGTTGTTGACCCGGATCTCCTGCGAGCCGCTGATCAGGAGGTTGCCGTTGGGCAGCACCTCGGTGATCACCGCGGCCACCGACAGGCTCAGGTTCTCCTTGCGGTCGATGGTGCCCTGGCCCTTGGTCTCGGTGCCGGAGCGGATGCCGGTATCGGCGGTGGCCGAGTCCTTCAGCCCCGAGACGCCGTAGCCGAAGTCGAAGCCGAGGCTCGACTTCTGGCTGCGCGAGCGGTCGCTGGCATTGTCGAACTGCGCCTTGTCGTTGATCAGGATGCTGACCGTCAGCACGTCGCCGATGTTGCGGGCGCGGGGATCCTGGAAGAGGTCGGCGCTCGCCGGCGTCCAGGTCGAATGGTAGCTGTGGCGGCCCTGGAGCGAGCCGAAGGTCGAGGGCAGGGCCTCGCGCGGGGCGGAGAGCCCGGTGCCGATCGGCGTCAGGGTCGGCGGGCGGCCGAACTCGTCGAGCCTGCTCTGGCAGCCGGCGAGGGACAGACTTGAAACGGCCAGCCCGAGGAGGCAGAGGGCCGGAGCTGAGCGGGTCATCACGATCTCTCGTTGTCCTTGCGGCGGCCGGCCTCGGCCATCTTGCGGGCGAGGGTGGCGGCGCGGGAGGCCTCCATCTCGGCGAGCACCGCGCTCGCCGTCCGGGCATTGAGCTTCACCAGGATCGCCGCGGCGTTGTCCTCGGGCATGTTGGAGAGCTGGAGCGCCGCGGCGTCGGCCCGCATCTTGGCGTAGACCGCCACGACGCTCTCGTCGGCCTTGGCCAGGAACTCCTTGCGGCGCTGGACCACCGCCTCGTACTCGACGCGCTTCTCCTCGAGGCGGCGGATGCGCTCCTCGACCTGCTTCTCGAGCGCGGCGAGCTGCTCCTTCTGCCAGGCGAAGCGGGCGTCGGCCGCCGCGTCCGCGATGGTGGCGCAGTAGCCGGACTTGCCCGCATCCTTCGCGTCCCGGGCGACGAAGTCCTGGGCGGTCGGCTCCTTGGGGGCGTCGCGGGCCGCGATGGCGCGCATCGCCGCGTCCTTGGCAGGGTCGCTCGCCGGGGCGCCGTGGCCGTCGCCGGCGGCGAGAGCCGGCCCGGGCAGCGCCAGGAAGAGCACCGGCAGGAGGGCGGCGAGGATCCGGGTCATTGCACGACGAGCTCTGCCTGGAGGGCGCCGGCGGTCTTCACCGCCTGGAGGATCGCGATGATGTCGGTGGGCTTGAGACCCACCTGGTTGAGGCCGCGCACCAGGGTCTGGAGGTCCGAGCCGCCGAGCACCGCGAGCCGGCCCTGCTCCTCGCGGGCCGCGACCTCGGTGCGCGGCACCACGGTGGTCTGGCCGTTGGAGAAGGGCGCGGGCTGCGACACTTCCGGCGTCTCGGTGACCCGCACCGTGAGGTTGCCGTGGGTCACCGCCACCGTGGAGATCTGGACGTTGCGGCCGATCACCACCGTGCCGGTGCGCTGGTCGACCACGACCCGGGCCGGGACGTCCGGCTGGATCGTCAGGTCGCCGATCTCGGCGACGAGGCGCGGCAGGATCATGTCGCGGGGACGCTGCAGCACCACCGAGCGCTGGTCGCGCGGGCTGGCGATGCGGCGGCGGAAACGGCCGATCGCGTAGGCGTTGATGGCGTCGGCCACCATCGTCGCCGTCTTGAAGTCGGGGTTCTTCAGCTCGAAGATCAGCTCGGGCAGGTCGCGGAACGCGCCCGGCACCTCGCGCTCGATCAGCGCGCCGTTCGGGATGCGGCCGGCGGTCGGCACCCCTTGCGTCAGCTGCTCGGCCTGGCCCTGCGCCGAGAACCCTGAGACCGCCAGCGGCCCCTGCGCGGCGGCGTAGACGTTGCCGTCGCCGCCCGACAGGGGCGTCATCAGCAGGGTGCCGCCCCGCAGGGAGGTCGCGTCGCCCAGCGAGGTGACCGTGACGTCGATGCGCGAGCCGGCGCCGACGTAAGGCGGCAGGTCGGCGGTCACCATCACGGCGGCGACGTTGCGGGTGCGCAGGCGCGCGTCGCGCACGTTGATGCCCATCCGGTCGAGCATCGATTGCAGCGACTGCTCGGTAAACTGGGCGTTGCGCAGGGTGTCGCCGGTGCCCTGCAGGCCGGTGACGAGGCCGTAGCCGACGATCTGGTTGTCGCGCACGCCCTTGAGGCTGGCGACGTCCTTGATCCGGGCGAAGCCGCCGGTGGCGATCACGGGCGCCGCGGCGTGCGCAGGGACGACCGGCGCGACGTCGAGGCCCATGACGAGGACCAGTGCCAGCGCGACGCCGGCGCGGAGGGCGCGGAGGACGGCTCGCATCAGAACCCGCCGATCTTGATGCGCCCGTCGGCCATCACGGTGCCGAGCACGATGCGGTTGGTGTCGGTGTTGCGGACCCGGATGGTCTCGCCGAGGCCGCCATTCTGCAGCGGCGACCCGACCGCCGTGATGACGAGGCCGTTCTCCTCGAAGATCATCTGGGTCGGCGTGCCGCGGGTGACGAGGCGCGGATCGTCGATGGCGTTGACCGGCACCGGCTCGCCCGGCAGCAGCATCCGGCGGGCGGTGCGGCCGACGATGGCGAGCGGCGCGTCGATCACGGCGGCCCGGGCCCGGAAGGTGGACGGGTAGGCCTGGAAGCGCAGCATCGATTCCTTGATCGTGTCGCCCGGATAGATCGTCACGACCGGCACCGGCAGCATCATCTCGTCCGCCGCGAGGGCGGTGGGCGAGGAGGTCGGGGCGGCGATGCCGAGGGCGGCCGGAAGGCAGAGGCCGACGAGCGCCAGCAGGAGACGGGAGTGCCGGAGAATGGAACGCATGGAGGTGTCGCGCCGGGAGGAGGGGCGCCGCCGGGGCCGGCGGCGTGGCAGATTCGGAGCGTGTTCGACTCGATCGGTAGAATTTCTCCCACCCGCGACCGCATCCCGAGGTGCCGCTGCCTGCAGCAGCCTCGCAGGAGGGCTCCGGAACTCTCGGCGATCTCTTCGAGCCCGAGCTTTCGACCTCCGGCGGGCCGGATCGCGGCTCGCCGGCTTCCTGTGACCGGATACCTTCTTAGCGGATACCCTTGGCGATCGTGCCCGCCATCTCGTCGACGGCCTGGATCACCTTGGAGTTCATCTCGAACGAGCGCTGGGCGGTGATCAGGCTGGTGATCTCCTTGACCGGGTCGACGTTCGAGCCTTCGAGGTAGCCCTGCTGCAGCTTGCCGTAGCTGGCATCGCCCGGATTGCCGATCACCGCCGCGCCCGAGGCCGGGGTCTCGCGGTAGAGGCCGTTGCCGAGGGGCTCGAGGCCCGACTCGTTGGCGAAGTTGGCGATGGTGATCTGGCCGATATTCTGCTGCGCCACTTGACCGTCGATCTTGGCGAAGACCTGGCCCGACAGGTTGATGGTGATCTCGGTCGCGGTCGGCGGGATCAGGATCGCCGGATCGACCGTGTAGCCCTCGAGGGTGACGAGCTGGCCGGTGGCGTTCTTGTTGAAGGCACCGGCGCGGGTGTAGTTGATCTCGCCGCTCGGGCTCGTGATCTGGAAGTAGCCGCGGCCGTTGATGGCCAGATCGAGCTGGTTCGCCGTATTGGTGAGCTGGCCCTGGCGGTGCAGGTTGCGGATCGCCGCGGCGCGCACGCCGAGGCCGAGCATCGCGCCCTCGGGGACCGCCTCCTGGCCGGACTGGTTGGGCACGCCCTGCTGCCGCTCGGCCTGGTAGAGCAGGTCGGTGAACTCGGCCCGCGCCCCCTTGAACCCGGTGGTGTTCAGGTTGGCGATGTTGTTGGCGATGACCTCGAGGTTGAGCTGCTGGGCGGACATGCCCGTGGCGGCGACGGCGAGCGCTCTCATCTTGGTGAAATCCTCAGATCGCCATGCGGCTCAGTTCGAGATAGGCGGCCACGACCTTGTCGCGGATGGCGACCGCGGTCTGCAGGCTCTGCTCGGCGGACATCACCGCCTCGACCACCTGCTGGGTCGACACCTTGCCCTGGATGCCGGCGATCGAGGCGGCCTCGCCGGTGCGCAGGTCGTTGCGCACGCCGGTAGCGAAGCTCGCCATGATCTGCCCGAAATCCGTCGGCGCGGCGGCGTCCACGCCCGGCAGGCCGGCGCCGGTCACCGGGGGCAGCACGGCGCGCTGGACGGCAGCCGCCGCCTCGGGCCGGGCGGAAGCGGCGGCCCGGTCGAAGGCCGAGAGGGTGAGGGCCTCGATCATCGGTGGCTCATGTCCTCAGGAGGTCGATCACGCTGGCCACCATCGCGCGGGCCTGCTTGATCACCTGCAGATTGGCTTCGTAGGAGCGGTTGGCCTCGCGCATGTCGGCCATCTCGATCAGGGCGTTCACGTTCGGCAGCTTGACGTTGCCGTTCTGGTCCGCCGCCGGGTTGCTCGGGTCGTACTCGACGCGGAACGGGGTCTTGTCGGTGTCGATGTCGCGCACCCTGACCGAGGCGGCGCCGATCGCCCGGTCGAGCTCGGCCTTGAAGGTCACGGTCTTGCGCGAATAGGGATCGGCCCCCGGCACGTCGCCGGTCGACTGGGTGTTGGCGAGGTTCTCCGACACCACCCGCATGCGCAGGGACTGGGCTTCGAGGCCCGCGCTCGCGAGGCGGGAGGCGGCCAGCAGGGGGTCGATCACGATCCGCTCCTCACGGCCGACATCAGCATGCGGTGGAAGCTGCGCACCACGCCGACATCGAGGTTGTGCTGGCGCGACACCTCGGAGGCCTTCAGCATCTCCTGCTCCAGGCTGACGCTGCTCGCGGTCTCGAGCACGTCCCAGCCGGCCTGGTCCTTGCGGGTCTGCACGCCGAGGCCCTGCGTGCCGAGATGGGCCGGCGTCGTCTTCGCCATGTCGGAGCCGGTGCGGGCGAGCACCAGGGCGAAGGGCACGGTGTCCCGAGCCTGGTAGCCCTGGGTGTTGGCGTTCGCCACGTTGCCGGCGATGGCCGACTGGCGCACCGACAGGTACCGGGTGTGCAGCGAAGCGAGATCGAACAGGTAGACGCCCGTCACGCGAAGCCCTCCATGTCCGTCACTCCTCGCATCGTCCCGAAACGACCCGATGGCCGGGCCTGCCGCGTAACCGAGGATTTAGGGTCGCAACCTTGCCCGAGGCTGGCGAAGCTGGCGGGCGGGGACGGCAGCCGCGCCCCCCGGTGACGCGATCGGTGCCTTGACAGGGGAGGCCCGTCCCCGGCACTGGCGCTGGGATTCCCCTCCAGGCTCTGTCCGTTCCGTCGCATCATGCTTCCGGCCCTGCCGCCCTCCGAGCCGGCCCTGCTCCCGGTCCAGGCCCGCTATGCCGGCGGGGCGGGGCCCGGCGCGCGCGAGGGCGAGCACGCGATCACCGCCAACAATCGGTGGTCGCGGGTGCTCCTGACCTTCGCCGACCTGCCGCCGGGGACCCGGTGCTGCCTCGAGGCGCGCCTCGCCTGGTCGCCCGAGGAGGAGGGGGGACAGGCCCTCGATTTCGCGCTCGCCGGCTTCGATTTCCTCGCCGCCGACGGGTCGAGCCTCGACGTCGAGCAGGTGCCCGGCCTCGCCCGCACGCTGCTCGATCCGCACAGCGCCTGGATCGCCGGGCCGGCCTGCCAGCCCGCCGGCAGCGAGTTCCTGCGGGCGGCCCCGCTGCGGGTGGCGTTCGGCGTGCCGCCCCAGGCCCGGGGCCTCGCGCTGACGCTCCGCTCCTGGCGCAACACGGAAGGATTCACGGTCGCCGACCTGCGCCTGCGTCCGGGCGCGGCCCTCGACGATGCGGCGTTCCGGCGCCGCCGCCTCGGGCCGGCGCCGGACCTCCTGCGCCATGCCCTGGTGCCCGGGCTCGGCCTCGTCGTGCGCGGGCAGATTCATGCCCCCCGGCCGAGCGAGCACGCGGCGCGGGTGAGCCTGGTCTACCGCGACCGCGACGGGACCGAGATCCCGCCGCCCTATCCGGGTACCGTCTCGGTGCCGGGCTCCGACGAGCGGCCGGGCCTCGGCGCGACGATCAACCTCCCGGCGAAGCCGCAGGCCCGCCGCTTCACCCTGGACCTGGAGCCGCCGGCCGGCGCCGCCACCCTCGATCTCGGCTTCTGCACCTGGGAGGAGGAGGGCGAGAGGCTGCCCGCGGTCGAGCTGCTCGGGGCCCCGGAAGTGGCGCTGGAGGATCGGTTCCGGCTCGAGAGCCTGTGCGGCGACGACCTCCTCGACGCGCCGGGCTTCCTCGCCCGCCTCTCGGCCCGGCTCGGGCGCGATCCCGGCGCCGAGGCCGCCTGGATCCCCGGTCCGGGCGAGGCCGGCGCCGCCACCCTGGCCCTCGCCCGCGCCCGGGCCCTGCGGGGCGAGGACCGCCCGGTCGGCTTGCGGCCCGACGGCACCCTCGTCCTGCGGCTGGCCGGCAGCCCGGACTGGCCGCTGCCGGAGGCCCCGAGCTTCCGCGAGGATCCGTTCCGGGCCAGCCCCTCCGTCTCGATTCCCTGGCGCCTCGCCTACCAGTCCCTGTCCTGGCTCCCGGCCTTGGCCGAGGCGGCGCCGGCCCGGGCGCTCGCCCTCGCGCAGGGCTGGTCGCGGGCCAATCCCTGGGGCCAGCCGGCCGACCCGCTGAGCCTGCATCCCGGGGCGCTGCCGGCCCGGGCGGAGGTCTGGATCGGGCTCCTCGCCCTGCCGGGGGCCGGGGCGGCGGCCCCGCTCCTGACCGGGGAGGCGGTGCGGCACGGCTTCGCTCTGGCGGAGATCGTCGGCCAGAACACCTTCGGGCGCAGCCTGCACCAGGTCCAGGCCGCCGCGGCGCTCTTGGGGATCGCCCGCGCCCTGCCGCGCCTGCCGCTCGCCGGCCACTGGGAGGGACTCGCCCGCGAGAGCCTGCGCGACGGCCTGCCGGCTTTGCTGCCCGCGGACGGGCGCTTCTCCGACTCCTCGCTCCACCGCCGCCTCGACCTCGTCACCCTCGGGCGGGCGCTCAAGGATCCCCTCGGCGAGGCCGCACCCGGTCCCCTCGTCGCCGCCCGGACGGAGGCGGCGCTCGCCGACCTCGCCGGCCTCCTCGATCCGGGCGGGCGGCTGCCGCCCTTCGGCGAGGTCTTTGCGGGGAGCGACGATGCCGGCTGGATCGCCCGCCTGCGCGGCAGCGCCGGGCTGGTGGCGCAGCGCCCTGCCGCCCATCCTGCCGCGTCTCCGGCGGCCGCCTCGTCGAGCCTGCGGCCCGACGGGCTGTCGGCGCGCCACGAGACCGCCGGCCGCGGCTGGGCTCATTTCGCCTGCACCTTCGCCGAGACCGCGCCGCAGGGCCACGCCGACTGCACCTCCTACGTCTACGCGGCGAATGCCACCCGCTGGATCGTCGAGGCCGGCGGCTCCGAGCAGGTCGAGACCGGGGCGGCGCGCCACTACCTGCTCTCGGCCCGGGCCCACAACGTCGCGGTGCCGGACGGGAGCGAGCCGGTGGCCGGGCGGGGCCGCCACCGCGGCAGCCTGGCGCTGCCGGGCGGGATCGCCCACGCGGTCGAGACCGACGTGCACGGGCCGGGCCTGCACCACCGGCGGATCTTCGTGCTGCCCAACGACCTCTCGGGCCTCGCCGTCATCGACCGCTTCACCGCCGCCGACGGCTCCGCCCTGGCCTTCCGGGCCTTCGCCCACCTGGCGCCGGAGAGCCTGGTGGCGATCGAGGGACCGCGGCGGGCCCAGGCGCGCCAGGGCGGCCGGCGCCTGGGCCTCGTGCCCTTCGCCATCGCCGGCAGGGTGGCGGGATTCGAGGCGGTGATCGCCCGCAGCGAGCGTCCCGGCACGATGCAGGGCTTCGTCGTCGCCCGCCCCGGCGCCCTCGAACCCGCCTGCACCCTGCGCTACGCGGTCTCGGGCCGCGGCACCGTCTGCGGCGGCCTGCTGATGGCGGTCGACGGCCCGGCGGAGGATTCCCTGGCGCGGATCCTGGCGCGGGAGGAGCTGACGCCGTTCGTGATGGGGGAGTGATACGAGATCCGGAAGATCACGTCCGGATTTCGTATCACCAGCCCGCGCGGCGCCCGAGCGAAGCCGATTTCCGCATTGCGAAGCAATCAGTCGGCAATCGTATGAGTCGAATTCGGATACCTTGATGTGCGGCCTCAGGCTACGGCCACGCATCAGGCGCAGGAATCGGTATCACAGTGCGGAACGACCAAGGCCGTCCCCGGTTCGATGATCTCCTGTCGATGATCCCTGTGGCACGTCACCCGACATGCGAGGCCGGCCGGCGTCAACCGTGCATCGATCGCAGGATCGCGCAGGACAGGTCATGATAACGGGACGCGCCCGTGCAGGCCCGGTCGTCGCACTCGCCCTGGCGCTCCTCGCCTCGATCGCCGCAGGGCCGGCATGCGCCCAGGCCAAGCGGCTCACCTGGGCGGTCTTCGACGCGCCGCCCTTCACGATCGCCGCGGGCGAGAATCGCGGCGCCGGCATCTTCGACCGGATCCGCAGCCTCCTCTCGGCGACGCTCGCCGACTACGCCGTCACGAGCGTGACGGTGCCGTTCCCCCGCATCGTCGCGTCGCTCAAGACCGGCGAGGAATGGTGCTTCGTCGGCGGCGTGAAGACGCCCGAGCGTGCGCTCTTCGCGGCATTCTCGCGGCCGGTGGCGATGTTCTACCCCTTGCGCGTCGTCGTGCGCGCGACGGACCGCGCCCGCTTCGGGGCGCTCGGGCCGCTCTTCCTGCGCGACCTGCTCACCCAGCACCGGTCCTTACGCACCAGCATGCTGCGCGACCGCGCCATCGCCCCGGCGGTCGATGCGCTGTTCCGGCAACACCCGCCGAGCCAGACCTACATCCGGTTCGAGGACGCGTACCGCATGCTGCTGAACGACCGGCTCGACTACCTCGTCGATTTCTCCAGCATCACGGCCTACAACGCCCGCCAGATCGGGGCACCGGACGCCTTCGTGGGCCTGCCTCTCGCCGAGAGCCCGGAGCCGGTCTTCGCCCGGGTGATGTGCGCCGGCACGCCCTGGGGCCGCGAGGTGGTGGCGCGCATCGACGCGGTGCTGGCGACGGAGCGGCCGAGCCCGGCCTATCGCAGCATCGTCGAGGCCTGGGCGGCGGACGCCGACCTGCCGCGCATCCGCGCCGTCTACGACGCCTTCCTGGCCAGCGATTGATGCCACCGGCCCGGGGTTCTGACGCATCGACGGGGCCGTAGACCCATCGCGAATGTTCGATGCCGAGCCCGGACGTCCGGGCCCGTGGGCCCGGCGAAGATTCGAGAACGGAACCGAGGCTCGTTTCCAACGACCGTCGGTATGACCTGTCGCGCGACAGCGCCGCCGAGGGACCGTCCCGCGATCCACACCCTAACATTGCAGCTTGCCACGACATCCGCACCGGAAGGTTTATCCCGCAGGGGTTGCGCGGCCTTTAACTTGATCTTGAAGGCGTGGCCTGCATTAACCGGCTCCTGGTCGAAGCACGTTTCGGGAAACGTCATGGTGAAGCGGTGCGGTCTCGCCGGTCTGGTCGTCGCGCTCGCCCTGACGGGGCCGGCGCGGGCCGAGGGCAAGCAGATCACCTGGACGGTCTTCGACGCGCCGCCCTACACCATCGTCGAGGGCGAGAATCGCGACAACGGCATCTCCGACCGGATCCGCCGGCTCCTGACCGCCCGGCTGACCGAGTACAGCCACTCGACGATGACGGTCCCGTTCCCGCGCGTCCTCGCCTCGCTCAAGACCGGCGAGGAATGGTGCTTCGTCGGCGGCGTGAAGACGCCCGAGCGCGAGGGCTTCGCGGTGTTCTCGCGGCCGGTGGCGATGTTCTATCCCCTGCGCATCGTCGTGCGCGCGGCGAACCGCGCCCGCTTCGAGGCGCTCGGGCCGCTCTCCCTGCGCGGCCTGCTGACCGAGCATCATTCGTTGCGCACCAGCATGCTGCGCAACCGCGCCATCGCCCCGGCGGCCGACGTGCTGTTCCGGCAATACCCGCCGGGTCAGACCTATTCCGAGTTCGGCGAGGCGTTCCGGATGCTGCTGAACGATCGCCTCGACTACCTCGTCGAGTTTTCCAGCATCGCGGCCTACCACGCCCGGGCTCTCGGCGCGCCGGATGCCTTCGTGGGCTTCCCCTTCGCGGAGGAAAACCGGGAACCGGTCTTCCCCAGGGTGATGTGCGCCGGCACGCCCTGGGGCCGCGAGGTGGTGGCGCGCATCGACGCGGTGCTGGCGACGGAGCGGCCGAGCCCGGCCTATCGCAGCATCGTCGAGGCCTGGGCGGCGGACGCCGACCTGCCGCGCATCCGTGCCGTCTACGACACCTTTCTGACGAGTGATTGAGCCGGCAATTGACTTGGTTCGGACGGTGATCGATTCGGCAAGCGATGGCGGGGCGACTGCACCGCCCCGTCCCGGCCTCGCACCACAATCGACAATTGCAATCTTGCCAAGACTTATCGTGTGAAGGCGCCCCGCCCGGATCACGATCATGCGTCTTTTAAGTTGACGTTGAAGGCGAGACCTGCATTGACCGATACTGACTCAATGACTTCGCGGGAGACGTCATGGTGAAGCGGCGCGGTCTCGCCGGTCTGGTCGTCGCGCTCGCCCTGACGGGGCCGGCGCGGGCCGAGGGCAAGCAGATCACCTGGACGGTCTACGATGCCCCGCCCTTCATGATGGTCGAGGGCGAGGAGCGCAACACCGGCATCTTCGACCGGATCCGCCGGCTCCTGACCGCCCGGCTGACCGAGTACAGCCACTCGACGATGACGGTCCCGTTCCCGCGCGTCCTCGCCTCGCTCAAGACCGGCGAGGAATGGTGCTTCGTCGGCGGCGTGAAGACGCCCGAGCGCGAGGGCTTCGCGGTGTTCTCGCGGCCGGTGGCGATGTTCTATCCCCTGCGCATCGTCGTGCACGCGGCGAACCGCGCCCGCTTCGAGGCGCTCGGGCCGCTCTCCCTGCGCGGCCTGCTGACCGAGCATCATTCGTTGCGTACCAGCATGCTGCGCAACCGCGCCATCGCCCCGGCGGTCGATGCCCTGTTCCGGCAATACCCGCCGGGTCAGACCCATTCGGAGTTCGGCGAGGCGTTCCGGATGCTGCTGAACGACCGCCTCGACTACCTCGTCGAGTTCTCGAGCAGCGTGAGCTACTATGCGGGCCTGCTCGGGCGGCCGGGCGCCTTCGTGGGCCTGCCCTTCGCCGAGAGCCCGGAGCCGGTCTTCGCCCGGGTGATGTGTGCCGGCACGCCCTGGGGCCGCGAGGTGGTGGCGCGCATCGACGCGGTGCTGGCGACGGAGCGGCCGAGCCCGGCCTATCGCAACATCGTCGAGGCCTGGGCGGCGGACGCCGACCTGCCGCGCATCCGCGCCGTCTACGACACCTTCCTGGCCAGTGATTGAGCGCTGTACGATCGCGTTGCAAGCGGACAGCGCTCTAGGCAGATTTCGCGAATGCGGTTGCCGGTTTCGCGACCAAACACCAGCCGAGCGGACGAAGCGCTGGCCTGCCAACGCAAGCCTGCTCAGGCGGCCAGAGCGGTCTCCGGCAGAACCGCCCCCTGCACGACGAACGGCTCGACCCAGACCTGCCGGCCGGTCAGATCGTGAACGCTCACCCGCCACCCGGCGCCGTCGTCGCCCGGGCCGAGGCTGCGCATCGCCGCCGCGGCGACCTGCCGGGCGCGGCGGGCGAGGGCGACCGGGCCGCGCACGAGGCTGCCTTCCGCATCGAGGATGCACTCGGAACCGTTGGTGCAGTGAAAGCGGTAGCGCGTCATGCCGTGCCTCTCTCTTCGATCCTCGGCCCGATTCCGCCGGCAATGCCGGCCAGAGTTAATGTTCACTATATGTTCTATTTCTGCAATCCGGCCAGGGCGGGGGCGTGATGCCGCAGCGGCGAAGAGGGCTCGCCGCCGGCCGGGATTCCTGCCAGTTTCAGGGGGCACCGATCGCGCCCCCGGCGGGAGACCCCATGTCCGGCCCCTTCGACACCATCCTGAACTGGCGCCTGCTGCCGGGCTCGCACGCCTTTCCCGGCCCGGACGGCGGCACCTGCATCAACGAGGCGGCGGTCGTCGCGGCGGGCCTGCCGTACCGGGCGATCCGCTCCTCGGCGGATTGCCCACCCTGCTTCTCGGGCCCGCTCGCGACCTACGCGCTCGGCCTCAACGACGCGATGCCGGATGCCGAGCGCCCGCGCCTGATGACCTTCGTGCTGCGCCTCGCCGGCTCCGCCGATGCGCCCGCGATCGAGGAGGCGCGCACCATCCACCTCGTCCTCGAAGGGGTGCGCCGCCTGCTGCCGCCGGTGCTGGAGCGGGCGGGGCTGGCGCAGCACGCCGCGGCCTGCCGGGAGGCCGCCGACCTGGACCGGGCCGTGAGGGTGGCGCGCCACGCCGCCTGGTCGGCGGGCTCGCTCGCCGAAGCAGCCGGCCGCCAGGGCACCTGGGTCCGCGGCGCCCGCGCGGCGGCCGCGTCCCGCGCCGCACTCTTCGCCGCCGAGGTCGATCCCCGTACCGCCGCCGACGCGGCCGAGGCCGCCGCCCTGTTCTGGCCCGGCACCTGGGCCGAGGCGGTGGCGATCCTCGACGAGGCTCTCGGCATCGGCCGGCAGGCGCCGCCGCTCGGGCTGGAGGAGGCCGGGATCCGGCTGGAGGCCGCGAAGCGGGAACGGGCCGGGCTGGCGGCGTGATCGCCCGCCTCTCCCGGCCCCCGCCGCTCATCGCCGGCGATAGGCCGCGAGGATCCGCTCGCCCTCCGGTCCGGTCTCCGCCACCCAGGATGCCACGGCCGCCTCGCCGGCGCGGGCGAGGGTTTCGGTGATCGTGGGTGCCGGCGGGTCGGCGATGACGACGCCGTTCTGGCGCATCCGGGAAAAGTTCTCGTCAAGGCGGGTGCGGATTGCCGCCCATTGCCGGGCCTCGGTCTCGGCGGCGGCCGCGTCGACGGCCCGGCGCACCCTCTCCGGCAGGGCATCGTAGGCGGCGCCCGAGACGACGGCGATCGAGATCGGCATTGCGTATTGCACCGCCGTGAAGTGCGGCAGCTGCTCCCACAGGCGACGCCCGACGCCGCCATCGCCGGAGGAGAGCATCGCGTCGACGGCGCCGGCTTTCACCTGCGGGATCGCGTCGGCCTGGGACAGGTTCACCGCCCGCGCCCCGGCCGCCGCGAGGATTGCGGTCGAGGTCGCATCGTAGGTGCGGATCCGCAATCCCTGCAGGTCGGCGGCGCCCGCGAGGGCGTGGCGCGACCAGATCCCCGACGGCGCCCAGGGCGTGACGTAGAGCAGCCGCTGGCCATGAACTGCGAGCGCTCGTGCATAGGCCGGCCGGGCGATCGCGGCGAGCGCCCGGGCCTCCTCGACCGAGGTCGCCAGGAAGGGCAGGGAGGACAGGCCGAAGATCGGATCGACCGCCGCCAGCGGGCCGGTGAAGGCATCCGCCGCATCGACCGTGCCGGCCTCCACCGCGCCGATCATCGCGCCCGAGCGCAGGCCCGCGGCGGCGTCGTAGCTCGGCTGCACCGCAAGCGTTCCGCCGCTGTGCTCGGCCGCCAGGCGCGCGAAGGCGGCGAGGCCTTCGCCCGGCATGGTGCTGGCAGGGTACTCGGTCGGCATCCGCCACACGATGGGGGCGCTCCCGGCCGCTCCCTCGGCGGCGAGGGGAGTGAACGGCGACAGGGCCACCAGGCCCACGCCTCCCAGACAGGCCTGCAACAGGGCGCGCCGCGTCATCTCTCGATCCTCCTTGCGATCACCCCCGGCGCTACGCCCCGATCTCTTGACGCCCCCTTCACGCCGTCGCGCGAGGACGACGAATCCGATTGCGGCGGCCGCCCTGCGCCGCCACTCTCGGGCGCGCCGTCACCCGACGAGAGGCCCCCGAACGGGTCCGACGACGACCGGGGGCCGCAAGCGGGAGGAGACGCCATGACCGAGACGATCGCGCTGTTCGGGGCCGGAGGGAAGATGGGGATGCGGCTCGCCCGCAACCTGGCGGGGTCGCCGTTCCGGGTCGCCCCGGTCGAGGTCGGGGAGGACGGGCGCCAGCGGCTCAAGACCGAGCTCGGCCTGGACTGCGTCGAGGCGGAGGCCGCCCTCGACGGTGCCGAGGTCGTAGTGCTGGCGGTGCCCGACACCCTGATCGGCCGCGTCTCCCACGCCCTGTCGCCGAAGCTCAAGCCCGGCACGATGGTGGTGATCCTCGATGCCGCCGCCCCCTTCGCCGGCCACCTGCCGGAGCGGCCGGACCTGACCTACTTCGTCACACATCCCTGCCACCCGCCGATCTTCAACGACGAGACCACGGAGGCGGGGCGACGCGACCATTTCGGCGGCGTGGCCGCGCGGCAATCGATCGTGAACGCGCTGATGCAGGGGCCGGAGGAGGCCTACGCCCTCGGCGAGCGCGTCGCGACGACCATCTGGGCGCCGATCCTGCGCTCGCACCGGGTCACGGTCGAGCAGATGGCGCTCCTCGAGCCCGGCCTGTCCGAGACCGTCTGCGCCACGCTGCTCGCGGTGATGCGCGAGGCGATGGACGAAACCGTGCGCCGCGGCGTACCGGAGACATGCGCCCGCGACTTCCTGCTCGGCCACCTCAACATCCTGGCGGCCGTCACCTTCAAGGAGATCGACGGGGTGTTCTCGGATGCCTGCAACAAGGCGATCCAGTTCGGCAAGCCGCGCCTGATGCGCGACGACTGGCTCGGCTGCCTCGACGAACCCGAGATCACCGAGAGCATCCGGCGGATCACCTGAACGCGAACAGGCCCGTCGGCAAAAGCCAACGGGCCTGTTCGTATGTTTGGTTGCGGGGACAGGATTTGAACCTGTGACCTTCAGGTTATGAGCCTGACGAGCTACCGGGCTGCTCCACCCCGCGCCAGGGTGTGATCTGCATCGTATTGAGGGAATATGACGTGCTTGGCAGGTCTGGCGGTGACCGACTCTCCCGTGTCTTGAGACACAGTACCATGGGCGCTGGGGCGGTTAACGGCCGAGTTCGAGATGGGATCGGGTTCTGATCACCCCGCTCAGACCACCAGACCGGCCAAGCACGTTCGTTGCGGCAAGCATTCGCTCTGCGGCAGCCGCTCGGCTGCGTCAGGCGTCTTCATCGTGTCGTGGTGTCGGGGTTGATCCGGACACGGATCATGAGAGCGATCAAGCCGATCGAGCGATTAGTACTGGTCAGCTCAGCGCGTTACCGCGCTT
>NZ_JAAKGV010000088.1 GCF_011043735.1 Methylobacterium sp. DB0501 | reverse complement strand
GAAGGGGCGACCTGGAGCGAATCCCCAAAAGCCGTCTCAGTTCGGATTGCACTCTGCAACTCGGGTGCATGAAGGCGGAATCGCTAGTAATCGTGGATCAGCACGCCACGGTGAATACGTTCCCGGGCCTTGTACACACCGCCCGTCACACCATGGGAGTTGGTCTTACCCGACGGCGCTGCGCCAACCGCAAGGGGGCAGGCGACCACGGTAGGGTCAGCGACTGGGGTGAAGTCGTAACAAGGTAGCCGTAGGGGAACCTGCGGCTGGATCACCTCCTTTCTAAGGATGCTGTCTGAYGTGATGCTCGCTTGCGAGCCGCTCRCTCTCACGGCGTCGTTGGATCAAGGGTCCAGTCAGGACCCATTAGGCGGGACGCGCCGTCTTCGTTTCTCTTTCTCATCATCCGGACACGCTGGCGGAGCCAGCGACGGGCCTGTAGCTCAGGTGGTTAGAGCGCACCCCTGATAAGGGTGAGGTCGGACGTTCGAGTCGTCCCAGGCCCACCAGGATCAGGCCGCTTGCCACTTGGCTGCTTCCCACTCGGGGCTGTAGCTCAGTTGGGAGAGCGCGTGCTTTGCAAGCATGAGGTCGTCGGTTCGATCCCGTCCAGCTCCACCACCCTCCCCTGCCGATCTGCAGTGCGGTCGAGGGTCGTCCGGATCAAGGAGCTTCGCACTCACCAACGCTTAGGCGGGTGGGATGCGGATATCTGACATCGTGAAGAGGGAATGTGCCCGGGCTGTTGCGAAAGCGGCCGGCCCGGGTGCGTTCGGCAAGCATAAGGCAGTGGGTCTGAAAGGACCTGCTGCCGGTCTTTATCGTGACCGTGGATGGCGGTGACGACAGCTACGGCTGTCGCTCACCACCGGACACCGATCATGAGAGCGATCAAGTGCCTTAAGAGCATCTGGTGGATGCCTTGGCGCTGAGAGGCGATGAAGGACGTGGTACGCTGCGATAAGCCTTGGGGAGCTGCGAACGAGCTTTGATCCGAGGATC
>NZ_JAAKGV010000087.1 GCF_011043735.1 Methylobacterium sp. DB0501 | reverse complement strand
TCGACGGCGCACGTCGAGTACGAGACGTCGAACCGTCACTACGCGCACGTCGACTGCCCCGGGCACGCCGACTACGTGAAGAACATGATCACCGGGGCGGCGCAGATGGACGGCGCGATCCTGGTGGTGTCGGCGGCCGACGGCCCGATGCCGCAGACCCGCGAGCACATCCTGCTGGCGCGCCAGGTCGGCGTTCCTGCGCTGGTGGTGTTCATGAACAAGGTCGACATGGTCGACGATCCGGAGCTTCTGGATCTGGTCGAGCTCGAGGTGCGCGAGCTTCTGTCGAAGTACGACTTCCCGGGCGACGACATCCCGATCACCAAGGGCTCGGCGTTGTGCGCGCTGGAGAACCGCGAGCCGAAGATCGGCCACGAGGCGATCCTCGAGCTGATGAAGACGGTGGACGCGTACATCCCGCAGCCGGAGCGTCCGATCGACCTTCCGTTCCTGATGCCGATCGAGGACGTGTTCTCGATTTCGGGTCGCGGCACGGTGGTGACGGGCCGGGTTGAGCGCGGGATCATCAAGGTGGGTGAGACGGTGGAGATCGTCGGCATCCGGGCGACGACGACGACGACGGTGACGGGCGTCGAGATGTTCCGCAAGCTTCTGGACCAGGGTCAGGCGGGCGACAACGTCGGCGTTCTCCTGCGTGGCACGAAGCGCGAGGACGTGGAGCGTGGGCAGGTTGTGTGCAAGCCGGGTTCGGTGAAGCCGCACACGAAGTTCAAGGCCGAGGCGTACATCCTGACGAAGGAGGAGGGCGGGCGCCACACGCCGTTCTTCACCAACTACCGTCCGCAGTTCTACTTCCGGACGACGGACGTGACGGGGGTGTGCCAGCTGCCCGAGGGCACCGAGATGGTGATGCCGGGCGACAACGTGACGATGGACGTGACGCTGATCGTGCCGGTGGCGATGGAGGAGAAGCTGCGCTTCGCCATCCGCGAGGGCGGCCGCACCGTCGGCGCCGGCGTCGTCGCCTCCATCACCGAGTAAG
>NZ_JAAKGV010000086.1 GCF_011043735.1 Methylobacterium sp. DB0501 | reverse complement strand
CGTCACGCAGATGCCCAGATGACGTTCGCCTTCATCGAGCAGCATGCGACCACCTGGCCGGTGCGTCTCATGTGCCGCGTGCTCGGAGTGTCCTCCAGCGGGTACTCCGGATGGCGAGCACGTCCCGAGAGCGCTCGTTCGGCGTCCAATCGGCAACTCTTCGACGACGTGCAGCGGATCCAGGCCGGGCATCAGAGGCGATATGGTTCGCCTCGGGTGCATGCGGCCCTGCGCGCGGAGGGCCGCATAGCCAGCCGCGGGCGGGTGGAGCGCCTGATGCGCCGTCATGGCATCCGGGCCCTGGCGGGGCGCCGGTTCCGGCCCTGCACGACCGACAGCCGACACGACCTGCCGATCGCCTCCAACCTGCTCAAGCAGCAGTTCTCGGTCGCGTTGCCCAACCAGGTCTGGTTGGCGGACA
Source organism: Methylobacterium sp. DB0501 (assembly GCF_011043735.1). Classification (GTDB taxonomy): domain Bacteria; phylum Pseudomonadota; class Alphaproteobacteria; order Rhizobiales; family Beijerinckiaceae; genus Methylobacterium; species Methylobacterium alsaeris. The sequence continues at coordinate 585 of NZ_JAAKGV010000086.1, read as the reverse complement.
TCACCTACCTGCCCACGGCAGAAGGCTGGCTTTACCTGGCCGCCGTCCTTGATCTCGCCACTCGCAAGATCGTCGGCGGGTCGATGCGCGACCACATGCGGACTGAACTGACGTCGACCGCTCTGATGATTGGGATTGGGATTGCCCCGGATCGGTGAACACCGAGAACGCTTTTGCGTGAGGTGTATTTGCCATGCTGAGAACCCGTCCCCCATACCCGGCTGAGTTCCGCCGCCAGATGGTCGAGTTGGTCCGCGCCGGACGCGATCCGACCGACCTCGCCCGTGAGTTCGAGCCGTCGGCCCAAGCCATCCGCAACTGGGTGGCCGAGGCCGATCAACAGGAAGGCCGCCGGGAGGTGAAGCCCCCTGCCGTGGAGGCTGCCCTGTCGGCGAACGAGCGCGATGAGCTGCTTCGGCTGCGGCGCGAGAACCGTCAGCTGAAGCTGGAGCGCGACATCCTCTCTCGCGCGACAGCCTGGTTTGCGCGCGAGACCGGAGTTCTGCCATCGGGATCTTCCGGTTCATGAGCGAGAACCAGGCGCACTTCCCGATCGCCGTCATGGCGCGCGTGCTGGGCGTCTCG
>NZ_JAAKGV010000085.1 GCF_011043735.1 Methylobacterium sp. DB0501 | reverse complement strand
CCCACATCTTCCGGCGCACGCTGGAGACGACCGGCGCCGAGCTCGACGCCCGCAGCCAGGCCGCGGCCGAGCTGCTCCGCCGGGCCACGACCGCGACGACCGGCGAGTTCGGCGCGCGGGCGGAGGAGGCCGCGGAGGTGCTGCGCCGCGCCGCCGAGACGGTGACGGGTGCGGTGGGGATCCGCACCGCCGAGAGCGTGGAAGCGTTCCGGCAGGGGGCCGAGGAGGCGTCGGGGGCGCTGCAGGCGCGTCTCTCCGAGGCGGCCCTGTCCTTCGCCCGGGTGGCGGAGGAGGCGGCGAGCGTGATCGGCGTGCGGGCCGGCGAGGCCGATGCGGCGCTGCACGGAGCCGTTGTGGGTCTGGCGGGCCGGGCCGAGGAGGCGGCGATCGCCATCGGCCGCGCCGCCGAGACCGCGACCGGCGCCCTCGATGCTCGCACGCTGGCGGCCACCACGGCCTTCGCGCAGGCCGCCGAGGCGGCGAGCCATCTGGTCGCCGAGCGTGCGACCGGCGCCGACGCGGCCCTGCGCGGCGCCGTCGACGGCCTGACCGAGCGGGCGGCCGAGGTCGCTTCCGCCATCGCCGAAGCCGCGGAAGCCGCGACCGGCCATTTCGACGCCCGCACGCTGGCGGCGGCCTCGGCCTTCGCCAGGGCGGCCGACGAGGCCGGCCGCCTCGTCGCCGAGCGCACCGAGACCACCGACGCCACCTTGCGCGCGGCTGTCGAGCACCTGACCCGTCAGGCCGGGGACGTCTCGGCGGCCATCGCGCTTGCCGCCGAATCCGCCACCGGCGATTTCGACGCCCGCACGCTGGCGGCGGCCTCGGCCTTCGCCAAGGCGGCCGACGAGGCCGGCCGCCTCGTCACGGAGCGCACCGAGACCACCGACGCCACCTTGCGCGCGACCGTCGAGCACCTGACCCGCCAGGCCGAGGACGTCTCGGCGGCGCTGGCCCTTGCCGCCGAATCCGCCACCGGCGCCCTCGACGGCCGCACCGCCGCGACC
>NZ_JAAKGV010000084.1 GCF_011043735.1 Methylobacterium sp. DB0501 | reverse complement strand
TCACCGACGAGATCACCTATCTCGACGAGGGCGACTGGACCATCCTGACCCGCGACGGCGCCGAGATCCGCGACGGCGCCGGCCACGTCGTCGCCCGCCCGCGCCAGAAGATCGCCACCCAGGCCTTCCTGGTCGACAAGGGCAATTACCGCCACTTCATGGCCAAGGAAATCCACGAGCAGCCCGAGGTGGTCGGCCGCACCTTCGCCCATTACGTCGACCTCGCCGCCGGCCGGGTCGCCCTGCCGGAGGCGCTGCCCTTCGACTTCGCGACCCTCACTCGGATCTCGATCACCGCCTGCGGCACCGCCTACTATGCCGGGCTGGTGGCCAAGTACTGGTTCGAGACCCTGGCCCGCCTGCCGGTCGAGATCGACGTCGCCTCCGAGACCCGCTACCGCGAGCCGCCGCTGGAGAAGGGCGGGCTGACGATCGTGATCTCGCAGTCGGGCGAGACCGCCGACACCCTGGCCTCCCTGCGCTACGCGAAGTCGCAAGGGCAGCACACGCTGGCGGTGGTCAACGTGCCGACCTCGACCATCGCCCGCGAGGCCTCGGCCGTGGTGCCGACGCTGGCCGGGCCGGAGATCGGCGTCGCCTCGACCAAGGCGTTCTCGTGCCAGCTGACGGTGCTGCTGTGCCTGGCGCTGGCGGCGGGGCGGGCGCGGGGCACCCTCGACGCGGCGGGGGAGAAGCGGCTGGTGGACGCGCTGATCAAGGTGCCGGGGCTGATGGCCGAGGCGCTCAAGCGCGAGGACGAGATCGAGGTGCTGGCCCGCGAGATCGCCAAGGCGCGGGACGTTCTCTATCTGGGCCGGGGCACGGCCTACCCGATGGCGCTGGAAGGCGCGCTGAAGCTGAAGGAGATCTCGTACATCCACGCCGAGGGCTACGCGGCGGGCGAGCTGAAGCACGGGCCGATCGCGTTGATCGACGACGCGGTTCCGGTGATCGTGATCGCCCCGCACGATGCGACCTTCGAGAAGACCGTCTCGAACATGCAGGAGGT
>NZ_JAAKGV010000083.1 GCF_011043735.1 Methylobacterium sp. DB0501 | reverse complement strand
AACCCCTATGAATTCAGGGCTTGATACCTTCTCGAACCATCGTAGCGCAGACCCAGTGAACTGGATCCACGATACGGTGGCTGAAGGTGGGTTTCCCCATTCGGAGATCCTCGGATCAAAGCTCGTTCGCAGCTCCCCAAGGCTTATCGCAGCGTACCACGTCCTTCATCGCCTCTCAGCGCCAAGGCATCCACCAGATGCTCTTAAGGCACTTGATCGCTCTCATGATCGGTGTCCGGTGTGGTCGAAAGCCTTTCGGGCTTCGACCACGACCATCCACGGTCACGATAAAGACCGGCAGCCACCACTTTCGCAGGGGCTGCCTTATGCTTGCCGAACGCACCCGGGCCGGCCGCTTTCGCAACGGCCCGGGCACATTCCCTCTTCACGATGTCAGATATCCGCATCCCACCCGCCTAAGCGTTGGTGAGTGCGAAGCTCTTTGATCCGGACGACCCTGCGACCCGCGCTGCCTTCAGCGGGGGAGGGTGGTGGAGCTGGACGGGATCGAACCGACGACCTCATGCTTGCAAAGCACGCGCTCTCCCAACTGAGCTACAGCCCCGAAGGCGCCGCTCGCTGGCAGACCATTCCCCGATCCTGGTGGGCCTGGGACGACTCGAACGTCCGACCTCACCCTTATCAGGGGTGCGCTCTAACCACCTGAGCTACAGGCCCGTCGCTGGCTCCGCCAGCGTGTCCGGATGATGAGAAAGAGAAACGAAGACGGCGCGTCCCGCCTAATGGGTCCTGACTGGACCCTTGATCCAACGACGCCGTGAGAGCGAGCGGCTCGCAAGCGAGCATCACGTCAGACAGCATCCTTAGAAAGGAGGTGATCCAGCCGCAGGTTCCCCTACGGCTACCTTGTTACGACTTCACCCCAGTCGCTGACCCTACCGTGGTCGCCTGCCCCCTTGCGGTTGGCGCAGCGCCGTCGGGTAAGACCAACTCCCATGGTGTGACGGGCGGTGTGTACAAGGCCCGGGAACGTATTCACCGTGGCGTGCTGATCCACGATTACTAGCGATTCCGCCTTCATGCACCCGAGTTGCAGAGTGCAATCCGAACTGAGACGGCTTTTG
>NZ_JAAKGV010000082.1 GCF_011043735.1 Methylobacterium sp. DB0501 | reverse complement strand
GAGGACGCCGCTCAGAGCATCGCCGTTGACCAGCCCGCGTCCGCCGATCTGGTAGGTCAGGGCCGGGTTGGCATCGCCGTAGACGCGGCTCTGTCCATCCGCCGTGAGGGTCAGCGGCCGAGCCGTGACAGCGAGGTCCGCCCCGACGTAGCCCACCGCGTAGTTGGGCGAAGCCGCCAAGCTGCCCTGGCCGATGCCGTAGGTGCCGACGCTGCTGCGGGCGTCTGCCGTGGTGGCGAGGACGCCGGTGAGGCTGTCGCCGTTGACCAGCCCGCGTCCGCCGACCCGGTAGGTCAGGGCCGGATTGGCATCGCCGTAGACCCGGCTCTGCGCGTCCGCTGTGACGGTGATCGGCCGGGCCGTGACAGCGAGGTCTGCCCCGACATAGCTCACGGCATAGTTGCCGCTGGCGGCCAGGCTGCCCTGGCCGATGCCGTAGGCACCGACGCTGCTGCGGGCGTTTGCCGTGGTGGCGAGGGCGCCGGTGAGTCTGTCGCCGTTGACCAGCCCGCGTCCGCCGACCCGGTAGGTCAGGGCCGGGTTGGCCTCGCCGTAGACCCGGCTCTGCGCGTCCGCCGTGAGGGTCAGCGGCCGAGCCGTGACAGCGAGGTCTAGCCCGACGTAGCTCACTGCGTAGTTGGGCGAAGCCGCCAGACTGCCCTGGCCGATGGCGTAGGCACCGACGTTGCTGCGGGCGTCTGCCGTGGTGGCGAGGGCGCCGGTGAGTCTGTCGCCATTGACGAGGCCGCGTCCGCTGGCCTGGTAGGTCAGGGCCGGGTTGGCATCGCCGTAGACGCGGCTCTGTCCGTCCGCCGTGAGGGTCAGCGGTCGAGCCGTGACGGCGAGATCCGCCCCGACATAGCTCACGGCATAGTTGCCGCTGGCGGCCAAGCTGCCCTGGCCGATGCCGTAGGCACCGACGCTGCTGCGGGCATCGGCGACCGTGGCGAGCCCGCCCGAGAGCGCGTCGCCATTGACAAGACCGCGCCCTCCGACCCGGTAGGTCAGGGCCGGGTTGGCATCGCCGTAGACGCGGCTCTGTCCATCCGCCGTGAGGGAGGGCCGGGTTGGCATCGCCGTAGACGCGGCTCTGTCCATCCGCCGTGAGGG
>NZ_JAAKGV010000081.1 GCF_011043735.1 Methylobacterium sp. DB0501 | reverse complement strand
TCACGGTACTGGTTCGCTATCGGTCGCTGAGGAGTACTTAGGCTTGGAGGGTGGTCCCCCCATCTTCAGACAGGATTTCACGTGTCCCGCCTTACTCGTGTCCTGGCATTGGCTTGTCCCGTACGGGGCTGTCACCCATCCTGCCGGCCATTCCAGGCCGTTCCGGTAAGCGTCATGCCAGGCGCTGGCCTGGTCCGCGTTCGCTCGCCACTACTGACGGAGTCTCGTTGATGTCCTTTCCTCCGGGTACTGAGATGTTTCAGTTCCCCGGGTTCGCTTCAAACCCCTATGAATTCAGGGCTTGATACCTTCGTAAACCATCGTAGCGCAGACCCAGTGAACTGGATCCACGATACGGTGGCTGAAGGTGGGTTTCCCCATTCGGAGATCCTCGGATCAAAGCTCGTTCGATCCTCGGATCAAAGCTCGTTCGCAGCTCCCCAAGGCTTATCGCAGCGTACCACGTCCTTCATCGCCTCTCAGCGCCAAGGCATCCACCAGATGCTCTTAAGGCACTTGATCGCTCTCATGATCGGTGTCCGGTGGTGAGCGACAGCCGTAGCTGTCGTCACCGCCATCCACGGTCACGATAAAGACCGGCAGCAGGTCCTTTCAGACCCACTGCCTTATGCTTGCCGAACGCACCCGGGCCGGCCGCTTTCGCAACAGCCCGGGCACATTCCCTCTTCACGATGTCAGATATCCGCAGCAAGCGCGCTCAAGGCGCTGGCTTCGCTGCGAAGCTCTTTGATCCGGACGACCCTCGACYGCATTGCCGATCGGCAGGGGAGGGTGGTGGAGCTGGACGGGATCGAACCGACGACCTCATGCTTGCAAAGCACGCGCTCTCCCAACTGAGCTACAGCCCCGAGCGGGAAGCAGCCAAGTGGCAAGCGGCCTGATCCTGGTGGGCCTGGGACGACTCGAACGTCCGACCTCACCCTTATCAGGGGTGCGCTCTAACCACCTGAGCTACAGGCCCGTCGCTGGCTCCGCCAGCGTGTCCGGATGATGAGAAAGAGAAACGAAGACGGCGCGTCCCGCCATATGAACCCTGACTGGGTTCTTGATCCAACGACGCCGTGAGAGTGAGCGGCTCGCAAGCGAGCATCACGTCAGACAGCATCCTTAGAAAGGAGGTGATCCAGCCGCAGGTTCCCCTACGGCTACCTTGTTACGACTTCACCCCAGTCGCTGAC
>NZ_JAAKGV010000080.1 GCF_011043735.1 Methylobacterium sp. DB0501 | reverse complement strand
GTCTGCAGGTGTACTTCTGCGATCCACGCTCACCCTGGCAGCGGGGGACGAACGAGAATACGAACGGGTTGCTGCGTCAATACTTCCCGAAAGGAACGGATCTGAGCGCTCACAGCGTGGACGATCTTGCTGCTGTGGCCGCGGCCCTCAACAGCAGACCGCGCAAGACGCTGAACTGGAAGACGCCGGCAGAGGCACTCGACGCTGTTCTCGCAACCGGGCAATTGCGAGCCGCGGTCCGAGTGGTGCACCAGCCCGCTGCCCTGGACAGGACGGCGCTCGTGCAATGCCTGCTCCAGAGCATCCAGAACGAAGCTTGCATGGGCCCTGCGTGAGGCCCGCCAGCCGACGATGCGCCGGGCGAACACATCGATGACGAAGGCCACATAGACGAAGCCCGACCACGTCGCCACGTAGGTGAAGTCGCTGACCCACAAGGCGTTCGGCCGGGGAGCCTTGAACTGACGGTTGACGCGGTCGAGGGGGCAGGCTGCGGCCGGGTCGGGGATCGTGGTGCGAACGGTCCTGCCACGCACCACCCCCGCCAAGCCCAATCGGCGCATCAGCCGTGCCACCGTGCATCGAGCAGTCACGATCCCTTCCCGGGCCAACTGCCGCCAGATCTTACGCACGCCGTAGACGCAGAAGTTGGCCTCGAACACGCGTTGGATCTCGATCATCAACGCCGCGTCGCTGCGAGCACGAGCCGGTTGCTTGTCCGGATCGGCACGTCGGGCGGCATGCACGTAGTAGGTTGACGGGGCGATCGGCAGCACCCTGCAGATCGGCTCGACCCCGTAGACCTCGCGATGATCGTCGATGAAACTGATCATGGCCGAGACCGGCGGTCGAGCTCGGCAAAAGCAAAATACGCCGACGCCTTGCGCAGGATCTCGTTGGCCTGGCGTAGCTCGCGAACCTCTCGCTCCAGCGCCTTGATCCGTTCGCGCTCGTCCGTCGTCTGGCCAGGACGCACGCCCTGATCCCGCTCGGACTGACGCACCCAGTTCCGCAGCGTCTCGCCCGAGCAGCCGATCTTCGCGGCAATCGACTGGATCGCCGACCACTGCGAGCCGTGCTCGCCCTCGTGGTCGCGCACCATCCGCACGGCACGCTCGCGCACCTCAGGCGAAAAAGGGGCTGTTCGCTTCGTCATGGCTCCATCCTCTCAGAAGTTGGAGCCTCCGGGAAACCCGGGGCGGTTCAGTCCTCTCAGAAGTTGGAGCCTCCGGGAAACCCGGGGCGGTTCAGT
>NZ_JAAKGV010000008.1 GCF_011043735.1 Methylobacterium sp. DB0501 | reverse complement strand
CGACAGATAGCGCGCCGAAGGAAGCTTGGATGACGGCGATAGATGGGTGGGCGCCATCCCGCCTGCCGTCCGGAACCACCGCGAGCCGAGCGGTGGCGAGATCCCGACCTTCATCGCTGCGTCCTCGCTCGAAAGACCTTGGGCGATGAACGCCCAGAACTCCCGCCGCGTCTCGCGTCGACCGACCCCGGGACGACCCGGTGACTGCAGCTTCTCCCGAAGGCATCGATCCGAACGTCGCCGACCTGCCATCACAACCGCCCTCCGCCAAGCCGTTGCGACGACCACTTGAATCCACCAGCCGCTCCTAAGCCCAGGGTCGCAAGAACGACCGCGATCATCAGGCTCCTAAAGACCGTCATCGTCCGCCTCCCTGTCGTAGGCCGGAGGCTCGGGTGCTTCCGACGCGTTGCGCGAAAGGTCGTCGAGCCCCGCATGATCGAGGCCGTCGTCCGGCGTCAGTCCGGCGGATGCGCTGTTCCCGAGGCTGCCCGTCGGCTCCGGCGCTGTTGGCCGTGCGGCGTGGACGGTGCCCCGGGACCCGAGCACCACCACCTTCGTGCCGGTGGGGACGCGCCGGTGCAGGTCGATCACGTCCTGGTTCAGCATGCGGATGCATCCCGAGGACACCGCCTCGCCAATGCTCCAGGGCTCCGTCGTGCCGTGGATGCGGTACAGCGTGTCCTTGCCGTCCTTGAACAGGTAGAGCGCCCGGGCCCCGAGCGGGTTCCTGTCGCCGCCCGGCATGCCGCCGGCCCAGCGCCCGTTCCGCTCCGGATCACGCCGGAGCATGTCGGGGGTCGGCGCCCATCGCGGCCAGGAAGCCTTGCGGGCGACGGTCGCCTCGCCGGTGAACTCGAATCCGGCCTTGCCCACCCCGACCGCGTAGCGCATCGCCTTGCCGCCCTCCATGACGGGGTAGAGAGAGCGCTTGTATGGATCGACGACGAGGGTGCCGGGCGGCTCCTTCGACGGGAAGTCGACCAACTGGCGGACGTTGCGCGCCTTGAGGTCACGCGGGTCGACCGCCTCGACCGGGAAGGGTTCGTCCGTGACGGCGGCGTACCGGCGCAAGACCTCCGGGGCGATCTGCTGCCGGGCCACCGCGACGGAGGCCGGCGCCCCCTGCGAGGTCGAGCAGGCGCCGAGCGCCGAGGCGAGGGCGATCACCGTCGGAAGGCGGAGGGGCCGCGGCATCACGAGCGTCCTCGCGCGCGGGCCTGGACGACCGCCTGCCTGAAACCGTCGAAATCGAGCGCCGCCGCGACCTTTAGCTGGCCGATTAGGAAGACCGGGGTTCCCTGCAGGCCGAGGGCGTCGGCTTGGTCGAGATTGCGCTGGAGCAAGCCCGCGATCTCGCCGGCAAGTGCCATGCGGTCCCGCTCCAGCCGGGTCATGTCGACGCCGGAGGCCTCGACCGCCTCCCGCATCCGTTCCTTGGTGATGCCGCGGCCCGGAATGCCCATCAGGGCCGCGTGGACGGTCTCGTAGCGCCCCTGGTAGCGCGCCGCGAGGGCGAACTGGGCGCCGTAGACGGAGGCGTCCCCGAGGATCGGCCAGTCCTTGTGGACGAGGCGGATGCGCCCGTCCGTCTTCACCAGCCGGAGAAGGTCGGGCTCGGCCTTCTTGCAGAAGGGGCAGTTGTAATCGAGGAACGCGACGATGGTCAGGTCGCCCTTCGGGTTACCGGAGACCGGCGCCTGCGGGTCGTTGAAGATCGCGTTGGGGTCGACGCCCTGGGCGAAGGCTTCCTCGGTCGGCGGCGCCAGCGAGAGCAGGGCGGGCGCAAGCGCGGCGGCGGGCAGAAGGGCGAGCAGGGTCCTGCGGTCCATCGTGGTCTCCGTGAAACTTAATTTGTCGAAAGGGGGTGGCTCAGGCGCCGACGAGGGCGAGACGACGCTTCAGGTCATCGACCGTGAATTCGCCCTCGGTGCGGGCCTCGCGGACCTCGGCGCCGTTGGGTCGCATCAGGATGAGGGTTGGCGGTCCGACGACCTCGAAGCGCCGCATCAGGGCGCGTGTGGCGTCGTCGTCGCGGGTGACGTCGGCGCGGATCACCGAGACGGCCCTCAGCCTCGCTCGGACGTCGGCATCGGCCAGGACCGTCCGTTCGTTCGTCTTGCAGACGGTGCACCAGTCGGCGGCGAACTCGACGAGCACCGGCTTGCCCGCGGCACGGGCCGCCGCGAGGGCGGCCTCGAAAGCCGGGACGAAGGAGACAGTCCGGCCTTCCTCGACGTGGGCTGCCTGCGTCCGGCCGAGTCCGGCGAGCGGCCGGAGCGGGTCGGTCCCGCCGCTCGCGGCGCCGACGACGAGGGCGCAGCCGTAGGTTACGGCAACGATACCAGCGCCCTTGCCCAGCCGGCCCGCGGCGCCCGCCGTGACGACGTCGAACGCCCCGACGAACACGCCGATGTCGATCGCCAGCGCGCCCCAAAGCACGAGGGAGACCTCGGACGGCACGAGGCGCGAGACCATGGTGATGGCCAACGCGAGGAAGACCACCCCGAAGGCCTGCTTGGCGACGACGAGCCATGGGCCTGACTTCGGCAGGATCCCTGCCCCGAACGTCCCGAACGCGATCAGCGGCAGGCCCATGCCGAGGCCGAGCGCGAACAGGACGGCGGCACCCCGCACCACGTCTCCGGTCTGGGCGACATAGAGGAGTGCCGCGGCGAGCGGCGGCGTCACGCAGGGCCCGACGATCAGGGCGGAGGTGAACCCCATGACGGAGGCGCCACCAAGCGCGCCAAGCCTGCCTACGCTCAGTCGCGACAGGCGGCCGGCGGCACCGGACGGCAGCGCCAGGTCGAACACGCCGAACATCGACAAGGCCAGGGAGGCGAAGGCCGCGGCGAGCAGTCCGAGCGCAGTGGGAGTCTGGAGCGCGACCTGGAGGTTGCGCCCGGACCATGCCGCCGCCACGCCAAGCGTCCCGTAGGCTAGCGCCATCGCGAACACGTAGGTGCCGGACAGGACGAAGCCGCGCCCGGCCGAGAGCCGCTCCCCGGACCGGGCCAGCATGCCGGCCAGCACCGGGACCATCGGGAGCACGCACGGGGTGAAGGCCAGGAGCAGGCCGAGCCCGAGGAAGGTCGCCAGGACGCCCGCGAGTTGGCCCGAGAGCAGGCCGCTCTCGGGCTCGGTCTGCGCGCCAGTGGCCGGCGTCTCGGCGGTCGCCTGTGGACCTCCCGCGGGGACCTCGATGACCTTGCTGATCGGCGGGTAGCAGATGCCCTTCTCGGCACAGCCCTGATAGGTGACGCGCACCTCGCGCAGCCCCGCGAGAGCCGCACCTGGAACGATGGCCTCCGTCGCGCCGTGATAGACTTCCGTCGGCCCGAAGTTGGGGTCGTCCTTGGTCTCGCCGGGCTGGGTGCCGACGGGCAGCTCCCTGCCGCTTCCGTCGGAGGCGGCGATCTTGTCACGGTAGAGGTAGGTGCCGGGGGCGATGGTCCATCGCAGGCGCAGCGAGAGGTCGGGGTCACGGGTGACATCGACGGTGAAGGGCGTCGGCCTCGCACCGGGCTCGCGGCACTGCCCCGGCGACCACAGCGAGGAGCCGGTTCAGAGCAGGGCAGCGAGGACAAGGTGGGTGAACACGTTCGGCATAGGTGGGGTCCGGGCTCGGATCGGCCCGACGCGGATCGGAAACGCAGCTTAAGCCAGGCTTAAGCGGGGCCCGGAGGATGGAGGCGGTGAAGGGAGACACGCATGCGCATCCTCGTCGTCGAGGACGACACCATCCTGTCGGACGGGCTCCGGGCTGGTTTGGGCTTGGCCGGGGCGACGGTCGATTGCGTCGCGACCTGCGCCGACGCCGAGGCGGCGCTCGCCACGAGCGCGTTCTCGGCCATCGTGCTCGACCTGATGCTGCCCGATGGCTCTGGCCTCGACGTGTTGCGGGGGCTTCGCCGCCGGAACGACCGGACGCCGGTCGTCCTGCTGACGGCCCGGGACGCCGTGGCCGACCGGATCGCCGGGCTCGACGGGGGCGCCGACGACTATCTCGGCAAGCCTTTCGACCTCGACGAGCTCTCCGCCCGCATCCGCGCCGTCGTCCGGCGGGCTTCGGGGCGGGCCGCGGCGATCCTGGAACACGGCGCCATCCGGCTCGATCCCGGCAGCCTCGCCGTCACCGTCGACGGTGTGCCGGTCGCCGTCTCCCGGCGCGAGGTTATGGTTCTGGCGGCCCTCATGGAACGACCTGACGTGCTTCGCTCGAAAGCGGAGTTGGAGGAGCGCCTCTACGGCTGGCAGGAAGAGGTCGAGAGCAATGCCGTCGAGGTTCACATGCACAACCTGCGCGCCAAGATCGGCCGACACGCCATCGAAACGGTGCGCGGCCTCGGCTACCGCATGAGGGCCCTGACATGAGGTCGCTCCGCGCCAGGCTGTTCGCCATCCTGCTGCTCGCCACCGGCCTGATCTGGCTCAGCGCGGTCGCCTGGATCTACTTTGGCTCAAAGCGCGAGGTGGAGCAGGTCCTCGACAACCGCCTGCAGGAAGCAGCCCGCATGGTCAGTTCCCTGGTGGGCGCGGTCGGCGGCCCGGGACCGGACGGGGCTATCCGCACCATCCCGGCGCAGACCGCCTACGAGCGGCAGCTCTCATGTCAGATCTGGTCGCTCGACGGGCGCATGGTCGCGCGGTCGACCGGGGCCCCGGAGCGGCGCCTGACGGATGCGCCCGCCGGCTTCTCGCAGCGCGAGGTCGACGGCGAGACTTGGCGTGTCTTCACGGTGGAGGACGCCGGCAAAGGCGTTCGCGTGATGGTCGGCGACCGCCTCGGCCTGCGCGAGCGCCTCGTCAACGACCTCATCATGGGCTTGGTCACGCCCGTGCTGCTCGTGGTGCCGCTGTTGGGGATGCTGATCTGGGCGAGCCTCGGGCGCGGCCTGCGACCGTTGCGGCTGATGGCGCGCGACCTCGCAGGTCGCGACGCGGACGACATGAGCGCCATCGACGCGAGCCGCGCGCTCGCCGAGGTCCGCCCCCTGGCCGACGCCCTCGACGGGCTGTTCCTCAAGGTCGAATCGGCCCGTCGGCACGAACAGGAGGTGACGGCGTTCGCCGCGCACGAGCTGCGCACCCCGCTCGCTGGCCTCAAGGTTCAGGCGCAGGTCGCCATGGCCGCCACCGACCCGGACGTGGCGAAGGCAGCCTTGCGCCAGATCGTGGCGGCCGTCGACCGGACCACGCGCCTCGTCCGCCAGTTGCTCGACGCCGCCCGGCTCGACGCCGCGGGGGAGGCGCCTTCCCTGGCTGAGGTCGACGTCGGCGCGCTGGTAACGGAAACCGTTGAAGGCATGCGGATGCCACCCGGGGTCCGGACCCAGATCGATCCGGGGCTACGGGGCTATACGCTGCTGGCCGACCCGGAAGGCCTGCGCCTCGCCGTCCGGAACCTGCACGAGAACGCCGTGCAGCACATGGAGACAGGCACGGTGGCGTGGGTCGCCCGGCCGGATGGCGGGGGCATCGTCGTCCGCGACGAGGGGCCGGGCATTCCGGAGGACGAACTGCCCCACGTCACGACACGGTTCTTCCGAGGGTGCCACAAGAGCGCGACGGGTAGCGGCCTCGGCCTCGCCATCGCCGAGATGGCGTCCCGCCGGAGTGGCCTCAGCCTGCGGCTGCGCAACCGGACGGATCGCCCGGGGCTCGAGGCCGAGATCCTCCCGAGCTGAGACCGATCAGCCGAGTTCCGGGCAGAAGATATCCTTGAGGGTCGCCAGCACCCGCGCGGCCCTAGGGTCCTCCAGCCGATAGTGGATCGTCTGGCTCTCGCGTCGGAAGGCGACCAACCCGTCCTCGCGCAGCTTGGCGAGGTGCTGCGACAGGGCCGACTGGCTGAGCTCGACCTCTCGCGCGAGGCTGGTCACGTCCATCTCGCCGCGGGCGACCAGTAGGCACAGGATCAGCAACCGCTTCTCGTTGGCGAGGAGGCGGAGCAGGCGGGCCGCGTCGGTGACCTTGTCCTGAAGCCGCATTAGGTCGGTCGACGTGACGGCGTACATCGGTTCGTGTCCCTAAATGGCAGATCCAGCTTATTTAGGTCCTCCTAATATAATGTCACTGCATGCAGCTGTCTTCTCCCGAGCCGCAGACCATCGGGGGATGCATCGCATCGGCGCCTAGGCGCGTTTTCCGACCTGACCCCATCGGCGGATGGCCACCGCCTATCCGTCGTAAGCCGGAGACGACCCATGAGTGACGGCTACCCTTCGATGACGGCGCTGCTCGGCCTCCTGGCCCTGGCCGGCTACCAGAACCGGGACAAGATCGCCGAGATGCTGGGCGGTGCCGGGCAAGCCGCGCCCGCGCCCGCCGGCCCCGGCCAGACGACCGGCGGTACGGGCAGTGGCCTTGGAGGGCTTCTCGGCGGCCTGTTGGGCGACCGGCGCGGCGAGGCGCCCGGCGGCTTCCTGAACAGCGGCTTGGGCGAGGTGCTCCAGCGCTTTCAGCAGGCCGGCCACGGGGCGGCCGCGCAGTCCTGGGTCGCCCAGGGGCCTAATCAGGAGCTTCCGCCTCAGCAACTCGAGCAGGCCATCGGGCCGGAAGTCCTCACAACCCTGACCCAGCGCACCGGCCTGTCCCGCGAGGAGCTTCTCTCCCGCCTGTCGCGGGAGCTGCCCCAAGCCGTCGACCGCTACACTCCAGACGGTCGGATGCCTGCCTAGGCTAGCGGTCCCCCGAACCTCGACGGTCCATGGCTGCAGCGCCCCGTTACCGAGGCGTTCGAGGTCTCCAGCCGGCGTTGTGACATCCCGCGGGCGGATGCGTTCCTTGGCCGCCATGGACGGCCTGCTGCCTCTTCATGGCGTGGAAAGGTTCAGGTACCGGAACCGTTTCCAGGAGGCCTGGTCGTACGGACCGCCACGTGGCGGTTAAGGTCCTGACGTTTGAAGGCTGCATTCGCGCAATTCGGAGCATGCCCGTCGTCCATGCCGGAGATGGACCCGACTGCCAGCTTTTCGCCTCGCGTTGGTTGGAAACGGAGCGTCCCTTTTCAGGATCGCCCGATGAGTGACAGCCGAACGCTGATGCCTGGGCGCGACCTGAACGTAGTGTCCATAGCGCTGCGGCGCTGCCGGCGTCTGGTCCCGGGAGCCTGCTGCATCGGCTTCGATGCGGTCGCTTCCGACCTTGTTACGCTGGCGCTGTCCTTCCGTCAGGACGGGCAGCTCACGCTGGCGATCGACGCTGACGCCGGGGTCGAGGCTCACCCTGCGGCGGCCCGACCGCTCATTTCCAGGCCGTCCGGTGGGACGCCGGCGCGACCGAGACCGTTGCTCCGGGCGATGTCCGCGCGCAGCGCCGAATAGGACGGGCACACCATCGGGTAGTCCGGCGGCAGGCCCCACTTCAGCCGGTAGGCGTCAGGGCTGAGGCCGAGACTGCCCAGGTGCCGCCGGAGCGAGGCGTAGCGCTTGCCGGTCTCGAAGCTCAGGATGCCGCCGGGGCCGAGGGAGGCCCGGACCTGGGCCGACGACAGCAACCGTGGCGCGGTCGGCTCGGGAGCGGCTTGGCGTCGACCGTGGAGGGCCGCGTATACGTCCGCGATCACGGCAGGCACCTGTGCCGGCGGCACGGCGTTGCCCGCGACGTAGGCCGACACGATACGGCACGACAACGCGACCGCGTCCGCTAGGACGCGACGTTCGGCTTTGCGCATTGGGGGTGACCTCGGTTGGGGGAAGCGGGATATTAGGGCTCGGCCTCGCCGAGCGCGTCGGCCGTGGCCAGCGCCGAGGCGATAGCTACTCGCAGGCTTCGCAGGTCTTGCGGCGGGACGGCGCCACGGGCGCCGGCGGTGTCGACCGCCTCGCAGGCCTGAGCGAGCCGGTCGAAGCCCATGAGGCCGGATTCCGACTTGAGGCGGTGGACCAGGGCCAGGCCGGATGGCCCGGCGAACTCCTGCTCGGGCATGTCACCGAGCCGGACCAGTGTCTCCCTGAGCAGGGCCATCATCTCGGCCGCCTGCGCCGGTCCCAACAGCTTGGCCACCTGCCGGTGGGTCTGTGGATTGAGGTCGGCTGGCGTGTCCGGCATTGGGTCCTCGCGTCGGTACGGTTTCGCGTTCAACGCCCGGCGAAAGGCGATGCAAGAACTACTCGCACCGCCTGCGTCGAGCCTGCCGCGGGCATGGCGGGATGGTCGATGGTGCGCCCCGGGATGGCTTCCACGCCGAAGGGCGGACATGACAACCAGCGTTGGCAAGTTACCTGGAAGCGGGGCCTGGATGGGGCGTAAGCCGAGGCCGACGCCGAAGGCAGCCGCCGCGAGGGCTGGAGGGATCAGGAGGTGCGTCATGTCGGTCGTGCCTGAATGGGATGTCCCGTTAGGCCACGGCCCGTCATGGGCGTCATCTCGGCCTGCCGGACTGCCCCGGCAGCCCCGATAGACCGGGTGGCCTAGGGGGTGGCGCGGGGGCGGGCGAGGTTCGCCCCGCCCCAGGCCGCGGCCGCCGACCGGTTCGGGACGCCGAGCGCCTTTAGCAGGGCGGCGACGTGGATCTTGACCGTGCCCTCGCCGAGCGACAGCGACCGCGCGATCTCCTTGTTCGACTGCCCGGCCACGATCAGGTCGAGCACCTGGCGCTGGCGGGGTGTCAGGGCCGCGGTTGGGTCCGCCGCGGCCTCGCGCCATGCCGTCGGGGTCGGCGCCCCGGACGCGCCACCGGGCACCCGCGTGACGAAGGCCGGCACGTAGACGAAGCCGTCGACTACCATGCGCAGAGCTCGGATCAGCGACTCGACGTCGGAGCCCTTTGGAACGAAGCCATGCACGCCAGCCTTGAGAGCGAGGAAGACGTCCTCCCGCTCGGTCGAGCCCGACACAACGACGGTAAGGACCTCCGGGAAGCACTCCCGCACGGCGGACAGGCTGGCCGGGCTCTCCATGCCGGGCATGGCGAGGTCGAACAGGGCGAAGCGGACGTCCTGCTTCTCGGCCAAGGCCTCTAGCGCCTCGTCCAGGGAGCCGACCTGCTGCACCTCCGAGATACCGAGCTGGTCCCGCAGGATGCTGGTGAGCGCGATGCGGAAGAACGGGTCGTCGTCGGCGACGACGGCCTTACCGGTGATGCTGGTCATGGGCGTCCAGTCCGAATTCCGCGGGCCTCGCGACGGCGACGATAGTCCAGGTGGACTATTCTGGCTTCGGATCATGCCCGTGAAGCCTAGTGGTTCCCAAACCCTGTCGCGGCGTAGCGTTTTCGTGTGGATCGGGCGCGTCGTCGCGCCATCGGACGGGGAGCGCTCCATGCACGAACCAGTCAGGCGCCCCGTGGTGGTAGTTGCCGAGGATGACCCCATCGCGATGCGGGTCGTGGCCGCCGAGCTGGAGGCTGCGGGCTACCAGGCCGTGACCTGCTCGAACGGCATCACCGCGCTGGAATACGTGGCCTTCGGCGAGCGGCTCGACGCACTGGTCACCGACGTGCACATGCCTGGCTCCGTCGATGGGCTGTTCCTTGCAACCGAGGCGCGGTCGATGCGCCCCCGCTTGCCGGTAGTCTATCTTTCGGGGCGGGCCATCGAGGCTCGGCACATGGTTCCGGGGTCGTGCTTCCTTGAGAAGCCTTACGAGGTCGGACGTCTCGCGGTCCTGATGCGGGCGGTGACGCGCGGCGGCGTGGTGAGCCTCATCGCGGGGACGCGGTCGCCGCGCCCGGAGACTGACTGAAGACCAGTCTTGCCCGGATGGCGACAAGCGCGGGCCTACCGCGCGTCCGTACCGGCGCAGACTTTGGAAGGGGGAACGGGACCATGGCGAAGGGCGTGATGAACACAGGCGGCACGGGGAAAACCTCGGGAGGCCGGGGCTCGACGTTCGGCGGCCGGTCGGGGTGCCCTGCGCCATGCGTGGCCGCGCTGGCGGTCGTCGTCCTTGGCTTCGTCGCCGCGCTCGCGGCCGCCCAGTGGACGCAGGCCCGGAACGCTCACTCGGCCGCTGAACGCTTCCAGGCCGTGGCGACCCGCGTCGCGTCGCTCGTCGAGGGACGCATGGCCCGCTACGAGTATGGCGTTCGGGGCGCGCGCGGCGCAGTAGTGGCGGCTGGCGACACCGGCATCACGCGCGACGGCTTCCGACGTTATGCCGACAGTCGGAATCCGGAAAGAGAGTTCCCGGGCGCCCGCGGCTTCGGCTTCATCCGTCGCGTGCCCGCCATGGACGAAGCGGCGTTCTCGGCGGCGGCGCGCCGCGATGGCGCCCCGGACTTCCGCATCCGCCAACTCACGCCGCACGACGGCGAGCGCTGGGTGATCCAGTACGTCGAGCCGATGACGGCCAACCGAGAGGCCGTCGGCCTCGACGTCGCCTCCGAGGCGCATCGGCGCGGTGCGGCGCTCCAGGCGATGGAGACGGGCGCTGCGACGCTGACCGCTCCGGTGACCCTGGTGCAAGCGACCGGCCTGAGAGAGCGGGGATTCCTCCTGTTCCTGCCGGTGCTGCGCCCCTTCATGCCTGCGGACACCCCGGATGCGCGCCGCGCCGCGACGCTGGGATGGACCTACGCGCCGCTGATCATCGACGAGATCCTGACCGGTCTCGACCTCGATGCGGGGGATCTCGACGTCGCCATCCGGGACGTCACCCCCGACACCGTCACGCCGTTCTATGCCGGCCGGGACGCGGCCGAACCGCCGGCCGGCGGCCTGACGTCGACCCGGCGGCTGTCTGTCTTCGGCCGGACCTGGGACGTTGACGTCGCAGCGCGGTCCGCCTTCGTCGAGGGGCTTAACCTCGTCCGGCCGACGACCGTGGCCATCGTCGTCCTCGTCGGTTCGCTGCTTCTCGCCGGGCTGGTCTACCTACGCCTGCTCGGCCGACGCCGCGAGGTGCTCGCCGCCGTCGAGAAAGCGCGACTGGCGGCTATCGTCGAGAACGCCGACGACGCCATTGTCGGCAAGTCCCTCGACGGCGTCGTCGCCGACTGGAACCCCGGGGCGGAGCGGCTCTTCGGTCATACGGCTGCCGAGGCCACGGGGCGTAGAGCGGAGGACTTCATCGTCCCCGGGAGCCTCTGGGCGCAGGAACGCGACGTCCTGCTGCGCATTCGCCGCGGCGAGGCGGTGCCGCCATTCTCGACCCTTAGGATGCGCAAGGACGGCACGATCTTCCCGGTGCAGGTGACCGCCTCCCCGATCCGCGCGCCGAACGGTTCGGTCGCAGGCATCGCCACGGTCATCCGCGACATCTCCGAGCAAGCGGCCGCGGAGGAGCGCATCCGCGCGGCCAACGCCTCCCTCGAACGGCAAGTCGCGGAACGGACGGAGGCGCTAAGGGCCGGCTCCGCGTTGCAGAAGGCGATCCTGGACCATGCCGGCTACGCGGTCATCGCCACCGACCTGCAGGGGACCATCACCCTGTTCAACCCGGCCGCCGAGCGGATGCTGGGCTACGCCGCCGACGAGCTGGTGGGCAAGGCGACGCCGGCGGTGTTCCACGATCCGGTGGAAGTCGGGCGACGGGCCGGCGTCCTGTCGCGCGAATTGGGGTGGGCCGTCGAGCCGGGCTTCGAGGTGTTCGTCGCCAAGGCCCGCCGCGGGCAGCCCGATCCCGGGGAGTGGACCTACGTGACGAAGGGCGGCGAGCGCCTGCCGGTGCTGCTAAACGTCACCCTCCTTCGCACCGGGGACGGGGCCGACCTGGGCTTCCTCGGCATCGCCCTCGACCTGAGCGAACGCTACCGGCATGAGGCCGAGATGAAGGCCGCCCAGGCCGGTACCTGGAACTACGAGGTCGCCACCGGTCGGGTGCGCTTCTCGGCGGAGTGCGCCCGCCAGCACGGGCTGCCGGAACGGGAGATCGAGCTCGACGTCGAGCGGGAGTGGAAGCCGATGGCCCATCCCGACGACGTCCCGCGGGTCCTCGCCGACCTCGCAGGCGCCATCGAGACCGGTGGCGGCTACACCACCGAGTTCCGGGTGCCGCTGGCGGACGGAGGCATGCGCTGGATCACCGCCATCGGCCGCGTCGAGGCGGACGCCTTCGGCCGGACGGCCCGGGTGATCGGCCTGACGCTGGACACCACCGCCCGCAAGGTAGCCGAGATCGCCCTGTCGGACGCGAAGGCGGTGGCGGAGGCGGCGCGCGCCGAGGCCGAGCGGGCGAACCGGGCCAAGACCGACTTCCTGGCCTCGATGAGCCACGAGATCCGTACCCCGCTCAACGCGGTCATCGGCTTCACCGACCTGATGCTGGCCTCGGGCCGGCTTGACCCGGGCAACCGCCGCCAGGCCGAACTCGTGCGTTCGTCCGGCAACGCCCTGTTGACGGTCGTCAACGACATCCTCGACTTCTCCAAGGTCGAGGCCGGCGCGGTCGACCTGGTCGAGGCGCCGTTCCCGCTGCTCGCCATGGTCGACAACTGCGTCTCCATCGTTCGGGGCCCCGCCGACGCCAAGGGGCTGGAGTTCAGACTGCGGATGGATCCGGCCCTGCCGCGTTGGGTCAAGGGGGACGAGAATCGCTTGCGGCAGGTGCTGTTCAACCTGCTCAACAACGCGGTGAAGTTCACGGCGGCCGGCTCGATCACGCTCGACGTCGCGCCCGAAGGCGGCTTCTCGGGCGGGGAGCGCCTGCGCTTCCGCGTCGTCGACACTGGCATCGGTATCCCGAAGGACAAGCAGAACCGGCTGTTCCAGCGCTTCAGCCAGGTCGACGGCTCGATCCAGCGCGACTTCGGCGGCACCGGGCTCGGACTGGCCATCTGCCGACACCTCGTGGAACTCATGGGCGGCGAGATCGGCGTCTCCTCGATCGACGGGGGCGGCTCCACCTTCTGGTTCACCGTGCGCATGCCGCGGACTTGCGCTCCGGCCGAGGCCGAGCCTTCCGTCGTCGCGGCCACGCCGCGCCGGACGGGCCGCCTGCTGCTGGTCGACGATTCCGCCATCAACCAGGAACTCGCTCGCGCGGTTCTCAGGGCGGCCGGGCACGTCGTCGAGACGGTCGGGGACGGACAGGCGGCGGTCGAAGCGGTTCGGGAGCGGGTCTTCGACCTGGTGCTGATGGACGTGCAGATGCCGGGCATGGACGGGATGACGGCGACCCGTCGCATCCGGGCGCTCCCCGGGCCCGTGTCGCGGCTTCCCGTGATCGCCATGACGGCGAACGTGCTGCCGGAACAGGTTTCCGCCTTCCGCGACGCCGGCATGGACGATCATGTCGGCAAGCCGTTCGACCCGGAGAAGCTCTACGCGACGGTCGAGCGGTGGCTGCCGCAGGAAACGGTGCCCGCCGAGGTGCCCCACCGGCCGTCGTCTCCCGTCGAGTTCGACGAGAACGCCTACCGCGAGGTGTGCCGCTTCCTGTCGCCGACCCGCCTTCGCGAGGTGCTAGTGTTGCTGGCGGAGGAACTGGACACCAGCTTCGAAGGTGATGGCGGTAAGGAGGACGACCGGTCACGCCTTCGGCTCCGAGCCCATTCGCTGGCGTCCGCCGCGGGCATGGTCGGCTTCTCCGAACTGGCCAAGGCTTGCCATGGGCTGGAAACGTTCGGAGAGGCGCGGGTGGTGTCCGAGGGGCTCCCGTCGTTCGTGGCTCAGCTCGCGAGCGTGCGTCGCCTCGCCGAACGAGCCGCGAGGGCGGCCGAACGCATGGCGGCAGACCTGGATGTCCCGACGGGCCCGCGGCTGGTCTGCGGGCGGGCATGAGCCCCGGCCGTCAGGGAGCGCTTCCCGCCTGTTCCCGATTGCGCAGCGGCGCCGGCTTGCGTCCGTCCGGCAAGATGTCCCGGAGGTGGTCGTGAACCATGTCGGAGGTGAAGGGCTTCCCGATGAAGCGGGCGACCTCCGGCATCTCTCCCGGCTCCGGCCGCACGTGGCCGGACGCGACAACGATGGCGATGTGCGGCCACCGGCTGGCGGTCTCGCGTGCGACGGCGAAGCCGTTGCGCGTTCCCGGCATCTGCACGTCGGTGAAGAGCAGGACGATGACGGCATGCTCCCGGGCGAGGAGCGTCATGGCCTTGTCGCCGTCGCTCGCCTCGAAGGTCCGGAAGCCGGCATCCTGCAGGATGTCCATAGCATCCATGCGGATGAGGCCGTCATCGTCGACGACCAGGGCGCAGGGCTCGGGATGGGAAACGGACTCGCATATGCAGCGATAAGTCGTGATCGGGGAAGAAGGCTCCATTGCCTGGGACCGCTCGGGCGGGACTGCGTAGTGCGAGCGAAGCTTGACCTGTGATAGGGTCGTGCCGGGTCGGTGGTGAGGACGTACCGCCAGGCAATTGCGGGAGAGGGTTGGACCGGTGACGGACGTGATGGAGCGCAGGCGGTTCGAGGCGGAGTTCGCTCGGACAGGCGCGAGCACGGACCCGTTCGTGTCCGCGGTGCGCGCGACGCGCATGCCGATGGTGATCACTGACCCCGGCCAGCCCGACAACCCCATCGTCTTCGTCAACGACGCCTTCTGCCGGCTGACTGGTTACGCCTACGACGAGATCGTCGGCCGGAACTGCCGCTTCCTGCAGGGCCCGGCGACGGATATGGCGGACGTCGCCAAGGTCGGTGCGGCCATCGCGAGGCGGGAGTCCATCGAGATCGACCTCTTGAACTACAAGAAGGACAGGGAGACGTTCTGGAACCGGTTGCTTGTCTCGCCGGTGTTCGACCGGGACGGCGACCTGACGTTCTTCTTCGCTTCGCAGTTCGACGTGACCTTGGAGCGCGAACGCCTGGTGCGACTGCAGCAGGACCGCGACGCGTTGGAGGCCGCCTTCGAGCGCCGGACCGCCGCATTGAGCGACAGTGAGCAACGCCTGAGGTTCGTCCTCAAGGCTGGCCGGATGGGCACCTGCACCGTTGACCTGCAGAGCGGCTACACCGTCGCATCGGACGGCTGCAAGGCCATCTTCGGCCGACGGGCCGACGAGACGTTCCAGTACGCCGACCTGCTCGCGATGATCCACCCGGACGACATCGAGCGCATGCAGACGACCCTGGCGGCGTCCGTGGCGGACAAGGCGGACTACGAGGTCGAGTACCGGGTGAACATGCCCTCCGGCGAGGTGCGCTGGGTCGAGCTGCGCGGCCAGCCCTTCTACGCTCCGGACGGCACGCCGCTCAGCATGGTTTGCGTGTCCCTCGACATCACCGACCGCAAGCGGTCTGAGGAGCATCGGGCGCTCCTGGCAGACGAGCTCACCCACCGGGTCAAGAACTCGATGGCGACGGTGCAGTCAGTGGCGCTCCAGACCCTGCGCAACGCCTCCTCGCTGGAGGATGCGCAGGAGACCCTGGTCGCTCGGATCAAGTCCCTGGCGGCGGCCGACAACGTCCTGACCCGCGAGAGTTGGGCCGGGACGACCCTGAGCGAGGTCGTCGCTGAGGCCCTGCATGCCTTCCGCGACGACGCGAGGCAGCGCTTCCTGGTCAACGGCCCACTGGTCTGGCTGGACCCGCGCCTGACGCTCGCCTTCACGATGGCGTTCCACGAACTGGCGACCAACGCCGTCAAGTACGGAGCCCTCTCCAACGAAGGTGGCCGCGTCGTGGTGGACTGGGAGGTCCGGGACGCATCGACCTCGCCGCGGCTGCAGCTGCGCTGGGAGGAGGTCGGAGGCCCCTCGGTGGTCGCGCCATCGCGCACCGGGTTCGGGACGCGCCTGATCGAACGGGCGCTCGCGACGGAGATGGGAGGCACCGCCAGGATCGAGTATCACCCGCGCGGCATCGCGTTCCTGTTGGAGGCGCCCCTGCCAGACTGTGTCCCTCCCACCAACGTGACGGGTTCTCTCGTCTGAGCCGTCCTGCCTGGTAAAGGCACTCGACAACTGCTTGGCGGAGGTCGTCGGGTTCGTTGATGGCATGCCGGGGGACGCGGTCACGTCCGTGCCCGGCTGGCCGTCACCGGTGCCACAAACATCCGGCCCCGGACCAGCAGCGCCAAGGTCATGGCTGCGAGGCCGAGGACGAGGCCGTTCGCGGCCTGGAACAGCGCCGGGGCGAGGACGGCGAGCGCTCCGGCATCGCCTTGGGCGACCAGGCAAGTCGGGGCCGTGGCCAAAGCGTTCGCGCCGAAGCTGAAGGCCCACAGGCCCGGCACGGCGCCGGCCCTCGCGATCCACGGCGAGAGCCGGGCCAGGACCAGCATCTGGAGCAGGCCGTAGCCGATCAGGGCATGCGCGAGAAGGTCCAGAGCCCCGCCGCCGACCGAGAGGTAGGCCAAGCCGATCCGGCGCGCGCCGCGCGCTTCAGGAGAGACGTGCCATGGGCCACGGTCGCCGGGGCGCACGCAACGGCCCCCCCCGCACGTCACGTCGCTCCTGGTCCCATGCGTGACGTGCGGGCACCATGCCGGCATGCAGACCGAAACTGAACGCACCCGCTGGGCCGCTGCCTTCGCCGACCAGTTGGCCGGATTCGCGCCCGGCCCCTATCCGGAAGCGCCCGAGGAGGCGCCGGCCCGGCTCGCCTCTCCGGCGACGCGCCTCAAGCGGTCCCAGGAGAACGCCAAGGCGCGCGCCCAGCGCGCCCGCGACAAGGCAAAGCGGGCCGCGGAGCTTGACGCCGCCATCGCGCAGGGCCTGAGGTCGATCCTCCGCCAACGCCGGGTCTACGAACGGATGCGGGACGGCGAGGAGCTTTCGGGCATCGCCGTCCGCGTCGAACCCATTTTTGCCGAGGGGATGCGGTACCTCGTCGAGCACTGCGAGTGGGAGCGTCCGCTTGCCTCTCGCGCCCTCACGGCCCGCCTGCTCCGCCCGGCCAAGCCACCGCCGGCATAGGCGTCACCGACGCACTGCCTTCGAGGCCGCCCCATCCCGGGCGGCCTTTTTCATGCCCGGCGCCGTGCCGTTCGCGGCTCCCCCGTTCCGTGCGCCTCGCCTGCCCGGGCATCACGTACGAAGAAGTAACGGAAGCGCTACTGCCAGGAGAGAAGGCACCCCGAGAGCACGTTTCCCCCTTCGGGCCAGGAGGTTTTTCACCGAGACCACAGCCTCTTGGCGCGGGACTCTTGGCGAAGGATTCGAGAGCTGCGATGTCAGGCAGGCACACCGCTCCGAGGAGGCCCGCCATGTCGTATCACCGCAACGCCCATGACGTCGCTGGCGCCTTCGACGGCGCCATGCAGGGGCTTGCCATGGGCCTCGGCGCGGCCCTCGTCCGGGACCGGGCGATCCGCCGGGAGCGGGACGCCATGCTGGCCGAGGACTACCGCGCCATCGCGGCCCAGGCCCGCGCCGCCCGCCTGACCGTCGCCCGGGCCCGGCAGGACGCCGCCCGCCAGGCCGAGGCCGACGCCCATCGCGAGGCCCGGGACCTTGCCGCCGCCGCGCAGGTCGCCCTGCTGCGCCGCCGCATTGCGGAGCGCGCCTCCGCCGCGTGATGCCACCATGGCATTAGCGCAGCATGCCGTAGCATGCCGCGGCAAACATCAAGCCCCCGGACGCCCTATTCTGGCCCCGGGCATAAATAAGCCCGCCTAGGGATGACCGGGGCGGGCTTCGCGTTTGGGCGGCAGCGTCAGCGAGCGAACGCCGCCTTGCGGGCTTCTTCGAGGCCCGCGTTCTCGTCCACACGGAGGAGCGGAACCGCCGCCCGCTCGGTCTCGGCCACGAGCCGCTTGATCTCGGCGCCCCAGTACGCGTGCGGGCTGCCGGCCTGCGGGAGCGACCGGATGGGGTTGTACCCCGTCAGGTGGCGGCCGATGCGGTCCGGCGGGAAGGCCGCGAGGCGAAGGCCCTCGTCCGGCGTCAGCTTCTCCAGGTAGGAGATGGCGGCCTGATCGAGGATGCCCTTTCCGGCGTCGCGGTCACCGGCGAGGACGTGCAGGGCGGCGGTGCCCCACTCCCAGTCGGGCGTGCCGACGGGCGAGGAATCCTTCGCCTTTGCCGGGGCGGCCTTGGCGGCGGCGACTTCCTGCGCCGCGGCTGAGATCTCCGCCGCGGCTTGGGCCTGCGCGGCGGCCGCGCCGCCACCGGCACCGCCGGCGACGACTTCGCGCATGATCCAGCGGCCGCCCTCCCAGACGAGGCGGGGGACGAGCGTGATGGCGGCGAGGGCGAAGCGGGCGACGCTGGCGAGGAACTTGAGCATGACGGTCTCCTGACTGTGGGGATGCTGCGGGGTGGGGCGGAAAGGGACTAGCGGGTGACGCCGAGCTCTCGGGCCTCGGCGTAGGTGACGTTGCGGACCCACGCGAACCGGCCTTGGACGCGCTCGCAGACAACATGCGCTAGGCCGTCGTCGTCAGTCGGGTAGGCGCCGTCGGCCTGCCAATCGTGGCCGGGCTCGGCCACGATTCGCTTGAGCTCGTCGGGCCAGCCCGCGGCGACGACGGCCGCGCGGTACCGGCGCTCCGGGGCGCCGGTAGGATCGACCAGGTCCTCGGCCTCCTGCTCGGACACGCTGACGAGGGCGCCGCCACGGATGACGGCGTGGCCGTCCCGTGTCGCGACGACGGTTTCCTCGGGCGGCAGGGCTGCGAGGCGCTCGACGCGGCGGAGGCGGCCAAAAACGCCCCCCCGCATCTCCACGCTCCATAGTCCGGTCTCTCCCATGCGCCCCTCCTCCTGTCCGCCGATCTGCGGACAGTCTGATTCTCCCCCTCGGCCCGGAAAGCCGCAATGCCCGGAAGCCGACTTTTTTTGACTTTCTCAAGATGTCGTGGGGCGCCCCAAAAGATACCTAACTCGACTTAGCTTCCCAAAACCGTACAAATCGATGCTGCAGCGCAGCAATTCGCGATTTCGGCCCTTGCGCGGGAAACGGCGAGTGTAAAATACCCCCGCAGATCCGCGGATTCGCGGCCGGGTGGGGACAAGCAGTGACTCAATACGTGGAAGAACGCGCCGTCCTGGCGCGGCTGGAAAGTCGTGTCCGAGACGCGGGCAGCGCTCAGGCGCTCGCCGAGAGCGTCGGCCTGTCGCCGCAGCACCTGTCGGACGTGCGCCGAGGGCGGCGGTCGGTGACGGGGGCGCTCGCCGAGGCGCTCGGCGTCCACGTGCGCCGGGTCTACGTCGAGGGGCCGCGGCCGCCGGAGCCCGTCGAGCTCGTCGGTGCCGACGGCGAGGTCCTCGTCAGGGCGGAAAGGATCTTCTCATGAGCCGCCGCAGCCACCGCATCGATGACTGCCACGCCGTCGCGGACGACCTGGAAGGCAAAGTCCGCGTCCGCCCGTCCCCCGAGCAAGTCGCACGCCTTTGGGATTCCCATCATGGCTGGGAAGCCGTGATGGAAAGGTGGGGCTGGATCGGTCGTTGGAGCCTGGAGCACATGGCGGTCCAGGGCCGCCGGCTCATCCGTGCCCGGGCCGGTGACACCACCGCCCGCAGCACGCGCCGTGCGACGACGCCCGAGCAAGATGCCGCCGCCTACGAGGCCATCCAGCGCATGGGCGTCTGCCGGGCGGCTGAGGCGACCGGCCTGAGCATCGCGGTGATCTATCGCCTGCTTCGGGAGCGGGGCGTCGAGCAGTCGCCCGTGCTGCCGGCGGGAGAGCGCGCCAGGGCGACCCGCGAGGGGATGGCCCGGGCCAGGGCGGCGAGGGCCGCGGCATGAGCCGGCGCGACCGCGACTTCGACTTCGATTCCCGGCAGCGGGCGGAAGAGCAGGCTGCCGAGGATGCCCTGCACGCCATGACGACGTTCCTCTGTCGCGGCTGCGCCGAGGAGCACGACATCGAGGACCGCGTGGTCTTGAGGGCGCATCCCGAGATGCCGACGCTGTGCTGGATCTGCGCCACGTACCCGGGCGTCGGCGGCGGGAGGACGTATCCGTGAGCATCTTCGACCAGTACCAGACCGAGCGCGAGTTCGACGTCGAGATCGAAGGCATCCGCTACGTCGGCAATGTCGAGGTCACATACGACATCGTGCCAGGCGAAGACGTCTCAGGTCGCCCGCGGCCTCGGTTCGAGTTCTTCCCGTTCGGCAACGTCGTCGTCGAATGGATCGACGACGATGAGGGTCCGGGATTGCTCCTGGACGACGACCCCACCGCGGTCGCGCTTCTGGACGTGCTCGACACCCCGGCCGAGCGCTACGAGATTGAGGTCCAGCATCGATTCCCCGCGGAGGAAGGCGATGCCTAGGCCGGTCGCCCGCCCTCTCCTCGTCGATGGCCTCAACTCCCTCGACGCCGCCGAGCTCCGCAAGAGGCTCTCCCTGGCGATGGCCGTGGTCCGCGCCGCCTCCATCGAAGGCGGCGGCGTCCGGTCGCTCGATAGCGCGATCCGCCGCGCCCAGGCCGACCTCGCCTCCGCCTCGCGTCTCGCCATCCAGGATCTCGCGTACGCCCTGGCGGACCACGAACGCGGAAGCGGCCGCGGGCCGCCGCCGGACACGCCCCCGGTGGCAGCCATCCATCCCGCCCGCCTTCCGCGTCTCACTCCGAGGACCCCATGACCTCTCGCCATCCGCCCGTCAGCCACATCGCCGGCGTCCTCGCCGCGCAGGAGAGCCGCATCCCGTCGCACGAACTCGCGCAGGCCATCATGGACCGCCTCACTCGCGAGGGATTCGCCATCGTGCCGGCCGACGGCGACACGGCCGCCGCATGGAAGGCCTTGGCGGAACTCGATGAGGTCCTCACGCTGCCGGGCACGCCGGAACTCGTCGCGGGATTCGCCCAGCAGCTTGAGATCGAGGACGACCAGGATCTGGCCCGCGTCTGCGGCCGCGTCCGCGCGCTGCTCGACTACGGAGCCGCACCGTGAGCGCCGTCGTTATCGTGGAGTGCGGGCGCGAGACCCGCACTGCCTTCGTCTCCGAGCGCGACGCAAACGGGGACGAGCGCACCGAGGCCGCCGCTTCCATCATCGCGGGCTTCCACGTCGACGGCTACATCCTGGCCACCGGCCCGATGCCCGACGGCGACGTGGCGCCCGCCCTATGGCCGTTCCCCCTGAGCAAGACCCTCGACATCCATACTCAGATCGCCCGCTTCCCGCGGCGATTGGGCAGCGGACTGCATTCCGAGCGAGCCGCGGTGTTCAAGGCCATCCGTGGGACGGTCCGGACCGTGACGCCCTCCGAGATCGACGCCTACCTCGGGCGCCCGCCCGCTGCGGCGGCCAAGCCGGTTCGCCGCAGTGCCTCACCGCCGGCGCGCCCGAACGCCCCCATCCAACTCGCTCTCTTCTAGGAGCCCGCCCGTGTCGCACCTGCGCCTCGTCCCCGATTCCCCGCCGCCCGCGCCCGAGCCCGAGATGCCCCGGGCCTACGCGCCGCCCCCGGCGCCGGCCCGGCTTCCCTCGGCGGCGTTCCATTCCCATGGGCGCCGCCTCGCGCCGTCCCGGTCGGAACCCGACAAGCCGGTTCCGCCTCCAGGCGGGCGGGCGCACATCACGGCATGCTGGGACGACCTCGACGTCGAGGAAGCGGTTCTCGCCGGGTTGGAGCGCCTCACCCGCGGGCGAGAGCTTAAGGACGAGATGGGCCGTGCCATCGAACGCAACGAGATCCAGCGCCACGCCGGCCTGCGCGCGGCGGGGCTCGCCGGCCTTCAGGCGCGGATCAAGCCCCACCTCAGCGGCAGCCATCCATGGGTCGAGCAGGCCCGCGAGCTCGTCGAGCGCCTCGCCGCCGAGGAGGCCTATTGGATCTCGGTCGAGGGGAGGCGCCGGTGACGACGTCGCACGCCGAATACGCCCGGACCTGCCTTGAGCGCGACGACGACGGCCCGCCGCCCGGCCTGCGCATCCTGTCCGAGCGCCGGCTCGTCGCCCGCGTGGCGCACGACTGCGACGGCTGCAACGAGGCCGGCGGCATCCGGCCGGATGTCCCGTACGCGCAAGTCGTAGAGCTCGAAGGCAGGCGTTTCGCCATCCGCCGGTACTGCCTCAACGGCCGCTGCCGGCCGGATGACGAGCCCGTCCCGCCACGCAGGTCGGAACCCGAATGGGCCCCCGACGAGCTTCCCTTCTGAACCTTCCCCGCAACCCCGGTTTCCCCGAGCGGACCATGGACTACATCGACGAACTTCGTGACGGCGCTGGCGAGCACTTCAAGGAGTGGCTCCGCGCCCTCGCCGCGGGGGAACCATCCGCCCGTGCGGCCGCATGGGGCCTGCGCCTCAGCCTCGGCGGCCTATCGCCTGCCGACGCCCTGGTGCGCGTCGCCGAGGGCATGGAGCGATATGCCGGCCATCATCGCGTCCTCTACGCCGCGGCCGTAGCGGGCGGCCCGTACGACGACGCCGACGCCATCGAATCGGTGATGGAGACCGTCGAGGCCATCCTGTCCGACCTGGCGCTGCCGAAGTTGGCTCACGAGGCGACCCGGGTCGCGCGCATCGTTAAGCGCATCCGCCGGGGCGACTGGTCCGAGGTTGACATCTCCTGGCTCCAGGAGCGCGCAGCCCTGATGTCGGACGCCGAGATCCTGAGCATGGCGCCCTTCGACGGCGAGCGCCTCACGGAGATCTCCCGCCACGTCGCGCGGGCCTCGACGCCCCAGGTCGACCACTGGACGCGCCGGGAGATCCCCGTGGGGCAGCGGCACCTCGTCCTGCGGGAGTCCCTGCGCGGCCGGGAGCATGCGACGCGGCACTCGCTGCTGTCGGCGTATCTCCACGTCGTCGCCGGCGACGGGGGCGCGACGGAGTTTTTGTCGGCCTGCGACGAGCACGTCGCCCTGGCAAGTTAACTACTTCTTAACCAAACCAGAGACATCCACTTGCATCCGGCGCCCGGATGTAGCGTTAATGATTGACGACAAGAGTCTTGGCGGGCGCCCTCGCGCCCCCTGGACTTCCCGATGTTTGACGCCTTTTCTCCTGCGCATGGGGCAACCCGCCCCGCGTGGGACTTTCGTCATGGGAAATGGAAAGGTGTTCGGGCCGGTATGGCCTGACAAGGGCCTGGAGCAGGCCAAGACTCAGTGGGCGAAGGGGGAAAAGGCCCTCGGGCTGCGCCCCCTCGCGGTGGGGTGGTACGTCCTCCGCCACCTGCAGGAGCGCGACGTCCGCAACTTGCGTCGCGCCATGAAGATCGCGGCGCGCGACGAGGACGATGAGTGGAACATCGACCTCGGGAATGCCGGCTACGGGCTGACGGTAGTCGAGGGCCAGGCCATCACGACGGAACACCTCGCCCTGATGCTCGAATACCTGGCCATGGCCAGGGTCGAGACGCAGATGGACGCGGATGACTGGTACAACATCCTCCGGGGCGCCTTCGGGCAGGGGCGTGCCTTCGAGGTGGCGCGCATCTACGCCCGTGCGACCGGCCTGGACGACAAGATCCTCTTCCACGAGCTGATCGGCGACGAGATGCGCGAGCGCCTGCGCGTGCAGCGCCAGGTGCTCATCGATTCGGGCTATCCGGCCCCGGTGGCATACGCCCGGCCGGCGCTGCACCGGTACCGGCCGGACGCGCCCGAGCTCGCCGAGCCGGCGCAAGAGCAGATGCCCCTGTTCGGGGGCATCGAGGGCGCAGCCCGGGAGGACGGGGGCGGCGAGGGCTAGTCCCCCTCGGCCTCCAGGGCACGGGCGAGCCGGATCTCCTCCGGCTCCTCGGCCACGCCGGCAAGGCGCTCGCGGATCTCGTCGAGCGTCACCGGCCGGTAGGCCCACGCGTCCACGCCGACGTCGCAGGACTGCCGGGTCGGCGGCAGCGTCCCGTGCGTGTGCCCGTAGAGGTGGAGGGCGCCGCGCCAGACGCCCGGCCAAGCCCGCGCCGCATAGTGGCAGAGGAACAGGCGCTGCCCGTCCACCGTCACCTGGACGAGGTCGTGCTGGCTCGACCACGGCAGGTCGAGCACCCGCTTAGCGTCGTGGTTCCCCCGCACGAGATGCTTGACCCCGTGCAGCCGGGCGAAGATCGCGGCGCACTCCGCCGGGCTCGAACCCATGGCGAAGTCGCCGAGGTGCCAGACGGTGTCGCGCGGGCCGACGACGGCGTTCCAGGCGTCTACCAGGTCGCGGTTCATCTCGGCGACGTCGGCGAACGGCCGGTTGCACATGCCGATGACGCCGCGGTGGCCGAAGTGGTGGTCGGCGGTGAAGAAGGTTCGGTTGGTCATGAAGGCAGCCTCCGGTCTGGGGGCTGCCGCCGCGCGGTCACGCCCCGGGATGGGTCTCGGTCGGGTAGGGGCGTATGCTCGGTTTCACGGGTCGCTCCATCGCGTCGGTGTCCCGGGATCGCAGCTCGGGAATCCCCCGGTCAAGCGTCGTCGCCCGACACGGTTAACGGAAATCCAGGCCGGTCGGGCGGCCTGCGGCCCCCGAGCTCGGCGAACCTCGCCCGGCACCAGGGCAGATATTTTCCCGGGCGCCTGGCGTGCCACGGCGCCGGCCACCGGCACCGGACAAGGGCGGCTAGGACGTCCTCGGGGGTCGCCCGTGGCCCGAGGCGCGCGGTCAGCCTCTCGACGCAGTAATCCCCCCGCCGCCCCGGGCACCAGGGGCAGACGAGCCGCACCCGCCGGTAGGGGAACTCGCCCAAGCACCGCGGTACCCGCATCCTGCCCCCCGTCGACCCGATCCTTCCGTTCACTATCTGTTCGCTTTGGCGAAGGGGTCAATGCCGAGCCCGCTCGATGTCGGGCGAGTTATCCCGGGTCCGTCGCTGCCGGCGCGTCCTTCGCGGCCCGCTTCCGCTGCCGGTGCGTGCGGCCCTCCGCGTACTGCGCCGCCGCCACTTTCCGCAGCCGCGCCTTGTCCGCCTCGGGGTCGACGCCGCGCTGCTCGGCCCGGCGCCGGACGAGCTCGGCCTTGAGCTCCTCCCTTGGCAGGAGGACGGCGGCCGCGGCGGCTGGCTCCAGAAACCGCTCCCACGCCTCCATGACCGGCTTCTTGAACCCGAGGAGCTCCGCCTCGGTGTAGCGCCTGGTCATTCCGTTCGCTTGCCGGACGGTCTCAGTCTCGTCGCTGTGGTCGAGGATGTAGCCGACGAGGGCCACGTGGACGCCACCCCGCTCCTGAACGGTCGACGAGAGGCCGCGGCGCAGGTCGTGCGGCGAGCTCTTCGAGCCCGGGATGGCGGTGATGGTGTGCGTGAGCGTGTCCTCGGCGATGTGGCCCATGGGCCGATTCGAGCCCACTTTCGCCGGGCGTTGTTGCGGGAAGGCCCATCGCTGGTCCTCGCCGTATTCCAGGCGGTGCCACGCCAGGTAGGCCGTGAACGGGCCCCACGCGGCAGGCGGCAGGGGGATGACGTGCTCCTTGCCCTTCTTGCCGCTGGGCTTCCGGTGCCAGCACCGCCACAGCCCCCAGCCTGGCTCGCCATCCCATGGCTCGAAGTCATCGCGGTAGGCCGTGACGATGGACATGCGGCGCTGCCCCGTCCAAGCTGTTAGCTGCACCGCCGTGCCGACGGCGGGATTCAGCACGCCGCACCGCGCCGTGGCCAGGATGAGGGCGCATTCATCCAGAGGCGGGAAATGCTGCCGCCCCTTCACGCCGACGAGCCTGGGCGCCTTCAGCCGGTCCATGTCCGTCGTCTTGATGCCCGAGGCTCGCTCACGGTCGGGAGTACGCATCCACCGCCATAGCATGCGGACCTTCCTGACGACGTCGGCGGCCTGGGTACGCTTGCCCGCCTTCCGGAGCTCCTCGACTTCCTGTGCGATGCTGGAAGGGGTGATGTCGACGACCGCCTTGTCGTCGAACGCCCTCAGCGTCGGGCATCGGAGCGTCTTGCGATAGTTGTCGACCGTCGCCTGCGCGTAGACTCCCTCGCTGCACTCTGCCTGCGCCCACGATAGGTAGGCCTCGCAGGCCTGCGCGTAGCTCCACGTCGTCACCGGCGCCTGCCGGGGCATGACCTCGGGGACGTAGGGCCCCGCATCGGCGGTCTTGCCCTTCTTGCGCGCGTCGACGTGCAGGAAGGCTTGGCGCTTGAGCTCGATCCATTCCTCGCTCGGCACGCCGTTGCCCGTCGCGACATGCGAGAGGATGGCGGTGCAGACCAACCTGGCGTGCGCCAGGCTCCATGCGTCCGCGCGCCCGATCCGGACGCGGTACTCCCGTCCGGCGTGCTGGACCCGGGCGAAGTATGTCGGGCCGCGGGGCTGGACGCGGAGGCGGAGCCCCTGGTGCCGGATGTCTGTGATCTCGGTGGTCCCCTTCAGTTCTCCGGACCTCCACAACTCCATGAGCTCGGCTACGACATTGTCGTGGAGCGGCATCTTGTGCGACCGGTTCTTCGGTTCCGGCTTCGGCGGCGCCGGCGCCCAGGCCGTCCCGGCGAGCGCATCCTCCACGGGGACCGGCGCCGGGGGAGGTCCTCCGCCCCATACCGACGCTGCGCTCTTCCGCTTCCTTCCCATGGCCGGCCGTCCGAGTTCGCCTCTTCCGGCCGATTCGTAACTCGGACGGTATTCGGACGGCCAGGGACTTCGTCCACCGGCAAAACGGGGATCCACCGCCAAAACCGTATCACCCCCCTGGGCTTGGCGTTTTCGACCCCTCTCCAAGGGGGAAAGTGCGAGGTAGCGGAAACGCTTGACCGCGGGCCGAACCCGTGGCTTTTGGGGGTCGTTGGCGCCAGACTCCGTAGCTCAGCTGGATAGAGCAGCCGCCTTCTAAGCGGCAGGTCGCAGGTTCGAGCCCTGCCGGGGTCGCCAATCGCGCCCCAGGCGCTACAACCCTCGAGGTGGCGCGCCGGGAAGAGCGACGCCCTCCGGGAGGGATCGGCATGGCGAAGGTCGCGATCGTCGGGTGCGGGGCCATGGGCTCGGTCTATGCGGCGCTGATGGCGTCGGCCGGGCACGAGGTCCACGCCGTCACGCTCTGGGCCGACCATGCGGCGGCCATGCGTGGGCGCGGCCTACGGGTCGAGGGTGCCAGCGGCGACCGGACCGTGCGGCTGGCGAGCGCCGGCACGACGACCGAGGGCATCGGCCCCTGCGATCTCGTCATCATCGCCACCAAGGCCTTCGACGTCGCGGCCGCCGCCCGGACCTGCGCGCCGCTGATCGGCCCCGCGACCGTGGTCCAGACCATCCAGAACGGCCTCGGCTCGCCGGAGGTCGCCGCGGAGGTCGTCGATCCTGGCCGGATCGCCGTCGGGGTGGTCGGCGGCTTCGGCGCCTCGATGCGCGGGCCGGGCCACGCCCACCATAACGGGCTCGAGATGATCCGCTTCGGCGCCTTCGCGGGCTTGCCCCGGGCGGAGCTGGAAGCCTCCGCGGCGATCTGGGAATCCGCCGGGTTCAAGGTCAGCCTCTTCACCGATCTTAGCCGGATGGTGTGGGAGAAGCTGATCATGAACGTCACCTTCTCGGGCACCACCACGCTGACCGGCCTCACCATCGGCGGCGTGATGGCCGATCCGGAGGCCTGGCGGGTGGCGCAAGGGTGCGCCGAGGAGGCGATCGCGGTGGCGGCGGCGATGGGCATCGCCCTCGATGTCGGCGATCCGATCGCGCATATCCGCCGGCTCGGCGGCAAGATCCCGGAGGCCCGGCCCTCGATGCTGCTCGACCACCGGGCCGGGCGCCGCGGCGAGGTCGAGGCGATCAACGGCGCGATCCCGCGCCTGGGCCGGCGTTGCGGCGTCCCGACCCCGGTGAACGACACCCTGGTCGCCCTCGTCAAGGCGCGCGAGGCCGCCTTTCCGGCGCCGGCCGACCCGACCGTCACCCCGGTCTGATCGGGGACTTCAGCCCTCGACCGCCCGGTCGGTCTCGGCACGCCAGGGCAGGCTCGCCTGGCTGCCCCGCCGGCCGCAGGCGAGGGCCGCCGCCGTGCTCGCCCGCTCCATCGCCGCCCGCAAAGGCGCGCCGCGGTCGAGGGATGCGGCCAGCACGCCGACGAAGCAATCCCCCGCCGCCGTGGTGTCGACCGGGGTGATCGCCCGGGCCGGGACGTGCCAGGCTCCGTCCGCGGTGGCTGCTTCCGAGCCGGCCTCGCCGAGGGTGCGCACCACGTCGATGCCGAGCGCCGCGTGGAGGGCCGTCGCCTCCGGCGCGCAGCCGAGCCGGGCGGCGGTCGCCTCCGCCTCGTCCTCGTTGACGACGAGGAGGCCGGCGAGCTGCAGCGCGCCCAGGTCGAGCGGCAGCGCCGGGGCGAGGTTGAGGAGGCTGCGCACCCCGAGCGTCCGGGCCCGGCGCAGCAGGGCGGCGGTCTCGGCCGGGTCGACCTCCATCTGCAGGAGCAGCGCGGTCGCGCGGGCGAGGTCGTCGTCCGCGATCTGGTCGGCCCGGGTCCGGGCATTCGCGCCCAAAGCCACCACGATGCGGTTGCGCCCCTGTGCGTCGATCCAGATCGAGGCGCAGCCCGTCGCGGCCTCGACCCGGCGGACCCGGCCGAGATCGGCCCCCGCCTCGCGCAGGCCCGCCAGCGCCACCTCGGCGAGGGCATCGTCGCCGACCGCGCCGACCATCGCGACCGCGGCCCCGTCGCGGGCGGCGGCCACGGCCTGGTTCGCGCCCTTGCCGCCCGCCTGCACGGCGAGGTCGTCGGCCAGCAGGGTCTGGCCCGAGCGCGGGACCTGGGCCAGGCGGAAGATCAGGTCGGCGTTGAGGGAGCCGAAGCAGACGATCAACGGGATTCTCCGGCAAGGGTGGGGGCATCGATCGGGCCGCCCGGAACAGGGGCCTCGGGATGAGACCGCGGATGGGATGGAGGAGGCATCCGTCGCCTCACGCAACGCCGTGAGGCAGCCTCCTCACACCACCTTCCCCGGATTGAGCACCCCGTCCGGATCGAGCGCCGCCTTCAACCGCTGCATCAGGGCGATCTCGGCCTCCGAGCGGACATGGCCGAGCCACGGCTTCTTGGTAAGCCCGATGCCGTGCTCGGCCGAGACGGTGCCGCCGAACGCGCGCACGAGGCCGTAGACCACCTCCTGGATCACATCCTTCGGCTGCGGTTGTGCGCCCTTCAGGCCGGCGACGATGTGGAGGTTGCCGTCGCCGATATGGCCGTAGAACAGCGCGAAGGCGCCGGGCAGGCGCTCGGCGAGGGCGGCCTTGCAGGCGCGCACGTAATCGTCCATCGCCGCCACCGGCAGGCCGATGTCGAACGGCTCGTGCGGCCCGAGCACCTGCGGGAATTCCGAGCAGGCGTCGCGCACGCCCCAGAACGCCTTCACGTCGGCGACCGAGCGCGACAGGACCGCATCGGCGAGCAGCCCCGCCTCGGCCTGCCGCTCGAGCCAGGCCTCGAAGCGCGGCGCGTCGTAGGTCTCGTCGGTGCCCTGCGCCTCGATCAGGCAATAGGCGGCGTGGCCGGAGCGCAGCGGCACCCGCACGCCCGGCATGCCCTCGATCGTCCCCCAGTAATCCGGCCACATCACCTCGAACGCCGACAGCATCGGGCCGAGGCCCCGCCGGGCCGCCGCGAGAAGGCCGACCACCGAGTCGTAATCCGGCAGCGCGCAGAGCGCGGCAAACGTGCAGGCCGGCTTCGGGAAGAGGCGCAGCACCAGCCGGGTGATGATGCCGAGCGTTCCTTCCGAGCCGATGAACAGGTGCTTGAGGTCGTAGCCGGCGTTGTTCTTGATCATGGTGTTGAGGGCGGTGACCGTGCCGCCGTCGGGCAGGACGACCTCCAGGCCCAGGATCATGTCCCGGGTCATGCCGTAGCGGATGACCCGGTTGCCGCCGGCATTGGTCGAGGCGTTGCCGCCGATGGCGCAGGAGCCCCGCGCCCCGAGATCGAGCG
Source organism: Methylobacterium sp. DB0501 (assembly GCF_011043735.1). Taxonomy (GTDB): domain Bacteria; phylum Pseudomonadota; class Alphaproteobacteria; order Rhizobiales; family Beijerinckiaceae; genus Methylobacterium; species Methylobacterium alsaeris. The sequence continues at coordinate 264,194 of NZ_JAAKGV010000008.1, read as the reverse complement.
GGACCAGGAAGCCGGCCTCGTCGGCGGCCTGCTGCACCACCTGGAGGGGAGTGCCGGCCCGGACCGTCATGGTGGCGGAGGCCGGGTCGATCGCCTCGATCCCGGTCATCCGCTCCAGCGAGAGGGCGACCGCGCCGGGAATCGGCCGCGCGCCGCCGCACAGGCCGGTGAGGCCGCCCTGCGGCACCACCGGCACGCCGTGGGCCGCACAGATCCGCATCGCGGCGGCGACCGCCTCGGTGGTGGCCGGCCGCACCACGGCGAGCGGCGCCTGGGGCCCGAGGGTGCTCCAGTCGGACTCGTTGCGGGCCGGCCGGTCGGCACCGGCGAGCACCGTCCTGGTCCCCAGTTCCGCCACGAGGGCGGCGATCGCCGCCTCGCCGCGCTCCGTGTCCGATAGCGCCGTCATCCGCTCTCTCCTCCCCGGGGGCGGCGTGGATCGCCGCTCCTCGCGATGGCCGCCGCTTTACCTCACGCCGCGGCGGCGCGGGAGAGGCCGGCGATCTCGGCCGCGATGCGCTGGCCGATCCCCGCCTCGGCGGCCACCAGCGGCGCACGCACCCGGCCGAAGGCGGGTTCGCCGGTCATGGCGGCCATGGCCGACTTCAGCACCGGCACGAACGGGCCGCGGATCAGGCCGATCGCCGCCCGCATCGGCTCGGCGGCGGCGGGATTGGTGAACATCGCCCGGACCAGCTCGGGGACGAGGTTGGCCATGCCGCAGATCGTGCCGGCCCCGCCCTCGGCCAAAGCCCGGCCGATATCCGCCTCGTTGCCGACGCAGACCGCGACCTCGGGCGCCGCCGCCCGGAAGGCCTGGAACTGGGCGAAGTCGCCCGAACTGTCCTTCACGCCGGCGACGAGGCGGCCGTAACGCGCCCGCAAGGTCGCGACCGCCGCGGGCGGCAGGGCGACGCCGGAGGTCTGCGGGATGTGGTAGAGCGTCGCCCGGAGGCGGTCGTCGCCGACGCCGTCGATATAGGCCGCGAAGGCATCGACGAGGCCGGCCTCGGTCACGTCGCGGTAGAAGTAGGGCGGCAGCACCAGGGCATGGGCGAGGCCGAGCGAGAGGGCCGCCTTCGTCAGCGCGACCGCGTCGGGGATCGCCGGCATGCCGGCGCCGAGGCCGATCCGCGCGGCCGGGATGCCGGCGGCGAGCAGCGCCTCGACCGCGGCGAGGCGCTCGGCTGCGGAGAACGAGGTGCCCTCGCCGGTCGTGCCGAACGGCACCACGCCGTCGCAGCCCCGCTCCATCAGGAACTGCACGTGGCGCACGAGGGCGCCGTGATCGACCGCGCCGGTCGCGTCGAGCGGCGTGGCGAGGGCGACCCACAGGCCGGTGATGGGGTTGGTCATGCGGTCCTCCGGGAGGGCGCTTCGCGCCCGTCGTTGTTGAGAGGTTCGGGCGCTTCGCGCCCGTCGTTGTTGAGAGGGTCGGGCGCCCCGCGCCCGCCTGTTTCAGGGGATCCCGGCGCCTCGCGCCGGTCGGCGTCGCGTCCGGTGTCGAGGCCGAGCGCCCGGCGGCGCGAGGTCTCGAGGTGGCGCCGCAGGGCCGCGGCGGCGGCGTCGGGGTCGCGGTTCTCCACCGCCGCCAGGATCGCCGCGTGCTCGGCGAAGGCCGGCGGCAGCACCTCGGGCGAGAGCGCGACGCGGCTCTGCATGATGACCCGGATCCGGATCAGGTTGACCCGGTGGATCTCCGAGACGAGGCCGTTGCCGAGATGGGCGACGATCGCATCGTGAAAACCCCAGTCGGTCGCCTGCGCCTCCGCGATCAGCGCCTCGGTGACGCCGTCCGCGGCCTGCGCGCTGACCCGGTCGTGTGCGGCGCGGTGGGTGGCGACCAGGGAGGCCGGCGCCGTGCGGGCGAAATGCGCCACCGCCGCGGTCTCGATGATCTCCCGGAGCTGGAACGCCTCGTGGACCAGCCGCAGGTCGACCGCGGCGACCTGCAGCCCGCGCTGCGGCAGGGTCGAGATCAGCCCGTCGGCCTCCAGCCGCGGGATCATCTCGCGCACCGCGCCGAGGGGCAGGCCGGTAAGCGCCACCAATTCGCGCTGCGTCACGAAGGAGCCCGGCGCCAGCCGCCCGTCCAGCAATTGCTGGACGAACGCGTCATAGGCTTGGTCGCGCTGTTTCATGTCACTCGTCTCTCATTGACATGTCAGTCTGTCAATCGCTAAAGGTTCGCATAACACGCAGTGATCGGGCAGTGCGCGGAGGCCGGTTCGGCCGGCGCGGGGACCGCCCGGCGAAGACGTGGCGAACCGGGCAGCCGGTCCGAGGAGGAAACATGACGATGGTGCAGCGCGCGACAGCCCCCGGTCGTTCCCGCAAGCGGGCAGGACGGCGCGGACGGATCCTCGCGCTGGCGGGCGTTCTGGCGAGCCTCCTCGCAGGCCCGGCCGCGGCCGAGGGGTTCGACTGGAAGCGGTACGACGGCCAGACCATCAACCTCGTCCTCACCAACCACCCCTGGAGCAACGCCATCCGGGATATGGCGCAGCAATTCACCGACAAGACCGGGATCAAGCTGCGCATCGAGATCCTCAACGAGGACCCGCAGCGTGCCCGCCTCAACACGCTGCTCCAGGCCAAGTCCGCGGATATCGACGTCTACGTCTCGCTCAAGATCCGCGAGGGCGCAGTCTACAACAAGGCCGGCTGGTATGCCGACATCGCGCCGATGCTGAAGGATCCGGCCCAGACCGCGCCGGAGTTCAGGATCGAGGATTTCGGCGCCGGCCTGATCCGCAACGAGACCTTCGGGGGCAGGCTCACCGGCCTGCCGATCAACGTCGAGGGGCCCTTGTTCTACTGGCACAAGGACATCTTCGCCAAGTGCAACGTCGCGGTGCCGGAATACCTCGAGGATATTCTCGACGCGGCGCGCAAGATCAAGGCCTGCGATCCCGCGATCAACGCCTGGGCCGCCCGCGGCGTGCGCAACGCCGTGCCCTACCCGATGGCCGCCTTCGTGTTCAACAGCGGCGGCGGCTTCAAGTCGGTGGACGGGACCAAGCCCGGCCTGTGCCGGCCGGAATCGGTCGCGGGGCTGACGCTCTACACCGACCTCCTCAAGGATTACGGCCCGGTGGGGGCCACCAACCACAGCTTCCCGCAGGTCGTCGAGCTTCTGGGCCAGGGCAAGGTCGCCATGACCCACGAATCCTCGAACGAGTTCTCGAACATCATGAAGTATCCGGGCCGGGAGGACGATCTCGGGGTCAAGCTGCTGCCCAAGGGGCGTGCCAGCGGCGTGTCGCAGCCGATCGGCTTCGGCTGGGGCCTGTCGATCTCCGAGTATTCGCGCCGCAAGGGGCCGTCCTGGACCTTCCTGCAATGGGCGACCTCGCCCGAGGTGCAGGCGGTGCTGGTCGATCGCGGCGTCGCGCCCTCGCGCAATTCCGTCTTCGCCGGCGAGGGGATGCGCGCCTGGGCGAGCCAGAAGCCGGTCCGCCGGGAATGGGTCGACGCGGTGAGCGAGATCAGCCGCCGCGGCACCGGCGACTACGCCTCGCCGACCGACCGTGTGCCGGAAACCCGAGAGATCATCGGGCGGGCGGCGCAGGAGGTCGTGCTGGGCCAGAAGACGCCCCAGCAGGCCGCCTGCGACGCCGACGCCGCCCTGCTCAAGCTGCAATAGCTCACACGTCGACAACTCCCCGGGTCGTCCCGGGGCCCGCCGAAGGCGAGAACCCGGGACGACGTGGAGAGCGTCAGGTCGGCCGGGGCAATCAGACCGGCGCTCAGGACGAGGTTCAGGGTTGGATCCTCTCTCGACACCGGCCGCCATCCCACCAGGGGGACACGTGTGAGCACCATCGCCAGCCCGGCCGTCACCGCCGCACCCGACAGGATGCGGCGCGGCCAGCACAAGATCTCGTTCTCCTGGATGGTCTGGCCGGCGGTCGCCTTCGTCGTCCTGATGATGGTCTTTCCGCTGGTCTATGCGGCCTGGATCTCGCTCCAGGACGCCTCGCTCGGCACCGAGCCGCGCTTCGTCGGGTTCGAGAACTACCTCAACCTCGCGAGCGATCCGGAATTCCTCAACGCCTTCCGGGTCACCTGGGTGCTCTACGGGGTGGCGCTGGCGCTGCAGCTGGCCCTCGGCACCTGGCTCGGGATCGTGCTCAACGGGGTGAAGGTCGCGCGCCACCTCGTGCGCACGATCGCCATCACGCCGTTCATGATGCCGCCGGTGGTGGTCGGCATGATGGCGATCGTGCTCCTCGATCCGTCGGTCGGCATCGTGAACTGGCTCATCGGGACGGTCGGCGTCCCGCCGCTCCTGTGGCTGGCGAGCCCGCACTGGGTGCTCCTCAGCGTCGCCCTGGTCGATACCTGGCAATGGGCGCCGTTCGTCGGGCTGATCGTGCTCGGCGGCCTGCAATCGCTGCCGGCGAGCGTGTTCGAGGCGGCGGAGGTCGACGGCGTGATCGGCTGGCGCCGGTTCGTCTACGTCACGCTGCCGCTCCTCGGGCCGACGCTCCTGACCGCGGCGGTCCTGCGCTCGGTCGATCTCCTGCGCTTCTTCGATCTCGTCTTCATCGCCACCCGCGGCGGGCCGGGCAACGCCTCGACCACGATGAACATGTACGCCTACCAGCAGGGCTTCGAGTTCTCGCGCTTCGGCCACGCCTCGGCGGCGATGCTGACGCTCTCGGCCGTCGTGCTGTGCACCGTCATGGTCTTCGCCCGCCTGCGCCGCTCCCTGAGCTATTGAGGATCCGCCGATGACCCCTTCCGTCGCCCGCCGGATCCTCGGCCGCCTCCAGGTCGCCGCGATGCTGGTCGCGGTCCTGGCGCCGCTCGCCTGGATGGTCCTGTCCTCGTTCAAGGTCAGCCGCGACGTGATGGCGCTGCCGCCGCAGCTGATCTTCACGCCGACCCTCGACAATTACCGCGAGCTTTTCCTGCGCACCGACTTCCTGCACAACACCTGGAACAGCCTGGTGGTGGCGCTCGGCGCCACGTTGCTCGGGCTCGTGCTCGGGGCGCCCGCCGCCTTCGCGATCTCCTGGCACCGCACCACCTGGCCGGCGACGCTGACCCTGTTCGCCCGCATGGCGCCGGGCACGCTGTTTCTGCTCCCCTGGTTCATCCTGTTCTCGCAGGTCGATCTCGTCGGCACCTACACGGTGCTGATCCTGACCCATGGGGCGATTACCGTGCCGGTCGCGCTCTGGACGCTCCTGCCCTATTTCGACGCCCTGCCGCGGGCGCTCGTCGAATCGGCGCAGATGGACGGCTGCCGGCCGCACGCGATCCTCCTGCGCATCGCGCTGCCGCTCGTCGCGCCGGGCCTCGTCGTGGCGGCGATCCTCTGCTTCGTCTTCACCTGGAACTACTTCCTGTTCGCGCTCGCCCTGTCGGGCTTCGACACCAAGACGGCGATCGTCGCGTCGTTCAACTTCATCGGCGAGGGCGTGACCAACTGGGGCGCCCTGATGGCGGCCGCCACCATGATCGCGCTGCCGCCCCTCGCCCTCGCGCTCCTCGTGCAACGCCAACTCGTCTCGGGCCTGTCGTCCGGGGCGGTGAAGGGATGACCCCGATGCCGGCCCTCTCGCTCCGCAACGTCGTCAAGCGCTACGGCGCCGCCGAGGTCATCCGGTCCTTGAGCTTCGACGTCTCGCCCGGCGAGTTCATCGTCTTCGTCGGCCCCTCGGGCTGCGGTAAGTCCACGTTGCTGCGCATGATCGCCGGGCTCGAGGATTTCCAGGACGGCGAGGTCGCCATCGACGGCCGGGTGGTCAACGGGCTCGCCCCCTGGCAGCGCGACATCGCGATGGTGTTCCAGGATTACGCGCTCTACCCCCACATGAGCGTGGCGGCCAATATCGGCTTCAGCCTCAAGATGGCGGGCGTGGACAAGGCGACCGTCGCCGCCAAGGTCGACCGCGTCGCCGCGGTGCTGCAGATCGGCCACCTCCTCGACCGCAAGCCGAAGGCCCTGTCGGGCGGCCAGCGCCAGCGCGTCGCCATCGGCCGCGCGATGGTGCGCGACCCCAAGATCTTCCTGTTCGACGAGCCGCTCTCCAACCTCGACGCCAAGCTCAGGGTCGACATGCGGGCCGAGATCAAGCAGCTCCACCAGCGCCTCGGCGCGACGATGATCTACGTCACCCACGACCAGGTCGAGGCGATGACGCTGGCCGATCGCATCGTCGTGCTGAAGGAGGGCCGCATCGAGCAGATCGGCACCCCGACCGAGCTCTACCGCAGCCCCGCCTCGCGCTTCGTCGCGAGCTTCATCGGCTCGCCGGCGATGAACTTCGTCTCCGTCGAGGTCGCCGACGGCGCCATCACCCTGCCGGGCGGCCAGCGCATCCCGACCCCCAGCCCCCATGCCGGCCGGGCCTCCTTCGGCATCCGGCCGGAGCATCTGGGCCTGGGAGGGGAGGGGCCGGCGCTCCGCGGCACGATCTCCCTCGTCGAGCCGCTGGGGGCGGATACGCTGGTCACGGTGGTGGCTGGCGAGGAGCGGGTGCTGGCGCGGCTGCCGGGGGATGCGGCGCCGGTGCTGGGCGAGGCGATCGCCCTGACCTTCGATCCGGGGCGGGGGGCGTTGTTCTCGGTGGAGGGGCGGCGGGTGTAGGCTCGAAGCCGAGCGCCATCCTGCCAGCGATGTCCTTCCGACGGCGTCGTGACGGACGGGAAGGCGACGTCACATCCGCCGGGCGATGGCCGCTCCCAGCCGCCCGACTCCTTCGCGGATGACCGCCGGGGAGCCCGCGAAGGTGAGCCGCAGGAACGAGCCGTCCGGGTCGGCCGGGAACCAGGCGCGGCCGGGGCTGACGACGACGCCTTGACGGTCCATCTCCGCGGCGATCTCGCCCTCCGGGACGTGATCCGGCAGGCGTAGCCACAGATGCATGCCGCCACCCGGGACCCGGAACGTGGCGCGATCGTGGAGGTCCGTGCGCAGCGCGCCGACCATGGTGTCGCGGCGCTCGATCAGGGCGGCCCGCACCGCGTTGAGGTGTCGTTTCCAGCCGGGCGCCGTGACGACGGCCAACGCCGCCGCCTGCAAGGGACCGGACACGAAGAAATCGTCGCTGCTTCGCCCCGATTTCAACCGGGCCGAGGCGGCCCCCCGCGCCATGATGGCGGCGACCCGCAATCCGGGCGCGGCCGACTTGGCGAGGGAGCGGAGATAGACGACGTGGCCATGCCGGTCGCCGGCGGCGAGCGGTGCGGGCGCCGTTCCCGTCAGGTCGAGATCGCAAGCCCAATCATCCTCGATGACGAAGGCCCGCGCCTCCGCGGCGATGTCGAGAACGGCAGCGCGCCGCTCCGCCGACAGGACGGCTCCGGCCGGGTTGGAAAAGGTCGGCTGGGTATAGAAGGCCCTGGCGCCGGTCCGCTGGAAGGCATCCCTCAGCAACTCCGGCCGTACGCCCTCCTCGTCCATCCCCACGGGGACGAGGGCGAGACCCGCCGCACGCGCAGCCGAGATCGCCCCGGTATAGGTTGGCATCTCGACGAGGATCGGATGCCCGGGCGGGACGAGCGCGCGGAAGGTCGTGGCGATGGCGGCCTGTCCACCCCCGCAGATGATGACGTCGTGGGGTGAATAGACCGTGCCGCGTGCGACTTCGCGGGCGAACCACGCACGGAGGGGGTCGAAGCCGTCGATCGGCAGGCGGTCCCACAGTTCGGGCCGGCCGGCGGCTTGGCGGAGCGCATTCGCCAGCAGGCCGGAGGCCTGAAGATCCGGCGGCAGGTAGCCCGTGCTGAGGATCAGGCTGCCGGGCGGCGGCAGGGTCAGGAGCGCCCCTATCTCACGACCGTCGGCGCGCGCCGCGCCGAGCGCGTTCGATTGCCAGGAGAAATCGGCGCCCGGTTCCGTGCCGTCCGTCCGTTCACGAACGAAGGTGCCATGACCGGGCCGAGGCTCGATCAGCCCTTCGGCGACGAGTTGCGCGAAGGCCCGCTCGACCGTCGCCGGGCTCACGCGATGCCCGGTGACGAGCGCCCGGACCGACGGCAGGCGCCCCCCCGGGCCGGCCGCCGCGATCTCATCCCGAAGCGTTTGAATAACGCTCGCCGCTCTGTTATTCGTCTTCATGAGAAAGACGGATAACACTTCCCGCCAGGAGCCGGAAACGCTTTCGGCCCGCGCCCCGACCGAAACGGCCTTGGATACAGGTGCCGACACCGGTGCCGACAGGCTGCCGCCACGCCTCTTCGCCCCGTACCTGGCCTCCGCCGTCGCGCTCGCGATGTCCTATGGGTCGAGCTTCCTGTTATCCGACGCGCTGCGCGCGGCGGGTTATCCGGCATCGACCGCCGGGGCCGTCGTCAGCGCCGGGACTGTGGCGACGCTCATCGGCTCCCTGGCCGCGGGCCGCTTGGCCGAACGCGCCGGCATCCTGCCTTTGGTCGTCGCCTCCGCGGCGATCATGGCGGTGGCCATGGCCTGCTTCGCCCTGATCGGCGTGGGCGGCCTGTCGCTCGCCTATGCCGGAGGTCTTCTCCTCGGCCTCGGGTGGGCCGTCTTCTACATGCTCGCGCCGCTCCAACTCATCCATTGCCTCAGGCCTGCGGCGCGCCTCGAGGCGCTGACGCTCCTGTCGGGATCGCAGATGCTGGGCATCGGCCTGTCCGCGCCGCTCGGCCGTGCCGTCTCCGGGGCCTTCGGCGGCCCGGCCCATGCCTATGCGTGCTACGCCGCCTTCTGCGCCCTGGCGGCGGTCCTCTGCCTCGCCATTCGCAAGCGCATGGCCGATCAACCGCAATTGCCGATGCGCGCGGTGGCGTTGTCGGTTCCGTCGATCCTGTCCATCCTGCGCGCCCGCACGCTCGCACCGGTGCTGATGATCGGGGTGGCGGCCTGCACCTTCGCCGGCCTGTCGACGTTCCAGGGCCTCTACGCGGCCTCGCGCGGGACGACCCCCGACATCTTCTTCCTGGCCTTCACCATCACCACGGTCGCCCTGCGCTTCTCGGTGGCCTCCATGATCGGCCGGCTGCCGCTCGTGCGGCTGGCGCTGGCGCTCTTCGTTGCGACACTCCTCGGCATCGGGCTTCTGGCGATCAACGAGAAGAGCCGGATCCTGTATGCCGTCGCCACCATCCTCTTCGCGACAGGCTACGGCCTGACCTACTCGACGCTCAACGCCATGGTGGTGAACCTCGCCGGCGAGCGGGGATTGTCGATCCCGGCCGCATCGCAAGTGTTCACGCTCGGCTACTTCGTCGGCTTGTTCGGCTTTCCCTTCATCGCCGGCAGCGTGATTGCCGTCTACGGGATCGACGCGGCGCTCCTCGTGATGGTGGGACTCGTCATGGCCAACATCGCCGGAGCCTGCTGGATCTCGAGACGTGACAGAGCAGAGGCCGAGCGCATGTCGGGACGACGAGCGGCCCGGATCCGGCGGTGAACATCCGCATCCCGCATCATGACGCCGCCCGGCGAGCCCCTGACCGCCTCCTGCCGCGCCGACCGCCCCTCACGGTCCTTCGAGCCGGCTCGCCCGCAGGGCGCCGCCTCTCTCCAGGATCGGGTAGGCGGCGCCGGCGACGAGGTGGTCGTTGACCCGCTTCAGGTCGCGCACGAGGTCGGGATAGAGCGCGGTGGCCTCGGCCGGCCCCGGGCCGGCGCCGTGGCCGGATCCGGCCTCGCGCAGGCGGCGGAAATGGTTCTCGGTCGCCCGCGCCTCAAGATCGCGAAACACCGCCTTCTCGTCGGCGAGGCGTCGGGCGGCCCGGGGATCCTCGGTCAGGAAGGCGGCGCCGGCGGCACTCAGGTTGGCCTGGAGCCGGGCGAGCAGGGCCTCCACCTCCGCCTTGCCCTCGGCCGAAAAGGTCAGCCCGCGCTTCAGGCGCTTGGCCGCATGGGTCATCACGTTGCGCGAGAGGATGTCGCCCGCATGCTCCAGGTTGGTGGTGAAGGCGATGAGCGTCGCGACCCGGCGCTCGTCGTCCTCGCTCAAGGCCTCGGGGTCGAGGCGCACCAGATAGGCCTTGATGGCGGCGTTGAGCCGGTCGAGCGTGTCGTCCATGCGGCGGATCTGCGCCACCTTGGTGCGGTCGCCGCCGGTCAGCGCCTCGCCGGCGCCGCCCGTCATCTCGGCGAGCACGTCGGCCATCCGCAGGGCCTCGCGGCCGGCGGCGCCCAGGGCGACCGGCGGCGTCTCCAGGGCGGCCTCGTCGAGGTGGATCGGCTGGCCGGGATCGTGGGCGGCGATCCGCTCCGGCACCAGCCGGCGCAGCATGGCCGCGAAGGGGGTGAGCGCCGGCAGGAAGACCAGCGCGAGCGCGAGGTTGAAGGCGGTATGGAAGTCGGCGACCGCCCGCGACAGGTCGGGCTGCCATGTCACGAGGAGCGGTCCGATCAGCCCGAGGCAGGGCAGGGCGACCGCGCAGCCGAGTGCCCGGGTGAGGAGGTTGCCGAGCGCCACCCGGCGCCCCGCCGCCTCGCCGTCGCGAGACCCCTCCAGCACCGGGTTGAGCGCCGAGCCGAGATTGGCCCCGAGCACCAGGGCCATGCCGGCCTCGAGCGGCAGCACGCCGGCCTTCGTGAAGGACATCACCAGGAGCACGATGGCGACGCTCGAATGCGCCGCCCAGGTGAGGACCGCGCCGATCACCAGGGCGATCAGCCGGTCTGTCGCGACGGCGCCGAGCAGCACCCGCAGGGCCGGCACGTCCTCGTAGGGGGTGATGACCTCGACGAGGCGCGCGAGCGCCATCAGCATCAGCCCGAGCCCGATCGCCGCCCGGCCGAGGTCGCGGGTGCGCGGCTCGGCGCCGCGGCGGAACAGGATCACCCCGACCAGCACCAGGACCGGCGCCACCCGGGCGACGTCGAAGGACAGGGCCTGGACGATCAGCGTGGTGCCGATATTGGCGCCGAGCATCACCGCGAGCGCCGGCACCACCGCCACCAGCCCGGCGCCCGCGAAGGACGCGACCATCAGGCCGGTCGCGGTGCTGCTCTGGAGGAGCGCCGTGACCCCGAGGCCCGCCGCGAGCGCCTTCACCCGGTTGCCGAGCGCCACCCCGAGCAGGCGGCGCAGATGCGGGCCGAGCGCCCGCTGCACCCCGGTCTGCACCATGTGGATGCCCCAGAGCAGCAGCGCGACCGCGCCGCAGAGATCGAGCAGGGTCAGGGTGGTGTCCATCCGCGTCGGCCGTCCTCCGTCCCGTCCGGGCCCTGAGATAGGGCGCCGGGGTATCGGGGCTCCGGCTCCGGACGCAAGTCTGCTGCCGATCCTCGGCAGGGGCCGAGGATTCGGCGTGCCGTCAGGGCTTCGGGCAGGCCGGGTCGGCCGGGCGCGGTGCGCGGGTGAAGTCCAGCACCTCGCGCGTATAGGTCTCGACCACCTCCGAGAACGGCTGCCGCTCGCCCGTGAACAGCACCGCGCGGTGGCTGAACAGGTGCTCGGGGACGGCCAGCGTGCCGCAGGCCGGGGGAGGCGGCGGCGCCTGGTCCCAGCCCGCGGGCAGGGGCTGCCAGAGCGGCTCGGACCCGACGGTCTGGCGGGTGGTGCCGAGCGACGACACCGCCCGGCCGAACGGCGTATCGGTGGTCTCCAGCACCCGGTTCATCTCCGGGGTCAGGCGGGCGGGCACGTACCAGTTGTCGGCCTCCGACAGGACGTGGTCGCCGCAGGCGAGCCGCACCCTGCGGTAGCGCAGGGGCTCGTCCGGCCCGACCGCGAGGCGCTTGCGGGTCTCGGGGCTTGCCGGCTTGTCCACGCCCCGGTCCAGCCGGGCGACGAGGCGCGGCGCCTCGGCCATGCGGTGGGCCGCGCACCAGCCTTCGAGCGTCGCGGTGGCGCTGCGGCTCGCGAGCAGGGCGGCGTTGAGGCTCTGCACCACCGCGGTCGCCTCGACCCGGGACAGGTAGGTGTCGGGCCAGTCCGGCCCCGCGGCCCGGGCGGAGAGGGCGGCCAGGGTTGCGGTCGCGCCGGCGGCGAGGCCGGTGAGCAGGGCAAGGAGGCGGCGGGTTTGCAGCATGTGGGGCGTCTCTTCGAGCGGGGCCGTGACGCAGGGGTGCCCGGTCCGGGCCCGGGCCGCAAGCGGGGGCTGGCGCGGCGCTGCGGCCCCGCTATGAAAGGCGCGGGCGCGACCGATTCGCCGCGCGTGCCCGGCGCATCCGGTCTTCGTGCTGTCGCAGGGTTTCGCCAGACGGAGCGGCGGTTCGCCGATCACGACTGTTTTTCCGGAGAGACGACGATGTCGGGTGGTCACGGAGCCGTCGACGGCTCCAACAAGAAGATCGCGCTGTTGATCTCGGTCCTGGCACTGTTCCTCGCGCTGGGCGAGACCCTGGCGAAGAGCGCCCAGACCGACGCGCTCAGCGCCAATGTCGAGTCGTCGAATCTCTGGGCCTATTTCCAGGCCCGCACCATCCGCGCGACGGTGCTGAAAACGGCGAGCGAGGAGATCGCGCTCGAGCCCGGCGCCCCCCCGGAGGCGGTGAAGAAGCAGGTCGAGGAATGGGCCAAGACGATGGCCCGCTGGGAATCCGACCCGGCCTCCGGCGACGGCCGCAAGGAACTCGCCGCCAAGGCCAAGAAGGCCGAGGAGAAGCGTGACCTGTCGCTGGCCCGCTACCACCATTACGAGCTCGGCTCCGCCGCCTTCCAGATCGGCATCGTGCTCGCCTCCGCCTACGTCATCACCGGCATCGCGGCGCTCGCCTTCGCCGGCGGGGCGCTGGGCGTTGCCGGGATCGCCATGCTGGCGATCGGGCTGTTCGCGCCGCACGCGATTCATCTGGTGTGACGGGACGGGGCCGATCGTCCGTCATCGGCCGGACTCCGGTTCGTCCGACATCCACCGCGTCGTCCCGGGCTCCGCTGGCACGGCCGGGAGCGTGGGCAGTGTCTCGGTTATCGGACGCTATCGACCTGGGGCGATCGCCTCGGACCGTGCTGCCCTCGGCCTCATCCTGAGGGGCCCACGAAGTGGGCCTCGAAGGAGGTCTCCAGATATCCCTGCGATCCCTGGAGACCTCCTTCGCGGCTCGCTACGCTCGCACCTCAGGATGAGGTCGAGGATTGAATATCTGTTGTTTTCTTGTTTTATTGAGGGCGTTTATTTTTGATTTGTTGTGTTCGATAGTTGCGAATTGATTGTCGTGGGATCTGCTGCGGCTGATCGAAGCCGGATCGACGTCTTGGAACTGCACCGACCCCTCCGATTCCACCTCCATCCACATTGCGCCATTGTGTCGCAGAAACCTTCGCTTGCCAGCCGGACACGCCGCACCCCTAACTGAACCCGTCAGTTCAGTTAGGCCTTCATGAGCGACGCCGCCCGCCACGTCGATCGCCCTTCCGCCGCGCGCCCGCAGGCTGAGCGTCCGCTCGATCCGAAACGCCGTCGCCGCATCCTCGAAGCCGGGATGGGACTGTTCTCCGGCCTCCCTTACGCCGCCGTCCACATGGATGCGGTGGCGGCCGCGGCCGGCGTCGCGAAGCCCACGCTCTACCGCTACTTCCCCACCAAGGAAGCCCTGTTCATCGCCGGCCTCGCCTGGACGCTGGCCGAGCTGCGCGACGCCATCGGGGCGATCCCGGAGCGGGACGCCGGCGCGCGCCTGCGCCGGGCGGTCGGGCTGGTGCTGGAGCGCATCGGCGCGCTGTCGCCGGCGCTCACCGCGATCGAGGGGCGCGGCGCCGAGTGCGGCGAGCGCAGCCGGCGCGTCCTGCGCGAGGGCTTCGACGGGTTGCGCGGGGCGCTGGCCGGGATCCTGCGCGACGGCGTCGCCGCGGGCGAGCTGTGCGTGCCGGATGTCGACCTCGTGGTGCTGATGCTCCTCGGCGGGATCCGCATGGCGGTGCACGGCACCGGCCGGCGTGCGCCTGCCGCATCGGCCGTCGCCGATTTCTTCCTCCACGGCCTCAGCGCCGCCGCCCATCCTGACGGAGCCCCGCGATGATCCGCCTCGTCCTCGTTCTCCTGGCGCTCGTGGCGGCCGGGGCGGGATGGCTCGTGCAGCGCCACGGCGGCGACACGCGCGCGGCCTGGACCACGGCCAGGGGCGCGCTGCCGGGAGCCATCGCTCGAGCCCTGCCCGAGCACCTGCCGGTGGCCTACGTGCCGCCGCCGCCCCCGACGCCGGCGAACCCCGCCGCCGCCCGCCCAGTCGTCACCACGGTCGCGGCCGGCGTCACCGACCTCGCGCTCACCCGCTCGGCGGTGGGCTGGGTCGAGCCGATGGCGAGCGTCGTGGTGCGCCCGCGCATCGACGGGGTCATCGTCGAGCAGCTCGCCCGCGACGGCCAGGTGGTGAAGGCGGGCGACGTGCTCTACCGCCTCGACGACCGCGAGATCCGGGCCCAGCTCGCCCGCGACGAGGCCGCGCTCGCCCGCGACCAGGCCACCCAGGTCCGGACCCAGAACGACGTCCGTCGCGTCGGCGAATTGCTGTCGCGCTCCTCCGCCTCGCAGGCGCAGTTCGACGTCGCCTCGGCCGAGGCCAAGGTCGCGGCGGCCAACGTCGCGGCGTCGCAGGCCGCGATCGACGCCGACAAGGTCCGGCTCGACTACACCATCGTGCGGGCACCGATCGCCGGCCGCCTCGGCCGGGTGCTCGTCACCACCGGCAACCTCGTGAAGGGCAACGAATCCGCCGGCACCGGTCTCGTCACCATCACGCAGATGCGGCCCTTGCGCGCCACCTTCTCGCTGCCCGAGCGCGACCTCGACGGGCTGCGCGCCGCGCTGGCGCGGCCCGGCACCGCGCCGGTCCGGGTCTATCCGAGCGGCGGCGAGGCGGTGCTGGCGACCGGCCGGCTCTCCTTCGTCGATTCGAGCGTCGACCAGGCCTCCGGCACCGTCACCGCCTGGGCCCTTTTCCCGAACGAGGACGACCGGCTCTGGCCTGGCCAGTACGTCCGGATCGAGGTCGATCTCGGCCGGCGGCCGAACACCGTCACGGTCCCGCAGGCCGCCGTGCAGCCGGGGCAGGAGGGCAGCTTCGTCTGGGTGGTGCGGCCCGACCGCACGGCGGAGCGCCGCATCGTCGAGGTGATCGCCTCCCGCGACGGCCGCGCCGCGCTGGCGATGGGGTTGAGGCCCGGCGAGCGGGTAGTGGTCGAGGGCCAGTTCCGGGTCCGTCCCGGCCTGCCGGTCAGCGAGCGCCCGCAGGACGCCACCGAGGCGCAGGCCGCAGGCCCCGGCGCGTCCACCCGCATCGAGTGAGAGCCCGCGCATGAACCTCTCGGCCCCGTTCATCCGCCGGCCCGTCGCCACGATCCTGCTCTCGATCGCCCTGACGCTGTCGGGGCTGTTCGCCTACCGCTTCCTGCCGGTGGCGGCGCTGCCGACCGTGGACTTCCCGACCATCTCGGTCACCGCGCAGCTGCCCGGCGCCTCGCCGGAATCGATGGCGGCCTCCGTGGCGACGCCGCTCATCAAGGAGTTCTCGACGATCCCGTCGATCGCCACGATCTCGGCGACGAACTACCAGGGCTTCACCTCGATCACCGTCGAGTTCGAGCTGTCGCGCAACATCGACCAGGCCGCCGCCGACGTGCAGGCGGCGATCACCCGGACCTTACGCCGGCTGCCGATCGAGCTGACGATCCCGCCGAGCTTCCGCAAGCTCAACCCCGCCGACGCGCCCGTTATCCTGCTCGCCCTGTCGAGCGAGACGACGCCGCTGCCGACGCTGGACGCCTTCGCCCAGACGGTGATCTCGCCCTCGCTCTCGACCATCACCGGCGTCGGGCAGGTGCTGGTCTTCGGCAGCCAGAAATTCGCCGTCCGGGTGCAGCTCGATCCCAACGTGCTGGCCGCCCGCGGCATCGGCGTCGACGAGGTCCAGGCGGCGATCCAGAACGCCAACACCTCGACCCCGGTCGGCGTGGTCGAGGGGAGGGGGCAGAACCTCACCATCCAGACCAACACCCAGCTGATGAACGCCGACGGGTTCCGCGACGTGATCGTGGCGGTCCGCAACGGCCGGCCGGTGCGCCTCGGCGAGGTCGCCCGCGTGATCGATTCGGTCGAGAACAACCGCATCGCCTCGTGGAAGGACGGTACCCGCGGCCTGGTGCTCGCCGTCCAGCGCCAGCCCGACGCCAACACGGTGGACGTGGTCGACCGGGTGCGGGCGATGCTGCCGAAGTTCCAGGAGCAGCTGGGATCGAGCGGCACCATCGACGTCGTCAACGACCGCTCGGTCTCGATCCGCGAGGCGGTGCACGACGTGCAGTTCACGCTGGTGCTCACCATCGTGCTCGTCGTCGCGGTGATCTACCTCTTTCTCGGGCGGCTCGCCGCGACGCTGATCCCGTCGGTGGCGGTGCCGATCTCGATCATCGCCACCTTCGGGGCGATGTACCTGCTCGGCTACTCGATCGACAACATCTCGCTCTTGGGCCTCACCCTCGCGGTCGGCCTCGTCGTCGACGACGCGATCGTGATGCTGGAGAACATCGTCCGGCACGTCGAGGAGGGGATGAAGCCGTTCGAGGCGGCGCTGAAGGGCGCGGGCGAGATCGGCTTCACCATCCTGTCGATCACCATCTCGCTCGTCGCGGTGTTCATCCCCGTGCTGCTGATGGGCGGCGTCGTCGGACGCATCTTCAACGAGTTCGCCATCGTGGTGACGATCGCCATCGTGGCCTCGGCGGTGATCTCGCTGACGCTCACCCCGATGCTCGCCGCCCGCCTGCCGGCCGACGCCGCCGGCCATGGGCAGAAGAAGAACCTGTTCGAGCGCGGCTTCGCCCGGATGCAGGGCGCCTACGAGCGCGGGGTCGATCTCTGCCTGCGCTGGCCCCTGGCGGTCCTGCTGGTGTTCTTCGCCTCCGTGGCGCTCACCGCCTGGATGTTCGTCGTCATCCCGAAGGGGTTCTTCCCGTCGGAGGATATCGGCCAGCTCCAGATCGCCACGGAGGCCGGCCAGGACGTGTCCTTCGACGCGATGAGCGCGCTCCAGCACGAGGCCGAGGTGATCCTCGCCCGCCATCCGGCGGTGGCCCACGTGGTGAGCCGGGCGGGCTCGAACGGCTTCTCGGGCACGCTCAACCAGGGCTCGTTCTTCGTCGAGCTGAAGGACCGCGACCTGCGCCCGCCGCTCAGCAAGACCATCGCGGAATTGCGGCGCGACCTCGCCGCGGTGCCGGGCCTGACCTCGTTCATCACGCCGGTGCAGAACCTGCGCCTCGGCGGGCGCCAGTCGAAGAGCCAGTACCAGTACGTCGTCCAGGGCCTCGACCGGCCCGGGCTCGAGCGCTGGTCCGAGCGGCTGACCGAAGCTCTGGCGCGTGACCGTGCCACCTTCGCGGGCGTCACCAGCGACCTGCAGAACGCCGCGCTCCAGGCCAAGGTCACGGTCGATACCGACAAGGCGCAGGCGCTCGGCATCACCTCCGACCAGATCCGCCAGACCCTCTATACCGGCTTCGGCACCCGCCAGATCTCGACGATCTACGGCACCGCCGACAGCTACCAGGTCATCACCGAGTTCGACCCGCGCCTGAACTGGACCGCCGACCGCCTCGACGACATCCGCCTGCGCGCCTCGGGCGGCAAGCTCGTTCCGCTCTCGGCGGTGGCGGGCATCACCCGGGTGCCGGGCCCGCTCTCGATCAACCAGCTCGGCCTCTTGCCGGCGGTGACGATCTCGTTCGACCTCGCCCCCGGCGTCGCCCTCGGCCAGGCGGTGAACCGCATCGCCGAGATCAAGGAGTCGCTCGGGGTGCCGGGCACCATCACGACGACCTTTGCCGGCACCGCCCAGGTGTTCCAGGACGCGCTGGCGAACCAGGGCCTGCTGCTGGCGGCCGCGGTCATCACCATCTACCTCGTGCTCGGCATCCTCTACGAGAGCTTCATCCACCCGCTCACCATCCTCACCGGCCTGCCGGCGGCGGCGATCGGGGCGCTCGGTGCGCTCCAGCTCTTCGGGATGGACCTCTCGGTGATCGCGATCATCGGCGTGCTGATGCTGATCGGCATCGTGAAGAAGAACGCCATCATGATGATCGACGTCGCCCTGGTGCTCCAGCGCGAGCAGGCCTGGAGTCCGGCGGCGGCGATCCGCGAGGCCTGTGCCTTGCGCTTCCGCCCGATCATGATGACGACGGCCGCCGCCGTGATGGGCACCCTGCCGATCGCCATCGGCCACGGGGCGAGCGCCGAATTGCGCCAGCCCCTCGGCGTGGCGGTGGTGGGCGGGCTGCTGGTGTCGCAGCTCCTCACCCTGTTCATCACGCCGGTGCTCTACCTCTACATGGACCGTCTCGGCACGGGGGTGACGCGCCTCGTCCTGTCGCTGCGGCGCGGACGCCTGCCGGCGGCGCGGGACGAGGGGGAGGCGGGCCGGCATCAGCCGGCGGAGTGAGGGGCGGGGACCGCATTCTTCGGGTCGCGACCTCCGCGCCTGATTGAGAGGCCGACGGCGTTATCACCCGCCACATCATCTCGGGGCAGCGCAGCCGAATCCGGGACCCGTCACCGTCGACATTTCAGGACGAGGCGGAACGCCGATCGCCATGGTGTCCATCGTCAGCGGCGATGGATCCTGGGTTCTCGGCCAGGGCGAGGCCGCGCGCGCGAGAAGGCCGACGCTCACCCTCGTCATGCGACGACACGTCATCGCGAACCGCGTCTCATTCGAATGACGGATGACGCAGTTCCCCGGCGTCTCTACGCCTGTCAGGAATAAACAAGCAGACGGACCGTAGCCCGTCGGCCGATGGCTTCGGCGGACAGATGATCGCCGGTCTCCGGTACGCCGGATCCTGCATGCGATCACGCGCGACCCAATTGAGCCTTGCCAAGATGCGGTCCCCGTGGATCGCGAGACCGTGAGCGGGCGGACCGGCGCGGCCTGCCCGCTCGGGGACGCCGAAGGACTCGTCCGGCCCGGCGATGCGGGCCGTCAGGAGGCCGACATGCGTGTTCTGACCACTCTCTGCGCCCTCGCCGTCGCCACCGGGCTGTTCTGGGCCACCATGCTGACCCATCCGCCGACCAGCGAGGCGCGGCCCGGACTCAGCATCGACACCCGGGCCCTGACGCTCGGCGCCGACCTGCGGGACGCCGATCCCTGCGACGCCTACTGACGGCCCGGGACCGCCCGAGCGGCTCCGTTTCGTCCCGGGACCATCCCCTTCCCTAGCCGCCGACCGGCCGCGTCGCCTCCACCAGCCAATCCCGGGTCTCCGGATCGACCAGGTCCGACAGCGCCTCCCGCACCCGGGCGTGATAGGCGTCGAGCCAGGCGGTCTCCGCCGGGGTGAGCAGCTCCGGCAGCACCAGCGCCCGGTCGATCGGCGCGAGGGTCAGGGTCTCGAAGCCGAGCATCGGCCGCTCGGCGCCGGGAATCTCCCGCTCCTCGACCAGGATCAGGTTCTCGATCCGGATGCCGAAGGCGCGGGCCTTGTAGTAGCCGGGCTCGTTCGAGACGATCATGCCGGGCTGGAGCGCCACAGTGCCGGTCTTGGCGATGCGCTGCGGTCCTTCATGCACCGACAGGAAGGCACCGACGCCGTGGCCGGTGCCGTGGTCGAAGTCGAGGCCGGCCTCCCAGAGCGGGCGGCGGGCGAAGGCGTCGATCTGCGCCCCCGTGGTGCCGCGGGGAAACGATGCGGTCGCGATGGCGATGTGGCCCTTGAGCACGCGGGTGAAGCGGTCGCGCATCTCCGGGCTCGGCGCGCCGACCGCCACCGTGCGGGTGATGTCGGTGGTGCCGTCGCTGTATTGCGCACCGGAATCGATCAGGAACAGCTCACCCGGCTGCACCCGCCGGTCGGTGCCGGCGGTTACGCGATAATGCACGATGGCGCCGTTCGGCCCGGAGCCGGAGATGGTCGGGAAGGCGATCTCGCGCAAGGCATTCGTCTCGGCGCGAAATCCTTCGAGCCGCACCACGGCGTCGATCTCCGAGACCGCGCCGCCGGGAGCCTCGCGGGCGAGCCACGCGAGGAAGCGCGTCACCGCGGCGCCGTCGCGCCGGTGCGCGGCGCGGGAGCCGGCGATCTCGGCCGGGTTCTTCACGGCCTTCATGGCGGTGATCGGATCGGGGCCGACATCGAGCGAGCCGCCCGCCGCCTCGATCCGCCGGCCGAGCGCCACGGCGCCGGTGGCGGCGTCGATCCGCACCCGGGCCTTCGCGGCGCCGAGGCCGTCGAGGAAGGCCGGCAGGGCCGACGGCTCGGCCCGCTCGGCGAGGCCGTCGAGGGCACTGGCGGTCTCGGGCGTGATCTTCCCGGATTCGAGGAACAGGCGCGGCCGGCCGTCGCGCGGGAGCACCGCGTAGCCGAGCGGCAGGGGCGTATGCGCCACGTCGCCGCCGCGGATGTTGAACGCCCAGGCGAGGTTGTGCGGATCCGACACGACCAGCGCGTCGAGGCGCGCCTTCGCCAGCGCCGCGCGGACCCGGTCGAGCTTCGCGGCCGAGGCTTCGCCCGCAAGGCCCTCCGGATGGGGCACCACCGGTGCAAGCGGCGCGGCCGGGCGGTCGATCCACACGAGGTCGACGAGGTTGAGGGAGGTCGGCTCGACGCGCCCGCCGGCCGCTGCGGCGGCCCGCTCCAGCCGGGCGAGCCCGTCCGCCGTGTGCAGCCAGGGATCGTAGGCGAGCACCCCGCCGGCCGGCAGGTTGGCCTCGATCCAGGCCTCGGCGCTGGTCTCGGCGAGCGGCACCGGCGTGACGACGGCGGTATCGACCTGCTCGGCGGCCTGGAGGGTGTAGCGCCCGTCCACCACCAGGGCGGCCTTGTCGGCGAGCACGATCGCCGTGCCGGCCGAGCCGGTGAAGCCGGTGAGCCAGGCCAGCCGCTCGGCGTGGGGCGGCACGTACTCGGATTGGTGCTCGTCGGCCCGCGGCACCACGAAGCCGGCATAGCCCCGTTGCGCCATCGCGGCCCGGAGCGCGGCGACCCGCGCCGCGCCCTCCCGGTGGCTGGGATCCTCGAAGCTCTGGAAGCGGGCGGTCTGGCTCATGCCCCCTGGGGTACGACGGAGCGGGCGGGGCGGCAACCGGCGGATCGGGCTTTCACCCGATCCGCGACGGGCGGAACATGACCATTCCTTCCCGTTCCCGCGACGCCTCTCCCCCCTCGGGGTCGTCCCGGGTCCGGGCTCCCCTGCGCGGCCCCGGAGCGACGAGGCGGGAGCCTGAACCGGGATGGGGGCGAAGGCGCCCTCAATACAGCGGCTGCAGACGCACGTTCGGCACCGCGAACGGGCCGACCACCACCCGTCCGCCGGTGAGGCGCACGGTCGGCAGCACCTTCAGCGGCGGCTCGCCGGGGCGGTCCTGGGTGCCCGGCGCGGGCTGGCCGGACGCCGGCTCCTTGCGGCGTCCGCCGAGGAACTGGCCGACGATGTTGCCGATCAGCGCCGCGCCGTCGCCGCCGAGGCGCGCGCCGATCTGTTCGCTGATCAGCGGCGCGATCACCTGCTCCAGGCCGGCGGTGCGCACGTCGAGCTGGCCCGTCGGCCGGTGCTCGTCGTCGAGGGCGAGCACGCCCTGCGCCCGCAGCCGCCGGCTGCCCTTCTCGACGGCGAGGCTCGTCAGCTCCACCGTGCCGCCGGCCTCGCGCCAGCGCTCGAGCTCCTTCGCCAGGGTGCGGGTGCGGAAGCCCGTGGCCCGGGTCACGGTGGCATCCAGCGCGACGTCGGCGGGCTCGGATCCGCCGAGCACCGGGTCGAGCAGCGGCAGGCCGACCTGCATCACCCGGAGGCTAAGATCGACCGCGCCGTCGGTGGCGAAGCGCCCCGGCGTCGGCCTGGCATGCAGCTCGAGATGCCCGGCGGTGAAGTCGATCGGCCAGGGATCGGCGCCGGTGACGCGGCCCTTCAGCCCGTCGACGACCAGGGAGGCGCGCTGGAAGCCGTCGCCGGTGAGGTGGAGGCTGGCCTCCAGGTCGCTCCAGGTCACGTCGGCGTCGAGACCGCCCTGCTGCACCCGGAACGGCCCGGTCGCTTCCAGGATCACATGGCGCGGCTGGTAGACCTGCGCCGCCGCCACCACCGGCCCGACGGTGAAGCGCACGTCGGAGCGGGCGAAGCTCAGTGCGCTGCAGCGCAGCTCGAAGCGGAAGGGGAAGCCGGTGAGCGAGCGGTCGGCGCAGGTCCATTGCCGCCCGGCCT
This sequence comes from Methylobacterium sp. DB0501, assembly GCF_011043735.1. Classification (GTDB taxonomy): domain Bacteria; phylum Pseudomonadota; class Alphaproteobacteria; order Rhizobiales; family Beijerinckiaceae; genus Methylobacterium; species Methylobacterium alsaeris. The sequence continues at coordinate 242,120 of NZ_JAAKGV010000008.1, read as the reverse complement.
GCGCCTCGCGGGCGAACCACCCGTCGATCTCGGATTCGGCCTTGCCCCGCAGCCAGAACCAGCCCGCGGTCCAGGCCAGGGCCAGCAGGAGGAGCAGCACGAAGGGGGCGAACAGGCCGAGGCGCAGGCCCGGCCCGCGGCCGGCCCCCCGGTCCCCCGTGCCCCCGCTCCGCGTCGTCCCGCTCGTCGGCCCAACGGTGGTCGGCCTGTCCATCGGCATGATCCCGGCGCTGCGGCGGTCCGTCCTCGGGCCGCCCGGATTGAATCGCGTCCCCGTAGCTGCTACCGGCCGCGCCCGGCAAGTGAGCCGGGCCTCGGCCGCGCTCACGAGGTCGTGGCGACGGACCGCGCCGGCAGCAAGAAACGACGAGCGGGGGGCGATGACGATGGAGGCGGGGACACCGTCGGATCTCTGGGTGTTCGGCTACGGCTCGCTGATGTGGCGGCCGGGCTTCCCCTTCCTCGAGAGCGGGCCGGGCCGCCTGCGCGGCTATCACCGCTCGCTCTGCGTGCTCTCCCACGTCCATCGCGGCACGCCGGAGCGGCCGGGGCTGGTGCTCGGGCTCGATCGCGGCGGCTCCTGCCGCGGCATGGCGTTCCGGGTCGCGGCAGCCGATGCCGCGGCCACGCTCACCTATCTGCGCGAGCGCGAGCAGGTCACGGCGGTCTATGTCGAGCGGCGGCTCGGCATCACCCTCGACGACGGGCGCAAGCTCCAGGCGGTGACCTACCTCGTCGACCGCCGCCACCCGCAATATGCCGGCCGCCTGCCGGAGGAGGAGCTGGTGCGGCTGGTGCGCCAGGGCCTCGGCCGCTCGGGCGCCAATCCCGACTACGTCCGCCACACCCACGACCAGCTCGTCGCCATGGGAATCCCCGACCCGATGCTCGCCCGCCTCTCCGCCGCCTGCGCGGTGCCGATCCCGTGAGTGACCCCGGGAACGCCCTGAGAGGAATGAACGCCCGGCCAGGAATGAACGCCTGGCCGGGAATGAACGCCCGAACTGTGAGAGCTTGACATGGGAGAGCCCGGCCGCCTGTACGATCATTCCCGGTTCAGGCGCGTTAGTCCGTCTGGGCCCATGAAGAGCCCGAACAGGCAAGCCGGAGCGCCTCCGCGTTGATGAATCCCACCACCCATCTCGCCCTGATCAACGCCTTCGTCGGCGACATCCAGGGCGGGCTCGGCCCCTTCCTCGGCACCTGGCTGGCGCAGGCCGCGCAATGGGGGCCGAGCGAAGTCGGCCTCGTCACCACCATCGTGGGCTTCGCCACCCTCGGCTTGAGCGGCCCGCTCGGCGCGCTCGTCGACCGGCTCGGACGGCCCCGGATGCTGATCGCGGCGGCCTGCGCGGCGATCCTCGTCGGCACCCTGCTGCTGCTGCCGGCCCGCGCCTTCATGACCGTGCTGGTGGCGCAGTTCATCGCCGCCGCCGGCGGCACCCTGGTGGTGCCGGCGGTGACGGCGCTGACGCTCGGCATGGTCGGCAAGCAGGCCTTCCCGAAGCAGCAGGGCCGCAACCAGGCCTGGAACCACGTCGGCATCCTGGGCGCGGCGCTCGCGATCAGCTTCGGCACGCCGGTCATGGGCCCGAGCATCGCCTTCTGGGTGCTCGGCGGCCTCTCGGCCTGCGCCATCGTGGCGGCGCTGACGACGCCGAGGAAGTCCTATAACGGCCGCCGCGCCGTCGGCTGGAAGGAGGACGATCCGGACGACGAGCCGGAGCGCTCCGGCATCCTGAAGGTCCTCGCCGACCGGCGCCTGCTGATCCTCTCGGCGGCGCTCGCCCTGTTCAACCTCGCCAACGGCTCGATGCTGAGCCTGCTCGGCCAGAAGCTGGTGGCCTCCGGCCAGGACGGCACCGGCTGGACCGCCCGCTACGTCATCGTCGCCCAGGCGGTGATGATCCCGGTGGCGCTCTTCGCCGGATCCCTCGCCGACCGGCGCGGCCGGCGCCAGCTGCTCCTCGTCGCCTGCGCGGTGCTGCCGGCCCGCGCGCTGCTCTCCGCCTTCCTGTCCGATCCGTACTGGCTGATCCTGGCCGAGGTGCTGGACGGCGTCGCCTCCGGCGTCATCGGCGTCGCGGTGCCGGTGGTGGTGGCCGACCTGACCTGGGGCTCGGGCCGCACCCAGACCGCGCTCGGCACCGTCGCGGCGGTGCAGGGGGTCGGCGGCGCCCTGTCGGGCTGGGTCGGGGGCCTGCTCGCGCTCCATCTCGGCTGGACCTGGGCCTTCCTGGCCCTCACTGTCCCGGCCGGCCTTGCCCTGATGATGGCCCTGTGGCTGGAGGAGACCTGCGCGCCCGGCGGCCAGGACGGTGCCGGGGCCGCCTGCAGCCAGTCGAGGCCGCCCGAGGAGGCCGCGCCGCGCCGCGGGAGGGTGGAGGCGCCGGCAGGGTCGTGAGGCCCGCGCAGGGTCGCGAGGCTCGCCTGGGCCGCCGTCGCCCCTCGCCCGGGGGCGCATGACCCTGGGGGAAGAGCCGGGTGGCCCCTGGACAGGGCGCGGGCCGCCGTGATGCTATCGCGGCACAGATCCCCGAGGCTCCTGAGGTGAGTGCGCCGCCATGAAGACGCTTCTCGTTCCGGTCGCCCGTCACACCCTGCTCGACTCGGTGCTCGACACCGCGACGCTCACCGCGCGCCGCTTCGGCGCCAGCATCGAGGGGTTCGGCCTGCGGCCCGCCCTCGCCGAGTACGTGCCCGTCGACATGGTCGGAGGCATGACCTGGGTGCGCGACGAGGAGACCGACCTCGTCGAGGCGCGCGATTGCGGCGGCCTGTTCACCGCCGCGATGGAGCGCCACGGCCTCGCCCGCGAGAGTGCCGATACGGGCCGGGACGGCCCGCGCTACCGCTGGCTCCCCGATGCGCCTCCCGGCGACGGCTTCCTCGCCCAGCATGCGCGCCTGTTCTGCGCCACCGTCGTCGGCCGTCCCGGCAGCGGCGAGGGCGCGCCGCGCATGACGACCCTCGAGGCGGTGCTGTTCGAGAGCGGGCGACCCCTGGTCATCGCGCCGCCGAGCGCCCCCGCGAGCATCGGCGAGACCGTGGTGATCGCCTGGAACGGCTCGACCGAGACCGCCCGGGCGGTCGCCTTCGCGGCGCCGTTCCTGCGCGCCGCCTCCCGGATCGAGGTCCTGGGCGTCGATGCCGGCATGGTGCCGGGCCCGAGCGCCGAGGAACTCGCCGCCGTCCTCAACCGCGAGGGTCTGTCGGCGCAGGGGCGCACCCTCGCCGCCGGCCGCCGCACCGCCGGCGAGGTCTTCCTGACCGAGGCCGAGGCGATCGGTTGCGACCTGCTGGTGAAGGGCGCCTATACCCAGAGCCGCCTGCGCCAGATGATCTTCGGCGGCGCCACCAGCCACATCCTCGCCCACGCCACCATGCCGGTGCTGATGGCGCATTGACGGAACCGATGACCGACTTCACCCTCGACCCGCGGCTCTCCGCCGACACCATCGCGCTCGGCGACCTCGCGTTGTCGAGCGTGCTGCTCCTCGACGACAAGCGCTTCCCCTGGCTGGTCCTGGTGCCGCGGCTGCCCGGCGTCTCGGAACTCACCGACCTCCCGCCTGAGGAGGCCGCCCGCCTGATGGAGGAGACCCGCCTCGCCGTCGGCGTGATGCAGGCGCTGGCCAAGCCCGACAAGGTGAATGTCGGGGCGCTCGGCAACGTGGTGGCGCAGCTCCACGTCCACGTGGTCGGGCGGTTCCGGTCCGACCCGGCCTGGCCCGGCCCGGTCTGGGGCCACGGCACCCGCGAGCCGTATCCGGCCCATGCGGCGGCGCAGCTGGTCGAGCGGGCGCGGGCGCTGTTCGCGGCGGCGTGAGGCGCGCGAGGGGGCGGGCCCCTCAGCGCAGCGACACCGCCCCGCCCGGATGGCGCCACACCTTCCCGTCGAGTTCCAGCTCCATCAGCAGTCCCTGCACCGCCCGGGCCGGCAGCCCGGCCTGGCGGGCCAGGGCGTCGACCGGCACCGGGGACGGCCCGAGGAGCTCGAGCAGGATGGCCGCGTCGTCGGTCCGGGGCGGCGGGGAGGGCGCTTCGTCGAGGCGGGCGCCGTCGAGGAGGGGCTGCGCCGGCTCGGCCGCCATCGCGGTGACCGGCTCGGCGGAGAAGTCGATCTCGTCCCAGTAGAGCGCGGGATCCGGCCGGTCCGCCGCGTCCTCGGCTCCGGCATCCGGTGCCGGCCCGCCGATCAGCGGCGCCAGCACCGCCATCACGTGCTCGGGGGCGGCGCAGAGGGTGGCGCCGTCGCGGATCAGGTCGTTGGTGCCTTCGGCCCGGGGATCGAGGGGCGAGCCCGGCACGGCGAAGACCTCGCGGCCCTGCTCCAGGGCGAAGCGGGCGGTGATGAGCGAGCCGGAGCGGCGCGCCGCCTCGACCACGACCGTGCCGAGGGCGAGTCCCGAGATGATGCGGTTGCGGCGCGGGAAGTCGCGGCCCCTCGGCTCCCAGCCCATCGGCATCTCGGCGACGACCGCGCCGCCCGAATCGAGGATGCGCGCGACCAGCTCCTCGTGCTCGGACGGGTAGATCCGGTCGTGCCCGCCGGCGAGCACCGCGACGGTGCCGCTCGGGAGCGCCGCCTTGTGGGCCCGGGCGTCGATGCCGCGGGCCAATCCCGACACGATCACCAGACCCTCGGCGCCGAGCGCGTGGGACAGCCGCTCGGTGAAGGTGAGGCCGGCGGCCGAGGCGTTGCGCGAGCCGACGATGGCGACGGCAGGCCGCTTCAGGCAGGCGGCGTCGCCCCGCAGGCAGAGCAGCGGCGGCGCATCCGCGGTGGCCTGGAGCGGCAGCGGGTAATCCGGCTCGCCCATCGCCACGAAGCGGGCGCCGAGGCGGCCGGCCGCGGCGATCTCGCGCTCCGCCTCGGCCTTGGTGGTGACCCGGATCGGCTTGCCGCGGGCCTTGGCAAGGCCCGGCAGGGCTTTCAGCGCCGGCCCGGCCCCGCCGAACTTGTTCACCAATCCCCGGAAGGTGCGCGGGCCGACGCCGTCGGAGCGGATCAGCCGGAGCCAGTCGAGGCGCTGCGCGTCGCTGAGGAGCAAGGCCCTCTCCCTTTGGATGAGGGCCTGTGTCAGACCTTCAGCCCTTCTGCCCGATGCGCCCTTCGGTCCCCGCGGCGAGGCGGCGGATATTGGGCGCGTGCTTCCACCATAGCAGCAGGGCGAGGATGCAGAACAGCACCGCGAGGTGCGGTTGCCCGAAGGCCCACAGGGCGACCGGGGTGGCGGCCGAGGCCGCCAGCGCCGAGGCCGAGGAGTAGCGCAGCAGGGCGGCGAGGCCGAGCCACACGACCGCGAAGACCAGCACGCCCAGCGGAAACAGGCCGAGCAGCACGCCGATGAAGGTGGCGACGCCCTTGCCGCCCTTGAAGCCGAGCCAGACCGGGAAGAGGTGGCCGAGGAAGGCGCCGAGCCCGGCCGCCAGGGCCGCCTCCTGCCCGCCGAGCCGGCCGGCGACCAGCACCGCGGCGGTGCCCTTCAGGGCGTCGCCCAGCAGCGTCGCGGCAGCCAAGCCCTTCCGGCCGGTGCGCAGCACGTTGGTGGCGCCGATGTTGCCTGAGCCGATCGCCCGCACGTCGCCGAGGCCGGCGAAGCGGGTCAGGATCAGCCCGAACGGGATCGCGCCGAGCACGTAGCCGAGGGCCAGCCCGAGGGCGACCTGGGTCCAGTCCGGAATCATCAGCGCGCCTCCTCGCTGCGGTGGACGATGCGGCCGGCGACCATGGTGAGGGAGGCGAGACCCTGCAGGCGCGCCTCGTCGAAGGGCGAGTTCTTGGAGCGCGACTTCAGCCGGCGCTTGTCGAGCACGTAGGGCGCATCCGGGTCGATCAGCACGAGGTCGGCGGGAGCGCCGGGAGCGAGGCGCCCGGTCTCGCGGCCGAGCACCCGCGACGGCGCGGCCGAGAGGGCGGCGAGCAGCCGTGGCAGCGAGACGTCTCCGGCATGGACGAGGCGGAGCGCGGCGGCGAGCAGGGTCTCGATGCCGAGCGCCCCGTCGGCGGCCTCGGCGAAGGGCAGGCGCTTGGTCTCGACGTCCTGCGGGTTGTGATCGGACACGATCACGTCGATCACGCCTTCGTTGAGAGCCGCCACCACGGCCTGGCGGTCGGCTTCCGTGCGCAAGGGCGGCGAGAGCTTGCAGAAGGTGCGGTAGTGGCCGATGTCGTTCTCGTTCAGCACAAGGTTGTTGACCGAGACGCCGCAGGTCACCGGCAAGCCGGCGTCCTTGGCCCGTCGCACGATCTCGACCGAATCGGCACACGAGATCATGGCGGCGTGGTAGCGCCCGCCGGTCAGGCGCACGAGGCGGATGTCGCGCTCGAGCAGGATCGTCTCGGCCTCCCGCGGAATGCCGTGCAGGCCGAGCCGCGAGGCCATCTCGCCCTCGTTCATCACGCCGTCGCCGACCAGCGTCGGCTCCTCGACGTGCTGCATCAGCAGCACGCCGAAATCGCGGGCATAGGTCAGCGCGCGGCGCATCACCTGGGCGTTGGTGACGGCCTTGAGCCCATCCGTGAAGGCGACGGCGCCGGCCTCGGTCAGCAGGCCGAACTCGGTCATCACCTGGCCGGCGAGTCCCTTGGTGATGGCGGCGGCGGGCAGGACGTGGGTGCTGGCGGTGTCGCGGGCGCGCCGCAGCACGAAATCGACGATGGCCGGCTCGTCGATCGGCGGGTTGGTGTCGGGCATGCACACCAGCGTGGTCACGCCGCCGGCCGCCGCCGCCGCGCTGGCGCTGGCCAGGGTCTCGCGGTGCTCGGCCCCCGGCTCGCCCACGAAGGCGCGGAGATCCACGAGGCCGGCGGTGAGCACCTGCCCGCCGCACTCGATCACCTCGGCGCCCTCGGGCAGGGCGGCGGGCGTGCCCCAATGGACCTCGGCGATCGCGCGGTCGCGGACGAGCACCGCGCCCGGGCCCTCGCGGCCGGTGGCGGGGTCGATCAGGTGGGCGTTGGTGAGGAGAAGTGGGTTCATGCGATGCGGTCTGTGTTCGGCGGAGGCGAGATGGTGCGGCGCTCGACCGCGGCGAGCACGGCGTCGAGCGCGCGCTGAGGGTTGCCGAGGAAGGCGTCGTTCGTGAACCGCATGATCTCGAAGGTTTGGGCGCGAAGCCAGGCATCCCGAGTGGCGTCGCGCGTGCGGCGTTCGGCCGTCTCGTGAGGCTCGCCGTTGAGCTCGACGATCAGCCGGGCGGCGGGGCAGAGGAAATCGACGATGGAGGGGGTGATCGGGACCTGCCGCTTGAACGTGTGGCCGGAGAGGCGACCGGCGCGGACCTGGCTCCAGAACAGGGCCTCGGCACGGGTCGCAAGCGAGCGTTGATCCCTGGCGAAGTCCCTGAGGCGGCCGGAAACCGGATTTCGCTTCTCTTGCTCCATCCGCCTCTCCTCAAACCCGCCGCCCTGAACCCTGCCCCCTCTGCGGGGGAGGGTGCCCGGCAGAGCCGGACGCGAGAGGGGAACCACGCTTCCGGATGAAGCGGAACCGTTCTGACGAGCGCCATACTTGGCACCGTCGCGCTGCCCCTCTCCCGGCCTGCTCCGCAGGCCACCCTCCCCCGCAAAGGGGGGAGGGTTCAGCCGTGGCGCCCTTCCCCGAAGTTACGCTTGATCCCTCACGCGTTCGGCAGGTGGGTCGCCAGCGCCTCCAGCACCGCCATCCGCACCGCGACCCCCATCTCGACCTGCTCCCGGATCAGCGACTGCGCGCCGTCGGCGACCTCGGAGGAGATCTCGACGCCGCGGTTCATCGGGCCCGGATGCATCACCAGCGCATCGGCCTTGGCGTGGCTCAGCTTGTCGCCGTCCAGGCCGAAATACCGAAAGTACTCCTTCACCGACGGCACGAAGGAGCCGTTCATCCGCTCGCGCTGGAGCCGCAGCATCATCACGATGTCGACGCCCGCGAGCCCCTTGCGCATGTCGGTGAAGACCTCGACGCCGAAGCGGGCGAGGCCCGGCGGCAGCAGGGTCGAGGGGCCGATCACCCGCACCCGGGCGCCGAGGGCCTGGAGCAGGATGATGTTCGAGCGCGCCACCCGCGAATGCAGGACGTCGCCGCAGATCGCCACGGTGAGCCCCTCGATCCGGCCCTTGTTGCGGCGGATCGTGAGGGCGTCGAGCAGCGCCTGGGTCGGGTGCTCGTGGGCGCCGTCGCCGGCGTTGACCACGGAGCAATCGACCTTGCGGGCGAGGAGATGCACCGCCCCGGCCTGGTGGTGGCGCACCACGATGATGTCGGGGCGCATGGCGTTCAGCGTCGCGGCGGTGTCGATCAGGGTCTCGCCCTTCTTCACCGACGAGGAGGCGACCGACATGTTCATCACGTCGGCGCCGAGGCGCTTGCCGGCCAGCTCGAACGAGGACTGGGTCCGCGTCGAGGGCTCGAAGAACAGGTTGATCTGGGTGCGCCCGCGCAGGGTCGTGCGCTTCTTCTCGACCTGGCGGCTGATCTCGACGGCCTCGTCGGCACGGTCGAGGAGCGCCACGATGTCGAGGGGCGAGAGGCCCTCGATGCCGAGGAGGTGGCGGTGCGGGAAGCCGGGGGGTGCCTGGGTGCTCATCCTGAGCGAAGGGCTATAGGAGCGCTGCGCGCCGCCCGCAAGGACGGGCGTGTGGATCGCAGGTGGAACGAGTTGGACCATCGGCGGTATTTGACAACCGCCGCGTCATCACCCACTTGTCCGCTTCGCCGCGCGAAAATCCGCGCCAGCCGCCCCGCACAAGTTGAAGCCCGATCTGCCGCGGTGTGCTCTTCGAAGAGGCAGCCCGTCCATGAAAGTCGTCGTCGTCGAGTCGCCCGCGAAAGCCAAGACGATCAATAAATACCTCGGCAGCGACTACGAGGTGCTGGCCTCGTTCGGGCATATCCGGGATCTTCCGGCGAAAGACGGCTCGGTCGATCCCGAGCAGGACTTCCATATGCTGTGGGAGCTGGAGGATCGCGGGGCCAAGCGCGTCGCCGAGATCGCCAGGGCCGTGAAGGGCGCCGATACCCTGATCCTGGCGACCGACCCGGACCGCGAGGGCGAGGCGATCTCCTGGCACGTGCTGGAGGCGCTGCAGGCCAAGAAGGTACTCAAGGACGTCGCGGTCGAGCGCGTCACCTTCAACGCCATCACCAAGGACGCGGTCGCGACCGCGATGGCCCAGCCGCGGGCGATCGACCAGGCCCTGGTCGACGCCTACCTGGCGCGCCGGGCGCTGGATTATCTCGTCGGCTTCAACCTCTCGCCGGTCCTGTGGCGCAAGCTGCCGGGCGCCCGCTCGGCCGGCCGGGTGCAGTCGGTGGCGCTCCGCCTCGTCTGCGACCGCGAGCGCGAGATCGAGACCTTCAAGCCGCGGGAATACTGGTCGATCGTCGCGACGCTCAAGACCGCGAGCGGCGCGGTGTTCGAGGCGCGCCTCGTCGGCGCCGACGGCAAGCGGATCCAGCGCCTCGACGTCGGCACGGCGGACGAGGCCGAGGCGTTCCGGCGCGACCTGGAACTCGCGACCTTCACGGTCGCCTCGGTCGAGGCCAAGCCCGCCAAGCGCCACCCGCAGCCGCCCTTCACCACCTCGACGCTGCAGCAGGAGGCCTCGCGCAAGCTCGGCCTCGCCCCGGCCCAGACCATGCGGGTGGCCCAGCGCCTCTACGAGGGCATCGAGATCGGCGGCGAGACCGTCGGCCTCATCACCTACATGCGGACCGACGGCGTCGACATGGCGCCGGAGGCGGTGGCCCAGGCGCGCCAGGTGATCGGCGCCGAGTACGGCGACGCCTACGTGCCGGGAGCGCCCCGCAAGTACAGCGTCAAGGCCAAGAACGCGCAGGAGGCCCACGAGGCGGTGCGCCCGACCGACCTCGCCCGGCTGCCGAAGGACGTCGCCCGCTTCCTCGATCCCGAGCAGGCCCGGCTCTACGAGCTGATCTGGATCCGCACCGTGGCGAGCCAGATGGAATCGGCGGAGCTGGAGCGCACCACGGTCGAGATCGCCGCCCAGGTCGGCCCGCGCCGCATCGATCTGCGCGCCACCGGCCAGGTGGTGAAGTTCGACGGCTTCCTCACCCTCTACCAGGAGGGCAAGGACGACGAGGAGGACGAGGAATCCCGCCGCCTGCCGCCGATGCACAAGGACGATGCGCTGACCCGCGAGCGCATCGCCGCGACCCAGCACTTCACCGAGCCGCCGCCGCGCTATTCCGAGGCGAGCCTGGTCAAGCGGATGGAGGAGCTCGGCATCGGCCGGCCCTCGACCTACGCCGCCGTGCTCCAGGTCCTGCGTGACCGCGAATACGTCAAGATCGACAAGAAGCGCCTGGTACCGGAGGACAAGGGCCGGATCGTCACTGGCTTCCTCGAGAGCTTCTTCCGCCGCTACGTCGAGTACGACTTCACCGCCGACCTGGAAACCCAGCTCGACCGGGTCTCGAACGCCGAGATCGACTGGCGCGCGGTGTTGCGCGACTTCTGGCGCGATTTTTCCGCGGCGATCGCCGGCACCAAGGAGCTGCGCACCGCGGAAGTGCTGGAGGCCCTGAACGGGCTTCTGGCCGAGCACATCTTCCCGGCCAAGGCCGACGGGTCGAACCCCCGCGCCTGCCCGAACTGCGCCGGCGGCCAGCTCTCGCTCAAGCTCGGCAAGTTCGGCGCCTTCGTCGGCTGCTCGAACTACCCGGAGTGCAAGTATACCCGCCAGCTCAACGCCACCGGCCTCGACGGCGACGGCGAGGGGGCGGGCGAGGGCGGCCAGCCCGGCGTGCGGGTGCTCGGCGACGATCCCCAGACCGGTCTGCCCGTGACCTTGCGTGACGGCCGATTCGGCCCGTTCGTCCAGCTCGGCGAGGCCTCGGCCGAGAAGGGGGCGGAGAAGCCCAAGCGCTCCTCGCTGCCCAAGGGCCTGTCGCCGTCGGCGGTGGATCTGGACAAGGCGCTCAAGCTCCTCTCGCTGCCCCGCGAGGTGGCGCGCCACCCGGAGACCGGCGAGCCGATCCTGGCCAATATCGGCCGCTACGGGCCTTACGTGCAGCACGGCAAGATCTACGCCAATCTCGGCAAGGACGACGACGTGCTGGAGGTCGGCGCCAACCGGGCCATCGACCTGATCGTCCAGAAGGAGCAGGGCGGCGGGCGCCCGGCGCAGGATCCGGGCCGCGTGATCGGCGCGGCGCCGGACAGCGGCAAGCCGGTGACCGTGAAGGCCGGCCGCTACGGGCCCTACGTCACCGACGGAGAGATCAACGCCACCCTGCCGAAGGGCGCGGATGCCGAGGCCGTCACCCTTGAGGAGGCCCTGCGCCTGATCGCCGCTCGCCGCGAGGCCGGCGGCGGGACGAAGAAGAAGGCCGGGGCGCGGAAAGCCGCCGGAAAGTCGGCCGCGGCCAAGACGACCAAGGCCACCGCCAAGGACGTGGCCGCCGAGGGTGAGGAGACCGGCGAGGCGAAGCCCGCGGCCCGGAAGGCGGCGACCAAGCCTGCTGCGACCAAGAAGGCTCCGGCGAAGAAGCCGGCGGCCAAGGCGGCCAAGGCGGCGAAGAGCGCGGCGGGGGAGTAGCCGCGAGGCCCCGGGCACTCGGTCGATGCGATGACGGCCCTGGCCCGACCGGCTTGAAGCCCTCCATCGTTATCCCGGGTTCTCGCCGTCGATGATCCGAGTCGAACTCAGACCGTCGTGCCGGTCGCTCGACGTTCTGAACGTTCTCCTGAAACGATCCATCCTCGCGCGATCTCGGGTCGCCCCTACCTCTCTCCCATATGGGAGAGGGGAGCCAGCGCCTTATCCTGCGCCCGGATCGTTTCAAGACAGACCGGCCGATTCCATCCGATGGACGCAAAGCCGTCGGAAGCCGGTGTCGGGCGCCGCCGAAGTCCCGGCCCTACCTAAGAAAACCCCTCGCCACGGTGCATCGCCTCCACCCGCGGCGTGAACCGCCCGTCCGGTCCGTGCAGCACCAGGGCCGGCGCCAGGGTGAACGGCGCCCGGCTTCCGCGCACGCCCGAGACCAGCACCCGGATCGCCGTCGCCTCTGCCCGCGGCTGGACCGGGACGACCTGGAGCGCGCCGAACCGGCCCGCCATCGCGTCGAGGCAGGCGGGCAGCGCATCGGCGCGGTGGATCAGCACCAGCCGGCCGCCGGGGCGCAGCAGGTCGGCGGCGGTGCGCAGCCAGGCCTCCAGCCCGCCGGGCTCGGAGAAGCCGTGCGCCGCGGCGCGGGCCGCCACCGGCGAGGCGCGGTGGCGGCCGGGCTCGAAGAAGGGCGGGTTGGTGAGGAGAAGGTCGACCGAATCGGGCAGGAGGCCGGCGGCCCGCCGGGCGCGCCCCGGCGCCGTCACGTCGGCCTCGACCACCCGGACCCGGTCGGCGAGCCCGTTCTCCTCGGCGTTGAGGCGGGCGAGGCGAGCGGCCTCCGGATCGCGCTCGACCAGGGCTACCCGCACCTCCGGGCAGGCCTGCGCGACCGCGAGCCCGACCGCGCCGGTCCCGGCGCCGAGGTCGCACACGCTCTCCCCGCCCGCCGCGCCGGCGCTCGCGGCGAGCAGCACCGCGTCGGTCCCGGCCCGGTGGGCGCCGCGGGCCGGCTGGCGCAGGGAGAGCCGGCCGCCGAGCCAGGATTCGGGGTCAGAGGCGGGGCGCATCGCGCAGCTCGTGGGCGAGGCCGGCATCGGTGAGGATGCGCCGGGCCTGGCGGGCATGGTCCTCCGGCACCAGCAGCCGGCGTGGGAAGGCGCCGATCATCCCCTCCATCACGCTGATGTGGTTGTCGGCCACCAGGACCGGGATCGCGGCGCCGCTGAGAAGGGACTCCGCGAAGCCGATCAGGACGAGGTCGTTGGTGCGGATCAGCTCGATCATGGTGCGGCACGCGGTCCCTGCTCGGATCGCGGCGGCCATACCACACCTCTGCGCCGGTTGCGCCGCATCCCCAGGCCGGCGCCCCCGCTCCAGGGCCTTGCGGCAGCTTGCGTGTTGCCGCCGGGGGCGCTCGCGTGCCAAAGGGGGCGGGAGTAGATCAGGAGCCCCGCGGTTCGGGGCGACTCCGAGGAGATCGCGCGGGCGTGGGCGTCGTACTTCCCCTTCAGGACAGACCCTCCGATCCGGAGGCCAGCCTCGACGCCCTGGTGGGCCTGGTGGCGGGCGGGATGGAGCGCGTCAACGCGATGATCCTGTCGCGCACCGGCTCCGACGTGACGATGATCCCGGAGGTCGCCAACCATCTGATCTCCTCCGGCGGCAAGCGCCTGCGCCCGATCCTGACCCTCGCGACGGCCTCCCTGGCCGGGTACGATCCGGCCGGCGACGGGGACGTGAAGCTCGCCGCCAGCGTCGAGTTCATGCACACCGCGACGCTGCTCCACGACGACGTCGTCGACGAGAGCGACATGCGCCGCGGCAAGGTGGCGGCGCGGATCAAGTGGGGCAACGAGGCCAGCGTCCTCGTCGGCGACTTCCTGCTCGGGCAGGCCTTCAAGATGATGGTCGAGGTGGGCTCCCTGCGCGCCCTCGACATCCTGTCCTCGGCCGCTTCGGTGATCGCGGAGGGCGAGGTGATGCAGCTCACCGCCGCCCGCAGCACCGAGACCAGCGAGGACGAATACCTCGCGGTGATCCGCGCGAAGACCGCCGAATTGTTCGCCGCCGCCTGCGAGGTCGGTCCCGTCCTGGCCCAGCGCCCGAAGGCCGAGATCGCCGCCTGCCGCAGCTACGGCATGAATCTCGGCATCGCCTTCCAGCTCGTCGACGACGCCCTCGATTACGGCGGCACCAGCGCCGATCTCGGCAAGAATGTCGGCGACGATTTTCGCGAGGGCAAGATCACCCTGCCGGTGGTGCTGTCGTTCCGCCGCGGCAACGACGAGGAGCGGGCGTTCTGGCGCCGCACCCTGGAGCGCCAGGAGATCGAGGAGCCCCGCGACCTCGACGACGCCATCGCGATCATGCGCGGCCACCGCGCCCTCGAGGACACGATCGAGCGCGCCCGCCATTACGGCGCCATGGCCAAGGACGCGTTGGCCTTGTTCCCGCACTCGCCGATGAAGCAGGCGCTGCTGGAAGCGGTGGATTTCTGCATCGCCCGGGCGCGCTGAGCAGGCCAGGCCGCACGATCCGCGACAGAGCAAGGTGTGCGATCATGACCCCCCCTTTGCGGGGGAGGGTTCATTCTCTCGGCCGTCGCTCATGCTCCCGCACCTGCACGGCCTCCTGTGCGGCCCCGGGATGTCGCCGACGGATCGGGGGGCTCAGCGCAAAAGCGTCGCCCGCACCCACCAGCCCGGCTGCGCCGCCGCGATCGCCCGCGCCGCCCGGGCCGCCGTCGCGCGGTGGCCGAACAGCCCGTATACCGTGGCGCCCGATCCCGACATCCGGGCGAGGCGGCAATCCGCCTGTTCGCGCAAGGAGGCGAGGGTGTCGCCGATCACCGGCGCGACCGTGAGGGCAGGAGCCTCGAGGTCGTTGCGGGCCGGTGCGATGCGGGCGATCAGGGCGTCGAGGCCGTCCGTCCCGGCGATCTCCGGATGGATGTCCGCGGCACGGGGATGCGCCTCGCCGACCTTGAGGCCCAGCGCCCGGAAGACCGGTGCGGTCTCGACCGGCACGCCGGGATTGATCAGCACCGCCGGCAGCGGCGGCAGGGCGAGGGCTGAGCCCACGGCCTCTCCGGCGCCGCGCATCATCCGGGCCCGCGGATCGAGGCAGACCGGCACGTCGGCGCCGGTGCGGCGCGCCGCCGCCATCAGGGCTGGGTGATCGGGGGCAAGGCCGTTGAGGCGTCCCAGGAGCCTCAGGGCCGCCGCGGCGTCGGACGACCCGCCGCCGATCCCCGCCGCCACCGGCAGGCGCTTCACCAGCCGGAACCGCCCGACCGCGAGCCCGGGCACCTCGGCGGCGAGGTGACGGGCGGCCCGCATCACTAGGTTGTCGTCGGTCGGGCCCGCCGGGCCGGCGGTCGGGCCGGTCACCGCGAGGTCGAGGGCCGGCCCGGGTTCGAGGGTCAGGAGGTCTGCCGCGTTCGATCCCGCGAACGCCACCAGGCTCTCCAGGGCGTGGTAGCCGTCGCCGGGGCGGCGGCCCAGGACGTGCAGGGTCAGGTTGATCTTGGCGGGCGCGCGGGTGGCGAGGGCAGGCACGTCGTCGTCTCTCGAACGGGCAAGTCTTCGAACTGGTAAGTCTTCGAACAGGCAAGTCTTCGAACAGGCAAGTCGTCAAACGGTCAAGGGGCGCGGTGCCTGTCCGGCACCGCGCCCGCGATCCGTCTCACATCGAGGAGGGAGGACGGCGTCAGCCGCCGCTCTTCGTCTCCGTGCCCATCGCCGGCGGCTCGGTCGGGGCCGGGGCGCCCTTCGGCATCTCGGGCTGCGGCGCGGGCTGGCTCTCGGCGGTGGCGGCGGGCTTCTCCAGCTCCGGCAGCCCGTCCTTCAGCTTCGCCTCGATCTTCGCCAGGTCCTCCGGCTCCGGGTTCAGGTCCTTGGCGTGCTGCCACTGGAACTTGCCCTCGAGCCGCCGGCCGGAGCGCCAATAGGCGTCGCCCAGGTGGTCGTTGATCGTCGGGTCGCCGGGCTTCAGCTCGATCGCCTTCTCCAGCTCCCGCACCGCGTCGTCCCAGCGGCCGAGGCGGTAATAGGCCCAGCCGAGGCTGTCGATGATCATGCCGTCGCGCGGCTGCAGGTCGACCGCCTGCTTGAGCATGCGGAACGCCTCGTCGATGTTCTGGTTCTGGTCGACCCAGGAATAGGCGAGGTAGTTCAGCACCTGGGCGCGGCCGTTCGGCTGCGTCGCCGGCACGAGATCGAGGGCCTTCTTCAGGTCGGCCTCGGCCTTCGTCCACTCCTTGGCGCGCTCGTAGGACGTGCCGCGGAAGTAGTACAGGGTCCAGTAATTGCGCGCCGGCTGGTCGCCGATCAGGTCGATCGCCTTGGTGTAGGTCTGGGCCGACTCGGCGTATTTCTTGCGCGAGCGCTGGACGTTGCCGAGCGCCGAGATCACGTCGACGTCGTTGGGATAGGTCTTGGCGACCTGGTCGAGATGGGCGATCGCCTCGTCGCCCTTGCCCATCTGCTCCAGGTTGAGGCCGATCTGGATGTCGGCGTTGAGCTTGAGCGGCGAGCTCGCCGGCATCCGGGCGAAGACCTCGTTCGCCCGGTCCGGCGCCTTCATCCGCTCCAGCGTGTCGGCCAGCGTCAGCAGCGCCAGGGAATGCTCGGGAGCGAGGTAGAGCGCGAGGCGCAGGTACACCACCGCCGGCAATTCGTCGCCCTGCGAGGTCCCGGCCGAGCCGAGGCCGTAGAGCACCTCGGCGGCGCCTTCCTGGGCCGTGGCGATGAGCGGCGTCAGCGGCTTGCCGGCCTTCAGCTTGTCGAGGGCGTCGCGCACGATCGGGTGGCGCGGCAGGACGTTGTCGAATTCCTGGTAGGCCGCCACCGCGAGGTCGGGCCGGCCGGAATCCGCCTCGAAGCGGCCGTAGGCGTCGACGATGCGCAACGTGTTGCGGTCGGCATCGTAGGCCGATTTCAGCCGGCGCTCGGCCTCGACCTTGTCGCCGACCAGCGCCGCGATCAGGCCCGCGTGATAGTCGCGGAAGACGTTGTAGTAGCGCTCGCCCTTGAGCTTGTTGATGGTCTCGAGCGCCTTCTTGCCTTCGCCGGCCCCGGCATAGGACCATGCGGTCAGCAGCGTCGAGGTCAGGTCGGCGGCGGCGCCCTTGCCGCCGCGCTGCAGGTTCTGGCGCGCCGCGGCGAATTGCTTGGCCTTGATCTTCTGCACGCCCAGCGCGAGCTGGGCGAGGCCGTTGGCCCCGTCCCGGGCCGTCAGCCGCTCGGCGGCGCGGAAGGCTTCGGGCAGCGAGCCGTCGGCGAGCAGAGCCACGAAGGAGCGTTCGAGGAGTTCCGCGTTGCGCGGGTCGCCCTTCACCGCCTCGCGGTAATAGGTAGCCGCCGCCGCCGTGTCGCGGGAGGCGCCGGCGATGTAGGCGGCCAGGAAGTTGCCTTCCAGCGAATCCGCCGGTTCGTAGGATTGCGGGGCCGCAACCTCCCGCACCGGCAGACGCGCCGCGAGGGCCGGCGCCGTCGAAGCGGCGAGGAAGAGGGCCAGCGCGGCGAGCGCGCCACCGCGGCGGGGGGCGGGGATTCGGGTCTTGAGCACCAAACTCGTGGCTCCGTGGTCGCGCCGGCCGCGGCGCCGGCACGCGAAATCGGCGCGACATTGGACCCTGCGCGGGGCAGCGGCAAGACCAAACGGCGGCGGCGATGTGTCGGAGGTCGGCCTTCCGTGCCGCCGGGCGGGCCGGCCGCGCGGGAGCGCAACCGATCGTGTGGCCGCCCGGTTTCCAGGTTGTAAGACCAATTTTTAGCAATCGCCGCGTCAGATGGGCCGGACCGCTCAAGTCTTCCATCAGAGCCGCCGGACATGTCGTTGCGCAGACAAATATTCCTCATCCTGGGCTTGATCGGCTGCTTGCTGGTCGGGCTCGCGGGGTATCAGGCCATGCAGGCCTGGGAGAGGGCCGATATCATGCGGCGCGCGGCGGAGGCTAACCGGGTGACCGACGGGCTCGCCGCCGCCGCGTCGTCGCTGGCGGCCGAGCGCGGCCTGACGAATGGCTGGCTCGCCGGACCGCCGGCGGCCTCCGAGCGCCCGGTTCTGTCACGGCTCCGCGAGGAGGGCGACCGTCGTCTCGGCGCCGCCCTGGCGGCTCTGCGCGCCGACGACGCCGTGTCCCGGGCCGCCGCCGCCCTCGACGAGGCGCGGCGCGATCTCGCGGCCCTGCGCCAGCGGGTCGACCGGGTCCTCGCCGGCACGCCCGATCCTGATCTCGCCGCGGCGTGGTTCCCGGCCGCCACCGGCGTGATCGCCCGCGAGCAGGCCCTGTTCGACGCGGTGCGGGCCGGCATCGCCGGCGCGGTGCCGGGCGCGCTCCATCACGGCCTCGACATCAAGCGGGCCTTGTGGGACGCGAGCGAGTTCGCGGGGCGCGAGCGCGGGCGGCTCAATGCCGTCATCGCCGGGCGTCAGGCCCTCGCCGTCGACCAGGTCCGCACCATGGCGTCCCTCGCCGGCCGGGTCGAGGCGGCCCTGGCCCAGGCCGGCGCCTCCGCGGCCGCCCTCGGGGCGGGGTTCCGCGATGCGCTGGCGGCCTCCACCCGCCGGCTCGAGGCGTTCGAGCCAACCCGCGCAGCGGTGCTGCGGGCCGGGGCCGCCCGCGACTCCTATCCGGTCGCGGCCGAGGAGTGGTTCCGACAGGCGAGCGAGGTCATCGCCGGCATCGCCGATGCGAGGGCTGCTGCCACCGCCTCCCTCGCGGCGATCGTGGCGGACGAGGGCCGGGCGAGCGAGGCGTGGCTCGTCGTCTCCCTGGTGATCCTCGCCGGGGCTTGCGCGGCGGTCGGCGGCGGGGCGTTCCTGCTGGTGCGCGGCGTGACCGGGCCGCTCGCCCGGATGATCGAGGCGATGCGCCGCCTCACCGCCGGCGACCTCGCGGTGGCGGTGCCGGTCGCCTCGTCCCGCAGCGAGATCGGCGCGATGGCCTCTGCCATGGGGCAGCTGCGCGACGGCCTCGCCCGCACGGCGGCCCTGGAGCAAGAGACGGCGCTCGCCCGCGCCGGAGCCGAGGCGCAGCGCCGGGCGGCGCTCCGCGACCTCGCCGACCGGTTCGAGACCTCGGTCGGCGGCGTGCTCGCCGCGGTGACCGCCGCCGCCGCCGAGATGGAGGCCACCGCCCGCGGCATGAGCGAGATCGCCGGCCGCACGGCGGACCAGAGCGCCGGCGTCGCGGCCGCCGCCGAGGAGGCGTCCTCGAACGTCGCGACCGTCGCGGCGGCGGCGGGACAGCTCGGCGCCTCGGTGCACGAGATCGGCTCCCGGGTCGGAGCCTCGGCGGAGATGGCCCGGGCCGCGGCGGATGCCGCCGGGGCGACCGCCCGCCTCGTCGAGGACTTGCGCCGGGGGGCGGCGCGGATCGGCGACGTGCTGGCGCTCATCTCGTCGATCGCCGACCAGACCAACCTGCTGGCGCTCAATGCCACGATCGAGGCGGCGCGGGCCGGCAGCGCCGGGCGCGGCTTCGCCGTGGTGGCGGCCGAGGTGAAGGCGCTCGCCGGCCAGACCGGACGCGCCACCGCCGAGATCGCCGACCAGATCGCCCGCATCCAGGGCTCGACCGAGCAGGCCGTCGCGGCGATCGGCGGCATCGCCGGGCGGATCGGCGAGATCGACGCCGCCTCGACCGCCATCGCGGCGGCGGTGGAGGAGCAGGGCGCGGCGACCCAGGAGATCGTTCGCACCATCGCCGAGGCGGCCAAGGGCACCGGTGAGGTGACGGGCAGCGTCGTCCAGGTCGCGGGCGCGGCCGACGAGACCGGGGTGGCGGCGAGCCAGGTCCTGTCGGCGGCAAGCGAGCTGTCGCGCCAGTCGGAGCATCTGCGCGGGGAGGTCGGGCGGTTCGTGACGACGGTCAGGGCGGCGTGAGGATCGATGCGCGAGACGGCGCGCTCCGAGGCTTTTGACATCCGCACGGTCGTCCCGGGTTCTCGGCTTCGTCGAGCCCCGGGACGACGGAGAGAAGTGGGAACCGGCGAGCCGACGATCAGGGCTCGCCAGACCCCTCACATATTCACGTAGTTCGGACCGCCCGGACCTTCCGGCGTCACCCAGTTGATGTTCTGGTTCGGGTCCTTGATGTCGCAGGTCTTGCAGTGGACGCAGTTCTGCGCGTTGATCTGGTAGCGCGGCGCACCGCCCTCCTCGATCCACTCGTAGACGCCGGCCGGGCAGTAGCGGCCGGACGGCCCGCCGAACACGTCGTGCTCGGAGGACTTTTGCAGGCCCATGTCCTTGACCTGGAGGTGGACCGGCTGGTCCTCCTCATGGTTGGTGTTCGACAGGTAGACCGACGAGAGACGGTCGAAGGTCAGCACCCCGTCGGGCTTGGGGTACTTGATCGGCGTCACGTCCTTGAGCGGCTTGGTGCAGGCATAGTCCGGCTTGCCGTGGCTGAGCGTGCCGAACAGCGACAGGCCGGCGAGCTCGTTGAGCCACATGTCGAGGCCGCCCAGGCCCACGCCGATGACCGTGCCGTATTTGGACCAGAGCGGCTTGACGTTGCGCACCCGCTTCAGGTCGTAGCCGATCGGGCTCGCGCGCCAGCCCTCTTCGTAGGAAGTCAGCTCGTCCTGGGCGCGGCCGGCGACGAGCGCCTCGTGGATCGCGCCGGCGGCCTGCATGCCCGACAGCACCGCATTGTGCGAGCCCTTGATGCGGGGCACGTTGACGAAGCCGGCGGAGTCGCCGACGAGGCAGCCGCCCGGGAAGACGAGCTTCGGCACCGATTGCCAGCCGCCCTCCATGATGGCCCGGGCGCCGTAGCCGATGCGCTTGGCGCCCTCGAACACGTCCCGGATCATCGGGTGGGTCTTGAAGCGCTGGAACTCCTCGAACGGCGACAGGGTCGGGTTCTCGTAGTTCAGGTGCGTGACGAACCCGACCGAGACCAGGTGGTCGTCGAAATGGTAGAGCCAGGAGCCGCCGCCGGCCTTGTTCGGCAGCGGCCAGCCCATCGAGTGCTGCACCAGCCCCGGCCGGAACTTCTCGGGCTTGACCTGCCACAGCTCCTTCACGCCGAGACCGTATTTCTGGTGGTCGGAATGCTGGTTGAGGCGGTAGCGGTCGATCAGCTTCTTGGTCAGCGAGCCGCGGGCGCCCTCGCCGAACACCGTGTACTTGGCGCGCAGCTCCATGCCGCGGGTGAAGTCGTCCCGCGCCTCGCCCGAACGGGCGATGCCGAGGTCGCCGGTGGCGATGCCGACCACCGCGCCGGCCTCGTCGTACAGGATCTCCGCGGCCGGGAAGCCCGGATAGATCTCCACGCCCAGTTCCTCCGCCTTGCGGCCGAGATACTTCGTCACGTTGGAGAGCGAACCGACGAAGTTGCCGTGGTTGCTCATCAGCTTCGGGAAGGCGATGTTCGGCAGCGAGACGCCGCCCGCCGGCCCGAGGAACATGAACTCGTCCTTCACGACCTCGGTCTTGAGGGGGCGGTCCGGGTCCTCGCGCCAGTCGGGCACCAGCTTGTCGAGGCCGCTCGGATCGATCACCGCGCCCGACAGGATGTGGGCGCCGACCTCGCTGCCCTTCTCGACCACCACCACCGACACCTCGGTGCCGGCCTCCGCGGCGAGTTGCTTCAGCTGGATGGCGGCAGCCAGCCCGGCCGGGCCCGCTCCGACGATCACCACGTCGAAGTCCATCGCCTCGCGTTCCGGCAGCTCCATCCTGGTCCTCCCCTATCGTCTAATAGTTCACATATAAACGATCTTCGGCCGCCTCAAGCGGTTCCGTCGGCCGGACCGTGCGACGGCGTGTCCCCGGGTGCAAGCGTCCGCCACGCCGTCTCCGGCGCGAGAATGCGTGTGGGCGCCGTGTCGCGCCTGTTGTCCACACCCGGAAGGCACGCCACATCGTACATATGACTCCCGACGCTCCCGACAGCCGCGACCTGCTCTCCTTCCTCGATTTTCACGTCGCGGCGGGCGTCGACGCCGTACTGGACGAGACGCCGCACGATCGCTTCGCCGAGTCGGAGGCGCCGCGCCGCGCCGCGCGGGCGGAGGCCGCGAGCCTCGACGCGCCGCCGCCCCGGGCCGAGACCGAGACCGAGACGGCCCGGGGCGGGCCCCCGCCGCGCCAGGACGCGCCACGCCACCAGGACGCGCCGCGTCAGGAGGTCCCTCGTCAGGAGGCACCCAGCACCTACGGCCGCTCCGCCGCCGCCGCCCCGGGCGAGGCCGCGGGCGACGCGCGGGAACTCGCCGCCACCGCCGCGAGCCTGGAGGAGCTGGAAGCCCTGCTCGCCCGGTTCGAGAGCTGCGCGCTCCGTTTCACCGCCAAGAACCTCGTCTTTGCCGACGGCAACCCGCAGGCCCGCGTGATGTTCGTCGGCGAGGCGCCGGGGGCCGACGAGGACCGGGTCGGCAAGCCGTTCATGGGCCGGTCGGGCCAGCTCCTCGACCGGATGATGGCGGCGGTCGGGCTCGACCGCACCAACGCCTATGTCGGCAACGTCGTGCCCTGGCGCCCGCCGGGCAACCGCAACCCGACCCCCCAGGAGCTCGCGACCTGCAAGCCGTTCATCGAGCGGCAGATCGCACTGGCCGATCCCGACATCCTGGTCTGCCTCGGCGGCGTGGCCACCCAGGCGCTCGCCGGCACCAAGGACGGCATCCTCAAGTCGCGCGGGCGCTGGTTCCCGTATCGCACCGGGCGGCGCGAGATCCGGCTGCTCGCCACCCTGCACCCGGCCTACCTGCTGCGCCAGCCGCTGCAGAAGCGCCTCGCCTGGCGCGACTTCCGGGCCCTGCGGGCCGCCCTCGACGAGGGCGGCGCCTGACCGCCGGCCCGTGCGGCAAAGCGGAACCGTGCCGGCCCTGGTCGATTACCCTTGAGCCTTTCGCCTGCGCCGCGTAGCCGTCGCGGCCAAGGTTCACGGGCCGACGGGTAGCAGACCATGCGCTGGGAAGATTTTCGCACCTCCGACAACGTCGAAGACCGCCGCGGCGAGGGTGGCGGCGGCGGAGGCTTCGGCTTTCCGGGCGGCGGGGCCGGGGGGCTGGGCATCGGCGCCATCGTGATCCTGTGCATCATCGGCTGGGTCACCGGCATCAACCCGTCGATCCTGATCGGCGGCGCCGAGCAGATGACGCGTCCGCGCGCCCCCCAGGAACAAGGACAGCCGCAGCCCGACCGGCGCACCGGCGCCCCCAGCGACCAGACCGGCAAGTTCGCCGCCGCCATCCTCGGCAACACCGAGGACGTGTGGAAGACGGTGCTGCCGAACCAGACCGGGCGCCAATACACCCCGACCACGATGGTGCTGTATACCGGCGGCACCCGAAGCGGTTGCGGCCAGGCCCGGGCCGCGATGGGCCCGTTCTACTGCCCGCTCGACAAGAAGGTCTATCTCGACACCTCCTTCTTCAAGGAGATGGAGCAGAAGTTCCACGTCAAGGGCGACTTCGCCTATGCCTACGTGATCGCCCACGAGGTCGGCCACCACGTCCAGGACGTGCTCGGCATCCTGCCCAAGGTGCAGCAGAAGCAGCAGCAGGTCGGCGAGCGCGAATCGAACGCGCTCTCGGTCCGCGTCGAGCTGATGGCCGACTGCCTCGCCGGCGTCTGGGCCAAGAACTCGAACGACCGCTTCAACGCCCTCGAGCCCGGCGACATCGAGGAGGCGATGCAGGCGGCGAGCGCCATCGGCGACGACAAGCTCCAGAAGCAGAGCCAGGGCTACGTGGTGCCGGATTCCTTCACCCACGGCTCATCGGCCCAGCGCATGCGCTGGTTCCAGACCGGTTACCGCAGCGGCCAGACCCAGTCCTGCGACACCTTCCGGGCCTCGCAGCTCTGATGGCAGGCCTCGACCAGACCCGGCTGGACCTCGCCCGGGACTTCGTGCCGCTCGGGATCGCGGTGCTCACCGTCTCCGACACCCGCACGTCGGCCGACGACCGTTCGGGCGACACGCTCGCCGATCGGCTGACGGGCGCGGGCCACCGCCTCGCCGCCCGGGCGATCGTGCCGGACGAGGTCGAGGCGATCCGCGCCCAGGTGACGGCCTGGGCGGCGGATCCGGGGGTGGACGTCGTCATCACCACCGGCGGCACCGGCTTCACCGGCCGCGACGTGACGCCGGAGGCGCTGGAGCCGCTGTTCGAGAAGCGGATGGACGGCTTCTCCGCCATCTTCCACCGCATCTCCTACGACAAGATCGGCACCTCGACGCTGCAATCGCGCGCCACGGCCGGCGTCGTCCACGCCACCTACGTGTTCGTGCTGCCCGGCTCGCCCGGCGCCTGCCGCGACGCCTGGGACGGCATCCTGGCGGCCCAGCTCGATTACCGGCACCGGCCCTGCAACTTCGTCGAGATCATGCCGCGCCTCGACGAGCACCTGAAGCGCGGGGCCGCTAGCTCCGCAGCAGCGAAGCCCGCAGGGGCCTGACCGGCAGGCGGGCGCGCAACGGCAGGCCCGCCCGCAGGGCTTCCACCCGAACGACGTCGCCGGCCCGAACCCGACGGGTGCCGGTCAGCGTCTCGCGCCGTCCGGCGATCCGCTCCAACAGCGGTGCGTGCAGGCGGCGCAGGCGGCCGACCGCTTCCGCTTGCGTCGTGGCGCCGAAGCGGTCGAGCACCCGGATCCACCCCTCCGCCGGCACGTCGCCGGCCTCCAGGCACAGCATCCAGGGCCGCCGCGCCGGCCCGGCCGCCGCCGCCCACGGGTTGCGCCCGCACGCCACCAGGGCCGCCCCGGTGCTCTCCGCCATGGTGGCGACCTCCGGGTCGTCCGGATGCACCGCCGCGATCACCGCATCGCCCACCACGCCCGCCGCCACGCCGGCCACCAGGGCCGCGAGGGTGTCGGCGAGCGCGTCGATGCGCTCCGGGTCGATCGCACCGGGGAGATGGATGGCAGCCGTGAACATGGTTGCGCCATAGCGGATGGGAAGCGTCCCGTCCTGCCTCGATGGTTGGCATTTTCACGGGCTCTCATGGGCCCTTGTGATTGTTCATGTTTTGTTCCAGTCTCGGCCGCGATCATGCGGAGGCCGGAATGGAAGCGGGATGCGGGCGGGGAGAGGGGCGGCGCCTCGCCGGATCGACCCCGGCGGCGGAGAGCCGCCGCGGACGCGGCGCCACCGCCAACCCGACCGGCCGGTTCGAGGCCGCCGACCGCGAGGCCTTCGCCGACGGCTGGGAGATCGAGGAGGATCTGCCGCCGCTGCGCACCGAGGTGACGCTGGAGCGGGCGCGCAAGCTCATCACCCGCAACGATTCGCCCGATATCGGCTTCGACCGCTCGATCAACCCGTATCGCGGCTGCGAGCATGGCTGCGTCTACTGCTTCGCCCGGCCGAACCACGCCTATGTCGGCCTCTCGCCGGGGCTCGACTTCGAGACCCGGCTCTTCGCCAAGCCCGACGCCGCCGCCCTGCTCGACCGGGAGCTCTCGGCCCGGGGATACACTCCGCGCACCATCGCCCTCGGCACCGCCACCGACCCCTACCAGCCGATCGAGCGGCGCCATCGCCTGACGCGGCAGGTGCTGGAGGTGCTGGCCCGCTTCCGCCACCCGGTCGGCCTCGTCACCAAGTCCGACCTCGTGCTGCGCGACCTCGACGTCCTGGTGCCGATGGCCCGCGACGGGTTGGTGAAGGTCGCGCTCTCGGTCACCACCCTCGACCCCGACCTCGCCCGCCGGATGGAGCCCCGCGCCCCGCGCCCCGAGAAGCGCCTCGCGGCGATCCGGGCGCTGGCCGAAGCCGGCGTGCCCGTGATGGTCCTGGTGGCGCCGCTGATCCCGGGCCTCAACGACCACGAGATCGAAGCCGTGCTCTCCCGCGCCCGCGAGGCCGGGGCGAGCGAGGCCGGCGGCGTCCTCCTGCGCCTGCCGCACGAACTCGCCGACCTCATGCGCGACTGGTTCGCCGAGCATTATCCCGATCGGGCCGGGCGGACCTTCTCGCTGCTCGCCCAAGCCCGGGGCGGCAAGGTCTACGATGCGACCTACGGCCGGCGCTTCACCGGGACGGGGCCCTACGCGGATCTCCTGGACCAGCGGATGCGCGTGGCGATGACGCGGCTGGGTTATCCGGCGGAGAGGGTGCGGTTGCGGACGGACCTGTTCGCGGCGCCGGTGCGGGTGGGTGGGCAATACACTCTGTTCTGAGGGGCGGACCGTGCCGGATGAACATGGATTCCCCCTCTTCCTCGCGAGCGGGGAGAGGAGAGATCCCGCGCCTTTTCGCGGAGCCGAGAATGGCCGGGACTGCCCTGTCACCCATCGACGAGGGCTCCCCGCATTTCCCCGACGGACATCCCTGCTACCCTGCCGCCATGACCGGCGCTCCCCCACCCACCCTCGACACCCCCCGTCTTCACCTCCGCCTCGTCGCCCACGAGGACGCGGCGGCGACCAGCGCCCTGATGAGTCCGGCAGTGAGCCGGTGGCTCGCCTCCTGGCCGCTGCCCTTCACCGTCGCGATGGCACGGGAGCGGATCGCGGCGGCGCGCGCCCTGGCCGAAGCCGGGCAGGCGCTCTCCCTCGCGGTGACCGCCCGGGGCGATGGCGAACTCCTCGGCTGGATCATGCTGCACCGGACCCGCGACGATCCACGGACGGCCAGCCTCGGCTACTGGCTCGGCGAAGCGCATCACCGTCGCGGATACCTGAGCGAGGCGGCCGCGGCCCTGCTGCCGGCCGCCTTCGCGTGGCTCGACCTCGACCGGATCGAGGCGAGCGCCCAGCCGGACAATGCCGGCTCCTTCGCCGTCATGCGGGCGCTCGGCATGACGTTCCGCCGCGAGGACACGGTGCACGCCCCCGCCCGTCGCCGCGACGAGCGCGTGCACGTCTACGGCATCGAGCGCGCCGGCCTCACTCCGCCGTCAGGCACAGCTCGAACGTGATGCAGGCGGCGTTGGCGCCGCGGCGCAGGACGCCTTCGTGGATGCCGCCGTCGACATCCACCACCGCGATGTCGAGATGCGCGACCAACCCACCGTCCGGCCCCGGCCGCACGGTCCCGTCGCGGATCAGCACCTCGCTCGCATCGGTCGGGATCACCCGCCCGTCGGCGAAGGCCGGGCGCACGATGCTGCCGATGCCGCGCACCCGCGCTGCCGCGAGGCCGTGCGCCCGGGCCGCCGCCTCGATCGCCGCGTGGATCTCCTCGTTCGGCTGGATCTTCAGCAGCAGGCAGGCCGGCGCGCCCGCCCCCGGGCCTGCCGGCGTGAACAGCGGGAAGTTCGTCTCGGCATCCGGCTCGACCCGCCAGGCGGCGTCTGCCGTTCCCCAGGCTTCCGCACGGACCGGCGCGGCGACGACCACCTCCACCGGCAGCAGGTGGCCGGCGCGGCGGCGTCCGTCGGCCTCGATCCAGGTGCCGTGGACGTGCAGGAAGGGCGCGCCGTCGCGCTCGCCGAAGGTGATGCTCGCCCGCTCCAGCCGGGTCTCGCCCCCGGGCCGGAAGGTCTCGCTGTAATAGGCGGCGTAACGCGGCTCGGCCGAGAGGGCCGGCATCACGTAGGCGAAGGGCGAGAAGCGCCCGCCCGAGAGATGGACCACGGCACCGCGCATCCCGGCCTCGGCGAGGGGGGCCGCGACGGCGTCGAGGAGCGTGCGCCCCGGCGCGAGGTCGAGGGTGCGGTGGATCAGGTCGCCGCCGGCGGCGAGCCAGCGTTCCACCCGCGGGGGGCCCGGCTGCGCCAGGGTGGCGAGGGGCGGCGTCCCGGTCCGCATCGGCGACGCGCTCACCCGCGTGCCCCCGATCCCTGCACCCTCTCGCCGAGGAGGCCGGCGGCTTCCAGCTCCTCCCGCACCATCTTCTTGGTGATCTTGCCGTAGCCGGATTTCGGCAGCGACTCGCGCAGGATGACCCGGCGGGGTAGCTTGTAGCGGGCGACCTTGTCGAACAGGAACGTCATCACGTCCTCCTCGGACAGAGCCATGCCCTCACGCGGCACGCAGACCGCGATGCCGATCTCGCCCCAGGTCGGGTCGGGCACGCCGAGCACCGCGGTCTCGGCCACCGCCGGATGCGCCAGGATCTTCTCCTCGATCTCGCGCGGGTAGATGTTCGAGCCGCCGGAGATGTACATGTCGGAGGCGCGGCCGGTGATATAGAGAAAGCGCTCGGCGTCGAGGGTGCCGAGGTCGCCGGTGCGGAACCAGCCGTCCCGGAACGCGTCGGCATTGGCCTTCGGGTTCTCCCAGTAGCCGGCGAAGACCGCCGGGCCGCAGACGCAGATCTCGCCGGTCTCGCCCGGCCCGACCTCGCGGCCCTCCGGGTCCTGGATCTGCACCTGCATGCCCGTCCGCTCGAAGCCGCAGGTGCCGATCTTCACCTGAGGTCCGTCCTCCGCCTCGTGGAGGGCGGGGGGCAGCACCGTGATGTTGCCGGTGACCTCGCCGAGGCCGAAATACTGGACGATCACCTTGCCCAGCGTGCGCAACGCCCGCTTCTGGTCCTCCCGGTACATCGGCGCGCCGGCATAGATGATATGGCGCAGGGACGAATGGTCGTTGGCGTCGACCGCCGGATGCTCGACCATCATCTTCAGGATGGTCGGCACCGTGAACATGTTGGTGATGCGGTGGCGCGCGACCAGCCCCCAGACTTCCGCCGCGTCGAACCGCTCGGACGCCGGCAGGACCGAGGTCACGGCGCGGGCGACCTGCGCCACCGCGTGCACCCCGGCCCCGTGCGAGAGCGGCGCCACCACCAGCGAGGCGTCGGTCTCCGCGCTCGTGCCCGGCATCAGGTCGCAGAGATGGTTGGTGATGACGAAGGCCATCTGGCCGTGGGTCAGCACCGCGGCCTTCGGCTTGCCGGTGGTGCCGGAGGTGTAGAAGAACCAGCACGGATCGTCGTGCTCGACCGCGACGTTCGCGGCCGGCTTGCCCTCGCCCTCGGCGAGCAGGTCCTCGTAGGCCTCGCCCTCGGCCGGGCCCTCGCCGATGACGACGACGTGGCGCAGGGACGGGCAGGCGGCGCGCACGGCGGCGACGTGGTCGGGGTAATCGGCGTGACACAGGAAGGCGGTCGCGCCCGACTGCCCGGCGAGATAGGCGACATCGTCGGGCATCAGCCGGAAGTTCGTCGGCACGAACACCGCGCCGAGCCGGAACGCCGCGTACATGATCTCCAGGATGGCGTTGCCGTTGCGGGCATGAACCAGCAGGCGGTCCCCTTTTCGCACCCCGCGCGCCGTGAGCGCATGCGCGAGCGCGGAGACGCGGGCGTCGAAGGCGGCCCAACTCCAGCGCCGCTCGCCCCAGAGAAGGGCCGGTCGGTCCGGATGGCGGGCGGCGGCCTGGGTGAGGGCATGGGCGAGGTTCATCACCCGGCGCGACATGGGCGTCATCGCGAGTGTCATCGGGCGCTCTTCCGGCTCTGGGTGCTCACGCGTCGTCCTCCCTGGCGGCGCCGGCCGTTCGGCCCGTGCGCGTCGGGGGGAGCTTACGACGGTCCGGGCGCCGAGCGGAAGCGCGGGATGCGCATGGACCGTGTCACGAGGCGCGCGACTTGAAGCTGAGGCGGTGGTGCCGTGTGAGGCCCTGCCCCGCCATCGCGGCCCGGTGCGCGGCGGTGCCGTAGCCGACATTGCGCTCCCAGGCATAGGCCGGGTGGCGCAAGGACAGCGCCCGCATCAGCCGGTCGCGCACCACCTTGGCGACGATCGAGCTGGCGGCGATCTGCGGCACCAGCCGGTCGCCGCCGACCAGCGCCCGGCAGGGCAGGGGCAGCCCGGGTGGCACGTCGCGCCCGTCCACCGCCACGTCCGCCGTGATGCCGAGCCGCCCGACCGCCCGGCGCATCGCGTCGAGGGTGGCGGCGCGCACGTTGATCCGGTCGATCAGGTCGCGCGAGGCGCCGGCGAGCGCGACGCGGGCGGCGGCCCGGATCCGCGGCGCCAGGCGCTCGCGGGTCGCGGCGTCGAGGCGCTTGCTGTCGTCGAGGGCCTCGAGCAGGTCCGGGGGCAGGGCGGCGGGATCGAAATGCACCGCCGCCACGATCACCGGGCCGCACAGGGCCCCGCGGCCGACCTCGTCGCAGCCGATGACGACGGGATAGCGGGCGGCGTGGCGGGCTTCGAACGGGCGCATCGGGCGGGTCTGCCCCGATTCCGGTCCCGAAATCCATCCCCTGCAATCGGTGAAGTTTCCTTCCGGGTCCCGCGGCGCGATGATCGCCCCTGAAGGCCGAGCCGGACCTGCCGGATCGGGAGAGGGGCCCTCGTGCGACGATGATGCGCCGGGCCGTGGCACGCGGCGTGCCGCTCCCGCTCGTCCGGGCCCGCCCGGCTCAGGCTTCAGCCGCAGGAGGTACGCCGCCCATGAAGGTCGCCCTCGCCGTTGCCGCCCTCTCCTTCGTCCAGCCCATCCATTCCTGGTACCCCTACGAATGCTGCTCGGATCAGGATTGCGAGCCGATCTCCGACGCCGTCGAGGTGCCGGGCGGCTACCGGACGCACGGGATCTTCGTGCCGCTGGACAAGGTGCGGCCGAGCCAGGACGGGCGCTACCACTGGTGTCACCGCGGCGGCATCGTATTCTGCTTCTTCGCGCCGCTGGCGGGCTGATGGCCGCCTGCAAGGCCCCTTGATAGCCCCTTGGCGGATGGCGCCCGGGCTGGCACCAGGAGCGGCCGGGCGCGTTCCGAAACACCGAGCCCGCCACCAGAGGAGGATGCATGACCACGCCGCCGCGGCAGAACCCTTTCCTGGCGCTCGCCCTCCCGGTCGCGCTTCTGGCCGGGGCCCTGGTGATCGGTTTCTCGACGCTCGACCACATCCGGGTCGCCCGGACCCGGGCGCTCGCGGCGCAGATGTGGATGCAGCCGTAACCACCGGTTCAAAAAAGGACCGCGCTCCACGGGGAGGCGGCCCTGAAGTGGTTTGGGTCTCGAAACCTCGGAGGTGGCCCGGACCGCCGGCCTCCCGGAGGCTGGGGGGCTGGGTACCGGAGCGACCGGCGGGACGGGCCATGAGGTCGGTCCCTTCATGCGCGCGCATCAAGGCCGGCGCGCGGCGCGATTGTGGCATTTTGTGGGCGAGCCCGCCCTTTCCCGTGAGTTTCCGTTTCGTGTCGAGACGATAACCGGGCGCTGTCGCTCCGGCGCAACCCTTGCGAGGCCGTATTCCGGATCCCATCATGGTCCGACCGGCCCTTCGCCGGCTCACTGCGCCGCCGTGGCGCGAATCACCCCGACAATCAGGGTGACCCCGCAGGGCCACCCCCGACGGACAGGAGGAGCGATGAGCGAGGGAGAGACGACCGAGAGCTGGAGCGCCGGCACCGGGGCCCACGTGGTGCCCTTCCCGCGCGCCGCACCGCAGGTGTCATTCCATCGCGACGAGCTGCGCGTCATCCTGAACCTCTACGGCCGCATGGTCGCGGACGGCGAGTGGCGGGACTACACGATCGACTTCACCCGCGAGAAGGCCGTGTTCTCCATCCACCGCCGTACCTCCGAGCGGCCGCTCTACCGCATCGAGAAGGATCCCCGCCTCGCCCGCCGCCAGGGCGCCTACGCGGTGATCGCCGAGACCGGCCGCATCCTGAAGCGCGGGCACGATCTCGCGCAGGTGCTGCGGGTGCTGGAAAAGCCGCTCCGGGTGGTGTGAGAGCGGCGTTCGCGGGAGCGCCGCTTCCGAACCCTCCCCTGCGGGGGAGGGTGCCCGGCGGAGTCGGGCGGGCGCGGGACGACGTGTCCGGAAACGGCTCGCGCCCGATGACGGCGCCGCGTCCGCGGGAAGGGTTCGGGCGTGGCGCAAACCTCCCCTTAACGCTCCCGCCCATCCCCCCGTCCTTCACGCCCCGGCAAGCATCTTTGCCAACCGGAACGACAGGTTTCCCGGCGGATTATCGCTTGGCTGAAAAGGTCACGCTCGAGGACCGCAGGGATGCACAAGCAGAGTGGATGGGCCGCGGCGGCGTTCGTCGCGGCGATGCTGGCGGCCGGACCGGCCGCTGCGCGGGAGCTGGTCGCGTTCGACGCGGCGGCGGCGGAGGCCGGCACGGTGGTGGTGCGCACCGCCGAGCGGCGGCTGTACTTCGTGAACGGCGACGGGACGGCGATCCGCTATCCCGTGGCGGTCGGCAAGGCCGGCAAGCAATGGACGGGCTATGCCCGCATCGACGGCAAGTACCTGCGGCCGGCCTGGTCGCCGCCCGACGAGGTGAAGCGGGACAATCCCCGCCTGCCGGACGTGATCGCCGGCGGCTCGCCGAGCAACCCGATGGGCATCGCGGCGCTGACCCTCGACCGGGGCGAGTACGCGATCCACGGCACCAACCGGCCGGGCTCGATCGGCACCTTCGCGTCCTATGGGTGCATCCGGATGTACAACCAGGACGTGGCCGATCTCTACGGCCGCGTCCAGGTCGGGACCACCGTGGTGGTGACGCGCTGACGAGGCCGTCGGGCTCGACCCCCGGTCTCACCACACGACCAAACCCTCCGCGTCGTTCCGCAGCCGCGAGAGCGGAGCCCGGAACGACGCGGAGGATCACGGATCCGGCCGTCGAGGCAGTGCGTCGAGGAACGTTCCTCAGCGCAACGTCGCCGCGATCGCCCGCTGGATCCCGCGGATGTCGGCCCCGCGCTTCAGCGTACGGGTGATCGGGTCGGGCCGGCCCGAGACCCAGATCGACAATTCCGAATCAAGGTCGAAGCTGCCGGCATTCTCGATCGAGAACGAGGTGATCGCCCGGTAGGGCACGGTCAGGTACGACACCTTGCGGCCGGTCACGCCCTGCTTGTCGACCAGGATCATCCGCCGGTCGGTGAAGACCATCAGGTCGCGGATCACCCGGAACGCCACCTGCACGGTCTCGCCCGGAACCAGCATCCCGTCGAGTTCCTGGGCCACCGCCTCCGGTGCCGCGTCGCTGCCATGGCCGAGCAGGCCGTCGAGCAACCCCATCGAACGCCTCCTCAGAAGTCGGTCGCCAGACCCTTCACTTCCCAATCGTCGTAGCGCACCGGCTCGAGACCGCCGCGCCCGTTGATCTCGCGCTCGTGCCGGATCTCCTCGGCCCGGGCGTCGATCTCCGCCCGGCGCGCCTCGGCCTCGGCGAGGGCGCGCTGCGCCGCCGGCGTCAGGGCCTTACGGGCCGGAGTCTCATGGGCCGGAGTCTCATGGGCAGGGGGCTCATGGTGAGGGGCCTCGCTCTCGCTCATCGATCGACTCTCGCTGCCTCGTCCGTCGCGGCGCTTGCATCTCGGGCGGCCGGATGCCACCCCGGCGCAGGGGCCGCCGATCCCTTCGAGGTGGAGGGCGCGGGCGGCAGCGTCAAGGTCGGGCCCGGTGGCGGGCCCATCATCCGCGCAAGGGGCGCGGGGGAGCGGGGATGGACGGACAGAACACCGAGGCCGCCGGATTGCCGGCACGGCGTCTCGCCTGGGGGACCGTGGCGGACCTGCTCGGCAAGAACCGCGGCACGGCGCTCGAGGACGCGATGGAGCCGGCGTTCCAGCGGGCCGTGCTGCCGCCGCAGGATGCGGCCCTCGCCCGCGCCATCGCCACCACGACGTTCCGGCATCTCGGGGTGATCCGCCACGCCCTGCACCAGCGCCTCGCCCAGGGCCTGCCGGAGGACCGTCCGGGCCTCGTCGCGCTGCTCGCCACCGGGGCGGCGCAGATCCTCTACCTCAACGTCCAGGATCACGCCGCCGTCGATCTCGCGGTGCGGCTGGCGAAATCCGAGCCCGGGCTGCAGCACCTCGCCGGCCTCGCCAACGCGGTCCTGCGCCGGGTCGCCCGCGAGCGCGACGACATCCTCCGCGAGGGCGAGGCCGAGCCCCTGCGCCTCAACACGCCGGACTGGCTGGCGCGGCGCTGGATCGCCGCCTACGGCGAGGAGACGGCCCGGGCCATCGCGGCCGCCAATGCCCGGGGCGCCGGGCTCGACCTCACCCTGCGCCCCGGCGCGGCGATTCCCGGCGGCCTCGACGGCCGGCGCCTGCCGGGCGGCCTGAGCCTGCGCCTCGACGATGCCCGCACGCCGGTGCCCGAGCTGCCGGGCTTCGCGGAGGGCACCTGGTGGGTGCAGGACGCCGCCGCCGCCTTCCCGGCCCATCTCCTCGGGGCGCGGCCCGGCGAGCGGGTGGTCGACCTCTGCGCGGCGCCCGGCGGCAAGACCGCCCAGCTCGCCGCCGCGGGCGCCGCGGTGCTGGCGGTCGACCGCTCCGCCCCGCGCCTGCGCCGGCTCGAGGCCAACCTCGCCCGGCTCGGGCTCAACGCCGCGGTGCAGGCGCTCGACGCGCTCGCCCTGCCCGAGGACGAGCCCTTCGACGCCGTGCTGCTCGACGCGCCGTGCAGCGCCACCGGCACGGTCCGGCGCCACCCGGACGTGCCGTGGGCGAAGGGCGAGGGGGACCTGACCCGCCTCGTCGGGCTCCAGCGCCGGCTCCTCGACAAGGCGGCGCGGCTCACCCGCCCGGGCGGGCGCCTCGTCTACTGCACCTGCTCGCTGGAGCCGGAGGAGGGCGAGGGCCAGGCCGAGGCTTTCCTGAAGCGCCACCCGGACTTCGCCCGTCGCCCGATCGCCCCCGACGAGGTCGGCGACGCCGCCCTCGTCACGGCCGCGGGAGACCTGCGCACCCTGCCGTCGCACTGGTCCGACGAGGGCCGCGGCGGCCTCGACGGGTTCTACGCCGTGCGGCTGGAGCGGCGCGAGGCGTGAGGCACGATGCGTGAGCGAGACGCGGAACCTGTTCACGGGCCGGACGGACGGTTTGACCCCGTGATGATCCTTGACCATTCCTTGACGCGGGCGGCCGCCCTCTGACGATGGCGACGAGTGGCGATGGGCGGCCGGGCAGGAGGTGGCGTGGGGTGGGGGCCTGACCGCTGGCGGTTCTACCGGCTCCTCGGGCGCGAGGCGGGGCGCATGGCACGGGGGGCCGCCGTCCGCGCGACCTCGCGCCCCTCGGCGCTGGCGCGCCTGCGCCCGACCGGCCTGGTGATCGCGCCGCAGGACCTGCGCACCAGCGACGCCACCGTCGCGGCCGACATCTATGCCGGCCTGTTCGTGTTCGCCGGCCGGGCGCTCGCCACCGGCGGGCGCTCGCCGTTCGACTTCGCGCCGCCCTCGCCCCAATGGGGCGAGGACCTCTACGGTTTCGGCTGGCTGCGCCACCTGCGCGCCGCCGAGAGCGCGTTGTCGCGCGCCAACGCCCGCGCCTTGGTGCAGGATTTCATGGCCGGCCGCGGCGATCAGGCGCTGGCCCAGCGTCCGGCGGTGGTCGCGCGGCGGCTGATCTCGCTGCTGTGCCAGTCGCCGCTGGTGCTGGAGGGCGCCGATCACGCCTTCTACCAGGCCTTCCTGCGCCAGGTCGGGCGCTGCACCCGGGCTCTCGACCGGGCGCTGCGCCGCGGCGTCCCGCCCCGCGACCGCCTCGTCGCCGCGGTGGCGCTCGCCTATGCCGGCCTGTGCTGCGAGGGGTTCGATCCGGTGCTGCGCCGGGGCACGCGGCTCCTCCACCGCGAGCTGACCCGCCAGATCCTGCCCGATGGCGGCCATCGCAGCCGCGATCCGGGCTTCGCCAAGGACCTGCTCCTCGACCTCCTGCCCTTGCGCCAGAGCTTCCTGAGCCGCGACATCGCCCCCCCGGAGGCCCTGCTCAACGCCATCGACCGGATGCTGCCGCTCCTGCGCCTGCTGCGCCACGGCGACGCCTCGCTCGGGCACCACAACGGCATGGGGGCGACCGCAGCCGACCAGCTCGCCACCCTGCTGATCTACGACGGGGCGTTGGCCAAGCCCCTGATGCACGCGCCGCATTCCGGCTACGCCCGGCTCGAGGGTGCGGGCGGCACCCTGGTGGTGGCCGATATCGGCGCGGCCCCGCCGCCGGCCTACTCGGCGCGGGCCGGGGCCGGCTGCCTGTCGTTCGAACTGTCCTGCGGGCCGCAGCGGCTGGTGGTGAATTGCGGCATGCCGGCCACCGGCGAGGAGATGCGGGCGCTCGCCCGCACCACCGCAGCGCATTCCACCGCCTGCCTCGCCGACACCTCCTCCTGCCGCTTCCTCGGCCTGTCGCAGCCCGGCCTGATCCACCCGCTCGCCGCCTGGCTGACGCGCCGGATGGGGCCGATCATCGTGCGGGGGCCCGCCGAGGTCGCGGTGGAGCGCGGCACCGACGCGGCAGGCGCCAGCGTCCTCGCCGCCCGCCACGACGGCTACGCCCCGACGCTGGGCTTCCGCCACGAGCGGCGCTGGCGCCTGCATCCGGACGGCGCCCTGCTCGAAGGGCATGACGGCTTCGTGCGCGACGAGGCCGGTCCCGGCACGCCGGTCGAGGCGGCGATCCGCTTCCACCTCCACCCGACCGTGCGGGCCAGCCGGGTCGGGCGCGGCGTGCGCCTCGCCGTGGCCGGCGCCCCCTGGCTGTTCGAGGCCGACGAGATCGATCCGGTGATCGAGGAGAGCGTGTACTTCGCCGCCTTCAACGGCGCCCGCCGCACCGAGCAGATCGTGCTCCACCTCACCGCCGGCGACGGCACCCGGGTGGCCTGGCGCTTCCGCCGGCTGGCCGAGTAGGCGCGGTCCGCCGGCGCCGGACGGAGACCCCGCCGGCGCCTGACCGAAAATTTTGCTCGACCGTCCCCCATTCGTGGGTTGTGCCGCGTCGAATGAACATTCTGTGGGCAAACAGCCGTGCTATACCGCGATTCCCCAGTCGGGGCAGGGCGGGAACCACGGGATGAAGCTGGACGCGCCGACCCTGGTGACCGTGACCGTCTTCGTGACGCTGGTCATGGGGGCGCTGTACCTCCTGTCCTGGAGCCAGACGCGGCGGACCCGGGCGCTGGGCTTCCTCGGCACCGCCCAGATCACCGGCGCGGCGGCCGTCACGCTGTTCGGCCTGCGCGGCGTCGCGCCGGATTGGCTGTCGATCGGAGTCGCCAACGCGGCGATGCTCGCGGCCTTCGGGCTGATCTGGGGCGGCGCCTGCTCGTTCGAGGCCCGGCGCGTCTCGGGCCCGGCGATCGCCGCCGGCCCGCTCGTCTGGCTTGCCGCCTGCCTGGTGCCGTCCTTCGCCGCCTCGCTCGGGGCGCGGGTGATCCTGGCCTCCGCGATAGCCGGCCTGTACTGCGCGCTCGCCGCCCGCACCCTCTGGCACCATCGCGGCGAGCGTCTGCCGTCGCGGGCCCCGGCGGCGATCCTGCTCGCCAGCGAGGCCTTGCTGATCTGGGCGCGGATCCCCGCCACCCTGGTCCTGCCGGTTCCGCCCGTCGGCACGCCGACCCAGACCTTCTGGGTCGCGGTCCTGTGCTTCGTCGCGCTGCTCTACTCGGTGGCGGTCTCGGTGCTGTTCATGGCGCTCGCCAAGGAGCGGCTCGAGGCCGAGCAGCGCCGCGTCGCCGAGACCGACCCGCTCACCGGCATCGCCAACCGCCGGGCGCTCGCGGGGCAAGCGCGCCGGATCCTGGCGGAGGGGCCGGCCGCCCTGCTGCTGTTCGATCTCGACCACTTCAAGCGGGTCAACGATACGTTCGGCCACGCCGTCGGCGACGCGGTGCTGGTCGGCTTCTGCGCCGCGGCCGGCCAGGTCCTGCCGGCGGGCACCGTGTTCGGGCGCCTCGGCGGCGAGGAATTCGCCTGCCTCCTCCCGGGCGCCGGCCCGGCCGAGGCAGTCGCCGCCGCCGAGACCGTGCGCCACGCCGTCGCGGCGATGCGCCCGGACCTGGTGCCGGGCCTCGCGGTCACGGTGAGCATCGGGATCGCCCGGGGCTCGGCCGAGTTCGAGACCCTGCTCGGCCTCGCCGACCGGGCGCTCTACCAGGCCAAGGCGCAGGGGCGCGACCGGGTGGTGTTCGCCGGGCCGGGATTGCGGCAGGTGGCGTGATACGACGTCCGGAGGATTCCAGCCGGAAATCGTATCGCACGCCCGCGCGGCGCCCGAGCGAAGCCGGTTTTCCCGTCGCGAAGCGATCCGTCGGAACTCGTACGAGTTTCGACGTGGAAGCGCAGGCGCCGGTCGGACAGGCTCTGAGGCTGCCTCCGGCCGTGCCGCGTCAGTAGCGCTCGGGCACGAAGCGCCGGTCGCGCAGGGTGTCGTCGTAGGCGTGCTTCCTGTCCCGCTTGGGCAGCGTCACCGGCTCCGCCTCGAGCCGCTTGTACGGGATGAGGTGCAGGAGGTGGGCGATGCAGTTGAGCCGCGCCCGCCGCTTGTCGTCCGAAGGCACCACGTACCAGGGCAGGTCGTCGCTGTCGGTGGCCGCCAGCATCGCGTCGCGGGCGCGCGAATACTCGTACCAGCGCCGGTAGGATTCGAGGTCCATCGGGCTCAGCTTCCACTGCCGCAGGGGATCGTCGATGCGCGCCTCGAAGCGCCGCTTCTGCTCAGGCCGGCCCACTTCCAGCCAGAACTTCACGAGCTGGATGCCGCCGCCGGTGATGAAGCGCTCGACCTGCGGGCAC
This sequence comes from Methylobacterium sp. DB0501, assembly GCF_011043735.1. Lineage (GTDB taxonomy): Bacteria > Pseudomonadota > Alphaproteobacteria > Rhizobiales > Beijerinckiaceae > Methylobacterium > Methylobacterium alsaeris. The sequence continues at coordinate 204,145 of NZ_JAAKGV010000008.1, read as the reverse complement.
AGGGAGAGGAAGCGCCTTTGCTCGGCCTCGCCGCAGAAGCCCATCACGGTCTCGACCCCAGCGCGGTTGTACCAAGAGCGGTCGAAGATCACGACCTCGCCGCCGGCCGGGAAATGCGCGAGGTAGCGCTGCAGGAAGAGCTGGCTCTTCTCCCGGTCGGAGGGCGCGGGGAGCGCCACGACCCGGAACACCCGGGGGCTGACCCGCTCGGTGATCGCCTTGATGGTTCCGCCCTTGCCGGCCGCGTCGCGGCCCTCGAAGACGACGATGATGCGTGCGCCTGTCGCCCGCACCCAGGCCTGCAGGTGGCAGAGTTCGACCTGGAGCTTGCGCAACTCGCGCTCGTAGACCTTGCGCTTGAGCCGGTCGCCCGCGGCGGTCGCGGTCGGGGGGTCGTCGGGTCGGTCTGCCAGCAGGCCTGAGCCGGTCTCGTCCATGGCGCGTCCTCCTCTATTCCGCGGGCAGGTGCTCCGGGGCGCTCTTCGGGGCACTCTTGGGCTCCCTCGGCGGCGCCGGCTCCTGTGTCTGGCCGCCGAGGATGCGCCAGGCCCGCTCGCGCAGGCTCTGGAACACGACGTAGAGCGGCGGGATCACGAAGATGCCGAGGAAGGAAGCGGCGATCATGCCGCCGAAGACCGGCGTGCCGACGTTCTTGCGGGCGAGCTGCGAGGCGCCGGTGGCGACGACGAGCGGCAGCAGGCCCAGGATGAAGGCGAAGGACGTCATCATCACCGGCCGGAACCGCAGCCGCGCCCCCTCGGTGGCGGCCTCGCGCAGGGGCACGCCGTGCTCCCGCTGCTCCTTGGCGAACTCGACGATGAGGATGCCGTTCTTGGCCGCGAGCCCGATCAGCACCACCATGCCGATCTGGGCGTAGAGGTCGAGGGTGAGCCCGCCCCAGACCATCGCCGCGTAGGCCCCGACGATGCCGACCGTCACCGACAGCAGCACCGGCACGGGAATCGTCCAGCTCTCGTAGAGCCCGACCAGGAACAGGAAGGCGAACAGCACCGCGAAGGCGAGGATGATCGCGGTCTTGCCCTCTGCGCGCTTCTCCTGGAAGGCCGTATCGGTCCATTCGCCGCCGAAGCCCGCCGGCAGGGTCCGGGCGGCGACCGCCTCCATGGCGGAAAGCGCCTGGCCCGAGGAGACGCCCGGCGCCGGCCCGCCCTGCACCGTCACCGCGCGCAGGTTGTTGTAGCGGATGAGCGCGGGCGGTCCGACCACGATCCGCACCTCGGCCAGCGAGCGCAGCGGCACCATCCCGCCGTCCCGGTTGCGCACGTTGATGCGGTAGATGTCGTCGATCTTCTGGCGGTCGGCCGCCTCGGCCTGGACCTGGACCTGCCAGGTTCGGCCGAACAGGTTGATGTCGTTGACGTAGTAGCCGCCGAGCGAGGCCTGCAGCGCCTGGAACACGCTGTCGAGCGAGACGCCAAGGATCTGGACCTTGTTGCGGTCGATGTCGAGGAAGACGGACGGATTCGTCGCCGAGAAGGTGGTGAACACGCGGCTGAGCTTCGGTTCCTGGTTGGCCGCGACGATCAGCCCGCGCAGGACCTGGGCGAGTTCCCTCGGCTCGCCGCCGCGCAGGTCCTCCAGCACGTAGGCGAAGCCGCCGCCGGTCCCGAGCCCGATGATCGGCGGGGGGCTGAGCGGCACGACGAGGCCGCCCGGGATCTCGCGGAAGCGCTGGCCGAGCCGGGCGATCAGCGCAGCGGCACCGTCGCCGGCGCCTTTGCGCTCCTCGAAGCCCTTCAGCGTCACCACCATGAAGGCGGCGCTGCTCTGCGAGTAGTTGTCGATGAAGTTGAGGCCGACCACGGTCGTGACGTCGGCCACCGCATGCTCCTCGCGCAGGATCGCCTCGGCCTTCGCCGCGACGGCGGCGGTGCGGGCCACCGCGGCGCCCTCGGGGAGCTGCACCACGACGAAGAAGGCGCCCTGGTCGTCCTCCGGCAGGAACCCCGTCGGGGTGATCCGCGCCAGCTGCACCGTGCCCCAGGCCGCCGCGAGGGTGACCACGAGGCCGAGGACCGACAGCCGCACGATGCGGGCGACCGCCGCGCCGTAGCCGTCGCGCACGGCGTCGATGGAGCGCATGACGACACCCATGATGCCGCGCCGTGGCCCGTGATGGGGCCGCAGCAGCACGCCGCACAGCGCCGGCGAGAGCGTGAGCGCGTTGATCGCCGAGAGCAGCATCGAGACCGCGACCGCGACGGCGAACTGGCGGAAGAGCTCGCCCGAGATGCCCGGGACGAAGGCGACCGGCACGAAGACCGAGAGCAGCACCAGGGTGATGGCGACGATCGGCGCGGTGATCTCCGCCATGGCGCGCTTCGTCGCCTCGCGCGGGGACAGCTCCGGGTGCTCCTCCATCACCCGCTCGACGTTCTCGACCACCACGATGGCGTCGTCGACCACGATGCCGATGGCGAGCACCAGGGCGAGCAGCGAGACCGAGTTCGCCGAATAGCCGATCGCCTTGAGGGCGATGAAGGTGCCGATCAGGCTCACCGGCACGGCGATGGTCGGGATCAGGGTCGCCCGCAGGCTGCCGAGGAACAGGAACACCACGATCACGACGAGCACGAAGGCCTCGACCAGGGTCTTCTGCACCTCGTGCACCGTCTCGGTGATGAAGGCGGTGGGATCGTAGGTGACCTTCCATTCGAGGCCCTCGGGAAAGGCCTTGGCCAGGGCGGCGACCCGCGCCGTGACCTCCTTGAGCGTCGCGATCGCGTTGGCGCCGGGCGACTGGTAGATCGCGATCACGGTGGCCGGGCTGCCGTTGAGCCGGGTCTCGCGGTCGAGGCTCGCCGCGCCGAGCTCGATCCGGGCGACGTCGCCGAGGCGCAGGAGCGAGCCGTCCGGGTTGGTGCGCAGGACGATGTTGCGGAACTGCTCGGGCGAGGTCAGCCGCCCTTGCGTCTGGATGCTGAGCTGGAGCTGCTGCTCGTCCGAGATCGGCCGGGCGCCGATGCGGCCGACCGGCGCCTGGACGTTCTGGGCCTTGATGGCGCCGATGACGTCGCCGGCGGTCAGGTTGAGGCCGGTGAGCTGGTCGCTGCGCAGCCAGGCCCGCATCGCGTAGTCCTGCGGCCCCCACAGGGTCGCGTCGCCCACCCCCGGCGTGCTCCGGATCCGGTCGAGGAGGTTGATGGTGACGTAGTTCGAGATGAACAACGGGTCCTGGATCGCCTTCGGCGAATAGACCGCCAGCACGCCGAGCAGCGCCGAGGACTTCTTCTTGACCGTGACGCCCTGCTTGCGCACGTCCTCGGGCAGCTTGGCGAGCGCGATCTGGACCCGGTTGTTGACGTTGACGGCGTTGATGTCGGGATCGGTGCCGAGTTCGAACGAGGCGGTGAGCGTGTAGCTGCCGTCGTTGCCGCTCACGCTCTTCATGTAGATCATCTTGTCGACGCCGACGACCTGCGACTCGATCGGCTGCGCCACGGTCGATTCGACCACGTCGGCGGCGGCGCCCGGATAGGTCGTCGTCACCGAGACCTGGGGCGGCACGATGTCCGGGTACTGCGCCACCGGGATCGCCAGCAGGGCCAGCCCGCCGGCGATCGCCGTGACGATGGCGATCACCACCGCCAGGCGCGGCCGGTCGACGAAGATCGCGGACAGCATCGGATCGGGTCCTTCCGGTTGCGTTCGTCCAGTTACATTCTTCCGGTGACCGGCCCGGCCGGCACCGACAGCACCGGGATGCCGGGGCGCACGCGCTGCAGCCCCTCGACGATGACGCGCTCGCCGCCCGAGAGGCCGGCCTCGATCACCGCCTCGCCGCCGCTGCCGCCCGAGGCCACGCTGACGCGCCGGACCACCGCGCGGCCGTCCTCGACCACGAAGACGTAGACGCCGCCCTGGTCGGCGATGAGCGCGCCCTGGGGCACCACGACCTTCTCCTCCGGCGCTCCGGTCTGGAGCGCGACCTGGACGAGCTGTCCGTCCCGCAAGGCGCCGGCCGGGTTCGGGAGGCTGGCGCGCACCGGCACCGTGTCGGTGGTGCGATCGACGCTGATGTCGACGAAGTTGATGCGCCCGACCTGATCGTAGGTCGTGCCGTCCTGGAAGCGGATCCGCACGGCGATCCGGCTCCGCTCCGGCAGGGGACCGCCCTGCCGGATCCGCAGGAACTCGCGCTGGCTCACCGGGAAGGTGACGTAGATCGGGTCCTGGCTGACGATGGTCGTCAGCACGCCGCTATCGGGGCCGACCACGTTGCCCTTCGTCACGCTGGTCCGGCCGATCCGGCCGGCGATCGGGGCGGCGATCTTCGTGTAGCCGAGGTTGATCCGCGCGGTCCGCAAGGTGGCGTCGTCACCCGTCACGGCGCCCTTCGCCTGATCGAGGGCGGCGCGGGCCTGGTCGCGGGCGACCACCGTGCCGGAATTGCGGTCGAGGAGGTCCTGGGCCCGCTGGAGCTGGATCACCGCCAGGGTCTCGGCCGCGCGGCTGCGCTCCAGCGCGCCCTCGGCCTGCTTCACCGCGGCCTCGAACAGGTCGGGCTCGATCCGGTAGAGCGGCGTCCCCTCCTTCACGACCTCGCCCTCCTTGAACAGGACGGCATCGAGGTAGCCGACGACCCGGGCCCGGACCTCGACGCGGGCCGGCGCCTCGATCCGGCCGACGAAGTCGAGGGGCTTGTCGATGGCCTTGTGCAGGGCGGCGACGGTGCCGACGGTCAGCGCGGCGGGGTCGGGCTCGCCGCGGGCGGCGGGCGCGGCCGCGAGGGCGAGCGCGAGACCGAGAAGGAGACCGGGAGCCTGATGCATGATCGCCCTCGCCGCAGGGCCGCCCTCGTGCGCGGGGACGGCGGACGGGGACGGCGGATCAGTGTGGCAGGTCGCGCCGGACGAGCTTGATCGGACGGGACGGCCGGGCGCCGGCGACCACCGCGGAACGAGGCCTCGCCGGACGCTTCCAAGGGATCTCTCGAGAGATCTGACGCCGAGATTCTAGCGCCGGCCTCTCATGCCGCCGTAGCCCCGCCCCCCGTAATGGGCGGCCCGGTGGCCGTAGCCGCCGCGGGCTACGACGGCCCGACCGCCATATGCGCGACCGCCGTAGACGCGGCCCGCATAGGCGCGGCCGCCATAGCCCCCCCGGCCGTAGGCGCCGCGATAGGCGTAGCCGCCCCTGTAATAGCCCGGCGCGCCGTAATAGCCGCCGTAATTCCGCCGGCAGTAGCCGTAGACGGTCCGGTGGAAGCCCGGGCCGCACCCTTGGGCGGCCTGCGCCGGCGCGGCACCGAAGCCGAGCAGTGCCCCGAAGAGGATCGCCGCCATCGCGGTCGGGATGGATGCCTTCATGACCGTGCCTCCCTATCTTGGTCGTGCGGCGAATTTACTGCGTTCTCGCCGATCATCCTTGACCGAGATCAAGCCTCCGTCTCTCCGACGGCAGCGCTGCATCGCTCCCGGACAGCAATCCGCGCCGTGTCCATGCGCAATCAGAAGCGGGCATCAGTATCTTGGGCGCATCCTATTGCTCGATTGCAGCATGCGTCATATTGATTTAACAGGAGACGTGTCGAAAAACTGAGATTACACGTTGATATGACGGTTAAACGCCGTCTCTCGATATTCCTCCGTCGACGGAGGCCGGAGCCGGCAGGCTTCGGGTCGGCGCAGCATCGATCGGACCATGGTCGACGACGGATCGTACGAGATCAGGATCACGACGGGGGAAGCGGGGGCGATCCTGCGCGCCGCGACCGAGCGCGCGGCGGCGGCGAAGGCCGAGACCCTGATCCGCCGGGCGCATTCCCGCGGCGCGGCCATCGTGGTCGCGGTGACCGGCAGCGACGGGCAGGCCGTGCGCCGCCTCGAACTCTACCTCGCGGACGTCGTCTCCGATGTGGAGCGGTCCTGAGAACCCTCCTCTTGCCTCCCTCCTCTTGCCTCATCGTGCGGACATCCGGCCTTGCCGCTCCGGGCAGCGCCGGTAGGCGATGCCGGTCGGATCCTGGTCGCTGTAGTACCGCGTCAACGTCCCGTCCTTCGCGGGCGCCATGATGACCGCGACGTCGTTGGAGGCGACGGCGTTCGCGCAGTCCAGCGCGAGATGGTCGCGGCCCTCGACGGTCCGGATCGAGCGGACTCGGCACGAGGCCATCGGCGTCCTGATGCGTTGGCCGGAGACGATGAAGGCGGGAGCGAAGAGGTCGACCGGCTTGCGAAACGACAGCCCACGCCCGGCAGCTGAAAACACCTCTGCGCAGTCGCGCCCGGCCAGCACCCAGGCGCCCTGGTAGCCCGTGAGGCCGGCCGGCGCCGCCACCGCCATGGATCCCAAGAAGGCGGATCCCAAGAAGGCGGATCCCGAGAAAACGGTTCTCAAGAGGGCGGCCCTCAATCCGAGACCCGCGGCACGGATCCTGTTCCTGAAACAGGGCTTCGGCGCAGTCTCGATGCGGCTGGTGGGTTCCATCTGCCCTCGGGCCCCCTCATCCCATCCCTTGTTCCGTGTCCTTCATCCCGTGCGGCGGCTGCGCCTGTCTGTACGGTCCGGATGAAGCGCGCGGACTTGTACCGACGGACCCGCCGGTCTCGGGCTTGCCCGAGAGCGTATCGATGCGTCGGCACCTTGCGCGGTTGTCGTATGACGGGCTCCCGGGCTTGCGCGCCGCGGTGCTACCGGCAGTCCGGAGCGTGCGTCCGACTTGGACGCTGCGCGCCCGCTCGAGCAACCGGGATCGCGAAAACCTCAAATCGTCGAGCGATCGCCGATTGCTTGACGCATCGGCGATGTCCTAATACCAGTAAGATCTTCGATAATACACGCGGGAATATCCCCACCCGTAGCTCGGGCGCCAATAGGCGCGCCTGTAGCCGTAACGGTAAGCGGGGTACGAGTGATATCCGGGCCAGCCGTACCCCCGCCAGTAAACCCGGCGATAGGGACGACCATATCCGGGATAGGCGTAATAGGCCGGATAGTAGGCCGGATACCCATACCAATATGGGTCGATCGGAGCGGTCGCCGCCGCCGCGAGACCCAGGGCCCCGCCGACGATGGCCCCCGCCGCCAAGGCTCCGCCCCAGGCGGGTCCCCAGCCGTACCACTGGGCGGAGTGCGCGATCGACGTGCCGGCGATCTGCTCGCCGGACACGACCGGGAGCGGTCCAGCGCCGGCCGGCACGATGGATCCCAGCGCGATGGCCGACCCGAGCGTCCCGGCGACGACCAATCTTCGCATCTCGAAAATCATGATCCGCCTCCCGGTTTTCGATGACTCCGTCATGTTGTATTCATTAACGACGATTTTTTATGTCCATCAATCATAATTAACATTTAAATTCGGACCAAAATATTTTAAATTTTATTGCCTTTTCACGTAAAAATTGGTCATGCCATCGATTTTCTCTCAAGGACCAATCGAAGCAAAGCACATCTCGTGGGTAGAGGCTTGATCGAACAGGACATTTTGCGCGATGACTCTTCCGTGGCCTGCGCGAGCTTGCCGGATCGCGCCATATGTTCCCGCAGTCCAAATCAGCCCGGCCGGATCAAGCGAGCCACGCCTGCGCGACACCGGGCCCGATCGCCGGGCTCCCTCGCGCTGGCGCCCGACCACGGCTGTCGTTCGGCCGGTCCCGCGGCATCGGGGGCCGCATCGGGACTCCATGGGCCGTGTCCCTTCGGATCAAGTCCGGCCCGCGTTCCCAGGCCACGATGAGGCGTCCGCGCCGGTCCCCGGCCGCCCGCCGAGGGCGTTGTGGCGGCCGCACGCGCCGCGATCGCGGTGCTCGCAGGCCTCGCCGGAGGCCGGGTGGCAGCCGTGCCGCCTCGGGGAGGCGGCGGGCGCGCCCGAGGGGCCGGGAGCGAGGTGATGATGAAGGACCCGACGCCCGATCCCGGCGATCCCGACCCGGCAGAGCCGGAGCGCGCCGTTCCGACCGCGCTGCCGAGGCGAGGATGGGGCCGGGCGGTCGCCGTCGTCGGGGTGCTGCTCGCCGCCGCCGCCGGGTTCGCGCTCGCGCATGCCTGGTCCCCCCACGCCGATCTGCGCATTACCACCGGCCCGCCCGGCAGCACGGCCTACCGCTTCATCACGGCCTTCGCGTCGGTCTCCAAGGTGCAGCATCCCCGCGTCAACCTGCAGCTCGTGCAGGTGGACGGCCTCGCGGGGAGCGCCAAGGCGCTGGAGGAGCGCCGGACCGATCTCGCCATCCTGCGCAGCGACGCGACCCCGCCCGCCAATGCCCAGACCATCGTGATCCTGCGCCGGGACGTCGTCGCCTTCATCCTGCCGCCGCACAGCTCCGTCGACGCGATCGCAAATCTCGCCGGCCGCACGGTCGGCATCCCCGCCGGCCCGCTCCAGGCCGACAACGCCCGGATCCTCGACACCGTGCTGGGCTACTTCAACGTGCCGGCGAAGGAGGTCGGCAGGATGGTCCTGCCGGTCGACGGCCTCGCCGAGGCCGCCAGGCAGAAGAAGCTCGCCGCCATCCTGGCGGTCGGCCCGATCGCCCCGGGCGAGGTCGTCGACATGGTCGCGGCGGTCGCGCGTGCCACCCGCGGGACGCCGAAGCTCCTCGCCCTCGACGAGGCGGAGGCCATCGGCAAGCGCTTCCCGGGCTTCGAGTCGATCGACGTGCCCGCCGGGGCGTTCCGGGCGAGACCCGCCACGCCGGGCGACACCACCACCACGCTCGCGGTCACCTACCGCTTCGCCGCGTCGGAACTGATGCCCAACGTGGTCGCGGCCGCGATCGCGCGCTCGATCCTGACCACGAAGGCCAAGCTCATGGCCGTCACCCCGCTCGCCGCCCAGATCGAGGCGCCCGATCCCGACGACAAGAGCCCGGTCCTGCCGCTCCACCCGGGGGTCGCGGCCTATCTGAGCAACGGCGACGAGAGCTTCTTCGACCAGGCCCAGCAGTATTTCTACGTCGGAGGCCTGGTCGTCAGCCTCGCCGGCTCGCTGTTCGCGGCGGCGTCGAGCTACTGGACGAGGCGACGGTCGGAGCAGGATTGGCGGCCGATCCAGCGGCTGGTCGTGATCGCCGACGAGGCGCCGCGGGCCGCGGCGCCCGAACTGGCGGCATTGGAAAACGAGTATCGGGATCTCGTCTCGCGCGTCCTGGGCCAGTCCCCGGGCGGCACGGATACCGATCGATTGTCGGCCTTCTCGACGGCTCTCGCGCATGCCCGGCACGCCCTGGACGGCCGACGCGCCGCCCTCGGCCCCGACGCCGCCCGGCCCGTGCCACCCCTGATCCGGCCCGAGGAGGCTGCGCTCGACGCCGCCCCGGCCCAGGACTCGTCCCAAGCGCGGCGGCAGTGCCCCGTCCCGACGTCCTCTGCCTCGGGATGAGGTGGGAGGAGGAGGCGCCGTGACATCGAGATCGTCGATGGAACATCTTGCGCGAAGGGCTCTCACGTCGGCGTCGAGGGGGCGTCCGGCCCGGGCGCCGCATCTTCCCGCCGCCCGGCGGGCTCCATGAGGAGCGCGCGCAGCCTCGCACCGCCGGTCGCGCGGTCGATCTCCCGGTAGGTGAAGTAGGGGATCAGGGCCACGAACATCACCCAGGCGAAGGTGGCGAGGCCGTTCGGACCGCCCGCCATCTCCGGCAGGACGGTGCGCGGCGGCTTGCCGTGCCAGGCCCCGACCAGCACTTCCTCCAGCACGTAGGCGGCCACCAGCACCGCCATGAACAGGAGCGAGCGGTACAGGATCGCGTAGACGAGCGGCCCCTCCTCGAGGCGCCGCCCCACGGTGAGGGAGCCAAGCTTCGCCGCCTCGGCGACGAGCATGAACTTGGCCAGCACGAGGGCATTGATCAGGCCGAGCGCATAGAAATGATAGCTCGGGAAATGCGGCACGTCCTGGTCGACCCTGGCGTAGATGTTGACGCTGAACAGGATCAGGGTGCCGAAGATGACGATGAGATAGGCGGCGAAGCTCAGGTATCGCCCGGCCTCGCGGGCGGCCCGCCGCGCCAGGGATGGCGCCGGCGCGCCCGCTCGGGAGCCGGCCCGGTCGCGCGGGTCGAGAGCGGCCTGTCGAGGGGGTGCAGCGGGCATGGCTCGTTCTCCGACAATCCCGTCGCCAGCCGGAGGACCGGTCGGTTCATGCGCATGATCGAAGGCCCCGGGCCGGCGTCGCGGCCCGGGGTTTTGCCGGTCGGGCTCAGGCGGCGAGCTTGACCGCGTGCTTGCTCTCGATGGTGCGGCGGATCAGGCGGCCGGTCCGCTCGATGAAGGCCAGCTTGTCGGCGAGGCAGCTTTCGAGCAGGACGCCGACGCCGAAATGCCCGCTCACGTCGGCCATGGCGACCAGGGCCCGGTACTCGGCGATGCGCAGGTGCATCAGGTGGTTGGCCTTGACCAGGATGAACAGCGCCTTGGCCGCCGGAGTCTGGATCTCGGCCAGCTCGCGCCGGAAGTCTTCGAGGAAGACCTCCTGCAGCCGGCCGTTGGCGGTGATCGGCTTCTCGCCGATGAGCTCGAAGCAGCGGTCGAGCGACTTGATGTTCTTGTCCTGGATGAAGGCGCGCGACTGAAGCGCTTCCTGGATGGCCGGATCCTGTGCGACCTGGCTCAGCTCCTCGTAGGCCTTCGTCGCGCGCTCGGCGTGGTGCCGGGCATCGCTCAGCATCCGTACGAAGAGTTCCCTTGGTGTCTTGACCGGCATGACAACCTCCACAGACGACCTCCACGGTGGCCCGGCCTTCTTCCTGGCCGGACGCCACTGGGAGGCTAGGTCGCTTCACGGGCATCCGCTTGATCGGAGGCGACACCTCCGCCCGGCCGAGAATCGGGTCCCGCACTCCGGACATCCGTCGCGGCCGCCTTGAGGCGGATCAAGGCGGGGCGCCGTGGCACCCACAGAGTGCGCGCGCCGGCCGTGGAGGGCCGGGCGGAGCCGGCCGATGAGGGAAGACCTGCGCTCACCGGGAGAAGGGGGGAACACCGCGCCGGTCCTCGCCGGGCCGTTCCCGTCCGAGGCTCGCGGTCCGGGCCGATCGTGCGACCGGCCCCCCTTCTGGACCTGCACGCCGGAGGCGCTGTGCGACCGCCTCGCCTGCGGGCCGGACGGCCTGTCCGCCGCGGAGGCGGCGCGCCGCCTCGCGCGCCATGGGCCGAACCGCGAGGCGAGGGTCCGGAGCGAGGGCGCCGCGCGGGCGGTCCTGCGCCGGTCGAGCGAGCCCCTCGCCCTCATCCTGATCGCCGCCGGCCTCGTGACGATCCTCACCGGCGACTGGGCCGGCGGGGCGGTCATCATCGCGATCCTGACGCTCTCGATCGGCCTCGACACGATCCAGGAGGGCCAGGCCCTGCGCGCGGCCGAGGCCCTGCGGCGGAGCGTGGCGCTCACGGCAGAGGTCCGGCGGGACGGCGCCTTCCGCGTCGTCCCGGTCGAGGAGCTGGTTCCCGGGGACGTGGTCCGGGTGCGGGCGGGCGACATCGTGCCGGCGGACGCCCTGGTGCTCGCGAGTTCCGGCTTCACCGCGGCGGAGGCCGCGCTCACCGGCGAGCCCTACCCGGTCGAGAAGAGGCCCGGGACCGTCGCGACGGCGAACCCGGCGGACGCCGCGAACGCGCTGTTTCGCGGGGCCGTGGCGCAGAGCGGCGAGGCGGTCGCCCTCGTGGCCGCCACCGGCCGCGACACGGTGTTCGGCGCGGCGGCCGCGTCGCTGGCGGAGGACGCGGCCCCGTCGCCGTTCCAGCGCGACCTGCGCGACCTCGGCCTGCTGATCGCGCGCCTGACCCTCGTCCTGGTCCTCGGCGTCCTCGTCATGCGCGTCGCGTTCGGGCGTCCGGTCGTCGAGTCCCTGCTCTTCGCCGTGGCGCTCGCGGTCGGCCTCACGCCCGAATTGCTGCCGATGATCACCACCGTGACCCTCGCCCGGGGGGCGCTCAGGATGGCCCGGCGCAAGGTCATCGTGAAGCGCCTCGCCGCCATCCACGATCTCGGCGAGATGACGGTCCTGTGCACCGACAAGACCGGAACCCTGACCTCGGCCGAGATCACCCTCACGCAAAGCCTCGATCCGGCGGGCGCGGTCGCGGCGCGGCCGGCGCGGCTCGGCGCCGTGGCGGCGGCGCTCGGCGGCGACAGGGGACCGCTCGACGCGGCCCTGGCGGCGGCTAGCCCAGAGGCGGCGGCGGGCTGGCGGCTGGAGCGCCAGCGCCCCTTCGACTACGCGCAGCGCACCGGCGCGGTCCTGGCGGACGGGCCGGAGGGCCTCACCCTGATCGTCAAGGGCGCCCCCGAGGCCGTGGTCGCCTGCTGTACCGCCCGGCGGGACGGGGCGGGGGTCTCCCCCTTGGGCGCACCGGAGCGCGAGGCGGCCCTGGCGCGCGTCCGCGCGCTCGCCGGCGAGGGACTGCGCGGCATCGCCGTCGCGTCGCGGCCGGCCGCGGGACCGGCCGAGGCCGGCGAGACGGATCTGGTCCTCGAGGGAATCTGCGCCTTCGCCGATCCGCCCAAGGCCGGCGCCGCCGCCGCGCTCGCCGCCCTCACGGCGGCGGGAGTGCGCGTCAAGATCCTGTCGGGCGACGACGCGATCGTGGTGCGCCGCCTCGCCGGGCTCGTGGGCCTCTCCGTCGGCCGGGTCCTATCGGGGCCGGAGGTCGCGGAGATGGACGACGACGCGCTGGCCGCGCAGGTGCGCCGGATCGACGCCTATGGCCGGCTCAGCCCCGACCAGAAGGTCCGGGTCGTGAAGGCGCTCCAGGCGGGCGGCGAGGTGGTCGGGTTCCTGGGCGACGGGATCAACGACGCGCCCGGCCTGCGGCACGCCGATATCGGCCTGTCGGTCTCCGGCGCGAGCGGCGTCGCGCAGGCGGCTGCCGACATGATCCTGCTCGCCCCGGACCTCGCGGTCGCGGCGGCCGGCGTCGCCGAGGGGCGGCGCACCTCGGCCAACATCCTCAAGTACATCCGCATGGGGGCGAGCTCGAATTTCGGCAACATGCTGTCGATGGCGCTCGCAGCCTCGGTTCTGCCGTTCCTGCCGATGCTGCCGATGCAGATCCTGCTCAACAACCTGATCTACGACCTGTCGGAACTGGGCATCCCGTTCGACCGCGTGCGGCCGGAGGCGACGGCGCGGCCCCAGGCCTGGGACCGGCGGGCGCTGCTGCGCTTCGCCGCCGTGATGGGGCCGCTCTCCTCGCTGTTCGACTTCCTCACCTTCGGCGTGCTGCTCCTCGGGTTCGGGGCGGGGCCGGAGGTCTTCCGCACCGCCTGGTTCCTGGAATCGATGGCGACGCAGATCCTGGTGATCGTCGTCATCCGCACCGAGGCGCGGCCCTGGCACGACCGGCCGGGCCCCGCCCTCGCGGTCTCGTCCCTGACGGCCCTGGCGGTGGCGGTGGCGCTGCCGTTCACGCCCCTCGGGGGCTGGCTCGGCTTCGCGGCGCCGTCGCCCGCGATCCTGGTCGCCGTCGCGGCGATCACGGCTCTCTACCTCGCGGCGGCCGAGACGGTGAAGCCTTGGGCGGTGAAGCCTTTGGAGGTGAAGCCTTCGGACGTGAGACCGTGGGCGGTGACGCCCCGGGCGCCCGCGGCGCCGCGGGACCGCACGGAATCGGAGGGAGGACGGCGGTGAGCACGCGCGCCGGAACCCCGATCGAGCCTCCCGCCGAGCCCGGCGCCGACGTCCCGGCCTTCCTCGTGCGCCTCCTGGCCGGGGAGGGATCCGTCGACCGGATCGACACGCACGCCTCGACCGTCCTGCTGGGCGGCGACCGGGTCCTGAAGCTCAAGCGGGCGGTGCGCTTCCCCTATCTCGACTTCTCGACCCCCGAGCGCCGGCTCGCCGCCTGCGCGGCCGAACTCGCCGTCAACCGCCGCACGGCGCCCCGCCTCTATCGCGGCGTGCACCGGATCACCCGCACGCCGGAGGGCGGCCTCGCCCTCGACGGGGGCGGGCCCCTCGTCGATGCCGTGGTGGCGATGCGGCGCTTCCCGGCCGAGAACCTGTTCGACCGCATGGTCGCCGACGGGCGTCTCACGCCGGCGCTGGTGGCCGACCTCGCCCGGCGCCTCGCGGCCTTCCACGCCGCGGCGGCGGTGAGCCGCCGGGAGGGCGGCGCGGCGGCGATGGCCGACCTCATCGCCCTCAACGACCGCAGCCTGCGGGCAAGCGGCCTCGTCGGCGAGCGGGAGGTGGACGCGCTGACGGGCCTCTTCCGGGCGCGGCTCGCCCGCCATGCCGACCGGCTCGACGCGCGGCGCCGGGAGGGGAGGGTCCGGCGCTGCCACGGCGACCTGACGCTGCGCAACATCTGCCTGTTCGAAGGCGTGCCGACGCCGTTCGACGCCCTCGAGTTCGACGAGCGCCTCGCCACGATCGACGTTCTCTACGACCTCGCCTTCGTGCTGATGGACCTGTGGCACCGCGGCCGGCCCGATCTCGCGAACCTGCTGTTCAACCGCTACCTCGACGAGACCGGCGATGCGCCCGATGCCGGGCTGATGCCGTTCCTGATGGCCGTGCGCGCCGTGATTCGCGCCCACGTGACGGCGAGCGAGATCGCGACGGGCCGGCGCACCGTGCAGGAGGCGGTGGCGCTCCGCCGCGAGGCGCTGGCCCGCCTCGCCCTCGCGCGCGACCTGCTCGTCGAGCGGCCCGCCCGCCTGGTGGCGATCGGGGGCCTGAGCGGGGCCGGCAAGTCGACGCTCGCGGCCGCCCTGGCGCCCCGGCTCGGCTCGAGCCCGGGCGCCCGGATCGTCAGCAGCGACCGCACCCGCAAGCGCCTGCACGGGGTCGTGCCCCTGACGCGCCTGCCGCCGGGCGCCTACGCGGCCGCGGTCTCGGAACAGGTCTACGCGGCGATGCGGGACGAGGCGGCGCAGACCCTGGCGGGCGGAGCGTCGGTGGTGCTCGACGCGGTGTTCGCCCGGCCGGCCGAGCGGGAGGCCGCCGGGAGCCTCGCGACCGCTTGCGGCGTGACGTTCCGGGGCCTCTGGCTGGAAGCGCCGCTCGCCACCCTGACCGAGCGCGTGGTCGCCCGGCGGGGCGACCCGTCCGACGCCACGGCCGCCATCCTGGCCGCCCAGGCGCGGCGGGATTGCGGGACGATCACCTGGCACCGTCTTGATGCCGGGCTGGCGCCGGAGACCCTGGCGGGCGAGGCGTTGCGGGCCGAAACCCCGGCTGCGGATGTCAGGGCCGGCGGGCGGCACCCCGCGGCAGCTTCGCTCCCCGGTCACGCATCGGCGTGAAGCGAAGCCCGGCCGGCTCGACGCCCGATCCGCCGCAGCCGGTGGAAGCCGCAGCCTGACCCGGCCCATGCGCGCCTCAAGACGGCGCGCGAGATCGAGGGGAACCGGATCGCTGCCCCCGGGCGAGAGTCAGCCCGCTCCCGGTGCATCGTATTGATCTTGATCAATGCTTCTCAGATTCGTCGGACCAGCCTCAGGTCCGGCGTTCGTGTCGCCGATCATGATGGCTTCGCATGGGGCAGGCGATCCGTCGTCTGCAAGGTGCTCTCATGCCGTCTTCCGGCAGCGACCCGTCCAGTCCGCACGTTCCGCCCGCGAGGCGATGCTATACCCTTGTCATTCTGAGCAGGGCCGGAAATCTTCTTGACATACAAACGATATTTGCATTGAACAACGATGAGGCGATCATTCTGAGCAGGGCTATAACCGGGGACAACGCCTTCGAGCTGTGGCTGGGGTTCCGGCGCGTCACGTATTTCACGGGCACGATACACTGAACGCCGTCGAAGACGGGAGGGCCCGACATCCGCTTCCTTGCCCGTGGCGGGCGGGCCGCCGTCAGGGCACGATGTGCCCGCGCAGCCGCCGGGAACCGGCCGCGGCCGTCGGCCCGAGAGAGTTCGACCCGCGAGTGCGATCCGGGCGCGTCCCGGCGATCCCGGCTTCAGCCCCGGCTCCCGACCTCGGCGAGGCACCGCACCACGGCCCTGGCGATCGGCCATTCCTCGTTCGCCGGCACGACGTAGACCCCGACCCGCGCCCCGACCCGGCTGATGCAGCTCTCGTTGCCCTCGTTGCGGGCCGGATCGAGGGCGACCCCGAACGCCGCGAGGCCGGCCGCGATCGCCGCACGCATCCGCGGCGCATGCTCGCCGATGCCCGCCGTGAACACCAGCGCATCGAGCCCGCCGAGGGCGGCCACGAGGGAGCCGGCCTCCCGCACCGCCCGGTAGGCGAAGAGGTCGAGGGCCTCCGCCGCCCGCGGATCGTCGGAATCCTGCAGCACCCGCACGTCGCCGCTGAGGCCCGAAACGCCGAGCAGTCCCGAGCGCGCGTTGAGGAGGTCCGCCACCGCGCCGGGCGACAATCCCCGCTCGCGGATCAGGTGGAGCACGAGGCCGGGATCGACGGATCCCGAGCGGGTGCCCATCATCAGCCCGTCGAGTGCCGTCAGCCCCATCGTCGAGGCGATGCTGCGCCGGTTGCGCAGGGCGCAGAGGCTGGCGCCATGGCCGAGATGCGCGACGATCACCCGGCCCTCCGCCCGTGCTCCCGCCACCTCCGGCAGGGCCGCGGCGACGTGCTCGTAGGACAGGCCGTGGAAGCCGTAGCGCAGCAGCCCCTCGTCGCTGAGCGCCCGCGGAATCGGGAAGAGCTGGGCGAGGCGCGGCTGCGTACGGTGGAAGGCGGTGTCGAAGCAGGCGATCTGGGGCAGGCCGGGCCAGGCCTCCGCCACCGCCCGGATGGCCGCGAGGTTGAGGGGCTGGTGGCCCGGGGCGAGCGGCACCAGCCGGTCGAGGCGGATCAGGGTCTCGTCGTCGATCCGCACCGGCGCCCAGAAGTCCCGCCCGCCATGCACGACCCGGTGCCCCGCCGCCTGCACGACGAGGCCCGGCACGCATCGGAGCGCGTCGAGAAGCCAGCCGACGGCCCCGGGATGGTCGCAGGCGGGCGGCGGGGCGCCGGGGAGCGTCAGGGGGCCGGAGGTCTCGAGCCTGACGGTGCCGCCGAGACCCGATACCCCGCCGCGGCACAGGGGGGCGAGCGTCCCCGCGACGTAGAGGGCGAATTTCAGGCTCGAGGAGCCGGCATTGATCGCCAGGATCGCATCGGTCATGCGGGATTCTCCGTCGGCGCCTCGTCCGCTTGGACTCTTGTCTTGTTGCGGGGTTTCATCGCAAGACCGGCAACCGCCTTCGCGAAATCCGCTTGGAGTATTGCCCGATCACGCTGCAATCAGGAAATACTCCAGGTCTTCTGACTTTGCCCCATTTTCTGCGACGAACCGGTGTCCACGTCGTCGGAAACTGCTCTAGCCCGACTCGGGTCCGGGCCGGTTGATCCAGATCAGGTCACGCCCGCCCGGAACGTCCCGGCCGCGCCCGGACCCGAGGTCGCCCGGGCGATCAGGCCGTACTTCGTGCGCGTCACGCTCACGTCCCGGAACCAGCTGACGAGGTCGCCCCACGGGTCGTTCATGTGGGCGAGCCCCGACACGAAGGCCACCACGGTTCCGATCTCCGCCTCGCCCGCCGCGACCGCGTAGCCGCCGACCGCCAGGATGCCGGCGACGCCGAGGTGGTAGGACAGGTTCATCAGGAAGTTCATCGAGAACTTGAACCCGAAGATGCCCATGTTGAGCCGAAACACCCCGCCGAGGCGGTCCAGCTCCGCCGGCGTCGGCTCCGGCAGCGCCGCCGGCCGCTCCACCAGCCCGCCGCTGATCCGCCGCAGGAGCCCGACCCGGGCGGCGACGCGACGGTTGATCGCCCGCTGCATCAGCGGCACGAAGACGAGCTGGGGCGAGAAGACCGCGAGCGTGACCAGCGCCATCAGCGGGTTGAGGAAGGCCAGGTAGGCGAGGGTGGAGACGAGCACGCCCGCCTGCAGCAGCGGCTCCGACAGGCAGACCCCCACGAAGCTGCCGACGGGCTCGGCCTCGTCCAGCACCATCGCGATCTCGACCCCCCGCTCCGGGCCGGAGGCGGCGTGGACATCCGCCATGATGGCGGCGCGCAGGCGCCTGACGGCGCGCTCGCCGACGAAGCCGCGGCCGAGATTGAGCGCGAGCTTGAGCCCGCCGAGTCCTGCGGCGGCCAGCACGTAGAGCAGGGCGAGACCGAGGAGCGGACGCGGATCGGCGCCGCGCACGGCAAGTCCCACGGCGCGGCGCTGAAGCTCGATCGGCGCGAGGCCGGCCAGGAACACCGCGATGGCGAGGAGTGCCAGCCCGGCCTGCGCCAGCGCGCTCTCGCGCCAGATGAAGGCGAGGAGGGAGGGAGCCGTACGGGGTGGGGCCTGCGGCCGGGCCCGGGACGGGGCGGCCGTGTCCGTGTGCAGGCTCGTCGGCATGCCGTCGCCCCCGGGGCGAGGACGAGCCCCCGGCGAGAGCCGCCCCCGCGGGGGCTCGCTAACCCGCCCGGCCGGCCGGCGCCTTGAGGCGGATCAAGGCCCGCTTGCGCTGGATCAAGGCGATGGCCGCCGGCCGGGCGGATCCTCGGCGGGCCTCATCAGCGGGAGAACAGCCGTGATCAAGGATCTGACGATCGTCGTCGACGGGGTGGGCCGGCGCGCCGCGCCGTACGGGATCAGGCTCGCGGCGATGCTCGACGCGACCGTCTCCGCCGTGAGCGTCCTGCCGCTCGTGCCGTTCCAGACCTTCGCGCAGTCCGAGATCCGCTACGACCTGGTCGTGGCCGCCGAGCAGGATGCGCGCGAGCAGGCCGCCGCGGCGGTCGAGACCGTGGCCGCCGCGGCCCGGGATGCGGGACTGTCCTGCGAGACGAGCGCGATCTGCACCTCGGCCCCGCTCGCGCCGCAGCGCCTCGCCGGCTTCGTGCACCTGAGCGACCTCGCGGTGATCGAGCAGGCCGACGAGACCGCGCCGAAGCCCGCCGACGCCTACTTGGACACCCTGCTGTTCCAGGGCGCGCGGCCGGTGCTGATGGTGCCCTACATCCAGGAGGCGCCGCCCCGGCTCGCCTGCGCGGTCGCGGCCTGGGACGGCAGCGCGCCCGCGGCGCGGGCGCTGGGCGACGCGCTGCCGCTCCTGCGCCGCGCCGCCCGCGTCGAGCTCGTCAGCGTGACCGACGAGCCGGTGCCGGAGGCGACGCGCGGGCGGGCGATCCGCCACCTCGCCCGGCACGGGATCGACGCCACCTTCCAGGTCGTCCCGGGCGGGGTGGCGCCGGGCGAGGCGCTGCTCTCGCACGTCGCCGATCGCGGCGCCGACCTCCTGGTGATGGGCGCCTACGGCCATTCGCGCCTGCGCGAGGCGATCCTCGGCGGGACCAGCCGGACGATCCTCGCCTCGATGACCGTCCCGGTGCTGATGTCCCGCTGACGGGGCGCCCTTGATGCACCTCAACGCGGGCGCATCCCGGTGGTGGCCTCCTGACGACCCTGCCGGCCGCCCCGGGCCGGCCTCGAACAGGGAGATCGCCATGAACCTCAAATCCCTCCTCGCCTTCGGAAACCGGAGCGACGACGCGGCGGAGCGGTCCCTGCCGGTCGCGTTCCCGTTCCAGCGCGAGATCGACCGGATGCTGGGCGAGGTCTGGTCGGGCAATATCCTGTCGGGCCTGCCGGGCTTCCTCCAGGCCGGGCCGTTCCCGCGGATGGACGTGATCGAGCGGGGCGACCATATCGAGGTGACGGCCGAGCTGCCGGGCCTCGAACGCGGCGACGTCCACGTCGAGCTGGCCGACGACCTGCTCCTGATCCGCGGCGAGAAGCGCCAGGAGAAGGAGGAGACCGACGGCGCCCGCAAGGTGACGGAGCGCAGCTACGGCGCCTTCTCGCGCACCATCGAGCTGCCGCCCGGCACGCAGCCGGACGAGATCGAAGCCCGGATGGACAAGGGTGTCCTGACCCTGAAGCTGCCCAAGCCCAAGACCGCCGCCGTCACCCCGAAGGCGATCGAGATCAAGGCGGCGTGAGGCCGAGACGCGGCGGCGGCGCTCACGGCACGAGCACCGCCGCCCCCTCGATCCCGGCCCGGTGCGCGGCGATGGCCGCCTCGGCCTCGGCGAGGCGGAAGACGCGGGTCCGGGTGACGATCCCCGCCCGCGGCGCCAGGGCGAAGAAGCTCCGCGCATCCTCCCGCGTCAGGTTCGCCACCGACAGGAGCCGCCGCTCGCCCCAGAGCAGTGCGTAGGGAAAGGCCGGGATGTCGCTCATGTGGATCCCGCCGCAGACCACGCTGCCGCCCTTGCGCACCGCGCGAAGCGCCGCCGGGACGAGGGCGCCGTCGGGCGCGAAGATCAGGGCGGCATCGAGCGGGACCGGCGGCGAAACACCCGAATCCCCGGCCCAGGCGGCGCCGAGGTCGCGGGCGAATTCTTGCGCCTCGCGGTCGCCCGGGCGGGTGAGGGCGTAGACCGCGCGGCCCTGGTGGCGGCAGATCTGGGCGACGATGTGCGCCGCCGCGCCGAAGCCGTAGAGCCCGATCGCGGGCGCCTCTCCCGCCATCCGCAGGGTCCGCCAGCCGATCAGACCGGCGCAGAGGAGCGGCGCGGTCGCCACCGGGTCGGCCGCCTCGCCCAGGGGGATCGTGAAGGCGGCCTCGGCGATCACGTGGGTGGAGAAGCCCCCGTCGCGGGTGTAGCCGGTGAAGCCGGCTGCGTCGCACAGGTTCTCGCGGCCCGCCGCGCAATAGCGGCAATGCCCGCAGGTGTGGCCGAGCCAGGGCAGGCCGACCCGGGCGCCGATCGCGGGCCCGGCCACGCCGGCGCCCGCGGCCTCGACCCGGCCGACGATCTCGTGGCCCGGTACGATCGGCAGGCGCAGGTCCGGCAGCTCGCCGTCGATGAGGTGGAGGTCGGTGCGGCACACCGCGCAGGCCTCGACCCGGAGGCGGACCTCTCCCGGGCCCGGCACCGGGTCGGGCCGGGTCTCGCGCACCAGCGGAAAGCCGATCCGGTGCAGGACCATCGCGTCCATCGTTTCGGCCTCCGGCGGTGCGCGGCCCGGCCTCCGGCGTCCCGCGGCTCAAGCCGGCGCGGATCGGACCGCCTTGCCGGACGCGGGCGCGGCGGCGTCCACCATGTCGCGGGAGAGGGTGTCCGCCTCGTGCTGGTAGTCGGTGAAGGTCTTCATCAGGAAGTCCGTCTGGAGCTTGATCGTCTCCACCGGCGAGCCGCAACGGCCGAGCGCCGCGACGTGCTCGGCCTGGGCCTGCAGGCGCCGGCTGCCGAAGCTCAGGATCTCGGCGGTGAGCCGCAGCGGCAGGTCGACGCCGAGGCTGCGCCAGAGCTTGGATTCGGTGGTCAGCAGCGCGGACATGTCGCCGAAGCCGGCGAAGCGGGATGTCTCGGAACCTGTCGTCCTGGAAGGCATGGTCGTCTCCTGCTCGCGTCCGAAGTGGCCGTCATCGATGGCCGGCATGGATGGCCGGCATGGATGGCCAGGATGAGCGGCCGTCATGCCGCGCGGGGTGGACGCATCGCCGCCGCGCGGAAGGCGTCAGGCGCGCCCGCCGCCATCCGGTCCGTCGTCCGGCAGCCGGTGGGCGCCGTCCGTCCGGGGATCGACGCAGGCCAGCCCGTCGCGGACCATCCGCACCCCGGGCACGGCCTCGGCCGCCGCCCGGACAGCGGCGCGCTGGCGCTCGCCGGTCAGGGTGCCGTGCAGGGTGACGTCGCCGTCCGCCACCGCGACGGTGATCCGGCCGGCGGGGAACAGGCCCGCCTCGGCGATGGCCGCCGCGACGGCGGCGCGGATCTCGGCATCGCTGCGGGAGGCCGTTCCGCGGGGTCTCCTCAGGGCCGCCTGCAGGGCGCGCAGGAGATCCGCCCGGGCGACGATCCCGGCGAGCCGCCCGTGCTCGACGACCGGCAGGCGCCGGATGCGGTGCCGCGCCAGGAGCGCGGCGGCCTCGGCGAGCGTTGCGTCGGGCGAGACGGCCACGAGCGTTCGGGTCATCACGTCGGAGACGCGACGTCCGTGCTCCTTCGCGTAGGCCTCCGCCATGCGGTCCGGATCGACGACGAACTGGATCCAGCCGGGCTGCGGCCGGGCGGTGCCGAGCTCGGGGCGCCGGAAGAGGTCGCCCTCGCTGACGATGCCGACGACGGCGCCCCCGTCGTCGAGGACGGGCAGGCCGCTGATCCGCCGTTCCAGCATCAGGGCGATGGCCGCCTCGATCGACGAGTCGGGCCGCACGGAAGCGACCTCGCAGGTCATCACGTCGCGCACGATCATCGCGGCCTCCCGGGATTGCGCCGCTCGGGTCCGGGGACGAACCCGCCGGCGGGCTCAGAGCATGATCGGGTCGGCGCCCCAATAGGCGACGAACGTGTGGTTGCGCACCGCGACGACGCCCGGGATCCCCTCCGCCGCGGTCACCAGCGCCCTCGCCTCGGCCTCGTTCGTCACGCTGCCCCAGAGATGGACGACGCCGTCGAGCACCGTGACGTTGCCCTCGGCCTTGTCGGTCCAGGGCTGGCGGGCGAGCTCGGCCAGCAGCATGTCGCGGATGCGCCGGTCGGTGAGGTCCCGGTCCGCGGTCGGGGCGGGCGCCGCCGGGACCAGGGTCGCGAGCGCCCGCACCAGGTCGCCGCGGGTCACGATCCCGATGAGCCGCTCGCTCCCGTCGGGACCGGCCTCGACGATCGGCACGCGGCGGATGCGCCGCTGCTCCATCAGCTCGACGATCTCGGTGAGCGGCGCGTCGGGGCCGGCGGTCACGACGGAGCGGGCCATCACGTCCCGCGCCAGCTGGCCGTGGGCGCTGCGGTAGCTGTTGGCCAGCGTCTCGATCGACGCGAAGGCGTCGAGCCAGCGGTTGCGCCGCCGCTCGGTGCCGAGCTCCGCGCGGTGGAGCAGGTCGGCCTCGCTCACGATCCCCACGAGGGTGCCGGTCCCGTCCGTGACCGGCACGGCACCGAATCGCTTCTCGACTAGCAGCCCGGCGATCGCGCCCAGCGGCGTCTCGGGCGTCACCGTGACGACGTCGCGGTGCATGATGTCGCGTGCCTGCATGGCATCCCCCCTCCGTTGGGCCAGGCGGGGATCCTGTGCGCCGCGGCGGCGCGCGACATTGATCCTGCTCAAAAGTCGGCTGCCTCCATCGCGCCGTCCCGCGCTTGATCCAGCGCAAGGCCCCGCAGCCGCCTTCGGTGCGTGTCTGGACTCCCGGGCGAGGGAGGCGAGGACGGCGATGCGGCAGTCACCCGCGAAGGGACATGCGGTCGGCAAGGATCCGGTCGGCAAGGATCCGTTTGGCAAGGATCCGTTTGGCAAGGATCCGGTCGACAAGGATCCGGTCCGCAGGGTTCTGCCCGGATGGATGGTGGACCTGCGCGGTGGTCTCGTGGCGCTGCCGCTCCTCGGGCTGTGCGCCGGTCTCGTGGCCCGGTCCCTCGGCCATGCCGACGCCGCCGCCCTGGCCTGGAGCCTCGCCACCCTGGCCGTCCTCGCATTCCTGCTGGTCCAGGTAGCGGCGAGCCTGGTGCGCGGCGATGTCGGGCTCGATCTCGTCGCCCTGTTGTCGATGGGCGGGGCGCTCGCCCTGTCGCAGCCGCTGGCCGGCGCCGTCATCGCGCTGATGTTTGCCGGCGGCCAGTCGCTGGAGGCCTACGCCGCCGGGCGTGCGAGCCGGGCGATGACGGCCCTGATCGCGCGCCAGCCCCGCACCGCCCTCCGTGAAGAGGGGAGCGGCGAGGACGCGCCCCGCATGCGCGAGGTTCCCCTGGCGGACCTGGCCCCGGGCGACCGCATCCTGGTGCGCGCCGGCGACGTGCTGCCGGTCGACGGGCGCGTCGCGGCGGGTCGCGCCGTCCTCGACCTGTCGAGCCTCACCGGCGAGTCGCTGCCCGCCGCCTTCGCGCCGAACGCCGCCGTGCTCAGCGGCAGCCTCAATGTCGGCCAGGCCTTTACCCTCGTGGCCGACCGCCGGGCGGAGGAGAGCACCTATGCGGGCATCGTGCGCCTCGTCGAGGCGGCGCGGGCCGCCAAGGCCCCGATGGCGCGGCTCGCCGACCGGTACGGGCTCGTCTTCCTCGTCGTCACGCTGCTCCTTGCCGGCGGGGCCTGGATCGCCGCGGGCGATCCCCTGCGGGCGCTGGCCGTGCTGGTGGTGGCCACGCCGTGCCCGCTGATCCTGGCGGTTCCGGTCGCGCTGGTCTCCGGCCTGTCGCGGGCGGCGCGGCGGGGCATCCTCGTCAAGGGCGGGGGCGCCCTGGAGGCCCTGGCCAAGGTGGAGATCCTGGTCGTCGACAAGACCGGCACCCTGACCCACGGCCGGGCGCGCCTGAGGGCGGTGACGGCGCTGCCGCCCTTCCGCGAGGCGGAGGCCCTGCGGCTGGCGGCCTCCCTCGATCAGGTCTCCGGCCACCCGATCGCCCGGGCCCTGGTCGAGGAGGCGAGGTCGCGCGGTTCGCGCCTCGCCTCGCCCTCGGCGGTGACCGAGGTGCCCGGCGACGGCGTGATCGGGCTCGTGGAGGGGCGGCGCGTCAGCGCGGGCGGGCCGCGCCTGATGCGCTCGCAAGCCATCGCCTTCCCGTCCTCGGGCTCCGCGGCGGACGGTCCGGCCGCGTCGGCCACGGTCCTGGTGGCGATCGACGGCCGGCCGGCCGCGATCCTGACCTTCGCCGATCCGCTGCGCCGCGACGGCGCCGCCATCCTGGCCGCCCTGCGGGCGTGCGGCATCGCCAGGGTGGTGCTCGCGACGGGGGACCGGCGCGAGGTCGCGGAGGCGCTCACGGCGGGGCTCCCGATCGACGCGATCGCGGCCGATCTCGACCCGGCGGACAAGACGCGGGTCGTCGTCGAGGAGCGGCTGCGCGGGCCGGTGATGATGGTCGGCGACGGGATCAACGACGCGCCCGCGCTCGCGGCGGCGGATCTCGGCGTCGCCCTCGGCGCCCGGGGCGCCGCCGCCGCGGCGGAGGCCGCCGACGTCGTCCTCCTCGTCGACAGTCTGGCGCCGCTGCCGGAGGCCATCCGCATCGCGAAGGCCGCCCGCGCCATCGCGCTCCAGAGCGTGCTCGTCGGGCTCGGGCTCTCGCTCGCCGGGATGGTCGCGGCGGCCCTCGGGGCGCTCACGCCGGTGCAGGGCGCGCTGCTCCAGGAGGCGATCGACGTCGCGGTGATCCTGAACGCGATGCGGGCCCTCTCGGGGCCCGAATCCGGGCCCAAGCCCGATCACGGATCGGGTGCGCGCGCCTGAAGGGCCTTGCACGCGCGCCTGCTCGAATGGCCAGGCCGTACGGACACCCGCTGCGCGGCCCCGGAACGGCGTGTGGGATCTCGACTCCGCGGGATCCGATCGGACAGGTTCTCATCCGAAATCCGCCCGATTGCTTCGCAATGCGGATTTCGGCCTCGCTCGGACGCCGCGCGGGCCGGTGATGCCATTCCCGGAAGTCGTCGTCCGGAAATGGCATCACTCGACGAAGTGCCAGCCGGATCTCAGGGCGCGCAGGTCGTCGACGTCGAACGGTTCGAGCTCTTCCGTCGTGACCGGCGGGATCGGGATCTCGTCCTCGGGCCGCGACCGCTTCGGTGCGGCGGCAGACCTGGGTTTCTGCCGGATGGCCTTGCGCCTGCGCGCTGTCCGGACCGAAGCCGTCCGGGTCGGTCGATGTCGGATCATGACGAGACTCCCTGGTCAATGGGCGAGGAACAGCGGGGCCGGCGCATCCAGCAGGAGCGAGCGGGTCACGCCGCCGAAGACGAATTCCCGCGTGCGGGAATGCCGGTAGGCCCCCATCACCATCAGGTCGGCCCGCACCAGCCCGGCATGGCTGCGCAGCGTGTCGGCGATGCTGCCGACCTGCGGCAGGTCGCTGACCGTGACGGCGACGCCGTGCCGCGCGAGGTGGCGGGCGAACTCGACGCCCGGCACCGTCGTGAGCAGCTCGTCCGCGTCGCCGACCGAGACGATCTCGACCCCGTCCGCGGCGCGCAGGAGCGGCATGGCGTCGTTGGCGGCGCGGGCCGCCTGCGGGCTGCCGTCCCACGCCACGAGGATCCGCCGCCCGGCGAAGGCCGGGCGCGTGGGCGGCACGGCGAGGACCGGGCGGCCGCTGCCCATCAGTGCCGCCTCGATCGTCTCGCGCGAGAGGATCTCGCTGCGCGGATCGAGGTCGAGGACCGTCAGGTCGTGCAGGCGCGCCTCGGCCGCCAGACGGTGGACCACCTCGGGATAGGGCAGGCGCGGGGTCTCGCGGGTGCAGATCAGGCCGGCCTGCGCCGCCGCGCCGGCCGCGTTCTCCGCGAAGGCCCGGGCCAGGGCGTCGAGACGGCGATCGACGGTCCCGATCCCCGGATCGGCGGTCCCCTGGAGCCAGGCATCGCTGTCGATCAGGCACCACGAGGACGACTGGATCGTCACGTGGGCGCCGGCCGCCTCCGCCAGCGAGAGCCCGTACCCGATGGCCGGGGAGACCGGGGTGCGCTCGTCCTCCACGATGGTGCCGATGAGGACGTCGCGGAGGGCGGCGAGCGGGGAGGGAGCGTGCATCGACATGGACCGTCTCCGGGCTGGGCTCGCCACCATGGTGCGCCCCGGGGGGACGCGCCGGCCTTGATCCAGCTCAAGCCGTCCCGCGGGCACGCGGCTTCCCGGCGCGCGGCTACTCGGCGATCATGGGACGGGGCTCGGCCCGGTACGCGTCGGAGACCTTCCGCGGGCGGGCGTCACCCGATTTGGTGCCCGGCATGATCTCGAAGCGCGGATCGAACGCGACCATGGTGGCGGCGAGCCGCGCCAGGACCCCGACATCGCCCCGGACCGTCGCGGTCCCGTCGGCGATCTGCGCCTCCAGGGTCTTCTCGCCGGTCATCGTCCGCTCGAGGTCCGCCCGGTCGATGGTCAGGGTCAGGTCGGGGGTCTCGGCCTGGAATCCCGCGATGTTGGTCAGCGTCGCGTTCTCCATCTCGATCACGAACCGCTCGCCGTTGTCCGGCGTGACGAGGTTGATGGTGAAACGCAGGCCCTCCGCCTTGCGGCTGTCCATGCGGATGCCGAGGAAGTTCAGGAACAGCTCGGTCGTCATCGCCCGCACCACGTCGGGACTGCTCGAACTCGCCGTCTCGCCCTCGGGGATGCCGGAGCGCAGCTCGTAGGCCCCGGCGAGGAAGCTGTTGCGCAGGCCGGGATTCTCCTGCTGGTAGCCGATCTGCTCGAAGATGTCGGCGAGCAGCTCCTTGGCGGCCCGGTTCCGAGGCTCGGCCTGGACCAGTCTGTTCACGATCTCCTGGGCCAGGAGATACCGTCCCTCGTCGTGCAGGCGCCGGCCGCGGGCGAGGATCGCCTCCGCTCCCCCCATCATCTCGACGTAGAGCGGTGCGCTCTCGGACGCCGGCAGCGGGATCAGCGTCGCCGGGTTGCAGTCCCAGAAGCCGAGATAGCGCTGGATCACGCCGCGGCTGTTGTGCTCCGGCGAGCCGTGATAGCCGCGGCAATGCCAGGTCTGCTGCAGGCTCCTCGGCAGTTCGTAGACCGTGTGGATCTCGTTGATCGTCACGCCCTGGTTGGCGAGGTGGAGCACCTGGTTGTTCATGTGGGCGTAGAGGTCGCGCTGCGCCCGCAGCACCTCCTGGATCCGCGCGTTGCCCCAGCGCGGCCAGTGATGGGAGGCGACCATCACCTCGGCCTCGCCGCCGAAGCGGTAGAGCGCCTCGTTGATGTATTTCGACCAGTTGAGCGGGTCGCGCACCGGCGCGCCGCGCAGGGTATAGATGTTGTGCAGCGACGCGATGACGTTCTCCGCCATCCAGAGCGCCTTCATGTCCGGCAGGTAGGTGTTCATCTCGCGCGGCGCTTCGGTGTCCGGCGTGTTCTGGAAGACCATCCGGACGCCGTCGACCTCGAACTCCTCGATGGCTTGCGCGACGTGGCGCGTCGGGGCGATCAGCCCGCTCGCCCCGGCCGAGACGCGCTGGCCGAGCCCCTGCCCGACATAGCCGCGCGGGCCCGACGGCAGGAGCAGCCCGTACTGGTAGAACAGGCGCCGGTTCATGGCGTTGCCGGCATAGACGTTCTCGGCCACGGTGTGGGCCATGAAGCCGGCGGGCGCGATCACCGGCACGCGGCCGGACCGCACGTCCTCCTCCGCGACGAGGCCGCGCACGCCGCCCCAATGGTCGCCGTGGGTGTGGGAGTAGATCACCGCCGAGACCGGCCGCCCCTCGCCGACATGCTCCTGGAACAGCGCCCAGGCCGCCCGCGCGGTCTCCCGGCTGACGAGCGGATCGAACACGATCCACCCGGTCCGGCCCCGCACGAGGGTGAGGTCCGAGAGGTCGAAGCCGCGCACTTGGTAGAGGCCCGGAATCACCTCGTAGAGCCCGTAATTGTTGTTGAGCCGCGAGATCCTGAGCAGGGAGGGATGGATGCTGTCGAACCCGTCCTCTTCGTCGAGGAACCGGAACTGCCGCATGTCCCAGGCCAGATGGCCGGCATCGGCCGGAATGGTCATGGCGGTCATCGGGGCGATCAGGCCCTTGCGCTGCTCCGCGAAGTCCCGGTCGTCGGCGAAGGGGAGGGCGGTCCTCGCGCGGCGCAGCACGTCGCGCGTGAACGCGGAGGGTGGCTTGCTCTGCGGCGGCCCGCCCTGCGGGACGACGTGATCGCTGAAGGCGGGAGCACCCGCGTCGCCCTGCGCCCGGGCGGCGCCGTCGCCCCAGACGGCGCTGCCGGCGAGGGAGAAGGCGGCCCCCGCGCCCGGAAGGGCCTGGATGAACGCGCGTCTCGTCGACATCGGCTCACTCCGCTCCGTGTCGCGCGAGCCGGGAGACCGGCGGCGCCGAGTCAGTCATCGCCAGGATCGAACATTCCCAATCGATCATCCCCGGGAGCGGATCACCGCCACGTGCAGACCCGGCGTCCTCGCCGCCACCAGCACACGCGCCGGCGCCGGCGCGGGACGACGACGACGGCCTGAGCCTGCTGGACGAGCGGCTCGCTGTCCGGCGCGCCGACGGGTGCCGCGCTCGGAAGGGCGGCTTGCGCGGTTCTCGTCGCGACGGCGAGGCCGGCGGCCGCCAGCGCGGCTGACGTGAAGCCCGCCGAGACGCCCGCGAGCACGGCACGACGCGACGGCGATTCCCGGTTCATCGATCCCGTCATCGATCCCATGGCCTTCACTCCCAGTTCGGACTGCATCGTCGGGTCCGGCGCCGCGGTCGCCCGCGATGCCGGAATGTCGCCCATCCCGGGCCGCATCACCGCGAGACGGCCGGCGGCGTCTGCGCCTCGCCGAACAGGCCGACCCCGAGCCAGGACAGGCCGGTGCCCAGGAGATCGCAGGAGACGAACAGCCCGATCGCCCACAGCCCGGAATACGGCCATCTCGCGATGATGGCGGCGCCCAGCAGCACCGAGAGCACGGCGAAGAGGATCACGGCGGCCCGTGACGTCCGCACCTCGTGGGCGAAGGCCCAGACCCCGCGCGCCACGCCCGAGGCGATCAGGGTCGCCCCGAGGACCAGCGTGAGGGCGAGCGAGGCCTCGAGAGGCCGGAAGACCGCGGCGAGCCCGCCGACGAGATAGATCAGGCCGGCCAGGAACCGCCCGATGCGGGAGGTCAGGGCTTCGGCATCCTCGGGCCGCCCGAGCGCTTCGACGATCTCGACGATGCCGGCGACGGTCAACAGGATGCCGAACCACAGCGTACTGGCGAGCGTGAGCGTCGTGACCATGAACAGTCCCGCGGCGCCGAGGAGCAGCAGGGCGCAGCCGACCGCGATGAACCATCCGCGGTCACGCCCCGCGCCGAGAGGCGGGCGATCGAAGATTGCCGAACCGCTCATCTGTCGCCTCCATCGTCAGTGTCGACCGCATGAGAAGGTCGATACAGTGAGAATGGTCGGGATTCTGTGCTCGATATTGACGAGGCGGCGTTGATGTGGATCAAAATGAGATCTCCACCGGGCGCAGTACGATCCTGGGCCGAGGAGGCTTTGCGAGACGGGACATCCCCTGCCGTGTTCGATCGCCGCCGCTCGCGCCCGATTGGTCTCCCGGCCTCGGCTTGCCTGGTCCTGATCCTCATGGAGGCCCAGCTCCGCGCCGCGGAAGCCCAGATCCACGCGGCGCCCGTGCGCCCCGACTGGTCCGAGGCGGTGGTCGAGCCGGTGGACCGCGCCGTGGCGGCGTTCTCCGACGGAATGCTGACGCGGCTCGGCCGGATCGCGGTGGCCGGCACCGATCTCGACCTCGTCCGGTCCAGTCTCGCCGCCGCCGGCTGGTCGCCGCTGCAGTTCCTGGCCGCGGCCGCGGCCGTGATGGTCGCGGGTCTCGCGGCGGACCGGCTGACGGCCCATGCCCTCGGCCGCGCGGGCGGGAGGAGCGGGAGAGGGATCGTGCGCCGCCTTCTCTCGGCGGCCGCCGCTTTGGGAGCCGGCCTCGCCGCCGCCGCCCTCGTCTCCGGCGRGGCGGAGGCCGCCCGCCGCTCCCTCCGCACCTGGGCGCTCGTCGTCCCGCTCACCGGGCTCGCCGCCTCCCTGATCCGGTCCGCGATCCTGGAGACCTCCTCCGCCCCGCGCCGCAAGCGTCTCGTTCCGCTCGTGCGCGGCCTGGCGACCGCCGTGGCCTGGGCGCTCGGCGGCATCGCGCTCCTCCGGACCCTCGCGCTCTGGGATGCGGGAAGCGGGTTGCGCGACCTCGTCGGGACGGCGTTCGTCGCGGTGCCGACCGCCGGCCTGATCGCAGCCGCCTATGCGCGGTCCGGCCGGCCGCTTGCCGCCGCGCTCGCCGGCCCGCGTCCGCGCGGCGGCGCACGGCGCGTCCTCGCCCGATGCTGGCCGGTGATCGCCGTCGCGGTCGTCGTCGTGACGGTCGCGGCGTCGCAGCTGGCGACGACGCTCGGGCGTCCCCTCCCGCCGCTCGCGACCCTGGTCACGCTGGTCCTCGTGCTGACCTGGCCGCATCTCGACCAACGGATCGCGGCCTGGGCCGAGCGCGGATTCCGCGCCGAGTCCGTTCCGGCGGCGGCCGTCGCGGCCCGCCGCACGGCCCGGATGGCGCTGGCCGCGGTGATCGGTACGGCGCTCGCCGCGCTATGGGGGGCGCCTGCCGCCCTCGGTCTCGGCATCCAGGTCGGGACCCTGGCCCGGACCATGGCCGAGATCGCCGCCGTCGCGCTCGCCACCGCCTATCTGTGGAACGTGATCGGCGTCGCGGCCGGCCGGCTCCTCGCCGCGGAGCGGGGAGGGCGGACGGAATTCGGCGGCGACGAGGCCGAGGAGGCGCCGCGGACGCGTCTCGGCACGATCCTTCCGCTCCTCGCCGGGGCCGCGAAGGCCGGGCTCGCGGCGCTCGCGGTCCTGTCGGTCCTCCTGGCGCTCGGGATCAACGTCTGGCCCCTGGTCACCGGCCTGTCGGTGTTCGGCCTGGCGCTCGGCTTCGGCTCGCAATCGCTGGTCAAGGACGTGGTGTCGGGCCTGTTCTTCCTCGCCGACGACGCGTTCCGCCTCGGCGAGTACATCGAGACCGCCGGCGCCAAGGGCAGCGTGGAGAAGATCTCGATCCGCTCGGTCTCGCTGCGCCACCCCCGGGGGGCGCTCGCCACGATCCCCTACGGCCAGATCGGCAAGGTGCAGAACTACAGCCGCGACTGGGTCATCGAGAAGCTGGCCTTCCGGGTCGCCTTCGACACCGACGTCGAGAGGGTGCGCCGGCTGTTCAAGCAGATCGGGAAGGACCTCGAGGCCGATCCGGAGCTGCGCCCCGATCTTCTGGAGCCGTTCAAGAGCCAGGGCATCGCGGCGGTCGAGGACGGGACGCTCGTCATCCGGGGCAAGTTCAAGGCGCGCGCCGGGCGCCAGTTCGGAATCCGGAAGGCCGTGCTGGCGGCGGTGCAGCGGGCGTTCCACGACAACGGCATCGTCGCCGTCGCCCATCCGACCCTGATGCCGGGGGCGCACAAGCCCGGATAGCGGGGCGTCCGTCGGCCCTCCTCCCCGACTGGTCCGAGATCGCGGCGAGGTTCCACAGGGGAGGGCTCCTGTCGCGCCACCGACGGCTATGGCCGGCGGCACCGATATGCGCGACGTCGAGACCGGCGCCGGAGCGGTCGCGCCTCGGCGCTGCCGAACCCGGTCAGGGACCCGTACCGACGCGGCGGAGCGTGACGACCCGGGCGACGACCGTCACCGCGATCGCGCTCCCATCCGCGCCGACAGCCCGAGGCCGATGCTTTTGGCCAGATCGGACCGGGTTTTGGCATAGGATTCGCAGACCATCGGATAGTCGGGCGGCAATCCCCACTTGTTCCTGTACTCATCGGCAGTGAGGCCGCGGCCCTTGAGGTGGCGCTTCAACGCTTTGTATTTACGGCCGTCTTCCAAGCTGATGATGTAATCGTAGGTCACCGTCTTCTTGATCGGCACGGGAGGTTGCAGGCGAACGGGTTCCGATTCCGTGGGCGCGCCGAGCCTGCCGAGCGCGGCGTGCGTCGCGGTGATCAGCGCCGGCAGTTCCGCGGCGGGGAGGCTATTTCTCGTCACATAGGCCGAAACGATTCTGGCAGCCAGGCTAATCAGCTCGTCCTCTGAAGTGTCAATGGTCGTCATGGGGTATTACTATCCTGCGATCTCTCAGGCGAAACCATCCATTTAGTGAACGAATGCGCGAGAAATATCAAATGACATTATTAAAGGCCTGTGGAATACGCACGCCGGTGCATCGAGCGGAGTTCGGCGATCCCGTCATGAGGACCGTTGTCCACAGACTTGGATGCGGTCGGGCTCCGCGCGCTAAGAGACCCGGGCCGAGTTGTCCTGTGCAGCACGAACGCGGCACTGTTGAGAGGCAGAGAGATGCCACGTCGAGGCCCGACGACGGGGCGGCTTCGTCTCGCCCACTCGGAGAAGTGCGGACGGCTCGCAGCGGAGCAACGACGACTGACTTGTCCGCTGCGACGGAGGCGGCGTTCGCGCTGCGGGTCGGGCGCGCCAGTGCTGTCATGTCGCCTTGCTCGGGAGGCGTCGATCACGCCGGTGCCTCGACTATTCGGAAACGAACATCGGCATTCCCAAGGTCAGGGCGGCCGATTTATTCTCACTCGAAGGGTTTCATGGCATGACGACCACGCCGCGGCCGGTTCGCCGTGCGCTTCCGACAGCAGGATCGTGACGGTCAATATACTCTACATTAGTATTAGACGCCTTACGGGGGCTGGCGATCTCCCATGCAGCGGCTGCCGATCCGTGACACGGTATGGGACGGAGAGGCTGCCGGGATTCATGACCATCAAATGACAGCCACAAGCGGGACTCACGAAGCGATAATGCTGGATGAAACAGGCCTGGTTTCCCGCTTCCGGATTGCGCGATGATCGACCCGGTGACCACAATGCCCGTGGATCCAGGCGGCGCCGACCTTCTCAGCACCGACGAACTCCACCACACCCTGGACGAGGTCGGCGTCTGCATCTGGTCGCTGGATCTGTCGACGTATCGGATCACCGTGTCCTCGGCGTGCTCGCGCCTCTTCGGCGTTCCCTCCGAGCGGCTGACATCCTTCTCCGCGACGCAGGACCTGGTGCATCCCGACGATCGCCGCCCCCGGGCGGACGCCATCGCGCGCACGCTGCGGGAGGGCGGCGCCTACGAGATCGATTACCGCGTCGTGCATCCCGACGGGGACACGTGCTGGCTTCGCTCCCGGGGGCGGGTCCTGCTCGACGCGGACGGCCGGGCCTGCCGGCATCGCGGCATCGTCGTCAGCATCGACGGGCAGAAGCGGGTCGAGGAGGACCTGCGCGCCCGCGAGGCGCATCTGCGCTCGATCCTCGATACGGTGCCGGACGCGATGGTGGTGATCGACGAGGCCGGCCTGATCCACTCGTTCAGCAGTGCCGCGGAGCGCCTGTTCGGCTACGCGGCCGAGGAAGCGGTCGGCCAGAACGTCCGGATCCTGATGCCGGAACCGACGAGGGCCGAGCATGACGACTACCTCGCGCGCTACCGTCGCACGCGGGAGCGCCGCATCATCGGCACCACCCGGGTGGTGACGGGGCGCCGGCGCGACGGCTCGACCTTCCCGATGGAGCTCGCGATCGGGGAGATGCGCTCGGGCAGGCAGGTCTTCTTCACCGGCTTCATCAACGACCTGACCGAGTACCAGCGGATCCAGGCCCGCCTGCAGGAACTCCAGTCCGAGCTCGTCCACGTCTCGCGGCTGAGCGCGATGGGCGAAATGGCTTCGACGCTCGCCCATGAGTTGAACCAGCCGCTCGGCGCCATCGCCAACTACGCCAGGGGCTGCAGCCGCCTCCTCACCCATCCCGATCCCGCCACCGTCGCCACGGCGGTGGATGTCCTCGACAAGGTCGCCGAGCAGGCGCTGCGGGCCGGCCAGATCATCCGCCGCTTACGCGACCTCGTGGCGAGGGGCGAGACCGAGCGGCGCGCCGAGCCGGTCGCGCGGCTGATCGAGGATGCCTGCGCCCTGGCCATGGTCGGCGCCCGCGAGCAGGGCATCGTCCTGCACCTCGCCCTCGACCAACGGGCCGGCTCTGTCCTCGCCGACCGGGTCCAGATCCAGCAGGTGCTGATCAACCTGATCCGCAACGCCCGCGAGGCCATGGCGCAGAGCCCTCGCCGCGAACTCGGCATCGGCGCGCGGCGCCTCGCCCCCGACAGGGTCGAGATCGCCGTCTCCGATACCGGACCCGGGATCGCCGAGGATGTGGCCGGACGCCTGTTCCAGCCCTTCGTCACCACCAAGCCGAGCGGCATGGGCGTCGGGCTCTCGATCTGCCGGACCATCAGCGAAGCGCATGGGGGGCGGCTGGAGGTCGAGCGCAACGGGGCCGGCGGCGCCACCTTCCGGCTGACCCTGCCGGCGACGCAAGAGGAGCCGGGCCATTCGGAGCCGGGCCATGGACAACCGGGCCATGGGGAGCGGGGCCATGGGTAGCGGGGCCATGGGGCTTGAGCTGGTACACGTGGTGGACGACGATCCCGCCATGCGGGACTCGCTCGCTTTCCTGCTCGAGACCGCAGGCTTCGCCGTGCGCCTCTACGACAGCGGGACCGAACTGCTCGAGCGGCTCGCGACCGTGGTCTCGGGGTGCATCCTGACCGATATCCGCATGCCCGGCATCGACGGCCTCGACCTCATCCGGCGCCTGCGCGAGACCGGAAACACCCTGCCCGTCGTGGTGATGACCGGCCACGGCGACGTGGCGCTCGCCGTGGAGGCGATGAAGCGCGGGGCCTGCGACTTCATCGAGAAGCCGTTCGACGACGAGGTGCTCCTGCGCGCCCTGCGCTACGCCCTGTCGCCGGGACGCACGGCCACGGCCGCCGATCCGGCCGTGCAGGACTTCCTGCGGCGGGTCGAGACCCTCAGCGAGCGCGAGCGCCAGGTCCTCGACCGCCTGGTCGCCGGGGCGACGAGCAAGGAGATCGGCCGCGCGCTCGACATCAGCCCGCGCACCGTGGAGATCTACCGGGCGAAGCTGATGGGCAAGACGCAGGCGGCCACGCTCCAGGACCTGGTGCGCCGGGCGGTGCTGGCCGGCCTCGCCTGACCCGCTTGAGGCAGGTCAAGGCGGGCCGCACCCGGGCAGCCGAGCATCGGGGCTCGCCTTCGCGCCTCGATCCTGACGGTCGGCCCCATGACGAGCGATCCTCCCATCTACGTCGTCGACGACGATCCGGCGATCCTGCACTCGACACGCTTTCTGTTCGAGAGCGAAGGGCACCGCGTCGAGACCTTCACCAGCGGGCCCGAGCTTCTCTCGGCTTTCCCCGGGCCGTGCCCGCTCTGCGTGCTGCTCGATCATGTCATGCCGGGGATGGACGGTCTCGAAGTCTGCCGGCGCCTGCAGGACCTCGACGCCCGCATCCCCATCATCCTGATCACCGGCCATCCCAACCCGCGCATCCGCACCCGTGCGCGCGAGGTCGGGGTGCCGCTCGTCGACAAGCCGCTCGCCTTCGACAGCCTGGTGGGCCTCCTCGCGGCCGGCCGCATCGCACCGGAACTCCGTGGACGGGTGTGAGAGTCCGTTCGATTGGTCTCTACAGATATTCGATCCACCGTGTCATTCCGGGCTCCGCTACGCGGCCACGGCATGACGAGGAGGGCGTGACGACTGCCGATCAAGTCAAGCAGGCTCTGCGCGAAGCCGATTTCCGCATCGCTGGGCGATTCCAAGCAATCGCCCAGCGATCGGTCGGAAACCCTATGACGCGCCCCGGCGGGGCAGCCCGCCGCGGGTGTTCGCGGGCGCGGCGGCTCTTCGCGGAGCGGCCCAGAGCGAGCCCGGGAGGGCACGACCCGCTTTCCCCGTTCCGGCTGAAGGTCGAGCCTGATGCCCCTGGCGCCCCGCGCCTTGATCCAGCGCAAGCCGACCCGCCGGCATCCGCGTCGGCGCCGCGAGGAGGCCCTCTCTCTCGGACAGATCGAGACGGTATGGATCTGCTACTTGAGATTGAGTAAAATATTAGTGCCTTCATCTCAAAGTATCGATTTAGGAATATCTCCTGGTCGGTCGCAACGTTGCCGCCGTGAATGAGATCACCTGATGGAGATAGGCCGAGTTGCAGAATTTGATTCAGGTCAATGCGTGGATACGTTGAGACATACATCCTCTCGGCGCAACGTCGAGGCCCGGCATGCCACAGCACCTCATTCGCAAGCTCGATCACTGCGTCGGCCTCTCGGGCGACGACCAGGACACGCTGACGCGGCTCGTTCGCGATGTCGCCTGGTTCAGTGCCGATCGGGACATGATCGACGAGGGAGCCGCGGTCCGGCAGGTCAGCGTCATCCTGGAGGGACGGGCCTGCGGCTACAAGCAGCTCGAAGACGGTCGCCGGCAGATCGTCGCCTATCTGTTTCCCGGCGACCTGTGCAGCACACCCTTCGTCTTTCCGACGATCATCAACTACTCGGTACGGTCGCTGACGTCCGTCCGCGTGGCCCGGATCGAGGGGCAGGACATCCTGTCGGCGATGCAGAGATCCGCCGGAATCGCGCGGGCCTTCTGGCTCGACACGCTCGCCACCGCCGCGATCCAGCGGGAATGGACGGCGAATGTCGGCCTGCGCACCGCCCGGGAGCGCATCGCCCATCTGCTCTGCGAGATCATGACCCGTCTTCGGGCGGTCGGTTTGGCCGATCGGGACAGTTGCACCCTGCCGCTGACGCAGGAGGACATCGGCGAGACCGTCGGTCTCTCGACCGTTCACGTCAATCGCATCCTGCAGGACTTGCGCGCATCGGGCTTGATCACTCTGAAGCGCCAGCAGCTTACCATTCCCGACTTCGCCGCCTTGCGGAGCGCCGCTCATTTCGACGGCAGCTATCTGTGCCACCCGCGTCCGGACCTCGACCGGAAATATGCGCCCGTTCCGCAGCAATTCGCGACCGCGATGGCCAGTCCCGCCCTGTCGTGACAGAATTTTCGTATGGCTCTTCCGTCAGAATAACGATCAAGTAAAATTATTATTTTCCGATCTTGCTTGATGTGATCGAAATTATTCATACCGTCATCGTCATTCCGGAGCCGCGTCGCGGAATCCGGAACGACATGGTTGATTGGATATTTTTAGGGGCCAATCAAGCAGCCTCTCATGCGCTTTCCTGTCGATCCCACGGCGATCGGGACGCCATCGCTTGCGCGAGGCCTGCATGGCAAGACAGGTCGCCGCGTCGGGCCGCGCGCGACCGGTCCGGATCGCGGCGGCACGACGTGAGCGCTCGGTACGTCACGGTCCCCGGACACACGCCGCAACGGCCCGCGCCGCACCTACGTACTTGTCCTTAAGCGGATCCGCTTAAGCGACCGACCGGAATTTCGGCACGACGACGAACCGGACACTCTCGACCTCGTCCAATCGGATGAGGAGCGCAACCGATGTCGCGAGAGATGGTCCTGGCCCCTGCCTTACGCCCGATCGTGAGCCCGCGCGCGCCGGTCGTGGACCGCGACGGCGCCGGCCTCTTCGCCGGTTGCCCCGAGCTCATCGGCACGCCCGCCGCCTACGGCCGCGAGGAGGAGATCTTCGGCGAGGGCGAGGAGGCCGAGAGCGTGTACCGGGTGCTGCAGGGCGCGGTCCGCACCCACAAGGTGCTGAGCGACGGCCGGCGCCAGATCACCGGCTTCCACCTGCCCGGCGACCTGTTCGGCTTCGAGCCGGGCGAGACCCACCGGCACACGGCCGAGGCCCTGACGGGGACCCGGGCCCTGGTCTTCAAGCGCCGGCAGGTCGAGCGGCTCGCCACCCATCGCGCGGAGGTCGCCTGCCAGCTCTGGAGCTTCGCGACCCGCTCCCTGCGCCACGCCCAGGACCACATGCTGCTGCTCGGACGCCGCTCGGCGCTCGAGCGCGTCGCCGCCTTCATGCTCGACGTCGACGAGCGCCTCGGCGGCACCGGCCTCTTCGATCTGCCGATGACCCGCCGCGACATCGCCGACTATCTCGGGCTGACCATCGAGACCGTGTCGCGCACGATCTCCCAGCTGGAAGGCGAGGGGGCGCTCCTGCGCACCGGCGGGCGGCAGGTCAGCCTGCGCCGCGGCCGGATGCACCGGCTCGTCGAGGATTGAGGGGCCCATCCGGTCCGCCGACGCACGAGAGGAGAGGCCGTCATGACGACGTTCGACGAACGCGAGCAGGCCTTCGAGCGCCGGTTCGTGCACGAGGAGGACAGGCGCTTCCAGGAGCGCGCCCGTCGCAACCGGCTCCTGGCGCGCTGGGCCTGCGCGCGGATGGCGCTCGGTCCCGACGACACCGCGCGCTTCACCGACACCTTCGTCGGGGAGACCGTGCCCCTCGACGACGAAGCGCTCCTGGCGCGCCTCGCCCTGGAACTCGCGGCGGCGGGCCGCGACGCGCCCGCCTCCGTGCTGCGCCGGGAGATGCAGCGTTGCGCCGGGCTCGCCCGGGCGGAGAGCCGCGTCGGCCTTGCGCTGGATCAAGGCCCAGCCCCGCAGCCCACCCAAGATCTCGACGACATCGCGACGAGCACGGCTGCGTCACCGGACGCCATGCCAGAGGGAGCACGCCATGACCGACAAGGATCTGCGCCGCGACGTCCTCGATGAACTCGACTTCGATCCCAGCCTCGACGCGGCCGAGATCGGCGTCGCCGTCTCGGGGGGCGTCGTCACCCTGACCGGACACGTCGGCAGCTACGCCGAGCAGGTCGCGGCTGAGCGCGCGGTGCGCCGGGTGAAGGGCGTGCGCGCCATCGCCCAGGAGATCGAGGTCCGCTTCTCCCAGGCCAAGAAGGTCCTGGACGACCAGATCG
This sequence comes from Methylobacterium sp. DB0501, assembly GCF_011043735.1. GTDB lineage: Bacteria > Pseudomonadota > Alphaproteobacteria > Rhizobiales > Beijerinckiaceae > Methylobacterium > Methylobacterium alsaeris. The sequence goes on along the minus strand of NZ_JAAKGV010000008.1, from coordinate 165,002 downwards.
CCGCGCGGGCGCTGGCGATCATCGACTGGTCGGTGCACCTGCCGAAGGACGCGATCCAGGTCCGCGTCGCCAAGGGCTGGATCACCCTGACCGGGGCCGTGCCCTGGCAATACCAGGTGGCCGGGGCGGAGGCCGCCGTGCGCAAGCTGTCCGGCGTCGTCGGGGTGACGAACCTCATCGAGGTCCGGCCGGAGGTGCGGCCGAGCGCGGTCCGGAGCAAGATCCTGGAAGCCTTCCGGCGGAACGCTCTGCTCGATGCGGACGCGATCACGATCCGGGTCGAGGGAGACCGGGTCACCCTGGAGGGCGCCGTCTCGTCGCTCGCCGAGCGCGACGCGGCCGAGCGGGCGGCCTGGTCGGTCCCGGGCGTGCGCGCCGTCGAGGACCGCACCGTCGCCCTGACCTGAGGAGACGACCATGACCCATGGAGTACCGACATCCGACGCGCGGGCGCATCACCGCGGCGTCACCTCCGGCCCGGGCGGATCGGCCGAGCTGCACCGCGTGACGCTGACGCTGGCGCGCTGCCACGACTATCCCGACGGCAGCGCCGGGCGCGGCTACGACCTCGTCGCCCCCCTCGGGCCGGACGGCCGCCTCGACGCCGCCCTCTGGCGCGAGGCCCGCGACCATTGCCGCGTGCGCCGCTTCTGGACCGGCGAGCCGGACCGCCACGGCCGCCTGGTCCACCGGGCCGGCGGGGAGGGCGGGGCGACCTGGCTCATCGATTACGACGACCGCACGATGGAGGACGACGAGCCCGGCTACCGCCTCGGGACGCATGCCTTCGTGGTGGGCGAGTACGTCTCGATCCGCGACGCCGGCAGCGGCGATTTCCAGACCTTCATGGTCGCGTATGTGAGCGAAGCGGCGCCGGACCGGGAGCCGTGACCGTCCGGCGCTCCGCGGTGCCGGACCCGCGAGCTTTCACGGCCCATCGTGCCCTGCGGCGAAGTCGATGCGGCCGCGACGGGTCCGGTGCTTCCGGCATCAAGCTCCCGGCATCGCCCGGGGCGACGCGTCAGCGTCGCGGCTCGGGGACGATGGTCCAGCCGTCCACGGTCTCGCCGACGCCGGCGCCGCCCTGAGCCTTCGCCCCGGATTCCGGGTCGCCAATCCCGCCATCCCCCTGCCCACCATTCCCTTGCATGATGTCGCCCTCGATCCGGCGCGGATCGGGCTCCGTCGAACCGTGCCGCTCCGGCCAGGCCCAGTTGCGGATCTCCGGCAGGTCGTCGCCGGTCCGGCAGACATGGGCGCGGTGGGCGGCAAGCGCGTCCCGCAGGGCCTGCTCGGCATGGTCGCCCCGGGTGCCGAGGCGCCGCGGGACGGTGCGCAACGCGGCTTGCGCGAGGTGATGGCGGTCGAGCCGGTTCAGCACGCACATGTCGAACGGCGTCGTCGTGGTGCCCTCCTCGACGAAGCCGTGCACGTGGACGCTGACGTGGTTGCGGCGCCGGTAGGTCAGCCGGTGGATGAGCCAGGGATAGCCGTGATAGGCGAAGATCACCGGCCGGTCGCGGGTGAACAGGCTGTCGAAGGTGGCATCGTCCAGCCCGTGCGGATGCATTTCGGGCGAGGCCAGCGTCATCAGGTCGACGACGTTGACGACGCGCAGCCGCAGGTCCGGCACGTGCCGGCGCAGCCACTCGACCGCCGCCAGGGTCTCCTGGGTCGGCACGTCGCCGGCGCAGGCCATCACCACGTCGGGCTCCAACTCGCCCTCGTTGGAAGCCCAGGCCCAGATCCCGGCGCCCGCCGCGCAATGCGCGGCCGCCGCCTCGAGGTCGAGCCATTGCAGGGCCGGCTGCTTGCCGGCCACCACCACGTTGATGCGGTCGTGGGTGCGCAGGCAATGGTCCATGACGCAGAGCAGCGTGTTGGCGTCCGGCGGCAGGTAGATGCGGGCGGTGTCGCCGCGCTTGTTGGCCAGGAAGTCGATGAAGCCCGGATCCTGGTGGCTGAAGCCGTTGTGGTCCTGGCGCCAGACGTGGGACGACAACAGGATGTTGAGCGAGGGCACCGGCCGGCGCCAGGGCAGGGCGCGGGATCCCTTGAGCCACTTGGCGTGCTGGTTCACCATCGAGTCGACCACGTGCACGAAGGCCTCGTAGGTCGCGAACAGGCCGTGGCGGCCGGTCAGCACGTAGCCCTCGAGCCAGCCCTCGCAGAGATGCTCGCTCAAGACCTCCATCACGCGGCCGTCGCGGGCCAGGTGGTCGTCGCCCGGCAGGATCGGGCCCTGCCAGGCGCGGTTCGTGACGGAAAACACCGCGTCGAGGCGGTTGGAGGCGGTCTCGTCGGGTCCCATGATGCGGAAGTTGCGGGCCTCCGCATTGAGGACCAGCGTCTCGCGCAGGTAGGCGCCGAGGGCGCGCGTCGCCTCGGCCGTGACGCGGCCCGGCGCCGGCACGTCGACCGCCAGCGGCGCCAGCTCCGGCAGGCGCAGCGGCCGCGACCCGTGCCCGTTGGCGTGCGGGTTGGCCGAGAGGCGCCGCGGTCCCTCCGGCGGCAGGGCCGCGAGGTCCGGTGCCGGGGCACCGTCCGCCGTGAACAGCTCCTCCGGCCGGTAGGAGCGCATCCAGCATTCCAGGATCGCGAGGTGCTCCGGGTTCTCGCGCACCGACGCGACCGGGACCTGATGCGACCGCCACGTTCCCTCGACGGGCTTGCCGTCGACCGTCCTCGGCCCGGTCCAGCCCTTCGGGCTGCGCAGCACGATCATCGGCCAGCGCGGGCGCCCCGTCGCGCCGCGCCGCGCCCGCTCCCGGATCGCCGCGATGGAATCGAAGACCGCCTCGAGGGCGCCCGCCATCGCCTGGTGCATCGGGCCGGGCTCGTGACCCTCGACGAAGACGGGGGCGTAGCCGTAGCCGACGAGCAGGCTCTCCAGTTCGTCCCGCTCCAGGCGGGCGAGCAGCGTCGGGTTGGCGATCTTGTAGCCGTTGAGGTGCAGGATCGGCAGGACCGTACCGTCGCGCAAGGGATCGAGGAACTTGTTCGAATGCCAGGAGGCGGCGAGCGGGCCGGTCTCCGCCTCGCCGTCGCCGACCACGCAGGCGACGGTCAGGCCCGGTGCGTCGAGGGCGGCCCCGAAGGCGTGGGCGAGCGCGTAGCCGAGTTCGCCGCCCTCGTGGATCGAGCCCGGCAGATCCGGCGAGGCGTGGCTCGGGATGCCGCCCGGAAACGAGAACTGCCGGAACAGGCGCGCCATCCCGTCGGCGTCGCGCGGCACGTCCGGATAGACCTCGCCGTAGGTGCCTTCGAGCCAGGCATTCGCGACGAGGCCGGGAGCGCCGTGGCCGGGGCCCCAGACCGCGATCATGTCGAGGTCGCGCTGGCGGATGACCCGGTTCAGGTGAGCGTAGATGAAGTTCAGACCCGGCGTGGTGCCCCAATGCCCGAGCAGCCGAGGCTTGACGTCCTGCGGGGCGAGCGGCCGGCGCAGCAGCGGGTTGTCCATCAGGTAGATCTGCCCGACCGACAGGTAGTTGGCGGCACGCCAGTAGGCGTCGATCTCGCCGAGGGCCTGCGGTCCGAGCGGACCGGGCACGAAGGCGAGGCCGGGCTCCCGGTTCCGCTCGCCGCCGGTCCGCGCCGCGCCCGTGTTCGTCTCCCGCATGTCGGCCTCCCGATACCGCAGATCCCGGGCGAGCCTGCCGGCGGAGCGGCCCGTCGGCCTTGAGGTGCATCAAGGCTCCGAGCGAGGGCACGCGGGAGACTGGTCCCGGCGGGGCGACACGCCCCGGCAGCGGAGACGGTCATGACGCTCACGTCCATCATGGTGTCCGTCGATCTCGGGGCGCCTTGCGCGGATCGCGTCCAGCTCGCGGCCGAGCTCGCCGCGTCTCACGCGGCACGGCTCGTCGGCGTCGCCGCCTGCCCGGTTCCCGTCGTCGTGCCGGCCCGCGACGGGATCGCGGCCGAGCGGCTCTACGACGCCGAGGAGGAGCGGGCCCGCGAGCGGCTGGACACCGCCCGGGCCCTGTTCGAGCGCGAGGCCGGCCCGGCCGCGAAGCGCGCCTGGTGCGCCGGCCTGGCCTCGCCCCTGGCCTATGCTGCCGAGCAGGCCCGCGCCGCGGACCTCGTGGTCGTCGGGCGGCACGGGCCCGGCGACGGGGATCCGGGCCCGATGGGCGTCGCCCCGGGTGCCCTGCTGATGGAGGCCGGCCGTCCCGTCCTGGTGGCGCCGCCGGGCCTGGAACGGCTCGCGCCCAAGCGGGTGGTCGTCGCCTGGAAGGACACGCGCGAGGCCCGCCGCGCCGTCCACGACGCCCTGCCGCTCCTCGTCGGCGCCGAGCGGGTCTGCGTCGTGGCGGTGGGGCCCGACGCCCATCACGGGGGAGCGGAGGCGACGGCGCGCTACCTGTCCGGGCACGGCCTCACCGCCACCACCCACCTGCTGCCGGGCCCGGTCCTGTCGGTGGCCGACGAGCTGCTGCGCTTCTGCGAGCGCGAGGGGGCTGACCTGCTGGCGACGGGCGCCTATGGCCACTCGCGCCTGCGCGAATGGGTGTTCGGCGGCGTCACCCGCGACCTCCTGCGCACGACACCCCTCTGCTGCCTGATGAGCCACTGATGCGCATCCGCCTCCCCCTCGCGGCGGGCGCCGCCGCGCTCCTGGCCCTGGCCGCGTCCCTGCCGGCGCGGGCCTGGGACCGGCAGGTCGAGCAGGGCCGGACGCTGGCGCGTGCCCACTGCGTCCGCTGCCACGCCGTCGGGCGCGCGGACGTCAGCGCGCTCTCCGCCGCGCCGCCGTTCCGCGAACTCCACACCCGCTACCCCGTCGAGGACCTGGCGGAGGCGCTGGCCGAGGGCATCCGCACCGGCCATCCGAGCATGCCCGAGTTCCGGTTCGACCCGGACCAGGCGCAATCCCTCATCGCCTACCTCAAGTCCCTCGAACCCAAGCCCCCCGATTCCAAGTCCTCCGAAACCAAGTCCTCCGAAACCAAGTCCTCCGAAACCAAGTCCCCCGAACCATAGCCGGAGGATCCTCCGATGTTCCTGCGCTGCCTCCTCGTCCCGACCGCTCCCGGCCTCGACCCGACCCGCCGGCTCGACGCCGCCCTGCGCCTCGGCCGGCGCCTGCACGCCCATATCGGCGTCGGCTTCATCGCTCCGGGTCCGGAGAACGTGCTCGCGGCCCTGGCCGGCACGGCGCCGGTCAGCAGCGTCACCGTCGCGGCGATCAAGGAGGGCATGCGCGCCGCCGCCGCCGAGGGCCGGGCGGCGCTCCAGGCCTGGTGCGCGCGCGAGGGCGTGCCGTTCATGCCCGAGGTCGAGCGTCTGGACGCCACCTTCGCCACCTGGACCGAGTGGTCCGGCGAGGTCGAGCGCGTGCTGACGCTGGCCGGCCGGGTCGCCGACCTCGTCGTCGTCGACCGGCCCGACCCCGCGCAGGCCTTCACCGGCCGCGCCCTCGACACCGCCCTGTTCTCGGTCGGGCGGCCCGCCCTGATGGTCGGGGAGGCGGTCCCGCACGATCTCCTGGAGCATGTGGTGATCGCCTGGAACGGCAGCCTGGAGGGGACGCGCCTGGTCGGCCAGTCGATCGCGCTCCTGCACGCGGCGAGCCGGGTCACCGTGGTGCAGGCGCGCACGGAGCGCGTCGAGGAGGCGAGGGCCGCGGACCTGTGCGCCTACCTGCGCTGGCACGGCATCGTGGCGCAGGCCCGCACCTTGGCGGTCGGGGAGGGCACGTCCGTGGGCGCCGCCATCCTCGATGCCGCCGAGAGCTGGGACGCCACCCTGCTGGCGATGGGCGCCTACACCCACAGCCGGGTGCGCGAGTTCCTGCTCGGCGGCGTCACGCGCCACGTGATCGAGACCGCGCGCATGCCGGTGCTGATGGCCCATTGATACCGACGGTCGTCGGAAACGACCTTCGGTTCCGGTCTCGAATGCTCGCCAGGCCCGAGGCCCCGGACGTCCGGGCTCGGCGCCGAAAATTCGAGACGGGTCGACGGCCCCGTCGATCTCGGGTCTGCCCGGGATCGCATCGATGCGCCGGCATCCTGGGCCGATGGCATGAGAGGCTTCCCGACCGGTGGCAGCAGCGTCGCGAGAGACGTTTCGATCCCGCTCGCGACCTCAGGATGGGGGTGCGGGTGGGACGAGGCATCGCGTCCAGCCGACAGGCTCCGGGTCGCACGACGACGGCGTCACGGGACCGGCGGCCGCGGGTCATCCGGGGGTCAGCGGGCGCAGAGATGCCGCTGGATCTCGCTCACCGTGGTCTTCGTCAGATCCTGGTCGATCTCCGCCACGACGACGCGCCGGAGCCGCTCGGGCAGGGCGAGGCGCAGGGCGGCGAGGATGCGCGGCGGGGCGACGACGACCAGGGCCGAGACCGGCCCGGCGACGCGCTCGAGCCCGGCCGCGACCTCGGCGGCGAAACGCTGCTCGGCCTGCTCGTGCCGGTCCGTCTGCTCGATGGCGCTGCGGCGCTCGTCGACCCGGACCCGAGGCGGCCGGTCGGTGCCCTGCTCGCGGGCCGGCGGGTTGGGCGGCGCCTCGATCGCGTGCCGGACCTGGAGGTCCGGGTTGAGCGGGTATCCCTCGTTGCGCAGCACCAGGGCCTTCCGGCCGTCGGCGACGAGGACGCATCCGCGATGCGGGATCAGGAGGGGAGGCTTCGCGATCATCCGGTCGCTCCCGCACATCTCTACAGCGACATCTCTGCCAACCTCGGGCTTCAGTGGCTCATCAGGCAGCAGACCGGGCTGCCGGCCATGAGGTCCCGGGTGACCCCGCCGAAGGCCCATTCGCGCAGGCGCGAATGGCCGTAGGCCCCCGCGACGACGAGGTCGGCGCCGTGCTCGGCGGCGGCGTCCGTGAGCGCCTCGGCGACCGTGGTGCCGGTCGCGTCCGGCGCCACGGCCTGCGTCGCGATGCCGTGGGCCCGCAGCAGATCGATGAGATCCTGCGGGTCGGCCGCCCCGAACCCGTCATCGACCGAGGCGATCACGACCTGGGAGGCCCGTGTCAGGAACGGCATGGCGTCCCTCACCGCCCTGCGGGCCTCGCGGGTGTACTTCCACCCGATCAGGACGCGCCTGGCCTCGAGGCGGTCGATGCCCGGCGGCACGATCAGGACCGGCCCTCCGAGCTGCATCGCGAGATCGCCCGGGTCGATCGCGAAGGATGACGACGCCTCCCGCCGGCCGACGACGACGAGGTCGGCCGCGGCCGCCTGCGCGAGCAGGAAGGGAAGCGAGGGGCCGAGATTCGATCGCCATTCGCCGCGCCGCCCCCGGCCGATCTCCGCCTCGAAGACCGCGTGCGCCCGCGTGAGGTCGTTCATGACGATCTCGCTCGCGGCCGCCAGCGCGTAGGTGCCCCCGAGCGTCGGGCCGACCGGGGGAACCCCGAAGGGCGGCTCGTCCGCCGCGACGCCGATCAGGCCGGCCCCGAACTCATCGGCGAGATGGCCGGCGAGGCGCAGGCGCTCGCGCGCCGCGGCCTTGAGGTCGACGGCCACCAGGATGCTGGCGAGTGTCATGCGGGCGCTCCGATCGATCTGCCCTGGGTCGCGGCTCGGGACGGCAGCCCGCCCGCACCGCGGCCCAGGCGCGGGGTTCAGGCGCGGGGTTCAGGCGCGGGGTTCAGGCGACGGTCAGCCGGTCCACGACGGCGCGGACGCCGGGGGCGGACCACGCCGCGCTCTCCGCCAGCTTGAGCTCGTGCCAGGCATGCACCTTGCCCTCGAGCGTCACCTGCGCATCCTTGACCGTCACCCGGATCGCGTCGGCTTCGACCTCGGCGCTGCGCTTGAGCGCCGCCTCGATCTTCCTGCGCACGTCGGCCGCGTCCGCGCGCGGGGTCACGTCGATCATGTTGACGATGCCGGCGACGCCCGTCAGCCGCTTCAGCGCGGCGCGCGCCTCCTCCTTCTGGTACTGCCACTCGACCTCGCCGGTCAGCGTCACCCAGCCGTCCTGCACCTTCACCTGCACGGCGTTCTTCGGCACGGTCACGGCCCAGTCGAGCATCTGCACCGCCCGGTGGGCCAAGTCCTCGTCGCGCGGCGGCGCGTCGCCGGCGAAACGGACCTTGATCTCCTCGACGACGCCGCGCACGCCGCGCACCTTGCGGGTGGCCTTCTCGGCGGCCACGCGCTCGGTGTAGCTCGCGACGTGCCCGCTGAGCGTGACGATGCCGTCCTCGACCGCGACGCCGATCCCGGCGGCGTCGATGCTCGGATCGAAATCGAGTTCGTCGATGACGTTCTGGCGGATCGTCCTGTCACTCATCAGTGCCTCCATGATCCCGTCCGGGTCGGGGCCGATCGAGATCCCGACACGGCCCGGGGTGAAGCTCGGCGGGGTTGCCTGGCGCAGCTCTGCCTTGCTCGTTGCTCTGCATCATTGCCGTCGCCGAACCGGCGACCGCGTCGGGGAACGATGCTGAGGCCCGGCAGGCGGCCGGACATTGATCCAGCGCAAGGGCGCCGCCGGCCGGCCGCCGGTCCGCCATCGGGCAGGCCGGCCCGTCCCGCCGCGCGCCCGGACCCGCACGGCAGGCGGCGACGGTCCGGATCATCTCGCCCGCCCCGAAGAGGCGGTCGAGGAGGGGCACGTCTTCGAAGGCCCGGGGGACCCGCGCCGTCCCGGCGATCAGGGCGAAGGGGATGCCGCGCCGCCGCAGCGCGCAGGCGAGCGGGAAGCCGGAGCCCCGGTTCAGGTCCGCGCTGACCACGGCGAAGTCGGGGGGCGCCGCATCCAGGCTCGCCAGGGCGTCGGCGCAGGTGCCGTAGGGGCCGCTGACCGCGCAGCCCGCATCGGCCAGCACGTCCTCCAGCCACAGGCCCGGCAGGGCCTGCGGCTCGGCCACCAGCACGACCGGCGCGGATGTCGTCGTCAGCATCGTCTGATCTCTCCTGGTCCGGGTTCCCTGCCCCCGTGCAGCCGCGCCCGGGATGGAGGGGCGGGCGCGCGTCGCGCGGGATCGAGACCTGCACGTTCGAGGAGGCGGGCGCCGCGAGGCTGCAGCCCCCCGTCTCAAACCCTCGCAGAGGCGGCGGCGTCCGACAGGATCCCGCGTGCCACCTTCAGGGCGGCGTCGAGGTCGTTGCGATCCGTGCCGTAACGCCGGCGCAGCGACTCGAGCCAGGGCGCGGATCCGTCATCCGCCGCCGGGATCTCGGAGAACGGCACGTGGTACATCCCGTCGAGCGCTTCGATTCCGTAGGCCGTCACGGCCCATTGCCGCCCCTGCCAGGTGACGGGTTCGCCGAGGTCGTGGTTCATCGCGGCCTCCTCATGCGGCCCGTTCGGTCACGACCGTGACCTCGCAACCGTCCGCCCGCAGACGCCAGTCGACGACGCCGGCGGTCTCGCAGAACAGGGTCTTGGCCATGGCGAGGGCCGAGACCGGACAGGGGGCGGTGACCACGGCCTGCTGCTGGACGACGCGGCGGTCGTGGCCGGTATCGTCCGAGACGAGCTTGTGGAAGGTCACGAGGTATTCGCGCAGCATCGTCCATCTCCGTCTGCCGGATGCGGGATCGTCGGCGCAGCCGGGAGCCGTGACCTTGATCCCGCGCAAGGTCGCGGCATGGTTCAAGGCTCCGCCGAGGGTGAGAAGGTGGCGGCCCGGCCCGGCTCCGCCGCCTCGCGGCCGCCTCGCCCCGGGGCCTTCCGCGCGGACCTCCTGCCGTGCAGCGGCCAGTAGCGCTCCATCGCCAGGTAGGTGAAGGAGGCGGACCATCCGATCAGCAGCAGGCCGTTGAGCGCCTCGACCCCGGTCAGGAGCCGGGCATGGCCGAGGGGGGCGTGATCGCCGTAGCCGAGCGAGGTGTAGGCGACGACGGAGACGAACAGGCAATCCTCGAAGGTCTCGACGGGCACGCCCGAGAACGCGCCGAGACCGAGCCGGAGCACCAGCAGCCAATAGGCGCCGGCATAGATCCAGACGGCCATCGTGTGCCCGACGAAGGCGGCAAGCACCACGACGATGATCCGCGTGCGGGGCGGCACCGGCAGCTCGGCGAGGTGCTCCGAGGTCAGCCGCAGGGTCTCGTAGAGCGCCAGGATGGTGACGGCGACGAGGACGACGCTGGCGCACAGCACGACGAGCATGGTTCGGCCCCTCTTGCGGAACGCCGCCGCACCGTCGGCGGCGCCGCGCGCCTCGTCCCGCCGTCTCCTTGTCGAGCGTCAGAGGACGACCCGGAAAAGCACCGTCACCAGGAGGGACGCGGCGACGGCGATGAGGAGCGCGTGGGCGCTCCCGATCGTCCGGTACCGGTACCCGTCCTCGACCGTCCCGGCGGCGTCCTGCATCGGCGGCGGCCGGACGCGGCCCCTCGGCACCGGCACCGTGCGCGGGCGCAGCGTTTGGGTTGGGTTCATGGCCGGCATCGTCGTCGCCTCCCGTGTTGGACACGGCGGCCATGGTGGCGAGACGGGCGGCGGCGGCCTTGATCCAGCGCAAACGGCGTTCGGCGAAGCGACGTCCGGTGAGCGCGAGGGCCACTGCGCTCCGGGTCCCGCAGCGCGCAGCCGGATCCCGACGTCGGTATCCCGGGATCAGTCCTGGACCGGACGGTCGCCGATCAGCTCGACGGCGGGCCCTGTTTCGGGCGGCGGATCCATCCGTCCGCGCACCACCGCGCCGCACAGGTTCACCAGGCAGACCAGCACCAGCCCGAGCACGAGGGTGACGTCGTCGGGTCGATGCCGGAAGGCACGGATGATCGCGCAGCCGGCCGTGAAGGCTGCCGCGAGAAGAAGGGTGAGAGGATCGGTCATCATGGCGACATGCAATGGGAGGAGGCCGTCCCGACGGTGCCGGGCGATCAGGTCGGATCGGCGCGCGACATCGTCCGCAGGCGCCAGAGCCCGGCGAGAGCCGCGACGATGAGGGCGAACCCGAAGCCGAGATGGGCCAGGAGGGGAAGGGGAGCGTGCCGGAACCCGAGCAGCCAAGGGGCGGCGCAGGTCCAGAGGCCGACGAGGGCGAGGCCGGACTCGCCGCGATCGGTGGTCCGCCTCAGGGAGAGTGCCGCCAGGGCGGCGGCAAGACCTGCGCACGCCCAGAGATTCAGGGTCGGACGCGCCTCCGCCAGGAAGCCGAGGAGCCAAGGGGTCGACGCCATCCCGGCCGCCAGCAGCATGGTCCAGACGACCAGGAAGATATCTTCCGCGGCATTGTCGGTGGCGTCCATGATACGCCGATCTGCTGCATGAAGGCAGTCTGCCGATCGTGAGACTGGGGCAGATGCTCGCGAACGTGTTGACATGCATCAATCGTGGAGGCGGTCGGGCTCCTCGTCGGGCCGGTCGAGGAATCCGGACGCGACTTCGGCCGGTCGGGCGGCCCGGCAGGGGGCGCGGCCCGGGCACGGGCAAGCCAAAGCGAGGTTCCGGTCGAGCCCGTCGGCAGCGCGATGCCGCCGAAACCCACTGATGCCTGGGGCGCGATGCACGGTGCGGCCGGGTATCGAGGATCGGGTGGCGCCCGTCTCGATGCATTCGATTGACAGCCGCTCCGAACGGGCGAAGCATCGCCGCGCTCGGAGCCGGAGCGGCGTCGCCCCGCAGGACAGGCGTTCCGCTCGTCCGGCCATCCGGCCGGGTCGCCGCAAGGAACACGATCTGAGGCGTGCAGGTCATGGTCACGCTCGCGGCCGATCCGCGCCGCTCGCTCTTCGCGAAATACTGCGTCGTGCTCTTCACGGCGGTGGCGCTGCCCCTGTTCGCGAATGCCGGCCTGGAGGCGTGGTTCGGCTACCGCGACCGGCGCGACCAGCTCCACGCGCTGCTCGGCCTGGAGGCGCGCGACGCCGCCTTGCGCATCCAGGGTTTCCTCGACACGATCCGCGAGCAGCTCGGCTGGATGGTGCAGCTGCCCTGGAACCCGGCCGCGGAGGAGCGCCAGCGGCTCGACGCCCTGCGCCTGCTGCGGCAGGTGCCGGCGATCGCGCAGCTCACCCTCGTCGACGGGGAGGGGCGCGAGCGCCTGCAGGTCTCCCGCGTCAGCCTCAACCGCGCCGGACCGGGCACCGACCGCGCGGGGGACCCGGCCGTGGCCGGGGCGCGGGCCGCCCGGGTCTGGTACGGGCCGGTGACCTATCATCGCGGCTCGGAGCCCTTCATGACGATGGCGGTGGCGGGCAACCGGGCCTCCGTCGGCGTGGCCCTGGCGGAGATCAACCTCAAGCTGATCCGGGACGTGATCTTCGGGATCCGCGTCGGCGAGACCGGGCAGGCCTACGTGCTCGACCGTCCCGGCCGGCTCGTCGCCCATCCCGACCTCAGCCTCGTCCTGCGCGGTGACGACGACCCGGCGGCCCGCGCCCTCACGACCCTGCGCGAGGTCGTGCGCGCCGCCGGCGGCGCTGCGCCGGGCCTGGACGCCGCCGGGCGCAGCGTGATCGCGGCGGCGGCGTCCATCCCGGGCGTCGACTGGACGGTGGTGGTGATGCAGCCGGCCGCGGAGGCGTTCGGGCCGATCGTGCGGGCGCTCCTGCGCACCGGCGCGCTGATCCTCCTCGGTCTCCTGTTCGCCGCTGCCCTCGCCTACGGGCTGGCCCGCCGCATGACCGGCCCGATCCGGCTGCTCGAGCACGGCACGGAGCGGATCGGCGCGGGGGATTTCGCGCACCGCATCGCCATCGCCTCGGCGGACGAGCTCGGCCGGCTCGCCGCGCGGTTCAACGTCATGGCGGGCGAACTGGCGCTGTCGCAGGAGCGCCAGGAGCGCATCGCGCGGCTGCGGCGCTTCCTCGCTCCCCAGGTCGCCGAGCTGGTCGAGAGCTCCGGCGACGACGGCGTTCTCCAGGGGCGGCGCGTCGAGGTCGCGGTGGTCTTCGGGGACCTGCGCGGCTTCACGGCCTTCTCGGCCGGCTCGCCGCCCGAGACGGTGATGGCGGTCCTGGGCGACACCTTCGAGGCCCTCGGCGGCGCGATCACCGCCCACGGCGCCACCCTGGTCACGTTCACGGGCGACGGCCTGATGGCCCTGGTGGGCGCGCCCGTGCCGGTTCCGGATCCGGGTCCGGCCGCGGTGCGGCTCGCGGTCGCCATGCAGGAGGCGGTCCGGCCGCTCGCCCGGGCCTGGGAGACCAGAGGCTTCCGCCTCGGCTTCGGGGTCGGCGCCGCGATGGGGCCGGCGACCGTCGGGCGGATCGGCTGCGAGGGACGCTCCGACTACACGGCGATCGGGCCGGTGGTGAACCTCGCCGCCCGGCTCTGCGCCACCGCGGCGGATGGGCAGATCCTGATCGATATCGGCCTCGCCGAGGCCGCGCGCGGGCACTGCGCCGTCACGCCGCTCGGCGCGCGGCCGCTGAAGGGCCTCGCCGGCGAGGTGCCGGTCTTCGGTGTCGCGCCGCCCCGGCTCACTCGATGACCGTGTCGGCGGAGCTGAGGAGCGCGGGCGGGACGGTCACGCCGAGGCCGGCGGCGGCCTTGAGGTTCACGAACAGCTCGACCTTCGTGACGAGCTGCACCGGCAGGTCGGCGGGCCGCTCGCCCCGGAGGATCCGGCCGGCATAGAGGCCGGCCAGCCGGTGCGTCTGCGTGAAGTCGCCGCCATAGCTCATCAGCCCGCCCGCCAGGGGGAAGTCCCGGGTCTGCGTGACCGCCGGCAGGGCGTAGCGGAGCGCGAGGTCGGCGAGCAGCCGGCTGCGCAGGGCGAAATAGGGATCGGAGGTGAAGACGAGCCCCCCGGGCCGCCGCGCGGCCGCGGCCGCGACGATCGGCTCGAAATCCGCCTCGCCGCCGACCGGCGAGGCGCGCAACTGCACGCCCAGGGTCTCGGCGGCCTCGTGCAGGGACCGCAGCTGCGCGGGCGCGGTCGGGCTCGCCGGATTGAACGCCACCGCGAAGGTCGTGGCGGCCGGGACGGCTTCGTGCAGGAATTCCAGCCGCTTGCGCGAGACCTCGACGCTCAGGCTGGACACGCCCGTGACGTTGCCGCGCGGGCGCGCGAGATCCTGGACGATCCCGAGCGCGACCGGGTCCCCGCCCATCTCGAAGACGACCGGGATCGTCGCGGTGGCGGCCATCGTGGCAGTGGCGGCCTTGGCGGCGAGCGCGACGGGTGCGCCACCGGGCGCGGCCAGGACCGCGACCCGGCGCTCGACCAGCTCCCGCGCGAGCCCGGGCAGCCGCTCGTAGTGCCCCTCGGCCCAGCGGAACGCGATCGCGACGTCGCGCCCCTCGACGAGCCCCGCCTCGGCCAGGCCCTCCCGGAAGGCGGCGAGCCGGCTGGCGAAGGGCTCGGGCGATTCGGGACCGAGATAGCCGATGACCGGCAGGGCCGGGCTCGGCTGCGCCCACGCCCGGCGCGGTGCGAGCAGGCCGCTACCGAGCCAGGCGAGAACCTCGCGCCGCCGCGTTCGCGGGGCGGCGCGTGGATCCCCGGCGCACCGGCGCAGCGTGGTCATCCCAGCTCGTCCGAGACATCTCGATACGGCTGCGACTATGAGGGCACGCGGCCGGCGCCGAATTCAGAATTGACACTCGCCCGGCCCCGATCCCTGGCCGCAGGCTCGCGACGTCCGGGGATCCGGCACCCGGGAGCACGCCATACGGCGTCCGATCGATGGCTTCGAAATCCGGACTTCGTATCACTCCTTCGCCAGCGCGTCGGCGAAGGCCGCGATCCGGTTGCGGGCGTAGGTCGGCAGGCCGGCGCTGATCGAGGTGCCGGTGTTGAACGAGGAATTGCCCGTCAGCACCTGGGCCGGCAGCAGGTTGCGCAGCACCGGCACCCGCTCGTACTCCTTCTTGCGGTCGAGCACGTCGGCCTTGATGCCGAGCGTCATGTAGGCGGTCACCACCGTCTTGTCCGGGTCGTTGGCTGCCGGTTGCAGCACCGCCAGGAACTTGCCGAAGCGCAGGATCTGGTTGACCCAGAAGATGTTCTGCTCCATCGCACCGGCCACTGGCGCCTCGATCTTGGTGAGCTGGACGAGCTTGGCCCCCTCGTCGGGCGGCAGCACCCGCAATTCGCTCTGGAACGAAACGAACTCGGCGATCTTCTTGCCCCCGTCCTCCAGCTTGTTGGCGAGCTTGACCCCGAGCGGCAGCTTGCCCTCGAGGTCGTAGCGCGACTCGATGCAGGTGGTGTCGGGCGCCTCGCACCACGGCCGGTCGGGCCGGCGGGCGAAGGCGGCGGCCGGGTCCTTGGTCGGGGTGGCGTCGGCGGGGCTCAGGGCCTTGTGCTTGATCGCCGGGTCCATCCGCGACACGAACGGGATCGTGGCGAAGCGCTTCAGGTCGATGCGGTCCGCACTCCTGGGCACGATGAACCGCGCCTCGGCGACGTAGACCTTCAGCGCCTCGTGCCGAGGCTTCGCCACGCCGTTGACGGTCTGGACGTAATCCGGCTCGGCGTAGGCCGGGTGAGGGGAGAGCAGGGCCTTCTGGGC
The DNA here is from genome assembly GCF_011043735.1 of Methylobacterium sp. DB0501. Classification (GTDB taxonomy): domain Bacteria; phylum Pseudomonadota; class Alphaproteobacteria; order Rhizobiales; family Beijerinckiaceae; genus Methylobacterium; species Methylobacterium alsaeris. The sequence goes on along the minus strand of NZ_JAAKGV010000008.1, from coordinate 149,620 downwards.
CGGGCTGCGCTTGCCCCATTCGGTGAAGGGCACGAGCCCGCTCTCCGGGCTCGCCGGGTTGTCGCGGTGGTCGGTGAACGCGATGCTGTTCGGGGCGATCCCGGCCGGGTCGAGGCCGGTCACCGCCGGCACGTCCTTGGTGCGGTACTCGGCGAGAGCGGGGGAAACGGCGAGCGTCGAGGCCGCGAGGGTCGCGGCGAGCACGAGCGAGGTGAGGCGCGGGCGCGCCGTCAGGCTGTCACGCACGGAAAAGGTGTCCTGTCTCGAGGTCAGTAGGTCGGGTCGTCGCCGAACGGATAGTCCGGGTCGCGCCGGCGCGGCCGGCGGATGTATTCGTCGTCGTCGCCGAAGGGCGAGCGGCTGCGCGCACCCGGCCAGACCGGCTCGGGCGGCTGGACCGGCTGGGACCGGCGGGCATAGGGGCGCGGCTCCGGCCGGCCGAACAGCGATCCGAACGGGTCGAAGCGGTCGGCATCCGGCGCCGTGTCGGGGGCGGGCATGCCGGGATTCTCGCCCTCCAGGGCGTCGCCGTCCTGCTCGCTGTCGGGCCGCATGGCGTAGATCTGCTCCTGCGGCACCAGGCGGAAGCGGGTGTCGGCGAGGCGGCCGTCGACCGAGAGGCGGAAATGCTCCATCAAGCCGCCGCCCGCGACCCGGCTGCCGGAGCGCAGGTCGATCGGCGCGTCGGCGATCAGGCGCTTGGCCTCCGGGCTCGGGCCGGAGAGCGGCGTCTTGGCCACACCGTTGGCCCAGGCGGCCTGGAGCACCTGCGAGAAGATCGGCACCGAGAGGTGGCCGCCGGTCTGGCCGCGGCCCAGCGTCCGGCGCTTGCCGTCGGCATTGTCGTAGCCGACCCAGGCGACGATGGTGATCTCGTTGGTGAAGCCGGCGAACCAGGCGTCGTTCTCGTCCTCCGACGTGCCGGTCTTGCCGGCGACGTAGGGCGAGAAGCGCGCCAGGGCGGCGGCCGTGCCGCGCTGGGTCACGCCCTGGAGCAGGCTCTTCAACTGGTAGAACGCCACACGGTCGGCCGAGCCGATGCGGGCGAGCGGCCGGTCGGCATGCTGGTAGAGCACCTTGTCGCCCTGCGTCACGCTCTCGAGACCGTAGGGCGACGGCCGCTCGCCCTCGTTGGCGACAGCCGCGTAGAAGGTGGCGAGGTCGATCATCCGCACCGGCTGGGCGCCGAGCACGAAGGGATAGTAGCGCTCGCACTCGGCGTAGAGCTGGGCCTCCAGCGCGATGTCGCAGACCTTCGTCAGGCTCGCCGGCGCCTTCTCGGCGATGCCGCCCTTCAGGAGCTGGGCGGTGACGAGATTCTTCGAGTGTTCGAGGCCGCGGCGCAGGGTGGTGGGGCCGGAGCCGCCGCCCTCGTAGTTCTTCGGCGACCATGAATCGCCCACACCGCCGATCGGCGGCAGCGTGACGCGCGCGTCCATCACCAGGGTGTTGGGCTGGAGGCCGGCATTGAGCGCGGCGAGGTAGGTCAGGGGCTTCAACGTCGAGCCGGGCTGGCGCACGCTCTGGGTCACCCGGTTGAGCTGGCTCAACGGATAGGAGAAGCCGCCCGCCATGGCGAGGATGCGCCCGGTGCGGTTCTCCAGCACCAGCGCCGCGCCCTGGACCTGCGGCCGGATGCGCAACTCGGCCCGGGGGCCGCCCTTGGCTTCCGACAGCTTCACCCGCACCACGTCGTAGGGAGAGAGCCGCCCGCGGGCGGCGCCCGGGTTCAGGCTCGCCACCCGCCCGTCGGGCAAGCCGACCCGCGCGCCGCCCTGGCCACCGGTCGAGAGCACGATCGCGGCCGGCCAGTGCACGTCGTAGAGCGGCAGGCGCGCGGTCTCGAGCGCCCGCTGCCAGGCGGGCTTCGGGCCGGCGGGCTTGCCCGCCTTCGCCTGCTTCTGGCCCTTCTTCCCCTTCGGCGAGGGCTCGGGAGCGGGGACGGGCGCCGGCTCGGGCGCCGGGGCGGCGGCCTCGATGCGGCGCACGGCATCGGCGAGGTTCGCCTCGGGCCCCTCGTAGCGGGCACGGCCGGTCGAGGCCTCGTAGCGCGACAGGCTCTCCTGCAGGATGCCCTCGGTCGCCTCCTGGAGTCCGGCATTGAGGGTCGAGCGCACCGTGTAGGCGCCGGCGGTCAGCGAATCGAGGCCGGCGAGCGTGCGCGCCTCGCGGGTGAGATGGTCGACGAAGTGGAAGCCGGCATCCTGGCGCAGGCGCTCCAGCGGCGCGAGGCCCAGGGGAGCGGCCAGCGCCGCGTTCATCTCGGCTTCCGTGATCGCGCCCTCCTCCTTCATGCGGGTGAGGACGTAGGCGCGCCGCTCCCGCGCCCGGTCGGGGTAGCGGTCGGGATTGTAGAAGTTCGGGCCCTTCGGCATCCCGCCGAGGAGGGCCGCCTCGGCGATGGTCAGGTCCTTGACCGACTTGCCGAAATAGCTGCGCGCCGCCATCTCGACGCCGTAGGCGCTGCGGCCGAGATAGATGCCGTTGAGGTAGAGGCCGAGGATCTCGGGCTTCGTCATCACCCGCTCGGCCCGGGCCGCGACGATCATCTCGCGGATCTTGCGCTCGTAGGTGACGTCGTCGCCGACGGACAGGTTCTTCACCACCTGCTGGGTGATGGTCGAGCCGCCCTGCGGCCGGCCGGGCGAGGCGAGGTTGCCGATGAAGGCGCGGATCACCCCGCGCTCGTCGATGCCGTGATGGGTGAGGAAGCGCTTGTCCTCGGCCGCGATGAAGGCGTTCTGGACCAGGGCCGGGATCTCGCCGATCGGCACCGCGACGCGCCGGCCGTTCGGCTCGAAGGTCTCGGAGAAGCGCAGCCCTCGCCCGTCGAGGATCGTGGTCGCGCCGGGCAGCCGCAGGGTCTTGAGGGCGTTGGCGTCCGGCAGGTCGGCGACCGCCTTGTTGTAGAACTCGATCACGTCCTGCGCCACGAAGGGCGAGTTCGCCGGGTTCTCGCCCTTGCAGAACTGCTTGTAGCTCGTGTTGAGCTCGCCGATATCGAGGCCGTGCAGCAGCTTCGACTCGCCGGCGACCGCCTTCGGGTCATCCATCGCGGTCGAGATCAGGTCGTCGAGGTTGATGTCCTCGATGTCGAAGGCCTTGCGCATGTGGGCGCAGCCGTCGCGCAGGAGCTGCACCACCACGGGGGCGTCCTTCGCCGGATCGAACTGCGTCCGGATCGCCTCCGGGCGGGTGGTGACCTGGCTCAGCGTCAGGGCCGTGGCAAACAGCTTGATGAGGATCGCGTTCATCGATGACCAGAGGGCCGGAAGGCGCCCGAGGGAAGAGGCGCCCGGCGGCCTGAACGGAGCCTGGACAACGCGGCTGTTTTAAGGACGCGGCGGGGCCGCCGCGGAGGAGGGCGGGCTCTCCACAGCGTCACCGCGCAGGCGACGCAAGGCGAAGGCGACGAACACGCCGACGAGGCACAGGGCGAGGCCGAACCACGTGAAGGCATATTGCAGGTGATTGTTCGGTAGGTCGACCCGGAGCTGCCCGCCCTTCGGCCAGCCGCCGGGATTCGCCGTCGCGTCGGCCTCGATCAGGTAGGGGGCGACGTTCGCCAGCCCCTTGGCGGCGGCGATGCCCGGGACGTCGCGGTTGAACCACTCGCCGGTCTGCGGGTTCGGCGCCGGCACGAACATCGCCCGCACCTCGCTCTGGCGCAGCATGCCGGTAACGGTGGTCTCGCCCTCGACCTGGCCGGCGGCGCGGCGGGCCGGATCCTTCAGCTCGGTCGGCACGAAGCCGCGATTGACCAGCACGGTGCGGCCGTCGTCGAGCCGCAGCGGCGTCACGACGTAGTAGCCCTGGAGCGCCCGGCCCGGCGTGTCGCCCGGTGCCAGTCCGTGGACCAGGGTCTCCTTGTCGTTCTGCAACCGGCCGGCGGCACGCACCCGCTCGAACTCGTCGCGGGCCGGATCGAACGCATCGAAGGCCGGCAGCGGCGCCGGCGGGTCGATCCGCGAGCGGGCGACGATCCGGTCGATCAGCGCCTCCTTCCAGGCCTTGCGCTCGAGCTGCCACACGCCGAGCCCGATCAGGATGGCGAGGCAGACGAGGGTGGCGAGGGCGGGGGCCAGGAGGTCGCGCAGGGCCGCCCGCCGCTCCGGTGCGATGCTCACCGGAAACGCCCCTGCGCGGCCTTGTTGGAATATTGCAACGCCGCCATCATGCCCTTGAGCGGGCGGACCAGGAGCAGGCTCAGCACGATCGAGAGCGGCGCCCAGAGCGCGGCGTGGACCCACATCGGCGGCTCGTAGGCGAACTCCACCCACATCGCCAGCGCCACCACCACGATACCGACGATCGACATCACGAAGAAGGCCGGGCCGTCGGCCGAGTCGATGAAGCGGAAATCGAGGCCGCAGACCTCGCAGGACGGGCGGAAGCTGAGGAAGCCCTTGAACAGGTGCCCCTCGCCGCAGCGCGGGCAGCGGCCGCGCAGGCCCACGCTCGCCGGCGAGTCGACGGTGCGGTTGGTGTCCATGGGCTCAACTCCTGAACGCGGGGGTTCCAGCGCGATCTGGGGGGCGTCTCGTCATAAGAAAAGGGCGGCTTGCGCCGCCCTCTCGTGATCCTGATGCGGCGGCGCGGTCAGTGCGCGGCGGCGTGGCCGACGCCCGAGCCCCAGACGTAGATGGCGGCGAAGAGGAACAGCCACACCACGTCGACGAAGTGCCAGTACCAGGCCGCGAACTCGAAGCCGAGATGCTGGCGCGGGGTGAACTGGCCGAGATAGGCCCGGTACAGGCAGATCGCCAGGAAAATCGTGCCGATGATGACGTGGGCGCCGTGGAAGCCGGTCGCCATGAAGAAGGTCGCCGAGTAGATGCTGCCCGAGAAGCCGAAATGGGCGTGGCCGTACTCGTAGGCCTGGACGAAGGAGAACAGCACGCCGAGCGCGATGGTCAGCCAGAGGCCGTACTTCATGCCCTTGCGGTCGTTATTCAGCAGCGCGTGGTGCGCCCAGGTGATCGTGGTGCCCGAGGTGAGCAGGATCAGGGTGTTGAGCAGCGGCAGGTGCCAGGGATCGAACGCCTCGACGCCCTTCGGCGGCCACAGGCCCCCGGTGAACTCGACCCGCGACGCCTGGATCGGGTCGCCGGTATAGAGCGCCGCCTCGAAGTAGGCCCAGAACCAGGCGACGAAGAACATCACCTCGGAGGCGATGAACATGATCATGCCGTAGCGGTGCGACAGCTGCACCACCCGGGTGTGGTCGCCGGTATTGGCCTCGTGCGCGACGTCCCGCCACCAGCTGAGCATGGTGTAGAGCACGCCGATCACGCCGGCGAAGAAGACGTAGGGCCCGAGCGCCATGTTGGCGATCGTCAGGCTCTTCATCCACAGGACGGCGCCCGACGTCATCACGAAGCCGCTCATCGAGCCGACGAGCGGCCACGGGCTCGGATTGACGAGGTGGTAGTCGTGGTGCTTCCCGTGCGCCTCGGCCATCGTGTCGGGTCTCCTGCCTGGTCCTGGGACCGGTCGCGCCCCGCGCCGGCCGTGGATTTTAGGTTCGCGGGGCGGCTCGTTCCCGCGGCGCCGCGGCGTTTCCCGCCCCCGGCATTCCACGGTCACGCTTTAATGCCGCCCCGCCGGGGTTGTCACCTCGTCAATTCGCCTTGGTCCCCGCCGGCGTCGCGAGGGCCGCCTGCGGCTGGCCGTTCTTCGACGCGAAGTAGGTGTAGGATAGGGTCATCTCGGAGAGGTCGCGCGTGTTCGGGTCGTCCTTGATGCCGGGTTCGACGTAGAACACGACCGGGAAATCCATGGTCTCGCCGGGCTTGAGCGTCTGCTCGTTGAAGCAGAAGCACTGCACCTTGACGAAGTAGCCGCCGGTCAACCCCGGTTGGACGTTGAACGTCGCGATGCCGGTGCTCGGCACCGTGCCGGTATTGGTGACGCGGAAGAACACCGTCTGGGTCGCGCCGAGCTGGGCCTCGACCTGCGGCGTCTCCGCCACGAAGCGCCAGGGCAGGCCGGGCGCGACGTTGGTGTCGAAATGCACCACCATCTTGTCCTGGCTCACCGTACGGGAGGCGGCGCCGCGCAGCGGCGTACCGTCATAGCCGGTCGCCTTGCAGAACAGGTCGTAGAGCGGCACGAAGGCGAAGGCGAGCGCCGTCATGCCGACCACGATGCCCAGGCAGGCGAGCGCCGTATGGCGGGCCTTCTTCTGCATCCGAGTCCGTGGATCGGTCATGACGGGGTCGCCTCGCGGATCGTCACAGCGGCCGGTTGAGGACCTGGGGGCCGAGCTTGGCGATCGTCAGCACGTAGAAGATCAGGACCAGCGCGGCGAGCACCATCGCGATCGCGATGGAGCGCTTGCGCCGGCGCTGGATCTCGTCGGGGGTGAGTTGCTGGGGCACCGGACTCATCGCTGCATCACCGAGGGGAGGGCGGTTCAGCCGAGGACAGGCCGGAACAGCCCGAGGCCCTGTTCCGCCAGGAGGGCGGAGAAGAGCAGGAACAGGTAGAGGATCGAGAAGCCGAACAGGCTCATCGCCGCCTTGTTGGCCGCCTCGCCCTCGCGCCGGCGCAGCACCTGGACGCTGAGCGCCACCATGGCGAGCCCGCCGACGAGGCCGACGAGGCCGTAGATCATCCCGCCGAAGCCGAGGAAGACCGGGGCGAGGCCGAGCGGGGCCAGCAGCACCGAATAGGCGAGGATCTGGCGGCGGGTCGAATCGGGACCCGCCGTGTTCGGCATCATCGGGATGCCGGCGCGGGCGTATTCGCCGGCCTTGACCAGGGCGAGCGCCCAGAAATGCGGCGGCGTCCAGATGAAGATGATCAGGAACAGGACCGTGCCCTCGACCCCGATCGAGCCGGTGACCACCGCCTGGCCGATCATCGGCGGCAGGGCGCCGGCAGCGCCCCCGATCACGATGTTCTGCGCCGTCGAGCGCTTCAGCCACATCGAGTAGATCACGGCGTAGAACACGATGGTGAAGGCGAGCAGCCCCGCCGACAGCCAGTTCGCCGCGAGCCCGAGCACCAGCACCGAGCCGACCGAGAGCGTCAGGCCGAAGGACAGGGCCTCGCCCGGCTGGATCCGGCCGGCCGGGATCGGCCGGGTGCGGGTGCGGGTCATCACCGCGTCGACATCGGCGTCCCACCACATGTTGAGGCAGCCCGAGGCGCCGGCCCCGACCGCGATCATCAGGAGCGAGATCGCCCCGATCACCGGGTTCACGTGCGACGGCGTCACCGTCATCCCGACGAGCGCGGTGAAGATCACCAGGGCCATCACCCGGGGCTTCAGGAGCGCGAAGTAATCCGCGACCTCGCCGCCGGAGGTGGTCGCCTCGACGAAGGGACGGTCGGAGATCGCAGAATTCGACAGGGTGGTCATGCTGGGTGTCGCGGCCATCGTCTCGGGGTTTCGGGTGTCGCGCTCCTCGCCGGAACGCCCGCGCGGGCGCTCGGGGGAAGAGCGAGGACCGCCGTTCGGCGGTCCTCCGTCAGACCTGCTCCGGATTTCGGGGCCTGTCTGCTCGCTATGTTGGTCCGCCGCGGGATTTCGCGGCGAACCGGGTCTCGCGCTCAGTGGGCGTGGGACGGCTCGTCCACGATCACCGGCAGGGTCTCGTACTGGTGGAAGGGCGGGGGCGACGACAGGGTCCACTCGAGGGTGGTGGCACCCTCGCCCCACGGGTTGTCCGCGGCCCGCTCCTTGGAGCGGAAGGCGAGGACGACGCCGATCACGAACACGACCATGCCGAGGGCGAAGATGTGCCCGCCCATGGTGGCGACGTAGTGCCAGCCCGCGAAGGCCTCCGGATAGTCGGCATAGCGACGCGGCATGCCGGCGAGACCCAGGAAGTGCATCGGGAAGAACAGCACGTTGGCGCCGATGAAGGCGAGCCAGAAGTGCAGCTTGCCGGCCCACTCGGGGATGATGCGGCCGGTCATCTTCGGGAACCAGTAGTAGACGCCGGCGAAGATGATGAACACCGCGCCGAGCGACAGCACGTAGTGGAAGTGCGCGACGACGTAGTACGTGTCGTGCAGGTAGCGGTCGACGGCGGCGTTGGCCAGGATCACGCCGGTGACGCCGCCGACGGTGAACAGGAACACGAAGCCGACGGCCCAGTGCATGGCGGCGGTGAAGCGGATCGAGCCGCCCCACATCGTGGCGATCCAGGAGAAGATCTTCACGCCGGTGGGGACCGCGATCACCATCGTGGCGAACACGAAGTAGGACTGGGTCTGGAGGGTCAGGCCGACCGTGTACATGTGGTGGGCCCACACCACGAAGCCGACGACGCCGATCGCCACCATCGCGTAGGCCATCGCCAGGTAGCCGAAGACCGGCTTGCGCGAGAAGGTCGAGATGATGTGCGAGACGATGCCGAAGGCCGGCAGGATCATGATGTAGACTTCGGGGTGGCCGAAGAACCAGAACAGGTGCTGGTACAGGATCGGGTCACCGCCGCCAGCCGGGTCGAAGAAGGTCGTGCCGAAGTTGCGGTCGGTCAGCAGCATGGTGATCGCGCCGGCGAGAACCGGGAGCGACAGCAGCAGCAGGAAGGCGGTGACGAGCATCGACCAGGCGAACAGCGGCATCTTGTGCAGGGTCATCCCCGGCGCGCGCATGTTCAGGATGGTGGTAATGAAGTTGATGGCGCCGAGGATCGAACCGGCGCCCGACAGGTGCAGGGCGAAGATCGCGAAGTCGACGGCCGGGCCGGGATGGCCGGCGGTGGAGAGCGGCGGGTACACGGTCCAGCCGGTGCCGGCGCCGACCGCGCCCGGGGCGCCCTCGACGAACAGCGAGCAGACCAGGCTCATGAAGCCCGCGACCGTCAGCCAGAACGAGATGTTGTTCATGCGCGGGAACGCCATGTCCGGCGCGCCGATCATCAGCGGCACGAACCAGTTGCCGAACCCGCCGATCAGGGCCGGCATCACCATGAAGAACACCATGATGAGGCCGTGCCCGGTCACGAACACGTTGTAGGTCTGCGGGTTGGAGAAGTACTGCAGGCCGGGGGCCTCCATCTCCATCCGGATGCCGAAGGACAGGAACGCGCCGACGATGCCCGCCGAGAAGGCGAACAGCAGGTAGAGCGTGCCGATGTCCTTGTGGTTGGTCGAGTTGAACCAGCGCTGGAAGAACGGTGGCGTGTGGTCGTGGGCGTGGTCGTGCCCTGCCGCAACGGCTTGAGCCATGGGGTCAGCCTTCTTCGGGGAATGTCTCAGTCGGTCGGTCTGTCTGGGGGGCGGGGGGCGCGTGCCGCGCCGCCCCGCATCATGAAATCAGTCGGCGTTCGCGAAGCGGATTACTTCGCTGGCGCGAACGGCCTTATTGCGCTTGCGCGAACTTGGCGCCGCCGTCGGTGCGGGCGAACTTGGTCTTGGCCTCGGCGGTCCAGGCCTGGAAGGCCTGCTCGCTCACCACCTTCACGGTGATCGGCATGTAGGCGTGGCGCTGGCCGCACAGCTCGGAGCACTGGCCGTGATAGACGCCCTCGCGGTCGGCCTTGAACCAGAACTGGTTGAGGCGGCCGGGGATCGCGTCGATCTTGAAGCCGAAGGACGGCATCGCCCAGGAATGCATCACGTCGGCGGCGGTGACCTGGATCTTCACGATCTTGTTCACCGGCACCACCATCTCGTTGTCGGTGGCGAGGAGCTTGGGCTGGCCGGACTTCACCTGGTCCTCGCCCTCGAGCAGGTTGGCGTCGAACTTGAAGCCGCCGACGGATTCCGGGTACTCGTAGGACCAGTACCAGGCGTGGCCGATGACCTTGACCATCAGGTCGGCCTTCGGGTCCGAGAGCTGCGTGCGCAGCACCCGGAACGACGGGATCGCGATCGCCACCAGGATCAGCACCGGAACGATCGTCCAGGCGACCTCCAGCATCGTGTTGTGGGTGGTGCGCGACGGGGTCGGGTTCTTCGTCTCGTTGAACTTGACCACCACCGCGATCAGCAGGGCGAGCACGAACAGGACGACGACGAGCATGATCCAGTTCAGCAGGTGGTGGAAATTGTAGATTTCCGTCGCCACCGCGGTGACCGGCACCTGCAGGTCCATCTGCCACGGCACCGGCTGGCCCACGCCCGCCGCGTTCGCCACGGTGACGCTGCCGAGGAGCCCGGTCGTCGCCAGCGCCGCGGCGCCTCCCCAGAAGCCCCGGCCCGTCGACCGTTCTTGCGCCCTCGCCATCCCCATGGTGCCCTCGATGCTCCCCAACAGGCTGTCTGCCGGCAACGGCTGCCCGCGCGGCGGGAGCGCCGTCCTGTCTCGGCCGTCGATTGCCGGCCCGCCGCCCTGCGGCCGTAAGCCGGCCGAGACCCGGTCGGCGTCTCTCACCACACTGGCGCCGCAAGCGCAACGGCGTTGGCGTCGCATCGGCGGGTGGAATTCGCCTGTGGGCACTGGACATTCGTCGTGAGCCTCGAATGATTCCGCGTTGTCGGGCGCGATTGCGCGCTCCCTTCCGGGCAGTCCGACGGGCCTGTCGATCCTTCATGAGTCCTCGATGATCGAGCGCCTCGAATTCATCCTGGCGCTGGCCCGCGAGCAGCATTTCGGCCGCGCCGCCCAGGCCTGCGGGGTGTCGCAGCAGACCCTGTCGGCGGGGGTGAAGCAGCTCGAGGAGCGGCTGGGTGTGCTTCTCGTGCAACGCGGCTCGCGCTTCCAGGGGTTCACCCCGGAGGGCGAGCGGGTGCTCGAATGGGCGCGGCGCATCGTCGGCGACGCCCGCGCCATGCGCCAGGAGGTGGCGGCCCTGCGCCGCGGCCTCTCGGGCACGCTCCGGATGGCGGCGGTGCCGACCGCGACCCCGATGGTGGCGGCGCTCACCACGCCGTTCCGGGCCCGCCACCCGGCGGTGCGCTTCTCGGTGCAATCGGCGACCTCGCACGAGATCATCCGGCAGATCGCCAATCTCGAGCTCGATGCCGGCCTCACCTACATCGAGGACGAGCCCCTCGGCCGCGTCACCGCGCTGCCGCTCTACCGCGAGCACTACCGTCTGCTCACCGCCGCCGACGGGATCTATGGCGGGCGCGAGAGCGTGACCTGGGCCGAGGTCGGGCGCATCCCGCTCTGCCTGCTGACACCGGCGATGCAGAACCGGCGCATCATCGACCGTCACCTGCGCGCCGCCGGGGCCGAGCCGGCGCCGCTCCTCGAATCGAACTCGATGATCGTGCTCGTCACCCACGTCCGCACCGCCAAGTGGGCGAGCATCATGCCGGCGGCCCTCGCCGAGACCTTCCGCCTGACCGAGCGGGTGCGGGCGGTGCCGATCACCGATCCGGACGTGAGCCACATGATCGGGCTCGTCGTGCCCGAGCGCGACCCGATGACGCCGCTGGTCGCCGCCTTCCTGGCCGAGGCGCGGGTGATCGCACCCGACCTCGCGGCGGAGGTGGCAGCTCTCTGACGCAGGGAGAGGTCGGGCCGTCACTGTTGCGAGCGGTCCACCGTCGAACTTTCGTCGCAGGGCCGCGCGCTTGTTCGATCTTTCTCCCGCGAGCAGGCCGGTTTCAACAAAAATTCCTTGTCGTACCACCGAACCGCGCGATTGATCTGACGGCCCAGACCGAGGAGGGTGCAGCCTAGAACGATAACGATCTGGGCTGGAAAACATGCCGAGCCACGAAACTGGTCGAGGCGCGGGCCGGGAGCCCTGGGACGCCGTGCGGGCGGCGGGGATCATCGCCGAGCACGCCCATCGCGAGGGCGCCACGCTTCCGATCCTGCACGCGCTCCAGGAGACCTTCGGCTACGTCGACGGAGAGGCGGTACCGCTGATCGCCGACGCGCTGAACCTGTCGCGGGCCGAGGTCCACGGCTGCATCACCTTCTACCACGATTTCCGCAAGGAGCCGGCGGGGCGCCACACCGTGAAGCTGTGCCGGGCCGAGGCCTGCCAGGCGATGGGGGCCGATACGCTGCACGAGGACGTCCTGCGCCGCTACGACGTCGCCTGGCACGGCACGAGCCGCGACGGGCGGGTGACGGTGGAGCCGGTCTTCTGCCTCGGGCTGTGCGCCTGCGGCCCCGCCGCCCTGGTCGACGGCGAGCCGGTCGGCCGCCTCGACCTCGACACCCTGGCGGATGCCCTGACGGAGCGCGCCACGTGAGCATCACCCTCTACCTGCCCAAGGATGCCGCGAGCCTCGCTCTCGGCGCCGACCGCGTCGCGAAGGCGCTGATCCGCGCGGCCGAGGCCCGCGGCCTCGACATCACCCTCGTGCGGACCGGCTCCCGCGGCATGCTGTGGCTGGAGCCGCTCCTCGAGGTGGCGACGCCGGAGGGGCGCATCGCCTACGGGCCGGTGCGGCCGGGCGACGTCGAAGCGCTGCTCGATGCCGGGCTGGCGGAGGGCGGCGCCCATTCCCTGCGCATCGGCCGGCCCGAGGAGCATCCCTACCTCGCGCGCCAGCAGCGCCTGACCTTCGGCCGGTGCGGCATCGTCGATCCGGCCACGGTCGAGGCCTACCGGGCCCATGGCGGCTATCGCGGCCTCGAAGCGGCCCTGGCGGCCGGTCCCGCCGGGACCGTCGAGGCGGTGAAGGCCTCGGGCCTGCGCGGCCGCGGTGGCGCCGGCTTCCCGACCGGCATCAAGTGGAACACGGTGATGCTGGCGCAAGCGCCGCAGAAATACGTGGTCTGCAACGCCGACGAGGGTGATTCCGGCACCTTCGCCGACCGGATGCTGATGGAGGGCGATCCGCTCACGCTGATCGAGGGCATGACGATCGCTGCCGTCGCGGTCGGCGCCACGCGCGGCTACATCTATTGCCGCTCCGAGTACCCGCACGCCTTCGCGGCGCTCGAGACCGCCATCGCGGCGGCCGAGCGCGCCGGCACTCTCGGCGCGAACGTGCTGGGGTCGGGCCACGCCTTCCACCTCGAAGTGCGGCTCGGGGCCGGCGCCTATATCTGCGGCGAGGAGACCTCGCTGCTGGAAAGCCTGGAGGGCAAGCGCGGCCTCGTGCGGGCCAAGCCCCCGATCCCGGCGCTCAAGGGGCTGTTCGGGCAGCCGACGCTCGTCAACAACGTGCTCTCCTTCGCGGCGGTGCCGTGGATCATGGAGCACGGCGGCCCGGCTTACGCCGCCTACGGCATGGGCCGCTCGCTGGGCACCCTGCCGATCCAGCTCGCCGGCAACGTCGCGCGCGGCGGCCTGATCGAGACCGCCTTCGGCCTGACGTTGCGCGAGGTGATCGAGGATTTCGGCGGCGGCACCGCCTCCGGCCGGCCCCTGCGCGCGGTGCAGGTCGGCGGGCCGCTCGGGGCCTATTTCCCCGACACGCTCCTCGACACGCCGCTCGATTACGAGGCGTTCGCGGCCAAGAAGGGCCTTCTGGGTCACGGCGGAATCGTGGTGTTCGACGACACCGTCGATCTGGCCCGCCAGGCCCGCTTCGCCTTCGAGTTCTGTGCCGCCGAGTCGTGCGGCAAGTGCACGCCGTGCCGGATCGGCGCGGTGCGCGGCATGGAGACGATCGACAAGGTGCTCGCCGGCGAGTCGCCCCGCGAGAACCTCGCCCTCGTCACCGACCTCTGCGAGGTCATGACCGACGGTTCGCTCTGCGCCATGGGCGGGCTCACGCCCGTCCCGGTGATGAGCGCGCTCACCCATTTCCCGGAAGACTTCTCCGGCCGCGGCGCCAAGCTGCCGCTGGCGGCGGAGTGAGGAGGCATCCGATGGCCCTCATCAAGGAAATCGACTACGGCACCCCGATCCGCGTCTCCGACCAGACGGTGACGCTGACGATCGACGGACAGAGCGTGACGGTGCCCGCCGGCACTTCGGTGATGGCGGCGGCGATGCATGCCGGGACGCAGATCCCGAAGCTGTGCGCCACCGATTCGCTCGAGCCGTTCGGCTCCTGCCGCCTCTGCCTCGTCGAGATCGACGGGCGGCGCGGCACGCCGGCCTCCTGCACCACCCCAGCCGAGAACGGCATGGTGGTGCATACCCAGTCGGACAAGCTCGCGCGCCTGCGTAAAGGCGTGATGGAGCTCTACATCTCCGACCACCCCCTCGACTGCCTGACCTGCTCGGCCAACGGCGATTGCGAGTTGCAGACGCAGGCCGGCACGGTCGGCCTGCGCGAGGTGCGCTACGGCTATGACGGGGCGAACCACGTCTCGAAGAATTCCGAGCTTTACCTGCCGAAGGACGAGTCAAACCCGTACTTCGCCTACGACCCGTCGAAGTGCATCGTCTGCAATCGCTGCGTCCGGGCCTGCGAGGAGGTGCAGGGCACCTTCGCGCTGACCATCGCCGGCCGCGGCTTCGATTCGCGGGTGGCGGCCGGGCCGACCGACTTCTTCAACTCCGAGTGCGTCTCCTGCGGCGCCTGCGTGCAGGCCTGCCCGACGGCGACGCTCCAGGAGAAGTCGGTCATCGCCATGGGCCAGCCGGAGCATTCGGCGGTCACGACCTGCGCCTATTGCGGCGTCGGCTGCGCCTTCAAGGCCGAGATGCAGGGCGACCGGATCGTCCGCATGGTGCCCTACAAGGACGGCAAGGCCAACGAGGGCCATTCCTGCGTCAAGGGCCGCTTCGCCTACGGCTACGCCACCCACCAGGACCGCATCACCAAGCCGATGGTGCGCGACAAGATCACCGATCCCTGGCGCGAAGTGTCCTGGGAGGAGGCGATCCAGCACGCGGCCACCGCCTTCAAGCGCATCCAGGCCAAATACGGCAAGGATTCGATCGGCGGCATCACCTCGTCGCGCTGCACCAACGAGGAGGCCTACCTCGTCCAGAAGCTGGTCCGCGCCGGCTTCGGCAACAACAACGTCGATACCTGCGCCCGGGTCTGCCACTCGCCGACCGGCTACGGCCTGATGTCGACGCTGGGCACCTCGGCCGGCACCCAGGACTTCAAGTCGGTCGAGGATTCCGACGTGATCCTGGTGATCGGCGCCAACCCGACCGACGGCCACCCGGTCTTCGGCTCGCGGATGAAGAAGCGCCTGCGCCAGGGCGCCAAGCTGATCGTGATCGACCCGCGCCGGATCGACCTCGTCAAGTCGCCCCATATCCGGGCGACGCACCACCTGCCGGTCAAGCCCGGCGCCAACGTGGCGATGATCAACGCGCTCGCCCACGTCATCGTGACGGAGGGACTCGTCGACGAGGCTTACGTCCGCGAGCGCTGCGATCTCAAGGATTTCGAGATCTGGGCCCGCTTCATCGCCGACGAGCGCCATGCTCCGGAAGCGGTGCAGGAGCTGACCGGCTGCGACCCGGCCGAGGTGCGGGCGGCTGCCCGGCTCTACGCCAAGGGCGGAGCCGCGGCGATCTATTACGGGCTGGGCGTCACCGAGCACAGCCAGGGCTCGACCATGGTGATGGGCATGGCGAACATTGCCATGGCCACCGGCAATATCGGCAAGCCGGGTGCCGGCGTGAACCCGCTGCGGGGCCAGAACAACGTCCAGGGCTCCTGCGACATGGGCTCGTTCCCGCACGAGCTGACCGGCTACCGCCACGTCTCGGACGACGCCACCCGCGAGACCTTCGAGGCCCTGTGGGGCGCCGCCCTGTCGCCCGATCCCGGCCTGCGCATCACCAACATGCTGGACGAGGCCGTCGCCGGCACGTTCAAGGGCCTGTACATCCAGGGCGAGGACATCGCCCAGTCCGATCCCGACACGCACCACGTCACCGCCGGCCTGCGGGCGATGGAGTGCATCGTCATCCAGGACCTGTTCCTGAACGAGACGGCGAAATACGCCCACGTCTTCCTGCCGGGCGCCTCGTTCCTGGAGAAGGACGGCACCTTCACCAATGCCGAGCGGCGGATCAGCCGGGTGCGCCAGGTGATGGCGCCGATGGGCGGCTACGGCGACTGGGAGGGCACGATGCTGCTCTCCAACGCGCTCGGCTACCCGATGCACTACACGCATCCGTCCGAGATCATGGACGAGATCGCCCGGCTGACCCCGAGCTTCGCCGGCGTGTCCTACGCCAAGCTGGAGGAACTCGGCTCGATCCAGTGGCCCTGCAACGACAAGGCGCCGCAGGGCACGCCGATGATGCATGTGGACCGCTTCGTGCGGGGCCTCGGCCGGTTCATGCTCACCGAGTTCGTCGCTTCCGACGAGCGCACGACCCGCAAGTTCCCGCTGGTCCTGACCACCGGCCGGATCCTGTCGCAGTACAATGTCGGCGCGCAGACGCGGCGCACCGCCAACTCGCTGTGGCATCCGGAGGACGTACTGGAGATCCATCCCTTCGATGCCGAGAGCCGCGGCATCGTTGACGGCGACCTCGTCAGCCTGGAGAGCCGGTCGGGCGATATCGCCCTCAAGGCCCGGGTCACCGAGCGGATGCAGCCGGGGGTGGTCTACACCACCTTCCACCACGCCAAGACCGGCGCCAACGTCATCACCACCGATTATTCGGACTGGGCGACCAACTGCCCCGAGTACAAGGTGACGGCGGTGCAGGTTCGGCGTACCAACCGGCCCTCCGATTGGCAGGCCCGGTTCTATGAGGAAGACATCTCCCTCACCCGCATCGCCCAGACCCTCGATGCCGCCGAGTAGCGGCGTCGCGACGTGCCATCCCGCCCCGACCCTCACCGTCGCCTACGGGCGCGGGGAGGGGCGGGAGGGGGAGCGCTCGCTCGCCGTCGAGATGCCGGTGAACGTGATCTACGGCGACGTGCCCTACGCCGTCATGATGACGACGCCGGCGGACCTCGCCGACTTCGCCTACGGCTTCAGCCTGACGGAAGGGATCGTGGCGGGCGCGGACGAGATCCGCGGCGTGCGCGTCGAGACCGGGGAGGGGGGCATGCGCCTCGTCGTCGACCTGGTGCCGGGGCGCCTGCGCGAGCACCTCGCCCGCAAGCGGGCGTTGTCGGGCCGCACCGGCTGCGGCGTCTGCGGCATCGACGACCTGAAGGACATCCCGAAAGCCGAGCGGCGGGCCGCGCCGGGCGTCACGGTGTCCCTCTCGGCCGTCGAGCGCGCGGTGAGGGCACTCGACGACCTCCAGGTGCTCGGCCGCGAGACACGCGCGGTCCACGCCGCCGGTTGGGCCGGCCGCGACGGCCAGGTGCTGGCGGTGCGCGAGGACGTCGGGCGCCACAACGCCCTCGACAAGCTGATCGGCGCGCTCCTGCGCGCCGGCGCCCGACCCGAGGACGGGTTCCTCCTCATCACCAGCCGTTGCTCGTTCGAGATGGTCGAGAAGGCCGCGAGCTTCGGCGCCGCCGTGCTGGTGGCGATCTCGGCCCCGACCTCGCTCGCCGTCGAGCGCGCGGCCCTGCACGGCCTGACCCTCGCGGCGATCGCCCGCCACGACACCGTCACCCTGTTCACCGCGCCCGAGCGGCTGACCGTTCCGTGAGTTCCTTGCCGTGAGTGTTTCGCAATGAGCGCCGTCGATCCCCGCGAGAAGCTCGTCCGCATGGCGAACCAGATCGCCGCCTTCTTCCGCTCCTATCCGGAGGATGAGGCCGTCGCGGGCATCCACAAGCACATCGTGGCGTTCTGGACCCCGCGTATGCGCGACCAACTCGTCGCCTATTGCGGCGAGGCCGATCACGGCCTCGATCCGCTGGCCCTCACCGCCTTGCAGATCACCCCGAAGGCGCGCAGCCCGATTCCCGATGCGGTGACGCATCCGCACGAGCAGGGGTTGGGCGCGAGCGACGCGGGGTGAGACGAGGCGCGTCAGGCCGATGCCGCGCCATCGTCGAGGAAGCGGGCCAGGACGGAGTTGAAGGCCTCCGGCGCCTCCAGGAACGGGAAGTGCGCCCCGCCCTCGGCCTCCTCGACGATCACGAGTTCCGATCCGGCCACCTGGGCGTGGATCCATTCCTGCGAGCGTGGGTTCACGTGGCTGACGCGGCCACCGATCACGAGCGTGGGGCGGTCGATGCGGTGGAAGATGTCCCGCCAGTCGATCGCGCAGTGGTTGACGAACAGGGACGCGACGTCGTGCGGGTCGGCGCGCAGGTTCTCGGCGAGCATGAAAGCGCGCAACGCGCGCGGGATGCCCTTGGTGATCATTCCGTCGAGAAAAGCCTCCCGGGTGGCCGCGCCTTCCGGTCCCATGATCTGCGCCGCGATGGTCGTCATGGTCGCTGCGTCGAACAGGGCGCCCGCCTCGACGGCTTCCTCGTCCGTCATGCCGGGCTGGCGCATCACCGAGGCCGGCTCGTCCACGAAGACGAGGCGATCGAGGCGGGCGGTGCCGTAGAGGTCGATATAGGCCCACAGGACCGAGTTGCCCATCGAGGAGCCGA
Organism: Methylobacterium sp. DB0501; assembly: GCF_011043735.1. Lineage (GTDB taxonomy): Bacteria > Pseudomonadota > Alphaproteobacteria > Rhizobiales > Beijerinckiaceae > Methylobacterium > Methylobacterium alsaeris. The sequence goes on along the minus strand of NZ_JAAKGV010000008.1, from coordinate 131,365 downwards.
GGACGCTGGCCCGTGCGACCGCGGCGTGGTCCATCAGCTCGGCGAGGTCGACGGCGAAGCGATGGATGCGGTAGCCGCCCTCGGCCTTCGGTGAGGCGCCGTGGCCGCGGAAATCCAGCGCGATCACCCGGCGCGTCCGCGAGAATGTCTCGACCTGATGCCGGAACATCGCTGCTGACTGCGACCAGCCGTGCAGCAGGATCAGAACATCGCTCCCGTTCCCTCCGGCATCGATATAGTTCAGCACCGCGCCGTCCGAGGCGACGAAGGATCTGAGCATCGCGGCTCCCTCCCGGTGCCGCGCGGGTGGTTGAGGAATGGCGCCGCGTCGGCAGCCGAGCCTACCCTGAGGTCACCGGCAGATCCACTCCACGGCGGATGCCGTCACCGCAACTCCCCGGTGCCGTTCGGCAACCGGATCGCGAAGGTCGATCCCGCCTCGCCCGCATGGCTCTCGGCGGTCGCCCGTCCGCCATGCAGCTCGGCGATCCGCTTGACGATCGACAGCCCGAGTCCCGTCGAGCCCTCGCCGGCGGTGGGCTTGGCCGAGAGGCGCTGGAAGCGGCCGAACAGGCGGCCGATATCCTCCGGCGACAGGCCCGGCCCGTGGTCGTGCACGGCGTAGACCGTCTCGGACCCGTCCTGCTCCACCGTGACGACGATCTCGGCGCCGGCCGGCGAATACTTGATGGCGTTGGAGATCAGGTTGTCCATCGCCTCGCGCAGGCGCTCGGCGTCGCCGTGCAGCGTCAGCTGGCCGGGGATCTCGGAGCGCAGGCTCTGGCCCTTGGTCTCGGCCAAGGGCGCGTTGGCCTGCGAGACCTCCCGGGCGAGGCCCGCGAAATCGACCGGCTCGCGCCGGACCACGATGTCGAGGGCGTCGTTCATCGCATCGGCGATCAGCGTCTCGATCATGCCGGTGAGGCGGCGCGCGGTCTCGCGGATATGGCCGATCTGGGCGTGCATCGCTTCCGCCGGCTGCGGCCGCGCCTCGATCATGTCGCCCAGCATCTCGGCCCGGCCGAGGATCACGGCGAGCGGGTTCTTCAGGTCGTGGGCGACCGTGCCGAGGATCTCGGTCTTGAGCTGGTTGGCGCGGCGCAGGTCCGAGCGCTGCATGGCGAGCCGGCGATTGGCGCGCATCAATTCGCCGGTGCGCTCCACCACCCGCTGCTCCAGGCCGATATTCGCCCGCTGCAATTGCTCGTAGAGGATCACGTTGTCGAAGGCGACCGACAGGCGCGAGGTGAACAGGGCGATCAGCCCGCGGTCGGTCTCGGAGAGCGAGCGGTCCGCCTTCAGGAGGGCGACGATCTCGCTGCCGCTGGCGGTGTGGACGTAGAGCGTCGACCATTGCTCGCCGAAGGTGTGGCGCCGCTCGGCGAAGGCCTGGGCGACGATGCCCCGCACGTCCGCGTCGAGGGGCTCCTGCCCGTCCCCCCCGGCGAGGTGCTGGTAGCAGCCCGAGCCGGCGAGCACGCTGACCGCGTCCTGCGGGCCGGTATGGTCGCGCAGCACCAGGATGCCTTCGCAGGCGACGTTGAGGAGCGAGCCGACCTGGGTCAACACCCCTTCCGCCAGCCGCTGCATCGACTTGTAGTCGAGCAGCATCGGCGCGGCGTCGATGATGATCTCGAGCCCGCGCCGCGTCTCTGCCAAGCGCTTGAGCTGCTGATAGGCACGCAGGGCCGCGGTGAGGCTGGTGAACAGCTTGTCGGCGGTAAGCTCGGTCTTCGCCTTGTAGTCGTTGATGTCGTAATCGACGATGACACGCCGCTCCGGCGCCTGCCCGGGCTGGCCGGTGCGCAGGATGATGCGCACCGTATCGTCCTTCAATTCCCGCCGGACGAAGTCGACGAGCCGCAGGCCCGCATCGTCGGTCTCCATCACCACGTCGAGCAGGATCACCGCCATGCCGCCCCGGCGCGCCAGCAGGGTCCGGGCCTCCGCTGCCGAGTAGGCCGAGACCAGCTCGAGTCCGGCCCCGTCGAGGCTGTAACCGGCCAGTGCGAAGCGGGTGCCCTCGTGCACGGCGGGATCGTCGTCGACCACCATCACCGGCCAGGCGGCGGCGGGCATGCCCTCGCCGGGCTCGTCGTCCGGCAGGAAGAGGATGTCGTCGTCGCTCATCGACCGTCCGTCGGGGCCTCGCCGTCCCGGCGACCGCGGACCGTTCCGCAAGGCGTCGGGCCGCCATCCTGGCCGGGCGGGCCGGCCGGGACAAGGTCGCGACAGACGAAGTACCCCGCTTCCTTCGATTCCCCCCGTCGCGACCGATCGGCGGACGAGCTGCAACTTGGGAACGACCAGGAGGATGACGGCAGCGTCCGACATCGGACAGTCGCGACTTGTGCGCGGGAGCACATCGTCGCAGGCGAAGATCGTGGCGCAATGATCGTGCAACAGAAGCCGCCTACAAGCGCCGCGCTTGCAGAGACGCTTGTCGAGAATCTTGCAGCGAACGGAGGCACGCCATGCTTCACGTGGTCCCGGTACAAGTCGGCGCGACCGCCGCAACTCTGCCGGAGGACGCTCCCTCCTGGCGCCAGGATCTCGACGCGCTGAAGGCGCTGCTGCAGGATTCGCGCTCGCGCGGTCCGAGCATCGCCCAGATCGCCGCTCTGATCGAGGCCGAGGCGCCCGGCGCGCTCCCGGCCGAGTCGCGGGTCCGGATCGCCCAGCGGCTCGCCCATACCCTCGCGTGATGCCGGCGGCTCTGCCGGAACGAGGGAACGGATGTCGCGCGCCGCTGCCCGGCCCTGCGGCGACATCCGAGACGATACTTGCTACGACGCATCCTTGATACGACACGTGGACGCAGAGCATCCGGCACGGCATTGTCCGGTCGACGGCGCCGCGATGGCGGGGGCCGCTCCGGCACGGGGGGCGGACGAGGGGGGCGGACATGAAGGCGCGGCGCGGATCGCGGTGGGCGGCACGATGACGGGGCCGGTGCCGCACGTCGTCGTGGTGGACGACGAGCCCGATGCCCGCGCCATGGTGGGCGACTACCTGCGGATGCACGGTTTCGAGGTCAGCCTGTGCGACGGCGGCGGTGCCTTGCGCCGGCGGCTCGCCGAGGTCACGCCGGACCTGATCGTCCTCGACCTCAACATGCCGGAGGAGGATGGCTTATCGATCGTGCGCGACCTCAAGGGCCGTTCGACGATTTCCATCATCATGCTCACCGCCACCGCGAGCCCGATCGACCGGGTGGTCGGCCTCGAGCTCGGCGCCGACGATTACCTGCCCAAGCCCTGCGAGCTGCGCGAGCTCGTCGCCCGCATCCGCTCCGTCCTGCGCCGGGCGGCGCAGGCCCGCGGCCCCGCGCCCGGGCCGGCGCCGCCGGAGGCCGGCATCCGCTTCGGCCGGATGCTCGTCGACACCGAGACCCTGCGCCTGCGCGACGAGGCCGGCACCGAGCAGATCCTGACCCGCTCCGAATTCGCCCTGCTCAAGGCCTTCCTCGACAACCCCAAGCGCGTGCTGACCCGCGAGCGCCTGCTGGACCTGGCCGATGCCCGCGACCCGGAGGCGTTCGACCGGGCGATCGACGTGCGGATCAACCGCATCCGCAAGAAGGTCGAGCCAGATCCCGGCAACCCGCGCTTCATCAAGACCGTGCGCGGCATGGGATACGTGTTCCGTCCCGACGGCGATTGAACCCTGCCCCGCGCCCCGGGGGCTTGATGAACCGGGGCCGCCTCTCCACGCTATGGAGAGTGAATTCCGTCGCGCATCCGCGCGGCCGGTGGAGTTTCGTTCGCCAGCCGCCGCCGCCGAGGAGAAGGCCGTTGTCGTCCAGCCCCGCTCCCACCCATCCCGGCCCCGATCCGGTCGCCGGGACCGTCGATCCGGTCTGGCGGCGGTTGCGCCAGGAGGCCGAGGCCGTGATGCGCGACGAGCCGCGCCTGGCCTCGTTCCTGTTCGCCAGCGTCCTCAACCACGCCACCCTCGAATCGGCGGTGGCGCATCGGGTCGCCTCGCGGCTCGGCCATCCGGCGCTCACCGCCGACCTGATCGCCCAGAGCTTCGGCGAGGCGGTGGCCGACGATCCCGGCATCGGCCAGGCCTTCCGGGCCGATATCGGGGCGGTGATCGACCGCGACCCGGCCGCCGGCCGGGCGATCGAGCCGGTCCTGTACTTCAAGGGTTTCCACGCCATCCAGGCGCACCGCCTCGGCCACTGGCTGTGGACGCGCGGCCGGCGCGACCTCGCGCTCTACCTCCAGAGCCGCTCCTCCGAGGTGTTCCAGACCGATATCCACCCGGCGGCGCGGATCGGCCGCGGCATCTTCCTCGACCACGCCACCGGCCTCGTCGTCGGCTCGACGGCGGTGATCGAGGACGAGGTCTCGATGCTGCACGACGTCACCCTCGGCGGGACCGGCAAGCATGGCGGCGACCGCCACCCGAAGATCCGCCAGGGCGTGATGATCGGCGCCGGCGCCAAGATCCTCGGCAACATCGAGGTCGGGGCCCGCGCCCGGGTCGCCGCCGGCTCGGTGGTGCTGCAGGCGGTGCCGCCCTGCACCACGGTGGTGGGCGTGCCGGCCCGGGTGGTCGGCTCGGCCGGCTGCTCCGATCCGGCCCGGGCCATGGACCAGTTCATCCACCTGATGGACGGGATCTGAGGCCCCGGGATCTGAGGCCCATCGCCCCGAGGCCGCTGTGCCGCAGCCGACTTTACCGAAGCCGACTTTGCTCAAGCCGCCTTGCCGGCCCGGCCCCGCCGTGGCAAGGCGGGGGCCTCAAAGCCGCCCCTGGAGAGCCCCCGCGGCACGCCCGGCGGGGGAGGGGCGTCGTCGCATCCCGTGCCCGCGGCGCGGGGTCCTCGTTGAAAGCGGCACGCGCCCGCGCCGGATCGCTCCGGAGCCGGGCACCGCCAAGCGCGTGAAGAGGCCAGCGTGAACAAGACCGAGATGACGAAGGTGGAAGGCTACCTTCGCCGCACTTTCGCGAACCACAACATCCGGCTCGTCGCCCGTCCCAAGAAGACGGACTCGGCCGAGGTCTATATCGGCGAGGAATTCCTCGGGGTTCTGTCGGTCGACGACGAGGACGGCGACCGCTCGTTCAACTTCTCGATGGCGATCCTCGATACCGATCTCGACGAGTAGCCGGTCTACGGGCTGGGTGCGAACAGCCGCTCCAGCCCGGCGAGGCCGGCATTCCAGGCCGGCAGCCGCTCGGCCGAGAAGCGCAGGCGGAGCGAGAGCGTGCCGATCCTCACCTCGCTCTGGCAGGCGGCATCCGGCTCGGGGATGCGGCCCGTGGCGCAGCGCGCCGCGAACCGTCGTCCCTCGCCCTCCGCCAGATACAGGTCTTCGCCCTCGAACGGCGTGCCGGCCCGGAAGCGCCGGCGCATCAGGCCCTCGGGCAGCGGCTGCGCCTCGGCGGTGAGGAAGCGGGCGTAGCGCCGGACCGGGGTCAACGGCGCCTCGGTCTCGGGCGCGCGGGTGGCGGTTACCCGCATCAGGCCGGGCAGGACGGTGCCGGTCAGCTCGGTCCAGGGAATCGCCAAGTCTATCCTGTTGCCGGAGTCTATCCTGTTGCGAGCGTCGACCCGGTCGGGCGAGGCCTCGGCGGCGCCGGGCCGCACGATCCAGGCCGCCGGCAGGACCAGGGGCTGGGCGGTGAGGGCGCTGACCACCACCGGGCCCGACGGCACCGGCGGGCGGGCGAGCCAGGTGGCGACGAGCCCCGTCAGGCCGAGCGAGCCGGCGAGCCCGAGCGCCGCCGCCAGCATCAGGCGCCGGTCGGCCGGCTGGAACGCCGGCCCGGGCGGTGTCACGTCCGGCAGACCCGACGGATTTTTGGTCGGAAATCCGGCGGCATAGGGAGGGGCGTGCGGCCGGCCGATCCGGACCGAGCGCAGGACATCCCGTTCCAGTTGCGCCGCGCTGGCGCTCAGTGCAGGCCCCATGGCGCCCGCCTCCGATTCGTTCGATGCAATGCCCGAGAACGGGCATGTCCCGAACGTTCGGCTCCGACCGTTAACGGCTCCTTACCAGATCGCCGGGAGGCGACGGATTTGCCAGGGATTTGCGTTGGATCGCTCCCGCGCCGGCCCACGCCGCAGAGGGGAAGTCCCGCAATGGCACCGGCTGCAAAGATCTGTGGATAACGAAAAATTAACCATAATCAAAAATCGCGACTGGCGCAGGGTGGGACAGCCGCGGCCCCAGGAGTTTAATCTCCCATGAACCTCTCGCATTCCGCCCTCGAACATCTGCAGACGCTGGTCCTCGGCCTCGCCTTCGCCGGGCTCCTGGCGAGCGCCTTCGAATGGGCGACGGCGCGGCGCGCGAGCTTCGGCCTCCTGTCGGGCGGCGGGCTTCTGGCGCTGGTCTCCCTGCCGCTCCTGGCTTTCGGGGCGCCGTTCATCATCCTGCGCAACACCGTGCGCGGCCGGCGCATCGAGGGGCGGCCGATCCCGTTCGTGATGCTGGCGACCATCCTCGCCTGCGGCTGGAGCCTGGTCTCGGGCCGGGTGGTGCTCGACCTGGCCCATCTGGTCTCGGGGGCGTGAGGCTCGACGCCTCCCGGATCATTCTGACGGCCCTCACAGTCTCCGCGACATTCCGGGTCCGCGACGCGGAGCCCTGACTGTCGCGGAGGTCGGCATGTCCCGTCGATCCATCGACAGAGCCAATCACCCGCTCACGGCGCCGGCAGCGGCGCCCGCGCCTCCTGCTCCACCGCCTCCTGCCGCCAGGTCGAGGGCTGGTCCGACGACCCCGTGCCCAGCGGGCACTGCACCATCACGCTGTCGGCCCAGCGTCCGTAACGGTAGGCGACGGCCGGCAGGTGGCCGACCCTGGTGAAGCCGCAGGCCTCGTGCAGGCGCAAGCTGGCCTCGTTCTCGGCGTCGATGTAGCCGATCATCTGGCGGTAGCCGCCCGCCGCGCAGGCCTCGATCAGGGCCGGCAGCAGGCGCCGGCCGATGCCGGCATGCAGGTGGCCGGCATGAACGTAGATCGAGTGCTTGAGCGTGTAGCGGTAGGCCGGCCGCTTGCGGAACGGCACGGCGTAGGCGTAGCCGGCCACCATTCCGTGGCGCTCGGCCACGAGATGGGGCAGGCGCTTCGAGCGCATGTTCTTGCGCCGGCGCTTGAGGTCGTCCGGCCGGAGCCGGTCTTCCTCGAAGTCGCCGGTATCGCCGACGCCGTGGCGGATGTGGTGCTCGTAGATCTCGATCATCGCCGCCACGTCGGCATCCGTCGACGGGCGGATCACGATCCCGGGCTGCGTGAGCACGGAATCCATCAGCGCCCCTCCCGCAGCACGTAGGTGTAGAAGCGGATGCGCCCGTCGGGCTCGACCTGGCGGTAGACGCCCTGGATCTCGGCCTCGAAGCCCGGGAACAGGTTGGCGGCGGCCTCGAACATCTTGAAGTAGTCGAGCATGGGCTTTGCCCGCTCGTCCAGCCGCTCGCCCGGCAGCACCGTGCCGATGCCGGGCGGATAGACCAGCATCAGGGTGGTGGCGACGCGCCCCTCGGCCTCGGCGATCGGCACGAAGTCGACGTTGTTGCGGGTCAGCATCTGCGCGGCGGCCTTCGGCGGCATCACCATCTCGGGCAGGTGCTCGGGCATGAACTGCTTGCGCTGGAGGCCCGATGTGCCGGCCTGGCGGTGGAAGGCGTGGTAATCGGCGCAGAGGTCGCGCAGGCGCACGCCGCCGTAGCGCTGCGGCCGGCGCCGGACGAATTCCGGCATCGCCTCTTCGAGCTGCACGTTGTCGTCGTGCAGGCGCTTGAAGGCGACCAGACCCGAGATCAGCGTGCCGGCCTTCGAGGATTCGACGCCCGGCGTCAGCAGGAAGAGCAGCGAGTTGAGGTCGTTCTTCTCCGGGACGATGCGGTTCTCGCGCAGGTACTGGGCGACGATCGGGGCCGGCACGCCGTGCTCGGTGTACTCGCCCGTCCGCCGGTCGAAGCCGGGGGTCAGCACCGTGAGCTTGTTCGGGTCGGTCATGGCGTAGCCCGGCGCCACGTGGGTGAAGCCGTGCCAGCCGGCCCCGGGCTTCAGCTCCCAGTGACGGGGGTTGGAGGCGAGCTCGTCGGTCGGCAGGCTCTCCCACGGCACCTCCGTCCCGCCTGTCGTCGTCGCCAGGTCGGGCACGAAGGGATCGAAGAACCAGCGGCGCTTCGGGTCGCGCTCGTTCTCCTCGAACTCCTTGCGGATCGCCCGCACCTTCTTGCGCCACTCGATGCCGAGCCGGATCGTGTCGTCCCACAGGATCATGCCGGAGCGCCCCTTCATCATCTGGGCGCCGACGTCGAGGGAGGCGAAGAGGGGGTAGAACGGCGAGGTCGAGGCGTGGACGAGGAAGCTCTCGTTGAGGCGCCGGTGCTCCACCCGGCGGGTCTGGCCGCGGATATGGCCGTCCTTGGTGTGGATCTGCGACGCCTGGGAGAAGCTCGCGAGCTGCTTGTGGGTCGATTGCGTGGCGATGATGCCGGGCGAGGTCTCGTCGAGTCCCGTCAGCCCCATGGCGTAGCGGCCCTGGAACAGGGGATGGAACTTCATGAAGCCGGCCCAGGCCTCGTCGAACAGGATGTAGTCGCAAAGGTGGCCGATCCTGGCGACGATCTCGCGGGCGTCGTAGATCGTGCCGTCATAGGTGCATTGCTCAATGACGGCGACGCGGAACGGGCGCTCGCGGCGCCATGCCTCCTTGTCCTTGACCAGCGGGTTGTCGCGGATCTTCTGGCGGATCTTGTCCTCGTCCAGGGCCTCGTGGAAGATCGGGCCGATCAGCCCGTAGGCGTTGCGGTCGGTCTCCAGGAAGATCGGGATGCCGCCGCCGAGGAACAGCGCGCCGTGATGCGCCGCCTTGTGGTTGTTGCGGTCGAACAGCACCAGGTCGTCCTCGGCGACGAGGGATGACAGCACGATCTTGTTCGAGGCCGAGGTGCCGTTGAGCACGAAGTAGGTCTTTTCGGCCCCGAAGATCTGGGCCGCCTCCTTCTGCGCCTTGAGGGCCGGGCCCTCGTGGGTCAGCAGGTCACCGAGATCGAGGACCGAGTTGTCGAGGTCATCGCGAAAGATCGCCTCGCCGAGATGCTCGACGAAGATGCGGCCGATCGGCGAACGGTTGTAGAAGATGCCGCCATTGTGGCCCGGGCAGGTCCAGAGCTGGTTGCCCTTCTCGGCGTAGTCGACGAGCGCGCCGAAGAACGGGGTCTTCAGGGTCTCGGCATATTGGGTCACGCGGCTGACGAGGCCGCGGGCGATGAATTCGGGGGTTTCTTCCGCGAGGAAGATGTAGCCGTCGATGAAGTCGAGCAGCTCGACCGGGATGTCCTCCAGGCGCTTGCGCCGGACCATGATGACGATCGGCATCTCGAGGCCGCGCTTGCGCATCATGTCGATGAGCGCCGCCGCCTTGCCGTCGAGGCCGCGCTTGCCCCAGTCGACCACCAGGCAGCCGACCGCCGCGTCGGTCTGCACCGCGATCGCCGCGTCCTCGACCCGCCGCGCCCGCACCACCTCGAAGCCGCGATGCTCGACCGCAGCCACGATCTGGTTGACCCGCGCGCCCTCCAGGTCGTCCGGGTCGAAGGCCGGCGTGCACATCAGCACGGTGAAGCGGCGGTGGAAATCCATCGGGCGGGGCTCCTGTCCCTTGCGGAATGGCCTGCGTGTCGGATGCTCTCATGACGATCCGATGACAGGCGCCGACGATTCAGCCGCCCCGCACGAGGTCCGCGAGGGCGCCACTCAGGGCGGCGTAGCCGTGCGCGTTCAGATGGAGCCGGTCGGCGTCGAGGCCAGGGGTGGGATCGGGACCGAGTGCCGCGTCGCCGTCGAGGAGCCGCAGGGCTCGGGCCCGCGCGAGGTCGGCGATGGCGGCGTTGAGCGCGAGGCGGTCGGCCTCGCTGCGCCCGGGCGGGCTCTCGCGCCACGGCACGGTGGCGAGCAGAATCACCGGCGGCGCCCAGGCAGCCCGCAGTTCCGTCACGAGGGCGTCGAGGCCGGCGGCGATCGTCCCGGGGGCGTCGCCATCCGCGAAGCTGTTGGTACCGACCATCAGGAGCGCGAGGCGGGGCCGGATCGCGAAGGCGGCCATCGCGGCGAGGCGCCAGCGGGTGGTCTGCACCCGGTCGCCGGGCAGGCCGAGATTGAGCGCGACGAGGCCGGTCGCGGCCGAAAGATCGGTCTCGTGCCAGCCGGCGACGAGCGAATCGCCGAGCGCCACCGCCTCCGGCGTGAAGCCGGCGGCGAGGCGGCCCAGGAGGGCGCGGTGGCGCTTGAGGCCGGAGGCCTTGGCCGGTGGGGCAGGGAGGCGGGCCCGGCTCACCGGGCGGTGGCCCGCCGCAGCCCCAGCCGTTCCAGCACCTGGCGGCCGATCAGCGGCGTGTAGTGCAGGTTGTCGAGCCAGGCGGGGGTCGAGCCCCTGGCGGGGTCGAACGGGTAGGGCGCCCCGAGGCCGGTGAGGTCGAGGACCGGCCGCCCGCGGGCGGCGCAGGCCCGCATCACCGCCGCGCGCCAGCGCTCGAAGTCGCCGGTCAGGTCGAGGTCGGCGAGCACCCGCCTCTGCGCATCGCTCACCGGCGAGAGGTAGACGGCCAGGTCGACGCCCGAGAGCCGGTCGAGGGCGAGGTCGAGGCCCGCCAGGGTCTCGGGCCGGAACGGCGCGGTGGTGCGCCGGCGCGTGGCGTCGTTCTCGAGGGTCAGGGCCGCCGGCAGGGGCGGGGTGATGCGATAGCCCTCCCGGGTCCAGGCGCCCGGATCGTCGCCGCCCTCGACCGCGGAAAGCCAGCTGTCGGCGAGCGCGTAGCGGCCGAGCACGCTGCCCATCAGCGCGGCGAGCCGGCCGCTCGGGGTCGCCAGCGCCTCGTCGAGATGCACCGGCACGCTCGGGCGCGAGAACATGTAGTAGTCGAGCCCCAGCGTCGCCCGGGCCGGCGCCCGCGAGGCCACCACCGCGGCGATCATCGGCAGTTCCGTGGCGATGATCGCCGAGATGCCGGCATTGAAGACGCGGGCCGGGGCCACGGCGGTGACGTCGGCGGGATCGAGGCCATGATAGACCGTCGAACTGCCGATCAGGGCGAGGTCGTAGCGGCGCGTCAGGGCCTGCAGCACCTTCGCCCGGCGGGTCTGGCGGTCGAGGAGGCGGCTGTTGCCCCCGGTCGCCTGCCGCCAGGGCGGGTCGTCGCGAAAGATCCAGTAGGCGTCGAACCCGATCACCCGGCCCGCCACCCCGGCGACGAGGACGGCGAGGAAGGCCGCCGTCAGGGCGAGGTAGCGGCGGGACGCGGCCTCAGAAGCGGGCATAGATGAAGGCCTGGTTGGCGTCGTTGCCGACCTGGAGCAGGATCGCCGCGAGCACCAGGGCGGTCGCCGCGGCGGCCCAGGCCCGCGGCACCAGGCGCTCCACCGCCTCGCGGGCGGTGGGGCCGAGGATCGCCAGGGCGGCGGCGCCGGCGGCGAGGGGCCAGAATCCTGCGGAGGAGCCCGCCGCGTCGGTGCCGAGGCCGAGAAGGCCGCGATAGACCGCGAGCGCGGTGGCGAAATCCGGCGCCCGGAACAGCACCCAGGCGAGGCAGACGAAGGCGAGCGTCACGAGGAGGCCCGCCGCCTCCGGCAGGGAGAGGCCGGCCCGGCGCCAGAGCACGTGCAGACCGAGCGCGATTCCGTGCGCCGCCCCCCAGGCGACGAAGGTCAGCCCCGCCCCGTGCCACAGCCCGCCGAGCGCCATGGTGGCGAACAGGGCCAGGAGCTGGCGCGCCAGCCCGTGCCGGCTGCCGCCGAACGGGATGTAGAGGTAGTCGCGCAGGAAGAGCGACAGGGTGATGTGCCAGCGCCGCCAGAAATCCTGGATCGACGCCGCCCGGTACGGCGCCCGGAAGTTGTCCGGCAGGACGATGCCGAACAGGAGCGCGAGGCCGAGCGCCATGTCGGTATAGCCCGAGAAGTCGAAATAGAGCTGGAGCGCGTAGCCGATCGTCGCCTGAAGCGCGGCCGCGCCATCCGGCTGCCCGCCCGCGGCCGCGGCGGCCCAGACCGGATCGACGAAGCTGCCGAGCCCGTCGCCGAGGAACACCTTCTTGGCGAGGCCGACGGTCAGCAGCATCAGCCCGCGGGCGGAGCGGTCGGCGCAAGGCCGCTCCGGCCCCCGCAGCTGGCCCAGGATCTCGGCCGGCCGCACGAGGGGACCGGCGATCACCCGGGGGAAGAAGGCGACGTAGACCGCGTATTCGGCGAGTGTCATCCGCTCGGCGAGGCCGCGCCGCAGGTCGACCAGGTAGGCGACGTGCTGGAAGGTGAAGAACGAGATGCCGAGCGGCAGCGCCAGCGACACCCGCGGCACCTCCGCGCCCGTGACCGCGTCGACGAGCCCGGCGAAGAAGCCGAGATACTTGAACAGGCCGAGAAGCCCGAGATCGAGGACGATCGCGGCCGCGAGGGCGCTCCCGCGGCCGCTGCGGCGCCAGACCTCGCCGGCGAGCCAGTTGAGCGTCACGGAGCCCGCGAGCAGCGGCACGAAACGCCAGTCCCACCAGCCGTAGAAGACGAAGGACAGGCCGGCGAGCCAGACGACGCGCGATTGCGGCCGCCGGGCGACGCAGAGCGCGTGCAGCCCGAGTGCCGCCGGCAGGAACAGCAGCAGGAACGGCAGGGAGTTGAAGGGCATGGCGGCACTCGCCGGTCGGGCCTCGGGGTTAGTGCAAGTCCGGGGCCGGGGGAAGGGCGGCGGAGCGAATTTGGCGCCGTGATCCGTCGTCGCCTGAGCGCTTTGCGTTCATTTCGCCGCGCGTGATGCCGCGATGCGATCTTGATCTCAGAGTTGGCTGTCGATGAGCCCCGGGCGGCGCAAGGCTTGGGCGAATCTCCGGGGCCCGCATGAAGCCGTTGCGCGACGGGAAGCTTGCGCCATTATCAAAAGCATCTGTGGGAAATTCAGGGCTGACGTCGCGACGGTGGGTTGAAACCGTAGCCAGATGCCCGATATCTGGCCTATGCCCGTCTACCGGGTGCGTGAATTAGGATGATTATCCGTGTCGCAAGAAGATCTGGTCCAGGAGGTCGATTTCGTCGCCCTCGCCGCCGACGTCGTATCCGCCTACGTCGCCAACAACTCCGTTCCCGCCGCCGACCTGGCCGCCCTGATCGGAACCGTGCACAGCGCGTTCGTCTCCCTCGGCCAGCCGGCCGTCAAGGAGGCCGAGAAGCCGGTGCCGCTGATGCCTATCAAGAAGACGGTGACCCCGGACTACCTGATCAGCCTCGAGGACGGGAAGCAGTACAAGTCGCTGAAGCGCCACCTGTCGACCCGCGGGCTCACCCCCGAGGAGTATCGCCGCAAGTGGGGCCTGCCGCACGACTACCCGATGGTCGCCGCCAACTACGCCGCCCAGCGCTCCGAACTCGCCAAGAGCATCGGGCTGGGCCGGGGCCGCAACGTCGCTGCGGCGGCCAAGCGCGCGACCTCCGACGCGGTGGTGAAGGCGCCGGCCGAGACGAGCGGCGCCAAGCGCGGCCGCCCGCGCAAGGCGTGAGTCGCGGCCGCCCGCGCAAGGCCTGAGGCCTTCGGGAATCGCCGCCGGGCCGGTTGGTCCGGGGCGTTCTGGAACGATCGCATGACGATCAGGTGCGGCGCAGCCGGCGGGGGCCGGCCGCCGCGCTCAGATCAACTCGCCGTGCCAGGCCGTGAAGCCGAGCGGCGTCGTCTCGCCCAAGGGGCCGCGCCGCTCGGCCCGGGCGCGCAGGCTGCGCCGGTACTCTCCGAGCCGCACGCCGTATGTCCCCTCGGTCCAGGGGCGCTGCGGCCGGGTGAGGTCGAACGGTGCGGCGCTGCCGGCCTCGACCCGACGGACCGCATCCGGCACCTCCAGCATCATGCTGCCGTCGAGCACGAGGTGGAGGGTGATATGGTCGAAGCCGTCGCGGGCCACCCGGCGGGGGCTGCGCCCATGCGCCACTCCGGCGAGGCGACGGTCTGAGATCAGCATCCGCGGCAGCCGGTGAGCGACGCCTTCGGTCCGCAGGGGACGCCCAACCGCTCCACGTCGGTACCGCCGCTGCAGACCGCGCGACAGGCCTCGAAGGCGGCGTCGGCGAGGGGGCGGTCGAGGGTGATCGTGTCCATGGCTCCCGCGAGCCCGTCAGCGCCCGGCGCACGCGTGCTTTTCCCCGGCGGCCAATGTTACTTGAGGCGTCATGGTTCCCTGCAATGGCATGACGTGGCGCGGCCGGAGCAGAAGGGCAACGAGATCCGTCGCGCAGGCACCGACGCTGGTCGCCAGCAGCGCCTCGCCGAGGCAGGCTTCGCGGAAGACCCGGTCGGCTGGAGCATTTTCCGACGAAGTGGATATCGGTTCGTTTCAGAGAATGCGGCAAAATCAGAGATCGAGAGCGGCGTTTCTTGCAACGCGCACTGTACACGACACAGCGGGCTTGCCAGCATGGCCGGGCTGCGCTCTTGTCGCGGCGGGTGGCGCGGGCCGAGGGCACGCCGGGCGCGCCGCGGCCTTGGCGCCGAGCCCCCCGAGTGCCGCGCCCACAGGCCCATGCGCCGCGCGGGCCCCCATCTCCGGAGCCTTCCATGGATCAAGCCAAGCTCGCGGCCCTGCGGGCCCGCTACCTCGACGCGACCGGCGGCGACATCGACGATCCGGATTTCGCGAAGGCGGCCAAGCAGCAATTCAGCGAGAGCGACCGGCGCAAGTGGCCCTTCGCCGATCCGGCGACCTTCCTCGACCTACCGTTCCGCCCGGACGTCGCGACGCTGCCGGATTTCGGCGGCCTCGACGTGGCGCTGATCGGCGTGCCGATGGATCTCGGGGTCACCAACCGGGCCGGTGCCCGCCTCGGCCCGCGGGCGGTGCGGGCGGTCGAGCGGATCGGCCCCTACGAGCACGTGCTGCGGATGACGCCGGCGGCGGAACTGACGGCGGCCGATATCGGCGACGTGCCGTTCCGCAGCCGCTTCTCCCTCGAGAGCTGCCACGAGGACATCGAGGAATTCTTCTCCGCCGTGGTCAAGGCCGGCGTGGTGCCGCTGGCAGTGGGCGGCGACCACTCGATCAGCCGTGCGACCCTGCGGGCGGTGGGCGCGTCGCGCCCGGTCGGCATGATCCACATCGACGCCCATTGCGACACCGGCGGCGTCTACGAGGGCTCGAAGTTCCATCATGGCGGCCCGTTCCGCCAGGCGGTGCTCGACGGTGTGCTCGATCCCGCACGCACGATCCAGATCGGCATCCGCGGCGGCGCCGAGTACCTATGGGAGTTCTCCTATGTCTCCGGCATGACGGTGATCCACGCCGAGGAGGTGCCGCGGCTCGGGCTTCCCGCGGTGATCGCCCGGGCCCGCGAGGTGGCGGGCGAGGGCCCGACCTACGTCTCCTTCGATGTCGACAGCCTCGATCCCGGCTTCGCCCCCGGCACGGGCACGCCGGAGATGGGCGGGCTCACCCCCCGCGAGGTGCTGGACCTGCTGCGCGGGCTCGCCGGCCTGAACGTGGTCGGCGGCGACGTCGTCGAGGTGGCGCCGCAATACGATCCCACCAGCAACACGGCGCAATGCGCCGCGCAGGTGCTGTTCGAGCTCATGTGCCTGGTGGCGGCGGGGCGGCGCGGGTAAGGCGCCGCCCTCCAATCCCAACGGTCCGGTGCCTCAGCATCCCGGGCCGTCGGCATGAGGCCGCGCTCTGCCGTGGCCTCACCCCCCGGCCACGCCCTGCGCCTCGACATAGACCGCGTAGAGCGACTGGCTCGCCGCCATGAACAGCCGGTTGCGGTGGCGGCCGCCGAAGCAGAGGTTGGCGCAGCGCTCCGGCAGGCGGATGCGGCCGATCAGGATTCCCTCCGGGTTGTAGACCATCACCCCGTCGAGGGCGTCGTCGCCCATGCCCCAGCCGCACCAGAGATTGCCGTCGGTGTCGCAGCGGAAGCCGTCCGGCGTGCCGGGGCCGGCATCGATGTGGACACGCCGGTTCGTCAGGCGCCCGTCCGCGACGTCGAAGGCGAGGATGCGGCGGTTCGGCTGCGCCCGCGACTCGACGAGGTAGAGGATCGACTCGTCGGGCGAGAAGCACAGGCCGTTCGGCCCGGCGAGGTCGGTCGCTGCGGCCTCCAGCACGCCGGTGACGGGATCGAGGCGGTAGACGTTCTGGGGCAGCTCGGGTTCGGCCCGCACGCCCTCGTAATTGCCGAGGATGCCGAAGGGCGGATCGGTGAACCAGACCGCGCCGTCGCGAGCCACCACCACGTCGTTCGGCGAGTTGAGGCGCTTGCCCTGATAGGAATCGGCCAGCACCGTGATGCTGCCGTCATAGTCTGTGCGCGTCACCCGCCGTCCGCCATGCTCGCAGGTGACGAGGCGGCCCTGCCGGTCGCGGGTGTTGCCGTTGGCGAAGTTCGACGGCTTGCGGAAGGCCGAGACCGCGCCGGTCTCCTCGTCGAAGCGCAGGATGCGGTTGTTGGGGATGTCGCTCCACAGCAGGTAGCGTCCGTCGCCGAACCAGACCGGGCCTTCGCTCCAGCGGCAGCCGGTGGCGAGGCGCTCGACCCCGGCGCTGAACACCCTGTAGCGGGCGAAGGACGGGTCGATGACCTCGATGGCGGGGTCGGGATACCGGATCGTCGGCGTCCACACGGGCGATGTCCTCCTGGCTCGTCTCGACGGGCGGCGGACCTTCGCCGCCCGCGCCGCGGGAGGCAAGCCGCGTCGTCGCGCGATCGGCCATCGACCCCCGATCGGCCCTTGAACCCGATTCCGTCCTCGACCCCAATTCCGGCCTTGACCCCGATTCTGTCCTTGACCCTATGCCGACGCATCACGACGACGGGGTGCGACGCGCCCGCCCGGGCGCCGCCAACGAGGACGGGGAGGGACGCATGAGCGAGGCCGCGGGAATCAGGGTCGCCCTGTCGGGGGCGGGCGGGCAGATCGGGGCGGTGCTGCGGCCGCGGCTGCTCGCGGCCGGCCACACCTTGCGCTCCGGCGGGGGCCCGACGGCGCTGACGCCGCTCTCCGACGCCGAGACCGTGACGACCGGCGACCTGCGCGACGCCGAGGCCGTCGACCGGCTGCTCCAAGGCACCGACGTCCTGGTCCACATGGCCGGCACCAGCGTCGAGAAGCCCTTGCCGGAGGTGATCGAGAACAACCTCGTTGCCCTGCGGGCGGTGTACGAGGGCGCGCGCCGCCACGGTCTGCGCCGGGTGGTGTTCGCCAGCTCCAACCACGCCTTCGGCATGCATGCGGTGGACGACCGGCTCGCGATCGAAGCACCTTTCCGGCCGGACGGGTTCTACGGCCTGAGCAAGGCCTGGGGCGAGCTGATGGGCCGGATGTACTGGGACCGGCACGGCATCGAGGGCGTGGCCCTGCGCATCGGCAGTGCCCTGCCGCGCCCGACCGAGTTCCGCCACCTCTCGACCTGGCTCGGCCACGACGACCTCGGCCAGCTCGTGTTGCGCAGCATCGCGGCGCCGATCCCCGGCTACGTCGCGGTGTGGGGCGCCTCGAACAACCCGCGCAGCTACTGGGACAACCAGGCGGCGGCGGCGGTGATCGGCTACCGGCCGACCCAGTCGGCAGAGGATTGGGCCGAGGAGATCCTGGCCCAGGAGAACCCCCTCGACCCGATCGCCCGCACCCTCCAGGGCGGCAGCTTCACGACGATCGACTACACGCCGCAGGCCGAGCGGCCGAATCGGGGCGGGTAACCTCCCCGAACAGTCCCCCATGGAACTCGGGCTTGCCCGAGTTCCCCACCGGCACGCTCGAATCGGGCTTGCCCGAGTTCCCCACCGGCATGTTCGACTCGGGCTTGCCCGAGTTCCGCCGAGGGCGGGTTTCCCGCGCTGCCACGATCGGCCGCCTACATCCCCATCCGCTCTGCCCCCGGCTCCGGCAGCCCGAGGAGCCGGGCCAGATCCGGCGCCGCCCCGCCCGCCAGCAGGTCGGCCAGGGTGTAGCGGTCGAGCACCGCCAGGAAGGCGGCCAGCGCCTCGGCCAGGGCGACACGCAGGCGGCAGGCCGGGGTGATGGCGCAGGCGCCGTCGCCGAAGCACGCGACCAGGGCCAGGTCTTCCTCCGTCTGCCGCACCACCGCGCCGACCACGATCCTGTCCGGCGCCACCGCGAGGCGCAGGCCGCCGCCGCGGCCGCGGATCGTGCGTACCAGGCCGAGCCGACCGAGCTGATGCACCACCTTCGTCAGGTGGTTCTCGGAGATCCCGTAGGCCCGGGCGATCTCGCCGATCGAACTCTGCCGCGGCTCGCCGGTGCCGAGATCCTGCGCGCCGAGATACAGCAGCGTGCGCAGGGCGTAGTCGGTGTATCGCGTCAGGCGCATGGGAGCCGAGCCCGCCTCATAACCTGTAAAGCCTATGCACCTTCAGGCCGCCGTTTTAAAAGATGCATATTGAATGCACCTTTGATCGCAACGAACCGTCGAGCCGCGCCATGCCGTCCCCGCTGAGCCCCGCCACCACCGCCCTCGTCAAGGCCACGATCCCCGCCCTGGAGGCGCACGGCCTCGCGATCACCCGCCGGATGTACGAGCGCCTGTTCACCGATCCGGCGATCCGCGACCTGTTCAACCAGTCACATCACGGCGAGACCGGCTCCCAGCCGAAAGCCCTGGCCGCCGCGGTGCTGGCCTATGCCCGCCACATCGACGATCTCGACGCCCTCGCCGGCGCGGTCGAGCGCATCGCCCAGAAGCACGTCACCCTGGCGATCCTGCCGGAGCATTACCGCGCCGTCGCCGAGGCGCTGCTCGGGGCGATCCGCGACGTGCTGGCCGAGGCCGCCACGCCCGAGATCTGCGCCGCCTGGGGCGAGGCCTACTGGTTCCTGGCCGACATCCTGATCGCCCGCGAGGCCGCGCTCTACCGCGACCATGCGGGCCGGCCCGGCGGCTGGACCGGCTGGCGCGAGTTCCGGATCGAGAGCGTGCGCCCGGAGAGCGCGACGATCCGCTCCTTCATGCTCGTCCCGGTCGATGGCGGGCCGGTGCTGCGCCACGTACCCGGGCAGTATCTCGGGCTGCGGTTCGACCTGCCCGGTCACGGCGTACTGGTGCGCAACTACTCGGTCTCCTGCGCGCCGAACGACCGGGCCTACCGCATCACGGTGAAGCGCGAGGCGGCACCGGGCCGCCCGGCCGGGACCGTCTCGTCCTGGCTGCACGACGAGGCGGGCCCCGGCACCGTGCTGAAGGCCGCGGCGCCCGCCGGCGATTTCGTGCTCGACCGGGCGGCGACCGCCCCGGTGGTGCTGGTGAGCGGCGGCGTCGGCCTCACCCCGATGATGAGCATGCTGGAGACGATCCGGGCCGAGACGCCGGAGCGGCCGACCTGGTACGTGCACGGTGCCCTGTGCGGCCGCGTCCACGCCATGGCCGGGCACGCGCGAAGCCTCGCCGCCGCCTGCCCGGCGATCCGCCTCCATACCGTCTACGAGGTGCCCGAGGCCGAGGACCGGCTCGGGATCGATCACGACGCGGTCGGCCGGATCACCGCCGACTGGCTCGTCGCCCACACCCCGGCGGTGGACGCGACCTATTACCTCTGCGGTCCCAAGTCCTTCCTCGCCAGCCTCGTCCACGGCCTCGCCCGTCTCGGCGTACCGGCCGAGCGGATCCGCCACGAGTTCTTCGGGCCGGCGGACGAGCTGCCGGAGGAAGCGCCGCGCGTGGCGGCGTGAGGGGAAGCGGGGAAAAGCCGTCACCGTGGCCGCCATCCCGCCACTGCCGACCTCAGGGCGAGGCGGCGGATGGGATGACCGTGGTTCGGCCCGTGCCGAGATGTGGGCAAGCCCGGCCCGGCCCCCTGGGGGGATTGATCGGCGCGCGTCGCGATCGCCATCATCGTCCCGGGCCGCGCCGCTGGCGTGAGCGCCCGGAACGGCGCCGGTGCCGGTTTGCGACAGGCGGCGCCCGATCTCCGCCTCGGTTTCAACGATCGGCGGCGAGAGAGCCGAGACAGCCTGGACGACCTCATGCCGAACCACTGGCTCATCGCCGCCGCCTTCGCCGGCCTCCTCGTGCCGCTCTCCGCCGCGACGGCCCAGGACCGGCCGACCTCCGCACCCCTGCACCTCGTCCTCGCCACCGCAACGCCGGGCGGCGGTTTCCCGGCCTATGGCGAGGCGCTGGCGGCGGCGATCCGGGAGGTGAGCCCGGACATCACCCTGGAGCTGCGCGCCAGCAAGGGCTCGACCGAGAACCTGATCCTCCTGCGCGAGGGCAAGGTCGATCTCGGCCTCGTCCAGGGCGAATACGCCTACGAGGCCCTGGCGGGGCAGGGGGTGGGCAAGGGGGCGGAGCAGCCGATCGCCGTGGTCGCCCCGGTCTACGCGGCGCCGGGCCTGTTCGTGGTCCGGGCCGACAGCCCGGTGCGCCGCATCGACGATTTGCGCGGGCGGCCGGTGGCCCTCGGCACGCGCGCCTCCGGTCTCACTGCCATGGGCCGGACGGTCCTGCGGGGCGCGGGCCTCGACCCCGAGCACGACATCCGGCCGATCCTCCTCGACCATGCCGGCGACGGCCCGGCGATGGTGGCGGACGGGCGGGCCGCCGCCCTGTTCGGGGGCGGCACCGGCTGGCCGGGTTTCCGGGCCGTCGCCGAGGCGCCGGGGGGCGCCCGCTTCCTCGGGCCTTCCGCGGCCGCGATCGACGCGATCCTGGCGGCGAGCCCCTCCCTGCGGCGCATGACCGTCCCGGCCAAAACCTTCCCGGGCCAGGACGAAGCGGTCGAGACCGTGGGGTCGTGGAGCCTTACGCTCGGCAAGCCCGGTCTCGACCCGGCAGCGGTCGCCCGCCTCGTCGCGGCGATCGACAGGGCCAAGCCGGCGCTGGCGCGGCGCCTGCCGCACGAGCGGCCGAGCGACCCGCGCGACCTCGACGCGGCCGTTCCGGCCGCGTGGCTGCACCCGGCCACGGCGGCGTTCCTGCGCGGCCGGTAGCCCGACGGTGTGCCGCCGCGGCCACAGGCGTCGGTAACACTATTACATTGCGTTTCCGGTCTGTTGCTCTCCGTAGGGCAACCTGCCATGGATGGAACTGCCAAGGTGCCCCGGGCGCGAGCCCGGGGCGAAGAGGGAATCCGGTGCGCTCGACCGAGCGAAGCCGGGGCTGCCCCCGCAACTGTGAGCGGAGAGCTCCCGCCGCCGGCGGCCACTGGTGCCCTGCACCGGGAAGGCCAGGCGGGAGCGACGATCCGCGAGCCAGGAGACCTGCCTTGGCCCGCGCCCCGACGGGCGCGGTCACATCCCGCGGGCGGTGCGGCCCGGGGGAGCGCTCGGGCTGCCGCGCGATCCGCGCGGCGCGCCCTGCCGCTCGCCCGGACCGTGCCCTGCGGCAACCTCGAGTGTGTGTCGTGAATCGCCGTCCGCCGCTCCGCAGCAACCGTTCCACCGGCCTCCGCCGCAATGCCGTCGCGGCGACCGCCCTGGCCCTCGGCCTCGGCGCTCCCGCGGCCTCGGCGGAGGAGGCCATCGCCCTCGACGAGGTCGTGGTCGAGGGCCCCCGGAACCCGGCGCCCGGTCTCCCGACGTTCCCGACGACGGCCGCCGGCACGATCGGGCTGATCGGCCCGACCCCGGGCTTCCGGGCCGACCGTGCGGTGAGCAGCACGAAGACCGATACGCCCCAGCGCGACGTGCCGCAGGCCGTCACCGTCGCCCCGCGCGAGGTCATCACCGATCTTGCCGCCACCCGGGTCGACCGTGTGCTGACCTACACGCCCGGCGTGGCGCAGCAGAACAATTTCGGCGGCCTGACCATCTTCAGCTACGCCATCCGCGGCGTGACCACCTCCGAGATCTACAAGAACGGCTTTCCGCTCAACCGTGGCTTCCCGCCGCCGCCCGACACCCAGAACGTCGAGCGGATCGAGGTGCTGAAGGGGCCCGGCGGCGGCCTGTTCGGCCGCAGCGATCCGGGCGGCCTCGTCAACATCATCACCAAGCAGCCGACGCGGGAGCGCTTCGTCGAGATGGGCGGGCTGTGGGGCTCGTTCGAGGAGTTCCGCGGCACGGTCGATTCCGGCGGCGCCCTCAACGACGAGGGCACGCTGCTCTACCGCTTCAACATCGCCGCCGGGCGCCAGAACAGCTTTCGCGATTTCGTCGACGGCGACCGGCTGTTCGTCGCACCGGTCGTGAGCTGGCAGATCACGCCGGACACGAAAGTCACCGTCGAGACCGAGTTCCTGCGTAACCGCACGGTGTTCGACCGCGGCGTCATCGCGATCAACAACCGGCTCGGGGCCTTGCCGATCTCGCGCTTCCTCGGCGAGCCGGGCCAGAGCATTCATCAGTCGAGCGATTCGATGCAGATCCGCGTCGACCACCGCTTCGACGCCGACTGGCAGCTGCGGCTCGCGACCTACCTCAACTCCAACTCGCTCGTCGGCGAGGCGGTGGAGGTGCGGCGCCTGGCGGCCGACAACCGCACGGTCCTGCGCGACCGCAACTTCCGCAATTACACCGCCGACGTGGCGATCGGCCAGGCCGAGCTGGTCGGGCGCTTCGACACCGCCGGGATCGGCCATACCCTGCTGCTGGGCTTCGAGCGCGAGAGCACCGACGGCCGCTACCAGCAGATCCGCTCCCGCTTCCAGCAGAACCCGTATCCCCTCGACGTCTACAATCCGGTCTACGGCCGGCCGGCGCCTCCTTTCGCGTTCCAGACCAACGGCTTCGAGCGGGTGACCAACACCGCGCTCTACGCCCAGGACCAGATCGCGCTCTCGCCCGAATGGAAGGCGCTGGTCGGCACGCGCTTCGACTTCTTCGAGCAGTCGTTCAAGGAACGGACCACCGGCCGTCAGACCGACCAGACCGACTTCGCCGCGACGCCGCGGGCCGGGCTCGTCTATCAGCCGCTGCCGCAGCTCGCGCTCTACGCCAATGTCGGAACCAGCTTCCGACCCAATATCGGGCCCGACGCCGCCGCATCGTCGTCAGGCAACCCGTTCGCGCCGGAGACCGGGCTCGGCTACGAGGTCGGCACCAGGCTCGACCTGTTCGGGGGGGCTTTGAGCCTCACCGGTGCCGCCTTCCGGGTCGAGAGGCAGAACGTGCTCACGCCGGATCCCAACAACACCGCCGTCTCGATCGCCGCCGGCGCGGTGCGCAGCCAGGGCGTCGAGTTCACGGCGGCCGGCCAGCTCTCGCCGGAGGTCAAGATCCTGGCCGGCTACGTCTTCGCCGATGCCGTCGTCACCAAGGACAACGTGCTGCCGGTCGGCGCGCCGCTGATCAACGTGCCGCGCCACAGCGGCAGCCTGCTCGCCGTCCACGAGGCGCAGGAGGGCCCCTGGAAGGGCTTCGGGATCGGCGGCGGCGTGCGCGCCGTGGGCGAGCGGGCGGGCGACGCCAATGGCGGCGCCTTCCGGCTTCCGGGCTACATCGCCGTCGATGCGCTCGCCTATTACCGCTGGGAGAATTTCCGGTTCGGCCTCAACGTCGAGAACGTCTTCGACACCACCTATTACGCCTCGTCGCTGAGCACCCTGCGGGTCTTCCCCGGTTCCCCGCGCCGGTTCACCGGCACCCTGTCGGTGCGGTTCTGATGCCGAGTGCCGTCCGCCAAGACGACAGCCTCCAGGACGAAAGCGGCCAAGACGAACGCCGCAAGGACGAGGGGCGCAAGGGCGATGCCGGCCGCGACGCGGCGGCGGCCCGTGCCCGGCGCTACCGCCAGGCCCTCGCCCCGGTCCTGGCCGCCATCACCGGGGAGGCGGGCGCGACGCCGGAGGGCATCGCCGCGTCGCTGACCCGCCGGGGCGTGCCGAAGCCCCGGGGCGGCCGGGTCTGGACCCCGCCGGACGTGCGCCGGCTGCTCTCGCGGCTCGCCGTGGAGACGACGTCGTGACGCTGTCGAATCCCGCCCGACCCGCTGCCCGCATCGGCTCGATCGATGCCTTGCGCGGCTTCGTCATGCTGCTGATGCTCGTGGATCACGTCCGCGAGTTCTTCTACCTGCACGCCCAGGTCCGCGACCCGATCGACCTTGCGGTCACCGGCCAGGCCCTCGCGGCGACGCGGCTGACGGCGCATCTCTGCGCGCCGGTCTTCCTCCTGCTCACCGGCCTCTCGGCCTGCCTCTATGCGGGCAAGCACGGGCGAGGTGCGGCGTCGCGCTTCCTTCTCACCCGCGGGCTGTTCCTGATTCTGCTCGAACTGACCCTGGTGAACCTCGCCTGGACCGGCACGCTCCTGCCGCCGGTCCTCTACCTGCAGGTGATCTGGGCGATCGGCCTCGCGATGATCGTCCTCGCCGGGCTGATCCTCTTGCCCCGTCCCGCCCTGGCGGCTTTCGCCCTCATCATCATGCTGGGCCACAACTGCCTCGACGGGATCGCGCTGGCGCCCGACCAGGCCGGCTACACCCTGTGGTCGATCCTGCACCAGCGCGGCTTCCTCGGCCTGCCCTGGGGCGTCGCCCGCACCTCCTATCCGGTGCTGCCCTGGATCGGCGTCGCGGCGGCGGGCTACGCGCTCGGGCCGTGGTTCGCGCTGGATCGTCGCGAGCGCCGCCGCCGGCTCCTCCCCCTCGGCGCGGCGGCGCTCGCCGGATTCCTGGCCTTACGCGGGCTCAACGGCTACGGCGATCCGACGCCGTGGCAGCTCGGCGCGACGCTCGGGGGGACGGTCCTGTCGTTCCTCAACGTCACCAAGTATCCGCCCTCGGCCGACTTCCTGCTCCTCACCCTGGGGCTCGGGCTCTGGCTCCTCGCCCTGTTCGAGGCGCTGCCGGCCACCCGCCTCGGCTGGCTGCGGGTGTTCGGCGGCGCGCCGTTGTTCTTCTACCTGCTGCATCTCTGGCTGCTGCGCGGGCTCTACGACCTCATGCTCGCCCTCGGACTCGGACTCGGCAGTTCGGGCCGGGTCGAGGCCGGCGGGCCGGCGCAGCTCTGGCTGATCGCGGCCCTCCTCAGCGTACCGCTCTACGGGGCGTGCCGGTGGATGGTGGGGTTGAAGCGCAGGGCGAAGCATCCGGTGCTGAGCTACCTGTAGGATGGCAGACCGGCTCGTTGGTGACGTTCGCACGCCGATGGGCTTCATCCCCTCCCGTCATTCCGGGGCCGCGCAGCGGAGCCCGGAATCGAGAACCGCGGATGCTTCAGGGCAAAGCAGTCAGCGTTCCGCTTTGTCTGTCATCACCTGCGGTTCTGGATCCCGGGCTTCCCGCCTTCGGCGAGCCCTTGGGGTGACCCTGTATGGTGGATGTCGGACGTGCGGAGTCTTCGCGCCGGGACCGCCCGATCTACTGGCGCACCGACAAATTCAGCGACACGATGTGATCCATCCCGACCCGCGCAGCCGGCGCGTTCACCGTCTGGTTGATGTAGCCGATCTCGAGCGTCGATCGGCCGGCGAGCGGCAGCGACAGCCCGACGAAGGTGCGCACGCGGTCGAACCCGGCCCGTGCGCCCCAATCGGTGTCGTTGAGCGCCACGAAGGCCTCGGTCCAGGCGACCGCGGCGATGCCGTCCTTCGCCTCGGTCAGCGGCAGGGAGGCGCGCAGCATCTGGCGCAGGCGAAAGCCCGTGTCGCGCCCGTTGGTCTGGAAGCGCTGCTCGAATCGCGTGCGGGACGACAGCGCCACGCGGTCGAAGGTGCCGATCTCCCAGCCGAGCTGCTGGAAGCTGCGGTCCTCCGAGAAGGAGCGCGCCCCGGCGGGGGTGTTCTCCACCCGCGCATAGCCCTGGTAGAGGGTGACGGCCTCGCCGATCTTCCAGCCGACGGCAGGCCGCACGATGAGCTGGTCGAGCCGCGAGATGCCGTCGCCGAAGCGCGGCTGCACCTCGGCGAAATAGGCGAACGAACCGATGCCGCCGAAAGTTGTGGCATTGATCCAGAGCTGCGCGTCGTGCTCGACCTGCGCCGTTGCCGGCAGGACCGAGGCCGCGAGCCAGACGGCCGACAGCAGGGAAAGCGGGCGTCCGGCCGGAACCATGCAGCATCCATCGGGAACGGCGCCGCGACGGGCGGACCGGTCGCGCGCATCATTCCCTTGAGGAAGCGGGCCGTCGAGTCCCTCGAAGGCCGGCAGGCGGAAGGTCCTGCCGCTGTGGCGCCCCGGTCACGGCAGGGCGGCGGCCCCGCGCCCGGAGGCTCAGCGCAGGGCGACGATCTCGCTCTCGCGGACCGCGCGCTCGCCCTTGATCGACTTGATGCGATAGGCGGCCTCGCCGGTGCGGTCCTCCGGCATCAGCCGCACCACCTCGAACACGTCGATGTCGCTCGCCAGCGCATCGGCCGATCCGGACCGGACCATCTGGACCTGCTGGTGGACCTTGAACTTGTGCAACATCGAACGATCCTATGCGGGAGTGAAGAACGGCGCGTCGAATCGAACGACTTCCGATCGATTGCTCGGCGATTGCTGCGTCATCGCGTTCGCTACGCGGAAGTCGGCTTCGCTCAAGCGTGCGAAGCGTCCGGCTCCACCGCGCGGGCTGGTGATACGAAGTTCGGAACGGGATATCGTCCGGACTTCGTATCAGCCGCGCTGGCGGGCCTTGCGCGCCGCGTAGCGGGCATCGCGCGCGGCCTTCTGGTCGGCGAGCCGGGTCTCGGCGGCCTGCACGGCTTCGGCCGCGCGCTCCGTCGCCTCGGCGGCGGCGATCTCGTCCTGGCGGGCCTGTTCGGCCTTCGCTTCGGACTCTCGTGCAAGCCGCACGGCTTCCTGCGCGGCCCGCTCGGCCTCGCGCTCGGCGAGCCGGACGGTCCGCGCCGCGGCGACGGCCTCGCGTTCGGCGCGCCGGGCGAGGAGGGCCGGATCGTTCGTGGTGTCGCGGGCCTGGAACCGGCCCAGCATGGCCTGGCGGGCGGCCGCGGCGGAGCCAAGCCGGTCGCCGAGGGGGGCTTCCTTGAACTTGCCCATCCGATCAGACCCGGTTCAGGGCGAGCGAGCGGACCGGGCGCGCGAACCGGTCCGCGAGGTGCCAATGCAGCTCACGGATCGAGTGATAGCGGTAGGTGCGGTCGATCAGATGGCTGACATCGCGGTGCTGGTCGTCGACCTGCTGCCAGATCTTGGCGACCTGGAATGTCGGCGGCTCGACCGCCGGTGTAGAGGGAGAAGACTGCGAACTGAAAGTAAAATTCACTCAAATCATCCATTGGAGAAAAACCTGCGCGCCCGGCACGGAACGAGGCTTGCGCAGGGCAGGAGATGCGGATGATCACACCCGCATCTCGATATCGTCAGCTTACGCGGCGCGCAGATCGCCAGCGGACTGCTTGCCGCTGCGGCGATCGGTTTCCATCTCATAGGAAACCTTCTGGCCTTCGGCCAGGGTCTGCATGCCGGCCCGCTCGACGGCGGAGATATGCACGAACACGTCCTTGCCGCCGTCATCCGGCTGAATGAACCCGAAGCCCTTCTGGACGTTGAACCACTTCACGGTACCGATGCTCATCGTCGTATCCATCGTCTGCAAGCGTCTGCGAGAGCTCGGCGCGCGGTTCGCGGTGCCGAGGCTCGATTCAATCGACAAAATTGGAGAGAGTGGCAGAGCATGCGCCGGCATGAACGCGGCGGAGAGGCTCGGTAATCAGGCCAAAAATCGATCTGTCATCTATATAGCGAAAGATCTTCAACCGCAAGCGAAGCCGCAAGATATCTCGATAATATTTTTCGAGCGTCCGATTGATCGCCGAAAAGCTGCCGCCGCACAAACTGCCCTCGCCACGTCGGATACCGGCCTGAGACGTGCCGGGTAAGACGCTGGCCGGCATCCACAATCCAGGCTCGGGCGAAGGCCGCCCGGGTGCGAGGGGAGGGGGCCCGTTCAGGTCCGGTTCGGCGAGACCGCCGGGCTCTCACGGCGCTGTCGGCGCCACCGCTTCCCCGGCCGCCGCCCGGCAATCCGCCACCGTCGCCCGCGCCGTCTCGATGGCGATCGACACCGCCGCGAGCGTCCGGGCATCGAGCTCGCGCCGGCGGATGTCGCGCACCACCTCGATGGCGAGCTTGTCGATCTCGACCGACAGGGCGGCGATGGCGGCCGGGTCGCCCAGGGCCCGCGCCTGGTCGGTGATCTCGAGCAGGCGGTCGGTCACCTCGTCGAGGCGTTCGCGGCGCAGGCTCGCCAGGCGCTGGCGCAGCCAGGCCAGAGCCGAGGCGAGGCCGCCGGCCAGCGCCGCGAGCAGGTAGAGCGTGTCGCCGTAGCGCTCGACGAAGCCGTGCTGCTCGCGCTCGAAATAGTCGATCGCGCCGGGATGGATCGGGATGCGGGCGCTCGTCGCCGCGACCGTGGTGTCGTAGGCCGGGGCCTGGACGTATTCCGCCGCGTCGGTCTCCTCGGCGGCGGCGGTGCGCAGCTCGAACAGGTGCTGGGTCACGTCGGCGGCGACGGCGCGGCTGAGCGAGGTGCGGGCCATCAGCCGGTACGAGGCGCCGACCGTCTTGACGTCGTCGGCCGGCAGCTTGGGCCGCCCGCCGAACAGCCCGGCCGGGACCGTGACCGCCTGGAGCCGGGGGAAGCGCTCGATCACCGCATCGCTGTCCGGCACGTCGACGAGGTCGAGCTTGCCGTTGCGGCTGATCCCCCGCACCGATTCGACCAGAGCCCGCGCTTTCGGGGCCGAGGCCGCGATGATGCTGACGAAGGCGTCGATGCGCTTGTCGCGGATCGCCGCCGCCGCGTCCGACCCGTCGATGGCGACGAGGCGCACCGTGTTGCCCGGCAGTGCCGCCGGGGCCATGCCGGCCGGGACGCCTGGGCCTGTCGGCACCGTCTCCGGCGCGTCGAGCTTGAGGTCGTAATAGGCCAGGATGTTCTTGAGCAGCCAGAAGTCGGCGCTGCGATGGGCCGCGATGCCGAGGCGTCTGCCGGCGAGCTTCGGGAAGCTCGTGATGCCGGAGGCATCGGGCGAGACGATCAGCATCGCCTGGTCGCGCAGGATGGCGAGCGTCAGGCCGTTCTTCGGCAGGAGCACGTCGGGCCGCACCACCGCGAGGTCGGCGCGGCCGTCCTGGAGCGCGGCGGCGCTCTCGCGCACGTCGTCGAAGGACAGGATCTTGAGGCGGATGTTCTCGCGCCCGGCCTCGAGGGCGTCGGCATAGGCCTTGATGAGGGCGGGCTCGGTGCCGTCCCGGGGTGCCACCGCGATGGTGAGCGTCGTCGCCTGGCTGAAATAGAGTGCGGCCCCGATCGCGGCGGCGAGCCCCGCCACGATCACAGCCGCGAAGGTCTCGCGCCGCAGGACCCAGTCCGGGAGGGCGGGCATCGGGGGCATCCCGGTCAGAACACCGAGATCAGCACGATCCCGCCGACCATCAGGGCGGCGCCGAGGAGCCGCGGCGGGCCGGCCTTGACCTGGCGCATGCCGAGCCAGCCGAAATGGTCGAGGGCCACCGAGGTCAGGAGGTTGGCGGTGATCAGGAGGCCGTTGAGGGCGCCGGCCCCGACCTTGTCGACGAAGAGCAGGCCCGCGAACACCGCGACCGCCCCGGTGAGGCCGGCGAGCGGCATCCACCAGCGGATGCCGGCCAGATCCTCGCGGGTCGGCAGCGGCGTGGGCTTGAGCAGAGTCATCAGTGCGAAGGCGAAGACCACGGGCACGAAGGACACCGTCGCGGCGAGCCACGGATTGACCAGCGCCCCCCGCAGCTGGGAGTTCCACACCACGCCGATCGCCATCAGGGCACCGGCGACCAGGATGAACGGGTAGAGCAGCTTGCCGCCGACGCCGTGGCTCTCGCCCCCGTCCTTGTTGCCCGCCGTTTTGGCGATGAACACCACGCCCGCCGCCATCAGGAGCCCGCCGAGCCAGGGCAGCGGCTTGAAGCCGGCGGCCTGGAGCCCGAACAGGCCGAACGCGTCGAGGGCCAGCGAGGTGATGATGTTGGCCGTCAGCGTCAGGCCGTTGAAGGGGCCTGCCCCGACCTTGTCGATGAAGGCGAGCCCGCCGAACACCGCGACCGCGCCGGCCAGCCCCCCGAGCGGCGCGTACCAGGGCATTTTGCCCAAGGTCTCGAGGCTCGGCAGCGGCGTCGGCATCACCAGGAACAGCGTGACGAAGACGAACACGATCGGCAGGAACGACACCGTGGCGGCGAGCCACGGGTTGACCATCCGGCCGCGCAACTGCGCGTTCATCGCGTTGCCGAGGGCCTGCAGCACACCGGCCACCAGGATGAAGGGATAGAGGAGCGCGGCGATCGACACGGGGCAAGCCTTCCGTTCGGGGGGAGTCGACGAGGTGTCAGACGAGAAGGAGCCCTGCGAGCGCCAGCGCGAGGGCCGGCGGCATCACCAGCGCGCCGAGCTTGAGGAAGCTCCAGAAGCTCACGTCCTGGCCCTCGCGCCGGATGGCGGTGAGCCACAGGATGGTGGCCAGCGATCCGGTGACGGAGAGGTTCGGCCCGAGATCGACGCCGATCAGCACCGCGCCCGCCACCTTCTCGGGCACGTGGGCGGCCTGCACCGCGGCACCGGCGATCAGGCCGGCCGGCAGGTTGTTGACGAGGTTGCAGGCAAAGGCGATCAGCGCGCCGGCACCCCAGGCGGTCTGGTCGGGGGCGGCGGTGGCGGCCTGCTTCAGGGCGTCGGCGATCATCGCCAGCACGCCGGTCTTCTCCAGCGCCTCGACCAAGACGAACAGGCCGGCGACGAGCGGCAGCACGCTCCAGGACACGTCCTTGACGACGTCCACGGCGCCGCTGCCGCGACGGAGCGCCAGCACGATCAACGTGGTCGCGAGCCCTGCGACGAAGGTCGGCAGGCCGAGATCGCGCCCCAGCGCCGAGGCGCCGATCAGCACCGCACCCGTCGCCACGATGCCGAGGCCCGCGACGATCCCGGTGCGGGACAGGGACGCCGTCTCGACATCGGTGGCGACCCTCTGCTGCCGCAGGGTCCCGTTCTGGGTCAGGCGCAGCACCAGATAGGTCGTCCCGATGGCCAGCACCGACGGCAGGCCGAACAGGGCGAGCCACCGGGTCAGCGGCGGCATGTGTTCGGCGAAGACCACGAGGTTGGCCGGGTTCGAGATCGGCAGCACGAACGAGGCTGCATTGGCGATGAAGGCGCAGATGAACAGGTACGGCAGGGGGTTCTCGACCTTGGCGGCGCGGGTCGCGGCGTAGACCGCCGGCGTCAGCACCACCGCGCAGGCGTCGTTCGACAGGAACACCGTGACGACGGTGCCGACGAGGTAGACCAGGGTGAAGAGCCGCGTCGCCGAGCCCTTGGCGGTGCGCACCGCGATGCCGGCGAGCCAGTCGAACAGACCCTCCTTCCGGGCCACCTCCGACATCAGCATCATGCCGACGAGGAACAGGTAGACGTCGGTCCCCTTGAGCACGCCCTCCCAGGCGGTGCCGGCTGGGAGCAGGCCGAGGAGCACCAGCGCGAGGGCGCCCGCCACCGCCCAGATCGCCTCCGGCCAGGAGAATGGGCGCACGATCACGCCGAGGGTGGCGAGGGCGGCGATCGCCCAGGTCGCGAGGTTGGGGCTGAGCGTCAGCGCGGCCATGGGGGGAGAAGTCCTGTCGTCACGGTAGAGGGGTGGAGAAGGGGGGCGGTTGCGCGGGAGGATCGTTCGACCCTCCGCGTCAAACCGGGTCCGCGCAGCGGAGCCCGGATCAACGCGGAGGGTGACAGTCATGCGACTTCCGATTGATTGCTTCGCAATGCGGAAGGTCGCTTCGCTCAAGCGCCGCGCGGGCTGGTGATACGAAGTCCGGAAGGGATCGTCCGGACTTCGTATCGGGGATGTCGTCAACCGGTTCCGGAGCCCCGATGAGCCCCACGCTCACCATTGCCGCCCGTTGCGGTTCGGCCCGAGCTGCGTCCCCAGGAGGCCCCGCGCCTCCCAGGCGCCGAGCGCGTCGGCGTCGCTGCCGATGCCGCGGGAGGTCGGCAGGCCGTCCGGATCGTGCGCCGGCTCGATGACGTCGGTATCCTCGGTCCCCGCGCCGATCGCCCGCACGGCGATCGTCCGGGCACCCGCCGGCCACGCCACCGCGGCCTCGTGGCCGCGTGCGCCCTCAGGCCGGGCCATCGGCTGCCACGGCCCGTCGTCGATGCGGAACGCGACCGCCTCCGCCGGCCCCAGCACCAGGGCGCGCAGGGTGAAATGCTCGCCGACGATGTGGCCGGAATCGTGGGCGAGGCGTCGGTCGGCGGGCGCGGTGATGAGGACGAACGGCCAGGGCCGCGCCAGCTCCTTGAAGCGCCAGCTCACCACGCCCCCGTCGAGGGCGGCGACCGCGTAGCCGACCGGGCCCTCCTCGATCTGGCCGGTGGAGCGGGTCGCCGCGTAGACGGTGCGGCCGTCATTGGCGAGTTCGTTGTAGTGGGTATGGCCCATCTCGACGAGCCGCACCGGCCCGCGATGGATGAGGTCGGCGACGCGGGCCGCCTCGCCCTCGCCCTTCAGGTCGGCGGGGTAGCTGTGCATGAACAGGGCGACGTCCCGGGACGCCGCCTGTTCAAGCTCCGCGGCGAGCCAGGCGACCTGGTCCGCGCCGAGCCGGAAATCCGGCCCGCCGGAGCCGGGGCCGCACATGTCGAGGAACAGGCAGCGCACGCCCCGGACGTCGACGGCGTAGGGCAGGCGGGGCACGTGCAACCCGGCATAGAACGCGTCGAGGCTCCCGCCCTCCATGTCGTGGTCGCCGGTGATCACGTGGACGGGCAGGCGGAGCCGGTCCAGGCCTGCCCGCACCAGGGCGTATTGCTCGGGAAGGCCTTGATCGGCGTTGTCCCCGGGCACGAAGACGAAGTCGAGGCCGTCGGCTTCGTTCAGCTGGGCGACGATCGACGAGAAGTCGCGGGCATTCCCGGCCCCACCGTCCGTCAGGTGCAGGTCGCCGATATGGGCGAAGGCGAGGAGGGCGGCCATGGTCCCGGCCCTCAGGCGGTTGCCAGGGCCGGGCGGCCGGTCGGGTCGGACGGCGTGCCGGCCTGGGTCGGCACGAAGCCGCGGGTCTCGGGCATCACCGTCAGGTAGAGGGCGAAGCCGATTCCGGCGATCGCCGCGAGCGTCAGGAACGCCGCCGAGTAGCCGGCCGAGACGATGATGAGGCCGGCGAGCGTCGCGCTCAAGCTCGCGCCGAGCCCCTGCGCGGTCGCGACCGCGCCCTGGCTCACGTTGAACCGCCCGGTGCCGCGGGTGAGGTCGGCCACCACGATCGGGAACAGCGCGCCGTAGACGCCGGCTCCGACGCCGTCGAGGAGTTGCACCGCCACGAGGTAGAACGGGTTGTTCGAGAAGGTGTAGAGCACGCCGCGCAAGGCGAGCACGCCGAAGGCGGCCAGGAAGATCGGCTTGCGGCCGATCGCATCGGCCTTGTGGCCGACGAACATCGCCACCGGCACCATCACGCATTGCGCCGCCACTATGCAGATCGCGATCAGCGAGGTCGCGTTGTCCTTGCCAGACAGGTGGGTGAGGAGCTGGCCGACCGAGGTCAGCATCGCGGCGTTGGAGAGATGGAAGATCGCCGCCAGCAGCGCGAACAGCATCAGGTACTTGTTCTGCAGCAGCGCGGTCAGGCCGGAGGGCTGCTCCTCGCAAGACTCGTCCTCGGCGCAGTCGAGGCCGCGGGCGAGGTCGTTGTCGATCGCCTCGGACGGCACCATCAGCATCGCGCCGATCGAGAGCGCGGCGAGGATGCCCATCAGCCAGAACACCACGATCGGCCCGAACAGGTAGGCCAGCCCCCCGGCGAGCGCAGCCGAGACGGCGTTGCCGGCATGGTTGAAGCCCTCGTTGCGGCCGATGCGCTTGGAGAAGAGCTTCGGGCCGACCACCCCGAGGGTGATGGCCGCGAGCGCCGGCGGGAAGATCGCCCCGGCGATGCCGGCGACCGACTGGGTCGCGGCCACGGCGTAGAAGTTCGAGATGAAGGGCAGCGTCAGGCAGCTCAGGGTCACGGCGAGGGCCGCCGCGATCACGATGGCACGCTTGTGCCGCGAGCGGTCGATCAGCGCGCCGGCGGGCGTCTGGGCGATCAGGCCGGCGATGCCGGCGATCGTCATGATCATGCCCGTGGTGGCTTCGTTCCAGCCCTGGTCGGGACCGCGCACGGCGATGAGGTAGATGGCGAGGTACGGCCCGAGGCCGTCGCGCACGTCGGCCAGGGTGAAGTTGAGCGCGTGGAGACCTCTCAGCGCCCGGGTGGACGGCCGCTTGTCGGGGGCGCCGGACGCAGAGGCAGTGACGGAGGGTGCCGTGCTCACCGTGATATCTCCCTTGGGGAAGGACCGGCCGATCCGCAGCCGAGAACCGGCCAGATTGCAGAAAGTTGCGACGCAACCGGGATTATTTACGTGCAACGACCGTTCAGGGCCTGCGCGGCGGCGGAGCCCCGGGCGGGGGTGGGGGAGCGATGCCGGGACCGGGCGGCGGCGGGGGAGCACCTCCCGGCGGGGGCGGGGGCGGGGGCGGGGCGTCGGGGCCGCCGGGCGGGCCGGCCTCGACCCGAGGGCCGGGCGGACGCGGCGGGCGCCCGCCGACCTCGACCAGGCTGTCCGGGCTCGTCCCGAGGGCGCGCAGCTCCACCACGGTCCCGAGCGGGCTCTTCGTCCGGGCGCCGCGGAAGCTGACCGCTTGGCCCGCCCGCAGGGTCGCGCCGAGGCGCGCCGCCTCGTGCGGCGGCAGCCGCAGAACCGTACCGTCGTCGAGGAGGGCGCCGTTCAGCTCGCCCCGGCGCCCGTGCAGGAGGGCGGCGATGCGGCCGCTCAGTACCGTATCCTCCGCCACCGGCTCCGGCGGGCCGAGGGTGACGAGCGTCGCGCCCGTCGCCTCGTTGCGGATCGAGGCGCCGTCGACGAGGGGGAGCGCGCGGGCGCGCATGCCGCGCACCGATACGGCGTCGCCCGGCCGGACGGTGAAGACCAGGGCGGCGGACAGCCGCGGCGGCAGCTTCACCTCGGTCCCGTCGGTGAGGATCAGGCCGTCGACGTCGCCGCGAGGGGTGAGCGTATATTGCTTCACCGTGCCCCTGGTCTCCGGCAGGGTGGCGGGATCCCAGATCGATGTCTCCTGCGCCGCGGCCGGACCGGCGGCCAGGATCGCCACCGCGAGGCCTGCCGCGCGGAGGCGGTGCTTGCCCGTCTGCATGAGTGTCGCTCGTCAGCACCGGCGGACGGCCGGCCCGGGCAGCCTCTGTCAACTCCCGTGCCAACGATCAAGCCTTTGCGAAACCTCGACAACCCTGCGGCAGGAACGAGGTCAGGCGTCGGGATTCCGGACATCCTCCGTCGGGATTTCGGACGACTCGGATTCGTGCAGGCGATAGCGCTCGATCTTGGCGTAGAGGAGCTGGCGCTGGATCCCGAGGCTCTTCGCCGCCCGGGCGCGGTTGCCGCCGCTGTCGCGCAGGGCCCGGCGGATCATCGCCTCCTCCAGCCGCGCCACCGCGCCCGGCAGATCGTCGCCGAGCCAGTCCGGCAGCGCGGACTCGGCCGCCGGCGCGGCGTCGCCGGCGAGGCCGAGATCCGCCGGGCCGATGGCCGGGCCGCGGGCGAGCAGGGCCGCCCGCTCGATGACGTTGCGCAGCTCGCGGACGTTGCCGGGCCAGGGATGGCGCATCAGGGCGGCGGCGGCCTCCGGCGTCAGGCGCTTCGGGCCGGCGCCGCTCGCGGCGAGAAAATGCTCGGCGAGCGCCAGGATGTCGGCCAGGCGCTCGCGCAGGGGCGGCAGGGCGATCGGCACGACGTTGAGGCGGTAGAACAGGTCCTGGCGGAATCCCCCCTCCGCGACGAGGCGCGGCAGGTCGCGGTGGGTCGCGGCCACCACCCGGACGGTGACCGGCACGGGCCGGCCGCCGACCGGCGTCACCACCCGCTCCTGGAGCGCCCGCAGGATCTTGGCCTGCATCGCGGGCGGCATGTCGCCGATCTCGTCGAGGAACAGCGTGCCGCCTTCCGCCTCCCGGAAGGCGCCTGGACGGTCCTGGGTCGCCCCCGTGAAGGCGCCGCGCAGGTGGCCGAACAGCTCGCTCTCGAGGAGGTCGGCGGGAATCGCCGCGCAATTCACCGGCACGAACGGCCCGGTCCGCCGGCGGCCATGGGCGTGCAGCGCGCGGGCGGCGATCTCCTTGCCGGTGCCGGTCTCGCCCTGGAGCAGCACGGTGGCGTCGCTGTCGGCGGCGAGCCCCACCGCCTTCTGCACCCGGCGCATCGCCTCGCTGGTGCCGATCAGGCAGGAGGCGCCCGGGGGCGCGGGCGCCGCCGCGATCGCGGCCGGGCGGGCCAGCATGCCGGCCAGCAGCCCGGCGAGTTCCGCCCGGCCGACCGGCTTCGTCAGGTGGTCGTAGGCGCCGAGCCGCATCGCCTCGATGGTGTTCTCGGCGCTGGCAAACGCCGTCAGCACCGCCACCGGCGGCGCCTCCGCCCGCGCCCGCAGGCGTTGCAGCACCGCCATCCCGTCGAGGTCGCCGGGCATGCGCAGGTCGAGGAGCACCGCGGCGATGGCGGGATCGGCGGCCACGCGCTCCAGCGCCTCGCGGCCGGAGGCGGCCAGCACCGGCCGATGGCCGAGGTCGCTCACCGTCTCGGCCAATCCCTCGCGCAGGGCCGGCTCGTCGTCGACGATCAGGATGTGGGCGACGGGCGCCATGGCAGATCGAGCTCGAAGGTCGCGCCGGGCCTCGGATGATCTGGACCCGGATCATCCGGACTCGAACCGCCTGGACCCGAGCCCTCGGGAGGTGGGGCGGTAAGGCGTGCCTGTCCACCATGGGCGCGGGCGATCTCGCGCACGATCGCGAGACCCAGGCCGGTCCCGTCCGGGCGGGCGGTGACGAAGGGCTCGAACAGCCGCGCCCGCAGGGCTTCGGGCACGCCGGGCCCTTCGTCGCTGACCCGGATCCGCAGGCGGTCTCCCTCGTGGGCGCCCGAGAGCCGCACGAGGCCGCCGGCCGGGCTGTGCTGGATTGCGTTGAGCAGCAGGTTGTCGAGGGCCCGGCGGATCTGCCCGTCGTCGAGGCAGGGACGCCCGGAGGGCGCGTCGCCGACCGCGATCCGCACGCCCTGCGCCCGGGCGAGGTCGTCGTGAAGATGGGCGCACTCGGCGAGCATCCCGGCGAGGTCGGTCGGGGCGAGGGCCGGTGCCCGGGGCTGGGTCAGGCTGAGGAGGTCGCGCAGCAGCCGGTCTAGGCGCGAGACCTGATCCAGGACGAGGTCGAGGGCGGCCCGGGGCCGAGCCGGGTCGGCGCTCGCCAGCGCGTTCTCGGCCTTGAGCCGCATCGCCGCCAGCGGATTGCGGATCTCGTGGGCGATGCCGGCCGCCAACTGGCCCAGAGCCGCCAGGCGCTCGGCCTCCGCGGCGCGGCGGCGGGCGGCGGCGAGGCGGACATCCGCGGCGTTCAGCGCCTCGACCAGCCGGTCGAGCTCGGCGAGGCCGGTCCGATCGAGGTGGAGGAGGTCGTTGCCCTCCGGGTCGCGCCCGAGCTGCCCTTCGAGCCGGGCGATCCGCCGGCCGAGCACCAGGAGCAACCGCCCGAGCAGCAGGGCCGACCCGAGCACGGTGGCGGCCAGGAAGCCGAACCCGGCCAGCAGCTGGCCGTAGGCCCGGCCCTGGTCGGTGTAGACCCGCGCCATGGTCCAGGCCGTCGCGCCGTGAACCGGGCCGCGCAGCGGGCAGCCCTGCACCACCAGCGTCTGGGTCCGGGCGACGCGGCGCGCCGCCACCGGCCGGTCGGCGCTCAGGCTCTCGGCGTTGATGCGGCGGATCGTGTCGAACTCGGCCGCCGGCAGGTCGGTCTTCGGCCCCGTGCCCTCGTAGGTCGGGAAGGCGTAGGCCGCCGCCCCCCCGGACGCGGTCCAGATCCCGCCTTCGATCCCCGGATGGCTGGCGAGCGCCGTCACCACCACGTCGGTGAGCTGCCGCGCCAGGGCCTCGTCGACCTCCGCGACGCTGCCGCCCCAGCCGGCGCTGAAGAACGCGAACCGGTCGCCGATCTCGCGGCAGGCGCGGGCGACCTGGATCTCGGCCTGGGCGACCTGCACGGCGGCGGACTGGGTGTAGAACTCGTAGAGCAGGTAGGCGGTCGCCGCGGCCGAGGCGAGGAGCAGGAACCAGAGGGCGAGAAGCGAGGCGCGGAGGGAGTGGAGGCGGGGGGCCATGGCGCTGACGGCGAGGGTGTCCTGAGCGGCGTGGAGGTTTCTCCCATGGGGGCGGTGAGAGGCGCAAATCGGCGGGCGATCGGGACGTTTCCTCGTGCCGTGAAGCGGGATCGTGGAGAACCGCGAACGGCGCAGGCGCCTCCTCTCCCCGCGGTCGCAGGGCTCGAGCGGCGGCGCTGCGCGTCATGGGTCCGGCGACTCTCCCGGCGGGCCTCCGCGACCGGGCAGCTGCCGCGGGGCCGCTGCTGGGGCGGACGCATCGGCATGGATCAGCGCCTCCAGCCGCCGGCAGGCGACGTCGAAGTAACCGGGATCGTGCCCGAGTCCATGAACGGACCGAGGATCGGCCCGTCCATGATGGAGAGCAGTCCATCCATCAGGGCGACGGGCTTGGCCGCCATGTGCAGCTTCGCCCGCGGCACCGGCACGGAGAAGCAGCCCGGCGCGGTGGCCCCCGCCATCGGCCGCGGCCCGTTCGAGCCCCAGACGACGTACTCGTCCTGCCCCGGTAGCGGCCGAGCACCGGCCGCACCGCCTGGGTCTTGTCCCAGGGCACGATACCCCGCCAGACCCAGCCCGCCACCTGGACGGAATCGGTGGTGACCGGCAGCTGGCGCCAGTCGCAGAAGGCGCCGAACAGCCCGCCCGGCACCACCGCCGCGCGGGCCCGGGCCATCCACAGGGCCGACCAGGCAAGGAAGCTGCGCTGGTCGCGCGTGTCGCCGGGCGAAGTCGCGGTGCAGGTGGCGGTGCTCGCTCTGCTGGTGCTTCTGGCTCGGCGGCCGCGCCCGCTCGCCAGCGGTGGTGCCGCCGCTCGAATAGGGCGGGTCGCACAACACCGCGCCGAGGGTGCCGGGCGCGGCTTCGGCCAGGGCCGCCGGCACGTCGAGGGCGTCGGCCCGGATCAGCGTCGCCGATCCGATCCTGACCACCTCGCGAAAGCCGGAGAGCGCGTCCCCGCACCGGCCGGGGAGAGCCGATGCGGGGAGCCGGTGCGCGTCGGGAGCGGACGCACGCAGGATTGGCCGCTCCGTGGCGGCCTTGGAATGGTGTTGAGGCATGACCTAGCGCTATGGTCCTGCCGCCGCAGCGCGCGGTGGCGGGGTGACCGGTTGTCCGGCCGGCAAAGGGTCATGCGTGGGCACCAACCACGCGGTTCGGGGTGGGGCAAACACCCTGGCTCCCGCCTCCCTTCGGAGCAGGATCAGTTTAGGGGCTCGGATGCGCCTCGGCGAGGCATGCGGCCCCTGCGTCAGCATCCACGCCGATCTTCTGCCGATCGAGCGCCGCCCGCACCCACCCCATCTCCTCGTCGAGCGCCCGCGCTTCCCAGCCCTCGAAGCTGTCGGCATCGTCGAGCGCGGTCCGCGCGGCGGCGAGCTGCGCGAGGCGGGCCTCGAGGGCGGCGGTGGGGTTCTCAGCCATTTACGCAGGTCCAGGTGCGAGGGCCGCCGGTGCAGGCCACCCGCTCGCGCAGGCGGCCGCGGCTGAGGGAGGCGCCAACCGTCCGGGCGGTCTGGCCGCTGCCGGGGCCCCGGCGACCGTGCGCGTCGAGGGCATCGTGCTGGCGCAGGCACAGGCAGGGCAGGGTGCGCCGGCGCAGCACGCCGGCGGGATCGCCGGCGCACACCAGCTCGCCCGCACAGCAGACGTCATGGATCGGCGGGCCCTTCGTTCGCGCGCTCGGTGATGATCGCCGCATGGGTGCCGGGGCAGAGCACGTGCCGCTCCTGCCCCGACCAGCGAAACAGGTATTCCGACAGATCGCGATACTTCGGGTTGTCGAGCAGGTAGCCGACCCGCGCCTGGTGCCAGCGCCCGCCGCGCGGGCCGGGCACGCCATCGGCATTGAGCCCGGCGGCGATCGCGGCCTGCGGCAGCCCGCGGGCCCGCTCGCGAAAGATCCGCCGGATGATCCGGGCCTGCGCTGGGTCGACCTGGAGCTGTCCCTCGCCGTCGCGCCGGTAGCCGAACGGCACCCGCCCGCCGGCATACCCGCCCCGGCCGGCCTTGGCGGCGCGCCCGCCGGCGGTGCGGTCGCGGATGGCGTAGCGCTCCGACTCGGCCATGCCGGCGAGGATGGCGAAGAGGGTGCGGCCCATCGGGGTCGCGGTGTCGATCGGCTCGGTGACGGAGCGGATCACCACGCCGTAGCGCTCGGCCAACTCGGACACGGTGGTGACCGCGTAGCGGATCTCGCGGGCGAGCCGGTCGAAGCGGTAGACCAGCAGCACCGCGAAGGCCCGGGCCTCGGCGAGCGCCAGGACCTCGCCGAAGCCCGGCCGCTCGGAGGGCCGCGTGGCGCCCGAGACACCCGGATCGGCGATGACCGCGACCAGGTCGTAGCCCTGCGACAGGGCGAAGGCGCGGACCGCCTTGTCCTGCCCCTCGAGGCCGTGGCCGCTCGTCGCCTGCTCCTCGGTCGAGACCCGGGCATAGGCCACCGCCCGTATGGTGGTCTCGGCCTGCGCCGCGGCCGCGGCCTTGCTACGCGCACGCAGCCGGCCGACGCGCCGGGAGCCGACCGACGCCAACAAGCCTCTGATAATGTTGATTTTTATCGGATATCAGAATTGTGGCGCAGCGCTACAAACCGATACTCTTGAGAATACGTTATTTAGCCTTACCGCGGCGCCCGAAACGGCGCTCCACCGGCACCAACCGGCCATCCGTCATGAACACGCCGAGGCGTAGTTCGGTCCGGTCGGACCGCGGCGCCAGCACCCGGCCGACGGCGCCGAGCAGCTCGTGCTCCCGCGCCGCCCGCCGCAGGTCGCTCACCAGGGCATCCTTGTCGACGTGGAAGCGCTCGGGATCGCGGTGGCATGGCGCCAGGCGCTCCAGGCGATCGGTGAAGGTGGAGAGCTGAAGCGCCTCCACAGCGTGGTCCAGCACCGCAGCCCTCCGGGTTCCTGAAACGAAAAACGCCCGCCGGCGGTCAGCCTGCGGGCGCATCTCTTCAAGCCTGGCAAGTATGGCGGCTTCACTGCGGCAGTGCAAGCCCTGCGCTGCTCGGTCCGGCCATGCCAGCGCAACGCGAGAAGCCGCCTGGGGCATTGAGGAGGCCGTCGACCGGTCGGGCCGGCGCGCCCGGATGCGCAACTCCGGGAACGAGTTCAGCATAGGCTCATTGCTCGCAGACTCCGCGGTCGCCGCATCCATTTGCTGCGCACATCGGCTCATGCAACTTATAGGCTGCAGTTGCCGGTGCGAGAACTAGGCGTCAGACTAGATCGCACGGCCTAGCGAAGCAGTAGCAAGTCAGGCATCGCACACACGCCTGGCGCGAGCGCCATAAACGCGTCGTTCGCCGATCAATGTTAGAAACATTGGAAAAAAACTATTTGTTAGCTCTGAAATGGTCGGCTCCGCCAATCACAAATCTGATCGAGGGCGTGCGCGGCGCATCGATCGGCCATTTACGCGCCATCCCGCTCCCATGCAGCTTTCGATCAAGACCACCCTCGCCGGGTTATTCACCAGCGTGGCCCTCATCGCCGGCGCACAAGGAGCACTGTCGATCTTCGAGCTGGGGACCGTTCGCAACAGCGTCGTCGAGGTCTCGACGAACTGGCTGCCGTCGGTCGTCGCCATCAACGAGATGCGCGCGCAAGTGGATCAGGTACGCCTCAAGCAGTACCGCCTTGTCTCCGCAGCACAAGACCCACGATTTCTTGCAGAACATTTGCGTCAATACGAATCGAGCCTGGAGCACCTCGCGCAGGCCCGCACCCGCTACGAACCGTTGATCGCTTCCGAGGACGAGCGGGCGATATACAACGAATTTTCGTCGGGATGGAACAAGTACAAGCTAGCAAGCGACAATATCAAGAATTTGATCATTGTCGGGAAGAACGACGAAGCGCTCGTGGATTTGATCGGGCATGAACATCTGGCGCTCTACGACGCCGTGAGCGCGGCGCTGGATCGCGACGTGAAGCTGAATAACCACGGCGCGCAGCAAGACGCGAACGAGAGCGTGGTCGCCGCACGCAAGGCTACGATCACGGCTTGGATCGCGATCATCCTGTCCCTGGCCGCGAGCTTCGGCGCCACCTTGTACGGGATGCGGCGCATCTCGGCCCCACTCGGCCGCATCACCCGCATGATGGGAACCCTCGCGACCGGAGACACGACGATGGACGTTCCCTTCAAGGCCCGCCAGGACGAGATCGGCGCCATGGCTGCCGCCGTTCAGGTGTTCAAGGACAACCTGATCCGCACGCGGCGGCTCGAGGAGGAAACCGCCCTGGCCCGGGCCTCGGCCGAGGAGCAGCGGCGGGCCGGCATGCGCCAGATGGCGGATGCCTTCGAGCAGGCTGTCGGGGGCATCGTCGGCATGGTCTCCGCCTCGGCGACCGAGCTGCAGGCGACCGCCCAGACCATGACCGCGACCGCCACGCAGACCGCCGCCCAATCCACCGCCGTCGCGGCAGCCGCCGAGGAGGCGTCATCGAATGTCGGCACGGTGGCGGCGGCGGCGGAAGAGCTGGGAAACTCGGTGCAGGAGATCGGCCGGCAGGTTGACGGCTCGGCCCGGCTCGCCCAGGCCGCCGTTGCGGAAGCCGGGCAGACCGCCCATCAGGTGCATGCCTTGACCGAGGCGACGACCCGCATCGGCGGCGTCGTGGGGCTGATCTCCTCGATCGCCGCCCAGACCAACCTGCTGGCCCTCAACGCCACCATCGAGGCCGCCCGCGCCGGCGTGGCGGGACGGGGCTTCGCGGTGGTCGCCGCCGAGGTGAAGGAACTCGCCGGCCAGACCGCGAAGGCGACGGAGGAGATCACGACTCAGATCGCGGCGATCCAGGCCTCCACCGGTCAGGCGGCCGGCGCAATCAGCCACATCACCGCGCGGATCGAGGAAATCGCGAGCGTCGCGACCTCGATCGCCGCGGCGGTGGAGGAGCAGGGCGCCGCAACCCGGGAGATCGTCCGCAACGTCTCCCAGGCGGCCGCCGGCACCGGCGAGGTCACCGGCAACATCACCGGGGTGGCTGGCGCCGCGGAGGAGACGGGCGCAGCGGCGAGCCAGGTCCTCACCTCGGCCTCGGAATTGTCGCGCCAGTCCGAGCGCCTCTCGGCCGAGGTCACGCGCTTCCTCGCCACCGTGCGGGCAGCCTGACCCGCGCCAGGCTTCGCGGCGAAGGACCCTGGCGCCCTCACCGTGAAGACGAGGCGCGGTCCATCGGCCGAGAGGCGAGGGTGCACAGGCCTCGCACATACCAGGGCCGCAAACGTCGGGCAGCCCCACCGCCGGTGCGCCTGCCCGCTCTCGGCAGCCCGCCGCGCGGTCGATCCAGTCCGGCCCGACCGCCGCCGCGACCCCGCCTGCGCGCGAGCGCCACTCGCAGCACGAGCCCTTGTGGCCGGGCCGGACGCGGTCAATCGGCCTGTGTGGGGGCCGTCCGGATGAAGGTCAGCACCTCGTTCAGGGGCAGCGATCCGGGATAATCGGGGAAGGCGAGGGCAACGGGTGCGCCGAGGGCGG
Organism: Methylobacterium sp. DB0501; assembly: GCF_011043735.1. Lineage (GTDB taxonomy): Bacteria > Pseudomonadota > Alphaproteobacteria > Rhizobiales > Beijerinckiaceae > Methylobacterium > Methylobacterium alsaeris. Next base: position 87,802 of record NZ_JAAKGV010000008.1, on the reverse strand, counting down.
CCATGATGTCCCGCAAGCCGTCGACCCAGGCATCAGCCTCGGCCTGGGTCGCGAAACCCGCGCGGACCATTGTCTTGTTCGGATCAATGGTCACCGTGACGGAAAATCGCCCGTCCGGCATGTCAAAGATTTGATAGGTCACGCGGCGGGCCATTCGGTAGCCCTAACGCAAAAATCAAATCCTGGAAAGGCGATGTAACGGAGATTCACTTCGGGATAATCTGGCAAAGGAGCCCGTAATCCTCTCGCGAGGTCATTGCCGCTCGGTCGCGACTCGCGCCGTCAAGCCTGCCGCGTCCGGTCGCTACCGCCGCCGCGAGCCCCGCTTGCGGGCCAGCGTCGCCTGCGCCTGTCCCTCCGCCGCCCGCTGCTTCCAGGCCGGCTGCCACCGCAGCGCCCCGTCCGGATCGGCGCCCACCGCGCAGGCGCGGGCTCCCGGCACCAGGCACCCCGCCCCATCCGTGGCCTCGCCCGGCGCGGCCGGCGCTGCGGCTGAGCCGACGAGCCGGCCCGTCTCGCGCCCTGGCCCGATTGCCGCGCCAGCCAGTCCGCCGCCCCATCCTCGAGGAGATCGCGAAACCGCTGCGCCACCCCGGCCACCGCCGCCCGCCCGTCGCCGCGGCCGAGCCCGCGGGCGATACCGGCGAAATCCCGCCCCTCGGCCAGGACCCGTTTCTGCCATCAGTCGCGGAAATCGAGGGCCTGCGCTCGGGTCACTTCCTCCAGCGGCCGGTCGCCGATGACGTCGACGAGGTTGGCGATGGCCCGCAGCTTCGGATTGCGCCACTTGCGCAGCTGGTCCGGCGAGAGGTCGCGGTTGGCGGCGGCCGAGAGGCGCTCGAACTCGGCAAACAGCGTCGAGAGCCGCAGCGGGGCCGGCGCCTCGCCCCCGAGCACGGCCGCAACGGCGGCGGCCTCGGCAGTGCGGGGCTGGGCCATGATGGTGCGGATGCGTGCGAGCAGCTCGTCGTCCGGCAGCTCGGCGAGGCTCGGCGCCAGGCGGTAATCGAAGCCGAAGCCGCGGGCCCGCTTGCGCGCCGCGTCGTACCGCTCCTGCGCATCCTGCGACTGGCCGGCGAGCAGCCCGTGCCAATAGGTCTCGAGGTCGGCGTTGAGCGCATCGACCACCTACCGCGCCTTGGCGCCCCGCGGATCGTCGGCGACGCGGACCTTCGTGGTCTGGCGCATGATCACGCGCCGCACTTGGTCAGATAATCCGCCATCCCGCTGCGCCACGTTACACAGAGCGTTGCGCAGGATGATACACGCTAACCCATGGTCAGGGCAACGCGAACCGTCAAATTGTGAGGGATTTCAGATGCTTGCCAGCCAAGGGGCTGGCGGAGAGAGAGGGATTCGAACCCTCGATACGGTTGCCCGTATACACGCGTTCCAGGCGTGCGCCTTCAACCACTCGGCCACCTCTCCGGGCCAGACCTGCGGGGCGCCGGGGCGCCCGTGCGGGTCGGTGCCGTCCTCTAGCGGGGCGCGGGCCGCGGCGCAAGCGTGAGATCGTGTGCGGGATCGCGGAAGCGGTGAAATCTCACCGGTGCGGCGACGGCGGCGCTGCAACCGGCATGGGGTATCGGTCGTTTCGATCAACGGCCGGCGCAGGGGCGCCGGTCGGCCGGGACCGGCCGCCCGATCATCTGTGGCCGTCCGACCGCGCCGCTCCCGTGCGGGTCCCGGGCGGGCCCGACCGTCAAGGACAGGCGACGTGGACAACGACACCGTAAAGGCCAAGGACGATGTCAGGGACGAGCGGCCCGTGATCCTGGTGGTCGAGGACGAGGCGCTGACGATCATGGATCTCAGCGACGTGCTCGACGCCGCCGGCTTCGAGGCGCTGCAATCGGCCTCCGCCGAGCGGGCGCTGGGGCTGCTCACCGGGCGGGCCGACATCGTGGCGCTGATCACGGATGTCGAGCTGTCCGGCAAGACCGACGGCTTCGATCTCGCCCGCTCGGCGGCGCAGATGCGGCCCGACCTGCCGATCGTCGTCGTGTCCGGCCGCAGCAAGCCCGATCCGGACCGGATGCCGTCCCATGCCCGCTTCGTCGCCCGGCCGTGCCGCGGTGACGACATCCTGGAGGTCCTCAGGACCTTGATGAAGCGGTAGGGCGAGGGCCCTCGGATACCGGGCCGAAGGGCGGCTCCTGCGGGTCGGGCTCGGCGAGCCAGACCTCGACCGGGGCGCAGGCCGGCCCGAAATCGAGGATCAGGTTGCGTAGGCGGCGGGCCGGACCGCCCGGCACCCCGGGCATCTCGACCGACTCGCCGACGGCGCGCAGGACACCCTCGATCCTGCGTCGTCCCAGGGTCAGGCTGACGGGCGTCCCGCTGCACGTGTCCACGCTTCCTCTCCTCTCACTGTCAACCGGATAACGCCCCGCAGCGAGGCCTGGTCCATCCGGGACGCGATCAGGGTTACGGCCTGGTCACCGACGTGCACGACCTGCGGGCCTACACTTGCCGGTTGCGCGACGGCGTGACGGCTCGGTCAGCCGCCGGCCTTGAGGGCGCGCAGGCGCCGCGCCCCCGTCTCGGCCGGACTTCCGGACGGTGCGAGGCGACGCTCCAGGGCCTCGAACTGGCGGCTCTGCGCGCGTAGGAGATGCCGCAACGCCGCGATGCTGGCCTGAAGGTCGCGGGCATCGCCGAGCGGATCGGGGGGAAGGCGGGGTGTCGTCGCGTGAGTCGGCATGCGCCGCATGAGGCGACGACATGCTTAACCGGACGTAAAAATCCCCGCCGCGCGGAGCGCGGCGGGGCCGGTCGGGCGACGGGGGCGCTCAGCTGCCCGAGCGGTCGCGCAAAGCCGGGATGAACAGGTCCTGCCAGGTCGCCGGCTTGGTCTTCATGATGCCCGCCCGGTTCATGAAGGTCACGAACTCCATGATGCCGTGCGGCGTCGCCGAGAACCGGCTGTCCGGGTCCTCGATGATCTGAACCACCTCCTGCGGGCTCACCTTCACCTTGGAGGCGCGGGAGAAGATTTCGGCGGTCTCGGTCTTATTATTTTTGATGAACTCGTTCGACTCGTCGAGGGCGGCCAGGAAGGCCTGGGTCATCTTCGGGTTCGTCTCGGTGAAGCGCTTGAGCGCGAACACCACGTTGAGGGTGATGTCGCCGAAGATCTGCGAGGCCTTGAGGATCGTGCGCACCTTCGGGTCGGCGCGCTCGACCTGGGTGAAGGGCGGCGAGGCGAAGTGGGCGACGATCTCGGTCTTGCCCGAGAGCAGGGCCGCGACCGCCTCCGGGTGCGGCAGGCCGACGGTGCTCGAATCGAGCTTGGTGTAGTTCTCCGGCCCGAACTGCTTGGCCACCGCCATCTGCAGCACGACCGCGGCGAGCGAGGTCTTGATGCCTGGGATCGCGATCTTGTCCTTCGGGGTGAAGTCGGCCAGCGACTTGATCTCGGGCTTGATCACGTTGAGGTCGAGGGCGGTCGCGGAGAGGCCGGAGACGCCGATCACCTCGGTCTTCGGGCTGCCGCGGCCCTTCGACCAGAGGGCGAGGAAGCCCGGGGCGCCGGTGCCGGCGATGTCCAGCGAGCCGGCGATCATCGCGTCGTTGATGACGTTGCCGCCGTCCAGGGTGAGCCAGGTCACCTTGACGTCGCCGAGGCCCGCTTTGGCGGCCTGGGCCTCCAGGAACTTCTTCTCCTGCATCACGAAGAGCGGCAGGTAGAGGGCGCCGTAGCCCTTCGAGATGCGAACCTCGGACACCTCGGCGCGGGCGGCGCCGAGGTTCAGGGAGAGAGCGAGGGCGGCACCGGCCGCGAGGCCGAGGAGCTTGCGTGTGAACATGGGGTTTCCTCCGGGATTGTCGTTGTGCGCGCCTCCGGAGCGTCGCCGCTCCGAAGGGCAGGGCCGTTCGTTTCTCTTAGTGCTGCATGCCCCAGCGGCGGATCGTCTTCTTCTCGATGTTGGCGAAGATCACGTTCTCGACGAAGAGGCCGATCATGATGACGGTGAACAGGCCGGCAAAGACGTTGGTGGTCTCGAGGGCGTTGCGGTTCTCGAAGATGTACCAGCCGAGGCCGCCCGAGCCCGAGGAGACGCCGAAGACGAGTTCCGCGGCGATGAGCGTGCGCCAGGCGAAGGCCCAGCCGACCTTCAGGCCGGTGAGGATCGAGGGGAAGGCCGCCGGGATCAGGATCGCCCGGACCAAGCTCAGGTTGCGCAGGCCGTAATTCAGGCCGACCATCTTGAGGGTGTTCGAGACCGAGCGGAAACCGGCATGGGTGTTGAGCGCGATCGCCCACAACACCGAGTGGACGAGGACGAACACCACGCTGCCCTGGCCGAGGCCGAACCAGATCAGGGCCAGCGGCAGCAGCGCGATGGCCGGCAGCGGGTTGAACATCGCGGTCAGCGTCTCAAGCAGGTCGGTGCCGATCCGCGAGCCGATGGCGAGCGTGGTGAGCAACGCCGCCAGCACGATGCCGATGCCGTAGCCGATGGCGAGCGTCTGGAGCGAGATCAGCGCCTTGGCGGGAATCTCGCCGCTCAGGATCGCCGAGGCGAAGGCCTCGACGGTCGCCGAGAAGGTCGGGAACAGGAGCGGGTTGTCGAGCCAGCGGCCGTAGGCTTCCCAGATCACCGCGAGGGCGGCGAGGACGACGGCCTTGCGCAGCCAGCTCTGGCGGTAGGCGAGCTCCGCGAAGGACAGGCGCTGCTCGACGCTGATCGCGCCGGCGGCGGAGGTCTCGCGGACGATCTCGGGCCTTTGGGCTATGGGTGTGCTGAGGGGGGCGAGGGTGGCGGTCACGGCGTATCTCCCGGAATTTCTCGTTGTCAGGCGAACAGCATGTCGTTGATGCGGGTCTCGAGGGCGCCCTGCGCCGCGGTGCCGAGCTCCGAGGCCGGCAGGCTGTTCAGCTCCGCCTTGACCTGGCCCGGATGGGGCGAGAGCAGCAGGATGCGGGTGCCGACCTTGATCGCCTCCTCGATCGAGTGGGTGACGAACAGCACCGTGAAGCGGGTGTCCTCCCACAGGCGCAAAAGCTCGTCCTGCATCTTGCGGCGGGTCAGCGCGTCGAGGGCGGCGAAGGGCTCGTCCATCAGCAGGATGTCGGGCTCCATCGCCATGCCGCGGGCGATCGCCACGCGCTGCTTCATGCCGCCCGACAGCATGTGGGGGAAGGAATCGGCGAACTTCGCCAGCCCCACCTTCTCGATGTAGGACATCGCCCGGTCCATCGCTTCCGCGCCGGTGGCGCGGCCGCTCGCCGTGAGGGCGAAGGCGACGTTCTGCTTGACGGTCTTCCAGGGCAGGAGCTGGTCGAATTCCTGGAACACCATCATCCGGTCGGGGCCGGGCTCGGTGACCTTGCGGCCCTTGAGCTTGATCTCGCCCTCGACGGGGGTCATGTAGCCGCCGATCGCCTTGAGCAGGGTGGACTTGCCGCAGCCCGACGGCCCGAGCAGAATGTAGCGGTCGCCCGGCATCACCTCGAAATCGACCCGGTAGGTCGCGGTGACCAGATGATCGGTCGTCTTGTACTGGAGCGTGACACCCTGGACCTGGAGCAGCGGCTCGGGAATGATGGTCGGGCGTGCGTTCATGGCGTTATCCTCCCGGTTTTCGTCGCTTGCGGAGCGAAGTTTCCCCTGAGGGTGCTTGGCCCGCCGTTGGACGTTGGGTAGCCTTCGAACCTGTCGCCAACCTGACAGATATTGCCGCCCGGCGGCCGAGGAGGAACTTTCGTGCGTATCCTGCTCGTCGAGGACACCCGGGACGTCGGCGAGGCCATCGCCGCCCGCCTGCGCGGGCTCGGCCACGCCGTCGATTGGGAGGTGGACGGCGCGGAGGGCGACGCGCTGCTCGCCGTCCAGGCCTACGACCTCGTGATCCTCGACGTGAACCTGCCCGGCCTCGACGGGTTCGCCATCCTCAAGCGCCTGCGCGCCCGGCGCGGACCGGTGCCGGTGCTGGTCCTCACCGCCCGCTCCGAGGTCGACGACCGGGTCGGCGCGCTCGATCTCGGGGCCGACGACTACCTGGTGAAGCCGTTCGACTTCCGCGAGCTGGAGGCGCGGGTGCGCGCGCTCCTGCGCCGCAACAGCGGGCATGCCGACAACGCGCTGACCCTCGGCAACCTGCGCCTCGACCGGGAGGCGCGCAGCGCCAGCGTGGCGGGAGAAGTCCTCGACCTGACGCGGCGCGAATGGACCCTGATGGAGATCCTGGCGGCGCGGCCCGGCCGCATCTTCGCCAAGGGCGAATTGCTGGAGCGGGTCTTCGCCTTCGAGGAGGAATCGAGCGAGAACGCCGTCGAGCAGATCGTGGCGCGGTTGCGCCGCAAGCTCGGCGCCGCCGGAGCCCAGGCCGAGATCCGCACCCTGCGCGGGCTCGGCTACCAGGTGGTGTGTCAGGAATCATGAAGTGCCAGAATCGTGACGTGTCAGGAATCGCGAACCCGCCGCCATGATCCCGCGCGCCCCCTCGGCCCTGGCCTCCTCGCTCTTTGCCCGTCTCGTGGCGGTGCTGGCCGTCGTCCTCGCCGCCGGCGCGGGGCTGCTCCTCGTCGCCGCCTGGGCCTCGGCGCGGCTTGCGGCGGACGAGGCCTATGACCGGCTCCTCGTCGGGGCGGCGTTGCAGATCGCCGAGTCCATCGCCAGCGACGGGCGCGAGATCTCGGTCGATCCGCCCTTCTCGGCCTTCGAGACCTTGGGGCTCAGCCCCCGCGACCGGATCTTCTACAAGGTGCTCGACCCCGCCGACCGGCTGCTGACGGGCGACGCCGACCTCGCGGTGCCGGTCGACCGGGCGCGGCTCGCCGCCGGGCCGGTTCTCCTCGACGCGGAGCATCGCGGCCAGGCGGTGCGGGCGGTGGTGGCGGGGCGCTACGTGCCGGACGCCGCGAAGGCGGGATTCGCCGCCGTGGTGGTGGCCCAGACCCGGGAGGCGCGGGGCCAGCTCGCCCGCGCCCTCACCGTGAAGGCGAGCCTGATGGTGCTGGCGATGAGCGCGCTGGCCCTCGGCGCCGTCGCGGTGGCGGTGCGGGCGGCCTTGCGGCCCCTGCGGGCCATCGAGGGCGTGCTGGCGGCCCGCGGGCCCAACGACCTCCAGCCCCTCGGCCTCGCCGCGCCGCAGGAGATCCACCTTCTCGTCACCTCGATCGACCATTTCATGGGCCGGCTCTCGGGGCACGTCGCGGTGATGAAGCGCTTCATCGCCGACGCCGCGCACCAGATCCGCACGCCGCTGACCGCGCTCGCCGCCCAGCTCGACCTCCTGTCGAGCGAAACCGACGAGGGGCGCCGCCGCGACCAGATCGACCGCCTGCGCCGGCGCACCGCCGAGCTCGGCCATCTCACCAACCAGCTCCTCAACCACGCCATGGTGATCCACCGCGCCCGCTCGGCGGCGTTCAGCCCGGTCGACGTGGCGGGGCTCGCCCGCCGTACCCTGATCGACGCCCTGCAGCAGGCCGGCGGCCGGTCGGTCGATGCCGGCTACGAGGGGCCGGACGGAGCCGTGACGATCCCCGGCGACGCCATCGCCCTGCGCGAGGCCCTGGCGAACCTGATCCACAACGCCTTCAAGCACGGTGCCCGCTCGCGGCTCACGGTCCGGCTCGGGCACGAACGCGGCCGGGTGCTGCTGGCGGTGGAGGATGACGGGCCGGGCATCCCGGCCGCCGACTGGGCCCGGGTGCGCGAGCCGTTCCAGGCCGCGACCGGCGGCGGCGTCGGCTCCGGCCTCGGCCTCTCGATCGCCGCCGAGGTCGCGGCGGCCCATGGCGGCGAGCTGCGCTTCGAGAGCCACTCCGAGAAGGGCTTCTGCGTGATCCTGTCCCTGCCGGACGAGGCCGCGTCGTGATCCGGCGCGCCATCCTCCTGCTCGCCCTGCTGCTCGCGCGCCCGGCGCTGGCCGAGGAGACGATGCGTTTCCCGGCGAGCGAGCACGAGCGCAGCACGCTGACGATCCGCGCCGCCGCCGACACCGACGCGATGGCGCCGCTGATCCGCGACTACCAGCTGCTCTACCCGGACGTGACGGTGGTCTATCACGAATACATCACCGCCGACCTGTTCAGCGGCCTCAAGGCGGCCTGCGCCGCCGGGCGGGCCTCCGACGACTACGCCGCCGACGTGGTGATCTCGTCCTCGGTCGACCACCTCATCAAGCTTGCCAATGACGGCTGCGCCCGGTCCCACCGTTCGATCGAGACCGGCCGCCTGCCCGACTGGGCGGCCTGGCGCAACGAGGTGTTCGGCTTCACCACCGAGCCGGCGGTGATCGCCTACCGTCCAGACCTGGTGCCGCGGGAGGACCTGCCGCGCAGCCGGGTCGAGCTCGTCGACCTCCTGCGGCGCAAGCCCGACGCCTATGCCGGGCGGATCGGCTCCTACGACATCACCCTGTCGGGCATCGGCTACCTGTTCGCGGTCTACGATGCCCGCGCGGCGGCCACCTATGGCCGCCTCGTCGAGGCGTTCGGGCGGGCGAACCTTCAGGTCCGGTGCTGCACCGCCGACCTGATCGCCGACCTCGAGGCGGGACGGATCACGATCGGCTACAACCTGCTCGGCTCCTACGTCTACGGCGCGATGCGGCGCGGCGCCCGCCTCGGCGTGGTGGTGCCGCAGGATTACACCCTGGTCCTTACCCGCGCCGCGCTGGTGCCGGTCACCGCCCGGGCGGTCGGGGACGCCTTCGCGTTCCTCGACTATCTCCTGTCGGAGCGCGGGCAGCGCGTCTCGCGCGAGCAGGGCTTCTTCTTCGACCGCAGCGGCCCGCTGCCGCCGGGCGTCGACGGGCCGCCGAGCCTGTCGGCGGCCGGCATCTTCCGGCCGATCACCGTCGGGCCGGTGCTGCTCGCCGTGCAGGACCGCGCCAAGCGCGCCCGTTTCCTCGCCGAGTGGCGCCAGTCGATCGGGCCGCAGGCCAAGGAGCCGAGGCAAGGGGCAGGGCGGCGGGCGGAGGAGCCGTGAGGCTGCCGCAACCCATCCCGGCTCCGCGCCGTTGACGGGAGGGAGACCCCGATCGTCACGAGGTGAAGACCGCCATGAAGGGATCGCCCTACAGCCTGTGGCTCTCCGCCGCCAACCGGGCCGCCGGCTTCTGGATGGGCCATGCCGCGAACGCGGTGCGGCGCCAGCAACGCGCGGCGGTGACCGAGATGACCAAGGCCGCGACGGTCAAGCCGAAGGCGAAAGGCCGGCGGCGGACCAAGCGGCGCACCGCCTGATCCGACCTCTTCGCGCGGCCCGCGAATCGCCCTAAGCTCCCCCGCCGTGAGCCGTCCCGCACGAGAACGGGCCGGCCTCGGAGGAGTCAGCGATGCATGAGGCGGTGCGCATCACGGTGCGGCCCGACGGCCGCTACACGCTCTATCGCGGCGAGACGCCGCTGATCTTCGGCCTGACCCGCGAGATGGCCTTCAGCCTCGCGGAGAGCTGCGGCGTCGTCATCGAGCGGACCTACAGCATCAGCTGAGCCGGGATGCTTCCGTCCCGTCGCGGGCCCCGGCGGGGCGGGGCCAGAGCAGGCCGATGGCCAGGGAGGCCGCCGCGCCGCACGCGCAACCGACGACCTTCACCAGGAAATCGGCGACGCGGCCGTGCCGGGTCGGTTCGAGCAGCTGCAGCGCTTCCAGGAGGCCGGCGGCCCCGATCGTCAGCGCCAGGATCTGCCAGCGGTGGCGCGGATAGCCGAGGCTCAGCAGGAAGGCGAGCGCCGCGAAGGCGGAGAACCGCTCGATCGAGACCGGCATCGTGCTGACCGGCCGGTAACCGATCGGCGCGACGGTCGCCACCGTGACGGCGGCCAGGATCAGCCAGCCGAGTATGCGGGACACGCGGGACAGGGCTGGGGGCATGGGAGAGGGGACCCGTGCGGACCGGACGGTCCGGGCAGTCGGAACGACGCCGATGGCGGTGCCAGATCGCGGGCCGAGTCGCAATCCCGATGCCGGTGATTCGGGGCCGTCGCGGATGGGCTGCGGCACCGTGCCGTCAGACCAGGGCCGGCGCCACCAGCGCGCCCGCGGCAGCCCCGCTGCCCTCCGCGAACACCACCCGGCCCCCGTCGAGGCGGGCGCGGCCGCTCGCCACCAGGGCGAGCGCCGCCGGGTAGAGCCGGTGCTCCTGCACCAGCACCCGGGCGCTGAGACGGTCCTCGTCGTCCTCCGGCAGCACCGGCACCACGGCCTGGGCGACGATCGGGCCGGCATCGAGCTCCGGCACGACGAAATGCACCGTGCAGCCATGGACGCGCACGCCGGCCGCCAGCGCCTGGGCGTGGGTGTGGGTGCCGCGGAACAGCGGCAGCAGGGAGGGGTGGATGTTGAGCATCCGGCCGGCCCAGGCCTCGACGAACCAGGGCGTCAGCACCCGCATGAAGCCGGCCAGGACCAGGAACTCGACGCCGTGACGGCGCAACGCCTCATCGAGCGCGCGCTCGAAGGAGGCCCGGTCCGGATGGGCGCGGTGGTCGACCGCCTCGGTGGCGAGCCCGGCCTCCGCCGCGCGGACGAGGCCGGCCGCGTCCGGCCGGTTCGAGGCGACCAGCACGATCTCGGCCGGGTAGTCCGGCGCCTGCGCGGCCTCCAGCAGCGACACCATGTTGGAGCCGCGGCCGGAGATCAGGATCCCGATCCTGGCGCGCGGCGCCGCGAGCTCGGGGCGCCGGCTCATAGGGCGAGGCGCCCAGACGTGGTGACGGGGCTCTCGCCCCGTTTCGTGATCTGCCCGAGGCGGACCGGCGCCTCGCCGGCAGTCCGGAGCGCCTCGGTCACCGCCTCCGCTCGGGCCGGATCGACGACGACCACCATGCCGATGCCGCAATTGAAGGTGCGCAGCATCTCGGCCTCGGCGACGTTGCCCTGGCGGGCGAGCCAGCCGAAGACCGGGGGCACGACGATCGCGTCGAGGTCGAGCGCGATGCCGACGCCGTCCGGCAGCACGCGGGGCAGGTTGTCGGGGAAGCCGCCGCCGGTGATGTGGGCGAGCGCCTTGATGGCGCCGGGCCCGGTGGCCCTCAGGGCCGCGAGCAGCGGCTTGACGTAGATGCGGGTCGGCTCGAGCAGCGCCTCGCCGAGGCTCTGGACCGGCGCGAACGGCGCCGGCGCGTCGTAGCCGAGGCCGGAGGCCGCCACGATCCGGCGCACCAGCGAGAACCCGTTCGAGTGCACGCCCGACGAGGGCAGGCCCAGCACCACGTCGCCGGGCGCGATGCCCGCCACCGGCAGGAGCGCGCCGCGCTCGGCCGCTCCCACGGCGAAGCCGGCGAGGTCGTAGTCCGACCCGTCGTAGAGGCCCGGCATCTCGGCGGTCTCGCCGCCGATCAGCGCGCAGCCGGCCTGGCGGCAGCCCTCGGCGATGCCCCGCACGATGTCGGCGCCGACCCCCGGCACGAGCTTGCCGGTGGCGTAGTAGTCGAGGAAGAACAGGGGCTCCGCGCCCTGGACGATGATGTCGTTGACGCACATCGCCACGAGGTCGATGCCGATCGTCGCGTGCCGCCCGGTCTCGATCGCGATCTTGACCTTGGTGCCGACGCCGTCGTTGGCCGCGACCAGGATCGGGTCCTTGAAGCCCGCCGCCTTCAGGTCGAACAGACCGCCGAACCCGCCGATCTCCGCGTCCGCTCCCGGCCGGCGGGTCGCCCGCACCAGGGGCTTGATCGCCTCGACCATGGCGTTGCCGGCATCGATGTCGACGCCCGCCTCCGCGTAGGTCATCCCGTTCTGGCGCTCGCCCGTCGTCATCCCTCGACCCTTCGCCTCGATCCCTGATAGTCCGCGACCGCTCTTAGCCGCTCTTGCCCGCGACCGCGAGTCGGGGCAGCCCGGGACGTATGATGCCGCCGAAGCCCCTCCGGAGATCCTTGCCGAAATCCTTGCCGAAATCGCTGCCGAACCTGGTCACCGCCGGGCGCCTCGCCCTGGTGCCGGTCGTCGTGTGGACGATCGCCCGGGAGGCCTGGGAGCCCGCCTTCCTGCTCTTCGCCGTCGCCGGGCTCTCCGACGGCATCGACGGGTTCCTGGCCCGCCGCTACGCCCTGACGAGCCGCCTCGGCGCGATCCTCGATCCGCTCGCCGACAAGGCCCTGATGCTCGCCGTCCTGGTGAGCCTGACGTTCGCCGGGATCCTGCCGGCCTGGTTCCCCGCCCTGCTGGTCTCCCGCGACACCCTCACGGTGCTGGCCGCCGGCCTCGCCCGGCTCGCCGGCCGCCCGCTGGAGACCCCGCCGCTCGCCGTCGGCAAGCTCAATACCGCCTGCCAGATCGCCTTCCTGGCCTGGCTCCTCGGCAGCCGGGCCCTCGGGATCGCGGCGGAGGGCATCGAGGCCGTCGCGATGCCGGCTCTGGCCGGGCTGTCGGTCGCCTCGGCGGTGGTGCAGGGCCTGGCGGGGTGGCGGGCGGGACGGTCGGCTGGGGTGTGAGCGGAGCCTCGCCGGTCCACGAGCGCTCCGCGTCCCGGATCCGCTTCCGCTCTCGCGGCAATCGTCCGGGAAAGGGGAGCCTCCCGAGAAATGCCGGCTCGGCGATGGGCCGTCGTCGTTTTCGGGAATGCCGCGATCCGGCGCCGTCGGGGTCGCCCGGCTTTACCGCACGCTCCGCTTCGACTCCCGCCGCGTCCGGGTCATCCGCGTCGCGGTGTGGAAGTCGTCGGGCTTGGTGCGGACCCAGGCGAGGAAGCGGGCGATCTCCGGCTCGGCCCGCAGGCTGGCGACGTCGCTGAGGCGGCGGGCCAGTTCCGCCTCGCTGTGGCGGGCGTGGATCGCCGAATGGCAGATCTGGTGCAGTTGCACGGTCTCGCCGTGGATGCCGCCCTTCAGCTTCGGCGTCAGGTGGTGGCGGCTCTGGCGGGCGCCGGGCGGGATCCGCCGCTCGCAGAGCGGGCAGATCACATCGGCACGGGCGCCGATGCCATGCGTGGAGGGGTCGTCGTCGCGCCAGCGCCGCTCTCGGCGTCCCAAGTCAGGCTCCTGAAGGGAAGCATCGTCCTGTCTTGCCTATCTGGGTCGCGGTCCCGGGGCGGTTCAAGGCCGGGGGCCGGGATGCCGCAGCGTCCTGCGACGCGCGATTGACAAACCCCGCCCGCCGCCGGACATTCGTCCCGTGACCGAGGGGAGCCCCGCCGACGGGGGCTGAGATTGGACGAGCGTGCGTCCTGACCCTTGAACCTGATCCGGTTCGTACCGGCGGAGGGACGGGAACCTGCCATGACCGACGTGACCCGTGCGTCCTCGCGCCCCGAGGCCGGATCGTCTCCCCGGGAGAGATCCATGAACGCACCCGCCTTCCCCCAAGGACTGCCCCAGAGCGTCACCACCGGGCCGATCACCGGCTCGGCCAAGGTCTATGCCGCGCCGAAGGACCGCCCGGACCTGCGCGTGCCCTATCGGTCGATCGCCCTGACCGATCCGGGCGAGGCGCCGGTGCGGGTCTACGATCCCTCCGGTCCCTATACCGAAGGGCAAGCGCGCATCGACCTCGCCGCCGGCTTAGCCCAGATCCGCGCCGGCTGGATCGAGGGACGGGGCTATCCCGCCGTTGCCCCCCGGCTGGTGCGGCCGGAGGATAACGGGTTCGCCGCTGAGGACAGGCTGGTGGCGCCGTGCCCGGCGGAGCGCATCGTGCGGCGGGGAGAGCCCGGCCGGATGGTGACGCAGCTCGAATTCGCCCGGGCCGGGATCGTCACCGACGAGATGATCTACGTGGCGCACCGCGAGAACCTGTGCCGCGAGGCGATGCTGGCGGGGGCCGAGGCTGGAATCGCCGACGGCGAGAGTTTCGGAGCCGCGATCCCGCCCGTCATCACCCCCGACTTCGTGCGCGAGGAGGTGGCGCGGGGCCGGGCGATCATACCGGCCAACATCAACCACACCGAGCTGGAGCCGATGGCGATCGGCCGCAACTTCCTCGTCAAGATCAACGCCAATATCGGCAACTCGGCGGTGACCTCCTCGGCCGCCGACGAGGTCGAGAAGATGGTGTGGGCGATCCGCTGGGGCGCCGACACGGTGATGGACCTCTCGACGGGGCGCAACATCCACAACATCCGCGGCTGGATCCTGCGCAACGCGCCGGTGCCGATCGGCACGGTGCCGATCTACCAGGCGCTGGAGAAGGTCGGCGGCGATCCGCTCAAGCTCGACTGGGAGGTGTTCAAGGACACGCTGATCGAGCAGGCCGAGCAGGGGGTGGATTACTTCACCATCCATGCGGGCGTGCGCCTTGCCCACGTGCCGCTGACGGCGCGGCGGGTCACCGGCATCGTCTCCCGCGGCGGCTCGATCATGGCGCGCTGGTGCCTCGCCGGGCACCGGGAATCGTTCCTCTACGAGCGGTTCGACGAGATCTGCGACATCTGCCGGGCCTACGACGTGTCGTTCTCGCTCGGCGACGGCCTGCGCCCCGGCTCGATCGCGGATGCCAACGACGCCGCGCAATTCGCCGAGCTGGAGACCCTTGGGGAACTCACCAGGATCGCCTGGGACAAGGGCTGCCAGGTGATGATCGAGGGCCCCGGCCATGTGCCGATGCACAAGATCAAGGTCAACATGGAGAAGCAGCTCGCCGAGTGCGGCGAGGCGCCGTTCTACACGCTGGGCCCGCTCACCACCGACGTGGCGCCGGGCTACGATCACATCACGTCGGGAATCGGCGCGGCGATGATCGGCTGGTACGGCACGGCGATGCTCTGCTACGTCACCCCGAAGGAGCATCTCGGCCTGCCGAACCGCGACGACGTGAAGACCGGCGTCATCACCTACAAGATCGCCGCCCACGCCGCCGACCTCGCCAAGGGCCACCCGGCGGCACAGTTGCGGGACGACGCCCTGTCGCGGGCCCGGTTCGACTTCCGCTGGGAGGACCAGTTCAACCTCTCCCTCGACCCCGACACCGCCCGGGCCTACCACGACGAGACCCTGCCGAAGGACGCCCACAAGGTCGCGCATTTCTGCTCGATGTGCGGCCCGAAATTCTGCTCGATGAAGATCACCCAGGACCTGCGCGCCGACGTGCTGGCGATGGAGGCCGCGGGCCGGGTGGTCGCGGAAGCCACACCGTTGAGCGAAGCGGAGCGGGAAGCCGGCATGGCCCAAAAATCGGCGGAATTCTTGGGCGAGGGCGGGAGGCTGTACGTCGAACCCGGCGAGTAGGAAGACGATCCATGCCGATGCAGGCCCCCGCCACCCCGCCCGGGCCTGCCCCGTCCCCTGTGCCGGGCTCTTCCGTGCCGGGAGGCAAGCGTCCCGGCTCGATCGTGCGCCGCCTGGTCGTCTTCGGCCTCGGCCTGGCGGTGCCGATCCTGATCTTCGGCAGCGTGGCGCTGTGGCAATTCGCCGGCGCCGCCCGCGAGCGCCTGGAGGCGGAGGCGCTCGGTCGCGCCCGGATCGAGGCGGCGGCGGTCGATCGCGAGGTCGCCAACCTGATCGCCACCCTGGAGGCCCTGGGCCTCGCCAACTCGCTCCAGCGCGGCGACGTCACGGCGTTCCGGGGGCAGGCGGAGGAATTGCTGCGCCGCAGCGGCCTGCCGGCGATCCTGCGCGATCCGGACGGACAGCGTCTGATCGACCTCGGCGACGCGCCGATCCCCGAGCGCCTCGACTCCGCGGATGCGAGCGCGCTCAGCGGCCGCGCGGCGGTCTCGGGCGTGATCGACGGGCATTTCCGGGTCACGGTGCCGGTGATGCGCCGGGGCGGCGACGCCGTGCTCTACCTCCTGTCCTTCTCCCTGCCGACGGAGCGGCTGCGCGACGTGCTCGCCTCCGGCGGGGTGCCGAAGGACTGGGTGATGAGCGTGATCGACCGCGACCACCGGGTCCTGACCCGCACCCGGTCGCCGGAGCGGTTCACCGGCGCGCAGGCGCCCGACGAGTTGCGCGCCGCCACCAGGCCGGAGGGGAGCTGGCGCGGCACCTCGCTCGAGGGCGAGCCGTTCTTCGTCGCCTATGCGCGGGCCGGTGTGCCGGATTGGCGCGTCGCCGTCGGGGTGCCGGAGGAAGCGCTGGCGGCCCCCGTCCGGGCCTCCCTGGTCTGGTTCGCCGGGCTCGGCATCATGCTGGCGGCCATCGCCGCGCTCCTGGCGCTGGCCTTCGCCCGCAGCATCGCGGCGCCGCTCCAGGCCCTGCGCGACCAGGCGGTGGCCCTCGGCCTCGGCCGCGCGGCGCCGGCGCTGACCGGGGTGCCGGCGGAGGTCGCGGCGGTGAGCGCCGAGATCGCCGGCGCAGCGCAACGCCAGCGCGAGCGGACGGCCGAGCGTGCGCGGGCCGCCTCGGCCCTGCGCGCCGAGACTCAGCGCCTGGAGGTGCTGAACCGCCTCGGCACGGCCCTGTCGAGCGAGCTCGACCGCCAGCGCCTGGGCGACGCGGTGGTGGAGGCCGCCACGCACCTGACCGGGGCGGCCTACGGCGCCCTGTTCGAGCGGGTGCCGGAGAGCCCGGACGGGCCGGAGCACTGGCGGCTCCTCAGCCTCACCGGCGGCCCGCGCGAGGCCTTCACCCGCTTCGGCCTGCCGCGGGCGACGACCCTGTTCAGCGAGACCTTCGCGGCCGGCGGGGTGGTCCTGAGCGAGGACGTGACGACGGATCCGCGCTACGGCAGCCATGGCGGCATGCCGAAGGGCCACCTGCCGGTGCGCAGCTACCTCGCCGTGCCGGTGGTCTCGGGGGAGGGCGTGACCCTCGGCGCGCTGCTGTTCGGCCATCCCGAGCCGCACCGCTTCGGCCCCCGCGAGGCCACCCTGATCGAGGGACTGGCCGGCCAGGCGGCGGTGGCGATGGACAATGCCCGCCTGTTCGCCTCGGTGCGGCGCGAGCAGAGCCGGTTCGAGGCCGCCGTCCAGGCGGTGCGCGGCGTGCTGTGGACCAACGATTGCGAGGGCCGGATGCACGGCGAGCAGCCGGCCTGGGCGGCGCTCACCGGCCAGACGCCCGAGCAATATGCGGGTTACGGCTGGGCCGAGGCGGTGCATCCGGAGGACCGCGCCGGCTCGGTCGCGAGCTGGAACGAGGCGGTGGCCGAGCGCCGGCGCTTCACCTACGAGCACCGGGTGCGCCGCCACGACGGGGTCTTTCGCACCTTCGCGATCCAGGCGGTGCCGGTGCTCGATCCCGACGGCACGATCCGCGAATGGGTCGGCGTGCATTCCGACATCACCGAGCAGCGCGCGGCGGAGGCGGCGTTGCGCGAATCGAACGAGGAGATCCAGCGTTACGCCTACATCGTCAGCCACGACCTGCGGGCGCCGCTCGTCAACATCATGGGCTTCACCAGCGAGATCGAGGCGAGCCAGGACGACATCCGGACCGCCCTGGCGGGCCGGCCGGGGGCCGAGCGGATCGACGCCGACCTCGCCGAATCGGTGGGCTTCATCAAGGCGGCGATCACCAAGATGGACGGGCTGATCAACGCCATCCTGAAGCTGTCGCGGGAAGGGCGGCGCAACTTCCAGCCCGAGCCCCTGGCGATGACCGCCCTGGTGCAGGGGCTGGCCGATGCGCAGCGCCATCAGGCGGACACGGTCGGCGCCGTCATCACGATCGGCGACCTGCCGGACCTCGTCGCCGACCGGGTGGCGGTGGAGCAGATCTTCGGCAACCTGATCGACAACGCGATCAAGTACCTGGCGAAGGACCGGCTGGGCCGCATCGCGGTGACGGGCTCGGTCTCGGACGGTCTCGCGACCATCCGGGTGAGCGACAACGGCCGCGGCATCGATGCCCGCGACCACGCCCGGGTGTTCGAGCTGTTCCGCCGTTCCGGCGTCCAGGACCGGCCGGGGGAGGGGATCGGGCTCGCGCATGTCCGCACCTTGGTGCGGGCGCTCGGCGGCCGGATCGACCTCGCCTCGGAGTTCGGGGCCGGCACCACCTTCGCGGTGACGCTGCCGCTCCGGCAGGCCTGAGAGGCGGTGCAACGGCAGGTTAACGTGACCGGCATGTTTTCTACGCCAGCCGCGTGTCCACGGCCACGAAAAATGGTCTAGAGAGTGTGTGACGGGAGCATGTCTCCCGCGGTCGGCGCAGGTGCGCGAGCGAGGAAGAGGCGTCCCGGTCCGTCCGGATCCGCGCCACGGGGAGTTGTCAGGTGCCGGCCGTACACATCGTGATGATCGAGGACGACGAGGGCCATGCCCGGCTGATCGAGCGGAACATCCGCCGCGCCGGGGTGAACAACGTCATCGAGTCCTTCCGGGACGGGACCTCGGCGCTCGCCGCCCTGTTCGGCCCCGACGGCAGCGGCGAGATCAATGCCGGCCGGCCGCTCCTGATCCTGCTCGACCTCAACCTGCCGGACATGACCGGCATCGACATCCTGCAGAAGGTCAAGTCGAACCCGCACCTGCGGCGCTCGCCGGTGGTGATCCTGACCACCACCGACGACCAGCGCGAGATCCAGCGCTGCTACGATCTCGGCTGCAACGTCTACATCACCAAGCCGGTGAACTACGAGGGTTTCGCCAACGCGATCCGCCAGCTCGGCTTGTTCTTCTCGGTGATGCAGGTTCCGGAGAGCGCCTGACCGTGCCCGGCCCGGTCCGCCTGCTCTACATCGACGACGATCCCGGGCTGGCGCGGCTCGTCACCCGCACGCTGGCGGGCCGCAGCTGCGAGGTGGTGCACGCCGCGGACGGCGAGGCGGGCCTCGCCCTGATCGCGTCGGAGCGCTTCGACGTGGTCGCCCTCGACCACCACATGCCCAACGAGACCGGGCTCGAGATCCTGCCGCGCATCCGCGCGCTGCCGGAGGCGCCGCCGGTGATCTACGTCACCGGCTCGGAGGACAGCCGCGTCGCCGTGGCCGCCTTGAAGGCCGGCGCCGTCGACTACGTCTGGAAGGACCTGCAGGGCCACTTCCGGGAATTGCTCGCCGAGGCGGTGGCGACCGCCGTGCTCCAGGACCGCACCCGGCGCGAGAAGGAGCGGGCCGAGGCCGAGGTGCGCGAGGCCCGCGACCGGGCCGAGCTGCTCCTGCGCGAGGTCAACCACCGGGTGGCGAACAGCCTCGCCCTGGTGGCGGCTCTGGTGCGGATGCAGGCCAACACCGTCACCGACGCCTCCGCCCGCGCCGCCCTTGAGGAGACCCAGACCCGCATCACCGCGATCGCCGGCATCCACCGGCGCCTCTACACCTCCGACGACGTGCGGGTGGTGGCGGTCGACGCCTATCTGGCGACCCTGGTGGAGGACCTCGACGGGGCGATGAACGCCACCGGTCAGCGCCACCGCATCCTGCTCGACGCCGTGCCGGTCGAGGTGGCGACCGACAAGGCGGTCTCGCTCGGGGTGATCGTCACCGAACTCGTCACCAACGCCTACAAATACGCCTATCCGGAGGGCGTCACCGGCGAGATCCGCATCACCGCGCGGCGGGACGGCGACACGCTGCGCCTCACGGTCGCCGATGACGGCGTCGGCTGGCAGGGCGCCGGCACGCCGCGCGGCACGGGTCTCGGCTCGCGCATCGTTCGGGCGATGGCGTCGAACCTGCGGGCACAGATCGACTACGCCCAGGCCGAGCGCGGCACGGCGGCGAGCATCGACATCGCGCTGTAAGTCGTTTTCGCAGATCGGCGTGGTGCGGCGCGATCATTCTGCGCCCGATCGTGATCGTGAGCGACGTCTTCGCCCGGATGCTCCAGCCTTGTAGCGAGCACCCCGACCCTTCCGCCTTCTGCGGGGAGGGCGGCCCCTGCGTCGGCGGTGGGCGGGAGAGAGGCCGCGCAAGGCCGCTCCATTTGGCGCCTGTCATGAAGCGCGCGACCTCTCCGAAAACGGCGTCCCCCACACCTTGCCGCGATGCCGAGCAAGTCCGGCATCGCCTGGAGAGGGGACCCCGCGCTTGATGCTAAAAGTCTATTTGCGGGACAGTTCTGCACCGAGGGGGAGGGATGGCGGCGCACCGCCCGACATTCACCTCGCAACCCCTTCTAAAATCCCGCCATCCCCGAAATTTCGCGCGATTGATGAATCCGCCGAAACCCCACCTTAACACAACCTTCATCCGCCAGCCCGGCGTTAACACCCGGGTAGGACTCGGAGGAGCTAGCTAAGCACGAACAGGTCACGCGAAAGGATTTGGCAGTGATCGGGACCAGCAGCCTTTCCGCGGCGCTTCCGCCGGCCGCGGTCGAGCCGACGACGCGCAGCAATACCGGCCGGCCTCCCCGGCCCAGCGCCGACCCGCCCCTCGATCCGGCGGTGACCCTCGACTTGAGCCCCGCGGCGAGGGCGATGCCCGCCCCACGGCCGAACGCCGCCGAGGTCGCCGACAAGGCGCAGTACCAGCGCGACCTCGACAGCAATCAGATCGTGTTCCAGGTCGTCGGTCCGGACGGATCGGTCGTCGAGCAGCTTCCCTCCGAGGCCACGTTGCGGGCGCGGACTTATGCCCGCGAGGCGGAAGCCGCCCGGTCGACCGAGATCGGCACGGCGGTGGCGCGCTCGGCCTGACCGGGAGGGGCGGGCTCGATCCGGGGGATCGAGTCCGATCCAGGGGATCGGCCGGTTGGCCGAGCATCATCGCCGCGTCATCTCCTGTACGTTCGTGGTCCGTGAGCCGTCAGGCGCACGCCGACGCGCCTGACGGCGCCATTGGAGCCGGACGCCATGGAGACGACGCCCTCCCTCGATGCCGCGATCTACGCCGATCTGCGTCAAGCCGTCGGCGACCAGGCGCTGCCGGTCCTGCTCGGGCGCTTCAAGGCGCAGCTGCAGGACTGGTCGGTGAGCGGGGAGATGGCGACGCTCGGCGCCGCGGCGCACGGCGTCATCGCCTCGTCTGGGCTGATCGGCTTCACCCGCCTGTCGCGCCTCTGCGCCGCCCTGGAGACCGCCTGCACCGCCGGCGATCTCGACACGGTCCGGGCGCTCGCCGCCAGGGTATCGGACGAGAAGGCCTTCGCCGAAGCCGAGGTCGCCCGGCTGATCGCGGCGGGCTGACGCCTCGTATCCACGGAACCGAGCGTCGTGTTCCGGCGACCGCCGGTATCACGCCACCCGCCGCGTGTCGGTCCAGGTCGCGCCGCCGGCGAGGCGATAGTCGACGGTCTCCGAGAGCCGTCCGGTCGGCACGATACGGACCGCCTCCGGTCGGGAAAGCTCGTCGCAGCGGCTCAACGCCTCGTCGATGTCGAGGGGGGCGGGCATCTCGCCGCCGAGGCGGCGCCACCATTGCACGGCCTTCTCGCGGGCGAAGCCCGAGGCCTCCAGATCGAGGCGCACGGTCATCGCGTCCTCGTCGCCCTCCAGCGCCACCGCCAGCACGTCGGGGCCGCGCACCCGCCCCTCGCGGGTGAAGCGCCAGCCGGCGACCGGCCACCAGCGCGCGTGGGCCTCGCGCACCACCGCGACGGTGCCGGCGGAGAGGACCGCGGTCTCGTCGTCGGCCACCGCCTCGTGCGGCATCTCGGCCGCGTCCTCCTCCGGCTCGACCCAGCAGGCCTCGCAGGTGCTGGCATTGAGCGCGATCAGCGCGCCGCAACCCGGGCAGGGCTTGGCCCGCGGGCCGCCGGACTCGCCGAGGAGCCGCGCCCGCGCCACGGCATTGGCCGAGAGCACGTCGATCGGCCCGTGGCGGCGCACGAGGCCGGCATAGTCGAGGACGAGGGCGTCGGTCTTGCCCTTGGCCAGGCGCAGGCCCCGGCCGACCTGCTGCACGTAGAGGCCGGTGCTCTGGGTCGGGCGCAGCAGCGCGATCAGGTCGACCTCCGGCACGTTGAAACCGGTCGCCAGCACGCCGACCGAGGTGAGGCAGCGCAGGCGCCCGGCCCGGAAGTCGCGCACGATGCGGTCGCGCTCGCGCTTGCCCGTCTCGCCCGAGATCGATTCGCAGGAGAAGCCTTCCGCCCGGATCGCGTCGCGGACGGCGTCGGCATGCTTTACCCCGGCGCAGAAGGCGAGCCAGGCCCGGCGCCCGGCGCCGAACGCCACCATCTCGGCCACCGCCGCCTTGGTGATGACGTCGCGGTTCACCGCCGCCTCGAGCGCCCCCGGCACGTAGTCGCCGGCCCGCAGCGGCACGCCGCTGACGTCGAGGGTCGTCGCCGTCGCCTTCGAGACCAGGAGCGAGAGGTAGCCCTCACGGATCAGGTCGCCGACCTGCGCCTCGTACACGATGGCGTCGAAGACCCGGCCCTTGCCCTCGTCGAGGCGCCCGCTGTCGAGGCGGTAGGGCGTGGCGGTGAGCCCGACGAGGCGCATGTCGGGGGAGCGCGCCCGCACCGCGTCGAGGAAGCGGCCGTAGCGGGTCTCGGCGTCGCGGGGGATCAGGTGGGCCTCGTCGATCACCACGAGGTCGAAGCCGCCGGTCGCCTCGACGCGGTTCCACACCGACTGGATGCCGCAGAACAGGATCGGCCGCGTCTCCTCCCGCCGCCCGAGCCCGGCCGAGACGATGCCGGCCGGAGCCTCCGGCCACAGGCCCAGGAGTTCGGCGTGGTTCTGGGCGATCAGCTCGCGGGTATGGGTGACGACGGCGATCCGGGCCTGCGGATGGCGGGCCATCGTCTCCCGCACCAGGGTGGCGATGACGAGGCTCTTGCCGGCCCCGGTCGGCAGCACGATCAGGCCGCTGCGGCCGCCGCGCGCCCAATCGGCCTGGAGCGCGTCGAGGCTCGCGCGCTGGTAGGGACGAAGCAGCATCGCGCCGCCATAGCCGGAGAACGCGCGGGCATCCAGGCTTGACAGCGGCGGGAGGTACTCAACTCCGATGAGCGAATCGAAAGAATTCAACGTCGGAGGCATGGATGCCCCTTCTCCCCGCGCACGGGGAGAGGGGAAAACCCACGCCCCGTTCTACTCCGCCGCCTGCAGCCATTCCGCCTGCTGCGGCGCCTCGTCCACCACCTCGTCGGTATGGACCTCGAACTTGGCGAGCCAGGCCGGGCCGAAGCTCGTCGAGATCGCGACGTCGGTGGCATCGCGGCCCCGCGCCATGACGATGCGGCCGATCCGCGGCGTGTTGTGGCGGGCGTCGAACGTGTACCAGCGCCCACCCAGATAGACCTCGAACCAGGCCGAGAAATCCATCGGGTCGGGCACCGCCGGGACGCCGATATCGCCGAGATAGCCGGTGCAGTAGCGCGCCGGGATGTTCATGCAGCGGCAGAAGGTGATGGCAAGATGGGCGAAGTCGCGGCAGACGCCCTCGCGCTGGTTGAAGCCGTCGAGGGCCGAGCGGGTGGAGTCGGCGCGCTGGTAGTCGAAGCGGATGTGGTTGTGGACGTAGTCGACGATGGCCTGCACCCGCGCCCAGCCTTCCGGCGTATTACCGAAGAGCTGCCAGGCAGTGTTCGACAGCTTGTCGGTGTCACAATAGCGGCTGGCGAGCAGGAACGGCAGCACGTCGTCGGGCAGATCCTGGACCGGGTGCTGGATCGCGTCGGGGGCGAATTCGTCCACCTGACCGCTGTCCTGGACCAGGAAGTCGGCCGAGAAGGTAATGCGCCCGCCGGGCGCCGTCACGCGGGTGCAGAGGTTGCCGAAGGAATCGACGAACCGGTGCGCGGGGACCGGCGGGTCGATGGTCATGGTGTCGGGCGTGATCAGGTCGTGCGCCCGGGACGGATGCACGTTGAGCATCAGGACCATGGCGGTCGGGCCGGGCGTGTCGAAGGCGATCGAGTAGCCGGTGCGGATCTTCATCGTAACGTCCACGCAGATCAAAAAACGTGGTGTCTCAATCCTTGGGCTGCGCCGTTGTTCCGAGTTCTCGGACAGGTTGACGCACGATTCGCGCCCAAATGTTGTGCAGACGCCGCACCACTCCGGAAGCGTCTGCTTCCTGACATTGCGTCAGTCGCCGAAGACCGTGTCGACGAGGAGCTTCAGGTTCAGGCCCACGATCACCGCGGCGATGCTCCAGGACAGCACCGTGAGCCAGGCCGGGATGACGAAGACGCCCATCTTGCGCCTGTCCGAGACGAAGCTGACGAGGGGGATGACCGCGAAGGGCAGCTGCATCGACAGGACGACCTGGCTCAGCACCAGGAGCCGCGCCGTCCCCGCGTCGCCGTAGAGCCCGGTGACGATCACCACCGGCACGATGGCGATGCCCCGGGTGAGAAGGCGTCGCGCCCAGTCCGGCAGGCGCAGGCGCAGGAAGCCTTCCATCACGATCTGGCCGGCCAGCGTCGCGGTGACCGTGGAATTGAGGCCCGAGGCCAGGAGCGCCAGCGCGAACAGGGTCGAGGCGAGGCCGATGCCGAGCAGCGGCGAGAGCAGGGCATGCGCCTCCTCGATCTCCTGCACGCCGGTATGGCCGCCGCCGTGGAAGACCTTGGCTGCCATGATGAGGATCGCCGCGTTGACGAAGAGCGCCAGCGTGAGTGCGATGGTCGAATCGGCGACCGCGAAGCGCACTGCGCTCCGCTTGCCGGCCTCGTCGCGCGGATAGGCCCGGGTCTGCACGATCGAGGAATGCAGGTAGAGATTGTGCGGCATCACCGTGGCGCCGATGATGCCGATGGCGAGGTAGAGCGCGGCCGGGTTGGTGACGATCTGGGTCGAGGGCACGAAGCCGCCGAGCACCTCGCGGATCGGCGGCGCCGCCATGACGATCTGAATCGCGAAACAGGCGAAGATGATGGTGAGGAGCGCGATCACGAAGGCTTCGAGCGCCCGGAAGCCGCGGCGCATCAGCAGCAGGATCAGCAGCACGTCGAGCCCGGTCAGCACGGCGCCGACGACGAGCGGCAGCCCGAACAGGAGCTTCAGGGCGATGGCGGTGCCGATCACCTCGGCGAGGTCGCAGGCGATGATCGCCGCCTCGCAGGCGAGCCAGAGCACGATCCCGACCGGGCGCGGATAGGCGTCGCGGCAGGCTTGCGCCAGGTCGCGGCCGGTGGCGATGCCGAGCCGCGCGGCCAGCGCCTGGAGCACCACCGCCATCAGGTTCGAGAGCAGGATGACGGCGAGCAGGGTGTAGCCGAACTGCGCGCCCCCGGCGATGTCGGTGGCCCAGTTGCCCGGGTCCATGTAGCCGACCGAGACCATGTAGCCCGGCCCCAGGAAGGCAAGCAGCCGCCGCGGCCAAGAGCCGGTGGCGCGCACCGGCACGCTCGCGTTCATCGCTCCGAGGCTCGGCTCCGCCGCACCGGCGCCTCCCGCCCACCCGTCCCGCATCCGCCCATGCTCCGTCGCCCCCGGCCGATCCGGGCTGTCGTCATATAGCCACTGCTATATTGATGTGAGAAGGCTGAATTCCAGGGCGATCAGTCGCGACGATCGCGAAAGAAGCCGCGCAGCAGGAGGGCCGCCTCGCTCTCGCGCAACCCCCCGTAGACATCGGGGGCGTGGTGGCAGGTCGGCTGGTTGAAGAAGCGCGGCCCGTGCTCGACGGCGCCGCCCTTCGGATCGGCGGCCGAGAAGTAGAGCCGGCGGATGCGCGCGAAGCTGATCGCGCCGGCGCACATCGCGCAGGGCTCCAGGGTGACGTAGAGATCGCAGCCGGTCAGGCGCTCGTCGCCGATGGCCGCGCAGGCGGCGCGGATCGCCAGGATCTCGGCATGCGCCGTCGGGTCGCGGTCGGCCCGGGGGCGGTTGCCGGCGACCGACAGCACGGCGCCGTCCCGCACCACCACGGCGCCCACCGGCACCTCGCCGCGGGACGCCGCCTCGCGCGCGGCGTCGAAGGCGAGGCCGAGCGGATCCGGGTGCGAGGCCCCGGTCGGCGAAACGGCCCCGCTTGCCGACAGCCCCCCCCTTGCAAAATCGCGCATCGGTTCCACTCGCTTCGCCACACCCCGTCTGGTATCAGGCGCGCATGAACGACATCAACGACGACGAGACCGGGGCGCCGCAGCAGCGTCACGGACGGGACGAGGCATCCGCGGGCTCCCCCGAGAAGCAGGCTCCGGCCAAACGCGGCGCGGCCGCCAAGCCGGCCGAGGCGGAGCCGGAGCGCATCGCCAAGGCGATCGCCCGGGCGGGCATCGCCTCGCGGCGCGACGCCGAGGCGATGATCCTGGAGGGCCGGGTGACCCTGAACGGCCAGCGCCTCGACTCGCCGGCGATGAACGTGACCCCCGACGACCGCATCACGATCGACGGCGAGCCGCTGCCGACCCGCGAGCGCACCCGCCTGTGGCTGTTCCACAAGCCCCGCGGCGTCGTCACTACCGCCCGCGACCCGGAAGGGCGCCAGACGGTGTTCGACGTGCTGCCCGAGGACCTGCCCCGCGTGGTGGCGGTCGGCCGCCTCGACATCAACACCGAGGGGCTGCTGCTCCTCACCAACGATGGCGGGCTCGCCAAGGTCATCGCCCATCCGGAAACCGGCTGGCTGCGCCGCTACCGCGTGCGCGCCTTCGGCGACGTCGATCAGGCGATGCTCGACGGGCTTCGCAAGGGCGTGACCATCGACGGGATGGAGTACGGCCCCATCGAGGCGACGATCGACCGGGCGCAGGGCGACAACGTCTGGCTGACGCTCGGCCTGCGCGAGGGCAAGAACCGCGAGGTCAAGCGCATCCTCGAGCATCTCGGTCTGTCGGTGAACCGGCTGATCCGGCTGTCCTTCGGGCCGTTCCAGCTCGGCGACCTCGAGGTCGGGCTGGTGGAGGAAATCCGCACCCGGGTGCTGAAGGACCAGCTCGGCCACAGCCTCGCCGAGCAGGCCGGCGTCGATTTCATCAGCCCGGTCCGCGAGCCGATCGCGGCGTTCGGCTCGCCGAAGGCCGCCGCCCGCAAGGCAGCGCAGGAAGCCGGTCTGCAGAACGCCCCCCGCGGGCGCGACCCGGCCCGGCCGCAATTCGGCAAGCCGCCCGGTGCACCGGCGGCCCGCCGCGGCCCGCTGCCCCCGCCGCGCACGGCCTGGCGCGACTCCGAAGCCGAGGCGGCGGGCGACCTGCCGAATCGCGGCCGGGTGCATCGCCGCGGCGACAGCCCGCAGGAGATCCGCGCCGCCATGGCGGACGCGCCGCGCAAGCGCGTCGGCGCCATCGCCAGCGGCGACCGCCGGGTGCTGGTCGAGCGCCTGGTGCCCCAGCCGCAGGAGGAGGCGGCGCCGCACCGGCGCACCAAGTTCCGCGACGCTGACGGCGCTCCGGATCGCGCTCCCCGCGGCGACGACCGCCCGATGCGGCGTGACCGGGACGGCGATGCCCCGCAGCGCGGCCCGCGCGGTGGCGGCAATTTCAGCGGGGCCAAAGCCGGCCTCGGCGACGACGGTGGGCGCGGCCGCGGCTTCGGCCGGTCCGGCGGACGCCCCGAGGGCGGCGCCGGCCGCTCGTTCGAAGGCCGCTCCGGCGGCGGCCGGTCCTTCGGGGCCGGCGGCGGTGAAAGCCGCGCCTTCGACAAGCGCGGTGAGGGCCGCTCCTTCGGTAGCGAGGGCCGTGGCCCCGGCGGCCGCGGCGAAGGCCGCGGCTTCGGCGGCAAGGGCGGCGACGGCCGCCCCTTCGGCGGCAAGGGCGGCGACGGCCGCTCGTTCGGCGGCAAGGGTGGCGAGGGCCGCGGGCCCGGCGGCCGGGGTGGTGAGGGCCGCTCGTTCGGGGCCAAGCCGGGCGGCGGCAAGTCGTTCGAGGGCAAGTCGTTCGGCGGAAAGTCGTTCGGCGGAAAGCCGGGGGGTAAGTCCTTCGGCAAGCCCGGCGGCGGATCCTTCGCCGGCAAGGGCGAGGGTCGTCCGGGCGGCGGCGGCAGACCCGGGGCGAAGTCCTTCGGCAAGCCGGGCGGCGGCTTCCGCTCCGGCGGGGCCGGCGGCGCGAAGCCGGGCGGGCGTCCGGGTGGTCGTCCCGGCGGCGGCCGGCCGCGCGGCTGAGCCTGACCGATGCGGATCGTCGGCGGTGCCTTGCGCGGTCGCAATCTCGCCGGACCGCGCAGCGACGCGATCCGGCCGACCTCGGACCGGCTGCGCGAGGCGATGTTCAACGTCCTCACCCACGCCTATGACGACCCGGTCGAGGGTGCCCGCGTCCTCGACCTGTTCGCCGGCACCGGGGCACTTGCCTGCGAGGCCCTGTCCCGCGGCGCCGCCTTCGCGCTTCTCGTCGACGAGGGGGCGGAGGCGCGCGGGGTGATCCGGACCAACCTCGACACCCTCGGGCTCGGCGGCGTGACACGGCTGTTTCGCCGCGACGCCACGCGCCTCGGCGCCGCGCCGCCCGGCGATCCGTTCGGCCTCGTCTTCTGCGATCCGCCCTATGGCCGCGACCTGGCGCCGAAGGCGCTGATGGCGGCCGGGGAGGGCGGCTGGCTCGAGGACGGCGCCCTCGCGGTGGTGGAGGAGGCGGCCTCCGCCGTCCTCGACGCGCCGGACGGCTTCACCGAGCTCGAACGCCGGACCTACGGCGACACCCAGGTGGCGTTCTGGCGCTTCACCTCGGCCTGACCGCCCCCGACTTCATCGTCTCCGGCCCGGTCATCTCGTCGAGCGCGCCCGCGAAGCTGGAGGCGGCGACCCCGACGCCGCTCGCCGACCGGTAGGCATTGCCCACCCGCACGCCCTGCGTCACCGCGGTGTGGATCCCGACCAGCGCGGCACCGCCATCGGCATCGAGCACTAGCACGGGCGCGCCGGATTCCCCCGACATCGACTCGCACAAGTCGCTGAGCATCCCAGCCGCCGGGGCGTCGATGCGGGCGGCGCAGCCGCGGTGGATCACCGGCAGGTAGGGCCGGTCGGCCGCGTAGCCGGCGAGCGCCACCGCGGCACCTGGGCGGCCCCCCGGCAGGTCGGCATTCGGCAGGACGAGCCACGGCACGGGCTTCAACGCCATCGGCTGGCGCAAGGTGAGGACCACCCAGTCCCGCCCGATCATCTCGGGCGCGATGCGGTCCCGGCCCGGCCGTGCGGCCGACCGCAGGTCGATGCCGGGAGCGAGGCGGAACGCCTCCACCTCGGCAGTGCCGGTGTTCAGATCACGGGCCTGGCCGGCGACGAAGTGGATCTGGTGCGGCTTGACCCAGGTGTCGAGGCGCGCGTCGAACAGGCAATGGGCGGCGGTCAGCACATGGCGCGGCCCGACCAGGGTGCCGGTGCAGTGGCTGCGATGGGCCGGCCCCTGCACGACATTGACCCGCCCGATCGCCGTGAATGGCCAGGCCGTCGGCTCCATCGGCACGCGCTTGTCGGGCTGCGGGCCGTGCGGCGGCGCCTGCGCCGAGGCCGGCCCCGGCACGATCGGCCCGAACGCCAGCGCGCAGGCGGCGAGCGTCCGGATCGCTTCGCGCTTCCACGGCAGGATCATCGTCGGCCTACGTCAACCGGTGCCCTGCTGCGCAATCTACCGGGCTGGACCCCGTGTTCAAGCCGGTGCAACGGAGACGGCGGGGCGAGAGGAGCGGCCGAGCGGGCGGGGTCCGGAGCATCGTCCCACGGCTCACGCCGTCGCGGCTCCTCCGATCGGAGAGGGCGGGGCCGACGCGGTCATAAATTATTCACCTTTGGCGCGAAGCCCGGAACTGGCAGGCTCCCGTCGAGGTTAATCCGCCGAGTACCAGTACAGCTTTCCTACACGTCACCGTCGCACTTCACTGGAGAGGCTTCATGCCGCTGCACCAGACCCTGCCTGCTGCGCGGCTGCGCGCCATCGTCCTGACGGTCACCTCGGGTTGCCTGCTGATCGCCTCGGGGGCCGGGGCGCGGGCGGCGGACGGCGACGGCCTCGACTTCCTCCGGCAGATCTTCTCGCCGCCGCAACAGACCTACGCTCCGGCGCCGGTGGCGCAGCCCTACGCCGTCCAGCCCTACGACGCGCCCATGCGCCGCCGCGTGAGCCGGCGCAACCGCTTGGCCGTGCAGGCCAAGGCTCTGCGCGGCCGGACCCGCTACGTCGCACTGCCGAAAGCCGACGCGAAGGTGGAGAAGGAGATCAAGCCCCTCGCCGTGACCGTGTCGCCGCTGAAATCCCTCGATGCCCGCACCGCGCTAATGCGCGATCCGACCCTGCGGCCCGGGGACATCGTGATCATGCCGGAGGGGCCGCGGGTTTTCCACGGCGAGAGCGGCAGCGAGACGCACAAGATGAGCGATTTCCAGGACGTGAACCGTCCGGGTGTCGTCGCGAGCAAGACCCGCAAGGAGCTGCTCGCCATGACGGCGCCGATCGGCGCCTTGCCGGCCGATGCCGCCCGCCGGATGATGGCGCAGTACCAGAAGGCAGCCCCGGCCGTCGTGTCGACGCCGCGCGTCGAGGCGACCCTAGCCCGGGTGGTGTACCCGGCGCGCTGACGGGTGTCTTGGCCCTCGACCCGCCCTGCGGCAACGAAGGTGTGATTGACCGAACCTGAGACGCGGCGGCATGCGGCTGCGCTTGCTAGGATGGGGTGGGCCGCAGGCAAGCGGCCTGCCGCGTCGAGTTCTCCGCATGTCGATCCTGAACCGGTTCTGGAAGTTCGCGCCGTCCCGCGGCAGGCGCCTGCGGCTTCCCGAGCCCCGCTCCCCGGCCGCCGCCCTCATCGCGTGCGTGACCGGGGCTCTGCTGCTCGGTCCCGGACCGGTATACGCCGCGGAGGGCGCGGTGCTGGTAGCCCAGTGCAAGAGCCTGCTGCGCGGCGCCAAGGTGCGCGGCGATCAGGTCGAGTTCCGTCAGGATCCCGAGACCGTCGGCTGCTGGGCGTTCATGGCCGCGGTGCAGGATCTCGCCGGGGTCGCCGATTCCCCCAATCAGCCGCCGATCCTCGGCGCCTGCCTGCCCGCTGACGGCAACAGGCTGCAACTCGTCCGGGCGGTCGTGGCTTATGGCGGCGCCCATCCCCCGGCCCTGCGCGAGAATGCCGGCGTCCTGGCCCTGCTGGCCCTGCGCGACGCCTTCCCGTGCCGGAAGGGATGATCCGCCGCACGAGCGGGTGGTCTAGCCGAAGAATCCGGGGTCGTGCGCCGGGTCGAGCGCGGCCACGCAGCTTGCAAGCCCCGTCGACAAGGCATGTCGATCCCGGGCCATCATCGCTCTCGCATCGCCCGCGCGTGAAAAAGGTTCCCGGCAATATTTCTCGTGGCTCCGCTTGCACGGACCGATGCCGCTCATACTCTGACTGAGTAGGGGAGGTCAGGCGCCGGAATCGTACCGCGTCCCGCCTCGCATCCCGTCGATCGGAGGATGAGCATGGCCAAG
Source organism: Methylobacterium sp. DB0501 (assembly GCF_011043735.1). GTDB lineage: Bacteria > Pseudomonadota > Alphaproteobacteria > Rhizobiales > Beijerinckiaceae > Methylobacterium > Methylobacterium alsaeris. The sequence continues at coordinate 56,783 of NZ_JAAKGV010000008.1, read as the reverse complement.
GCCGACAGGCACAACATGGGTCCCGGCGCGCAGGGCAAGGGCTCCGGCACCGGCGCGATGACCGAGCTGCCCGAGGGCATCCTCGAAGAGAACATGGTGCTGAGCAACCGCGACAAGTCCCAGCACAGCACGGAACGCGGCCTCGACAGCAAGTTCGTCCAGACCGAGCAGTATCATGACCACGCCGCCAACCGGCGCAACTTCGACCAGACGATGCCCGACCGGAGCGGGCAGAATACCAGCGGCGGCGAGGCACCGGCGACCACGGAGTCGGGTGACGACAGCGCGCGGCGCAGCCAGCAGAAGTAGCGACGTCCCGGCATGGCCGAAGGAGCCCTCGTCCCACCGGGACGGGGGCTTTTTCGTCTTAACGACGACGGGCTTCGCCATCGACGCGTCGATGCACGGGCGTCCGGCGCATCACCGCCGACACCCGTCCGGCCGAGCCTCGCGCGTTCGAACGAGTCCGTTCGACCGCGCTGCGGTAATTACGGATTGCTGCGCAGGCCGCTCGCCAGTTCGCGGTTGATCCGGATCAGGGCTGTCAGCTTGTCGGCACTCGGCGCAATCATCGCGTCGAGGGTGCGGGTGAAGACGAAGGCGCCGAGGCGGGCCATCGAGGTCTTCAGTTCCTCGGGCAGCGGCGCATCGGGCTCGGTCGCCGCCGAGGCGAGGAGCGTCCAGACCTTGCGGTTGAAGCCGAGCGCGTCGTTCAGCGTGATGTGCTCGGCCTCCCAATTGTCCTGGATCGTCTGCAGGCGGGCCGCCGCCTTGATCAGCACCGCTGCCTCCGCCTCGCGGGGCGTCAACGCCACATGGGCCGTTCTCGCGTAGGCGTTCGCCGCGTAGCTCATCGTCTGCCTCTCCGCGGGCCGCTGGAACGGCCCCGGGGCAGGTCTGCCATCGATTTGTTAAGCTTGAGTTGTGAAACAGGCCGGGCGCCGCGGCACCGGATCCACCCCGGAGCCCGGAGGACCCGCCCTCAAACCGCTACGATGTCGGCGCAAGGACCGGCCGCTATGCTGAACTTCCTCCTCGGCGCCGTCGCGGGCGCATTGATGGCCGCCGTCGCGACGGTCGCGGCCCTGCGCAATCCGGACGTGCAGGTGAGGATGGGCCTCGTGCGGCCGGAGCCGGTGACGATCCAGACGCGGCGGCCGGATCCGGTCTGCCCGCCCCCGGCGGTCCGCACCCGTTGTCAGTCGTCGTCGCAGGCCGGAAGCCCGCAGGTCGGCCAGCCGGACATGCTGTTCGCCCGGCGCCGGTTCTGGTCGGTGGCGCCGTAGCGCTCCGCCCGACGTCAGACGCTGCTGAGGAGCAGCATCACCACGGTCGTCGCCGCGGTCGAACCGAGGAAGCCGCAGAGCGCCGCCGTGAAGGAATGGGCGCCGGCGGTCGGGGCGGAGAGGCGGGACTCGGTCGAGGTCTGGGTGGCGCTGGTGAGGTTGGCGCTGGTCATGGCGAAGCATCCGATCTGGCGCGCCGAGTCACGGCACCGCCCGGTGAGAGTGATGAGTTAATCGTCGGTGAAACGGTGTGCGCTACGGCACGCGCTCAGTCGCAGCGGAAGAACCGCTTCTCCTGGCGCACCGAGCGCAGGGCGCTCTTGAGATCGACCGAGGCGACGCCGAGGCCGCAATCGTCGAGCGTATCGCGGGCATCCTCGTAGCGGTCCTCGGCATCGCCGAGGTTGTCGCAGACCCGATCACGGTCGCCGATGCGGGCATCCTGGCGTGCCTGGAAGCGCAGGGCCCCGGCTTCGTCGATCTTGCGCTGAGCCCCGATGCAGGCCGGCTGCGCGAGGGCAGGACCGGCGAGGAGCAGGATTGCGGCGGCGACGGGCCAGCCGAGCGGGAGACGACGCGGTGTGGTCATCGCTGAACTCTTGAACTGATTTGGGGTCTGAAGCTGCGGCGATCCGCCTCATGGATGAGGCCCAATGCCGAGCTTGCCGATTGTGTCCGAGGAACGTCGGGAGCGCCCGGAGGGTTCCGCGCAAAACTGCCGAGATGCTCGCCAGGACCCGGCCGGACGGGGAGATCCGAAGGCCGTTCAACCCGCGGCGCGGTGGTTCAGCCGGCGCCGCCTTGATTCACTCCTCGGCGCCTTGCTTCAGCTCGCGGCGCCTTCTTCAGCTTGCGGCGCGTGGGCGCCTGGTCGAGCGGATCGTCTCCAGGGTCACCGGGCGGAACTCCCAGGCATCGACGCCGACATCGTATTGCCGGGTCGCCGGCTTCAGCTTGCCGTGGGAATGGCCGTGCAGGTTCAGGACGCCGCGCCCCATCCGGTTCCAGGTCCGGAAGGCGTAGTGGCACAGCACGAGATGCTGCCCGTCGACGTCGATCTCGGCGTAATGCGCGGTACTCTCCCAGCCCGGCGCCGACAGGGTCGCCGGCCCGTCGTTGTTGCCGACAATCAGGTGCTTGTGGCCGTTGAGACCCGCGAGCAGGGCCCGGACCCGCTCCGGCGGCGGCCCGAGGGCGAAGTCGCCGAGGTGCCAGACCGTGTCGCCGGGTTCCACCACGGCGTTCCAGGCCTCGACGAGGGCGGCGTCGTGCGTGGCGAGGTCGGGGAAGGGTCGGCGGTCGATCCGCAGGACCCGCGGATCGCCGAAATGGGTGTCGCTGGTGAAATAGGTGGTCATGCGGCGCCCCCGATCAGCCCTCCGGAAGTCGCGGGGCGCGGCAGGGTTCCAGGGACACGCGTCCGGCAGCGATGTCGGGGGCAGGGACGCCGGATGGATGCCCAGGCGACCAGACCTCTCCGCCATCCTGCAGCGAGCCCGGTGACGGGACGGATGACGGGGAGGGTGTCATACGAAATGCGACCGATTGCTTCGTGATGCAGATTTCGGCTTCGCTCAGACGCCGCGCGGGCTGGCGATTCGAAGTCCGGAAGGGATCGTCCGGACCTCGAATCGGTCCATCTGGCGAGACGCCCGCCCCGGCCCCGTCAGTTGAACCGCACCGGCAAGGTGAAGCTCTGCTGCGCTCCCGTGAACTCGGACGGCGCCGGCGGCAGGCTGCCGGAGGCGGCGGCCACGGCCGCGGCGTCGAGGCTGCCGTTGCCGCTGCTATGAGCGAGCGAGGCGCCGAGCACCCGGCCGGACCGGGACACGGTGAAGCGGACCGTCGCGGTGCCGCTCGCCCCGCCGACGCTGCGGGCCCGGCTCTGGATCACCCCACGTACCATCGCGCCCCAGGCGCGGGCGGCGTTGGCGCTCGCGGCAGCAGAGGCGCCGCCCTGGTTCATCTGTGAGGCCGAGGCCGCGGCGCGGCGCTGGCGGGCCGCTTCCATCCGGCGCTCCTCCGCCCGCTGCGCCTCGCGCTTCTCGTCGCGGGTCGGCTTCGGCGGCGGCTTCTTCGCCTCGACGGGCTTGGGCTTCTCGACCGGCTTCGGCTTCTCCACCGGCTTGTGCCGGACGACCGGCTTCGGCACGGGAACGGGCTTGGGTTCCTGCACGGGCTTGGCCACCACGGCGGCGGGCGCCTCGGCGTTGGTCGAGGTGACGACCTGCTCCTCGGGCTCCTGCATCGCCTCGGTGACCGGCTCGGGCGGCGTCTCCGTCGGCACGGTTTCGGCCGGGGCCTGCTCGACCCGGGTCTCCTGCGGCGCCTCCTCGACCTTCGTATCCGGCGGCGTCTCGACCGGGACGGTGTCGGCCGGTGGCTCGGTCGTCGGCACTGTCTTCGGCTCAACCACGTCGGCAGGGGTCGGCGTGGTCTCGACGTCCTGCGCCTCGTTCGGCACGTCGACCGCGGCGAGATCGGGCGCGAGATCGATGGTGATCTCGTTCTCGCCGGGTGGAGTCGGCGCGGCCCGCCAGTAGGTGAGGGCGAAGAGGCCGCCGGCATGGAGCGCCAGTGCCACCAGGAAGGCAAGGCCGAGGCCCGCCCCCGGCTCGCGCGGCTCCGGTGCGTCGGTCGTCACGGTCTGGCTCATCGGGTTACCGCGGCGCCGCCGGGGCGGAAGCCGGGGCAGGAGCGGTCGCTGCGGGGGCCGCGCCGCCGGGGGGGGCGTTGGCGATCAGCGAGACCTTGGCGAAGCCGGCCTGGCCGACGAGGCCCATGACCTCCATCACCTTGCCGTAGGGCACGTCCTTGTCACCGCGCACCAGCACGGTCTGGCCCGGATCCTCGGCGGCGGCCTGCTTCAGGCGCGCCAGCGCGGTGTCGGCCGGCAGGGGCTCCTTGGCGAGGAAGGCCTGGCCGTCCTTGTCGATCGACACCACCACCGGCTTCTTCGATTCCGCGCTCTTCGCCGCGGCGGTCTTCGGCAGCTGCACCGGCACGCCGACGGTCATCAGCGGTGCGGCGACCATGAAGATGATCAGCAGCACCAGCATCACGTCGACCATCGGGGTGACGTTGATCTCGGACATCGGCGCGGCGTCGAAGCCATCCTCGTCGCCGGCGCCGGCCTGCACCGGTCCCATACCCATCTGACGGGCCTCCGGCCGCCTGCCCTGTGGGCAGGGGCGCTACGCGTTGGACTGAAGGACGATTACTCGGCGGCGGCGCTGCGGGCGTGGTGGCCGCGGTCGCGGGCCAGCCGGTTGCCCAGGATCTGGATGCCGGCGACGAAGGCCGACTGCACCTTGCCGAGATCGCTCGAGAACTTGTTGTAGGCGAGCACCGCCGGAATCGCGACCACGAGGCCGATCGCGGTGGCGAACAGTGCCTCGGCGATGCCCGGCGCCACCACCGCGAGGCTGGTGTCCTGGCTCTTCGCGATCGACGAGAACGAGTTCATGATGCCCCAGACCGTGCCGAACAGGCCGATGAACGGCGCCGCCGAGCCGGCGCTGGCCAGGAACGGCAGGCCGACCTGGAGCCGCTTGATGTCGAGGGTCAGCGCCGCCCGCATGGCGCGCTCGATGCGCTCGCGGCGCTCGGCCCGGGTCTCGCTCGAATCCTGGTCGCGCCAGGCCTCCTGGGCCGCGGCCACCACCCGGGCCGACATGCCCGATCGCGCCTCCGGCATGCCGCCGCTGGCGACGAGCTTGGCGAACGACTTCGCCTGGCGGCGGGCGCCGGCGATGCGCACCAGCTTCTCGATGATGATCGTCCAGGAGACCAGCGAGGCCAGGACGAGGAGGATCATCACCCCCTTCACGATCGGGTCGGCCTGCAGGAAGAGCCCGAGGAAGGAGAAGTCGTGGCCTGCGGCCGCGGCGGGCGCGGTGGTCGGATCCATCTCGGCGGTCTCCGGAAAGAACGGGGTTTCTACGCACCCTTCGCCGAAGCGGTCGCCGCTTCGGCGAAGGGTGCAGAATCAAGGGGCGAAGCAGAGCTGCGCCATGCAACTCTGCCTGGGAGGAGAGGTCAGCGCACGAACGGCGCGGCGCCCTTGGCGGAGGAGGGCTCGATGCGCTCGAGGCAGGACTCGCGCGACAGGGTGTGGCCCGACCCGTCCTGACCCTCGCAGGCCGCCACGTCGTTCAGCAGCACCCGGCCGACCTGGGCGCAGGGGGTGGGGGAGATCTCGAACTGGCGGAGCGCCGTCTTGCGAGCCGGCACCGGGCCGAGCTCGACCATGCTGCGCTTCTGCACGATCCCGTCCGGATCGAAGGCGTTGAGGTCGAGGCGCAGCGACTTGATCGCGCCACCCTTGCCGTTCTCGACGATCAGGATCGCCTTGCAGGCTTCACCGGCGGTCTCGAGCTTGTTCAGCTCGATCCGCAGCGGCGCGCCGGCCCCTTGCGTCACGGCAGCGCGGGTCACGGTGGCTTCGGCAGACTTGCCCTCGACCGACTTGCTCTCAGCCGACTGCGTCTCTGACTGCGCCGCGGCGGGGCCGAGCAGCGTCAGCGACAGGGCGACGCAGGAGGCCGCCCCGACGAGGGCGGTGCGCCGAAGAGCAATGCGGGCCCGGGACCGGGGCAACCCTCGCGTGAGCACGTCTGGCGACTCCTCTGGAACGGCTGAGCGCGGCACAGCCGTCAGGGCGCGGGCCGACCGCCCTCCCGAGCGACGGCGCGACGCCATCCCGGCTCCCGCTCCTGTTCGTCGACTAAGACCGGCTCCGACCCGGACACCCGAAGATCGGGGTTCCGGGCCGCCGGCAGGCACGAACTAGCGAGAGGAACGGGCGGGATCAAGGCCGCCAGCGAAACTCAGAGGAATTCCAATCTGTTACCGCCATCCTCGACGGGGCCGCCGGGAACATTCGGCAAGCCCCGCTTCCATCTCGTCCTCCGCTATTTCTTCGGCTCGGGCGCCCCGGGAAGAGATTTGACTTCGGGCGATTTCGTGTCGGGGGCTTTCGGCTTGCGGGCCTGCTCGACGGCCTCGGCCTTCTCCTCGTCGGTGTCGCCGCCCTGGTCGATCGCCTGCTCCGGGTCGGCGGCGAGGTGGCGCAGGACGGTGAGGACCTGCGCGCAGACCTCCGGATGCTTGTAGGCATCGAGCACCACGGCGGCGTCGCGCAGGGTGCGCAGGTCGCGCACCGCCTGCTCGTTGGCCGGCTTCTGCAACTCGGCCGATTTCGCGATCACCTCCTCGAGCCGCAGGCCGACGACGTCGCAGGCCGGGCTCGGCAGCGGCGCGGCACTCCGCACCGCCGAGGCAGCGGGGGCGGCGGGGGCCGGCACGTCCTTGGCCCCGGCGGTGAGGGCGTGGCCGGCGAGAACGAGAGCCAGGAGGCCGGTCAGGACGAAGGGCGGACGCATTGGGGTCAAGGCTCCTCTTGTGACGACGATCGAGTCTGGAATCGCCTCGGGCTCAGTGCCCGAGGATGCGGTTGGCAAGCGCCACGATCTGGCTCGGGCGGTAGGGCTTGGGCACGAAGACCGAGTCGGCGACGGCCTCGCCCTCGCGCAGGGTGTGGCGGCCGCCCGAGGTATAGACCACCGGCAGGCGCGGGCAGTGGCGCCGCGCGTCGCGGGCGAGCGCCACGCCGTTGGTGTTGCGGGCCAGGTCGATGTCGGTGAACAGCATGTCGACCCGCTCGGCCTGCAGGATGCGGCCGGCTTCGACCGCGTCGGCGGCGGTGAGCACCCGGTAGCCCTCGTCCGCCAGGGCCTCGGCGGCGATCTCGCACACCATGGCCTCGTCCTCGACCACCAGCACCGTCTCGCAGGGGAGGGCGGCGGGCGGCACCATCGCCGCATGGGCAGACTGGATCATCACGCAACTCGCTCCAGGAGGATGGGGGCGCCGGGCGCTCCGGCGACGGTTCGGATGAAGAACCACCGGAACCTGGGCGGTGTTCGGGCCAGGTCGGTCAAATTGACTCGGTGTGGTGAGCGAAGCCTTAACCCTGCGCGAGGAGCGGTTAATGCGGGCGGGAACCGGTCGCACCCTTTGCCGCGGACCCTTGCGCGCCGGCCCCCCGTGTGAGACGCCCGCCCTCGAATCCGAGGTTCACAGGAAGAGCGATGAGCGCCACCGCCGCCCCCTCCCTCACCCAGCAGGTCACGGCGATCGATGCGGGTGCTCACGTCATCGCGGCGCAGTGGCTCGGCCGGACCCTCGCCCTGGCCCTCGGCGATGGGGCGGCACTGCTCGTCGCGGAGGGCGGCGAAACCCGGCGGGTCGAGGCCCATCCGGAAGCCGGCATCCTGGTGGCGGCAGGCGATGGCAAGCGCCTCGTCACCGGCGGCGACGACGGCCGGGTCGTGTCGCTGAAGGCCGACGGGACGCTCGACGAGATCGCGACGGCGAAGGGCGGGGCCTGGATCGACGCGCTGGCGCTTCACCCCGACGGCGGCGTCGCCCATGCGGCGGGCAAGCGCGTCGTCGCCCGCGACGCCAAGGGCCGCGAGAGGACCTTCGAGGCGCCCTCGACCGCCCGCGGCCTCGCCTTCGCGCCGAAGGGCTACCGGCTCGCGGTGTCCCATTACGGCGGCGCCACGCTGTGGTACCCGAACCTCGACACCGCCCCTGAAGCCCTGACTTGGAAGGGCTCGCACATCGACGTGACCTGGTCGACGGACGGACGCTTCGTCATCACCACGATGCAGGAGAACGCCCTGCACGGCTGGCGCCTGCAGCCCGACCGCGGCCACATGCGGATGACCGGCTACCCGGCCAAGGTGCGCTCCACCGCCTGGTCCTCGGACGGGGACTGGCTGGCGACGAGCGGCGCGGAGGCCGTGATCGTGTGGCCGTTCGATTCCAAGGAAGGCCCGACCGGCAAGGCGCCGCGGGAATGCGGCGTGCGCCCGGCCCGGGTGTCGCGGGTCGCGTTCCACCCGAAGGCTCCGGTCCTGGCGGCGGGCTACGAAGATGGCTGCGTGCTGCTGATCCGCTTCACCGACGCCTCGGAGCTGCTCGTGCGCCCCGCGGTGCGGGGCAGCGCCGTGACGGCGATGAGCTGGCATCCCGGCGGCGAGCACCTGGCCTTCGGCTGCGCCGACGGCCAGGCCGGCCTGCTCAGCCTGCCGCGCTGACCATGGGCCTCCTCGGCGCCTTCCGCCGGCGCCCGGGGCCGGACGCCGCCGCGCGGGCCCGGGTGGCGGAGATCGCCCGCCGGCTCGGCGGCTTCGGCCCGGAAGTGACGCTCGCCGTCAACGAGATCGTCTGCGCCGATCCGGCCTGCCCGGGCACCGAGACGGTCATCCTGATCATGGCCCCGAGCGCAGGCTCCCGCGCCTGCAAGGTGGCGAAGGCCCTCGACGCGGTGACGGAGGAGGACGTGGCGGCGGCTTTGGACGGCTGATCCGGCACCTTCGCACGAGCGCGGGAACTGCACCGGTTTCACCCGAAGGATGTCCGGGCATGTCCGGACGACCGTCTCGGCGAGGGCGGCAGCACATCGATGAAGGCTCGACGCCCCCAGCGCCGCTTGCTGCAAGGTCATGAGATCGACGATCTCCTGCCTCGACACATCCCCAATCGACCGGCGTGGAGCAGGCGGGTATAGGCGTTCTGCTTCGATCTCGACACCGAGACGCTGAAGAACCAATAGCGTAACGCACGCTGGCAGAACGGCGACCAGGACATTCCCCGGGTGCCGGAGCGCCACGGCTTCGACCGGCAGCAGGGTAGCGTCGACTTCGGCAACGGCCAGGTCGACCCGGTGCGGTGCGTCCTGACGTTTCAGGACGTGGCGCGGGAATCCCCGTGGTTCCGCACCGTCATGGTCGATGTCCGGATGCTGCGGATCGAGGAGAACAACGACCTGCTGCCGGCGCTCCAGCCGCTCCCGGACGCGCCGCGCCCGCCGCGCCCTTCCTCAGTGTTGCGCCCCATCTACAGCGCAGGAGCCGCCCTCTCGACTAGGAGGGGAGGGAGCGGCGCCCTTTCGCGCCGTCACCCGGATTGGCCGCCATGCCGCGCGCGACGTCGCACACCCCCGATCCCGCCGTCGACGCGGCGGCGCTGCTGCGCCGCCTCGCCTTTTTCGGCCTGACGGTGGTGATCCCGGTCACCGCGCTGGTGTCGCGGCGCAGCGTGGTGATCCTGGCGCCGATCGGCATCGCGCTGCTCATCATCGCCGCCCTGCTCGACGGGGCGCAGCGGCCCCTCAGGGCGGGGCTGTCGCGGCTCGGCGGGGCGCGGGCGATCCTGGCCGGCGCGCTGCTGCTCGGCTGGTGCGCCCTGTCGCTGGTCTGGACGCCGTTCCCCGGCCCGGCGAGCGAGCGCCTGCTCAACCTCGCCGCCACGGTCGGGCTGACGGTGGCAGGCTATCTCGCGCTGCCCGACCGGATGCGTTCGGCCAATCTCTACCTGCTGCCGCTGGGCGTCGGTGCGGCGGCGATCGGGGCGGTGCTGCTCGGGCTGTTCAGCGGCGCCTCGCTGCGCGGCGGCTTCGAGGACGACAGCGCGCTGGAGCGCGGCGCGATGCTGCTCGCCCTGCTGCTCTGGCCCGCCGCGGCCTGGCTGCGCTCGCGCCGCCGCGACATGGAGGCGCTCGGCCTCGCCGTCGTGGTCGCGCTCGCCCTGGTGCTGGCACCCGGGCCGGTGCCGCTGATGGCGCTCGCCGTCGGGGCGGCCGCCTTCGCGCTCTCGGCCTGGCGCCAGGGGCTTGGCGTGCGGGTCACCGCCGGGGTCGCGGCGGGCCTCGTCGCCCTGGCGCCGCTGCTGCCCTTCGTCCTGCGGCCGCTGCTGACGCCGCTGCTCGGGCCGCTCCACCCGACGATCCTGTCCCTGAAGGCCTGGCAGCGGGTGGTGACGAGCGAGCCCCTGCGCCTCGTCACCGGTCACGGCCTGGAGACGGCGCTCCGCGGCAAGGTGGTCGGCATGCTGCCGATCAACGCCCCGTCCTCCCTGCTGTTCGAGATCTGGTACGAGCTCGGGATCGTCGGCGCCTTCGCGGCCGCCTTCGTGCTGTGGAACGGCATCCGCCATTCCGGCCGCGAGCACCCGGTGCTGACGCCGGGCGCGATGGCCACCGCCGCCACCGCCTTCACCTCGGCCTGCCTCGGCATCGGCACCACCGCGAGTTGGTGGTTCACCAGCGTGACGATCGTGGTCCTGATCTTCATCGCCGCGGAGCGGGGCCAGTTCCGCACCAGCCGGCCGAAGGCGAGCGCGCTCCCACCGCGCAGTGCGGCCTGACCCGGGCCGTCCGGTCGTCGAGCCAGGCGCAGGCCGCATCGAGGGTCGGGAAGGCCGGCGGGCGCGGCTCGTCGACGACCCGCCCGAACGCCGCCTCCAGGAACCAGTGCCGGCCAAGCCCCAGTTCGTCGTAGAGTTCCGGGTCGAGCAGGGTCAGGACGCCGATGAGGCGCCCGTCGCGGAAGGCCAGTCGGCCCTCGCTGTCGAAGCCGCCGGTCTCGATGCGGACCGGGGCGAGGGTGCTGGGTACGGACATGTCCGATTCAGGGTGACGAGGGACAACGATTCATCGCACCCAATAGGGTTGAGTCCAATCGTCGGCAATTACCTCACGGTTATACTGCCCCAGGGCATATCGATGCGGCGCGGCGAAGCCTGAGAGATACGTCAATCTTGTCAATGATGTAGACCGACCTGGGACGCCCATGCGAGCCGGCATCGCCCTAGCCCGTCAGGAATGTGCCGCCGACATCCGGCAAGGAATTCTGGCGAAACGGCCTCAGCCGGCGCGAGACCCGCCTGGGCGCGGGCAGGCCGGCCTCACTCCTCGGCCGCCGCCTCGATCGCCGCCATGTCGTCGTCGGAAAACCCGACATGGTGACCGATCTCATGCACCAGGACGTGGGTGACGAGATGGCCCAGGGTCTCGTCGTGCTCGGCCCAGTAATCGAGGAGCGGCCGGCGATAGAGCCAGACCATGTTGGGGAACTGCCCGGTGGCGAGGTTCAGGGCGCCGCCGCCTTGGGCCAGGCCGATGCCGCGGAACAGCCCGAGAAGGTCGAACTCGCTCTCGCAGCCCATCTCCTCCAGGGTCTCGTCGTCGGGAAACTCCTCGACCCGGATCACCACGCCCTCGCACAGGGCCCGGAACTTGTCGGGCAGGCGCGCGAAGGCCGCTTCGGCCAGGGCCTCGATGGCGGCGAGATCGGGGGCTCGGCGGGTGCTCCAGTCGGTATCGGACATCGTGGTCTCGGGTCCTGGTGGTCTCGGAGGCGTCACCACAGGGCCAGCTGCCGGCCAAGCAGGTAACCCAGCACGACGAGGGCCGCGAAGCCGAGCCCACGGCCGATGCGCCGGCCCCAGATCTCCGCAGGATCCTGCTCGCCGGGATCTTGCTCGCCGGGATCTTGCTCACCGGGATCTTGCCGGTCCGGCACGCTCACGCCGCCAGCACCGGGGCGACCCGGTCGGTCAGGAAGCCCGCGAGGTCGTTGGTGATGTGGTCGATATGGGGCGCGCGCACCGCCTCCTGCTCGAAGCTCTCGCGGAACGGGTCGATGGTGCGGGGCACCACCAGCACCGTCGCCATGCCGAGGTCGTGCGGGACGACGAGGTTCTTGGCGATGTCCTCGAACAGGGCCGAGCGGGTCGGGTCGACGCCGTGGCGGCTCAGGAACTTCTCGTAGGCGCTGCGTTCGGGCTTGGGCACGAAATCGGCCGCCGCGATGTCGAACACGTCCTCGAAATGGTCGAGGATGCCGAGCTTCTTCGCCACGTTCTCGGCATGCCGGCGCGAGCCGTTGGTGAGGATCAGCTTGCGGCCGGGCAGGCTCTCGATCGCCAGTCCGAGATCCGGATTGAGCGCGATGCTCGAATGGTCGATGTCGTGGGCGAAGTCGAGGAACTCGTAAGGATCGATTTTCCACTCGGCCATCAGCGCACGCAACGTCGTGCCGTAGCGGTGGTAGAAGTACTTCTGCAAGGCCCGCGCCGAGATCCCGTCGAGCCCGAACAGGTTCATCACGTAGAGGGTGATGCGCTCGTCGACCTGCGGCCAGACGCGGGCGTCGTGGGGATAGAGCGTGTTGTCGAGGTCGAACACCCAGGTGTCGATTCCCGAGAAGCCGCGGGCCTTAGGCGCGGTGAGGTGGCTCTCGCCTGGCAGGAGCAAGGGACGATCCGGCGACGGGGGCCCCACGGCCCCGGACGCCCAAGATAAGCGAGGCACGGCGGAAGGGAAGGCGAAAGGATGGTCTCGTGCGATTTCCGACTGTTCGCTGCGCGATGCGAAAATCGGCTTCGCTCACGCGTGTGGAGCCTCCGGCTCCACCGCGCGGGCTGGTGATACGAAATCCGGACGATCACGTCCGGATTTCGTATCACGGATCGGGCGGCCCGCAGGGCCGACCGAGGCCGTCGTGCTCACGAGCGGCGGATCAGGGTCCCGGCGCCGTAATCGGTGAACAATTCGAGCAGCACCGCGTGCGGCACCTTGCCGTCCAGGATGACCACCGCCTCGACGCCCTGCTCCAGGGCATAGATGCAGGTCTCGATCTTCGGGATCATGCCGGCCGTGATGGTCCCGTCGGCGATCAGCCGGCGGCAATCCTCGATCGACAGTTCCGGGATCAGCTTCTTGTTCTTATCGAGCACGCCCGGCACGTCGGTCAGCAGCAGCAGGCGCTTGGCCCGCATCGCCCCGGCGATGGCCCCCGCGAAGGTATCGGCGTTGACGTTGTAGGTCTGGTTGTCGCTGCCGACCGCCACGGGGGCGAGGACCGGGATCAGCTCGGCCTTCAGCACCGCGTCGAGGACGGTGCGGTCGACGTGCTCGGGCTCGCCGACGAGGCCGAGATCGAGCTGGCGCTCGATGAGCGAATCGGGATCCATCACCGTGCGGGCGGCGCGGCGCGCCCGCACCATGTTGCCGTCCTTGCCGCACAGGCCGATCGCCTTGCCGCCCTCGGCCGAGATCCAGCCGACGATCTGCTTGTTGATCGATCCCGCCAACACCATCTCGACGACCTCGACGGTGGCCTCGTCGGTGACGCGCAGGCCCTCGCGGAACTCGGACTTGATGCCGAGCCGGTCGAGCATGCGGCCGATCTGCGGCCCGCCGCCATGGACCACCACGGGCTTCAGGCCCGACTGCTCGAGGAGCACGATGTCCTCGGCGAAATCCTCCGCCGCGGCGCGGTCGCCCATGGCGTGGCCGCCATACTTGATGACCACGACCTCCTCGTCGTAGCGCTGCATGTGCGGCAGCGCCTGCACCAGCACCTCGGCCCGCACGTGGACGTTGGGCAACTGGACTTCGGGCGGCTGGACTTGGGGCGCTTTGTCCGCTCCGGAATCGCTCATCGCGGCGGGTGTCCTCTCGCAAGGTCGGGTCGCGGCACTGTCGCGGCACGCGGTCGGCGCGGGGTTCTACGCATCATCGCGCGGCGTGTCACACCGAAATCTCACGCACGGCGTTTCCGCGCGACGGCCGCGCCCCTCGGGTCGCCGGGTTCTGGCGGCGGCCCGCGACGGTTGGATGACGGCGCCTGAGACCGGTCGCGCTTTACCTGTGCTTAACCACGATCCGAGCATCCTGTGGACGGTCCACCGGATCCCCCAACGATGCGCCTCGTCGATTCGCTCCTGCCGCGTCCCGCCCTCACCAACCCGTCGCTGCTCGCCGCGACCGTCACCTCGCTGAGCCACCGCGCCGCCAGCCGCCAGGATCTCTGGCGCCTGCTCACCGACAGCTACACGGTCGATCTCGACGCCGTGGCGGCGGTGCTGCCGCGCCAGGAGCCCGAGCCGGACTGGCTGCCGTCGAAGCGCTGAGACCCGCGCGTCAGCCCACCCGCAACGCGTCCCCCATCCGCACCACGCCTCCCGCGACCACCTCGGCATAGACCCCGCAATCGGCGTGGCCGAGGGTCTTTTGCAGGGCCTCCGGGATCGCGAGGTCGCGCTGACCCGTTGCCGGGTCGACGTTGGTGGCGGCGCAGCGCACGATGCGCTTCGTCACCTTGAGACGCAGGCCCGCCTCCGTGGCGAGTTCGGCCCCGACGAGGTCGAGCTCGGCGAAGGCCGGGAGCCCGGTGACATGCAGGTTGCCGCGGAACCGCAACGGATCCACCGCCGCCCCGACCATGTCCTCGACCGCCGCAACGCTCGCCAGGTTGATGAGCGAGACGAAGCCTCTGCGCGAATCGGTGAAGCGGTAGCCCTCCGGCGCGGCCAGCACCTTCGGCGGGCCGCGCAGCTCCTTCGGGAGGTAGCGGCGGAAGAACGCCTCGATGGTGAGCCGTCCCTCCTTCGTCCCGAGGTCGCCGCGGGCCGCCTCGCGGTCGCCCTCGCGGATCGTCAACATTCCGGTCGCGTCGTCGTAGGTGGTCGCGAGACGGGCCAGCGCCTCGTTGCGCATCAGCATCAGGTACTTGATCTTGGGCTGGTGCACCGGCGCGGCGGGATCGAAGCCGCTCGGGCCGTTCTCGACCGCGAACAGCCGGTCGCCCGGGAAATAGCCGCCGGCCGTCAGCGCGGCCGCGGCCAGGGGCTCGGGCGAGAGGCCCTTCACGGGATAGCGGTGAAGGGCGGTGACGGTGAGGGCGGCGGCGGTCATGCCCTCTGGTTAGTGGAAATCGGCCCGCCTGAACATCTGACCTCGCGCCCTTGCCGTAACGCCGCCGCCGAGCCAGCACCAAGCCATCCCCGCGCCGCATGGTTCCGGCCCGCGAAATCGCGCCGGCCGCCCCTTGTGTTACAGATATGTCACACCACATGGGAAGGGCTGGCCGCTTCCAGGAAGGGCCGGCGCCCGGCGCGCGACGACTGCGCGAGGGCGAACCCTTCGATCCCCCGTCGCCTCGTCAGAGGGCGGGAGGATCGGCCGAGGAGGAGCGAATTCATGAACTTCGAGAAGTACACCGAGCGGGCGCGGGGCTTCGTTCAGGCGGCGCAGTCGCTGGCCCTGCGCGAGGGGCATCCGCAGCTGGGCCCCGCCCATGTGCTGAAGGTGCTGCTCGACGATCCCGAGGGCCTGTGCGCAGGCCTGATCGATCGGGCCGGCGGCCAGTCGCGCGTGGCGCTGGCACAGACCGAAGCGTGGCTGGCCAAGCAGCCGAAGGTCTCGGGCGGCGCCTCGCAGCCGCAGGCGACCCGCGAGCTGATGCGCCTGTTCGACACCGCCGAGAAGGCCGCCGAGAAGGCGGGCGATTCCTACGTCACCGTGGAGCGCCTGCTGCTGGCGCTCGCGGTCGAGAAGGACAGCGATGCCGGCAAGATCCTGAGCCAAGCCGGCGTCACCGCCGCCTCGCTCAACGGCGCCATCAACGCCCTGCGCAAGGGCCGCACCGCCGACAACGCCACGGCCGAGAACGCCTACGACGCGCTGAAGAAATACGCCCGCGACCTCACCGAGGCCGCCCGCGACGGCAAGCTCGACCCGGTGATCGGCCGCGACGAGGAGATCCGCCGCACCATCCAGGTTTTGTCGCGGCGCACCAAGAACAACCCGGTCCTCATCGGCGAGCCCGGCGTCGGCAAGACCGCCATCGTCGAGGGGCTGGCGCTTCGCATCGTCAACGGCGACGTGCCGGAAAGCTTGCGCGAGAAGCAGCTCCTCGCCCTCGACATGGGCGCGCTGATCGCCGGCGCGAAGTATCGCGGCGAGTTCGAGGAGCGGCTGAAGGGCGTGCTCTCCGAGGTGACGGCCGCGGAAGGCCAGATCATCCTGTTCATCGACGAGATGCACACCCTGGTCGGGGCCGGCAAAGCGGATGGGGCGATGGACGCCTCGAACCTGCTGAAGCCCGCGCTCGCCCGCGGCGAGCTGCACTGCGTCGGCGCGACCACGCTCGACGAGTACCGCAAGCACGTCGAGAAGGACGCGGCGTTGGCCCGGCGCTTCCAGCCGGTCTTCGTCTCGGAGCCGACCGTTGAGGATACGGTGTCGATTCTGCGCGGCATCAAGGAGAAGTACGAGCAGCATCACGGCGTGCGGATCCAGGATTCGGCGCTGGTGGCGGCCGCGACCCTGTCGAACCGCTACATCACCGACCGCTTCCTGCCCGACAAGGCGATCGACCTCGTCGACGAGGCGGCCTCGCGCCTGCGCATGCAGGTCGATTCGAAGCCCGAGGAACTCGACAACATCGACCGTGAGATCGTGCGGCTGAAGATCGAGGGCGAGGCGCTGAAGAAGGAGACCGATTCCGCCTCCCGCGACCGGCTGGTGCGGCTGGAGAAGGAACTCGGCGACCTCGAGGAGCAGTCGGCCGCGATCACCGCGCGCTGGAAGGCCGAGAAGGACAAGCTCGGCCGTGCCGCGGAGCTGAAGAAGAAGCTCGACGAGGCCCGCAACGACCTCGCGGCGGCGCAGCGCCAGGGCCAGTACCAGAAGGCGGGCGAGCTCGCCTACGGCATCATCCCGGGGCTCGAGCGCGAGCTGGCCGAGATCGAGGCGCGCGGCGCCGACGGCTCGCGGGGCAACGGCTCGGGGATGATGGAAGAGGCGGTGACGCCGAGCCACATCGCCGGTGTGGTGTCGCGCTGGACCGGCGTGCCGGTCGACAAGATGCTGGAAGGCGAGCGCGAGAAGCTGCTCGGAATGGAGGCGGCGCTGGGTAAACGCGTCGTCGGCCAGACCGAGGCGGTGGTGGCGGTGGCCACCGCCGTGCGGCGGGCCCGCGCCGGGCTGCAGGACCCGCACCGGCCGATCGGCTCGTTCATGTTCCTCGGCCCCACGGGCGTCGGCAAGACCGAGCTGACCAAGGCGCTCGCCGGCTTCCTGTTCGACGACGACACCGCCCTCGTGCGGATCGACATGTCCGAGTACATGGAGAAGCACGCGGTGGCCCGCCTAATCGGCGCGCCTCCGGGCTATGTCGGCTACGAGGAGGGCGGCGCTCTGACCGAGGCCGTGCGGCGCCGGCCCTACCAGGTCGTGCTGTTCGACGAGATCGAGAAGGCGCATCCGGACGTGTTCAACGTCCTGCTGCAGGTCCTCGACGACGGGCGGCTCACCGACGGGCAGGGGCGGACGGTGGACTTCCGCAACACGCTGATCGTCATGACGTCGAATCTCGGCTCCGAGTATCTGGTCAACCAGCCGGAGGGCCAGGACACCGACGTGGTGCGCGACGACGTGATGAATGTGGTCCGCTCGCACTTCCGGCCCGAGTTCCTGAACCGGGTCGACGAGATCATCCTGTTCCACCGCTTGCAGCGGCAGGAGATGGGGGCGATCGTCGACATCCAGCTCGGGTGCCTCGCCAAGCTGCTGGAGGATCGCAAGATCACCCTCGACATCGAGCCCGACGCCCGCACCTGGCTCGCCGAGAAGGGCTACGACTCGGCCTATGGCGCGCGCCCGCTGAAGCGGGTGATCCAGAAGGCGGTGCAGGACCCGCTCGCCGAGCAGATCCTGGCCGGCCGGGTCCATGACGGCGAGACGGTGCCGGTGCGCCTCGGCCCTGTCGGCCTGTTCATCGGCGACCAGTCGGTGTCCCCCGACGAGCGCCGGCCGGCGCACGCCCTGCTGAACTGAGGACCCGCGCGGGGTCTTATCGGGGCCCGCCTCCTTCGGGGGGCGGGCCTTTACCTTGCCTCAGCAGCCGAGCTGGCGGGCAAGATCCGCCAAGTCCGACGCCGCAACATCCACCGGCACCAGGGGCGCCGGCTCGCCGGTGCCCGGGCCGCTCTCGTCGGGCCGGGCGACGTGGGCGGTGGCGAGACCGCAGGCGGCCGCCGCCGCGAGGTCCGAGGAATGGGCCGCCACCATCATCACCTCGTCCGGCTGGAGCCGCAGGACCTCGACGGCACGAAGATAGACGGCGGGCTTCGGCTTGTAGTCCTGGGCGATCTCGGCCCCGAGCACCGTGTCCCAAGGCAGGCGGTTGCGGCGGGCCTGCGCGATGGCGAGCCGCACATGCGCGTTGGAGCAGGGCGCCAGCAGGTAGTTTTCGCGAAGGCGCGCGAGCGCGTCCGGCACCTCGGGCCAGGCATCGAGCCGGTGCCAGGCGAGGACCAGTTCGGCCCGGATCTCCGGCGGCACCGCCTCCGCCAGGTTGAGGCCGGCGAGCACGCCCTCCAGGCTCTCGGCATGCAGGGTGTCGAGGTCGGTGTAGCTCCGGGCGCCCTGGCGGATCGGCTCCATGCCGGGCTGGTAGCGGTCGCGCCAGGCCCGTGCGAAGGCGGCGCCGTCGAGGTCGGGCCGGAACGGCGCCAGAAGCCGCCCCGCCTCCCGGGCGACGCCGCCGTGCCAGTCGAGCAAGGTGCCGAAGACGTCGAAGATGAGGGCCTGGATCGCCATGTGCACCGTCTCCCGCGGATGATCGCTCCGCCCGGGTTATCGGCCCGGCCGGCTGCGCTGCAAGCCCGTGAATGGCGATCATCACCATCCGGTGAGGGAGCCCACCCGACGGCATGGGCCTGACAGATCTTTACCACCTGTTAACGACGCCGTCAGAGCATGCCCGGCATGTCGAGCCACCGCAAATCACCGCCGTATCGGCAGCATGGAACCGCGCCACGGAACACCGTCCTGCGGGACCAGATCGAAATCCTGCGGCAAAAGTCACGCTCACGCCCGACTTTGATCGAGGAGTGGGTTCAGGATGTGCAGCGGGATGATTCGGCCGAGCGGGCTGTGACGCGGCTGTCACAGTTGAAAGCCAGCGGCAAGATGTGAGGATGATTTTGCGCGGCTGCACGTGGTCGGCGCGAGCGAGGGATGGATTTGGCGTCAGGGTTTGCAAAAGCTGCGACAGCCGAAATGAGTCCGCATCGTCAAGCCTCCGACCGCCACAGTCTTGACGTTAGACTGTATCGCTCAGTCCGATATCTGACAGATGATGACAGCGGCGCCGAGACACCCGCATGCTGGAGCACTGCCCGATCGCGCGGCAACTCACTACACGACACAGCAGGTTGCGGGGAGGGTTTCGGCGCGGCGGCCGTCGTTCCCGCATCTCTCAACGTGCTGTGTCATACACTGTGGGCAGGCCGACGCTTCGTCCGCTTGGACGCTTGGTTTGTCGCAGAGGCGGCAACCACTTTTGCGAAATCTGCTGAGGACCGGTCCCATTGACGAATCTAAAAAACCTTCTTGTCGTTCCGGGCTCCGCTGCGCGGCCCCGGAACGGCAAGAAGGTGTTCTAGATCCACTGGGGCGGCGGCGAGCGGTCCTCAGCGCCGGCGCACGAAGCCGACGATGTCCTTGACGGCGGCGATGTTGGGGGCGGCGATCGCCTCGGCGCGGGCGGCACCGTCGGCGAGCACCGCGTCGATGTGGCCCGGATCGGCGACGAGGCGCTGCATCTCGGCGCCGATCGGTCCGAGCTTCGCCACCGCGAGGTCGACGAGCGCGCCCTTGAAGGCCGAGAACTGGGCGCCGCCGTAATCGCGCAGCACGTCCTCGCGGGTCGCGTCGCTGAGCGCCGCGAAGATGCCCACGAGGTTGTCGGCCTCCGGCCGCTTCTCGAGGCCGGCGATCTCGGAGGGGAGGGGTTCGGCGTCGGTCTTGGCCTTGCGCACCTTCTGGGCGATGGCGTCCGAATCGTCGGTGAGGTTGATCCGCGAATAGTCGGACGGGTCCGACTTCGACATCTTCTTGGTGCCGTCGCGCAAGGACATCACCCGGGCGGCCGGCCCGCCGATCAGCGGCTCGGTGATCGGAAAGAACGCCTCGCCGTGGCCCTGTTCCGCAATGGCGCCCGCGAAGTCGTTGTTGAACTTCTGGGCGATGTCGCGGGTCAGTTCGAGGTGCTGCTTCTGGTCCTCGCCCACCGGCACATGGGTGGCGCGGTAGGCCAGGATGTCGGCGGCCATCAGCACGGGGTAATCGTAGAGGCCGACGCTGGCGTTCTCGCGGTCCTTGCCGGCCTTCTCCTTGAACTGGGTCATGCGGTTGAGCCAGCCAAGGCGGGCGACGCAGTTGAAGATCCAGGCCAGTTCGGCGTGCTGCGGCACCTGGCTCTGGTTGAACACCACCGAGCGGGCGGGGTCGATGCCGGCGGCGAGGAACGCCGCGGTCACTTCACGGATCTGTCGAGTCAGTTCGGCCGGGTCCTGCCAGACCGTGATCGCGTGCAGGTCGACGACGCAGTACAGGCAGTCGAACTGCGCCTGCATGGCGACGAAGCGCTTGATCGCGCCGAGATAATTGCCGAGATGCAGGTTGCCGGTCGGCTGGACGCCGGAGAAGACCAGTTCCTTGAAGGCGGGCATCGTGATCGTCGTCCCCTGGGTCCGTCGTCCCTTGGCCGGGGGCTGTCGCAATCCCGCGGGCGCGGCGTTCTGGACCGTTCCGGCAGGGGGGTCAAGCAGAGGGTCGCAGGGCCTGGAATCAGGGGTGGAGGGCGGCCGTTTCCCGCCTCGCCCGCTCGCCCGACCTGGCCTGTCCGGTGGGGCACAGATCGAGCACGGCGCAACGCCCGCAGGCCGGGTTGCGGTGGAAGCAGCAGCGTTGCCCGTGCAGCATCAGGACTTCGTGGTTGTCGTACAGGTGCTGCGCATCCCAGTCCGCCGGCAATTGCGCGCGAAGGATCGCGTGGGACGGGCCAACATCGACCTTCGGGCCGATCAGGCCGGTGCGCTGCGCGACGCGGTGGTGGTGGCTGTCGACCGGCAGGGCCGGCATCCGCAGGGCGCTGAACGACAGCACCGCCGCGCTGGTCTTCGGCCCGATGCCGGGAATCGCCTCGAGCCAGGCCCGCGCCTCCGGCACCGGCATCTCGCGGAGAAAAGCCAGGTCGAGGCTCCCGGCCCGCTCCCGCACCGCGCGCAGGACCGCCTGGATCCGCGGCGCCTTCAGCTCCGGCCAGGTCACGCCGGAAATCAGCGCCTGCACCTCGTCGGTCGGCGCCGCGACGAGCGAATCCCAGTCGTTGAAGCGCGCCCGCAGCGCCTTGAAGGCGCGGCCGGAATCGGCGTTGCGGGTGCGGTGGGAGAGGAGCGAGGAGATCAGCTCGCTCACCGGGTCGAGGTCGTGAAAATAGGCGATCGGGCAGCCATAGACCCCGCACAGTCGGCGGTGGATCAGGAGGGCCTTGTCGGCGAGGTCGGCGGGGCTTGGGATCATGACGGGGTGAATCGCCGATCCCCGGCGCCCGTTCCGCCTGCGGCACTGCGTCCCTATGCTTGGTCGGATCCTTTACCGGACTCTTGCCCGGACCCGGACCTCGTCTCGTCCTTCTTGCGCTCGTAGCGCAGCAGCAGCGGAGTCTGGGCGAGCGCGAAGGCGATGGTGAGCGGCATGATGCCGAACACCTTGAAGCTGACCCAGAAATCGGTGGTCTGGGTGCGCCACACCACCTCGTTCACCGCCGCCAGGAAGAAGAAAAACAGGCCCCAGCGGAAGGTGAGCTTGCGCCAGCCCTCCTGGGTGAGGTCGAACACGCTGTCGAGCACCAGGGCGAGCAGCGGCCGGCCGAAGGCGAGGCCGCCGAGCAGCACCGCCCCGAACAGGCTGTTCACGATGGTCGGCTTGAGCTTGATGAACAGTTCGTCGCGCAGGAGCAGCGTGAGCCCGCCGAACACCACCACCACGACGCCGGAGACGAGCGGCATGATCGGCAGCCGCCGCACCCAGACGTAGTGGACCGCGAGCGCCGCCAGGGTCGCGACGATGAACAGCCCGGTCGCCACGAACAGGCGCTGGTCGGACGCGAAGCCGAACTTCTCGGCATAGGCGTTGCCGAGGAAGAACACCCCGAGGGGTCCCAGCTCCAGGGCGAGCTTGGCGAGAGGCGGCAGGTGGGTCTGCGGCGGAACGGCTTCGATCTGCATGGGGCGGGGGCGACGCTCCTCGTCGATGCGCGGGCGGCCCGATCCTTGCGCGGGCGGACCCGCGCGGGCCTTGTTTGCGCAACGGGAGGGAGGGCATAGCCCGGCGCGGCCGATCCATCCATCCCCCCGCACCCGCCTTGCGTCGCTAGCGCGCCTCCGCCTCGGGGCGGAGCGCGGCGGTGCGCCGGCGCTCGCAGGCAACCTTCAGGTAGGTCTCGCGCCCGCGCACGAGGCCGCTGCGCGCCGCCAGGGTCTCGCCCTGCATCAGGCAGGCGATGGGGGTCGGGGCCGGTGCGACCGCGACGTCGAGGGCGGTGTCGCGCGAGCAATCCGGCGCCGCCAGCGTGCCGGCGCAGACCAGGGCGACGGTGAGAAAGTCCGTCATGTCATCTCCACCGGCCTCGAGGGCGCGAACGGCGGGCGACGATCCGGGCCGGGGGATCTTGGCGCCGCGCCGGGGAAGCACAGCGATTCACGTGCCAGGGCCGGACCAAGGTCGAACACTGCGGCCTTATGTTGCAGTGCAGCAACGGCCCGTCGGCCTCGGGGCCGATCGTTGCACCAGTCGGCGAGGTGCCGGCCGATCGGGATATCCCGCGGGTGCGCCTCCCGGCCCGCACCGGCCATGCGCACCACGTCCCGGGCCTGTGCCGGTCCTGCCTGCGGCGCGTGATCGGGGTCGCGCCCCGATCCCGAGAGGGCGAGACCGGGAAGTTCCGCGACCACCCGGGCGAGGCGCTCGCCAGGGCGCCGGCGAGGACGAGCCGGGCGGCGGCGTGGTCGAAGCCGTCGCGCCGGCCCGCCGCGGCCTCCGGACACGTGCGACGCTCCGCACCCGGCGATCGAACCGGATTAGGCCGTCGAGCCGAATGGCATCGGCCACGGTCGCGTCGAGGCCGTGATACGCCTCGAACCCGTCCTCCGCTGGCGGCATCGCGCCGTCGGTCGAGAAGTACGGCCCCGCCTCGTATCGGGCGGTCGTTCCTGCCTTGGGCATAGATCGCTCGGCTGATTTGTCGTCACTCGCCGTGAGAGCGAAAAGACCAGGCAAGGCAAGGACGAAACGTCCGGCAATCGACGGAGGCCGGGGTCGGGGGGGGGCCCTGTCGTCCCGGGATCCCGTCGGCGGCCGGACTCTGCGTCCCGAAGTCTTCTCGCCGCGTCTCGTTCCGGCGCGGCGGCCTTGACGCGGGTCAGGCTCTCCGTTTCGGCCTTTTCATCCATCCCCCGCCCGACGGAGCCCATCCCGCACCATGGACGAACTGACCTACGCCATCGGCGACGTCCACGGCTGCGCCGGCGCGCTCGAGAGCCTGCTCGGCCGGATCGCGGCGCACGGGGCCGGCCGGCGCCGGCGGCTGGTTTTCCTCGGCGACTACATCGACAAGGGACCGGAGAGTGCCCGCGTCGTCGCCGCCGTGCGGGCGTTGCAGGAGGCCGATCCCGTTTCCGTCACCTGCCTGATGG
Organism: Methylobacterium sp. DB0501; assembly: GCF_011043735.1. GTDB lineage: Bacteria > Pseudomonadota > Alphaproteobacteria > Rhizobiales > Beijerinckiaceae > Methylobacterium > Methylobacterium alsaeris. Next base: position 33,312 of record NZ_JAAKGV010000008.1, on the reverse strand, counting down.
GCAACCGGGAAGCGGCCCTGCTGCGGGCGGCGCACGATCCGCACGGGGCTGCCGCTTGGCTCGCGACCGGCGGCGACCGGACCCTCGCCTCTTACGGCGTGGCGCGGATTGCGGACCTTCCGGCGGCGGAGCTGGCCTGGATCGCCGGGCTGAAGACCGTGCATGAGGACACGCTGCGCTACTACGTCCATGCCGGCTTCCGCCCGGGCCGCCGCGGCATCGATCCGAGCGTGGAGGCCCGCCTGTGGATCCGCGAGCCGTTCCTGTCCGTCGACTACGATTTCGGCAAGCACGTCGTCCATGGGCACACGCCCTGCTACGCCGGCCGGCCCGACTGCCATCCCTTCCGCACCAACCTCGACACCGCACCGCTGCGGACCGGCCGCCTCACCGCCGCGGTGCTCGACCGGACCGCGCCCGCCCCGGTCGCGTTCCTGCAATCGCAGGGCGGCTGACCGTTGGGGATGGGGATCGTCGCGGGCCAAGGCCGGGCACGCGGGCGGGGGCGCCCAGCCCGGATTTTGCGCCTTGACGCCGGCACGCCCAGGGGCTCTAAAGACCCGCCCGTGACGGGGTCTCGTGTTTGCGTATCAAGTGCTTGCGGGTTCTCGGGCTTGCGGGCTCTCGCCGGTGTAGCACAGCGGTAGTGCAGCGGTTTTGTAAACCGAAGGTCGGGGGTTCGATCCCCTCCGCCGGCACCAGCCATCCCGGGCAAGGGTCAGGAACAGGCAGGCCGCCCGCGGCGGCGATGCTCCTCGAGGCGCGATGATGCTCCCGCTCCGCACCCGACGGCTCCTCCTCGCCCGGCTCCTCCTCGCATTGCCGCTCCTGCTCGCGCCGCCGGCCCTCCGGGCCCAGGGCGCCGACGAGGCGGGCCGGCACCACAGACCCGTCTCCGTCCTGGCCGACCGCAGCCTGACGGTGGCGCCGGGGGCGCGGCTGCTGCTCTTCGCCTCCGCCGATCTGGAACGGCCCCACCCGGAGCTGACCCGGGCGGTGATCGTGCTCCATGGCCGCCTGCGCGATGCCGACGCCTATTTCGACACCGGCCTCGCCGCCCGGGAGGAGGCCGGCGCCGCCGGCAAGGGCACGCTCGTGGTGGCGCCGCAATTCCTGGCCGAGACCGACTGGGCGGCCTACGGCCTGCCGGCGGACGTGCTGCACTGGTCGCTGGAGGGCTGGCAGGGCGGCGAGGACGCGCTGAGGCCACAGCCTCTCAGTTCCTTCGACGCCCTCGACGCGCTCCTCGCCCGGCTCGGCGACCGGACGCTCTTCCCGAACCTGTCGCGCATCGTCGTCGCCGGGCATTCAGGCGGCGGGCAGGTGGCGCAGCGCTACGCGATCCTGTCCCGGGCCGGCGACGCCCTGGGTCAGCGGGGCGTGCGCGTGAGCGTCGTCGTCGCCAACCCGAGCAGCTACGCCTGGTTCACGCCCGAGCGGCCCGGGCCGACCGTGGGCTGCCCCGGCTACGACCGCTGGAAATACGGCATGCGGGACCTGCCGCGCTATGCCGCCGGGGCCGACCCGAAGGCGCTGGAAGCGGCCTACGTCGCCAGGCCGGTGACCTATCTGCTCGGCAGCCGGGACACCGACCCGGATCATCCCGCCCTCGACCGGAGTTGCATGGCCGAGGCGCAGGGGCCGTTCCGCCTCGCCCGCGGCGAGTTCTACTGGGAGGCCCTGCGGGCACGGCACCCGGACCTGCGCCAGCCCCTCCATATCGTGCCGGGCGTCGGCCATAGCGGTCGGCGGATGCTCGGCTCGGCCTGCGGCCTGGCGGCTCTGTTCGACGCGCCGGGCTGCGGGCAGACCGCCGGCACGGATCCTGCCACGAAATCGACGACGGGGCCGGCCGCGGAGCCGGCCTCCTCCGCCGGACACGCGCGCACGAGGTAATCGACCCGCATGACAGCCTTGCCCCAGGCTCCCCTGCCCCAGGCTCCCTTGCCCCAGGCTCCCTTGCCCCAAGCTCCCTTGCCCAAGGTCGCCTTCATCGGCACCGGCGGCACCCTCTCGTCGGTGGGCCGCGACAGCCTCGACATCCTCGACTACACCGCCACCGGCGAGCGCCTGGAGGCGGAGGAGATCCTGGCGCGGGTGCCGGAGACCCGCACCGTGGCGGAGGTGGTGCCCGTGCGCTACCGGGCGGTGACGAGCCCGGGGGTGGGATTCGCCGACTGGCGCGCCCTGGTCCTGCTCTGCGAGCGGCTGGTGGGCGAGCACCGGGACCTCGCCGGCATCGTCGTCGGCCACGGCACCGCCACCCTGGAGGAGACCGCCTACGCACTGAGCCTCACCCTGACCGTTGACGTGCCGGTGGTGGTGGTCGGCTCGCAGCGGCCGATCAGCGCCCTGTCGAGCGATGCCGGCCTCAACCTCGTCGCGGCGATCCGCACGGCGGCGGCGCCGGAATCGCGCGGGCGCGGCGTGCTGGTGGTGCTCAACGACGAGATCCAGGCCGCCCGCGACGTGACCAAGACCTCGGTCGCCCGCCTGCAGACCTTCCGGACGCCGGATTTCGGCGTGCTCGGCCAGGTCGACGGGCCGCATGTGCGCTACTACCGCCGGGCGGAGCGCCGTCACGCCCCCGGGACGCCGTTCGACATCCGGGGCCTCGACGCACTGCCGCGCGTCGACATCTCCTATTCCTACGCCGATGCCGACGGCACCGCGGTGCGGGCCTTCGCGGCGGCCGGCGCGCGGGGCATCGTCTCGGCCGGGCTCGCCCCCGGCATGACGCCGCCGGCGGAGGCCGAGGCCCTGGGGGAGGCGGTGGCCGCCGGGATCGCCGTCGTGCAATCGACCCGCGCCGGCAGCGGCGTGGTGCCGGCGACCCGGCGCCTGGCCGAACTCGGCATCCTCAGCGCCGACAACCTGACGCCGCAGAAGGCCCGCATCCTGCTGGCGCTCGCCCTCACGGTGACGCGCGACCCCGCCGCCGTGGCGGAGATCTTTTCGACGTATTGAGAACGGCTCGGCCCCGCTGCCGATTGCCAGGCCGGCGACCGGTGCAATAGGTTCCGGCGGCCGGGCTCACGACTGCCCCCGCGGGTCGGTCCGGCGGCAGGTCGGGCCGGCGCAGTCTGAACACCTCCGTTGAGGCCCGGCCTGCTCGCGAGGGGAGGGAACCGAACGGCATGGTGCGCCTCAACGAGATCCGGGCCGGCGAGGTCGCGGTGGAGCCGCCCGCGGCCCTGGATGCCGGACTCGTCTTCATCGGCCGCATCCGCACCCCCTGGACCGACCGGCTCGGCTGTCCGCGCCAGGGCCGGGCCGACGGGCCGGCCTGCCGGATCGAGGTGTTTGCCCCCTGGCGCGCGGCCCTCGACGGCGTCGCGCTCTACGAGCGCCTGGAGATCCTGTACTGGCTCGACCGCTCGCGCCGCGATCTGGTGCGCCAGAGCCCGGCCGATGACGGCACCACCCGGGGCACCTTCTCGCTGCGCTCGCCGGTGCGGCCGAACCCAATCGGCACCAGCATCGTCACGCTGATCGGGGTTGAGGACGGAATCGTGCACGTACGCGGGCTCGACTGCCTCGACGGCACGCCGCTCCTCGACATCAAGCCCGACCGCACCCTGTTCACGCCGCTGGCGCCGCCCCAGGCCGGCGACGCGGAGGCGGGGATCCCGTGAGGAGAGCCGCCGCCACCTTCGTGCTCGCCCTGCTCCTGGCCGCCCCCGCGCGGCCGGCCGCCGCCGCGGAGACGCCGGCCGGGACCTCGGCCGGCACGGCCAAGGTGGATCCGCTGCCGATGCAGGAGGTCGCGCCGGGCGTCTTCGTCTACGCCGCGCCCTACGCGCTGGCCGGGCGGGGCAATGCCGGCGCCATCGCCAATGTCGGATTCGTGATCGGCCGCGACGCCGCGGCGGTGATCGATACCGGCGGCAGCCTGAAGGCGGGGCAGCGCCTGCTCGCGGCGTTGCGGCAGCGCACCGCCCTGCCGGTGCGCTACGTGATCAACACCCACGTCCATCCCGACCACCTGCTCGGCAACGCCGCTTTCGCGGGCGAGGGCGCCACCTTCGTCGGCCACCAGGCCCTGCCGGAGGCGCTGGCGGCCCGGGCGGACGGGTACCTGAAAGCCAATGCCGAGCTCGTCGGCCCCGATTTCGCCGGCACCCGCATCGTGCCGCCAACCCTCCTCGTCTCCACGCGACTCGACCTCGACCTCGGCGGGCGGGTCCTGCATCTCGAGGCCTGGCCGACCGCCCATACCAACAGCGACCTGACGGTCCGCGACGAGGCGACCGACACCTGGTTCCTCGGCGACCTCCTGTTCGTCGGCCACGTGCCGGCCCTCGACGGGCGACTCTCCGGCTGGATCGCGGTGCTGCAGCGCCTGAGCGCGCGACCGGCCGCCCGGGTCGTGCCCGGCCACGGCCCGGCGGCGGTCCCCTGGCCCGCCGCCGCCGCCGCCATCGACCGCTATCTCACCACCCTCCAGGCGCAGGTGCGGGCGATGGTGCGGGACGGCGCGCCGATCGGGGAGGCGGGTCGGGCTGCGGGTGTGGAATCCGGGAAATGGGCCCTGTTCGACGACTTCAACGCCCGCAACGCCACTGCCGCCTATCACGAACTCGAATGGGAATAGGCTCGCGATGGTTAGCCGACGCGGCGCCAAGCTCTTCCATTCGCATGCGAACGTTGGTCGGCGCCAGAATCTGATGTTGCAGGGCACAATTTCCATACTGCTGTGCAGCATGCTACCCGCTATATACCTTAGTTATGAATTTGGGGCCGCGCCGAGCCCACCCTGCGGCAGGCTGGTGTGTTGACGGCGTCCGAATTTCTCTTAGAGTTCCTTCAGCTTCGGTTTCAACGGTGCCGTCGGGGGAAGGCGGCGTCCGGTTCGCAGACACGGCGAGGCCCGCCAGGCCCCTCTCGCGCCAGCAGCGCCGCTGGCCGCCGGTTGTGACACGCTGCCGAGGCCAAAAACGTCCCCAAACGCTAACAACAGGAAACGGTCCGTTGCGTCCCGCGGGGGGGCGTACGGCGGAATGCACCTGTCGGAGGAATCCATGAGAGCGGTCCATCTTCTTGCGCTGAGCGCGGGCATCCTCGGCGCCACCCCGGCCCTGGCCAACGACGACGTACTGAAGCGCACGGCCAACCCGGCCGAGCAGGTCCTCCAGACCGTCGATTACGCCAACACGCGCTACTCGAAGCTCGACCAGATCAACGCCGGCAACGTCAACAAGCTGCAGGTAGCCTGGACGTTCTCCACCGGCGTGCTGCGCGGCCACGAGGGCTCGCCGCTGGTCATCGGCGACGTGATGTACGTCCACACGCCGTTCCCGAACATCGTCTACGCGCTCGATCTGAACCAGGACGGCAAGATCCTCTGGAAGTACGAGCCGAAGCAGGATCCGAACGTGATCCCGGTGATGTGCTGCGACACGGTGAACCGTGGTCTGGCCTATGCCGACGGCGCGGTCTTCCTGCACCAGGCCGACACCACGATCGTGTCGCTCGACGCCAAGACCGGCAAGGTGAACTGGTCGACCCAGAACGGCGACCCCAAGATCGGCGAGACCAACACCGCCACCGTGATGCCGGTGAAGGACAAGCTCATCGTCGGCATCGCCGGCGCCGAGTACGGCATTCGCGGCAACATCACCGCCTACGATCTCAAGACCGGCAAGCGCGCCTGGCGTGCCTACAACGTCGGTCCCGATGACGAGATGAAGATCGACCCGGAGAAGACCACCCAGCTCGGCAAGCCGGTCGGCAAGGACTCCTCGCTGAAGAGCTGGGAAGGCGACCAGTGGAAGACCGGCGGCGCCTCGACCTGGGGCTGGTACTCCTACGACCCGAAGCTGAACCTCGTCTATTACGGCACCGGCAACCCCTCGACCTGGAACCCGAAGCAGCGCCCGGGCGACAACAAGTGGTCGATGACGATCTTCGCCCGTGATGCCGATACCGGCATGGCGAAGTGGGTCTACCAGATGACCCCCCACGACGAGTGGGACTATGACGGCATCAACGAGATGATCCTCACGGATCAGAAGGTCGACGGCAAGGATCGTCCGCTCCTCACCCACTTCGACCGCAACGGCTTCGGCTACACCCTCGACCGGGCGACCGGCGAGCTGATCGTCGCCGAGAAGTACGATCCGGCGGTGAACTGGGCGACTAAGGTCGACATGGACAAGTCGTCCAAGGATTACGGCCGTCCGCTCGTCGTCGCCAAGTACTCGACCGACCAGAACGGCGAGGACACCAACACGAAGGGCATCTGCCCTGCGGCGCTCGGCTCCAAGGACCAGCAGCCGGCGGCCTACTCGCCCAAGACCAACCTGTTCTACGTGCCGACCAACCACGTCTGCATGGACTACGAGCCGTTCCGGGTGAGCTACACCCCGGGCCAGCCCTATGTCGGTGCCACCCTGTCGATGTACCCGGCGCCCAACAGCCACGGCGGCATGGGCAACTTCATCGCTTGGGATGGCGTGGCCGGCAAGATCAAGTGGTCGAATCCCGAGCAGTTCTCGGTCTGGTCGGGCGCTCTCGCCACCGCGGGCGACGTGGTGTTCTACGGCACGCTGGAAGGCTACCTGAAGGCGGTGGATTCCAAGACGGGTAAGGAACTCTACAAGTTCAAGACCCCGTCGGGCATCATCGGCAACGTGATGACCTTCCAGCACAAGGGCAAGCAGAACATCGCCGTGCTGTCGGGCGTCGGCGGCTGGGCCGGCATCGGCCTTGCGGCCGGCCTCACCGACCCGAATGCCGGTCTCGGCGCGGTCGGCGGCTACGCCGCCCTGTCGAGCTACACCAACCTCGGTGGCCAGCTCACGGTCTTCAACCTGCCGAACTGATCGACCGGTACGACTTGGAGGCGGCCTCCGCCTCACTGTCTCAGACCTAAGTCCGGGCCGGCGCGGGTATCCGCGCCGGCCTCCTTATGATTAGGTTATCATCAGGGCTGCGGAATGCCGGCTCGGGCGGCAGCTCAATGATATCAGGGAGAAGCGTCCTTTGCGTCACCTCAGCAAAGTTGTCCTTCGGCCACTCGCGGCCGGCCTCGCCCTAGCAACCGTCGCGATGGTTGCCGTACATGCTGAGGATGCCAAGAAAACCGACGCGAAGCCGGATCCGGCCCTCGCCAACCAGCTCAACCCCGCCGACAAGGCCGAAGTCGACGAGAAGCTTCTCGCCAAGGATGCCGCCGTGAAGGTGGAGGACGGCAAGTATTTCGACGCCTCCGGCGCCCCGACCTTCCATATCACCGACAACGGCAAGAAGGTCGACTGGTACACCTATTCGGGCTACCGCCGCTACCACGCCGAGTGCCACGTCTGCCACGGCCCGGACGGCATGGGCTCGACCTACGCCCCAGCCCTCAAGGACTCGCTGAAGACCCTCTCCTACGAGGAGTTCGTCGGCATCGTCGTCGGCGGCAAGCAGGACGTGAACTCGTCGACCCAGAAGGTCATGCCGGCCTTCGGCGACAACAAGAACGTCACCTGCTACATGGACGACCTCTACGTCTACCTGAAGGCGCGGGCCGCCGGCGCGCTCGGCCGGGTGCGTCCGGGCGAGAAGGAAGAGAAGCCCGAAGCGGCGCGCAAGCAGGAGAAGGAGTGCCTCGGCGGCTGATGGCGCAGGCTCTTCTCACGATCACCGTCCTGGCGGCCGGCCTCGCGCTGGCCGCCCCCGCGCAGGCGCAGAACCTGCCGGACCTCGTCACGACCGATACCCTGCGGGTCTGTGCCGATCCCGGCAACATGCCGTTCTCGGAGCGCAAGGGCGACGGGTTCGAGAACCGCATCGCGGAGATCGTCGCCGACGAACTGAAGGTGAAGCTGCGCTACTACTGGCTCACGCAGGGGCCGGGCTTCGTGCGCAACACCCTCGGCACCGGCCTGTGCGACGTCATCGTCGGCTCGGCCGTCGGCAGCGACCTGCTGCAGCACACCAACCCGTATTACCGCTCGACCTACGTCCTGGTCTCGCGCCGCGGCAGCCTCGACGGCCTGACCGGGCTCGACGACCCGCGCCTGAAGGGCAAGGCGATCGGCGTCATCGTCGGCACACCGCCGGTGGAGCGGATGGGAGCGGTCGGCCTCGTCCCGACGATGAAGCCCTATCCGCCCTACCAGTTCGACCCGGCGCGCCCGCACCAGACCGTCACGGCCGAGATCGTCGCCGACGTGGCCTCGGGCAAGCTCGACGCGGCCGTGCTGTGGGGGCCCGCCGCCGGCTGGCTCGCCAAGCAGGCCGGCCAGCAGGCGGGATCCCTCGACGTGGTGCCGCTGCTGCGCGAGCCCGACCGTCCGCCGCTCTCCTACCGCATCGCCATGGGCGTGCGGCACGGCGAGAACGAGTGGAAGCGGATCCTCAACAATGCCCTGCGCAAGCGCCGTGCCGAGATCGAGGCCGTCCTGCGCGACTACGCCGTCCCGCTCCTCGACGAGGAGGAGAACCGGCTGCTGCCGGCGGACGCGAAGCCATGAGACGTCTGGCGGTCGGCGCCTTGCTGCTCCTGACGGCGGGTACGGCGGAGGCCGCCGCTCCGCCTGAGCCCGACGGCTACCGCCAGGAGGATTTCCGGAGCCCGACGCCCGCGACCCTGCGCGGTGCCGAGACCGTGACCACCGCGCAGGCCGAGCGACTGTGGCGGGCGGGCGCCGCCTTCGTCGACGTGCTGCCGCGCCCCCCGAGGCCCGCGACGCTGCCGCCGGGCACGATCTGGCGCGATGCGCCGCACGACACGATCCCGCGCGCGCAGTGGCTGCCCAATACCGGCTTCGGCGCGCTGGCGCCGCAGACGGACGCGTATCTCCGTCATGGGCTCGCGGCGGCGACCGCGGGCGACCAGGACAAGCCCCTGGTCCTGTTCTGCCAACGGAACTGCTGGATGTCGTGGAACGCCGCCAAGCGCGCCCTGGCGCTCGGCTACCGCCACGTCCACTGGTACCCGGACGGCACCGACGGCTGGGGCGAGGCTGGCCTGCCGCTCGAACGGGCGAGCCCGGTCGCCCCGTGACTCCGGCTCCTGAGCCATGGCATCCAGGCGTGCCTGACACACCGGGAGACCCAGCACCATGAGCACCGAGCGCGTCGCCATCATCACCGCCGGCGGCAGCGGCATGGGGGCCGCCGCGGCCCGCAAGCTTGCGGCGGACGGGTTCCGGATCGCGATCCTGTCCTCGTCCGGCAAGGGCGAGGCCCTGGCCGAATCCCTCGGCGGCGTCGGGGTGACCGGCTCGAACCGATCGACCGACGACCTGGCCCGCCTCGTCGAGCGCACGATGGAACGGTGGGGCCGGGTCGACGTGCTGGTCAACAGCGCCGGCCACGGGCCGAAGGGCCCGCTCCTCGACCTCACCGACGAGGACTGGACCCGCGGGATGGAGGTCTACTTCCTCAACGTCGTGCGGCCGACCCGCCTCGTCACGCCGATCATGCAGAGCCAGGGCGGCGGCGCGATCATCAACATCTCGACCTTCGCGGCCTTCGAGCCCGAGCAGGCCTTCCCGACCTCGGGGGTGTTCCGCTCAGGGTTGGCCGCCTTCACCAAGCTCTTCTCCGATCGCTACGCCGCCGACAACATCCGGATGAACAACGTGCTCCCGGGCTTCATCGACAGCCTGCCGGAGAAGCCCGGCATCCGCGACCGCATCCCGCTCGGCCGCTACGGCAGCGAGGACGAGATCGCCGCGGTCGTCGCCTTCCTGGCCTCGGCGGGGGCGGGCTACATCACCGGGCAGAACTTGCGGGTGGATGGGGGGATCACGCGGTCGGTGTAGCGTCGCGGCCGAAGCAAGCGACATCGTTTCGACCTGACGGCTCTCGAATCCACAGGATCGTGTCCACGGGTCGTGGCGGGCTGCGCTGCGCGACCCCGGGCCGACGCCGAGGATGCGAGGACCGCCAGCCTGCCTCGGATCACCGGTGACCCGCGTCAGGCCTCCCCCTCCACCGGCTCGATCCCGCTCCGGTCGAGCCGCCCCAGCGCCTCGGTCACCGTCTCCCCGCCGATCACCAGATCCGGCGCGATCTCGGCGAGCGGCACCAGCACGAAGGCGCGCTCGCGCAGGAAGCGGTGAGGCAGCACCAGGCGCTCGTCGCTCACCGTGGCGCCGGCATAATGCAGCACGTCGATGTCGATCACCCGCGGGCCCCAGCGGCGCTCGCGCACCCGGCCGAGGCGGGTCTCCGCGGCGAGGCAGGCCTCCAGCAGGGCGTGGGGCGACAGGCTCGTGTCGATGCCGATCGCGGCGTTGAGGAACCAATCCTGGTCGGTGTCGCCCCAGGGCGGCGTGCGGTAGTTCCGCGACCGGGCCGTCACGGCGAGGCCGGGGGTGGCGGCGAGCGCCGCGATCGCGGCGTCGAGCATCGCGGCCTTGTCGCCGAGATTGCTGCCCAGCCCCAGATAGGCCTCCGCCGAAGGGATCTCAACCACGGCGGGTCCTCGTGATCTCGACCGCGACGCCGTCGAGCACCAGGGGCACCGGCGCGCCCGGCTTGTCGATCCGCACGGTGAGGCCGGCGAGCGCCGGGAAGGCGTCGAGGGCCTCCGTGGCGATGGTCTCGGCCAGGGCCTCGATCAGCCGGAAGCGGCGCTCGGTGGCGATGCGGTGGGCGAGGCCGGCGAGGTCGGCGTAGCTCACCGTGGCGGCGATGTCGTCGCGGGTGCCGGCCTCGCGCAGGTCGAGGCGGGCCTCCAGCGAGAGGTAGAAGCGCTGGCCCAGCACCTCCTCCTCCGGCAGGACCCCGTGCCGGGCAAAGACCGCGAGGCGGTGGATCAGGATGCGGTCCAACGGATCAGGCTCCGGTACGGGCGGCGGGGCGCGTGATCGCGTCGACCACCTGGCAGGCCTCGACATGGGGGCGCACGTCGTGGGCGCGCACGATGTCGGCCCCGAGCACGGCCGCCGCCACATGGGCGGCGATCGAGCCGAACAGCCGGTCGGCAGGGGCGGTCGCGGCGTTGTGGATGCGCCCGAGTACCGACTTGCGCGACACGCCGACGAGGAGCGGGAAGCCCAGCGCACGCAATTCGGGCAGGCGCCGCAGGGCTTCGAGGTGCTGTTCCCAGCTCTTGCCGAAGCCGATCCCGGGATCGAGCACGATGTCGCGGTCGGGGATGCCGGCCCGACGCGCGATGGTCAGCGAGCGCTCGAAGAAGGCCCGCATCTCGTCCACGATGTCGAGGCTCGGATCGACGGTCTCGCGGTTGTGCATCACCATCACCGGCGCGCCGTGATGGGCGGCGACGACCGCGATCTCCGGATCCCGCTGCAGGCCCCAGACGTCGTTGACGATGCGGGCTCCCGCCTTCAGCGCCGCGTCGGCGGTCGAGGCCTTGTAGGTGTCGATCGAGATCGGGACGGGGAGGGCGGGGCCGAGCAGGCGGATCGCCGGCAGCACCCTGGCCTGCTCCTCCTCGGCCGGGACCGGCGTGTGGCCGGGCCGCGTCGACTCGCCGCCGATATCGAGGAGAGCCGCGCCCTCCTCGACCAGGCGGGCGGCCTGGGCACGGGCCGCATCGAGGTCCTGGAAGCGGCCGCCATCCGAGAACGAATCCGGGGTGACGTTCAGGATGCCCATCACCAGGGTGCGGCGGCCGAGATCCGGCAGCAGGGCGGCGAGTGCAGACACGGGTGACGATCCTTGCGGCGACGCTCCGGGATAGGCCGGCGGGGGCCGGCGCGCAACGGCGGCGAGGGCGATCACCATCCGGCGAGACGAGCCTCGAAACCGCGTGCGCTCAGGGACTTATCCTGGCGTCAGGCGGACCTCTCCTCTACATTGGTCGGAGACGCGAGAGAGGCCCGTCGGGGCCCGCATCCGGGAGTGCGCCATGAGAGTGTCGTTGGGGCAGGCGTCTTGGTGGCAATCGTCGGCGGGCCGGGTCCTGTCGAGCCTTGCGATCGTCGCGGCCCTGGCCGGGCCGGCTGCGGCCCAGGACGAGCGCCCCGAGACGACCTGGGCCGAGTTGCGCCCGACGATCCTCGGCGACAAGCCGATCCGCGACGGGGCCGGGCTCGTCAGCCTGGAGGCGCCCAAGCGCGCCGAGGACGCCGCCATCGTGCCGGTGACCCTCCATATCACGCTGCCCGAGGGCGATGCCCGCCGGGTGAAGAGCCTGACCCTGGTGGTGGACGAGAATCCCTCGCCGGTGGTCGGCACGATCCGCTTCGCGCAAGGCCGGAGCCGCTTCGACCTCTCCACCCGCATCCGGGTGAATTCCTATTCCTACATCCGCGCCATCGCCGAGACCGAGGATGGCGGGCTCTACATGACCAAGGCCTACGTCAAGGCGGCGGGCGGCTGCTCGGCGCCGGCGGTCAAGGACCCGGCCGAGGCCAAGGCCCATCTCGGCGAGATGCGCTTCCGGGCCTTCGCCGATCGCGGCGAGGCCCAGGTCCAGGTGCGCCATCCGAACTATTCCGGCCTGCAGATGGACCAGATGACCCGGCTCTACACCCCGGCCTGGTTCGTCGAATCCCTGAGCGTGCGCCAGGGCGAGACGCCGCTCTTCTCGATGACCGGCGGCATCTCGATCAGCGAGGATCCCACCTTCCGTTTCACCTATGCGGGCCATGGCGAGCCGGTGACGGTGGCGGCCAAGGACACCGAGGGGCGGGTGTTCACACAGACATTCCCGGCGGGGGGTGGTACCTGACGGCGCAAGCGCCACCGGGGACGATTTTAGAGATGCGGCTCGGCTACGTGATCCTCTACGTTCCGGACGTGACGGCGAGCGTCGCATTCTACGGATGCGCGTTCGGGCTGGCGCCCCGCTTCGTCCACGAGAGCGGGCAGTATGCCGAGCTGGAGACCGGAGGCACGGCGCTGGCCTTCGCGGAGGAGGGGTTCGTCGGCCAGACCTGCCCGGGCTTCCGACTCAACCGCCGCGCCGAGGCACCGGCGGGCTTCGAGGTGGGGCTGATCGCCGAGGACGTCCCGGCGGCCTTCGCCAGAGCCGTGGCGGCGGGGGCGATCGCGGTGGCGGAACCGGTCACGAAGCCCTGGGGCCAGACCGTCGCCTATGTGCGGGACGAGGACGGCGTGCTGGTCGAATTGTGCAGCGCCGTCGGCGGGTGATCCGTTCGCGGGAGGGGACCAACCGTCACGCGAGCCGCCGGCGCGGCCGCAGGTGCGTGCCGGTATAGAGCGCTCCGACCGGGCATTGGAGCCCGAAGGCCGGCAAGTCCGGTCCAGCATCCGGTTCGCGCAGGCGCCACACCGTCCACCCGTCCGGCCGCGCTCCCGGACCGTGACCTCGATGCGGTTTCGCTCGACGATTAGGATTAACCGGCAGGACTCGTGCGTCCGGTAGAGCCGGGTTTTGGCGTCGATCCTCGGCAGCCCGTCCGGAAGCACCGGCTCGTCGTCGGTGCCTGACACCGCCTCGGCCGGGAGGTAGGCGCAGTCGACGAAGCGGCGCCCGGCCACCGGATCTTCATCGATCACCGCGACGTCCGGCTCCGACCGGTAAGCCCAGGCCCGCCGGCAGGGCCGAGCCCGAGTTCGAGGTCCGGGCGCTGCACAGCTTCGCAGTCGGGATCGGGTCGCTCCAGGGCGTCGTTCAGCAGGCGCCCGAGGTTCTGGCGATCCGGTGATGGTCGATCAGCGACGGAGAGGCGGCCCTGCATCGTGATCGGGATCTCCTCACCGCTCCATCGGCCGCATCACCCCATCCGCGTCGCGCCGCAGCGGCGCAGGCTGGAGCGGCAGCGGCGCGCCCGGCACCGCCTCGACGCTGACCCCGTGCGGCCACGAGGCCGGCGCGATGGCGACGTAGCGGGCGAAGCCCCCGGTGCCGCCGAGGGGCTTGGCGAAGCCGATCGCGATCAGGGCGCCGGCTTCCGGCACCTGGTCGAGATTCGCCACCCCCTCGGCCTGCGCGAAGTTGTTGTGCATCAGCCAGGCCTCTCCTTCGAGGTTCGGCGTCGTGTCGGTGTCGAGCGGCTCGTGGCCGTGGAACAGGATCTTGCGCTCGAGGTGCAGGAATTGCAGCGCCGCGAGGCTCACGCCCGGGAACGGCTTCTGCCGGAACCGCTCGGGCTCGGCCCAGCGCTTGGACCAGTCCGAGCGCACCATCACCACGGCGCCGGCCGGGATGCGGCCGTGTGTCTCCTCGTAAGCCGCGATGTCGGCGACCTGAAGGTGGTAGCCCTCGTCGCGGGCGGCCTTCGGGGAGATGTCGATCACCGCGAGCGGCCGCAGGGTGTAGGTCGCCGGCAGGTCGCTGATCGTGGCGCCTCGCGGGTTCCAGTGCGCCGGCGGGTCGAGCTGGGTGCCGTACTGGTCGGTCGGCAGGTCGTAGGCCGTCGCGACGAAGCCGTGGGTCTCGTAGGTGAAGACGTCGCCTTCCTTGGCGAACCCTTCCAGCGTGCGGCCGGCCCTAGCCGGCTTGAACCGGGCGCCGGCAAAGCCGGGCCAGACGGGCTGGACCGGCGCGAAGGCGTGGGTGAGGTCGATGTATTTCGCCGAGCGGAGGGTTCGGTCGTAGAGCGACCAGAGGGAGAGGTCGTCGGCTATGGCCGGGCTGAGACCGAGGAGGAGACCCGACAGAAGAGCTGCGCTGCGGATCCGTGCCATAATCTCATCCCCTTCCGTTGCCCGTCGGCAGAGTGGCCGGCTCCGGAGCGGCGCGCAACATCGCGGGACGTCCGTCGCGCCGGTGGACATTTTGCCAGCCGCATCGAGCCCCAAGATGAAATCAGCAAAATCTTGATCGGACAGTTCGGCCGATATCATTGCACTTTTCCGGCATTCATCTTTTCATGAGCAGGAATGTGATTTTCATAATATCGTGTTGAAACATAAAGATTGATTATGCATCGTCATCGACGATGCTAGATCATCGCGTCTCACTGAAGACAGGGCGCCCGCATGAGCACGGACGGCGTTTTCATTTCCTCCTCGACTTTGCTGCGCATGCCGAACGACGTTCGGGAGATGGTCATCGCATTCGTCCTGGGACATCGGGATGGTCCGGGCGATGAAGGCGAGACCGGGACGGGTTCCGGAACCGGCAACGACCCCACGGGGGACAGCTCTCCAGACGACGAAGGTTTCGCCGACCTGACGCCGCGACAGGCCCGGCGGTTCATCGACGGATGTGGCGACAGGACGAGGGCGGCCATCGAGGCGATCGCGCGCAGCGACACCCGTTACTTTCAAGTGAAGGATGTCGCCGCCGCGGTCGGCGCCGCCCCGCACGAGCTGCGCGGCGTGTGGGGCGGCCTGACACGTCGTGTCAAGACCGTGACCGGTGATGCCGATGCCTATCTCATCGACTGGGACCGTTCGGATCCGGTCTTCAACGAGGCCGGCCTGTACGTGGATCAGCGCGGCGAGATCACTGATCTGACGCACAAGTCTCTTCGAAAAGCCCTCAAACTGTAACGATCACCCTCGGCGCGGTGCCGCGCCGGGCCGACCGGGGGCGCTAAGGCCAAGCGGGGCGGGCGGAAGCGCTCCCCCGCCGAGGCGGCCTGAGGGCCGCGCGGGATCAGTTCGCGCTCGGCCGGTAGCAGCGGATCTCCGCCTCGGCCTGGGCGCGCCGCAGCTCGGCCACCTGGTCGTCGAACATCTTGGTCGAGCGGAACTCGTTGGCGCGCTGGCCGATGCCCTGGCGCATCCCCAGGATCGTCGAGGCCCGGACATATTTGTCGTAGGGCAGAATCGCCGCGATCGCGTCGATCGAGCAGGCGCATTTCGTCAGCGCCTCGCGGGTCTGGCCGTTCGCCGCCATGCAGCCGAAGACGTAATCGGCCCGGGCCTCGGTGGGATAGTCGTTGTCGTCGGCCCGCGCGGCGGCGAGGCCCGCCGCGAGCACCATGCCGGCGGCGAGCGCCGCCTTAACCAGCAGTCGGTTCATGGGTCAGGGTTTCCTGCAGCAGGATGCCGCCCTCCGGATTCGTCGCCTTGGCGTCGATCGAGACGATCTGGCCAGGCACGGCGGGGGAGACCACGAAAGTGTAGGTCAGGCTGTCGAAGCCGCGCAGGCGGTCGCGGATCGGATCGTCGACGAAGGGCCGCGCCACCACGCGCCAGCCCGGCTTCTTCGCCCCGTCGACCTCGACCTCGGTCGGGGTCACGGTCGCGGTCTCGCGCAAGGCGCGCCGGATGGCGTTCTTGATGTAGCGCGGGTTGCCCTTGAGCACCTTGGCGAGGTCGTCGAGGTGGTGCTCGAGGAAACGCACCAGGACCGGATTGCCCGGCATGTCCTCGTAGGACGCCGTCGGCATCCGGCGCTCGCCGGAGAACATCTCGACCTTGAGGTTGCGGGTCTCGGGATTCGGGCCCGGCGCCACCTCCTCGCGGATGCGGTCCTCGACCGGCGGGCCGAACGGCGCGCCGTCGATGCCGCTGAAGCGGGTGTAGCGGTAGCTGAGCGGCCGGCCCGGCGGGACGTTGGCGAGCTGATTGGTCTCGAACAGGAGCTTGGTGGCGGTCGGCGTCTCTTCGGCCGAAACCGGACCCGCGAGGGCGGCGGTGACGGCGGCAACCAGGACGAGGCGTCTCACACGGGCGCTCCCTCGGGCGTGGCGACGCGCGGCGCGCCGCCGATGGTGCGGTACTGGTAGTCGGGCGCGGTCTCAAGCGCCGATTCGGCGATCGCCAGGGCCTGGACCTTGCCGTGCAGCGGCGACAGCGAGCAGGCCGGATCGGTGGCCGCGGCGTCCCCGGCGAGAGCCAGGGCCTGGCAGCGGCAGCCGCCCCAATCCTTCTCGCGCCGGTCGCAGGAGCGGCAGGGCTCCTGCATCCATTCGGTGCCGCGATAGGCCAGGAAGGCCGGCGAGTCGGCCCAGATCGCGCCGAGCGCGTGGTCCTGGACGTGCCAGAATTCGAGGCCCGGGATCGTCTCGGCGGCGTGGCAGGGCAGCACCTTGCCGGTGGGCGTGACGTTCATCAGCCGCCGGCCCCAGCCGCCGGCGCAGGCCTTCGGATACTTGGCGTAGTAATCCGGCACCACGAGATCGATGACGAGCTGGCCCTTCAGCCGCTCGCGCGCCTCCTCGACGGTGCGGATCGAGCGGTCGACATCGGCTTTCGCCGGCATCAGGGCCGCGCGGTTGACGTAGGCCCAGCCGTAATACTGGGTGTGGGCCACTTCCAGGCGCTTGGCGCCGAGGCGGACCGCGAGATCGATCAGTGCCGGCACCTCGGCGATGTTGCCGCGGTGGATCACGGCGTTCAGGGTCAGCGGCAGACCGAGCGCCGTCACCCGCTCGGCGAAGGCGAATTTCTGCGGTTGCGCGTTCTTGAGGCCGCCGATGCGTTCGGCATTGGCCGCCTCGACCGCCTGGACCGAGAGCTGCACGTGGTCGAGGCCGACATCGGAGAGCGCGTCGAGCTTGTCGAGCGCGCCCGCCACCCCGGAGGTGATCAGGTTCGAGTAGAGGCCGAGTTCGGCACAGGTGCGGGTGATCTCGACGATGTCCTGCCGCGCCGTCGGCTCGCCGCCCGACAGGTGGACGTGCAGGACACCCAGGCCCGCCGCCTCGGAGAGCACCCGCTGCCAGGTCGCGGTGTCGAGCTCGGCCGAGCGCCGGTCGAGCTCGAGCGGGTTCGAGCAGTACGGGCAGCGCAGGGGGCAGCGATGGGTCAGCTCGGCGAGGAGCCCGATCGGGGCCGGCAGGGCCGGGGGGCCGGCAGGAGGGCCCGCAGGAGTGACGGCGTTCATGATGGCCTCTTCTCGGCTCGGTCTCTCCCGGGCGTCACGCCGCCGGCACGGTCTCCAGCACGCGCTTCAGCAGCAGGCCGTCCAGCATGGCGATGACGTCGGGCTCGATGACGCCGCGATCGACCTCGTATTGCAGGGCCAGCGCCTCGGCGATGGCCCGGATGCTGCGGCTGCCGTCGACGAGGCTGAGGACCGCGACGGCATTCTGGTCGAGGTCGAAGGTGCGCTCGGGCGCCAGCAGCACGTGGGCGTCGCGCACCGTGTCGTGGCGCAGGCGCACGCCCCGGGGCAGGCGCGGCACGCTGTCGGGGGTCAGGCTCATGCGGGGCTCCCGACGAAATCGGCCCGCAGGCCTTCGCCGGGCCGCCAGGCATCCGGCGGAATCATCCCGGGCGCCACGTATGCGAAGTAGAGCGCGTCGAGCTGGGTCCACAGCACGCTGCACTTGAAGCGGAGGGCGGCGAGGGCCTGGGCCTGCAGCTCGGGCGTGGTGGCGTGGCGCTTGACGTAGTCGAGGGCGAAATCCGCGTCCCGCGGCGCCTGGGTCAGGCGCTTGTCGAAATAGGCCAAGGTCTCGCGGGTGATGAAATCGTAGTTCTTCAGCATCCCGGCCACGCGCTCGGAGATGATGGTCGGCGAGAACATCTCGGTGAGCGAGGAGGCGACGGCCTCGAGGAGCGAGCGCTGGCCGACGAAATGCACGTAGGCCTCGACCGAAAAGCGGGTCGCCGAGAGGATGCCCGTCGTCGAGAGGACGTAATCGCGATCGAAGCCGACGCCCTCGGCGAGCTTGAGCCAGCGCTCGATGCCGCCGTCGCCCTCGTGGTCGCCGTCATGGTCGACGATGCGCTGGCGCCAGATCCGGCGGAGCGCCGCGTCCGGCAGGCGGGCCAGCAGGGTGGCGTCCTTCACCGGGATCATCGCCTGGTAATAGTAGCGGTTGAGCGCCCAGGCCCGGACCTGGTCCTTGTCGAGCTTGCCGTCATGGAGCAGGCGGTGGAACGGATGCAGGTTGTGATAGCGCCGCGCCCCGATGTCGCGGAGCGCCGCCTCGAGCTCGTCGGGCGAGAGCAGGCGGCCGGCGGGCTCGACGGGACTGGACAGGAGGGCGAGGGAAGCGGCGGTCATGGCGTCCTGGCTGGGCTTCTTGGTGTTCCGGTTTCTCGCTCGGCGGCCGAGCCGGGGAGATTGCTCCGCGGCGGGAGCCGGTCAAGGGCGACCAAAGTGCCCGAGGTACCGCGGAGAGACTCCGCGCCTTTCCCGTCGATGCGGAGGCTGGCGTCACAGGGCCAGCGTCAGCCCGTCCTGCGCCACGATCCACCCCGCCGCCTCGATGCCGCGGCGCTCGTCGGAGCCCTCGACGAGCACCGGGTTGGTGTTGTTGATGTGGACGAAGACCCGCCGCCCGATCGGTACCTCGGCGAGGGCCGCCACCGAGCCGTCCTCGCCGGTCATCGGCACGTGGCCCATGCGCCAGCCGGTCTTGGTACCGACCCCGGCGCGGATCATGTCGTCGTCGGCGAGCACCGTGCCGTCGAACAGGAGCGCATCGACCCCCGCGACGCGGTCCTTCAGGCCGTCGGTGACCCGGGCGCAGCCCGGCACGTAGGCGAGGCGCTTGCCCCCGGCCTCGATCATCGCGCCGACCGTGCTCTCGGTCTCGGCGCCGATCTCCGGCGTACCGTCCTCGAGCCAGAGCGGCACCTTGCCGGGGACCGGGAACAAGGTCACGGTGAGTCCCGGCACCGGCGAGAAGGCCTCGTTCAGAGCGATCTCGGCCCGCTCGACGACGCCCCGTGCCATCACGTCGAAGACGCGGTTATCCGCGATCGAATCGAGGATGCCGCGCGTGGCGTGGAGGCGGAAGGGCTGGCCCTCGCGCAAGGTGAGCAGCCCCGCGACGTGATCCACGTCGCCGTTGGTGAGCAGCACCGCCCGGATCGGCGAGTGGCGCAGGCCCTCGCGCGGATGGAGGGCGGGCGTCTCGGAGAGTTGCTGGCGGATATCCGGCGAGGCGTTCACCAGGAGCCAGTGGTCGCCGTCGGCGGAGACCGCGAGGCTCGACTGGGTGCGGGCCAGGACCCGGCGGTCGCCCGCCCGGGCCATGGCGCAGATCGGGCAGCGGCAGTTCCACTGCGGCACGCCCCCGCCCGCGCCGGAACCCAGAACGATGGCCTGCATGATCTGGGTGCGACCCCGTCAGTTGAAGGGATCGATCTCGGCGGACTCGTAGGACGTGACTTCCATGCCGACGCAGATCTCGGCGACGACGGGCATCGACCACTTCATGAGGTTCCTCCTTCGACTTCGGCGGACGGTCCGGCTCGTGGCGGCCGGAATTCTGGTGGTGTCTCGACCGAGCGCCATCCGGCGGCGAGCCGCCGGAGGCGCAAACCGTGCGAGCCCTTAGTTGAAGGGATCGATCTCGGCGGACTCGTAGGACGTGACTTCCATGCCGACACAGACCTCGGCGACGACGGGCATCGACCACTTCATGGCGTTTCTCCTGGGCTTGCCGAAACCTCTAAGAGGTTCTTAAGACGTTGGAATGACAGTGGTTTCTGTCACACGGGATATATCGGCAATCAGGGCCCGGAGTGCAAGCGCTATTTTGCCGAAACCTCCGATGCGGTGGGGACGCACATTCTCAGACCGGTCTTATTGTGCAGGATTCCTGAGGAGTTAGCCAGCATCGATTGCGCCCAAAATAATTTCGTCACTGACGAAATCCCGCCTCGTGCAGGTCGAGCATGAAGCCGCGGCCGCGCACCGTGACGAGGCTCGGGCCGCCGGCCCGGACGATGTCGGCGAGCTTGGTGCGCAGGTAGCCGACATAGACGTCGACGACGTTGAGGGAGAGGCCGCCCTGGCTTGCCCAAAGCTTGTCGAAGATGT
Organism: Methylobacterium sp. DB0501; assembly: GCF_011043735.1. Taxonomy (GTDB): domain Bacteria; phylum Pseudomonadota; class Alphaproteobacteria; order Rhizobiales; family Beijerinckiaceae; genus Methylobacterium; species Methylobacterium alsaeris. The sequence goes on along the minus strand of NZ_JAAKGV010000008.1, from coordinate 12,761 downwards.
CGCCGCGGGCGACCGGGCGGCTCGCCTGCTCCATCAGGATCGCCAGAAGCTCGGCCTCGCGCTGGGTCAGCCGCGCGGTGACGTCGCCGAAGCGGACCTGCCGCGTCGCGAGGTCGAGCGAGAGGCGCCCGGCGGTGACCAGGGTGCGGGCCTCGCCGGCGGCGCGGCGCCGCTGCAGATGGACGCGCAGGCGGGCGAGCAGCTCGTCGAACGCGAACGGCTTGACGATGTAGTCGTCGGCGCCGACCGCCAGGCCGTCGACCCGGTCGCCGACCTCGTCCTTGGCGCTCAGGAACAGGATCGCCCCCGGATAGCCGCCCTCGCGCAAGCTGCGGCACACGTCGTGGCCCGAGCCGTCCGGCAGCATGTTGTCGAGCAGCACCGCTTCCGGCACCCGCTCGCGGGCGGCGGCGAGCGCCTCGTCGACGCCGCCCGCGAGGTCGATGTCGAAACCCTCGGCGCTCAGGCCCCGGGCCAGCATGGCGCGGATGTCGCCGTCATCCTCGACGATGAGCACGTTGGTCATCGGCGTCCGTCTCGTCGCCGGCTCATGCCGCGTCCCCCGCCGCATCCCATGCCGCATCCTCCCTCATGTCCTCGCCGGGGAGTTCCAGCGTCACCCGGGCGCCGGACTTTCGGTCACCCGCGCCCCCGGAGTCCAGGCGGATCGTCCCATCATGGCGCTCGACGACCCAGCGCGCCAGAGCGAGCCCGATGCCGAATCCGGCCGCCGGGCCCGGCCCGTCGCCGCGCCGGAACCGCTCGAACAGGCGCTCGGCCTCCGGCGGGAAGCCGGGGCCGTCATCGGTCACCGTGACGGCGGCACCGTGGCCGCGCGGTGAGAAGCCAACGCCGACCCGGGTGGCGCCGGCCGCGTGGCGCAGCGCGTTGTCGATCAGCCCCTCGACGATCTGGCGCAGCCACTCGGCATCGGCCAGAACCTCGACGTCGGCGGCGCTCGGCTCCAGCTCCAGACTGATGCGGCGGCGCCGGGCCTCCGGCGCGCAGCTCTCCACCGCCTCGGCCAGGATGCCCGCGAGGCCGACCGGGCGCAGCTCGAGGGCGATCTGGCCGGATTCCGAGCGTGCCACCCGCAGCATGTCGCCGACGCGGCGGTGCAGCCGCAGGGCGCGGTTGCGGATGGTGGCGATGACCGGGCGGAACGCATCCGGCGTGCCGGGCGAGCGGGCGGCGAGGTCGCACTCGCCGAGGATCACGGTGAGCGGCGTGCGCAGCTCGTGGCTGACATCGGCGAAGAAGCGCCGGCGCGAGGCGTCGATCTCCTCCAGCCGGGCATTGGCGCCGCGCAGGTCGGCGGTGGCGCGGGCGACGGTCTCCTCCAAGGCCGCCCGGTCGGCGGCGACCCGCGCCTCGCGCCGCTTCAGCCGCGCCGCCATGCGGTTGAAGCTGGCGACCAGGAGGCCGAGCTCGTCGCGGCTCGCCACCGGCAGGCGGGTGTCCAGCTCGCCGCGGCCGATGGCGGCGGCACCCGCCCGGATCGCCTCGATCCGGCGCAGGATCGGCCGGGTCAGGCCCTGGTGCAGCAGGACGAGCAGCAGCACGATCAGCACGGCCGCCGCCACCGCGACGCCGCGCATCCGGCCGGCCAGCGTGCGGACCTCGGCCGAGGAGGCCTCGACCGCCCGGCGCTCGGCCTCGACCAGGAAGGTGAGGGGCTGGCCGGTCACCGCCCCGAAGGCGTTGAGCGCGCCGCGGATCGCGTCGGCGCGCCGGGCGGGGTCGGGCTCGCGCTGGATCTGCGCCACCTGCCGGTCGAGCATGGCGCGGGCGGCCCGCAGGCGGGCCAGCGGCCGGGCCCGCGCCGTGTATTGCGTGCGGTCGAGGACGCCGCCGGCCCCGGCGACGGCCCGGCTGAGGCCGTCGTCGACGGCGTTGAGCGCCCGGTCGACCTCGTTGCGGGCATTGGCGAGGCGCTCGGGCCGGCCCGGATTGTCGCTCACCGCCTCGATCGCCGCGAGGCCGAACTCGGTCAGCCGCCCGGACAGTTCGGCGATCAGCTCCAGGCGCACCTGCGCGTCGAGGGTCGCGTCGAGGGTGCGCTCGGCGGTGTGCAGCGTCGCGTAGAGGCCGATCGCGGCCAGCACCACGAGGGCGGCCGCGCTTCCCACCAGCAGGCCGAACCTGACCCTGAGCGATCCCATCCCGACGCGGCTCTCCCGGTTAGTCCGCCATCCTGCACGGGATCGTGGGGAAGGGCGAGCGGACGAAGGGCGAGGGTCAGCAATGTGCCGCTTCGGCTCGGGGCCGCTCCGCCAGGCATCCGAGCCCGGCGAGCGTCTCCCGCACCGCCGCGTCGAGGGGCGTGTGCGGCTCGGCTCCCAGGAACTCCACCAGCCCCGCATTGCTCATCCGCACGGGCTCCTGCCAGAGATAGCGCATCTCTCGGATCTCCCGGGCCAGCGGCCAGACCGGCGCGGCCAGCGGCAGGAGCATCCAGGGAAAGCGCCACACCGGGACATCGCCGACCGCGCGGGCGATCGCCGCGATCATCTGCCGGCCGTCCGGGTCCCAGTGGCCGTCCATGTTGAAGGCGGAGAAGCGCGGCAACTCGGCCTCGCGCCCGGCGAGCCGCACCATCGTCTCGGCCACGTCGGGCAGGTAGGCCCATTGGTGGCCGATCCCCGGCGTGCCGGGATCGAGCACCCGCCGCACCGGCCGTCCCGGCCGCACCAGCGCCGAGGAGAACCAGGAATTGGCGCTGGTGCGCGGCCCGAAGAAGTCGCCGGCCCGCACGACCAGGCTGCGCACGCCGGACGCGCGCAGCCGCGCCTCCATGGCGATGCGGATGCGGCCCTTGGCGGTCCGGGGCGTCTGGGGCGCGTCGGCGCCCGGGCTCGGGCCGGCGTCGCGGCCGTAGACGTAGACGTTGCCGGGCAGGAGCAGGCGGGCCTCCGCGCCCTTCGCCGCCGCGATCGAGGCGTCGAGCATCGGCAGCACCAGCCGGTCCCAGTCGCGGTAGCCGGGCGGATTGACCGCGTGGACGAGGAGCGACGTCCCGGCGGCGGCCGCGATCACGTCGGCGGGCACCATCGCGTCGCCGCGCACCCAGTCGAGCCCGTCCGGCCCTCCTCGCGCCGCCCGGTCGGGATCGCGGTGCAGGGCCCGCACCGTCCAGCCCTCCTGCCGGAGGCGCCGCGCCACCGCGCCGCCGATTCCACCCGTCGCGCCCAGAACCAGGGCCGTCCTCGTCGTCATCGCGCTCTCCTCATCGGGGGACGGGGGAGATGTGCCAGGGCGCCGGCACCCTGGAAATTGCCGAACGGCGACGATCGGCTAAACGAAACCGTATGACCGAACCGAGCTGGGATCATTACCGCGCCGCGCTCGCCGTGCTGGAGGAGGGCTCGCTCTCCGGCGCAGCGCGGGCGCTCGGCCTGACGCAGCCGACCCTCGGCCGGCAGGTCGCGACACTCGAACGGGCGCTCGGGGTCGCCCTGTTCACCCGCTCGCCCGCCGGCCTCGCGCCGACCGAGGCCGCCCTGACGCTGGCGCCCTTCGCGCGATCCCTGCGGGCGACGGCGGAGGCCCTGCGCCGGGCGGTGACGGCGGACGCGGAGGGGCTGTCGGGGCGGGTCCGGATCACCGCTTCCGAGGTCGTTGGCGCCGAGGTGCTGCCGCCGATCCTGGCCGCGCTTCACGGCCGCCATCCCGGCCTCGCCCTCGACGTGGCGCTCTCCGACCGGATGCAGGACCTGCTGCGGCGCGACGCCGACATCGCGGTGCGCATGGCGGCGCCGACGCAGGGCGCGCTGGTGGCACGACGGGTCGGCACGGTCCGTCTCGGCCTCTACGGTCACCGCCGTTACCTCGAACGGCGCGGCGTGCCGGAGGCTCCGGCGGATCTCGCCCGGCACAGCGTCATCGGCTTCGACACCGAGACGCCGTTCCTGCGGGCGATGATGCGCAGTGCCCCCGCCCTGGCCGGGGTCGGCTTCGCCTGGCGCAGCGACAGCACGCTGGCCCAGCTCGCCGCGCTCCGGGCCGGGTTCGGCCTCGGCGCCTGCCACACCGGCCTCGCCGCCCGCGACCCGGACCTGGTCCGAGTCCTGCCGGAGATCGTCTGGGAGCTGCCGACCTTCGTGGCGATGCACGAGGACCTGCGCGCCTCGCGCCGCTGCCGGGTGGCGTTCGACGCGCTGGCGGAAGGGATGGCGGCGTATTGCGCGGAGTGAGCGGGGGACGGTCCCCCGCTCCCGTCAGCCCTTGTCGAGACCCGCGATCGCCCGGGCGAAGTCCCGCGCCGCGAAGGGCTCCAGGTCGTCGACGCCCTCGCCGACGCCGATGAAGTGGACCGGCAGGCCGAACTTGGCGGCGAGCGCCACCAGGATGCCGCCCCGCGCCGTGCCGTCGAGCTTGGTCATCACCAGGCCGGTGACCCCGGCGGCCTTCTGGAAGATCTCGACCTGGCTCAGCGCATTCTGGCCCACCGTGGCGTCGAGGACGAGGAGCACGGCGTGGGGCGCGTCCTCGTCGAGCTTGCGGATGACCCGGATCACCTTCTCCAGCTCGGCCATCAGCCCGGCCTTGTTCTGCAGCCGGCCGGCGGTGTCGATCATCAGGATGTCGGTGCCGGCGTCGCGCGCCGCCTGGAGCGCGTCGAAGGCGAGGCCGGCGGCGTCCGAGCCTTGCGCGCGCGCCACCACCGGCGCGCCGGTGCGCTCGCCCCAGACCCGCAGCTGCTCGATCGCCGCGGCCCGGAAGGTGTCGCCGGCGGCCAGCATGACGCTGTGCCCCTGCGCCCGGAATTTCTGGGTCAGCTTGCCGATCGTCGTGGTCTTGCCGGCGCCGTTGACGCCGATCATCAGGATCACGAACGGGTTCTTCGTCGTGTCGATGACGAGGGGCCGGGCGACCGGATCGAGGGCGCGCTCGACCTCGGTCGCCAGGATCGCCCGCACCTCGTCGGGGGCGATGCCCTTCTCGTAGCGGCCCTTGCCGACCGCTTCCGCGATCCGCGCGGCGGTATCTAGGCCGAAATCGGCCTGGATCAGCGCGTCCTCCAGCTCTTCCAGGGTGTCGGCGTCGAGCTTGCGCTTGGTGAACAGCCCGGTGACACGGTCGGACAGGGCCGAGGAGGTGCGCTTGAGGCCGCCGGTCAGCCGGCTCCACCAGCCGCGCCGCTCCTCCGCCTCCGGCGCTTGAGCCGGGGGCTGGAAGATCTGCAGCGGGGCCTCCTCGGGTGCAGGCTCCTCGGCGATCTCAGCGACGGGCTCCGCGACCGGGACGGGTTCGGGCTCCGGCTCGTGAGGCTCGGGCTCGGGCGCCGGCGGCACCGCGCCTTCGGGCTGCACCTCCTCGACGGGCTCGAGATCGGCCCCGGCGAGCTCGTCGGGCAGGTCCTGCTCCGGCGCGGTCTCGGGCGAGGCCTCGGTCACGGTCGGGGGGGCCGGAAGGATCTCGTCGGCGGCGGTGGTGAAGTCGGGCACGCCCTCCGACAGGGTGCCGGTCGGCTCGGTCGGCATCGTCCCGGCGGGGTCGGGCTCGGCGCCCCCGGCCGGAGCCTCCCCGGGCGCCGTGGCGGGCGTCTCGACAGGGGTCTCCGTCGGCGTCTCGGCCTTCCGGCCGAACAGTCGGCCGAACCAGCCCGGCTGTTTGGTCTCACTCATCCGCACTTGCTCCCGGCCCTGCGGACGATCTAGGGCGGCCTGCCCCGAACTTCGCCCACATCCGCCGCCCTTAGCGACAGGCCCATGATCGTTGACGACATACTCTCGCGGCTCCTCTACCGCGATGCCCTGGTGCTCGTCATCGACAAGCCGGCGGGTTTGCCGGTCCATCCCGGGCCGAAGGGCGGCGAGACGCTGACCCAGCACCTCGACGCCCTGCGCTTCGGCCTGCCGCGCCGGCCCGAGGCCGCCCACCGCCTCGACCGCGACACGTCCGGCTGCCTGGCGCTCGGCCGCCACGCCAAGGCGCTGGCCCGGCTGAACGCCCTGTTCGCGCAGGGGCGCGCGGGCAAGACCTACTGGGCGCTGGTCGAGGGCGGTCCCGCCGAGGAGGCGGGCGAGATCGACCTGCCCCTCGCGCGCCGCTCCGACGACCCCCGCAGCTGGTGGATGAAGACCGATCCGACGGGCGACCCGTCCCTGACGCGCTGGCGGGTGATGGGGCGCGATCCGGCCTCCGGGCGGACCTGGCTGGCGCTGAACCCGGTGACCGGGCGCACCCACCAGCTCCGGGTCCACTGCGCGGCGATGGGCTGGTCGATCCTGGGCGACCCGATCTACGGCAGCGCCCCGCGCCAGGGCGGGCCGGGGCTGCAGCTGCACGCCCGCGCCCTGACGCTGCCGCTCTACCCGAAGAAGCCGGCGATCACCGTCGAGGCGCCGGCACCGGGGCACATGCGGGAGGGGTTGCGGGCGTGCGGGATGGCCGACTCGCCGGAGTGATCCGGAGATGACGGCGAGAAGATTCTGCCCGACGCTTCTGACACCCTCCGGGTTCCCAGCTGCGCCGGGGCCCAGGATGACGAGGAGGTCGGAAGGTCCACCCGTCGGCGCTTCTAGGCCGCTCGCAGCTCCCGCCCGTCATGCCCGGCGATCCGCAGGTCGACCAACGCCCCCGCCTCCACCCACTCCGGCAGCCGCACCGGCAAAAAACCCTCCGTCCGCCCGATGCCGCCGCGCTCGGCCAGCACCCGGCGGGTCTCGCCGACCTCGCGGTCGAGGCGGCGGGCGAAGGCGGCGGCACCGGCCTCGCGCAGGCGGGCGGCGCGGTCGCGGATCTCGCCCGAGGCGACCTGCGGCATCCGGGCCGCCGGCGTGCCGGGGCGGGGCGAGTAGGGGAAGACGTGGAGCTGGGCGAGGCCGCATTCCTCGACGAGGGCGAGGGAGCGGGCGAACTGCGCCTCGGTCTCGGTCGGGAAGCCGGCGATCAGGTCGGCGCCGAACACCGCGTCGGGGCGGAGTTGCCGGATCTCGGAGCAGAACCGGATCGCGTCGTCGCGGCCGTGCCGGCGCTTCATGCGCTTGAGGATCAGGTCGTCGCCGGCCTGGAGCGAAAGGTGAAGATGCGGCATCAGCCGCGGCTCCTCGGCGAAGGCCGCGACCAGCGCCGGATCGGCCTCGACGGAATCGATCGAGGACAGGCGCAGGCGGTCGAGGCCGGGGACCTCGCGCAGGATCGCCCGCACCAGGATCCCGAGGGTGAGGTCCCCGAGGTCGCGGCCATAGGCCGTGAGGTCGACGCCGGTCAGCACCACCTCGCGGGTACCGCAGGCCACCAGGGCACGGACCTGCGCCACGGCGTCCGCCAGCGGCACCGAGCGCGAGTTGCCGCGGCCGAACGGGATGACGCAGAAGGTGCAGCGATGGTCGCAGCCGTTCTGCACCGGCAGGAAGGCGCGGGTGCGCGCCCGCATGGGTGCGGCCTCCGGCAGCGGGTCGGGCCTCGGCGCCATCACGTCGTCGATCCGGACCCGCTCGGGGGAGGGCGCGGCCCAGATTGCGGGATCGAGCTTGCGGCGGTTGCCGAGGATCTCGGCCACCTCGGGCATGGCGGCGTAGGCCGTGGTCTCGACCTGGGCGCCGCAGCCCGTCACCACCACCCGCGCCGCCGGGTTCGCCCGTGCCGCGCCGCGGATCGCCTTGCGGGCCTGGCGCCCGGCCTCGACGGTGACCGCGCAGGTATTGACGAGGAGGAGATCGGTGCGGCCGGCCGCTTCGGCCTGCCGGCGCATCGTCTCCGATTCGGCGGCGTTGAGGCGGCAGCCGAAGCTCAGGACCTCGACCGACATCACGCCGCCCCGAACAGCGAGGCCGCGAAGGTCCCCTCGTGCTCCAGCTCGGTCGGGCCGGTCATGCGGACGTGGTCGTCCTCGCCCCAGTCGATGCGCAGGTCTCCGCCCGGCAGCGTCACGGTCGCCTCGCGGTCGGTGAGGCGCAGGCGCGACGCCGCGACGAGGGCGGCGCAGGCGGCGGTGCCGCAGGCCCGGGTCAGGCCGGCGCCGCGCTCCCAGACCCGCAGGCGGATGTGGCCGCGGTCGATCACCTGCGCCAGCGAGATGTTGGCCCGGTCGGGGAAGATCGGGTGCGATTCGAGCAGCGGGCCGATCCGGCCGAGGTCGTAGGCGTCGGGGTCGCGCTCGACGAAGAACACCGCGTGCGGGTTGCCCATGCTGACCGCACCCGGCGAGTGCAGGACGGGATCGTCGATCGGCCCGATCTGCAACTCGATGCGGCGGGTATCGGGGAACGGCTCGGCGAGCGGGATCTCGTCCCACTTCAGGCGCGGCGCCCCCATGTCCACGGTGAAATCCACGGGCGAGACGCGCACGACCTCGAGCAGGCCGGGGCGGGTCTCGAGGGTCAGGCGGTCGTCCGGAACCGGACGCGCCATCACGGGGTCGTCCATCATCGCCCAGGCGACGCAGCGGGTGCCGTTGCCGCAGGCGCCGGCCTCCGAGCCGTCGGTGTTGTAGATCCGGACATAGGCGTCGGTGCCCGGGGTCACGGGATCGTGCAGCACCATCATCTGGTCGAAGCGCGAGGCGGGATCGGCCGCGATGGCGCGCGCCTCGTCCGGCTGCACCCGGGCGTCGCTGCCGCGTAGGTCCAGCACCACGATCTCGTTGCCGAGGCCGTTCATCTTCAGGAAGCGGCGATGGGCGAGGGGGGACACGGGCAGGCTTCTCCGGTCAGGCACGGCTCAGGTGGGGATGCGGCGGTGTATGGACCAGAACCGGCCCGCAGGCGAGCGGCGGGCGCGGGATGGCCTTCTCGACGGACCCCTCGCGCTCACGCATCCGCGATGAGGCTGCAACGGCTTTGCGCTTGACGCGTTCGACACGTCCGGCGATGCCGGCCCACGCTGAAGCCGCCCGGAGCGCTCCGCCCGTGATGAAGACCCGCCTTCCGACGATCGCGATCGGCCTCGCGGCCGCCCTGGCCTGCGGAACACCCGCCCCGGCGCAGCAGCCGGCCCCGGCCCCCGCGCCGTCACCCGCAGCGCCCCCGGCCAGCACGCCGTCGCCCGCGCAATCTACCCCGCTGCCGACCACCACGGCTCCCGGACCGGGACCCGGGGCCAACCAGGCGCCGACCCCGCCGGCGCCCGAGAAGGCGCTGCCGCCCTCGACCCCGGTGCCGCCGACCGCCGGACGCGTGCCGCTCGTCGCCAATCCGGGCGATCCCTCCGATGTCGACGAGGTGACGCTGCCGGCCAAGCCGGCCGCGATCCTGTCCGGCACCGCGAAGTGGGACCAGGCGGTGCCGAGCCTCAAGGACGCGATCGCCAAGGTCGAGGCGGCGCTCGCCCAAGCAGGCATCACGGCGACCGGCAAGCCGCTCTCGGTCTTCACCCGCACCGACGACGACGGCTTCCAGTACGAGGTGATGGTGCCGATCGAGGCCGCCCCGAACCCGCGCCCCGCCGGCCTGCCGGACGACCTGCGCTTCGGCGCCACCCCGAGCGGCAAGGCCCTGCGCTTCACCCACAAGGGGCCCTACGAGGGCATCGACCAGACCTACGAGACCGTGACGGCCTATCTCGACGCCAAGGGCATCATCGTCCAGGACGCCTTCGTGGAGGAGTACCTGACCCCGCTGGCGAGCCCGTCCGACGAGGCGCTGGAGGTGAACATCTACGCGCTGCCGAAGTAGGGGGGGCACGCAGCGCCCCCTAACCCGGACGCCTGAAGCGTCCGCGATAGAGGGCGAGGCTCAAGCCCTCGCCCTCTATTTCAGCGCCCGCACCCGTGCCAGGAACGCGTCGTAGTTCTCGGGCGTGAGGATCCCGACCAGCTTCTCGCGGATGCGCCCGTCCGGTCCGATCACGAAGGTCTCGGGCACGCCGTAGACCCCGAGATCGATGCCGACGCGGCCGGTCTCGTCGGCGCCGACGGCCTTGAACGGGTTGCCGTGGCGGCCGAGGAAGCGGCGGCCGTTCTCGGGCTGGTCCTTGTAGTCGATGCCGACGAGGTTCACCCCGTCGCGGGCGAGCCGCACCAGCATCGGGTGCTCGACCTGGCACGGGGCGCACCACGAGGCCCAGACGTTCAGGACCGTCACCTTGCCCTTGAAGTCGGCGGCATTCAGGCCCGGCACCGGGGCGCCGGCGTCGGTCAGGCCCGCCACCCCCGACAGGGTGAAGTCGGGCACCTGGCGGCCGATCAGGGCCGAGGGCACGGCGGAGGGGTCGTAGCCGGTGGTGAGCAGCTTGCCGAGGAAGATGCCGGCCAGGCCTGCGAAGGCGAGGAGCGGCAGCAGGAACAGCAGCCGCGAGCGGCGCGGCGCCGCCTCGGACTCCTCGCCTGGGCCGGCTTGGCCGGCGCCGTCCCGGACCGGATGCACGGGGGCGTCGCTCACCGGCGGCCCCGCGGAGGTTCCTGTGCGAGCCGGGCGAGCGCCCGCTCCTGCGCCCGCCGGTCGAGGATCGCGTGGGCGACGAGCGCGAGGATCACCAGGACGGTGAACCCGTAGGCGCCGAGGATGAAGGGGGCGTGAGGTCCGAGATCCATGGTCAGGCCGCCTGCGGGGCCATCAGGGCGGCGTCGAGCCGTTCGGCTTCGAGGATCGTGAGCGTGCGCACGCGCCGGCGCAGGATCTCGGTGCGCATCGCCTGGAGGTGGAGCGCGATGCCGAGCACCGAGGCGGCGGCGATCATGACGAGGAGCGGATAGAGCATGCTCGCGTAGATGGTCGGCCCGCCCATCCGCAGGATCGAGGCCGGCTGGTGCAGGGTCGACCACCAGTTCACCGAGAACTTGATGATCGGCAGGTTGATAGCGCCGACCAGCGTCAGGATCGCGACGGCCCGGGCGGCCCGGTTCGGGTCCTCGATGGTGCGCCACAGGGCGAGCAGCCCGCAATAGATCAGGAACAGCACCAGCATCGAGGTCAGGCGCGCGTCCCAGACCCAGTAGGTGCCCCACATCGGCTTGCCCCAGAGCGAGCCGGTGACGAGGCAGATCAGCGTGAAGGCGGCCCCGATCGGGGCGGCGGCGCGCTGCGCCACGTCGGCCAGCGGATGGCGCCAGATCAGGGTGCCGAGGGCCGAGACCGCCATGGCGCCGTAGAAGAACACCGCCATCCAGGCCGCCGGCACGTGGATGTACATGATCCGCACCGTCTCGCCCTGCTGGTAGTCGGGCGGGACCACGAACCAGGTCAGGTACTGGCCGACCGCCAGCAGCACGACCGCGAGGCCCGCCACCCAGGGCAGGAGAGCCCCGGACCAGCGCATGAAGTGGCCGGGCTGCGCCAGCCGGGTGAGGAGACCGATCGCCATGACGCGGGTGTAGCGCGCGGGCGTCCCTCGGGGCAATGCGGACGAACGGCGCAGGACCGCGTAGCGAAGCCGGGTGCGGCAAAGGGTGTGGACCATCCGGAACGAAGCGTGGCGGTGCCGGTTACCCTCCCGACTTTTCGTCGTGACCGGGGGGCCTTCCGCGATGTTGAAATGGGCGATCATCTTCTTCGTGATCTCGCTGGTGGCCGGTGCGCTCGGCTTCACCAACGTCGCCTCAGGCGCCCGCGGCATCGCGCGGCTGCTCTTCGGGCTGTTCCTGGTGATCGCGGTGGTGATCGTGATCGCGGCGGTGCTCATGGGGCAGGCGGTGTTCTAGACGGCAAGCGGCCCTCCCCCGGTGCGCGGTGCCGGGGGAGGGGGGCGATGGTGGACGACATACGCCTGGCGACGATGGACGATGCGGGGGAGATCAGCCGTGTCGTCCTTTCTGCGTTGCACGAGAGCAATGCCCGTGATTACGGGCCGGAGACCATCGCCCGGGTCGCCCAAGGCTTCACACCGGAAAGCATTGCCGTTCAAATTGCGACGCGACAAGTCTTCGTCGAACCGGAGGCGATCAATATCATCAGCGCCCACGGTACACGACAATGGCGTCTGCGAGGCTGGTACAGCTACGGTTGATGCCCTGGTTGTGGGCGGTACGCTGTGGTGGACTGAAGGATTCTCCGCCAAGAGGATCCTCCGATGTCCTGCTGCCTGCGCACCACCCTGGTAACGAGCCTATCGACCCATCTTGTTCTCAGAAAATCCCGTCTCGAGACCCTTGGCACCCTGATCATCGCGCTGATCCACGGCCGAAGCGTCAATCTCACTCACATCGCCAGCCACTGTCGCGGATCAGCCTGCTACACGTCGAAGTATCGCCGCCTGCAACGCTTCTCCCAGCATGTCCGCCTCGATCAGGCTGTCATCGCCGCGCTCGTCGTCCGCATGCTCAACCTGGCTCGCCCCAAGTGCCTGGCGCTCGATCGCACGAACGGGAAGATTGGCCGGCACGATGTCAACATCCTGATGCTCGCCATCGTTACCCGTCGCTTCCGTGTGCCTCTGTTCTGGACAGTGCTACATAACCAGGGCAACAGCAACACGGCTCAGCGGATCGCACTCCTCAAGCAGTACCTGGCTTTGTTCGAGCCTGGATCGATCGAGTTCCTGCTCGCCGAGCGCGAGTTCATTGGCGCCGCGTGGTTCAAGTTTCTCATTGAAGCCGAGATCCCGTTTGCCATCCGGGTCCGATCCGAACTGACCATGAGCCTCCCGGACGGACGACCGTGGTCGATCGAGAGCCTGCTGCGCAACAAGCGGGCGCGGCGGACCATCCACACACTCGATCTCGTCCTGCCCGATACGGCATTGACCGTGAAGCTGGCAGCCAAGCGATTGGCCAGCGGCGAATGGTTGATCGTCATGACCAACACCGCCAAACCCAAACGTGCGCTCCAGCTCTATCGGCGACGCTGGGGGATCGAATGCTTGTTTGGCGATGCCAAGGC
>NZ_JAAKGV010000079.1 GCF_011043735.1 Methylobacterium sp. DB0501 | reverse complement strand
CGTCGCCGTCACTTCATGGTCGGCATCACGAACTCGGCTCCGGCCCGGATGCCGGTGGGCCAGCGGGTCGTGATGGTCTTGAGGCGGGTGTAGAACCGCACCCCCTCCGGCCCGTGCATGTGGTGGTCGCCAAACAGCGACGCCTTCCAGCCGCCGAACGAGTGGAACGCCATCGGCACCGGGATCGGCACGTTGATCCCCACCATCCCGACCTGGATCTGGTGCGCGAATTCCCGCGCCGCGTCGCCGTCCCGCGTGAAGATCGCCGTCCCGTTGCCGAACTCGTGCTCGTTGATCATCCGCGCCGCCGTCGCGTAGTCCGGGGCCCGCGCCACCGCCAGGACCGGCCCGAAGATCTCCTCCTTGTAGATCGTCATCTCGGGCGTCACCCGGTCGAACAGCGTGCCSCCGACGAAGTAGCCGTTCTCGTARCCCTGCAGGCTCAAAGACCGCCCGTCGACCACCAGCKCGGCGCCTTCCGCCACGCCGCGGTCGATGTAGCCCTTCACCTTGTCGCGGTGCTGCGCCGTCACCAGCGGGCCCATCTCGGCYTCCGGATCGGTGCCGGGCCCGACCTTGAGCGCGCGCACCTTCGGCACCAGCTTCTCCATCAGCCGGTCGGCGGTCTCCTCGCCGATCGGCACCGCCACCGAGATCGCCATGCAGCGCTCGCCGGCCGAGCCGTAGGCGGCGCCCATCAGGGCGTCGACCGCCTGGTCCATGTCGGCGTCGGGCATCACCACCATGTGGTTCTTGGCCCCGCCGAGGCATTGCGCGCGCTTTCCGGTGCGCGCCGCGGTCTCGTAGATGGTCTTGGCGATCGGGGTCGAGCCGACGAAGGACACGGCCGCGACGTCGGGGTTGTGGAGAAGCGCGTCGACCGCCTCCTTGTCGCCCTGSAYCACCTGGAACACGCCGTCGGGCAGGCCGGCTTCCTTGAGCCACCCGGCCATGACGAGGGCGGCGGAGGGGTCGCGCTCGGAGGGCTTGAGRACGAAGCAGTTGCCGCAGGCGAGCGCGACGGGGAACATCCACATCGGCACCATGGCGGGGAAGTTGAACGGCGTGATGCCGGCGACGACCCCGAGGGGCTGGCGCAGGGAGTGGCTGTCGACGCGGGTGCCGACATTCTCGGTGATCTCGCCCTTGAGGAGCTGGGGGGCTCCGGTGGCGAACTCGACGACCTCCATGCCGCGCTGGATCTCGCCCCTGGCATCGGAGAGGACCTTGCCGTGCTCGGCGGTGATCACCGCGGCGAGGACGTCGATGCGCTCTTCCAGCAGGCGCAGGAA
>NZ_JAAKGV010000078.1 GCF_011043735.1 Methylobacterium sp. DB0501 | reverse complement strand
TGAACCGCTCCGGGTTTTTCGGAGGCTGGTTGGCTTGGGTCAGGCGGCCAAAGCTTGGTCGCCGCCGTGAGCATAATAGCGCGCTTCGGCCTCGGCGGGAGGGACGTTGCCGATCGGCGCGAGCAGGCGACGGTGGTTGTACCAGTCGACCCACTCCAGGATGGCGTACTCGACGGCCTCGAAGGAGCGCCACGGTCCACGTCGGTGGATGACCTCCGCCTTGAACAGGCCGTTGATCGTCTCCGCCAAGGCGTTGTCGTACGAGTCGCCGACGCTGCCGACCGACGGCTCGATGCCGGCTCCAGCCAGGCGCTCGGTGTACCGTAGAGCTAAGTATTGCGAGCCGCGGTCCGAGTGATGAACCAGCCCGCTGCCCTGGACGGGACGACGCTCGTGCAGGGCCTGCTCCAGGGCATCCAGCACGAAGCTCGCGTGAGCGCTGCGTGAGGCCCGCCAACCGACGATGCGCCGAGCGAACACATCGATGACGAAGGCGACGTAGACGAAGCCCGACCACGTCGCCACGTACGTGAAGTCGCTGACCCACAAGGCATTCGGCCGGGGAGCCTTGAACTGACGGCCGACGCGGTCGAGGGGGCAGGCTGCGGCCGGGTCGGGGATCGTGGTGCGTACGGTCCTGCCACGCACCACCCCCGCCAAGCCCATCTGGCGCATCAGCCGCGCCACCGTGCATCGCGCGGTCACGATCCCCTCCCGGGCCAGTTGCCTCCAGATCTTGCGCACGCCGTAGACGCGGAAGTTGGCCTCGAACACGCGCTGGATCTCGATCATCAACGCAGCGTCACTGCGCGCACGAACCGGCTGCTTCTCGGGGTCGGCACGCCGAGCGGCGTGCATGTAGTAGGTCGACGGGGCAATCGGCAGCACCCTGCAGATCGGCTCGACCCCGTAGACCTCCCGATGATCGTCGATGAAGCTGATCATGGCCGCGACCGGCGGTCGAGCTCCGCCATGGCGAAATACGCGCTCGCCTTGCGCAGGATTTCGTTGGCTTGGCGTAGCTCACGGTTCTCACGTTCAAGCGCCTTGATCCGCTCGCGCTCGTCCGTCGTCTGCCCGGGTCGCACACCTTGATCCCGCTCGGACTGGCGCACCCAGTTCCTCAGCGTCTCGCCCGAGCAGCCGATCTTGGCCGCGATCGACTGGATCGCCGACCATTGCGAGCCGTGCTCGCCCTCATGGTCGCGCACCATTCGCACCGCACGCTCGCGCACCTCAGGGGAAAACGGGGCTGTTCGCTTCGTCATGGCTCCATCCTCTCAGAAGTTGGAGCCTCCGGGAAACCCGGGGCGGTTCA
>NZ_JAAKGV010000077.1 GCF_011043735.1 Methylobacterium sp. DB0501 | reverse complement strand
CTGATCAAGGTGCCGGGGCTGATGGCCGAGGCGCTCAAGCGCGAGGACGAGATCGAGGTGCTGGCCCGCGAGATCGCCAAGGCGCGGGACGTTCTCTATCTGGGCCGGGGCACGGCCTACCCGATGGCGCTGGAAGGCGCGCTGAAGCTGAAGGAGATCTCGTACATCCACGCCGAGGGCTACGCGGCGGGCGAGCTGAAGCACGGGCCGATCGCGTTGATCGACGACGCGGTTCCGGTGATCGTGATCGCCCCGCACGATGCGACCTTCGAGAAGACCGTCTCGAACATGCAGGAGGTCGCCGCACGCGGCGGCAGGATCGTGCTGATCAGCAGCATGACGGGAAAGGATTCCGCCGGCCTCGACACGCTCGCGACCCTGGCGATGCCGGATCTCGACCCGGTGATCGCGCCGATCGTCTACGCGGTGCCGGTGCAGCTGCTGGCCTACCACACCGCCGCGGTGCTCGGGAAAGACGTCGACCAGCCGCGCAATCTCGCCAAGTCCGTCACGGTGGAGTGAGGTCCTTCCCCATGCGCAAGTACTTCGGAACCGACGGCATCCGGGGCCGGGCCAACGGCATCATCACGCCGGAACTCGCGCTCAAGGTGGGCCAGGCCGCCGGGCTCGTGTTCCACCGTGGCGACTACCGCCATCGCGTCGTGATCGGCAAGGATACCCGCCTGTCGGGCTACATGATCGAGACCGCCCTCATCGCGGGCTTCACCTCGGTCGGCATGGACGTGCTGCAACTCGGCCCGATGCCGACGCCGGCCGTCGCGATGCTCACCCGCTCGATGCGCGCCGATATCGGGGTGATGATCTCCGCCTCGCACAACCCGTTCGAGGATAACGGCATCAAGATCTTCGGACCCGACGGCTTCAAGCTCTCCGACGAGGTCGAGCGCGAGATCGAGCGCCTGATCGACGCCAGCCTCCAGGCGAGGCTCGCCGGCTCCCACGACCTCGGCCGCGCCAAGCGCATCGAGAGCGTGCATGCCCGCTATATCGAGTTCGCCAAGCGCACCCTGCCCCGCAACCTCACCCTCGACGGCCTGCGGGTCGTGGTCGATTGCGCCAACGGCGCCGCCTACCGGGTCGCACCCGAGACCCTGTGGGAGCTCGGCGCCGAGGTCATCGCCATCGGCACCGAGCCCGACGGCTTCAACATCAACCGCGACGTCGGCTCGACCGCGCCCGAGGCCCTGATCGGCAAGGTGCGCGAGCTGCGCGCCGATATCGGCATCGCCCTCGACGGCGACGCCGACCGGGTGCTGGTGGTCGACGAGAAGGGCCGGCAGGTCGACGGCGACCAGCTGATGGCGGTGGTCGC
>NZ_JAAKGV010000076.1 GCF_011043735.1 Methylobacterium sp. DB0501 | reverse complement strand
TGAAGTAGCCCCCGAAATGACCGGACAGGGGCTCACGCTTATGGAAGTGTGTGCCTATGACCGACCGTATGGTGAGTTCTAACGACCCGCCCCGCGCCGAACGCGTCGAGGTGATCACCTCGGTCCAGCGCCGGCGGCACTGGACCACGCAGGAGAAGGTGCGCCTCGTCGAGGAGACCTATCTACCCGGCCAGTCCGTCTCGCTCGTCGCCCGCCGCCACGGGCTGAACGCCAACCAGCTGTTCACGTGGCGTCGGCTGATGGAGCGCGGCGCGTTCACGGCCGCCGGTGCCGGTGAAGAGGTGGTGCCAGCCTCCGAGCTTCGTGCTGCCCAGCAGCAGATCCGCGAGTTGCAGCGGCTCCTGGGTAAGAAGACGCTCGAGACCGAGATCCTGCGCGAGGCGATGGAGCGGGCCGCCGCCCCCAAAAAGTTGCCCTCGCGCGTGACCTCGTGGCCGGGGGACGGCCGGTGAGCGCTGTGGCCACGGCTTTGAGCGTGTCGCGCCCGCACCTCGCCTCGTCCAGGCAGGCTTCCCCCGCCTGGAAGCCCATGGGCCGACGCGGCCGTCCGCCTGCACCCGACGCTGAGCTACTGGCCGCCATCCAGGCGCTCATCGCGGATCTGCCGACCTACGGCTATCGGCGCGTCCATGCCCTTCTGCGCCGGCAGGCCGAGCGGGACGGTCGGCCTGCACCGAACGCCAAGCGGGTCTACCGGGTCATGAAGGTGCACGGCCTCCTGCTGCAGCGACATGCGGGCGGAGCCGAGACGCGCCGTCACGAGGGCAAGGTGGCGGTGGCCACGCGCAACACGCGCTGGTGCTCGGACGGGCTGGAGATTGCGGCAGAGAACGGCGAGCGCGTGCGGGTCGCCTTCGCGCTCGACTGCTGCGATCGGGAGGCGATGAGCTACGTGGCGACCACGGCGGGCATCACGGGCGAGGACGTCCGCGACCTGATGGTGGCCGCCGTGGAGCATCGCTTCGGGGCGGTCAACCAGCTACCGAGCCTGATCGAGTGGCTCACTGACAACGGCAGTTGCTACGTGGCCCGCGATACCCGCCGCTTCGCCCGCGAACTCGGCTTGATACCGAAGACGACGCCGCTGGAGAGCCCGCAGAGCAACGGCATGGCCGAAGCGTTCGTGCGAACCTTGAAACGCGACTACGTGCGTGTCTCGGTGCTACCGGATGCCGCGAGCGTGCTGCGCCAGCTCCCCGTTTGGCTGGCGCACTATAACGACTTTCATCCTCATCGCGCGCTCGGCTACCGCTCGCCGCGCGAGTTCATCACCCGATCAACCCAGGAGACCCCGTCCGGTCTTTAGGGGGCAACAACA
>NZ_JAAKGV010000075.1 GCF_011043735.1 Methylobacterium sp. DB0501 | reverse complement strand
AAACGTATGGCCCGCCCCGTCCGCAAGTGGCTCTGGATCCGCTGGTCTGAGCAGTCTGCATAAACGTATCCGGCCTTCCGGCTTTGCCGTTGGCCAAGATGGAGATCCGCGCGTCCTGGGCCTCATAAAGGGGTCGGCGTCGAACGCCATTTTTGCCGGGAGGCTTCCAGAACACCGGTCGACTGTCAGGCCATCTTCCTCTCACCGCTCGCAGACATCGGAAGGCCGGCGCGTGCCGCGCGGCCCGAACTCGGATCAGGCAGCCACCGCCGCCGGCTCGTAGACGCGCCCGTGGCGCAGAAGCGCCCAGACGATGCGCGCCATTTTGGCTGCCAAGGCCACCACCGCCGTGTTGGCATGCGCCCGCGCCAGCAGCCCGCGCAGCCACTGCCCGAGCCGTGTGTCACCCTGCCGAAGCGTCGGCATCGCGGCCCGAGCGCCCTGGATGAGCGTTTTGCGCAGGTACTTGCTGCCGCGCTTGGTGATGCCAACGAGCCGGGGCTTGCCTCCGGTCGTCACCTGCCGCGGTACGAGGCCGAGCCAGGCTGCCAGGTCTCGCCCACGAGCGAAGGTGGCCACGTCGCCGATGGCCGCAACCAGCGCGGTTGCATTGAGCGCGCCGATGCCCGGGATAGTCGTCAGCCGTCGCGCGTTCTCGTCCGTGCGCGCCTGCTCGGCGAACTCTGCATCCAGCGCGGCGATGCGCCGGTCGAGACCCTGCCAGCGCTCGTGTACCTCCGCTACGAGGGTGCGCATGCGCGCTGTGAGCGAGGAGCCCGTCTGCGTGTCGAGTAACTCGGTCAGATAGGCGGCCAGCTTGGCCCGCCCCTGCGCGACGACATGGCCGCGCTCCAGAAGGATGGCGCGGACCTGGTTCATCAGCGCCGTGCGCTCGCCCACGAGCTGGTCACGGACCCGGTGCAAGGTCTGGACGTCGAGCTGCGCCTCGGACTTGAGCGCCACGAACCGCATCGTTGGGCGGGTGGCCGCCTCGGCGATGGCTTCGGCGTCGCGGTCGTCGTTCTTCTGCGCTTTGACGTACGGGCGCACATATTCCGGCGACATCAGGCGAACCGTGTGTCCCTGCTTCGAGAGGGCTCGGCCCATGTGGTGCGCACCGCAGCATGCCTCCATCGCCACGACGCACCCCGGCAACTTCGCGCCGAAGGCGATCACCGTCTCGCGTCGCATCCGGCGGCGCAGCACGACTCGCCCGGCCGCGTCCAGCCCGACGAGGCTGCAGCTGTTCTTGCCCAGATCGATCCCCAGCACCGCGATCGTCATTGTTCCGCTCCATCCCTCATCTCGGCTACCCTGCCAGCCTAGCAGTGCAGCCCGGTGAGGGGCGGGCCATCCATAAAGGGGGG
>NZ_JAAKGV010000074.1 GCF_011043735.1 Methylobacterium sp. DB0501 | reverse complement strand
GCGAGCCGGGAGGCGGCCGGCGAGGTGAAGGGCCTGGTCGAGGGCCTGCGGCGGCGGGGCGAGCCGGAGGCGGATGCCCACCGGCTGATGTACCGGCCGTGGGGCTCCTACCAGCGGATCGACATCGGCGCGCGCTTCCAGGTGAAGCGGATCACCGTGAAGCCGGGCGGCCGGCTGTCGTTGCAGAAGCACCATCACCGGGCCGAGCACTGGATCGTGGTGCGCGGCACCGCCGAGGTGACGATCGACGGGGTGGTGCGGCTGGTGCACGAGAACGAGGCGGCGTACCTGCCGATCGGCTGCGTGCACCGGCTGGTCAACCCGGGCAAGATCCCGCTCGAGCTGATCGAGGTCCAGGTCGGCAGCTATACCGGCGAGGACGACATCATCCGCATCGAGGACGTCTATGGGCGGGACAGACCTTGATGCTCGGTGTACCTTCCAGCCTGCCCAATTCTGGCAGCTGAGAGTGATCGGGTGATCTGACGGATTGTCCCGGGATGCGTGCGCGCTACCCTCCGCTCGCATCCCGAATTGGACGAATAGCGCGGCTCTCGTTGTCGATGCAACGCTCAGTTGAGATGTCGTCCTTTCAGGGCCACAATCCCCTTTCAGTCGCCGCGTCCTTCATGTCCATCACGATCCTATCCCATCCCGACTGGTCGATATCGTCGGCTCTTTCGTAAGGTGCCAGGCGGCTAATCTTGGCACGATACAAGCGGTCGGCGATAGGGTGTGGGCCTACTTGATGATCAGGATCTGCTTCAACGACAAGTAAAATATTCCGTTCATTGAGCAGGGATAGATTTTGATGAATCTCGCTAGCCTCATCTTCGCTGACGCGCCCATTGCGTTTATAAACGAAAACCCGAGACGCGCTTCTAATTTCCCGCAATAACTTATCACGCATATACATCATTTTATTGTATTCTTCAGAATATATCTCCTGTCTAATTTCGTCGCTGTCGTTAAATTTCCACTCTCCCGATGTGAGAGTTGAATACATTCCCGTATGGAAAGAAATGCCAGTTGCCGAGTCGAGTGCCATGTCTCTGGCAATAGGTTTCAGGGCATCAAAGGCGTATAGATCTCTAAATTCTGCGCGAATACACGGTATTATGCAGCAAGCTCACCGTAAAGCGTTGAGGTAGGCTCATAGCGACACCCGTAGGATTGTTCCCTACGGTTCTCATTCGTACCAGATTTGTTCTGCCTGACTCATTCAATGGGGAAAGGCGGACGAATGGCGCTTGCTCATTCGTGGAGAGGGGGTATGATGCCACGCATCCGTAGAGGGTCAACCGTGCGCGATATCCGTCCAGACCTTAAAGAGCGTCTCGCCGAGCTTGATAGCCGGATGAGCACGTTAGTGGCGGAGTACAATCGCCGTAAAAATGAATTAGATAAAGA
>NZ_JAAKGV010000073.1 GCF_011043735.1 Methylobacterium sp. DB0501 | reverse complement strand
GGTGGATTCAAGTGGTCGTCGCAACGGCTTGGCGGAGGGCGGTTGTGATGGCAGGTCGGCGACGTTCGGATCGATGCCTTCGGGAGAAGCTGCAGTCACCGGGTCGTCCCGGGGTCGGTCGACGCGAGACGCGGCGGGAGTTCTGGGCGTTCATCGCCCAAGGTCTTTCGAGCGAGGACGCAGCGATGAAGGTCGGGATCTCGCCACCGCTCGGCTCGCGGTGGTTCCGGACGGCAGGCGGGATGGCGCCCACCCATCTATCGCCGTCATCCAAGCTTCCTTCGGCGCGCTATCTGTCGTTGGCCGAGCGGGAGGAGATCGCGCTGCTGCGAGCCCAGGGGCATGGCGTTTGCGAAGTCGCTCGGCGTCTGGGACGGGCGGCGTCGACCATCTCGCGCGAGTTACGGCGTAACGCAGCGACCCGCAGTGGCGGCCTGGACTATCGCGCCACGACAGCGCAGTGGCACGCTGAACGCGCGGCACGCCGGCCCAAGCCAGCAAAGCTGGCGGGGAACGCCGCGCTGCGGATCTACGTGCAGGACCGGCTCGCCGGTGCCGTGGCGACACCGAGCGGGAGCGCTCTGCCTGGACCGAGCGTTGCCTGGAAGGGACGGCGACACGGGCGACGCCAGAGCCGGCGATGGGGTCGCTCCTGGAGCCCGCAGCAGATCGCCGAGCGCCTGCGGCTCGACTTTCCGGACGATCCGACGATGCGCATCAGTCACGAGGCGATCTATCAGGCACTCTACATTCAGGGCCGGGGGGCGCTGAAGCGTGAGCTGACTGCGTGTCTTCGCACAGGGCGGGCTTTGCGCGTGCCGCGGGCACGCTGCCTGCGCCGCGGCAAATCGTTCGTCACCCCCGAGGTGCTGATCAGCGAGCGTCCGCCCGAGGTGGAGGATCGCGCGGTACCGGGTCACTGGGAGGGAGACCTGATCCTGGGTCTGAAGAGCTCGGCGATCGGGACCCTGGTCGAGCGCACGACACGTTTTACGATGCTGCTGCATCTTCCACCGATGGACGGCCATGGGGTGACACCGCGTGCTAAGAACGGCCCGGCGCTGGCGGGGCACGGGGCCGGGGCGGTCCGCGAGGCGATCGCCGGCACGATCGCGCGCTTGCCAGAGCATCTGCGGCGCTCATTGACCTGGGACCAGGGAGCAGAGATGGCCGAGCATGCGCGCTTGCGGATCGACGCAGGTCTGCAGGTGTACTTCTGCGATCCACGCTCACCCTGGCAGCGGGGGACGAACGAGAATACGAACGGGTTGCTGCGTCAATACTTCCCGAAAGGAACGGATCTGAGCGCTCACAGCGTGGACGATCTTGCTGCTGTGGCCGCGGCCCTCAACAGCAGACCGCGCAAGACGCTGAACTGGAAGACGCCGGCAGAGGCACTCGACGCTGTTCTCGCAACCGGGCAAGATGGTGTTGCGACGACCGCTTGACCCCAAG
>NZ_JAAKGV010000072.1 GCF_011043735.1 Methylobacterium sp. DB0501 | reverse complement strand
TACATCCGCTCCGGCGTGTCGTGGTCCTGGTAGCTGTCCGGCAGCGTCAGCGTCCGCACCCGCACCGTGCCGTCGTCGAGCGCACCGCGCGACGACAGCAGGTGCAGCACCATCGCCCCGAAGCCCCCCACCGACCCCTCTTCCAGCGTCACCAGGACCTCGTGGCTCGCCGCCAGGTCCAGGATCAAGGCCTCGTCCAGCGGCTTGGCGAACCGCGCATCCGCCACCGTCACGCCGATCCCCGACGCCTCCAGGCGCTCCGCCGCCTTCAAGGCCTCCGCCAGGCGCGTGCCCAGGCTCAGCACGGCCACCCGCGCGCCCTCGGGCCGCCGGATCACCCGGCCCTTGCCGACCTCCAGCACCTCGCCCCGCTCCGGCAGCTCGACGCCCACCCCCTCGCCCCGCGGGTAGCGGAACGCGATCGGGCCCGTGTCGTGCGCGTGCGCCGTGGCCACCATGTGCACCAGCTCGGCCTCGTCGGCCGCCGCCATCACCGTCATGTTCGGCAGGCAGCACAGATAGGCCAGGTCGAACGCACCCGCATGCGTCGCCCCGTCCGCCCCCACCAGACCGGCCCGGTCGAGGGCAAAGCGCACCGGCAGGTTCTGCAACGCCACGTCATGCACCAGCTGGTCGTAGCCGCGCTGCAGGAACGTCGAGTAGATCGCGCAGAACGGCTTGAACCCTTCCGTCGCCAGACCCGCCGCGAAGGTCACCGCGTGCTGCTCGGCGATGCCGACGTCGAAGGTCCGCTCCGGATGCGCCTTCGAGAACAGATCCACGCCCGTCCCCGACGGCATCGCGGCGGTGATCGCCACCACCTTGTCGTCGACATCCGCCGCCTTGATCAGGCTCTCGCCGAACACGCGGGTATAGGCCGGGGCGTTCGGCTTGGCCTTGGTCTGCTTGCCCGAGACGACGTCGAACCTCACCACCGCGTGGCCGCGATCGGCGGCGGCCTCCGCCGGGGCGTAGCCCTTGCCCTTCTGGGTGACGACGTGGATCAGCACCGGGCCGTCCGGCGCGTCGCGCACGTTCTTGAGCACCGGCAGCAGGTGGTCGAGGTTGTGGCCGTCGATCGGGCCGACATAGTGGAAGCCGAGYTCCTCGAACATCGTGCCGCCGCCGGCCAGGATGCCGCGGGCATACTCTTCCGCCCGCGCCGCGGTGTCGTAGATCGCCTTCGGCAAGAGGCGGCCGAACTGCTTGGCGGTGTCGCGCAGGGAGCGGTAGGTGTCGCCCGAGACGAGGCGGGCGAGGTAGGACGACATGGCGCCGACGGGCGGCGCGATCGACATGTCGTTGTCGTTGAGGATGACGATCAGGCGGGACTTGAGCGCGCCGGCATTGTTCATCGCCTCGTAGGCCATGCCGGCCGAGATCGAGCCGTCGCCGATCACCGCCACGACGTTGCGGCGCGGCGGCGTCTCGCCGCGCGCCTTCGCGGCGGCATCCGCGAGGTCGCGGCCGATGGCCATGCCGAGGCCGGCGGAGATGGAGGTGGAGGAATGCGCCGCGCCGAAGGGATCGTAGGGGCTCTCGGAGCGCTTGGTGAAGCCCGAGAGGCCGCCGCCCTGGCG
>NZ_JAAKGV010000007.1 GCF_011043735.1 Methylobacterium sp. DB0501 | reverse complement strand
GGCGGCGCGATCGACATGTCGTTGTCGTTGAGGATGACGATCAGGCGGGACTTGAGCGCGCCGGCATTGTTCATCGCCTCGTAGGCCATGCCGGCCGAGATCGAGCCGTCGCCGATCACCGCCACGACGTTGCGGCGCGGCGGCGTCTCGCCGCGCGCCTTCGCGGCGGCATCCGCGAGGTCGCGGCCGATGGCCATGCCGAGGCCGGCGGAGATGGAGGTGGAGGAATGCGCCGCGCCGAAGGGATCGTAGGGGCTCTCGGAGCGCTTGGTGAAGCCCGAGAGGCCGCCGCCCTGGCGTAGGGTGCGGATGCGGTCGCGGCGACCCGTCAGGATCTTGTGGGGATAGGCCTGGTGGCCGACGTCCCAGATGATGCGGTCGTCGGGAGTGTTGAAGACGTAGTGGAGGGCGACGGTGAGCTCGATGACGCCGAGGCCGGCGCCGAGGTGGCCGCCGGTGACCGAGACGGCGTCGATGGTCTCGGCGCGCAGCTCGGCGGCGAGCTGCGCCAGGTCGCTCTCGGGCAGCTGGCGCAGGTCCGCGGGAACGCGGACGCGGTCGAGGAGGGGAAGGACCAGATCGGACACGTCGTAACACTCGCTCATTCGAAGGTGGACCCCGCCGGGCAACGCGGCCCGGGGTCCTCGCAGATGGCGGCCGTTATACCGCAAGCGAGGGATCGCGCCATCGGCGCCGCGCAACCGCTTCGGTTGCGGCTGTGCGCATCGCAACAACTCCCAAGAACATCCTGAACTCACGGTGAATTCCGGCGGCGAGGCGACAGCTGCGCGGGGATGCGGTAGAATGAGCAGGTACGGCGCGATCTCGCCAATACGCATCCCCTCACGGAGGTCCGATGGGACGGCCGATACCGGTGCGCGGGTTCATCCTGGGCATCCTGCTGACGCTGCCGGGTCAGGCGCGGGCGGTGCCGCTCTACCCCGCGTTGGACCCCGCCTGGCTGCCGCACCTGCCCCGTTGCACGCCCGCCGATCGCACCTGCGACATCGTCTCGCGGCGCCGAGTACTCGTCTGCACCTGGCGGGTGCGGCCGACGCCGGAGGGCCCGCGCCGGGTCCGGATCTGCGGGTGATCCCGGTCGTGGCCGCCGCCATGGGGCCCGTCGTGAACCAGGCCGTGCGGCTGCCGGCCCGCAATGCCCTCCTGATGCTGCTCCTCGTCCTGCCGGGGCCGGCCCTGGCGCGCAGCTGCCCGGAGCACTTCGCCGGCGGCACGCTCCCGGTGCTGACCAATCCTCGGCTCTCCGCCGACACCACGCTCCTGTGCTACCAGGCTTTCGCCGTCCTCTATTCGGGCCTGTCGCGCACCCCCCTCTATGCTGCCGAGCACCTCACCGCCGCCCGGGTCGAGGCCGCCCGCCGGGTCGACCGGGTCGATGCCTTCCATGAGGAAGAGCAGTTGCCGGAAGCGGCGCAATCCACCCTCGCGGATTACGCCGGCAGCGGCTGGGACCGGGGCCACATGGCGCCGTCGGGCGACATGCCGACCCCGAGCGCGCAAGCCGAATCCTTCAGCCTCGCCAACATCGTGCCGCAGAACCCGGACGACAACCGCCGGCTCTGGGCCGGAATCGAGAGCAGCGTCAGGGCGCTGGCGATCGAGCGCGGCGACCTCTTCGTCGTCACCGGGCCGCTGTTCGAGGGCGCGAGCGTGCAGTCCCTGCGCGGCCGGGTGCTGATCCCGACCCGACTGTTCAAGGCGGTGTACGATGCCAATCGGGGCGAGGCGGGGGTCTACCTCGCCCGCAACGCCCCGGGCGAAGCCTGGGAGGCGATCTCTCTCGACCGGCTCGCGGCGATCGGCGGCATCGTCGCCTTCCCGGACCTGCCGGATTCGGTCCGCCGCCGCATCATGCCGCTGCCCGAGCCGAAGCGCGACGAGTATGCCGGCGGCCCGCGCAGCCGCCGCGAGCCCGGGATCCTCGACTGGCTCGCCGCCGAGCTGCGCCGCGCCGCCCGCCGCGCCTGGCGCGACTTCCTCCGCTCGCTGTTCTGAGACGACGCAGATGTCCGGGAGGGCGCCCATGTCCAAGAAGACGCAGATGTCCGAAAAGACCCCCGCGCAGGCGAAGCCCGCCTTCACCCCCTTCGCCGACGATGCCGCGGTCCAGACCCTCGGCGGCCTGACCTTCGAGAACGGCACCGCCCGGATCGCACTCCACGGCTCGCTCGATCTCGCCCGCGACCGGGAAAGCCTGGAGCGGGCACGCGCACTGGCAAAGACCCTGGCGGCGATCGTGGCGGCGCTCGAAGGCGAGGCGGACCTGCCGGAGCGGGCGGACGAGGTCCGGGTGGCGACGCAGGCGGTCAAGAACCCGTTCGGGTGAGGGGTCCCTCAGGAGAGGGGCGGGCACCGGGCGCCCTCACGCCGCCTTGCACCCCCCCGGCGGCCCTGGTAAGCGCGGGAGCAATCCCCATTCCCACGCGCGGCCGACCGCGCCGGCGCCCGGCGGTCACGATCGTCTCCCGGGAGCCGGCCCGAATCCGGTCAGGACCATCGGACGCACAACCGCGCGACGACACACCGGCAAGATATTCCAGAAAGAACAGCCCATGGCCCGTGAATTCATCTACCACATGCGGGGTCTGACCAAGACCTATTCCAGCGGCAAGAAGGTGCTCGACAACGTGCACCTGTCCTTCTACCCGGACGCCAAGATCGGCGTGCTCGGCGTCAACGGCGCCGGCAAGTCGACGCTGCTGCGCATCATGGCGGGCATCGATACCGAGTTCAACGGCGACGGGTTCGTGGCCGAGGGCGCGCGGGTCGGCTACCTGCCGCAGGAGCCGCAGCTCGATCCGGACAAGACCGTGCGCGAGAACGTGATGGAGGGCGTCGCCGAGTCCCAGGCGATCCTCGATCGCTACAACGAACTCGCGATGAACTATTCCGAGGAGACGGCGGACGAGATGACCCGCCTCCAGGACGAGATCGAGGCCAAGGGCCTGTGGGATCTCGATTCCAAGGTCGACCAGGCGATGGACGCCCTGCGCTGCCCGGGCGACGACGTGGCCGTGGCGACCCTGTCGGGCGGCGAGCGCCGCCGCGTCGCGCTCTGCCGCCTGCTGCTGTGGCAGCCGGAACTCCTGCTCCTCGACGAGCCGACCAACCACCTCGACGCCGAGACCGTGGGCTGGCTCGAAGGCCATCTGCGCTCCTACCCGGGCGCGATCCTGATCGTCACCCACGACCGCTACTTCCTCGACAACGTCACGAGCTGGATCCTCGAGCTCGACCGCGGCCGGGGCATCCCCTACGAGGGCAACTACTCGTCCTGGCTGGTCCAGAAGCAGAAGCGCCTCGCCCAGGAGGGCCGCGAGGAGGAGTCGCGCCAGCGCACCATCGAGCGCGAGCAGGAATGGGTGTCCGCCTCCCCGAAGGCCCGGCAGGCCAAGTCCAAGGCCCGTATCGCCCGCTACGAGGACCTCGTCGCGAAGTCCCAGGAGAAGGGCCCCTCGACCGCCCAGATCGTCATCCCGATCGCCGAGCGGCTCGGCAACAACGTCATCGAGTTCGACCACCTGGAAAAGGCCTTCGGCGACCGGCTGCTGATCGACGATCTGTCGTTCAAGCTGCCGCCGGGCGGCATCGTCGGGGTGATCGGCCCGAACGGCGCCGGCAAGACCACCCTGTTCCGGATGATCAACGGCCTGGAGACCCCCGACAAGGGCGAGATCCGGGTCGGCGAGAGCGTCAAGCTCGGGTATGTCGACCAGTCCCGCGACGCGCTCAACCCCGATGCCACCGTCTGGCAGGAGATCTCGGGCGGCAACGACATCCTGTATCTCGGCAAGCGCGAGATCAATTCGCGCGCCTATTGCGGCGCCTTCAACTTCAAGGGCTCCGACCAGCAGAAGAAGGTCGGCGTGCTGTCGGGCGGTGAGCGCAACCGCGTCCACCTCGCGAAGATCCTGAAGAGCGGCGCCAACGTGCTGCTGCTCGACGAGCCGACCAACGACCTCGACGTCGATACCCTGCGCGCGCTCGAAGAGGCGCTGGAGGATTATGCCGGCTGCGCGGTGATCATCAGCCACGATCGCTGGTTCCTCGACCGGATCGCGACCCACATCCTCGCCTTCGAGGGCGACAGCCACGTCGAGTGGTTCGAGGGCAACTTCGCCGATTACGAGGCGGACAAGAAGCGGCGCCTAGGCGTCGATTCCACCATCCCGCACCGGATCAAGTACAAGAAGTTCAGCCGCTGAGCGGGGACGAGGGCGGCGCTCCGGCGCCGCCCTTCCTTGAGACCGACCGAAAAACGGGCCCCGCGGGGCCCGTTTGCATGTCCGGACCGTCCCGGTGCTACCGGGTGGCCGAGTAGAGCGAGGCGCCGGAGGCGATCGGCGAGGTGACGGTGGAGAAGACGCTGAGCACCTTCTGGACCTCGGTGAAGGGCGCGTTCGAGACGTAGACGAGGTCGCGGTTGCGCATCCGGAAGGCCTGGGAGACGAACAGGCTGTTGGGATCGCGCATGTTGATCCGGTAGACCACCGGCACGAAGTTCGAGGAGAGCAGCGGGCTCGTCGGGCGCAGGCGGCGCACCACCGAGGCCGGCTCGAACCGGAACACGAACACGCCGGCCGGATCCGCCTGGAAGTCGCGCAGGCCCCCGGACTTGGCGAGAGCCTGGGCCAGCGTGATGCCCTCGGCCGAGAACGGGATCTCGTAATTCGCCCCCGTCGCGCCGACCGCCAGGAAGGTCTGGGGATCGCGCACCAGGGTGAGGGTGTCGCCCGGGCGCAGGAAGATGTTCTCGCGGGGGTTCGAGACCACGGCGGTGAGCGGTACCGTCGCGGTGGTCGAGCCGCGCGACAGCCGCACGAAGGTCTCGTTGACCGGCGCCGAGACGCCGCCCGCCGTGGCGATGACGTCGAGCAGACGGTCGCCCTTCTCGGTCAGCGGCACGCGGCCGCCGCCGAGGTTGGAGACCGGCCCGCTGCGGGCTGCCGCCAGGCGGGCGCCGCCACCGGCCGCCGCCGCCTCGCCCAGCACCGTGACGCTGGTGCTGAGCGGCGAGTTCACCGTGAGGAGCACCTGCGGCTGGATCGCCTTGCCGGCGAGTTCCTGCTCGATCTGAGCCTGCACGTCCGGGGCGCGCTTGCCCGCCACCTTGATGCGGCCGGCATAGGGCACCGAGATCGTGCCGTCCCGGGCGACGATCTGCTCGGGGATGCTGGAGGATTTCGAGCCGGTGGAGAAGCGGTCCGGGATCGCCGGGCCGGAGAACAGGCCGCCGCTGCCGGCCTCCCAGATCGTCACGGTCACGGCGTCGCCGACGCCGATCACCGGCTGCACCGACGGGCGCCGGTCGCCGAAGGAGGCGACGAGGCTGTCGAGGGGTCGACCGCGCAGGGCCTCGACCACCGCGGCATCGACGTCGACGATCTCGTAGCGGGCGAGCAGGCCCTGGTCGGTGGCGATGTCGGCGCCCTCCGCGACCGCGCTCGCCGTCGGCCCGGCCGCAGGCAGGAAGCTGCTGCACCCCCCGATGAAGCAAGCGGCCACCAGGACCGCTGGCATACCGACGCGCACCATGCACCACCCTCCGACACCACGCGGGGCCGTCGGCAACGGCCCCTTCGGTCTTCACTCCATCGATGCCGGCCGCGACCGGGCCGGCATCCGCCGCACCGCTTCCGCCGGCGCGCAGCCGCGCGGTCGCATGCGGCCACGCTTCGCCATCCTTCCTCTAGCACCCCGGATCGCTACGATCGAATGAACGGGGCGCCGCGGGGACCGCGATATGCACAAGCGGCGCGCGTGTTGCACAGGCTCCACGGCGGACGGCCCGGCGGGTAGGCCGTCGGCCGCAAATGCGTCGCGAGCGTGGCGGTGGCGGGCGTCGCGCGATTCGGCATCGCTCAAGCGCCGCGCAGGCCTGTGATGCGGATGCATCGATCGGCGCCCGGCGTGTGAATCACGGGCATGACCCCGGAATCTCCACGTTCCTGCCCAGATCGCAGGCCTTATGGCGTCGGTCGCCGGGATCGAGGGCGGCATTGAGGTGTCGGCAACATCGCGATTTTCCACCGGTGTTGCAGACATGCCATTGCCCGGCCGGGGCCGGCCGATACTGTCCGCCTCGTCAGCGGCTCGCGCGCGGTTCGCGCGCCCCGAAAGTCCGTCCGGGCAGGCTGGCCGCAGCCTGCTCGGGCCTTCGCCGTCCCAGGGCTCCGTGCCGGCAGATCGTGATCGGCCGCCGGCTCCCGCCCAGACCCGAGGTGTGCCCGTGAGAGCTGATCCCGCGCGAACCGTCGAGCCGAGCCAGCAGGATTCCCGCCAGAATCAGGGCCAGAACTCCCGCACGGACGCCCGGTCGTCCGCCCGTCCGGGCCGGCGCCAGGTGTTCCTGTTCCTGCAGGGCCCGATCACGCCGTATTTCGCCCGGGTCGCCGACGCCCTGGAGGCGCGGGGCCACCGCTGCCTGCGGGTGAACCTCTGCTTCGGCGACTGGATGTTCTGGCGCCGGGCCGGCGGAATCAATTTCCGCGGCACCCGCGAGACCTGGCCGGCCTTCGTCGCCGACCTGATCGACCGCGAGGGCGTGACCGACCTGATGCTGCTCGGCGAGCAGCGCTACTACCACAAGGTCGCAGTCGCCGCCGCCAAGGCCCGCGGCCTGAACGTCACGGTGACGGATTTCGGCTACCTGCGGCCGGACTGGATCACGCTGGAGCGCGACGGCATGTCGGGCGACAGCTGCTTCCCGAAGGATCCGGACGCCGTGCTGGCCCTGGCCGCGCAGGCGCCGGAGCCCGATCTGGTGCCGCGCTACCGCGACAGCTTCTGGCTCCAGGCGGTCTGGGACATGGGTTACCACCTGATGAGCAACTGGCTCTGGTGGCTCTATCCGGGCTACAAGTCGCACCAGGTGCACCACAACGCCCTGATCTATCTCGGCACCGGGCTGCACATGCTGCGCGCCAAGCGCACCGGCCCGCGGGTCGACGCCCTGGTGCGCCGCCTGCGCGAGGCCGGCACGACCTACTACGTGCTGCCGCTGCAGATGGAGAACGACTTCCAGCTGCGCGCCTATTCGCCGTTCTTCGACCTGAAGACGCCGATCCACGCGGTGATCCGGTCCTTCGCCGAGCACGCGCCGGCCGAGTCGCGCCTGCTCGTCAAGATCCATCCCCTCGATCCGGGCATCCGCAACTGGGCGCGCATCGTGCGCCGCTCGGCCGAGAAGTGGGGCGTGGCCGACCGGGTCGACTTCGCCGATGGCGGCGACCTCGGGGCGATGCTGGACGGCTGCCGCGGCGTCGTCACGGTCAACAGCACCGTCGGCCTGTGGTCGATGCGGGCCGCTAAGCCGACCATGACGCTCGGCGCCGCGATCTACGACATCCAGGGCCTGACCTACCAGGGCGCGCTGGAAACGTTCTGGACCCAGGCCGAGCCGCCGCGGCGCGACCTGTGGGATGCCTTCATCAAGGCGATCGTCGCCAACATCCAGATCCGCGGCGTCTACTACAAGGGCGAGGGCATGGCGGCGGCGGTGGAGGCCACCGCCTCGCGCCTCGACCTCACGCAGGGGGCCTGGCTCGAGGTCCGCTCCCGGGCCCGCACGCTCCCCGAGGCCGGCGACGACCTGCCGGGCATCGAGGCGCTGCAGAACGCCTGATACCGCGACGGCGGAGCTTTGCTCCGCGCGTCTGAGCGAAGACGAAATCCGCATCGCGAAAGCGATCCGACAGGATTGCCGGAAGCAATCCATCGGACGGGGCCGGAAACGGCCCCGTTTTTTTGTTTCCGGACAACCGCCCTGTGCCGGACATACAAGCAGTCGCATAAGTTAAAGCCGGACCGATCGCGCCCATGCTGATCTGACGGCACCGGCCGAGTCGCAATACGACCAAGGGTTGATTCTTCCTGCACGACGTCGCCGAGGAGGACGGGCCCTTCACCTACGTCCCGGGCTCGCACCTGCTGACGCCCGGGCGCCTCGACTGGGAGCGGGCACAGAGCATCGAGTCCCGGGACGCCGCCGACGGCCACCACGCCGCCGGCTCGTTCCGGATCGCCGAGGCGGACCTCGCCGGCCTCGGCTACGGCCCGCCGTTACGGGTGGCGGTGCAAGGCAAAACTCTGGTCATCGCCGACACGTTCGGGTTTCACGCCCGGGCCCCGAGCCTGCGGGCGAACACCCGGGTCACAGTGCATACGTATATCCGCCGCAACCCGTTCCTGCCCTGGACCGGCCTCGACCCCCAAGGCGCTGCCGGGCCTGCGGAGCGTGAACTGGCGCTCTCTCTCGGCCTGCAGGACATGAGGCGCCGCCTGACCGGCCGCGGCGCGCCCTGGCGCCCGGTCGGCGCCGTCGCCGTCGACGCGTCGGCCAGGATCTAGGGTTTACCCCCGCCGCAGCACCCGGCGCCAGATCACCGACCAGACCTGCTTGAGCACCGCCTCGGGGGTGCGGGCGCGGCGCGCCAGTTCGGGATCGCCGGCGGCGAGGCGCTGCACCAGCACCTCGGGCGGGCAGGGCAGGCCGGTGCGCGGATCGACGTAGCGCGGGTAGAGGATCAGGGCACCGGCCACCAATTCGTCGAGGGTCAGGCGGCGGGTGCGGCGCGGGCAGCCGGGATCCTCGGTCAGGCCCCAGCCGGCGTAGAAGGGCAGCCCGTGGGTGGTCACGGCCTTGCCGCGCAGGAGCGCCTCGAAGCCGATCAGCGAGGTCGCGACCTCGACCCGGTCCGCCGCCTCGACGGCGTCGATCGCCGAGACGTCGCGCAGGACCACGTCGGCATGGGCGCTCAACTCGTCCGGTGGCACCCATCCGGGCCTGAGGCCCGCCTCGACGTCGGGATGCGGCTTGAAGGCGATCACCGCGCCGGGATTGCGCTCGCGGGCGAGGCGCAGGAGCGCGGCGTTGCCCGAGACCGTCGCGCCCCCGAGGCGGATCGAGGCGTCGTTCTCGACCTGGCCGGCGACCAGCACCACCGGGCCCGGTCGCGGCATCGCCGGCATCGCCGCGGTGCCGACATTGTACTTGCTGACGCGGGCTTCGATCACGGCCTCGCGCAAGGCGGCGGCCCGGGCGAGGAGTTCGGGCGGAAAGGTCCCGGTCTCGAGCAGCGTCTCGAGGTCGCTCGGCCCCGTCGCGTCGTAATAGACGCCGGCCGCGTCGAGGACGTGCGAGGCGCCCGGACGCAGGGCGACGCCCAGACCGATCGAGCGCAGGAAGCCGTCCTCCATGCGCAGGAGCGGCACGCCGGCCTCGCGGCTGGCGGCCTCGAGGCCGGCCGGCATCCGGCTGGCCCAGGTCACGACACGCCGGACCTTCGACAGCTCCCTCGCCGTCACCGGCGCATCGCCCCGGCGTATCTCCGGGCGGTAGCCCGGCGCCGACAGGGTCCGGGCGATCCAGTCCCGCTTCCAGGCCGAGAAGCCGACGCAGAGGGTCGGCACCGCGTTCTCGCGCCAGCGCGACGCGACGAGGTCGAGGAGCGCGACCGCATCCTCGAAACTGGTCGGCGTGCCGGTATAGGGATCGAAGTAGCGCGAGCAGACGAGGTAGGCGGCGGCGAAGACCTCCTCGGGCTTTCGCCGGCGGGTGCGCCGGGGCAGGTGGAGCCGGTCGTCGGTGAAGCTCCAGCCGGCGTAGAAGGGCAGACCGAAGCAGGTCACGGGCGTGCCCGCGAGCGCCGCCTCGAAGCCGGCATGGGCCGAGACGACGTAGATCCGGTCGCTGTCCTCGGCCACCGACCAGGCGGTGACGGGGTCGCCCACCAGGCGCGCACCGGCCGCCTCCGCGGCGGCGGCATCGATGTGGCCGCGCCGGCCGATCTCGGCGGCGGGATCCATCACCACCAGGCGCTCGGCCTCGGGAGCGTCGGCGGCGGCCGCCGCCAGCATCGCCGAGAAGGCGCTCGCGCCGGCGAGGCCGAAGCCGACCGTCGGGTCGCCGACGGCCTGGTCGACGATCACGATGCGCCGGCATCCGGGCGCGCGGGCCGGCAGGTCGCGGCGGCGGGGGTCGTTGTCGAGGCTGAGCCGACCCTTGCGCAGGCGCGCGATGCCGGCCCGGGCGCGGGCCATCAGCTCGTCGGATTCCCAGCCGCCCTCCTCGAGCATCACCTCGAGCTCGCTCGGCGCCGTGGCGTCGTAATGGATGCCGAGCCCGTCGATGATGTAGCTCAAGGGACGCTCGACCCGGGCGTCGCCGAGCCGCAGGAAGCCCTCGTCCCAGCGGTCGCTCAGGCGCACCCGCCGTGAGGTCGGCTCGCTGCCCAGGCGCCGCGAGCGCCGCGGGCCGGGCCCTTCCGACTCCGACGGCATCCGGGGCCACAACCGCTTCAGCTTGCCGCGATCCATCCGCCTCTCACTCACTGCGGACCGTGCCGCCCCGGCACTGCAACCAGGAGCAGGGGCCGTTCCACATCACCCCGGCCCCGTCAAGCACGCACGCGGCACGCCACGGGCGCACCGCGACCGCTCACCTCTCTGTCCTGCCTCAGTTTTCGTTAAAGTCGTTCTGATTTTTTCGATCCGGCACCGATCGGATTTTTTCGCGACCGGTCCGGGCCCCCGTGCTACAGGCGCGGCCGTGCCGCCGCGACCCGATCCGAGGGAATCCATGCCCGTCATCCTGATCACCGGTGCGTCGAGCGGCATCGGTGCGGCCCTGGCGCAGCATTACGCCGCTCCCGGCACCACCCTGGTGCTGAACGCCCGCGGACCTGAGCGCCTGGAGGCGGTGGCCGACCTATGCCGGCGCAAGGGCTCCGCGGTCGAGACCTGCGCCCTCGACGTGCGCGACAGGGACGGCGTACGGGCCTGGATCGACGACGTCTCGGTGCGGCTCGGCCTCGACCTCGTGATCGCCAATGCGGGGGTCAATGGCGGCCACCCCGCAGGCGGCCTGGAGACCGAGGAGACCGCCTTCCTGGTGCTCGACGTCAACCTGATGGGCGCCCTCAACGTGGCGCTGCCGGCGGTCGCCCTCATGGCCGCGCGGGGTAGCGGACAGATCGCGCTGATCTCCTCGCTCGCGGCCTACGCGCCGCTCCCCGACGCGCCGGCCTATAGCGGCACCAAGGCGGCGTTGCTGGCCCACGGCCTCGCCTTGCGCGAGAAGCTGGCGCCGAAGGGCGTGCGGATGAACGTGGTCTGCCCGGGCTACGTGAAGACCGCGATGGGCGCGGATTACGAGGGCTGGCGCCCGCTCGAGATGAGCGCCGAAGCGGCGGCCAGGCGCATCGCCAAGGGCCTGGCCCGCGACGAGGCGGTGGTCGCCTTCCCGGCGGCGCTCGCCGCGGCGGCGCGGGGCGCCGCGCTGATCCCGGAATCGTGGCGGCGCCTCGGCATGCGCGGCTTCAGCTTCCGGATGAGCGAGCGCCAGCAGCGCTGACCTTTCCCCGGCAGCGCTGACCTTTCCCTTCGTCGCGGAGGCTTCGAAAAACCCGGTGCGGATCGCCCTGTTCACCCTCGAAGCCCTGCCCAACGCCCGGGCGGTGCGCCGCTTCGTCGCCGACAACGCCGCGCGGATCGCCTTCGTGGGCTTGTCCGACCCCGAGCGGCCGAGCACCGGCGGGCTGACCGGCCAGGTGCGGCGCCACCTGACGCGCTCCGGGCCCGGCTTCCTGCCCTACCTGGCGGTGAATTTCGGCCTTCCCGACCTCGTCCGGGGCCTCGCTCCCGCGACGCAGGCGCTGTCGGGCAGCCGCGACGTGCCGGAGGCGACGCCCCTGCGCAGCCTGTGCCGGCGGCTGAACCTGCCGCATGCCACCATCGCCGACGTGAACGGGCCGGAGACGACCGGGCACCTGCGGCAGCACGGGGCCGAGCTGATCCTGTCGTTCCACTTCGACCAGATCTTCGACGCCGCGACCCTGGCGGCGGCGCCGAAGGGCGGGCTCAACGTCCACCCCTCGCTGCTGCCGCGCCATCGCGGCCCGGTGCCGACCCTGCACGCGCTCCTGGAGGACAGGCCGGATTTCGGCGTCACGGTGCACCGGCTCGCCCCGGCGATCGATGCCGGCGGCATCCTGGCGCAAGCGCCGGTGACGCTGCCCGGGGGCGTCACCGCCTCGCGGGCGGCGATCCTGCTGCACGAAGCCGGACGGCCGCTGCTGGAAGGCGTCCTGGCCGAGGCCGAGCGGGCGGGCGGGCTGCCGGAGGGACGGAGCGTTCCGGTCCTGCCGTATTGCGGTTTTCCGACACGGGCACAGCTGCGCGACCTGAAGCAGCGGAACCGGAAGCTCGTCGATGCCGGGGATCTGCGCGAGGCGCTGAGCCTGTCGCTCAGGCCGTGAGCATAGTCTCGGATCGCATCACAGTCTTCATCCCACCCTCGACCCGTTAGGTCACCCCGAGTCCGACGGCACGGCCCCAGAATGACCTGAAGGATCTCACGCCCGCCGTGACATCAGCCGCTCGACCAGCGACCCACCCTGGTTCAGCTCGTCGAGCTCGTCCGCCAGCACCGTGACGGTCTCGCGGATCTGCTCGGGCGTGTGCTCGGAGGTGATGAAGAAGCGCAGGCGCGACGAGCGCTCCGGCACCGCCGGGTGGATGATCGGCTGCACGTTGATGCCGCGCTTGAACAGCCGGTCGGACAGCGTCACGGCCTTGAGCGAGTCGCCGAGGATCACCGGGACCACGGCGAGCCCGAGGCTGGTGCCGGTATCGAGGCCGCGCTCGCGGGCACAGGCGAGGAACAGGGCGCCGTTACGGCGAAGCCGCGCCACCCGCTCGGGCTCGCGGCGCATTAGCGCCAGGGACGCGGTGGCGGCGGCGGCGAGCGGCGGCGAGAGACCGACCGAGTAGACGAAGCCGCCGGCGGTGCATTTCAGGAGTTCGACGAGCGCTGCTGCGCCCGCCACGTAGCCGCCGCAGGAGGACAGGGTCTTCGACAGCGTGCCCATCCAGATGTCGACGCTGCCGGGGGCTACGTCGCAATGCTCGTGCAGGCCGTGGCCCTCGTGGCCGAGCACGCCGAGGCCGTGGGCGTCGTCGACCATCAGCCAGGCGCCGTAGCGCTCCTTGAGGGCGACGAATCCGGCGAGGTCGGGGGCGTCCCCGTCCATGCTGTAGAGGCCCTCGATCACGATCAGCGCCCGGCGGTGCTCGTGGCGGGTGGCGTGCAGCAGCGACTCCAGGGCCTGGAGGTCGTTATGGGCGAAGCTGCGGCGCTGGGCGCCCGAGAGCTGCGCGCCGGTGACCACGGAATTGTGGATCAGGGCGTCGTGATAGATCACGTCGCCGGGCTCCAGCAGGGCCGCGATGGTCGCCACGTTGGTGGCATGCCCGCTCACCATCACGACGCAGGCCTCGGTGCCGTAATGCGCGGCGATCGCCTTCTCGAGGACGAGATGGCCCGGGCGCTCGCCGGCCACGATCCGGCTCGCCGAGGACGAGGTGCCGTAGACGGCGAGCGCCTCCTGCGCCGCCGCGTTCACCTCCGGATGGCCGTTGAGCCCGAGGTAATCGTAGGACGAGAAGTTGGTGAAGGCGCGGCCGTCGATCCGCGTCGTCGCGCCGGCCTTGGCGTCGTGGACGCGGAAGAACGGGTTGCCGAGGCCGATCAGGTCGGCGGCGGAGCGCTGGAGCTTCAGCTCCTTGTAGGCCGGCAGGCTGTCGAAGCTCTGGGCCTGGGCGAGGACGGGCTTGGGCTCCGGCCGGGCCGGGGCGGGACGGACGGGAGCCTTGCCGAGGCGGGCGGCGACGAAGCCCGCCAGGGCCTCGCGCCCGCCCGCGCCGTGGGAGGATCCGCTGCTCATTGGGTGATGACCTTGATGTCCTGGCTGTTCTTCTCGACCAGCACCTGAAGGGACTGGAGCGCTTCGGCGTCGGCCGCCTCCACACCGCCATGGCGCTGCGACAGGCTGAGCACCGCCGCCGCGCTCTCGTCGACCGGGGCCGCCACCGACTGGATCAGGGTGTCGGCGAGTTCGGTCACGGTCTGGCCGCTCGACACGCCGGAGGGCGGCGCGTCGAGGCCGAAGCGCTCCTGCAGGCTCGCGCCCAGCTCGACGCCCATCAGCGAGTCGAGGCCGATCTCCGAGAGCTGGCGCACCCGGCTGATGTCGTCCTTCGGCAGGCGCAGGATGCGGGCGATGTCCTCCACGATGGCGTCCGCCACGGTCTTGCGGACGTCGTCGAGATCGTGGGCCCGCAGCAGGCCCGGGATGCTGATCGCGGCCTGGCCGCCGGCCTCCGCCTGCTGCTCCGAGCCGAGGCTGGCATAGCTCGGGGAGCGCAGGGTCGCGAGGCGCTCGCGCGCCTTGCCCCAGTGCATCGCCGCGATGGCGATCACCGCGTCGTCGGGCGCCGTGCCCTGCAGGCCCAGAGCCTCGGCCATCAGGTCGAGGGACTTGCGGGCATCGACCGGGGTCACGCCGACGCGGCCGGCGAGCGTCTCCATCACCGCCTTGTTGCGGGCGAGCACGCCCACGTCGCCGATCGCGCCCCAGGCCACCGCCAGGGCCGGCAGGCCGAGGCGCCGGCGCTGGCGGGCGAGGCCCTCCATGAAGCCGTTGGCGGCGACGTAGGAGCCCTGGCCCGGATTGCCGATGAAGGTCGTGGCCGAGGAGAACAGCACGAAGTAGTCGAGCGCCCGGTCGCGGGTCAGCGCGTCGAGATGGCCGGCGCCGATCACCTTGGGGGCGATCACCGCCTCGAGGGCGGCCGGATCGAGGTTCGCGATCAGGCCGTCCTGCAGCACCATCGCGCCGTGGATGATGCCGGCGAGCTTCACCCCTCCGGCTTCCACCCGCTCCAGCAGGCGCTGGACCGAGGACCGGTCGGTGATGTCGCAGGATTCGACCTGCACGGCGACGCCGCGGGCCTTGAGGTCCGCGATGGTCGAGAGTGCCGCCTCGCCGGACGGCGCCTTGCGGCCGACGAGCGCGATGTGACGCGCCCCCCGGTCGGCGAGCCAGCGCGCCGCCTCGATGCCGAAGCCGCCGAGCCCCCCGGTGACGAGGTGGACGCGGTCGGGCGCCACCACGAAGGGCTTCGTCGTCTCGGCCGGGATCGTGCCGGCCTTGGGCGGCGCGATCACGATCTTACCGACGTGGCCGGATTGCTGCATCAGCCGGAAGGCGTCCGAGACCTCCTCGGCCGCGAACGGCTGGTAGGGCAGCGCCTTCAGGCTGCCGTCGGTGAACAGCGCCATCACCTCGCGGAACAGCCGCTTGCCCTCGTCCGGCTGGAACTGGAGCAGCTGGTCGAGATCGACGCCGAAATACGACAGGTTCCGGCGGAACGGCCGCAGGCCGATATGGGTGTTGGCGACGTAGTCGCGCTTGCCGAGTTCCACGAAGCGCCCGAAGGGCTTCAACGAATTGAGGCTGCGCTCCATCGACTCGCCGAACAGGCTGTTGAGCACGACATCGACGCCGTCGCCGGTGATGCGGCGGATGTCGTCGACGAAGGCGAGCGAGCGGGAATCGAGCACGTGCTCGGCGCCGAGCGCCTTGACCAGCGCCCGCTTCTCGTTCGAGCCCGCGGTGGCGATGACCCGGGCGCCGCGCATCCGGGCGATCTGGAGCGCCGCGAGGCCGACGCCGCCGGCGCCGCCATGGACCAGCACCCACTCGCCGGCCTTGAGGCGGGCGAGGGTCACGAGCCCGTAGAAGGCCGTGAGGAACGCCACCGGCGTGGTGGCGGCGGCCTCCGACGACAGCCCCTCGGGAGCGGCCGCCACGACCATCTCCGGCACCACGATATGGGTGGAAAAGCCCGACTGGGCGAAGGCCACCACCCGATCGCCGGGCTTGAACGCGGTCACGCCCGCGCCGACGGCGGCAACGCGGCCCGCGCATTCGAGGCCGAGCCGCGGGCCGGCGAAGCCGTCCTCGAGGATTTCCTCGGGCAGCATCGACAGGGCCCAGAGCACGTCGCGGAAGTTGAGGCCGGTGGCCTCGACCGCGATCTCGATCCGGCCGGGACCGGGCGCGACGCGCTCGGCCGGGCCCCAATGCATCTCGTTGAGGCCGCCGGTCGTGCTGCGCTCGAGCCGCGCGGCCGGCGCCGCCGGACCGGAGCGGCGGGCCGGGCGCGCGCCCTGCGAGAAGCGCACCACGCGGGTCGCATCGTCGTCGACCACGATCTCGGTTTCGGCTGTGCCGGACAGGATCAGGTCGCGCAGGCGCTCGGCGGCGCGCTTCGAGGAGATCGCCGTCGACAGGTCGATGCGGCGCACGTCGAGGTTGGCCACTTCGTTGGCGAGCGTCCGGGTGAAGGCCCAGATGCCGGCCTCGACGCCGCAGGCGAGCCCGCCGCGGTCGCGGGTGGCGCCGGGGCAGACGACCCAGAGCCGGGTCTGGCGGCTGCCGAGATGCTCGACGCAGCGCTTGAGCCCGAGGCAGCGCTCGCGCAGCCGCTCGGCCGGCTCGCCGCCGCGGTTGAAGGCACCGGCGAGGTAGACGACCGTGTCGGGCGTCTCGCGCTCGAGCTCGCGCAGCGACGTCTCGGAATCGAGGATGATCGAGACGTGGACCCCGCTCGCCACCAGGAGGGTGGCCAGCGACGAGGCGGTCTCGGCCGCGAACTCGTCCTCGGAGCCGATCACGAAGGCGAAGCTCTGGCCGGCGGCGGCCCTCGGCCGGGGCGGGGCCTCGGCGAGCAGCAGGAGGTCGTTGCCGTTGCGGGTGACTGCCCGATCCGCCGCGACCTTGACGAGGCCGACGGCGCTCAACGAGCGCTGCCAGCCCGCCACGTCGTCGAGGCGCCCGACCGGCACGTCGCCGACGGTCTCGAACCAGCCGGCGTTGAGGCCGAACACCATGTCGCGGAACAGCGAGGCGCCGGGCTCGACCGCCACGAACAGGCCGCCGGCCGCGAGGCTCGATGCCAGGGGGCTGAAGAGGTCGCGGGAGGCGCGGTGAAGCACGTCGCTCGCCAGCACCGCGTCGAACGCGGCCTGGCCGAGGCCCGCCGGATCCTCGACGATCGTGACGCCGGCCGGCAGGGCGAGGCGGGCGCGCTCGGCGAGGCGCCGATCGGCCTCGAACACCGTCAGGCGCGCCTCGTGCAGGCCGGCGAAGGTCGCGACCTGGGCCGAGAGCGGCCCGAACCCGACCTGGAGCAGGCGCAGGGCCCGGTCGCGGGGGAGCGACGCGGCGCTGTCGGACAGAAGCCGCATCACCGCATCGGCCGAGGCCCGCACGGTGGCACCGCGGAGGCAGAAGGCATCGAGCGCCGCCTGCGGCAGGGACGGAGCGTCGGCGAGCGAGCCGGCGAGGATGCGCGACACCACGGCGCCGAGATCGGCGCAGAGCAGCAGCTCCGCCGACAGCTCGGGATGATCCGCCGCGATCCAGCGCATGATCTCGTCGGGCTCGGGCAGCGTCACGTCGGCGCGCAGGCGCCAGCGCCCGTCGCCCGCCGAATCCGCGAGGCCGCTGACCTCGAGCGCCAGAAGCTGGTTGACGAGCCAGGGCCGCAGAGCCGCCGGCAGCCGGCGCGACGCCGCCACGTCGACGACGCCGCCGACCGCGAGACCGCGGGCGAGCCGGTCGGCGAGCGAGGTCGCCCAGCCTTCGAGCAGCATGTGGCCGGCGCCGAGTGCCGCCTCGCCGGTGGCCGTGACCGCGCCGGCATGCCGGCGCACCAGGGCCGCGACGGCGGGTTGCGGCTCGAGGGCGATCGCCGTCGGCTCGGTGGCGAGTTCGGTGAATTGCCGGATCGCGAAGGCGTCGAGGTCGTTGCCGGCCTTCATGCGCAGGGCCTGGAACCTGCCCTCGCGCAAGGAGGCGATCACCTCGCCGGCCGCGTCCACCAGGGTGAAGTCGGCCAGGATGCTGCGCTCGTTGCAGCGCCGAGTGCGGATCACCGCACGGGCGATCGTCGCGCCGGGGCGCACGAGCCGGATCTCGCCGAAGCGGATCGGGACGTAGGCCCGGCTCGCCGCCTCGCCGAGGAGGTCGGCGAAGAGCAGGATCAGGCCGTGGAAGCAGGAATCCAGGCGCGCCGGCGCCACGCCGTAACGCGTGTTCGCCTCGGCCGGCAGCAGATCGGAGACGATGGTGGCGTCGTCGAGCCGGGCCGAGCGGGCGACCTGACGGAAGCTCGGGCCGAAGCCGAGGCCGGAAGCCTTGGCGCGGGCGTAGAGCGCCTCACCCTCGACCGTGGTCTCGGAGGGCAGGGCGGCCGCGTCGCGGCCGGTCAGGCGCGGCGGCAGCGGGGTCTCGCCCTCGACCAGCTTGGCGACGGCGTGGAGCTGCCACGGCGCCTGGCTCAAGCGCGGCCGGGACAGGATCTGCACCAGGTTAGCGCCCGGCGAGAACCGGGACAGCACCTCGCGCACCGCGTCGTCGGCGAAGACCATCGGCTGCTGGATCTCGAGATCCGCCAGCGTCACGGTCTCGGAACGCACGATCTCGCGGCCGACCGCCAGCGCCATCTCGGCAAAGCCCGCGCCGGGCAGGATCGCCTGTCCGTCGATGCGGTGGTCGTCGAGCTCGGGCAACGTCGCGACGTCGAGATGGGCCAGCCATTCCAACCCGTCCGGACCCTGGCGGGTGCCGATCAGCGGATGGTAGGGCCGGGCGCTCGCCGGGTTCATCGCCTCGGTGGTCTCCGGCAGGCGGAACACCTTGCGCTGCCAGGGATAGTGCGGCAGCGCCACGCTGCCGGCCGGGTCGGCCCCGAAGGCGACGTCCTCGTCGACCACGGCACCTGCAGCGAGCGCCGCGGCGAGGGCGCGCCGGAACGGGTCGGCCGAGAGTGCCTTCTTGGGCAATACGCCGACGGTGGCACCGTCGAGGCCGAGGGGCTCCAGGCAATCGCCGACATGCGGCAGCAGGGTCGGACGGGGGCCGACCTCGACGAAGATCCGGGCTCCGGCCTGCGCCGCCGCCTGGATCGCCGCGCTGAACTGCACCGGCTCGCGGATGTTGCGCCACCAGTAGCCGGCATCGAAGGCGCGGCCGTCGAGCACGTCGCCGGTCACCGTCGAGGCCAGCGGCACCGTGCCGGGGCTCGGCGCCAAGCCCGCGAGGTCGCGCCGCAGAGGCGCCTCGATCGGGTTCATCAGCCGGCCGTGGAAGGCGTAGTCGAGGTCGAGCTTGCGGCCGCGGCGGCGCTTGCGCGCCAGCGCCTTCATGGCCGCATCAATGATCGCCACGGGGCCCGCCACCGTCACGGCCTTCGGGCTGTTGTAGGCGGCGATGTCGAGCTCGGGGAAGTCGGCGAGGAACGCCTGCACCTCCTCGACGGGAGCGAGCAGCACCGCCATGGTGCCGAGCCCGCGGGTCGCCTCCTGGTGCTTCGAGCGGTAGTAGATGACCTTGACGGCCTGCTCGAGGGTCAGGATGCCGGCGGCTTCCGCCGCGCCGATCTCGCCGACCGAGTGGCCGACGATCGCGGTCGGCGTGAGGCCGATCGCCCGCAGGGCCGCGGTGGACGCCGCCTCGATGGCGAAGATCAGCGGCTGCGACACGCTGGTGAGAGCGAGTCGCTTCTCCAGGTCGTCGGCGTGCAGGGCTTCCTTCAGCGACCAGCCGGCAAGCGGCCGGAACAGGGCGTCGGCCTCGTCGAAGCGGGCGCGGAAGACCGGGTTGAGGGCGTAGGCGTCCCGGCCCATCCCGGCCCACTGGCTGCCGTTGCCCGAATACACGAAGGCGACGCCGCCGGCGCGCTCGACCGCAGTGGCGACGACGGCAGCTTGCGTCTCCTCGCCCTCGGCGATCGCCCGCAGGGCCTCGGTCACGTCCCCGGCATCGAGGTTGCGCAGCGGGATCGCGGCGCGGACCGGCAGGCGCTCGCGGCGATAGGCCGCCGCCGCGGCGACGCGGGATAGGTCCGCCGCGTCCGCCCCGTCGAGGCGGGCGGCGTAATCCTGGGCGAGGTCGGCGAGCGCCGCCTTGGTCTGGGCCGAGACCAGCAGCACCTCGGGCGTGGAGACCTGTGCCGCCGGGGCCGCCGCGACGGGCGCCGGGTCGGTCAGAATGACGTGGGCGTTGGTGCCGCCGAAGCCGAACGAGTTGACGCCGGCGAAGCGCTCCTTGGCCGTACGGGGCAGGGGCCGGAGTTCGCGATTGACCGCGAGGTTCAGCTCGTCGAACGGGATCGCCGGGTTCAGTTCGGCGCTGTGCAGCGAGGGCGGCAGCAGGTCGTGCTCGAGGGCGAGGCTCGCCTTGAGCAGGCCGGCGAGGCCCGAGACCGGCTCGGTATGGCCGATA
The DNA here is from genome assembly GCF_011043735.1 of Methylobacterium sp. DB0501. Lineage (GTDB taxonomy): Bacteria > Pseudomonadota > Alphaproteobacteria > Rhizobiales > Beijerinckiaceae > Methylobacterium > Methylobacterium alsaeris. The sequence continues at coordinate 276,708 of NZ_JAAKGV010000007.1, read as the reverse complement.
TTGGTCTTGATCGAGCCGATCGGCAGCGGCGTGGCGCGGCCGCGGCCGAGCTTGCCGCCGATGGCGCCGGCCTCGATCGGATCGCCGACCGGCGTCCCGGTTCCGTGGGCCTCCACGAAGGCGATCGCGTCGAGGGCGACGCCCGCCTCACGGTAGATCTCGTCGAGGAGTGCGCCTTGCGCGTAGCCCGACGGCAGGGAGATGCCGGTGGTGCGCCCGTCCGAATTGACCTTCGAGGCGGCGATCACGCCGCGCACCGTCGCGCCGTTGCGGGCGGCGGCCTTGGCCGATTGCAGCACCAGGACGACGCCGCCCTCGGCGCGCACGTAGCCGTCGGCGCTGGCCGAGAAGGCCTGGCACAGGCCGGTGCGCGACAGCATCGAGGCGTTGGAGAACGACACGAAGTTGAACGGGCTGACCAGCAGGTTGACGCCCGCCACCACCGCCGTGTCGATCCGCCCCGAGGCGATCGCCGCCACCGCGGCGTCGAGGGCGACCAGGGACGACGAGCAGGCGGTGTCGAGGGTGAAGCTCGGCCCCTTCAGGTCGAAGATGTAGGAGATGCGGTTCGACAGGATCGACAACGTGTTGCCGGTCGCCGCGTAGGCGTCGCCCGAGGCGGTGTCGAGCACCCGCAGATTGCCGTAATCGAGCGAGGAGGCACCCACGAACACGCCGATCGGGCTGCCGGCGATGGCCGACGGCCGCAGGCCCGCGCTTTCCAGGGCTTCCCAGGTCAGTTCCAGCAGCAGGCGCTGCTGCGGGTCCATCTGCTCGGCCTCGCGGGGCGAGATGCCGAACACGGAAGGGTCGAACGACCACGGATCGTCGATGACGCCGGCGGCCCAGGTGTAGCTCTTGCCGCGCTCCTGCGCCCGGGGATGGCCCATGCGCTCGAGGGACCAGCGGTCCTCCGGGATGCGCGAGACGGCGCACCGTCCCTCGATGAGCATCTGCCAGAGGCTGTCGACGCCGGAGGCGCCCGGAAGCCGGCAGGCCCGACCGATGATCGCGATGTCAGGACGCTGTGTCACGTTCGATTCGCTACACGCTCTTTTACGGAGGACCGGACGCGACGGCGCCGCACCCGGGCAATTCAACCCAACCCATAGTATGAGGCCCGCATCGCGCCAACCCCGGACGGGCACCCCCCACCCCGGACGAGCAAGACAAGGTTCACCTGTGACATGCCTTCATCAGTCGAAGTTCTGCCGCCCACTCCGGCGAAACGCCGGCGCAACGGCCTAACATTGTCATCCGATCAACATGCGCGGCGTTGCATACGATAGGGTTAAGCTTGTTCGCGGTCCCGGCAGGGCCGGAGCGCGCCTGTAGCGTTAGACCCGATGAATCGGGTCGCAATGCGGCAGAGCGCAGGTCCGCCGGCTCGTCCGCCCCTTGCCGGACAACCGGCCGGGGCGGGCGGTCAGAAGGCCTTGAAGGTGATGATGGTGCGGGTATCCTGGATATCCGCAATCGTCTGCACGTGCTCGGCCACGAAATGCCCGATATCCACCCCGTCATCGACGTGGAACTTGGCGAGAACGTCGTAGTGACCGGCCGTCGAATAGATCTCGGAGGCGATCTCGCGGTCGGCCAGAGCACTCGCGACGGTATAGGTCTTGCCCAGGCGGCACTTGATCTCGACGAAGAAGGTCTGCACCGGCTCTCTCCTGGCGATGTGCTGAATTCTGACTTATAAAAATTCGAAACGACGGCCGGGCATCCTGCAGGACGGTCGCGATGGGACGCGGGGCGCCCCGACACCATGCCCGTCAGGGGCGCCCGATGCTGGCATAGGTGAAGCCCAGCCTGCGGACGTCCTCCGGCCGGTAGATGTTGCGCAGGTCCACGAGCACCGGCTCGGCCATGGCGGCGCGCAGGCGCTTGAGATCGAGGGCCCGGAACGCGTCCCACTCGGTCACGATCACGAGAGCCTGCGCTCCTTCGGCGCAGGTATAGGGATCGGCGGCGTACTCCACCCCGGTCAGGTGGGCGCGGGCCTGCTCCACCCCCTCCGGGTCGTAGGCCACGATCCTGGCGCCGGCATCCTGCAGCCCGGCGATGATCGCGAGGGACGGCGCCTCGCGCATGTCGTCGGTGTTCGGCTTGAAGGTGAGCCCGAGCACCGCGATCCGCTTCGCCCGGACCGAGCCGCCGCAGGCCGCCGCCACCTTGCGGGCCATCGCGCGCTTGCGGCTGTCGTTGACCGCCACCACCGTCTCGACGAGCCGCACCGGCGAGCCCGCATCCTGCGCCGTCTTGACCAGCGCGAGCGTGTCCTTCGGGAAGCATGAGCCGCCGTAGCCGGGCCCGGCATGCAGGAACTTGCGGCCGATGCGGTTGTCGAGCCCGATGCCGCGGGCGACCTCCTGCACGTCGGCGCCGACCTGCTCGCAGAGATCGGCGATCTCGTTGATGAACGTGATCTTGGTCGCCAGGAAGGCGTTCGCCGCGTACTTGGTCAGCTCGGCGGTGCGCCGGCTCGTCACTAGGATGGGTGCGTGGTTGAGGTAGAGCGGGCGGTAGAGCTCGCTCACCACCGCGGCAGCCGCCGGATCGTCGGCCCCGATGACGATCCGGTCGGGGCGCTTGAAGTCGGCGATCGCCGCGCCCTCGCGCAGGAATTCCGGATTCGAGGCGACCGCGATCGCGAGGTCGGGCCGCGCCTCGCGGACGATGCGCTCGACCTCGTCGCCGGTCCCGACCGGCACCGTGGACTTGGTGACGACGACCGTCGGCCCGGTGACCGCGGCCGCGATGTCGCGCGCCGCCTGGTGGACGTAAGAGAGGTCGGCGAAGCCGTCGCCGCGGCGGGACGGCGTGCCGACCGCGATGAACACCGCGTCGGCCCCGGCGACCGCCTGGCGCAGGTCGGTGGTGAAGGCGAGGCGGCTCTGGCGCACGTTCTCGGCCACCAGGGCGTCGAGGCCGGGCTCGTAGATCGGGATGCGGCCGTCCTTCAGGGCGGCGATCTTCTCCGGCGCGGTGTCGACGCACACGACCGTGTGGCCGAAATCGGCGAAGCAGGCTCCGGAGACCAGGCCGACATAGCCCGCTCCCACCATCGCAACGCGCATCTCACGTCCCCTCGGCAGCGGCGCGGCCCGGCGCCCGCGGGCACCGCTGTAGCGTTGCAGTGCAAAACGAGCAACGGTCGCGCGGTCGTCCGAAATCCGGTCGCTTGCCGCGCAAGGCGGTTTCGGCCTCGCTCGGACGCCGCGCGGGCTGGTGAGACGCCCTCCGGAAGGAAGCGTCCGGACAGCGTCTCACCAGAGCCGGAACAGCGCCTTCGCCCGGGCGAGGTTCGGGTTGTAATAGGGGTCGTTGCGCAGTTCCGGCCCCCAGCGCTCGGTCATGGTGGCGACCTCGGCCTCGAAGCGGGCGCGCTTCTCGGGCGTGTCCTCCTTGCCGCGGCTCTTCGATTCGTGGTGCGTCAAGGCGGCGTGCGGGGTCCAGATCACGCTGTAGCCGGCCTTGCGCACCCGCAGGCAGAGGTCGATGTCGTTGAAGGCGACCGCCAGGTGCGCGTCGTCGAAGCGGCCGACCGCCTCGAACACCTCCCGCCGCATCATCAGGCAGGCGCCGGTCACCGCGGACACCTCCTGAGAGATCACCATGCGGCCGAAATAGCCCGGGTCGTCCGGCCCGATATCCGGGTGGCTGTGGCCGGCCACCCCCCCGACGCCCAGCACCACGCCGCCGTGCTGGAGCGTCCCGTCCGGATAGGACAGCTTGGCGCCGACCGCGCCGACCGCCGGCTCGACCGCGATCGAGGCCATCTCGGTCAGCCAGCCCGGCTCGACGATCTCGATGTCGTTGTTGAGGAACAGGAGCAGCGGCCCGGTCGCGGCCGCGGCGCCGTCATTCGACAACCCCGAGAAGTTGAACGGGCCGGGACGCGCCAGCACCCGCACGCGCTCGTCGGCGGCGGCCTCCTTCAGGAGCGCCAGGGCCGAGGGCTCGGTGCTGCCGTTGTCGACCACCACGACCTCGATGTCGGGATAGTCGGTGCGGTCGAGGAGGCCGTCGAGGGCAACGCGCAGGAGTTCGGCCCGATCCCTGGTCGGGATGACGACGGAGACGCGCGGGGCCGGATCGGGCAGGGCGCGCACCAGCCGGTTGAAGCCCAGCGGCCCCCGCTCGACCCGGTGCGGCCAGCCGCGCCGCGCCACCAGTTCCTCGAGCGCCCGCAGGCGCGCCGCCTCGGCCCTGGCCAGGAAGGCGTCCGAGAAGGTGCCGGAGCCGATCGCGGTGCGCCAATGGTAGAGGATCACCGGCAGGTGGCGGACACGGGCCGGATCGAGCCGGTCGCTCAGGCGCAGCAGCAGGTCGTGGTCCTGGCTGCCCTCGAAGCCGGGACGCAAACGCCCCACTGCCTCGACCAGGCTGCGGCGCACCACCGTCAGGTGGTTGAGATAGTTCTGACCGTAGAGGAGCTCGGGGTTCCAGTCGCCCTTAAAATGGGGCTCGAAGCGCCGGCCCTCGGCGTCGATCTTGTCCTCGTCGCTGTAGATCAGGTCGAGGTCCGGCTCGCGCCGGATCGCCTTCGCCACTTCATACAGGGCGTGGGCCGGCAGCACGTCGTCGTGGTCCATGAACGCGACGTAGGTGCCCTGGGCAAGGGCGAGCGCGGTGTTGGTGGCGGCGGCGATATGGCCGTTCTCGGGCCGGCGCTCGACCCGGATCCGGGAATCCTCCGCGCACGCCCGGGCGAGCAGGCGCGGCACCGCCGGATCGGTCGAGGCGTCGTCGGCGATGCACAGCTCCCAATGCGGGTAGAGCTGGTCGCGGACCGAGCGCAGGGCCTCCTCGAGTACCCTCCCGCCGGGATTGTAGACCGGCATCACCACCGAGATCAGGGGCGGGTCGCGCCACAGCGCCACCTCGGCGGCGATGCGGGTGCGGTCGGCCTCGCTCAACGTGTCGAAGTGGCGGACCCAGGTGTCGTAGGCGGTCAGCCCCGGCGGCACGAGGGCGCGGGCGAGGCGGTGCTGCGAGCGCACCCTCTTGCCGACCGCGCGCCAGAACAGGGCCTGGGCGGTGAGCACCGGCCGGCGCAGGGCCGCCCGGCCGACGAGGGCGAGGCGGCGCCTCACCGTCACGGTGAACTCGGCGATGCTCAAGGCCGGCTCGCCCAGCATCGGCGCCAGTCGCAAGGAGGTGGTGCCGGCGGGCAGCCGCCCGAGCCAGGTGAAGCGCCCGTGACCGAAGGCGCGCTCCGACAGGCTGGTGCCCTGCGGCCCCTCCGGCCCGTCCACGATCGCCGTCAGCTCCACCCGGCTGAAGGCGCCGTGATTCTCGTCCTTGAAGGCGATGGAGACCCAGCGCCCCCCGAGCCCGAGATCCGCCACATCGAGGTTCAGGGCCTCGACCCCGAATTCGAGCCGGACCCGGGCGAAGTCCCGCGCGACCGTGCGCCCGCCCGCGAGGCGGAGCGAGGCGCGCAAGGGGCTGCAGGGGGAGGGGCTGCCGGGGGCGGAACCACCGGGACGGGACGCGGCGTGGGATGGGGTCTGGGCTGTCACCGGTCCTCGCGCCTCACGATGCCGCCTGGCCGGCGACCGGCACCGACCAGGCGCCGCATCTTCAATGAAATCAATGATTTATAACGCATATCGTGGGCGGACGTGTAGCAGGGGGGCGGAGCGGCTGGCAAGGGTCGGCTGATCGGTCGGCTGATCGGTCGGCTCATCGGCCGGTCCGGTCCGTCGCCCGCAGGGCCGACGGGTGCCGGGCAGCGGGAAGGGTACCGTTCGCGGCGTGCCGCCGGCAAAACCGAGTTGGCGCAGGAACCGGCTTGTCACTCGCGGCAACTGCCTCTATACGCCCTCTCACACCGGCGCCGCGCCACGCGGCACCGAGGGCGCGTAGCTCAGCGGGAGAGCACTACGTTGACATCGTAGGGGTCACAGGTTCGATCCCTGTCGCGCCCACCATCTCCTCTCCGGATGTCAGGGGGTTTCCCCAGCGGAGCGGAACCGGATCGAAGGATCCGGAGACCATGAAGACCAGGACACCCTCCGTTTCGAGGGTTATTGACCGATATCCGCCGGCGATGCATGCGGATCGAGGGGCGCGTAGCTCAGCGGGAGAGCACTACGTTGACATCGTAGGGGTCACAGGTTCGATCCCTGTCGCGCCCACCATCGCTGCTTCCGGGTGTCAGGATGACCGGGCGGTGCCGGACCGGCTCCGGGCGACCCGTCGAGCGTCCGGCCCTCGACGACGAGGATCTCTCTCATGACCGAGCAGGATGTGGGTGTCGCCTTCGCCACCCTGGCGACCGCGCTCGCGGTGGCGCTGCACAAGCAGGGCGTCGCCGACGGCGAGGCCCTCCTGGCCGAGACCGTCGGCGCCCTCGAAGCCGTGCTGCAGGACGATTATCCGGCGGAAGCCCGGGCAATTCTCGGCGCCTGCGCCCACTCGCTGAGGGCGGCGGAAGGCTGAGCGGGAGGGGAGCGGCTGCCCATTCCACCGGTCGTCCTTTCAGACAACCTTGGCCGGCTCCTTGCCGACTACCGCGTGGCCTGGGTTGCGGCCGGGGCAGCGATGAATCCCACGCTGTCCTTCTCGGCCTCGCCCGTCGGTGCTCCCACCCGCGCCGAGGGCCGGGTGCCGCCCGTGGGCGCGGCCGGCAGGTCCGGTTCGGGCTGGGCGCAGAACAGGCCGATTGTGTCCTTCTCGGGATTTCCGGTGGTCGGGCCGATCCGCATCGGCAGATAGAGCGGACAGCGCGCGAAGGCCTGTCCCGCAGAGACAAGCATCGCCAGTGCTGCCAGCGGCACGATGAGCGGGTGCATCTTCGTCCTCCGCAATCTTCTTCTTCGATCGAGACAGGCCTGTCTTCGCGTCGATCGCCTGACTCACGCCCTGTATCGTCTCGCGCCGCTGGAAAGGCGTCGTCAGAGTGAAGGACGGCCTCTACCGGCGACGGAGAAACCGGACGCCGTGCCCAATCACGTCGCCTTCGGAAGTCGGCGGGGGTCCCCTACGCTCCAAGTTCCTGCCAGCTCGGAGCGCTCCGGCTTAGACCATCCGGACGAGAGCTGAAGCGCGATGCGCGGCCCCGTCGAAACCCGGATCCCGGTCACGTGCATCCGTCGCGCGCTGCACGGAGAGGGAACAGTCGGCGCACGACCGAATCGATGCGCGTTCCCAGTGGGGCAGGCATGCGTCAGGAGCATTCGTGCTACCGATCGGCTTATGCCGAAAGCATCGTCGTTACAAAGCAGACAAGAAAAGCGTACAGCCCTGCGTTGCGCCAGCTATCGAACTATCGGCTGACCCCCGACTGCTTCTCACTGGCAAGTGCAGAATTCCGTCGGCACCGGCGAGGCGCACGCGCCTCGGCTGAATGCAGAATCATTACACGCACAGTGCGCATCAAGGGTCTTCCGCCGGAAACTCCTCTCCACCGGATCCCCGTTGCTGCGCTCGCGTAGCGTCCTGCCGCCTCGGCTCGTCGCCGGATCCGCGACAAGGCCATTCTTTTCTCCGCTTCATCATAACTACCGGGCCTCGCCTACATCGATAATCCCGACAAATCCCGATAATATCGAACGCAAAATTTCGGTTTTGCGTCTCTTATAATTGTCAATCCAAACAATTCCGAGGTTATTCCTGCATGAAGCCCGCCCGCAAGCTTGCATCGATACGCTTTTTATCCCATAAATTTCAGGCTATGTCGCTTCATATACTGCACGCACAGCTCATCATGAGGATACAGAAGCCCATCAGGCTGGAGGAATTATGAAGTACATCATAGTTTGTACATTAGGGCGCTCTGGATCTACGCTGCTTCAGGGATTGCTCAACGGCGCCAGCGGCTGCTGCATTCGGGGCGAGAACGGCAACTTCCTGTTGGGCCTTTATCAGTCCTACCGCGCCATATGCCACGCGAAGTCCAACAGCGATGAAGCTGTGCTACCGACGCATCCCTGGTACGGCGGCTACTCTTTCAGCCCGGACCGCTTCATTGCCGACGCTCGGAAAACATTCGAGGACCAACTCGCGTTTCCCAAAGGCACGACGGTCGCCGGCTTCAAGGAAATTCGCTGGACGCCTGCAGATTTGGGAGATGTCTCCCTCGATGAGTACATGCATTTTCTGATCTTGCTACTAGGCGACGTAAAATTTGTTTTCCTCACTAGAGATATTCAGGATATTTATGAGTCGCAGAAGCGGGCATGGCTCAATGCGGACGACATGGATTTCGATACTTTTTCGGAATCTGCATCACATTTCTATAAGACCGTCAGGTCTATAGATCTGCCGATATACGAGATAGACTATAGTGAAATCACGCATATTTCAGACAAAATGATCAACATGTTCGAATTTCTAAACATCGATTTCGACGAGGAGCGCATTGCGTCAATCCTCGCGACCGAGCACAGCTATGCGAATGCCAGGCATTATGCCGCGAATCACTGAACGTTCGACTGCGATGCAGGCCAGCATGACGGGAGTGTCGTGAGACGCCGCTTCCCGCCCGCTTCGGCTCAGGAGCGGCCGGCTCGTCACAGGGCACACGCACCGCTGAGACATGAAACCCCGATTGCATCAACATCGCCGTCTGGATCGGCTGGCCCACGCCGTACCCGGTCACGGTGGTGCCGCGCAGGAGCATCTGGGCGAGCGTGGTGCGCAGCCAGAGATGCGGCTTAAGCGTGGATTGGAGCGGATGCGCAGCGGGTCGGCGGCGGGGTGGTCGAGGCTCGGCTCGCGGTCGCCGTCGTCCAGCTCGCGGTCGGTCTTGAGCGGCAGCATGGCGGCCGCGAAGGCGATGATCGAGACGCAGCGATAGACCGCAGCGTGGCGCATGGCGGGGGCGGGCGAGACCGTGCCGGCCAGCCCGCCGGGGAGAATGGCGTTCCAAGCCTCCGCGCCGGAGGAGAGGAGGGCGGTCGCGGCTGACATGGTGGGCTCCAGGCACATCCGGGCGGCCGCGCGGGATGAGGCCAAAAGGGCATGGGGGCTCCGGTCAGGAATGAGAAAAGCACCCTGTCGATTTTCCCAGAATTCGGCAAATAATTCTGCCAATATGAATACTGCTATAGCAATATAAAATTTATTTCTAATATAACATATTTTCAATTATATCTATTTTTTGCATTATATTTCTCCAGATATAATTATAACAGGCATGACGTATTAAGTTTTTACTTATACATAACGTGGTGCAATAATATTGATGTAACGGTTATATATTTATGATAGCCAAATCACACTAAATTTTATATATCAATAAATGACATTTTAGCAGAATATAGAATTATGAAAAATTCTGCGTCTCAGTAAATCAAGCTATTTCAGCAAGTTACGCTGTAATACCTTGACTCATTTCTTCACATCGTGTTAATCCCGACACCAGACGATAGCATTTCTTGTGGATGATCGATCCAGATGTCGGAAAGAACGGGCAGGTCCATCCCCTGGCGGCCCCAGTCGTTTTTTTCCCATCAAGTGCATACCGCGCGTGCTTTTGAAATACTCAATGAGCATGGCGGCATCGCGGTTGATTTCCAAGCTGTTCGCAAGACGAAGCCGCATCTCACGGTGGAGGGTGGCCAAAGTCGATCGATGAGCCTGTGGCTCACGCAATCAACGACAGGCTTTATCACCGTGCCGAAGCTGGAAGCTGATCTGTTTACGATCCGCTTTGTGACCAGCGGCAGCATGACACGCCGGAGCCAAAGCGGAGAGCATCTTGGATATCCTGGCTATGCCATGTTCGTTGCCTTCGAGGATATGCGCAACGAAGAGGCATCAGCCAATTTTGCCGCGATGAGCGGAACGATCACGCGATCCGCTCTCCTGGCCAGCCATCAGGCGCTCGACGATACGGAGGGCGGCAGCTTTCCTCAACTGGATCCCGTCGCCCCTATCGACAATCTCCCGATGCAATCATTCTTGATGTGCTTTCGTCAGATTCATAAGCGATTGCGACAGGTGGATCCGGCAAGTGATCTATTTTTTAATTTGCTAGACGAGATTGTCAGCTATCAGCTTCTATCGTGCTGGCCTCGCCGGCGATCTGCGCCGACGACTTATCGTCATGGCGCGTCGTCAGAACAGCTGCGCAGGGCCATGGAATACATCGACGCCCAAATCGCACAACCCATGCGGCTGGCCGATATTGCGGCGGCGGCAGGCGTCAGCGTGCGCGCACTCCAGAATTCCTTCAAGCGCGAACTGGGAACGACGCCTCTGAGCTTCATCGTCGAGAGACGTCTGCAGCGCGTCCATGGGGATCTGCAGTCTCAAGACAGCATGGACCTGTCGATCGCCGAGGTGGCCCGCCGCTGGGGCTTCGTGCATGTCAGCGATTTCACCCAACGGTACCGCAAGCGCTTCAACCGCACGCCGTCGGAAACGCGACGACAATGTGTCTGATCCCAGATTAAAAATCATGGGGTGAGTGCCAGAATCTCTACAGCGAGGATAGATCCTTATAATAATTGCGCAGCCCGATATCATATTTAGGTCGATAAATCTTAAATTATTTTATTACCATTAAATATGTATTATGCCATTCGATTGCAGCGAGCTCAGGCGCCGATCTCTGCTGCAACAAACACCGGGATAGAGGCGGCACGATGTTTAGATTTGGCAATTTTGCTGCGCCTGCGGCGCTCCGTGCAATCGAGATTTCTCAGGCGATCATCGAGTGTGCGATCGATGGAACGATCCTGTCCGGGAACAAAGTTTTCTTGGACATGGCAGGATATCAGTTGACGGATGTGGTGGGCATGAACCATCACATATTCGTGCCGATTGGCATGAGAGATAGTGCCGAATACCAGTCGTTATGGGATCACTTGCGAATGGGGGTCCCGCAGAGGGTGGAATTTCCACTCGCCGTCAGGGACGGTCGCGAAGTATGGCTCCAGGCGAGTTACAATCCTGTCCGAGGGCGGGGCGGGCGCATTGTCAAAATTATCGGTCTCTGGACCGATATTTCCGCCTTGAGGCAGCGCGCGCTCGATGCGGAAAGACGGTTGGACGCCCTCGATCGCTCCCAGGCCGTGATTACGTTCACGCCTGATGGTACGATCGAGCATGCGAACCGGAACTTCCTCGATGCCCTCGGCTACCAACTTGAGGACGTTCGTAGACAACATCATCGGGTATTTGTCGATCCCAGCGAGTGGGAAACAGCCGCTTATCGGGCATTTTGGGCAGCCCTGAGAGCGGGCGAGTTCCAAGCGGCCGAATATCGGCGACTCGGCAAGGATCGGCGCGAGGTCTGGATACAGGCGACCTACAACCCCATCTTCGATGAACAGGGACGGGTCGTCCGTGTCGTGAAGTTCGCCACCGACGTCACCGCCCAGGTTAGTGAGCGGCAGCGCCGCGCCGAGGCGGGCCGCGCGATTGCCGGCGACCTCACCATCATAGGCGACGCGGTGAGCGGCGTCACCGAACAGAGCGGCCAAGCCGCCAGCGCCGTCGCGCGTGTCTCAGGCGACATTCAGGCCGTGGCGGCTGGAGCCGAGGAACTAGCCGCTTCGGTCGCCGAGATCAGCCATCAAGTCACTCATGCCGCGACGATATCGCAAGCGGCCGTGACACAAGCGCAAAACACCAGCGCGATCGTCGCCGGCCTGAGTCGCCAGGCCAACGCGATTGGAGAGGTCGTCAGCTTGATCCAGACCATCGCCGAACAGACGAACCTGCTGGCGCTCAACGCGACCATCGAGGCAGCCCGGGCCGGCTCGGCGGGAAAGGGCTTCTCCGTCGTCGCCGCCGAGGTGAAGGCCCTGGCCGGCCAGACGGCACGAGCAACCGACGAGATCCGGGCCCAGATCAACAACACCCGCGCGGCAACGGGCGAAGCGGTCTCTGCGATCGGTACGATCCAGGAGACGATCAGACAGTTGAACGATGTCTCCGCGGCGATCGCGGCCGCCGTCGAGGAACAGGCTGTCGTCACGCGGGAGATGTCAGGCTCGATGCAGACGGCGTCCCGTGGGACCGAACAGATTGCCGCAGGCGTGAGCACGATTGCTGGGGCCGTTGCGCAGGTTGATCAGGCAACACGGCAATTGCGCACGGTTTCCCAGGCTATTGCATGAATATCAATGCCTGATTTCTCCAGATGGAGAAGCGCATATCCGCGAGGTTGGGCGATCAAAATTCGACGAGACCTCGTCCAATCCCGGTCTCCTCGCCCGCCATGAACCGGGAAAGGGCCATCATATGCGCCGCCAGCCCATCGATCTTGTTCTCCGGCCGCGGCTTCGTCGAATAGGCGCTGTCTGGGATTGGGATTGCCCCGGTTCTGACCTTGCCGATCGACAGCCGCGGGCAGCCCGGCCCTGGGCCGAAACCGGCCTTCGCGGCTCGTTCTTCCGGCTGAGCCGATCGCTGGAGGCCGTGGGCCGGGTGGCGGACGGGCTCACCTTCCACGGCTTGCGCCACACCGCGGCGACGCAGATGCGTCGGCTCGGCTTCGACACGTGCACGATCGCCGACATGCTCGGCCAGGAGACCGAGGTCATGGTGGAGCATGACTCGCGGGAGGCCGATCTGGAGCCGAAGCTGCGCGGCGTGGTGACCACGCTGGATAAGGAGAACGGGAAGCGCGAGGGAATTGTCTAACCGCGCGGGCAGGTTTGTGAAACCGCTCACCACGCCGATTGAAGATCTTGCGCTAAGTGCCCGAAGATTAAGGTGGCTGGGGGACGTGGATTCGAACCACGACTAACGGAGTCAGAGTCCGCTGTTCTACCGTTAAACTATCCCCCAACGAAGCGTTGCATGCGATGGAGCAGAGGAGCGATCCGTCCGCCCGGTGTGTCGCGTCACCGCCTCGGGTGCGGTGGAGATAGGCGGGTTCGCCGATCCGGTCAAGGCCTTCTTGCGAGGCCGTGTCACGCAAGCATCACGCGTCGCTGCCGCGGCGGGTCGGGCACGGGACGCCGTGGAGTCGCTCCGGCCACGGGCCGATCGCCGGAAAGATTTCGCCGGGCCGGCGGTCGGGCGAGCGCGTTTCGCCGCCCGATTGCGAAGGCTGAAGCAGGAGCCGCTGCGGTGCAGCAGGCGGAGGGCGCGGCGCGTGACCAGCGGCGCGACCGTCCGCGTGCCGGGGAAGACCGGCCGGGAAGAACCAGAGGCCGCCCGCGATACACAAGTTTTCCTTGGAGACGAGCCTGTTTCACTTGATGGAAGCGCGATCCACCCGATATGTCGGGACGACTCGGATCGTGCCGGGTTGTTCAATCGGGATGGAACCTCGTGTCGGACGTCAACCTGGAGCAGCCATCTGAGTTCGTCGGCCTCGCGGCCGACATCGTCTCGTCCTATGTCGCGAACAACAATGTTCAGGTCGCGGAGCTGCCGGCCCTGATCGCGTCGGTCCACGCCTCCCTGGCGGCGCTCGGCCAACCGGCGGCGCAGGCGGTCGAGGAGACCCGGGCGACCCCGGCGCAGATTCGAAAGTCGGTCACGTCCGACCATCTGATCAGCTTCATCGACGGCAAGCCCTATCGCTCGCTGAAGCGCCACCTGACCTCGCAGGGCCTCACGCCCGCCGAGTACCGTCAGAAGTTCGGCTTGCCGCACGATTACCCGATGGTTGCGGCGAGCTACGCCGCCCAGCGCTCGGCCTTGGCCAAGAGCCTGGGGCTCGGCCAGCGGCGGCGCGACACGGCCGCGGCCGCAGCGCAGATCGAGGAGGTCCAGGCCGCGGCGGCGGAGCCGGTGGAAGACGAGTCCTTCCAAGACAAGTCCCGGCAAGACGAGCCCGCGGCGCAGGACAAGCCGGCACCCCGTCGGCGTGCGCGCAAAGCCGCGGCCGAGTAGGCCGGGGCGCGGAGGATGGGGCTTGCCAATCCCTGGCGGCGGACGCGCGGACGGCGCCTGCCGTCGCGCGAGCAGGTGCTGCTGCTCCTGACCGGAGCAGCCATCGCGGCGGTCGGCGTGGCGCTGGCCGGCGGCGACCTGCTGGGGAACTGGCTCGCGGGGAGTTGGCTCGGATGACGCGGACCCGATGAAGCGGACCTCTTGTGCGATGGCGCTCCTCCTCGCGGCGGCGATGTCTGCAGCAGCCGGGACGCCGGACGGCAAGCCCGTCTCCGCCGCGGCGGCGATCCGCCCGTGCAGCGGCAGGGGGCTGCCGGAGTATCGAAAGGGGGCGTGCCTCGACGAGGCCGCCAAGGCGCTGCGTGCGCGGCTCGACGGGGCAGTGGAGCGCAAGCTCGCCGCCATCGCGGCGGTCGCCACCCGTGCGCCGAGTCCCGGCAGCTTGGCCGGTCGCGAGGATGCCGAGAACTGGCGCAAGGCCTTCCTCGCCGCGCAAGGAGCCTGGGAGGAGTATTTCCGGCACCACTGCGACAGCCTCTACGACTTCGACTACCATGGCGGCTCGGCGGCGGGACAGCTCGCCTCGGCGTGCAAGATTCGCCTCCTCGCAGCGCGGATCGACGAGTTGCGGGACCACCCGCGATGATCCGACATCCGGACGATTTCCTCCGGATGTCGGATCGCAAGCCCGCGCGTCGCCTGAGCGAAGCCGAAATCCGCATTGCGAGGCAATCGGTCGGGTTTCGCATGAGATGAGAGATCGGGAGGAGGACTGCCGATGAGCGCGCCGCTGACCTTCGAGGACGATGTCGAGGCGCGCCTGGGCGCCCTCGAACTGATCGTGACCGCCCTGCTGCGTGACCGAATGCAGCGGGATCCCAATGCCCGCGAGGCGGTGCTGGAGGCCGTGCGGCGCGAGGCGGCGATCCCGGCTCCGCCGACGCCCAAGACCGAGGCGGCCCTCGCCAAGGCCCTCGCGCTGGCGGAGATCATCCTGGCGCCCTGACGGGCGCAAACCCTGACGGGCGGGAGCGGGTCAGACGCCGCCAGCCGGCTCGGTCACCCTGCGGGTGCCGGCGCAATCCGGGCACGGCTCGCCTGCAAGCCGGCCGGAGCCCGCGCAACGCGGGCAGAGTTTTCGCCGGTTCCGGGCGCCCCGGGATCGGCCCCGTCGCCGAGCTTCGACGGGTCCCCGGGCGCTCCCACAGGCGAACCGGCCATGGTGTCGCTCCCCCGGTCACGAGGCGGGCCGGGCGCCGCATGCGCCCGGCCTCATCGTCACGCCGCGGACGCGCCGCGGCCTGGCTCAGTAGCCGTAGCCGTAGGAGACGCAGGTTCCGTAGACCTCGTCGTAGGTCGCATAGGGGCCGCAACCTCCATAATACCCACTGTCATAGCCGCCATAGTAGCCGACATTGGACAGGCCGTAGCCGAGCCCGAGACCGAGGCCGACCCCGGCGAGGCCGTAGCCGAGGCCGCGTCCGTAGCCGCCGCGATACCCGTAGCCGCGATAGCCACCATAGCCACCGCGATAGCCACCGAAACCGGCGCCGCGATACCCGCCGAAGCCGCCCCGATACCCGCCGCCGAACCCGACGCCGCGATAGCCGCCGCCGAGGGCACCGCCGCGGAAGCCGGCTCCGCCGACGCCGCCCCGGAAGCCGCCGCCACCGAAACCACCGCCATGGAACCCGCCGCCATGGAACCCGCCGCCGCCGAACCCGCCGCCCCGGAAGCCGCCGCGGGCATCGGCCCCGGCGGTGGACAGGGCGAGGGCGCCGGCGGCGAGCGCGGATGCGAATACGAGATGCCTCATGGCACCATCTCCTGTTCGTGAAGGAAGGTGTTCCTCTCAGGGCCGAACAACGTCGGGGGAGTAGGGCGGTTCGAAGCCCTTTCGTCGCGCCCCTCCGGCTCGCGGGTTCGTGACCGGGCAGGGCCGCCGCTCCCGCCCGTGCCCCTCGATCGTCCGCGCCCTCGATCGCCTTCGACCTACCCCCGATGCGTGACCCGCGGCTCGCTCAAGGTCGGCCAGGGCCGGGCCGCCTCGACGGCGCGCGACGCCGCGAGCACCCGAGCATCCGCCCCCGTCGGGCCGACGATCTGCAGCCCGACAGGCAGCCCCGCTTGCGTCAGCCCGCAGGGCACGCTCGCCGCCGGCTGGCCGGTGAGGTTGAAGGGATAGGAGAACGGGGTCCAGTTCAGCCAGTCCTCGCCGTAGCGCCCGTCCGGCGGCGTGAGGTTTCCGACCGCGAAGGCCGGGACGGCGAGGGAGGGAGTCAGGAGCAGGTCGTAGCGGCGGTGGAAGCGCGCCATGGCGGTGAACAGGGCGCCCCGCGCATTGAGGGCGGCGACGAAGTCCGGCGCCGCGATCTCGCGCCCGCGCCCGGCCGCGGCCCGCAAGGCCGGCTCGACGAGGGGACGCGTCTCCTCCGGGATTCCCCGCAGCACGCACCAGGCGCCGACGAGCCAGATCCCGTTCAGGGTGTCGACCGGGTCGGAGAAGCCCGGATCGGCCTCCTCGACGATCGCGCCGAGATCCGCGAAGGCGTGCGCCGCCGCCTCGGTCAGGCGCGCCACCTCGGGATCGACCTGACCGGCGAAGCCGAGGCGCGGGCTCCAGGCGACGCGCAGGCCTCGCACCCCGTCCTCGAGGCCGGCGAGATAGTCCGGCGGCTCGGTCGGCGAGGCCGCCATGTCGCGGGGATCGGGCCGGGCGATCGCCTGCATCATCAGGGCGGAATCGCGCACGGTCCGGGTGAGGGGGCCGAGATGGGCGACGGGCCCGAACGGCGAGGGCGGGAAGGCCGGCACCCGGCCGAAGCTGGGCTTCAGCCCGTAGACGCCGCAGAACGCGGCCGGGATGCGGATCGAGCCTGCCCCGTCGGTGCCGATATGCAGGAGCCCGAGATTGAGCGCCGCCGCCGCCGCGGCCCCGGCCGAGGAGCCGCCGGTGGTCTTTTGCGTGTCCCAGGGATTGCGGGTCGATCCGGTATGGGTCGAATCGCCGAGGCCCTTCCAGCCGAATTCCGGCATCGTGGTCTTGGCGAGCGGGATGGCCCCGGCCTCGACGAGGCGGTCGACGATCGGGGCGTTCTCGGCGGCGGGCGTGTCGGACGTGGTGAGCGAGCCGCGACGCATCGGGTGGCCGGCCCAGGCGATGTTGTCCTTGACCGTGAAGGTCACGCCGTCGAGGGGCCCGATGGGCTCACCGCGCGCCCAGCGCGCCTCGGAGGCGGCCGCCGCTTCCATCGCCCCGTCGCGGTCGACCAGAACGAAGGCGTCGAGGTCCGGGCCGAACCGGTCGATTCGCGCAAGGGCATCCGACACCGCCTCGCGCGGCGAGAGCGTGCGGTCGCGGTAGGCGAGGTGCGTGGCGGTGCCGTCGAGGTCGCGGATCTCGGTCATGCTGTCTCCCTCGTGAACTCAACCCGCCGGATAGGTCCGCCCCTTCCAGGTGGCGACCCCGGCTTGGACCGGGCGCAGGAGCGCGTTCCATTGCAAGGCCAGCGCCAACGCGACGGTGAGCGGATGGAGCGGGATCGTCCAGGGATCCTCGCGGGTGAACAGCGTGATCGCGGCACGGGTGGCGAGGGAGACGGCGAAGGCGGCGAGCGCGACCGGCAGGCTGCCGGCTCCGAGCAGG
Source organism: Methylobacterium sp. DB0501 (assembly GCF_011043735.1). Lineage (GTDB taxonomy): Bacteria > Pseudomonadota > Alphaproteobacteria > Rhizobiales > Beijerinckiaceae > Methylobacterium > Methylobacterium alsaeris. Next base: position 259,253 of record NZ_JAAKGV010000007.1, on the reverse strand, counting down.
GCGGCGATCACGAGGAGCAGGGGCAGGACGTGGCCGCCGCCGAGCAGCAGGGTCCAGACCGGCAGGGCGCGGGGCGTCGCCAGGCCCTCGTGGGCGTTCTTCGAGAAGCCGGCCCAGGACTGGCGGAAGTCGGTGTACATCCGGCAGGTCGCGAGATCGGCGGCCGCCACGAGGTCGGTGTGCAGGCCGGCACGGCGGAACACCCGGGGCAGACGCACGCCGTCATGCAGGCTCTCGCGGATCGCCCCGTGGCCGCCGACCCGGCGATAGGCCTCCGCCTCGACCAGCACCAGCTGGCCGCAGGCCGCCCCGAGGGCGGGATCCGCGAGGCGGCGCATCAGCGGGATCGGCAGGTAGCCGAGGAGCAGGAAGTTGATCATCGGCACGGTCAGGCGCTCGCCCCAGGTGCCGGTGACCTGCCGCGGCACGCCGCTGACCAGGGCCGCGCCGGCCGCTTCGGCCGCCCCCGCCAGCGCCGCGGCGGCGTGGGGCGCGAGGCGCACATCGGCGTCGATGAACAGCAGATGCCGCCCGGTCGCGGCTTGCCCGAGGACGTGGCAGGCGTGGTTCTTGCCGGTCCAGCCCGGCGGCAGGGGCGGCACCGGGATCAGGCGGAGGTGCGCATCGCGGGCAGCGATCTCGGCGACGACCGCCGCCGTCCCGTCGGTCGAGTGGTCGTCGGCGACGATCACCTCGATCGGGATTCCGGTACCGGCCAGGGCCGCCGCCAGAGTGGGGCCGATATTGGCCGCCTCGTTGCGGGCCGGGATCAGGATCGAGACCAATCCGTCCGGCGCCGGCACACCGGGGCGGGGCCTTCGCAAGGCCAACAGGTTGGCGAGCGCGAGGAGGGCCGGGAGCAGCGCCAGGGCGAGGGCGAGGGCCGCCAGGATCGCGAGAGCCGAGTCGGTCACGGCGCCCGCCCCTCGCGGTGGCCCGCCACGAAGCGGCGCCCGGTGAGCGTCGCGCTCACGCGGTGCCAGGCATCGTAGACGCCGCCGACGCCGCGCTGCCCGTCGAGCAGGGAGGTGAAGCGCGCGGGCTCGCGGCTCCGCACGTCGATGGCGAGGCGGTCGAGGGTGGCAGTCAAGTCGACCTCCAGGCGGGTGAGACGGTCCGGGCGGGGCAGGGCGAGGAGGTCGCGGGCCGGAATTCCCGGCCCGAAGGCGAGGCAGGCCTCCGCCCCGCGCTCCTCCCAGAAGGCGTAATCGAGGGCGAGCGGCACGAACAGGGCCTCTGGCGCCAGCTCCGCCAGCCGCGCGACGCCGGGGCGCAATCCCAAGGGCCGCTCGCGCACGTCGCTGAAGCGGCCCTGTGCGGTGATCCACATCACGCGCCCCGGCCGGTCCAGGATGGTTCGCGATGCGGCCATGAACGAGGCCGCGCCCCGGGCCGAGTCGAGATCGACCCCGAAAGCGCCCATGCGGGCAAAGATGCGGTAGCGGGCGAGCATCGCGGCGTCGAACGGCGCGTAGCTCTCGGCCTCGGGGAAGAAGCGCTGGGCAAGCAGGATGATGATCGCCGCGTCCCACCAGGCGGGGTGGTTGGCGTAGACCACCACCGGGCCGGACTCGGGCGAGGCCGGGGGCTGGCCCCATTGCACCAGCCGCACGGCGTTGAGGTGGCGCCTGACGTAGCGGGCGAAATACGCGCCCATGAAGCGCCAGATCAGGGGAGAGCGGGCCGCGACCGGATCGGACGGCAAGGCCCGACCGCCGGGTGAGGCCCGCCCGCTCACGAGGCCGCCTTCAGATCCTCGGCGGTGCCGCGGGCGTCCTGGTCGAGGGCGTCGGCGGCGATCCAGCCCGACATCATCACCATCGGCATCCCGGGCCCCGGATGGGCGGCGCCGCCGGCGAGGTAGAGGCCGCGCACCTCCCGCGAGCGGTTGCCGGGCTTGAACGCCCCCATGATCCGGCCGTGGGAGGCCAGCCCGTAGATCGCACCGTTGAGCACCTTGTAGCGCGAATGGATGTCGGCCGGGGTCAGGTGGCGCTCGACGACGATGCGCTCCTCGATGTCCGGCATGCCGGCGGTGCGCTTCAGCTTGTCGAGGATCGTCTGCCGGTAGGCCGGCAGCATCTTGGACCAGTCGTGGTGTGGGCGAAGGTAGGGCGTGTGGACCAGCACGTAGAGCGCTTCGCCGCCCTCCGGGGCCACCGACGGATCGGTGCTGCTCGGCGCCGCGAGATAGGCGGTCGGGTCCGGCGCCGGCTCGCCCTTGCGGTAGATCGCGTCGAACTCCTCCTCGGGGTCGCGCGAGAACACGAAGTCGTGGTGGGCGAGGTGGTCGTAGCGCTTGTTGAGGCCGAGATACAGCACCACGCCCGAGCAGGCCGGCTCGAAGCTGCGCTTCTCGTAAGTCCGGCCGACCTCGCCGCCGACCAGCTCGCGGTAGGTGCGCACCGCATCCATGTTCGAGATCACCTTGTCGTAGGGCACGACCGCCCCCCCGACCCGCACGCCCTTCACGGCGCCGTTCTCGATGGCGACGCCCTCGACCTCGCTGTCGGCCTTGAGGGTGGCGCCGAGGTCGCCGGCGAGCTTCATCAGCCCCTCGGCCACCGCCCTTGTGCCGCCCATCGGGTACCAGACCCCGTCGGCGGTCTGCATGTGGGCGATGGCGCAGAGCACCGCCGGCGCGCCGTAGGGCGAGGAGCCGACATATTGCACGAAGTGATCGAGCATCTGGGCGAGGCGGGCATCCCGCACCTTGCCCCGGATGGTGCCGGCGACCGAGGCGTGCATGCGCAGCGAGAGCACATCGCGCAGGGTGCCGGGATTGAGGTTGGCGCGGATGTCGATCGTGTCGAACAGGTCCTGCACCGGCTTCCAGAAGAAGAACTTTTCGGAGACGCCGTGCAGGTGCTCGGAGAGCGCCAGGAAGCGCTTGTAACCCTCGCCGGCCTTCTGGCCGGGGGCGAAGCGGTCCATCTCGGCCGCCATCGTGGAGACGTTCTCCATCAGGTCGATGCGGCTGCCGTCGTCGAAGAAGCAGCGCCACTGCGGATCGAGCCGGCGCAGGTCCATGTAGTCGTGCACCGAGCGGCCCGACTCGGCGAAGATCCGTTCGAGCACGCGGGGCACCGTCAGGATGGTCGGCCCCATGTCGAAGCGAAAGCCGCCCTCGTGCAGCACCGCCGCCTTGCCGCCGATCCAAGGGTTCTTGTCGTAGAGGGTGACGTCGTGCCCGCGCGAGGCGGCCACGCAGGCCGCCGCCAGACCGCCCAACCCGCCGCCGACCACCGCGACCGAGGACCCCGCCATCACGCCCCTCCCGAGCGGGCGTAAGCGCCCGTTCCGGACAAGCTAGGCTCGGGGCGGGGTGGGTCAACGCGCCCGGAGCAGCACATGTTGCCGCGCCGGAGGCATGCCTCAGGGTCAGGAACCCGGTGGCGCCTCCGGAGCGTTGTCCATGCAGACCGTCACCGTCATCACGGAGACAACCGCCATGAAGACGACCCTCGCCCTCGTCGGCCTCGTCAGCCTCGCTCTCGCCGGTCCGGCCGTCGCGCAGGAAGCCCTCGACATCACCGTCAGCCCGCGCGCGACGCAGGCCGACCCGCTCGTCGACCCGCTCGCCACCGGCAGCGTCCGCCCCTTGCGGCCGAACCCGAACATCACGCCGAGCAACCCGATGGGCGTCGTCGGCTTCGACGGACCGCCCGGCGGTACCACCAGCGTGATCGGCGACGACGCGCCGCTCGCCCCCGGCTCGCCCGCCGCGACCCCGGACGCGCCCTTCTCGCGGCCTTAAGCGCCGCGACGTTTTCGCCCCGATCCGGTTGACTTTTCGGCCCCCCGCCGGGTAAGTCACGCGCCTCCGCACGGGCGGTGCTCCGCATCGCCCGGCGTCGGCGTTCGTCCAGGATCTCTTCGTCCTGGCCGTGCGCCGCGAGCCCGTTTTCCCATCCGCGCCCGGGCGTTCCGGCGCACCGACGTGAGACCAGACCGATGAAGATCCGCAACTCGCTGAAGTCGCTCCGCGGCCGGCACCGTGACAACCAGCTCGTGCGCCGCAAGGGCCGGGTCTACGTCATCAACAAGACCCAGAAGCGCTACAAGGCCCGCCAGGGCTGAGGGCGCGGGCTCGGCCGGGGCGCACAGCCGCGGCAAGCCATCGCGTTGACGGGACAGCGCCGGCGCCGGACAGTGCCGGCATGCGCCGTCTCTCTCTTCCGATCTGCATGATGGCCGGCCTCCTCGGAGCGCCGGCTTTCGTCGTTTCGGCGATCGTACCGATCGCGGTCGCGGCCCCGGAGGCGTCCCGTAAGGACGCACCCAAGGAGGCGCCGCGCGCGCCCGTCACCCTGGACGACCTCTACGCCCGGCTGAAGGCGGCCAAGGACGATGCCGAGGCCCGCGGCGTCGCCCAGCTGATCGAGCGCCGCCTCGACCGCTCGGGCAGCGACACCGTCGACCTGCTGGCGAGCCGCGCCGCGGAGGCGATGCAGGCCAAGGACTACCCCCTCGCCGTCGAGCTCCTCGACCGGGTGACCGTGCTGGAGCCGGGCTGGGCCGAGGGCTGGAGCCGGCGCGCCACCGCCTTCTACCTGCTCGAGGACCAGGCGAGCGCACTCGCCGACCTGCACAAGACCCTGACCCTGGAGCCGCGCCACTTCGAGGCCTGGGCGGCGCTCGCCCATATCTACATGGCGAGCGACGACAAGGCCCGGGCGCTCGCCGCCTTCCGCCGCGCCGAGGCGATCTATCCCCGCATGAGCAAGGTCCACGACGCGATCGAGCGCCTCGCTCCCGACGTCGACGGCCGCGAGCTGTGATCGCCCCCTCGCGGCGCGGTGTCGCCTCGCCTGCCGCCCGGCTCGATGCGCCGGCTTAAGGAACGGATCCTCCGCGTGCTCACCCTGATCGCCGGCCTCGTCGGCGGCGCCGTCGCGGCGCTCGTCGTCGCCTGCCTGCTGGCGACCTGGATCATCACCCTGGTGGTCGAGGCGCGCTATCCTCCCGCCGGTCGGCGGGTGGCGGTCGAGGGCGGCCACCTCGCGGTGATCGAGGCCGGCCCGGGCGAGGGGGCGCCCAGCCGCGGAACGGTGGTGCTGCTGCACGGGGCGTCGGCCAACGCCATGGACCCGATGCTGGCGATCGGCCGGCGGCTCGCCGGCGACGGCTTCCGGGTGCTTTCCTTCGACCGGCCCGGCTTCGGCTACAGCGACCGCATCGCCCCGGACGCCGCCTCGCCGGCGGTACAGGCGCGTCTGATCAGCGAGGCTCTGGCGAGCCTCAAGGTCGGCCCGGCCCTGATCGTCGGCCATTCCTGGTCCGGGGCGCTCGCCACCGCGATCGCCCTCGACCACCCGGAGCGGGTGGCCGGCCTGGCGCTGCTCGCCCCCGTCAGCCATCCCTGGCCGGGCGGCTCGGTCGGCGGCTATGCCGCCTGGTACCGTTCGCTGCCCGGGCGGATGCTCCTCACGCTCGCCACCTACACGGTCGCCGCCCCCCTCGGCTTCGCCGCTCTCGACCGCTTCGCCGAGGCGGTGTTCCGCCCGCAGGGGCTGCCCGAGGGCTATCTCGACGGCGCCCGGGTGCCGCTGGTGCTGCGCCCCGCGACCTTCGCCGCCAACCTGCGCGACCTCGACGGGCTCTACGGCTTCCTGGAGCGCCAGAGCCCGCGCTACCCCGCGATCACCGCCCCGACGGTGATCATCGCCGGCGACAGCGATCCGGTGGTGAAGACCGACGTGCATGCGCGCGCGCTCGCCCGCGAGGTGCCGGGGGCCAAGCTCGTGGTGCTGCCGGGCGTCGGCCATATGCTCCAGTACGTCGCCGCCGACACGGTGGTGGCGGAGATCGAGGGGCTGGTGGCGCGGGAGCGGGTGGGGGTGGAGTAGGCGCCCCTCAAGGCCGCGGCCTGAGCCGGCGCGTGAAGTCTGTCGGCTCGTCGACGTCCCACTCGGTGCCGGTGTTCCAGAAATCCGGCAGCTCCGCAGGGTCGAGGCGCACCCGGGCTCGGGCCAGGTCGGCGGCCTGGCGGGACTGGACGGTGCCGATGACGTCGTCACCCACCACCGGCTCCGGCCCGAACGAGACGATGACGCAAGGGGCGGTGCTCTTCGGCTCGTCGGCGTACCACGTCACCTTCGGGCCGTGAGCGCCGGGGCGGGACGAGACGACGATCACAGCTGAAATGCTGGTGTGTTTCCGGCCGAGCTGGGTCATCTCGACGTCCACGTCCTCGGCGAAGTCGTCCGGCAGCGTCCGGGTCGCGTGCAGCAGGGTGGCCGACATCTCGGCCGCCGTGGTCGCAGCCGGTTCGGGAGAGCAGCAGAGGCCGCCCAGGCGGCCTTCACGCCTTCGCCGCATGCTCCGGCGTCACGGTCGCGATGCGCAGGAGGTTCGTCGCGCCCGGGGTGCCGAAGGGCAGGCCCGCCACCACGATCACCCGGTCGCCGATGCCGGCGAAATTCTCGCGCACCGCGAACTTGCAGGCGCGGAACGACATGTCGTCGATGTCGCTGGCGTCGTTGGTGACGATCGGGTGGGTGCCCCAGGCGAGCGCGAGGCGCCGTGCGGTCTCGCGCTTCGGGGTCAGCGCGATCACCGTGGCATCGGGCCGGGCCCGGGCCAGCCGCAAAGCCGTCGAGCCGGAGGCGGTCCAGGCCATCACGGCCTTGAGCCCGAGCGTGTCGGCGATCTGGTGGGCGGCGGCCGCGATGGCGTCGGAGGCGGTCGATTCCGGCTGGTTGCGCTGGGCCGCGATGATCGACCAGTAGATCCCGTCCTGCTCGACCTGCTCGGCGATGCGGTTCATGGTCGAGACCGCCTCGACCGGGAAGGCGCCCGACGCGCTCTCGGCCGAGAGCATCACCGCGTCCGCCCCCTCGTAGACCGCGGTCGCGACGTCCGAGACCTCGGCCCGGGTCGGCACGGGGGCGGAGATCATCGATTCGAGCATTTGCGTCGCCACCACCACCGGCTTGCCGAGGCGGCGCGCCCCGCGGGTGATGCGCTTCTGCACGCCGGGCACCTGCTCCAGCGGCATCTCGACCCCGAGATCGCCGCGGGCGACCATCAGCCCGTCGGCCACCGTCATGATCGCGTCGAGGGCCGCCACCGCCTGCGGCTTCTCGATCTTGGCCATCACCAGGGCACGCCCCTGCGCCACCGCCTTGACCTCGGCGACGTCCTCCGGGCGCTGCACGAACGACACCGCGATCCAGTCGGCCCCGGCGGCGAGGCCGGCTTCCAGGTCGAGGCGGTCCTTCTCGGTCATCGCCGCGACGGGAATGGTGGTGTCGGGCAGCGACACGCCCTTGCGGTTCGAGATCCTGCCGCCGGTCACCACCCGGGTCACCGCCCGGCCGGGCCCGACCTCGGTGACGACGAGGCGCAGCTTGCCGTCGTCGACGATGACCGCGTGCCCGGGCTCCAGGGCCGAGAGGATCTCGGGGTGGGGCAGGTGGACCCGGGTGGCGTCGCCCGGGGTCGGGTCGTCGTCGAGGACGAAGCTCTGGCCGTTCTCGATCGTCGCCGCGTCGCCGGCGAAGCGGCCGACCCGGAGCTTCGGACCCTGGAGATCGACCAGCACGGCGATCGGCCGCCTCAGCTTCTGCTCGATGCCCCGGATCGTCGCCACCCGCTCGCTCAACCGCTCGCGGGGGAGGTGGCTCATGTTGATGCGGAACACGTCGGCACCGGCCTTGAACAGCGCTTCGATCACCGCCGGATCCTCGGAGGCCGGGCCGAGGGTCGCGACGATCTTGGTGCGGCGGGCGCGCTTCATGAGGGTGTCGTCCGGGGATGAGCGATGGGCGGAGGATGGAGCGTACGGAAAGCCGGTCGGCGGGCCCGGGTCAATTGGCGTTTTGGGGCCGGGCGCAGGTCGTGAGTGACGGAATAGGGTGGTCCGGGCAGCCGCGCGCCTTCTTGTCTGACCCGATTTTTGTAGATACGAAAACCATGAAGATCGTGCATGATGAGTCGAAGCGTCAGGCGAACCTCGCGAAGCACGGCTACGACTTTGCCGATTTCGGGCGCTGCTTCGACCGCGAGAGCGCGATGGAGGCCCGGATGCGGCCGAGTGAAACGGGAAGGCCCCGCTTCAACCTCATCGGCCGCTGGAACGACGAGATCGTCGTCCTCGCCGTGGTGTCACCGCTCGGCAGCGAGGCTTTGTCCCTCGTGAGCCTGCGCGCTGCGAGCCCCAAGGAAAGGAACGCCTATGCCCGCCATCTCGAAGGCTGATGCGACAACTCCCGCTTACACGCAAGAGGACTGGGATGCCGTCGATTCTCCCGAACTGACGGACGAGGAACTGGCCCAGCTGCGTCCTGCCCGCGAAGTCCTTTCCCCGGAGGTCTACGCGGCCCTCCCGAGCCGCGGCGGCCGGCCGAGGGCCGAGCGGCCCAAGCAGCTCGTGAGCCTGCGCCTCGACCCGGACGTGGTCGAGACCTTCAAGGCCACGGGACCGGGGTGGCAAACCCGGATGAACGAGGTGCTGGCGGAAGCGGCGCGGAAGCTGCGGGCTGCGTGACTCAGGGCTGTCCCCTTGTGTACCGCCGGCAACACTGCGCTGAAAGAAGAGACCCTGATTTCCCTTCCATGACAGGGACTTAGAATATAAAGCGAACAGCGGCAATCTGGCAACGCATTGGGTATTACATAGATCGTTGATTCAATTACATTTTAGACATGGATAGCACCTGCAATCTCAACGGCGGCTTCAAGCCCACCATCACACTCCGGGACTGAACACCTGGAACGTTCCACACCCGTTACCGGAGGCCTCACCCGCCCCGCCTCACGGCCCCGCCCGTCCCGGATCCGTCAGCTGGATCGTCCAGCTCTTCTGCTCCCCCGTATCGACCTCGAAGAAGCCGTTGCGGTCGTAGCCGCGGGCGAGGCAATCCTCGACGCCCCGGATGGTGAACTCGCGGTCGCGGGTGCACATCAGCGAGCGCCCGCTCCACTCGCCGCCGCGGTCGTAGTCGACCGCGAAGACGTAGTAGAAGCGGGCGGCGAGCGCGCCCTTGAGCAGGGTCTCGCAGCCTTTGGCGGAGAGGTTCCACCAGCCCTCCGTGACCCAGCCGCCGGAATCCCGGTAGCCCAGCGCGATGCCGATGCGGCTGCCGGTCATGTTGCACATGCGCAGGTCCGCCCGCGCCGGCCCGGCCCCGAGCAGGGCCAGGAGCGGGACCGAGAGCAGGACGGCGCGGCGGGGGGAGAGGAAGTCAGCCAACCAGGATGATGCGGAGGTCATTGACGTTGGTGCGGGTGGGCCCGGGCCGGACGAGGTCGCCGATCCGGTCGAAGAACGGGGTCGAGTCGTTCTCTCCCAAGCTTGCCCGCGCGTCGAGCCCCGCCGCCGCCGCACGGGCCAGCGTCGTGGGGTCGATCATCGCGCCGGCCGGGTCGGTGGCCTCGCCGCGGCCGCCATCGGTGCCGTCGGTATCGGCCGAGAGGGCCGAGATCCCGGGGGCGCTGTCGAGGGCGAGAGCGAGGGCCAGCGCATATTCCTGGTTCGGGCCGCCCTGGCCCTCGCCGCGGATCGTCACGGTCAATTCGCCGCCGGAGATCAGCGCGACCTTCCGTCCGGCGGCGGCCATCTCGCGGGCCAGCGCCGCGTGGGCCGCCGCGACCTCGCGGGCCTCGCCCTCGAGGTCGGCCCCGAGCAGCACCGGCTCGTAGCCGGCCTCCTGCGCCGCCGCTGCGGCGGCATCGATGGCGTCGACCGGCCGGGCGATGATGCGGAACTCGGTGCGGGCGAAGGCCGGGTCGCCGGGCTTCGGGCTCTCGTTGGCGGGGTCGTTCAGCAGCGCCTCGGCGGAGGCGGGCAGGGGGATGGCGCGGCGGGCGCAGATCGCCCGGGCGTCGGACAGCGTCGTCGGGTCCGGCACGGTCGGGCCCGAGGCGATCACCGCCGGGTCGTCCCGGGGCACGTCGGAGATGGCGAGGGTCAGGAGCCGGCCGGCATTGCGGGCGGCCTGGGCCAGGCGCCCGCCCTTGATGCGCGACAGGTGCTTGCGCACGCAGTTGATCTCGTCGATCGCCGCGCCGGAGCGCAGCAGCGCCCGGGTGATGCCCTGCTTCTCCGCGAGCGTCAGGGCGCCGGCCGGGGCGATCCAGTTCGCCGAGCCGCCGCCGGAGAGGAGCACCAGCACGAGGTCGTCCGGGCCGGCGGAGGCCGCGAGGTCGAGCGCCCGTTGCGTCGCCGCGATGCCGGCCTGGTCGGGCACCGGATGGCCGGCCTCCACCACCTCGATCACCCCGGCCGGCTCGCCGTAGCCGTGGCGGGCGACCGCGAGGCCGGCGATGCGGGACGGGTCGACCCCTTGCGCCCGGTAATGCCGCTCGGCGAGCGCCGCCATGCTGGCCCCGGCCTTGCCGGCGCCGAGGATCACCAGCCGCCCGGCCGGCACCGGCGGCAGGTGCGGCGCCAGGCAGCCGCGGGGATGGGCGGCCGTGACGCCCGCATCGAGCAGGCGCAGCAGCAGGGCGCGGCTCTCCGGGGTGGAGGGATCTCGGCGGGGGGCATCGGTCACGGAACGGCTCCTCTCTCGTTATGGTCACGCTTCTGGCCGGCTTCGTGCCCGCCTCGTTCTGATCTGTTAGAGCTAAGCCGATCGGGCGGAACGCCGCGGCCGGGCGATCGCGATGCCGGCCAGGATCAGGCCGCCGCCGAGTGCCTGCAGGGGCCCGAGGGCCTCGCCCAGCAGCAACCAGGCCAGGATCGCCGCGGCCACCGCCTCCAGGAAGATCACCAGGGAGGAGAAGCCGGCCGGCAGGCGCCCGAGCGCCACCGAGAGCAGGCCCTGGCCGCCGGCATGGCTGATGAGCGCCAGCGCCAGCAGGCCGAGAGCGGCCCCGAAGGATTGCGGCAGCACCGGCCGGGTCTCCAGCAGGGCCACGGCGCCGAGCAGCACCAGGGCGGTGACGCAGGAGGCCACGAAGGTGACGCGGGCGGCCCCCAGGCCCCGGGCCCGGGCGCGCTCCACGGTCAGGAAGTAGAGGGCGAAGAACAACGCGGTGAACACCCCGTCCCGGTCGCCGGCGAGGCGGGCGGGATCGACCTGCACCGATTGCCCGACCAGCGCGCCGCCGCCGAGGAGGCTGACGAGGAGGCCGAGCAGCGTGCGCCCGGCGGGCCGGCGGCGCAGGCCGGCCCAGGCGAACAGCACCACGAAGACCGGAGCGGTGGTGGCGAAGAAGGTGGCGTTGGCCACCGTGGTGCCCAGGATGGCGAGGTGCCAGAACAGGAGGTCGCCCGAGAAGGCGAGGCCGGCGAGCACGGCCGAGGGGGTGAGGCCGCGGCGCAGGTGCGGCGCCCGCGCCTCCTCCCACCGCATCCAGGCCCACAGCACCGGCAGCGCCAGGGCGACGCGCCAGAACGCGCTGGCGAAGGGCCCGACCTCAGGACTGACGACCCTGACCAGGACCGGCGACAGACCCATCGCCACCGCGCCGGCGACGAGGGCGGCGAGCGCGGGACCGACACCGGCTTGACCAAGACCGGCGGCGGGACCGGCCGAGGCGCCGGAGGCGGCGAGATCGGGCAGGGGCGTGCGGGACATCGGCAAAGCCTTCGGGGGCCGAGACCAGAAGGGGTCGAGACCTTCGCGGAACGGGCGCCCGGCGCGGGGATCCGACGACGGTCCTATGGCAAGACGCGGCCGGCGTCACCGTGCGGAGGCGATGGAGGCGGCCCCGCCATTTGGGTATGAGGGGCGGACCGACACCCGAGCAGCCCCCCGAAGCAGCCCCCGATGACAGCCGCGACCTCTCCCCATCCGCCCCATCCCGTCGAGACGATTTCCGGCGATCCGGCCTGCGGCCTGCTCCTGCTGTGTGACCACGCCTCGAACGCGGTGCCGCCGGACCTGGACAACCTCGGCGTCGCCGCGCCCCACTTCGAGCGGCACATCGCCTACGACATCGGGGCGGCGGCGGTGACGCGCTCGCTCGCCCGCCGGCTCGGGGCGCCGGCGCTTCTCACCACCTTCTCGCGGCTGATCATCGATCCCAATCGCGGCCGCACCGACCCGACCCTGGTGATGCGCCTCTCGGACGGGGCGATCGTGCCGGGCAACGCGAAGATCGGATCCGAGGGCGTCGCCGAACGGCTGGCGCGTTTCTACGACCCCTACGACCGGGCGATCGACGCCGCGGTGGCGGCCGCTCTTGCCGCCGGCGCGCCGCCGGCCATCGTGACCGTGCACAGCTTCACCCCGGCCTGGCGCGGGGTGGCGCGGCCCTGGCATGTCGGCATCCTGTGGGACCGGGACGACCGCATCGCCGGACCGCTGATCGCAGGACTCCGGGCCGATCCGGCCGGGTTCACGGTCGGCGACAACCAGCCCTATGGCGGCGGCCTGCCGGGCGACACGATCGACCGCCACGCCATGGCGCGCGGCCTGCCGAACGCCCTGATCGAGATCCGCCAGGACCTGATCGGCGACGAGGCCGGGGCCGAGGACTGGGCGGCACGCTTCGCCGCGCTGCTGGGGCCGTTGGTCGCCCGCGCTTGACCGGGCGGGCGACGGCTCCGACCTCTCGCCTCACGATTGTTCGAAGGAGATCCCGATGGACGGCATCGACGAAACCACCCGCACCGAGCTCGAGGCCGCGGTCTTCCGCCGGCTGGTGTCGCACCTGCAGGGGCGCACCGACGTGCAGAACATCGACCTGATGAACCTCGCCGGGTTCTGCCGCAACTGCCTGTCGAACTGGCTCAAGGACGCGGCGGATGCCCGCGGCTTAGCCCTCACCAAGGACCAGAGCCGCGAGCACGTCTACGGCATGCCCTACGACGAGTGGAAGGCCCGCCACCAGAACGAGGCGACCCCCGAGCAGGCGGCGGCCTTCGCGGCGCGGGCGGAGAAGCATTGAAGCGTCCGCCCGCGCGATGGCAGGCGGAGAAGCACTGAACGGTCCGCCCGCGCGACGGTGGACCGCGAAGCGCTGACGGGATCGGGCCGGGAGGCGCAAGAACTCGGTAAGGTTGCGCATCTATCAAGATCCGGGAGGGCGAGCCGCGAAGGCCGCCATCCGTCAGTGGGTTGGGGTGCCTGATGGCCGCGTCCGCCCGCGGCGGCAGGACAGACCCATCGGCCAGGAGACCGTGAATGAACGCGCACAGCATGCCGGACGCCGACGTCGCCTCGTCGGGCGTCGCCGCCGAGGAGCTCAAGCAGTTCATCGAGCGCATCGAGCGCCTGGAGGAGGAGAAGGCCGGCCTCCAGGGCGACATCAAGGACGTGATGCTGGAGCTCAAGGGCCGCGGCTTCGACGTCAAGGCGGTCCGCACGATCCTGCGCCTGCGCAAGAAGGACCATTCGGAGCGCCAGGAGGAAGAGGCGATCCTGGAGCTGTACATGCAGGCGCTGGGCATGGCGTAGGCCACGCCCCTCTCCAACACGTTCATCGGATGAGATGCGGGTCTTCTCCTTTCCCCCCGGATCCCGGGCTCGCCCGGGATCCGGGGGGAGGGGGAACGCGCGCCTTTCCGTGCTCGTACGGCGTCATCGACCGCGAGGAGGACGGTGCGCCCGGCTTTCGTCGGCTAACCCCGAACGCCCGCCCGTGCGAGGAACCGGCGCCACGGCCCTGGACGTTTGGAACGGATGGAGACGATGACGCCCCCGAAGCCCGCCGACGGCTTCCGCTACGCCGACCTGCCCCCGGCGACCGACTTCCTCAGCGTCCTCGACGACGCGCAGTACCGCCCGGTGCCGGACGGCTGGTGGGTGGCGGTCACCGACGTGGTCGATTCGACCGGCGCCATCGCGGCGGGGCGCTACCGGGCGGTGAACTTCGTCGGGGCTGCGGTGATCGCGGCCCTGCGCAACGCGCTCGGGCGGCGCGACCTGCCCTTCGTGTTCGGCGGCGACGGGGCGAGCGTGCTGGTCGCGCCCGACGGGGCGGAGGCGGCGAGGGCGGCCCTCGCCGCCACGGTGACCTGGGCCCGGGACGCGATGGGGCTGACCCTTCGGGCCGCCCTGGTGCCGGTCGCCGGGATCCGCGCCGCCGGCCATACGGTGGAGGTGGCGCGCTACGCGCCCTCGCCGGACATCGCCTACGCCATGTTCATGGGCGGCGGCCTCGCCTTCGCGGAGCGCGCCCTGAAGCAGGGGCTCCACGCCGTCGCGGCGGCGCCGTCCGGCGCCCAGCCGGACCTGACCGGGCTGACCTGCCGGTTCGAGCCGGCGCGGGCGCGGAACGGCCTGATCCTGTCGATTCTGGTGGTCGCGGCCGACGGCGCCGATCGGGCGGCGGCACGGAACGCGATCGCCGACGTGGTACGGCTCGCCGCCGAGGCGCCGTCCAAGGGCCATCCCCTGCCGCCCGGCGCGCCGCCCCTGCGCTGGCCGCCGGCCGGGTTCGCCCACGAGGTGCGGGCCCGCGGCCCCCTGCGGGGCTCCCTCGCGCTGCGGCGCCTCTACGTCCTCGGCGCGACGCTGCTGGCCACCGCGATCTTCCGCCTGGGGCTGCGGCTCGGGGACTTCTCGGCGCCGCGCTACCTCGACGAGCTGGTGGCGAACGCCGATTTCCGGAAATACGACGACGGCCTGCGCATGACCGTCGATTGCGGACCCGACCTCGCGGCGCGGATCGAGGCGCGGCTGGACGCGGCCGAGGCGGCGGGCCTGGTGCGGTTCGGCCTCCACCGCCAGGCGGCGGCGCTCACCACCTGCATCACCCCGGTCGCGGCCCAGCGCGACCACGTCCATTTCGTCGACGGCGAGGACGGGGGCTATGCCCGGGCGGCGCAGGCGATGAAGGCGAAAGTCCGGGGCGGGTCCGTCGCACCGGCCTCGACGGGACGCAACGAATCGGCGGGCACGCCGATTTGAGGCAGGACCATGGCTGCGGCCGGCGCGGGGCAGGCGATCGGTCGCAGCCCACCCCTGCGTCAAGAGAAGGGACTTGGTGAGGAGACTCGCCGTATATCCCGCCTTTCCGATTCGAACTGGAACAGAGCCCCTTTGGAAATGAACGACGCGGTGTGGACGGCGGAGGCGACCGAGAAGGCGGTCGCGCTGTGGATCGAGGGACGTGACCCGGCGGAGATCGCCGGCGTGGTCGGCACGACGGTCGCCGACGTGATCGGCCGGGTGGCACAGGCCGCCCTGGCGCGTCAGCAGGCCGCCGCGGCGGCCAAGGTCGCCGAGCCTGCTGCTTCCAAGCCTGCCGCTTCGGTGATCAAGCCGGTGGCTCCCGTGACGAGGCCCCTCGCCCCGGCGGAGACGGTCGCGAAGGTCATCCCCGCCAAGGTCGCTCCGGCCCAGGGCATCCCCGCCAAGCCGGCGGCCGCCAGGCCTGCGGCGCAGGCCGAGCCCGAGAAGGCGCCGGCGCCCCGGATCCTGCCGTCCCGGATCCTCACCGCCGAGACCGCGGCCGACAAGCCCGCGTCCCCCAAGGTGCTGCCGTCCCGGCTGTCGGCCGAGGCGGCTCCGGTCGCCAAGGCCGAAGCGGCCAAGCCCGCGCCCGCGAAATCCGCCGTGAAGCCCGCGCCTGTGAAGCCCGCCGCCCCGGCGTCCGCGCCGCAGCCCCGCGCCGCGGCCCCGCAGGCCGAGAAGCCGGCCCCCCGGGTCGAGCCCCGCGCGGAAGCGCCGGTGATGAGCGCCCGTGCCCTCGAAGAGGCGACCCGGGCCTTCCTCGCGGCCAACAAGGCGCCGGCTCCCGTCCGCAAGCCCGCCGCTCCCGTCGCGAAGGCGGCCCCCGCGGTGAAGCCGCCGGGCGCGCCCCAGCCCATGGCTCCGCGGGTCCAAGCCCAGCCCATCTCAGCCCAGCCCATCTCGGCCCAGTCGATCCCGGCTCAAGCCGCGATGCCCCGTCCCGTCGAGGCGCCCGCCCGTCCGCTCGCTCCCTTCGCCCAGGCGGAGCCGGCGGTCGAGGGGGCCGAGGCGGGCAGCATCGTCGCGCTGCCGATGTCGCGCCGGGTGCCGGCGGCGGCGGCCGATGGCGGCGAGGGCGTGCTGTTCCTCAAGGCCGGCCTCCTCGACTGCACCTTCCCGCTCTGGGCCGACGGCGACGGCACCGCGATCGAGACCAAGCGCGTCTGCGGCTGCCGCGTGCTCACCGGCAAGCGCTGGTGCCGCACCCACTACGCCACGGTGTTCGAGCCGCCGAAGCGGCCGATGCGGGCAGCGTAAGGCCGCCCGCCGAGCGTCCGTGCCGGGCCCGCAAGGGGCCCGGCCGGAAGCCCGGTCAGCCGGGCAGCACCACCATCACGTCGGGCTCGCGCCCGGTGGCCAGCGTGCCCTGGACGCGCCGCCCCTCGAGGTCGACGATCGCGATCCGGTCGTTCTCCAGGGCCGCGAAGGCGAGTGGGCTCGACGGATGGCGCGCGAGCGCCACCGGCGCCCCGTCGAGCGCGACCACCGCCACCTCCTTCAGGGCCGGATCGAGGAGCGACAGGCTCTTCTCGGCGTAGTTCGCCAGGATCAGGTCGCCCTCCGGCCCGCAATCGACCCGCACCACGTCCCCCCGGGTCGGCAGCGTCCGGGTGACCGTCATCGCCTCGGCGGCGAGTGCGGTCAGCGTTGCGCTGCGGCGGTTGGCGACGTAGAGGGTCGCCTCGTCGGGGGAGAGCGCATTGCCCTCCGGCCACAGCCCGGTCGCGGCCACGCGCGGTCCTTCCGCCGGAGCGAAGGGCCGGACCCGGCTCACGGTGTTCGACAGGATGTTGGCGATGTAGGCCGTCTCGCCGTCCCGCGACAGCGAGAACAGGTGGCCCTTGATGCCGCCGGTCGCCACCGCCCGGTCCGGCCGCTCGGCCTGCCCCGGCGCGTCGAAGCCGAGGAGCACGTCGCGGTCCTCGCTCAGCACGAAGAGCCGGTCCCTGGCATCGAGCCGGATCCCGTGCAGGCGCCGGAACGGCGCACAGGCGATGGTATGCGACAGGCTCCTCGCAGGCAGATCGACGACGTAGACAGCATCGCCCCCGGGGCCCGGAGTGGTCGAGGACTTGGCGCCGTAGAGGCCGACATAGGCGCGCGCGCCGGCCCGGTCGACGACGAATTCGTGCGGGTACTCCCCCGGCAGATCGACCCGTCCGGTGCGCCGTCCGCTGGCGAGCTCGTAGAAGCTCAAGGAGCGGTCGCCCTTCTCCATCACCAGGAGGGTGTCGGAGCGGCCGGCATTGCCCTGCTCACGGCCTTGCGCCCGGGCAGGGCCGGTCACCGGCGCGAGGGCGAGGGCGGCGAGGCCGGACAGGCAGGCGCGGCGGTCGATGGCAGGCGGCATGGAGGTTCCTCGATGGGTCCCGGACACAACCCGGGCCCGACCCGGCGGTTGCCCGCAATCGGGCGTGGCACAGAGGCCACATCGGCCGGCGATCGCCGCCGGACCCACTGAAGGTCGCATCGCCGTCATGCAATAGGGGGCAGCGTTGCGGCACCCGTCGCGTGGATCCCGGTCATGCCGAATTTCCGTTCCTGGCCGCTCGCCGTCCTCCTCGTCGCCTCCGCCGGCCTGCCGGCCGCCGCGGTCGAGGGAATGCCCGGCCCGTTCGGCGAGACATTGCGCATCGACGAGAAGGGCATCACCCTGAAATTCCCCGACGATGCCGCGACCCTGCGGATCGGCGGGCGCCTGCAGCTCGATTTCGGCACCGGGCGGGTGCAGCAGCGCGGCTTCGGCACGGTGTTCGACACGCCGATCGCCGTGCGCCGCTCCTGGATCGAGAGCTATCTGACCCTCGGCAAGGAGCTCGAACTCGCCTTCCAGTACGATTTCGCCGAGCCGAACCGGCCGATCAACGACGCGGTCGTGGCCTACAAGGGCTTCAAGGACGTTATCGTGGCGCTCGGCAACATGAAGGAGCCGTTCAGCCTCAACCAGCTGATCTCCGACAACAACACCCTGTTCACCGAGCGCTCGCTCGCCGACGCCTTCGCGCCGGCGCGCAATTTCGGCTTCGCCGTCGGCACCCACGGCGAGAGATGGACCGCCGTGACGAGCGTGTTCGGCGGCAACATCAACAATGCCGGCATCGGCACGCAGGGCGTCGCCTCGACCACCCGCGTCACCTACGCGCCGTATCTCAGCAAGGACGGGTACGACGTCCTGCATGTTGGGCTCGCCGGCAGCTACCGCTCGCTGCCGAACGACGGCAGCGCGCTCACCCTGTCGAGCCGCTCCGAGGCGTTCCTGTTCGCGCGGCAATTCGTGAATACCGGCAGCATCCGCGACGCGGCGAGCATCGGCCGCGTCGGGCTCGAGGCGGCCTGGCAGACCGGGCCGTTCCGGCTCCAGGCCGAGTACATCCTGACCGAGATCGGCCGCTTCGGCGGCGCGCCGTCCCTGAGCTTCCAGGGCGGCTACATCCAGGCCGGCCTGCTCCTCAACGGCAAGGGCCGGCGCTACGTGATCGCCCCCAACTACGCCACCGAATACGCGGTGTTCGGCGGCGTGCAGGTCGAGGAGGCGCAGCGCGTGAGCCGCGGCGGCACCGGGGTGTTCGAGCTGGGCCTGCGCTACAGCGCCATCGATCTTCAGGACCGCACCATCCGCGGCGGCATCGAGCAGGACTTCACCGCCGGCATCAACTGGTACCCGGACCGCAACATCCGCTTCGTGTTCGACTACGTCCGCTCCCACACCTCGCCCTCGCCGGCGAGCCTGAACTTCAACCGCCGGACGATCGACGCGGATGCGTTCATCGGGCGGGCGCAGTTGTATTGGTGAACAGGCGCCGATTGCGCGAGCCGATCGACGCCAATCGAACGCTCCGCGGATCGAGCAGACCTTTCCGGCCGCCGCCCTACGGCAACGCCGCGAATTTCGCTGTCAGGAACCGCGGCCGCGCCGGCTCCGCCGACGCCGCGAGGGTGAGGCGGGACGGCTCCTCGGCCAGGGGCAGGCGCGAGAACGGCGACGGCTCGGTCTCGATCACCGGCAGCGGCACGAAGGAAGCCGCGACCTGGATCGGGTGGATCGGCGGGGCCGGGCGGCGGCGGGCCGGGACCACCACCACCTCGCGCCCGGCGAGCGCCAGGGCCTCGGGCCGGCTGACGTCGCCGAGGCCGGCCGGCACGATGAAGGCCGGGGCGAGGCTCGCCGTCGCGATCCCGTCGGCGGCGTAGGCGGTCGCGGTGGTGACGGCGGCCGGGCCGGCCATGGAGGCGAAGGCCGAGGCACGCTTGATCAAGGCGGTGAAGCTCGGATGCTGGCCGCCATCGGCGTAGGTGGTGCGCACCGCCTCCACCCCGCCCTCGACGAGGGCCTGGATGCGGGCCTCCTCCTCCGTGCGCCGCGCCGCCGCCAGGGCCTCGACCGCCGGGTCGGGATAGGGCGAGAAGACGTAGCGCCCGCCCTCGACGCCGACCAGCGGCTCGCGGCCCGTCGCCTCGAACCGGTCCGAGCCCTCCTTGAGCTGGCGCCAGAAGGCGATGTGCCGGTCGGTGCGGTGGCGCGCCAGGGCGCGGGCGGTCATCCGGAACGGGAAGGCCTGGAACTGGAACGCCGCCTGGCCGCCGGCGAGCGCGTCGCGCACCAGGGCGTAGATCTCGCCGACCTGCCGGTCGGTCATGGCGAAGCAGCCGGCCGAGGAGCAGGTGCCGTGCACCATCAGGGCCGAGCCGGTGCCGCCATGGGCCCGGTCGTAGGCGTTGGGATAGCCGACGTCGAAGGAGAGGTAATAGGCCGAGTTCGGGTTCAGCTGCCGCGCCGCCACGGAGTAGAAGCCCTCCGGCGCCTGGCGGTCGCCGGCCCGGGTCTTGGGGCCGAGCTGGCCCGACCAGCGGCAGATCGGGAAGGTCTTGAGGTGGACGAAGCGACCATCCGCGGCCCGCTTCCACACCTCGATCTCGGCTTCCTGCTTGTAGGCCCGCAGCAGCACCGGCGCCGAGGGCGCCATATTGCGCGCCGCCATCAGGGCGACCGTGGCGGGCGGCACCGGAGCGAGATGCTTGGGGGCGGCGATCGCCGGCGCTGCCGCGAGCAGGGCCGCCAGGCACAGGATCGTCCTTCCCCGCACGCCCATTCCCCGCCGCTCCATCCTCGCCCGAACCACGCCTGCCACCGCAATGTGGCGGTTTTCGCGCCCGATCCTGCCCGGAAAACCTGTCAAGATTGCTGACGGCGAATGAATTTTCCGCACCCGCCCGGCCTCGTCTTCCCGCGGGCGGCATTCTCAAGGTTTCGTTAACGACTTGTTCGTGCCTGGCGCGCAGCATCGGCGGCTCACCGGAAGACGGAGGCTGCGATGCCCGAGACCGGATCCCGCTGGCTGCGGCTGGTGGACGAGGACGCCCCGGCGGACGCCGCGGACGGGCCGCTGCCCGGGGAGGCCGGGCGCCGGCGGCTGGCCGCCCTGCGGGGCCAGCTGCGCAACCGGCTGACGGCCCTGCGCGACACACCCCTCTCCGCCGAGGTGCGGGCGACGCCGGAGGGCGCCGAGGCCGCGGCGGCACTGGAGCGGCTCACCGTCGAGGTCACGCGCCTCGCCGAGGGCTGGGACCGCCTCGCGGAAGCCGTCGCCGCCCTGTCGGCGGGTGACGGGACGGTGCCGGAGGAGTAGGATCCGGGCCTTCCGCGGGCACGACCGGACGACCATGGCTCCGACCATCAAGCTGCGACCGCTGGAACGCGAGGACCTGCTCTTCGTGCACCAGCTCAACAACAACGACAGCATCATGCGCTACTGGTTCGAGGAGGCCTACGAATCCTTCGCCGAGCTGGCGCAGCTCTACGAGCGCAACATCCACAACCAGACCGAGCGCCGCTTCATCATCGCCACGCCGGAGAACGAGCGGGCCGGGCTGGTCGAGCTCGTGGAGATCAACCACCTTCACCGCTCCTGCGAGTTCCAGATCGCGATCCACCCGTCCTTCCAGGGCCGCGGCTACGCCAAGCGCTCGACCCAGATCGCGATGGACTACGCCTTCAAGGTGCTCAACATCCACAAGCTCTACCTGCACGTCGACAAGGACAACCGGCGGGCCATCGGCATCTACGAGGCCTGCGGCTTCGAGACCGAGGGCACCCTGCGCGACGAGTTCTTCGTCAACGGCAAGTACCGCGACGCGGTGCGGATGTGCATGTTCCAGCCGGCCTATCTCGCCCAGCGCGGCGGCGGCGACGTCAACGAGCCGGTGCTGACGACCTGACGCCCGCGGGCCGCCCGACGGGGCGGCGGCGTGCATGCGCTGGAGCCCCGCGCCGGCCGGGGCACGCTCACAGAATGCAGCATGCGGCCCCTGGCGCCCACCGGCCCGGCTCCCCTATTGAGGGAGCCGACCGGAGCCCCCAGAGCCTTGCTGCGCGAAACCTACCACATCGAGATCATCGGCCCCG
The DNA here is from genome assembly GCF_011043735.1 of Methylobacterium sp. DB0501. GTDB lineage: Bacteria > Pseudomonadota > Alphaproteobacteria > Rhizobiales > Beijerinckiaceae > Methylobacterium > Methylobacterium alsaeris. The sequence goes on along the minus strand of NZ_JAAKGV010000007.1, from coordinate 237,998 downwards.
AGGACGCGCCGGTCCAGCGCGCCTCGATCCGCACCGCGGGCCTCGACGCGGCCCGCGAGCGGGCGCTTCGCCTGTTCCGCCGCGCCCGGGTGCCCCAGCGCTCGGGGCCGGCCGCCGAGGCGGTGCGCATCGTGGACGGGGCCGGCACCGAGGTGTTTCGCTGGAGCGTGTGGGACGAGGGGACCGGGCCGGGGCGGGGTCGGGGCTGAGCCTCAGCCTCCCTCCGGCCCCGTCCGTGCCGTCAGCTCGTCGATCAGCCCCTGCAACGAAGCCGGCACCGCCTCGGGCGCCCGCTCGGCATACATCGTCCGCAACAGCCGCCCGATCTCGTTGAGGGACACGCTGCCCTTGACGATCACCCGCTCGGTGTCGCGGCCCAGCCGCTCCTTCTCGGCCGGGGTGATGTCCTTGGCGGTGAGCACCACCACCGGCACGTCGGCGCCGTCGGGTCGCGCCCGCAGGCGGGTGAGGAAGTCGAAGCCGTCCATCACCGGCATCATCAGGTCGAGGAGGATCAGGGACGGGCGGCCCGCGTCGAGGCGCTCGAGGCCGACGGCGCCGTTCTCGGCCTCCTGCACGGTCCAGCCGTCGCGGGCGAGGCTGCGGCGCAGGCGCTCGCGGGCGTCGGCATCGTCGTCGACCAGCAGCACCGTGCCGGGGGAATCGACCGGGCGGTAGCGCTCCATCAGGCCCTTGAGGTGGTCCCAGTCGATCGGCTTGACGAGGTAGTCTGTGGCCCCGAGCGCCCGGCCGAGGCCCTGCTCGTTGACCACCGAGGTCATGATCACCGGGGTGGCGGCCAGATCCGTGTCGCTGCGGATGGCGTGCAGCACCGACCAGCCGTCCATCCGGGGCATCTCGATGTCGAGGAGGATCGCCCGGGGCTTGAGCGCCCGGGCGAGCGCCAGCCCGGCCCGGCCGTCGCTGGCGGTGCGGACCCGGAAACCCTCGCGTTCGAGGAAACGGGAGAGGAGCTCCCGGGCCGCCGGGTCGTCGTCGATGAGGAGCACGACGTCGTGGCGCGCGGCTTCCGCCTTCGCCTCGGCGAGCGCCCGCATCTCCTCCGGGGTCGGCTCGTCGTCCTTCGCCGTCAGCACGGCCGGCAGGCGGATCGTGAACGTCGCTCCCTCGCCGTAGGTCGAGGTGACGGCGATCTCGCCGCCCATGCGGCGGCAGAACGCGCGGGTGATGGCGAGGCCGAGCCCGGTGCCGCCGAACTGCCGGGTGGTCGATTCGTCGGCCTGGGCGAAGCGCTCGAACAGCCGGCCGATCTGCTCCTGGGTGAGCCCGATGCCGGTATCGGTGACCGCGAAGGTCAGCCAGTCGGCACCGTCGACCGCCTCGCGCCGGGCCGAGAGGGTGATGGTGCCGGCTTCCGTGAACTTCGCCGCGTTGCCGAGGAGGTTGACCAGGCCCTGGCGCACCTTGCCCTGGTCCTGGCGCATCGCGCCGACATCGCCGGGGATGTCGAGGACGAGGCGGTTGCGCTTCTTGCCCACCAGCGACTCGGTCGCCGCCACCACGTCGCCGAGCATGTCGTGCACGGAAAAATCTTCCGCCGCCACGGTCATGCGGCCGGCCTCGATCTTCGAGATGTCGAGGACGTCGTTGATGAGGCCGAGCAGGTGGCGCGCCGAGGATTCGATCTTGCGCAGGTCCGGCAGCAATTCGGCCTGGCCCAGGTCCTCCAGCTCCTCGGCCAGCATCTCCGAGTAGCCGATCACCGCCGAGAGCGGCGTGCGCAGCTCGTGGCTCATGTTGGCGATGAACTGGCTTTTCGCGCGATTGGCCGCCTCGGCGGCGTGGCGGGCGCGCTCGATCTCGGCCTCGGCCTCCTTGCGGTCGGTGATGTCGACATGCATGCCGACCCATTCGCGCACGCTGCCGTCCTCGGCCGTGACGGGGGCGGCGCGCACCTCCATGTAGCGCCAGGCGCCGTCGCGCCGGCGCAGGCGGTACTCGATCTCGAAGGGGGAGCGCGTCTCGACGGCGCGGGACCAGGCATCGGCGGCCTTGGCCTGGTCGTCCGGGTGCACGGCCTCGACCCAGCCCCACCCTTGCGCCTCCTCGTCGCTCTGGCCGGTATAGGCGGTCCAGCGCCACTGCCCGATCGTCAGCTCGCCCGCGGCATCCGTCGACCAGATGATCGCCGCGGCGCTGTCGACGAGGGCGCGGAACCGGTCCTGGGCGTGGCGCAGGCGCTCCTCGGCGGCGCGCCGGCGGGTGATGTCGGTGTTGGTGCCGTACCAGCGCACGATCCGCCCGGAGGCATCGCGGAACGGGCGGGCCCGGGACAAGAACCAGCGATAGACCCCGTCGGCTCCCTTGAGCGGGAAGGTGTCCTCCCACGGTTCGCCGGTGGCGAAGGCGCGGCGGAAGCGCGCCTCGACCCGCTCGAGATGGTCAGGGTGGTGGACGGCGCGCCAGCCCCAGTCCCGCATCGCGTCGAAGGTGGTGCCGGTGTAGTCGTACCAGCGCTGATTGTACCAGACGATGGTGCCGTCGGCCTCAGCGATCCAGGCGAGCTGGGGCAGCGACTCGGCGAGGTTGCGGTAATCGTCCTCCCGCAGGACGGACTCGCTCATCGGATGCGAGCCTGGGACGGGGACGGGGGCAGGCGGTCGGGCATCCGGGCGGCTCCGTGGCGGGGCCCTGACAGCGAGCCCGGCGACGGATCTATGGGGGCGTAGGCCGGCTTCCAGTGGGCGCCGGTGCCCCAAGGTCGGGACGCTACCCGAACTGCTCGCGCAGGATGCGCTCGTCCATGCCCTGGCCGGGATCGTGCAGCATCACGAGGTCGGTGGAGCGATCGAGCTGGGTCTCGACCCGGGCGACGCGGCGGAACTCGGTGTGGTCGGCCACCGCCGCGACGGGGCGGTATTCCGGGTCCTTCACCTCGATGCGGATGCGGGCATGGCTGGGCAGGAGCACGCTGCCCTGGCGCCGCGGCCGGAAGGCCGAGATCGGGGTGAGCGCGATGAGCTGGGAGGAGATGGGCAGGATCGGCCCGCCGACCGAGAGGTTGTAGGCGGTGGAGCCCACGGGGGTCGCCGCCAGCACCCCGTCGGCGATCAGCTCGGGCAGGCGCACCTGGCCGTCGATCGAGATCTTCAGCTTGGCGGTCTGGTGGGTCTGGCGCAGCATGTAGACCTCGTTGACCGCCCGCGCCGTGTAGGTGAGGCCGAGCACGTCGGTCGCGACCATCAGGAGCGGGTGGACCACGCTGCGTTGCGCCACCTCCAGCCGCTCGATCAGGTCGTCGAGGTGGAACTCGTTCATCAGGAAGCCGACGGTGCCGCGGTTCATGCCGTAGATCGGCTTGGCCGTGCCCATGAAGCGGTGCAGCGCCTGCAGCATCAGCCCGTCGCCCCCCAAGCCCACCACCACGTCGGCCTCCTCGGGCGGCACGTGGTCGTAGCGCTGCATCAGGAGCTCGGCCGCCTCGCGGGCATCGGGCGTCGGGCTCGCGATGAAGGCGATCTGTTTGAAGCGCCGCGCCATGTGGTGTCCCGACTGCCGAGAATGAGATCCTGCCGCACCGGTCCCCGCGGCCGCCCCGCGACGATCCGGGGAACGGAACGCCGCCGGGCCGCCGCCGGCCGCGTCGGAGGAGGCATAGCATGGAGCGTCCGCGTCTCGTCTACACCACCTTCCGCGACGCCGGGGCGGCGACCCCGGCCCGGCTCGCCGCGGGGCGGGATGGGAGCGGCCCGGGCCTGGGCGCGGACCGCAGAGCCGGGCGGTCTCAGGCGAGCTCCACCCCCCATTGCAGCGGCACGAACTCGTAGCCTGCGCCGGCCCTGGCGATGTGCCCGGCGGCCGGGAAGGGGGCGTGGTAGAACGCCACCGGTGCCCGCCCGTCGGCCATCAGCGCCAGCATCCTGTGGCGGGTGGCGCGGGCCTGATCGGCATCCATGTCGAAGATCGCCGACCAGTCGGGATGGCGCACGAACAGCGCCGGGTGGTTGGTGATGTCGGAGGCGATCAGGAGCCGGCGCCCGCCGGATTCGAGCCGGAACGAGGTGTGGCCCGGGGTGTGGCCGGGCGTGCCGAGCGCCGTGAGGCCGGGCAGCACCTCCTTGTCCCAAGGATAGCGCTCGACCTTCAGGCCGCCACCGAACGTCTTCTGCACGATGCCGAGATTGGTCTTCAGGGCGTCCGGAGGGTTCGCCATCCGACCGTCATCCATCCAGAAGCGCCATTCGGCCTCCGGCACCAGGACCTGCGCGTTCGGGAAGGTCGGCGTGCCGTCCTTGCGCTTGAGGCCGAGGATGTGGTCGGGGTGGAAGTGACTGATCACCACCGCGTCGACCGCGCCCGGATCGATTCCGGCGAGGGCCAGCCCACGGAGCGCACCGCCGGTGCCGGGCGGGCCCTGGTCGGCAAAACCCGCATCGACCAGGACCCGCTTGCCCCCGAGGGTGAGGAGGAGCGGGGTGAAGGTGGTCGGGAAGGTCTTGGTCGGCAGGAAGGCCTGTTCGAGCGCCGCCTGCACCTCGGGCAGCGGGGCGTTGCGCACGAAGCTCGCATCGAGGGGGCGCATCACCCCGCCCTCGTGCAGGGCGGTGACCGAGGCCTCGCCGACGGCGTAGCGGTAGACTCCCGGCAGCCCGGCGGCGGGCGCAGCGAGCGCGGCGCCGCCGCCGGCGAGGCCCGGGGCGCTCGCGAGGACGGGGCCCGCGAGGACGCCTCCGGCCATGAGGGTGCGGCGGGTCATCGACATCGGGGCCTCCCTGTGCGTCTGCCCTGCGCAGCTAGAGCGCGCGGGGCGGAAGGGGATGCCCGGGCCGGTGCCCGCTCACGATCGTGATCCTCGATCCGCCGAAACGCCCCGCCGGGCAGCGACGCCGCGCCGGGACAAGCGTCGGCGCGATACAGCGGCGCGCGACCATCGTGTACCGTGGCGGCGAATCACCGAAGGGCAGGACTTTCATGCGCCACAGGATCGCCTCGGCCGGCATCTTCCTTCTGACCACCTTCCTCGTCGTCGCGGTCCCGCGGGACGCCGCGGTCGCGGCCTCGCGGGCGCCGGTCGCCGCCGAGCACGGCATGGTCGTCACGGCGCAGCACTACGCGACCCAGGTCGGCGTCGACGTGCTCAAGCAGGGCGGCAACGCCATCGATGCGGCGGTCGCGGTCGGCTACGCCCTGGCGGTGGTCTATCCGGCCGCCGGCAATCTCGGCGGCGGCGGCTTCATGACGATCCAGCGCGCCGACGGCAGCCGGACCTTCCTGGATTTCCGCGAGAAGGCGCCGCTCGCCGCCACCCGCGACATGTTCCTCGACAAGGCCGGCAACGTCGTCAAAGGCCTGAGCACGAAGAGCTTCCTGGCGGTCGGCGTGCCCGGCACGGTGGCCGGCCTCGAATACGCGCGGGAGAAGTACGGCACGCGGCCCCGCGCCGACCTGATGGCACCGGCGATCCGCCTTGCCGAGGAGGGCTTCGCCCTCGACCAGGGCGACGTCGACATGCTCGGGACCGGCACCGAGGATTTCGGCAAGGACCCGGCCTCGGCCAGGATCTTCCTGAACCAGGGCCGCCCTTACGCCGTCGGCGAGCGACTCGTCCAGAAGGACCTCGCCGGGACGCTGCGGGCGATCAGCCAGCAGGGCAAGGACGGGTTCTACAAGGGCCCGGTCGCCGAAGCCCTGACGGCGGCGAGCCGGACGCAGGGCGGCCTCATCGTCCAGGCCGACCTCGACCGCTACGCCACCCGCGAGCTGCCGCCGATCGAGTGCGACTATCGCGGCTACCGGGTGATCTCGGCCCCGCCGCCCAGCTCCGGCGGGGTGGTGATCTGCGAGATGCTGAACATCCTCGAAGGCTACGACCTCGCCAAGCTCGGCTGGGGCTCGGCGCAGGCCGTCCATTACGAGATCGAGGCGATGCGGCACAGCTATCTCGACCGCAACAGCTATCTCGGCGACCCGGACTTCGTGAAGAACCCGGTCGACCGGCTGACCGACAAGTCTTACGCGGCGAAGATCCGGGCGGCCATCGACCCGCAGAAGGCGGGGGTCTCGGCCGAGCTGAAGCCCGGGGTGCCGCCGCACGAGGGCAGCAACACCACCCATTACTCGATCGTCGATTCCGACGGCAACGCCGTCTCGGTGACCTACACCCTCAACGACTGGTTCGGCGCGCGGATCGTCCCGGAGGGGACGGGCGTGCTGCTCAACAACGAGATGGACGACTTCACCGCCAAGGTCGGCGTGCCGAACATCTACGGCCTGCTCCAGGGCGAGGCCAACGCCGTCGCCCCCGGCAAGACCCCGTTGAGCTCAATGAGCCCGACCATCGTCACCAAGGACGGCAAGCCGGTCTTCGTGACGGGGACGCCCGGCGGCAGCCGGATCATCACGGTGGTGCTGCACAGCATCCTCAACGTGATCGATTACGGGATGAACGTCCAGGAAGCCGCCGACGCGCCGCGCCTCCACAACCAGTGGATGCCGGACGTGACCAATGTCGAGCGCTTCGCCCTGTCGCCGGACACCCGCAGGATCCTGGAGGGCATGGGCCACAAGTTCGGCACGGCCCAGCCGGCGAACCATCTCGCGGCGATCCTGATCGGCGCGCCGACGCTGGGCGGGCAGCCGGTGGCGGCTTTTCGGTATTATGGCGCGAACGATCCGCGGCGGAATACCGGGAGTGCGCTGGGGTATTGAGGGGCGGGCGTCGCGGGGGCTGGGTGCTCCCGCGGCGTTCGGGAACGTTCGCGAGGGCGCGCGATCCGTCCGGATGGGTCCTTGGCTGTCGATCGGGCGTGCGTTCCAGTCCGGAATGCCGTCGATAAGGACCGGGTGCGCGTCGGCATGGATCGGTCCGGTAGGGCAGGCCTCACTGGAACGCCCAGCCGCACCGGTTCACTTGGTAGTTTACATGCTCCCGGTTCAGTTTGGATGGTTGGTTCGAAATTCCTGAATCGCTTTGGGGGCGGTTTACTGGAGGCATGCCCAACCTGAACCGTCGCGAGACGCCCGACGCAGGCGTTTGCGGACAAGCCGGCCGGGAAACCAATACGGGATCCCGTGCCCAGCGGTGGCGGCTGCGACCGCGGCCATGCGCGCGGCGATGATGATGCGCGCGGTCCCGCGATCCTCCTCCGCCTCGTCCTCACCCGGGGCGGGGATGACCTGCGCGGCCATGGCGGGACTCCTCATTCATCGGCGTCGCGATGTTGGTCCGCTGTTGTTGCATATACCAAAACATGTCGTTCACCTACGACGAGCCCAAGCGGCAGGCGAACCTCGCGAAGCACAGCTTCGATTTCGCCGAGTTCGAGGAGGCCTTCGACTTCGACCGCTACGCCATCCTGCCCATCAAGCCCAGCCGCACCGACCGGGTCCGGCGCAAGCTGGTCGGCACTTGGTACGGCGTCACGGTCGTCGTGGTGATCGTCGCCCCGCTTGGCTCGGAGGCGACAAGCCTCGTCAGCATCCGCCGGGCCAATCACGAGGAAAGGGCCGTCTATGACGAACTCTGAGCACGCCCCGGGTTACGTCCCGAACCCGAATTATACTCAAGAAGATTGGGATGAAGCATGCGATAATCCGCCCCTGACCCCCGAGGAGCTTTCACAGATGCAACTCGGCCCAGGTGACTTGCCCCCGGATCTGGCCGCCGCCCTCAAGAGCCGCGGCGGACGCCCGAAGGCGGAGGTGAAGCGCGTCCCGATCTCGCTGCGCGTCGCACCCGAGGTGCTGGCCGCGTTCAAGACGACCGGCCCGGGATGGCAGACGCGGATGAACGAGGCGCTGGCAGAGGCCGCGCGTCGGCTGACGTCCAGATAGCAAAACATCAAGAATTTTTGGCGTCTTGCCCTTGAAGCGCCAGGCCCTCGGATCGCGATCGGGCCCCTGCGCCATTCATCGCTGGAACCGCACCGCGGTCCTCTGCCGCCTCGGGGCACCTCGAGCGTCGGTATCCCCGACACGGCGACCGTCCGTTCGGCCGCCCAGAGGTCATAGTCGGCCTGCATCCGGACCCAGATGCCGTCGCCGCACAGCTTGCCGAGCTTGACCGCCGTGGCGGGCGTGATCGGCCGCTCCTCGTCGAGGATGCGGTAGAGGGTTTCGCGCGAGATGCCGAGGAGGCGCACGATCTCGGCCTTGGGTCGACCCAGGGACGGAAGCACGTCCTCGCGCAGGATTCTCGCCCAGGTGGGTCGGAGCCCAGTCAGGGTGTCTCTCAAGAGCCATGATAGTCTTCCAGGTCGACGTCGGACACGTGGCCGTCGCGAAACCGGAAGGTGATGCGCCAGTTGCGCGAGACCGTGACCGCGCAGGTTCCGGCCCGGTCGCCCTTGAGCGCGTGGAAGCCGTAGCCGCGATCATCATGTCGTGCGGGTCCTATGCCTGATGGATTAGGCCAAGGATGCGCTTCGCCTTGCAGATCCAGTCGGGTCTTATGCCCGAGGGGCCATTGTTCTGCCAGTAATTGGCGAGGTCTTCTCTAGTGATGTTGACAAGCCTCGTCGCTAATTTTTGATTAATCCACGCGGATCCATGATATTAAGCTTCCTAAGATAGTAAATAATTCCGTCGACCTAAGTTTAAGTCCCCGCATAACACCGTAAAAGCTTCGTGCATCATGATCTGAAGACGGGTGGCATGGACCTTCGACATGGGGCGGTGGAGGAGGAGTGTTAACTACGATGTGACACATGCCGCGGCGTATGCATCCCACGCGCCAAGCCGGGGGCCATGGCATCCTGAACGAGCTATGCGCAACCGGCCGTGTCCGCAAGGGTATGCCCCTATGGACGGCCGGAATAACGAACGGACCTAGGAGACGCGCTGCGGTCCGCTATGGATGGTAAGCCGAAGTTCGGCGGCCCCGCAGCGAACGTCCGCCAAGTCGCCCGAAGCGGACGGTGCTGGTCGCAATGTCCTACGGCGCGATGTCACCGGAACGGATCGCCGTCTGGATGGCCTGCGCGGTCGTCGTCACCCGCAGTCGTTGTCGGATGCGCCGCAGGTGGTTCTCGATCGTTCGCTCCGAAAGACCAAGCGTACTCGCGATGTCGGCCGTGCGACGCCCAGCCCCCACCCACCGCAGGATTTCCCGCTCGCGTGCTGAGAGTTTCTGCGCACGGGTCGGCGCATAGTTCTCAACCAAGCGACGGGCGGCCTGGAACGCCACCGTACCCAGAAGTGCAAGGGTCTGCCGGGTCCGAGCCGTCGCGTCGATCCGCTCGCCGCCGAAGCTGACCGCGCCTTCGAGACCCGCGTGCCCGAACACAGGAACCTGGAGCCCGTGGATGCCCAAGCCCTGAGGGACGCTGACAATGCGGTAGCTCGCGCCCTGTTCGGTGTGGGTCTTGGTCCAGAAGAACGGCTGATCGGTGTCGAGGACGTGCCGCGTGACCGGGCAGCGGCGGACGTAGGTGATGGCATCGACCGCCTCCCCCGTCTCGAACCAGTCGCCCTCGACCCAGTAGATGCGCTCCACCAACTCGTCCTGCCACGCCGTGATCGAGAACACCACGATCCGGTCGTAGCCGAGCGGCTGAGCGAGATCGCGGACCGCCTGCTGGATCGCGGCGAGATCACGACCCGCCTCAATGAGGCTGAGCGCATCCCAAGGCTCAGTCATCGCTAACATCAGCTCCGTGTATGAGGGCGGGAGCGTCCCCCCGCCATCGGGCGCGTGGGGCTACTTCGCCCCATACTCGGCCAGCAGCGCTTCGGCGGCCGCCTTGCCGAGATTATTTGGAGGCGAACGGGCTGTCGCCCGTGATGAGCTTGCGGTCCTGGTGGACAGTACCCTGGATGTCATTGTTGACGATCTCCAAGCCATCTGCGCGCAGGCGTTCGCCGATGAACCACGGCATAGCCCCCGGCATGTAGCCCATCTCTGGGGTCTTGGCATCGATGGCGTCGGGGAACGAGCAGATTTTGTAGCCCTTGAACGGGTTCTCTTCCTCGCCAATCTTGGCCGATAGCAGAGCAGCCGGGCCGTGACACAGTGAGATGATGTGCTTGTCCGCCCGCAATGCCCAGTCGAGCACCTTCTTTACGTCGGTGCTGAACGGCACGCCATTGAGCGCGCCGTGACCGCCGGGTATGAAGACGGCGACGTAGGCGCTGTCTGGTCCGAGGGCGTCCGCCACCACGTCGGCGAGCTTGAGCGGGCTTTTCAGTTGCGGCTTGTACTTCTCGTAGATGCTTGCCACAGCCGCGTCGTCCTTGGGGTAGGCCCAGAGTTCGAGCTTGGCAGGCTCGCCGGAGATCGTGGCAATATCGAAGGTGAACCCCGCCTTGTCGAGATGGTACATCGGCAACAACATCTCCACCGGGTGGTTGCCAGTAGGGAAGAAGGTGCCGTTCTGCATGAGCAGGTAGCGCTCATCCGTCGCGATCATCAGGATTTTGTAACGTCCACCCGTGTAGGCGTTCGGATAGCTCGCTCCGTCGAGGTCGGATTTGGCCGAGGTGAATTCGCCGAGCGAGTACGCAGACGGGAAGAACGCGTTGTCTTCTGCCACGTCCGGAGTGGGCTGCTTGCTCAGATTGTCGCTGCTGGCCATGTGCTCCTTCTTCGTTGGATGAAGCACCAACCTACGCGCGGAATGGCGCGGCAGGAATGAGGGAAATCCCCCAACCAGGGAGACAGGAAAGTGGTGGAGTTCCTGACTCTCGTGTCCGCTTTCACGCCACTCCGGCGATTGCACCATCCACGATTGATGGTTCGATTTGGGTCGGGAGCAGCCCGAAACGACGCTCAAAATCCGTTAGGGCATACCGCAGCGGACATCTAGGCAGCACGCTGAGGCGGCGGTCTACAAGGGCCGGTTCAGCCCAACGGACGCCTCACCCAGCGCACGACATCCGAACGGATAGCGCGGCGCTGTTGCGTGGTCGAGCGTTCCATTGAGGCCCGCCCTAATGGACCGTGGCCAGTGCGCTCGATGAATGATAGCCGCCGCTGAGGATCGGTCACGGCCCTTCGAGCCGGATCCGACTTTCCCTGTTCCACACGCCGAGTTATGCGAGCCGACCGGCGAGACGTACGAGCGTTGCGGGGAACCGAGGCTCCCGCGACACCCGATTCTCAACCCTGCCCATCCGCCGCCCCGGCCGCATCGCCTCCTCGGCATCCCGCGGCGCACCACAGAACGCCGCCACGCTCGGCCCGTCCGCACCCGCCGCTCGTCGAGCGGGACCTCACGCCGCGGCCGGAGCCCGCCGAACCGGTGCTGCCGGCCGCGGAAGGCCGTCATCGCCGCCGTCAGCTCCGCCTCGCCGAAATCCGGCCAGGGGCAGGGAGTGAAGTGCAGCTCGGCATAGGCGCTTTCCCAGAGCAGGAAGTCGGAGAGGCGCTGCTCGCCGCCGGTGCGGATCACCAGGTCGACCGGCGGGGCCCCGTCGCCGGTGACGAGGCGGTCGAACGCCTCGCGGGTGATGGCGGGATCCGCCGCGCGGGCGGCGGAGAGGATCGCGTCGCGCGCCGGGTCGTCGAGGGCGAAAGGCCTCGACGGCGTTGAGGATCATCGCATCGGCGAGGCCGGCCTGCGGGCCGGCGGTGGCGAGCGCCAGGGCGCCGGTGAGGGCGAGCGCGGTGGGGCCGTAGCCCTGGAACGCGGTTCCGGCGGCGACCTGGCTGCGGATCGCCACGATGTCGGCCAACACCTTGTCGAGATCCACCCTGTCGAGGTCGCGCATCGGGAACCCGCATCAACTTTCCGATGCAAAGCCCCCTGGTGCGCAAAGTCGCGCAAGCGGAATCCGGGCGGCGCTCACGCCGCCCGGATGTCTACCGGTTGGCCCGGGCGAGGGCGGCGTGAAGCAGCAGGTTCACGCCCGGCAGGGTCGGTTCGAGGGCGATGTCCTCGGCCTCGTTGTGGGTGATCCCGTCCCGGCAGGGGGTGAAGATCATGCAGGCCGGCGCGACACGGGCGACGTGGTAGGCGTCGTGGCCGGCCTGGGACCGCAGATCCATGGTCGGGATGCCGAGGCGCGCCGCCGTCTCGCGCAGGGTGCCGATCAGCCCGTCATCGAAGGAGAAGATTCCGAAGCCCCATTCCTCGGCGATCCTGATCTCGGTGAGCGAGCGGGCGGCGCAATCGGGCAGGGCGGCGCGCAAGCTCGCCTTCATGGTCTCCAGGGTCTCGAGCTTCGGTGCCCGCATGTCGATGAACAATTCGGCATATTCCGAGAGCGTGCCGGGGAGGTTCGGCACCAGGTCGAGGCGGGCGGCGGTGGCCTTGGCGTCGGTGTCGGCGTGCGCCCAGCCGATGTCGTTGACCGCCACCGCCACCATGGCGGCGCCGACGAGGGCGTTGTGGCGCTCGCTCATCGGGGTCGGGCCGGTATGGGCGGTGGCGCCCTCGACGGCGATGCGCATGCCGCAGCTCGGATAGCCGCCGGTGACGATGCCGACCGGCACGCCGGCCTTGTCGAGGGCCGGGCCCTGCTCGATGTGAAGCTCGAAATAAGCGTCGATGGCGCGGCCGCCGACCGGCTCGGGGCCGCGATAGCCGATGCCGTCGAGGGCGTCGCCGAAGCGGATGCCGTCGCGGTCGCGCCGGTTCTCGACCCAGTCCGGCGTCGCCTGGCCGGACCAGGCCAGCGAGCAGAGCATCGGCGGCGAGAACCGCGCGCCCTCCTCGTTGGTCCAGTTCACCACCTCGATGCTGCGGCGCGTACCGACCCCGAGATCGTCGAGGGTGCGCAGGACCTCCAGCCCCGCGAGAACGCCCAGGATGCCGTCGAAGCGCCCGCCGGCCCATTGCGTGTCGAGGTGGCTGCCGATCACCACCGGCGGCAGGTCGGGCTCGGTGCCCACCCGCCGCAGCACCATGTTGCCGAGCCCGTCGACGGTGAGGGGATAGCCGCCTTCCTCCGCCCAGGCCTTGAGCTGGTCGCGCATCACCCGGTCGGGCTCGGTCAGGGTCAGGCGCCGCAGGCCCCCCCGGGGCCCGGTGCCGATGCCGGCCGACACCATCAGGGTGTCCCAGAGCCGGGAGCTGTTCACGGAGAGGTTGGTGGTCATCGCTCGAGGCCTCGCGCACCATGTCGGGGAATCGCGCGCCAGGATGCGAGGGCCGTGCCGGACCGGCAAGCGCCGGGCGCGGGGGTGGGGTGCCGTCGCGACGCATTCCGGAGCGTAATGCCATTCCCGGACGATGACTTCCGGAAACGGGATCACCGGCCCGCGCGGCGTCCGAGCGAAACCGAAATCCGCATCGCGACCGCGATGGCGCAGCAATCGCCGAGCAATCCGTCGGATTTCGTATGACACCGAAGGTCGTTTTCAACGACCTTCGGTGTCATACGGCGTCCTCCAGGGCGGCGCGGGGCACCGGGAAGGTCAGGGTGAAGGCGGCGCCCGGACAAGCGGGATCGTGCCGGTCGCCCCGGTTGCGGGCGGTGATCCGCCCGCCCATCGCCTCGACGAAGCCGCGGGAGATGGCGAGGCCGAGGCCGGTCCCGGCCCGGACCCGGTCGCTCTTGCGCACCCGGTAGAAGGTGTCGAAGATCCGCTCCTCGTCGCCCTCCGGGAGGCCCTCGCCCTCGTCGAGGATCCGCAAGCACACCGCGTCGCCCTCGTGCCTGGATTCCTGCCGGGCTTCCTGCCAGCCCTCGATCCGCACCAGGCTGCCCTCGGGGGCGTATTTGGCGGCGTTGTCGAGGAGGTTGAACAGCACCTGCTCCATCAGCACCGCGTCGAGGTTCAGGGTCGGCAGGCCGGCGCCGAGCGCCAGTTCGACGCGGTGACGCGACAGGATCTTGGCGGCCCGCTCGAGCGCCGTGCCGACGATCTCGCCGAGGTCGTGGGGGGCGAGGTTCGGCGCCACCGCGCCGGATTCGAGCTTCGTCATGTCGAGCAGGTTGGCGATGAAGCGGTTCAGCCGCTCGGCCTCGTCGACGATGGTCGCCAGCAGCTCGCCCTGCGCCTCCCGGTCGAGGGCGTCCCTGAGGTCGCGCAAGGTGGTGGCCGAGCCGAGCACCGCGGCGAGCGGGGTCTTGAGGTCGTGCGAGAGCGACGACAGCAGGGCCTGGCGCAGGCGGTCGGTCTCGGCCGAGCGCCGGGCGCGGTCGAGATCCTCGACGAGGTGGACCCGCTCGATGGCGAGCGCCCCCTGGTCGGCCAGAGCGTCGAGGAGCCGGCGCTGGTCGGGGGTGAGGAGCGGCCCCGGCTTGTCGCCGTCGAGCCCCACCACCCCGACCATGCCGCGGCCGGTGCGCAAGGGCAGGAACAGGCGCTTGGCCCCCGGCAGGGTGTCGGCGCCGCGGCCCGCCGGGCGGCCGTGGTCGAAGGTCCATTTCGCCGCCGCGAGGTCGGCCTCGTCGAGGAAATCCTCCGGCGGGTAGCCGGCCATCACCGTGACGCCGCCGCTACGCGGCGCGGGCCCGTTCTCCGGCAGGAGCAGCACCACCCGCAGGCGCAGCATCAGGGCGATCTGGTAGGCGGTGGCCCAGAGCACGTCGTCGAGGGTGCCGCAGCCGGCGAGCTTGCGCGAGAAGCCGTAGAGCGCCTCGGTCGCCTTGCTGCGCGTGCGCGAGATCGTCGCCTCGGCGCGCACCCGTGCCGCCAGGTTCGAGACCACCACCGCCACCAGAGTGAAGAAGAACAGGGCGACGACGTTGGTCGGGTCGGCGATGGTGAAGGTGTAGAGCGGCGGCAGGAAGAAGAAGTTGTAGGCGAGCGACGAAGCCAGCACCGCGGCGAGCGACGGATACAGCCCGAAGCGCACCGCCACCGCCACCACGGCGGTGAGGAAGACGAGGTCGGTGCTCTCGTGCCCGAGCGAGGATTGCAGCACGAGGCCCAGCCCCAAGGCGCCCGCGACCGCCGCGAGCGCGGCGGCGTAGGGCAGGGCGCTCGGCCGCGGCGGGGCCGCGGTGCGCACGCCCCTGTGGGGGGCGGGCGCGCCTGCGATCTCCTCGCCCGCCACGACATGGACGCTGATTGGGCCGGAGCGGCGCAGGAGGTCGTGCACCACCGAACCGTTGACGAGCTCGAACCAGCGCGAGCGGGTCGACTTGCCGATCACCACGTGGGTGACGTTGTGCTCGCGGGCAAAGCCCACCACGTCGTCGGCGATGCGACCCTGGCTCGGCAGGGTCGCGGTCTCGGCGCCCAGCCGCTCGGCGAGCCGCAGGGTGTCGGCGATGCGGTCGCGCTCGGTGTCGCTCAAGCCGACGCTGCGCCGGCCCTCGATGGTGAGCGCGGTGAACGGCGCCCGCAGCCGGTCGGCGAGGCGCTTGGCGTAGCGCACGAGGCCGGCCGAGCGCGGATCCTCGCTGACGCAGACCAGGACCCGCTCCCCCGCCGCCCAGGGTCCGGGAATCGCGTGGGCCCGCATATGGGTGACGAGCTGGTCGTCGACCTGCTGGGCGGTGCGCCGCAGCGCCAGCTCGCGGAGCGCCGTCAGGTTGCCGGGGGAGAAGTAGTGCTCGAGCGCCCGCTCGGCCTGGCGCGGCAGGTAGACCTTGCCCTCGCGCAGGCGCTGGATCAGGTCGCCGGGGGAGAGGTCGATGACCTCGATGTCGTCGGCCCGGTCGAGGATCGAATCCGGCACCGTCTCGCGCACCCGGATCCGGGTGATCTGCGCCACCACGTCGTTCAGGCTCTCGACGTGCTGGATATTGAGGGTGGTGTGGACGTCGATGCCGGCCTGGAGCAGCTCCTCGACGTCGAGGTAGCGCTTGGGGTGGCGCGAGCCCGGGGCGTTGGTGTGGGCGAGTTCGTCGACGAGGGCCAGACGGGGTTTCCGGGCGAGAAGCCCGTCGAGGTCCATCTCGTCGAACGTGCCGCCGCCATAGGGGACGAGGCAGCGTGGCAGCACCTCGAGCCCGGCGACCAGGGCCTCGGTCTCGGGCCTGCCGTGGGTCTCGACCACGCCCACCACCACGTCGACGCCCTCGCGCCGGCGGGCATGGGCGCTCGTCAGCATCTCGTAGGTCTTGCCGACCCCCGGCGCCGCCCCGAGGAAGATCTTCAGGCGCCCGCGCCCGGGCGCCTCCCGGCGCGCCTGCGCCAGGAGGGCGTCGGGCGAGGGACGCACCTCCTCCCTCATCCCGTCCCTCATCGTGCCGCTTGCGCGTCGAGGGCGCGGTTGAGGGCGAGCACGTTGACGCGCCGCTCGCCGAGGAAGCCGAGGCTCGGCTCCCGGATCTGCCCGGCCACGAGGGCGCGCAGCGAATCCTCGGACAGGCCGCGGGCACGCGCCACCCGCGGCACCTGGAACAGGGCGGCCTCGGGCGAGACGTCGGGGTCGAGGCCCGACCCCGAGGTGGTGACGAGGTCCTGCGGCATCGGGTCGGAGGGGTTCTCGGCCTTGAGCGCGGCGAGGTCGGCCTTCACCCGGTCGATGAGCGCCGGGTTGGTGGGCCCGAGATTGGCGCCGCCGGAATTGGCGGCGTTGTAGGGCGCCGCCACGGTCTTCGAGGAATCGGCCGGATCGGGCGCCACGGTCGCCGAGGGGCGGCCGTGGAAGTAGCGCGGGCTGGTGAAGTTCTGGCCGATCAGGGCGGAGCCGACCAGGGTGCCGTCGGCGCTGCGGACCAGGCTGCCTTGCGCCTGGACCGGGAAGAGGCGTTCGGCGATCCCCGTCATGGCCAGCGGATAGGCGAGGCCGGTGACGAGGGTCAGGCCGGTGAGGAGCACGAGGGCGGGGCGGAGGTGCCGGAGCATGGCGGTCTCTCTCAAGCCAGATGGAGGGCGCTCACGGCGAGATCGATCAGCTTGATGCCGGCGAACGGCACCAGGATCCCGCCGAGACCATAGATCAGGAGATTGCGCCGCAGCAACGCGGCGGCGCCGACGGCGCGGTAGCCGACGCCGCGCAGAGCGAGCGGGATCAGCGCCACGATGATCAGCGCGTTGAAGATGATCGCCGACAGGATCGCGCTCTGGGGCGAGGCCAGCCCCATCACGTTGAGGGCCTGGAGCGGCGGATAGAGCCCGACGAACATCGCCGGGATGATGGCGAAGTACTTCGCCACGTCGTTGGCGATCGAGAAGGTGGTGAGCGCGCCGCGGGTCATCAGCAGCTGCTTGCCAATCTCGACGATCTCGATGAGCTTGGTCGGGTCGGAATCGAGGTCGACCATGTTGCCGGCCTCGCGGGCCGCCACCGTGCCGGTGTTCATCGCCACGCCGACATCGGCCTGGGCGAGGGCCGGGGCGTCGTTGGTGCCGTCGCCGCACATCGCCACCAGCTTGCCCTGCGCCTGCTCACGCCGGATCAGGGCCAGCTTGTCCTCGGGCGTGGCCTGGGCGAGGAAGTCGTCGACCCCGGCCTCCGCGGCGATGGCCGCGGCGGTCATCGGGTTGTCGCCGGTGATCATCACCGTGCGGATGCCCATCCGGCGGAGTTCCGCGAAGCGCTCGGCGATGCCGCCCTTGACGATGTCCTTGAGGTGGACGACGCCGAGGAGCTTGCCGTCGCGGGCGACCGCGAGCGGCGTGCCGCCGGCCTTGGCGATCTCCTCGGCGATGGCCCGGACCTCCTGGGCCGCCGCCGGATCGAGGCGGGGCTGCAGCACCCGGGCCGCGGCGCCCGCGCCGACGAGCGCCGGGGCGGCGTCGAGGCTCGCGATCACCGCCTCGACCGCCCCTTTGCGGATCGAGGAGCCGTCGAGGTCGATGCCCGACATCCGCGACTGCGCGGTGAACGGCACGAAGGTGGCGTTGAGGCTTCCCATGTCGCGGGCGCGCAGGCCGTGCGCCTCCTTGGCCAGCACCACGATCGAGCGGCCCTCCGGGGTCTCGTCGGCGAGGGAAGCGAGCTGGGCCGCATCCGCCAGCGTCCCGGGGGTGACGCCGCGCACCGGGCGAAACGCGGTCGCCTGGCGGTTGCCGAGCGTGATGGTGCCGGTCTTGTCGAGGAGCAGCGTGTCGACGTCGCCCGCCGCCTCGACGGCGCGGCCCGACATGGCGAGCACGTTGAAGCGCACCAGCCGGTCCATGCCGGCGATGCCGATCGCCGAGAGCAGCGCCCCGATCGTGGTCGGGATCAGGGTGACGAAGAGCGCCACCAGCACCGTGAGCGGGATCGCGCCGCCGGCGTAAGCGGCGAAGCTCGGGATCGATCCGACCGCGAACACGAACACGATGGTGAGGCCGGCGAGCAGGATGTTGAGGGCGATCTCGTTGGGGGTCTTCTGCCGGGCCGCGCCCTCGACCAGCGCGATCATCCGGTCGATGAAGGTCGAGCCGGCGGCGGCCGTGATCCGCACCCGGATCCAGTCGGAGAGGACCTGCGTGCCGCCGGTCACCGCCGAGCGGTCGCCGCCGGATTCGCGGATGACGGGGGCGGATTCGCCGGTGATCGCCGCCTCGTTGACCGAGGCGATGCCCTCGATCACCTCGCCGTCCGACGGGATCACGTCGCCGGCCTCGACCAGCACCACGTCGCCGACCTTGAGCCCGGCGCCCGGTACGGTCTCGTAAGGAGTCCGCGGGCCGCCGGGTGCCGCGGTGGCGCCGCCCAGCAGCTTCGCGGTCGTCTCGGTGCGGGTGCGGCGCAGGGAATCGGCCTGCGCCTTGCCGCGCCCTTCCGCCACCGCCTCGGCGAAATTGGCGAACAGCACGGTGAACCACAGCCAGAGGATGATCTGGCCAGTGAAGGCCAGATCCTGGCCGCCGGTGACGAGGTCGCGGAGGAACAGCAGGGTGGTGAAGGCCGCCACGACCTCGACCACGAACATCACGGGGTTCTTCACCATCTGGCGCGGGTCGAGCTTGGTGACCGCACCGAGGAGCGCGGGCCCGACCAGGCCGGCACTCAGCAGGGAGGATTTCGGGAGGGAGGATTTTTGCGAGTGGGCCATGATCGTCGGGATCCGGATGGGCCGGGGGGCGGCGGCGCTCGGGCGCCACCGGAATCGTCGGGACGTGTGGGGTGTGGGCGCCGTCAGGGCGCGAGCGCCGCGCTGCCGAGCATGATTGCCGCCCAGATCGCGCCGGAGCCCAGCAGGGCGAGGCCGGTGAGCGCCAGGACGATGTCGCAAGGTCGGAGAGCGGAGCGGTCGGCGAGCGGGGCGGGGCGAGGCCGGTGCCGGGACAGACCACTGCGCAGGCGGTCGGCGTGGGTGGTGCTCATGGCCCTAGCCTCCCGCCGCCGCGAAGGTCTGGCCGGCGGCGCCCGCCAAGTGCTCGACGATGGGTCCGAGCGCCAGCGACGGGAAGAAGGTCAGGCCGCCGACGATCAGGATCACCCCGACCAGCAGGCCGACGAACAGGCCGCCATCGGTCGGGAAGGTCCCGACGGAGGCCGGCACCGTCTTCTTGGCCGCGAGCGAGCCGGCGATGGCGAGAGCCGGGATGATGACGAAGAACCGCCCGACCAGCATGCCGGCCCCGAGGGTCAGGTTGTAGAACGGGGTGTTGCCCGAGAGGCCCGCGAAGGCCGAGCCGTTGTTCGCCGCCGCCGAGGTGAAGGCGTAGAGGATCTCCGAGAAGCCGTGCGGCCCCGCATTGGCCGGTCCCGCGAGACCCGCCGGCAGCACGGTGGCGAGCGCGGTGAAGCCGAGCATCATCAGCGGCAGGCAGAGGATCGCGAGCATCGCCATCTTGACCTCCCGGGCCTCGATCTTCTTGCCGAGATATTCGGGCGTGCGCCCGACCATCAGCCCGGCGACGAAGATCGCCACCACGACGAAGACCAGCATCCCGTAGAGGCCGGCACCGACGCCGCCGACGATGATCTCGCCGAGCTGCATGTTGATGAGGGGGATCATGCCGCCGAGCGCCGTGAAGGCGTCGTGCATGGCGTTGACCGCGCCGCAGGAGGCGGCGGTGGTCACCACCGCGAAGAGCGCCGAGCCGGGGATGCCGAAGCGCAGCTCCTTGCCTTCGAGGTTGCCGCCCTGGAGCCCCAGCGCATTGAGCAGGGGGCTGCCGGCGCCTTCGGCCCCGTAGGTGACGGCGACGCCCGCCAGGAACAGCACGCCCATCGCGGCGAGGATCGCCCAGCCCTGGCGCTCGTCCCCGACCATGCGGCCGAACACGTTGGTGAGCGCGGCGCCCAGCGCGAAGATCGACACCATCTGAATGAGGTTCGACCACGCGGTCGGGTTCTCGAACGGGTGGGCGGCGTTGGCGTTGAAGAAGCCGCCGCCATTGGTGCCGAGCATCTTGATCGCCACCTGGCTCGCCACGGGCCCGAGCGCGATGGTCTGGTGTCCGCCTTCGAGGGTCGTCGCCTCGGCATAGGGCGCGAGGGTCTGCGGGATGCCCTGCCAGACCAGGAACAGGGTGTAGACGATGCAGAGCGGCAGCAGCACGTAGAGGGTGCAGCGGGTCAGATCGACCCAGAACGAGCCCACCGTGCGGGACGAGGCGCGGGCAAAGCCGCGGATCAGCGCCACGGCGAGGGCGATGCCGGTCGCCGCCGAGAGGAAGTTCTGGTGCGTCAGCCCCAGCATCTGCGACAGGTAGGAGAGGGTGCTCTCGCCACCGTAATTCTGCCAGTTGGTGTTGGTGACGAAGCTGACTGCGGTGTTGAAGGCGAGGTCCGGCGCCACCGCGGACTGGTCGGCGGGGTTGAGCGGCAGGAGCGCTTGCAGCCGCAGGATCCCGTAGAGCAGCACGAAGCCGGCGGCGTGGAAGACCAGCATGGCGCCCGCGTAAGTCAGCCAGTGCTGCTCGTGGCGCTCGTCGATGCCGGCGAGGCGGTAGAGGCCGCGCTCGATCGGGCGCAGCACGGGGGAGAGGGGGGTGGAGGCGCCGGTGAAGACCCGGGTCATGTAGAGACCGAGCGGCTTCACCAGGGCGAGAACGATCGCGCAGAACAGCGCGATCTGGATCCAGCCGGCGAGTGTCATGGCGGCGGCTCCCTTAAAACCGCTCGGGCCGCACGAGGGCGTAGGCGAGATAGGCGAGCAGCCCGAGGGTCATGAGGCCGCCGAGCCCGTAATCGAGGGTCATCGCGGGCCTCCTCACAGGCGTTCGCATAAGGCGACGTAGCCGAGCGCCAGGGCGAAGAAGCCCAGGCCGGCCGCCAGCATCAGGACATCGAACATGGGGTATCCCCGTCGGGCGGCGCCGGAGGGGCGCCGCATCGGATCGGACCGCGTCGCGGTCCCGACACCAGGACATCCTCCCGACGGCGTAGGGATTCGAGAGGGGACGGCCCCCCGCGCCATAAAGGCGGCATAAAGACGGGCGGGATCCGGGGCCGCCGTCAGGGTGTCCGTCGGGTCTGGCGGGCGGTGCGGACCGCCTCCTGCAGGCCGGCG
Source organism: Methylobacterium sp. DB0501 (assembly GCF_011043735.1). Taxonomy (GTDB): domain Bacteria; phylum Pseudomonadota; class Alphaproteobacteria; order Rhizobiales; family Beijerinckiaceae; genus Methylobacterium; species Methylobacterium alsaeris. Next base: position 216,803 of record NZ_JAAKGV010000007.1, on the reverse strand, counting down.
CAGGCGAGGCCGGCGGCGGGGCCGGCGGCGGGGCCGGAATTCCGGCGGCAGGCCTCCTCGCAGCACGCATCCCGCAACGCCCGGCCGTCGACCTGCAGCACGCAGGTGCTCCCGTTCAGGAAGCCGTGGACGGGGAAGCCGCAGCGCCGGCAGGCGGCGCGCACATGCGCCAGGGCGTGGGCCAGGGCCGGCCGAGTCCCGTCGCCTGCGCCGCGCAGCCCGTCGTGAACCCCATCCCTCATCGCACCACTCCCGATGGACCCACCGGGTTTCTCGCGATCGGAGGCGGGGGAAACGATGCGGTTCGCCGGGCCGCGATATCAAGATTCCATAAGGGCGAACGGCGCTTGGAGGCCGGCCGGACCGGTCAGGCCGCCAGCAGCTCGCCGCCCTTCTCGGCGATCACCTGCCGCACCTTGGCCGAGAACATCCCGAGCAGCAGCGGCAGCCGGACCTCGACGCGGGCGGCCGCGTCCTCGACCGCGATGGTGCCGCTGACCGTCTGGCCCATGGCGCCGACCACGAAGGCGAGGGTGTCGCCGTCCCAGACCGGGTCCTGCATCGTCAGGCCGGCCTTCTGGACCAGGTCCCGGCCCTGGCCGAGGCGGGACTCGATGCGCCGGCGCGCCTCGGCCCGGCCGAGCTGGTGAGGAATCTCGATGACCAGGGGTTTCGCCATCACCGTCTCCGCGGCCCGCCGCACCCCCGCGGGCCGGCTCCGGGCAGGATGCTCCGGCCGCGCCGAGGCATCTGTGGTTGAAATCCACCATGACGCTCGGGAATTCAATCGGCGGCGGGTGCGCAGGAGCCCAGGGGCGGCGCCAAGGGGCCGGCGCCAAGGGGCGGCGTCTGGGATCGGCGCGGGGCGCCTCGACCGTGGCAGCGCGGCGCTGTCCAAGCCGGCCGGCTTGGCGTAGAGGGGGCGTCACGGGGCCTCTCGGACGAGACGCCCCGCCAGCGGAGGCCGGTCTTCAACGTGATCGAGCGGGGAATCCTCGGCGCCGTCGCCGTGTGCATCGCGGCCACGGCCGCCCTGTGGTGGCTGGCCATGCCGGACGAGCCGGTGCGGGCATTGCAGGACGGCCTGGGCGCCGCCGCCCTCGCCACCATCATCGCGGGCGCGGCCGTCCGGCGCTCGGCCGGGTGAGGGCGGGCAAGTGAGAGCGGGCCGATGACGGAGGGGCCGGCATCCCCGGTCCTCAGGTCCCTCGTCCTGCGCCTGGTGCGCTGGCTCGTCGCCGGCCTCGTCGCGGGTGCGGTGCTGTGGATCGCCTTCCACCTGCGCTGAGGCGCGGGTTGCGGCGTCGCTCGAGCGTGCGGAGCGAATCTCCGTCGTCGCGGGCTGCTGATACGACCTCCGGAACGCGGATCAGGCCGGCAGCGGCAGGATGGCCGCCCGGCGGCGGACCGCCGGGCGCTGGCGCAGCACCGTGCAGGCGCCGCCGAGGACGAACCACATGTACCAGGTCGGCACCAGATAGTAGAGCATGTTGTCCGAATAGGCCATCGACAGATAGCCGGCGATCATCGCGAGCAGCATCCAGGCCCAGCGCTCGCCACGCAGGATCAGCCTAGCGGTCGCGGCGATGATCCGCGCGTAGAGCCAGAGATAGGCGACAAGGCCGATCACCCCGGTCTCGAACAGGAACTGCACGTAGACGCTATGCGAGTCGATGGTGTCGTTCTCGAGCGGCAGCGGGAAGAACTGCGTGACGTAGTGGCCGAAGCTCGACAGGCCGTAGCCGAAGATCGGGCGCTCCCAGACCCACGTCATGGCGCCCTGCCAGAGCAGCACCCGGAAGGCGTAGGAATTCAGCTTCTCGTAGGCATCGGCGGTGTTGCCCTGCTGCAGGTCGGCGAAGCGCTCGGCGAGTTCCGGCACCGTCAGCAAGGCCACCGGCAGGCCCAGGAAGTAGAGCAGGGTGCGCCGGTCGAAGAGGAGCCCGTAGGTCAGGAGGATCAGGGCGGCGCCGGCCCAGGCGCTGCGGGTCTTGGTGAGCAGGAGCAGCCCGAGCAGGACCGGCACGTAGAGCACCAGCATTCTGCGCAGCCGCGGGCTCAAGGCGAAACGCGGGCCGGCCAGCAGGGTCAGGACGACCGCCAGGATCGTCATCAGGTAGAAGGCGTAGATGTTGGGGTGCGGGAAGCTGCTGTAGACCCGGATGCTGTCGTCGTCGAACGCCGCCCAGCCCATGGCGAGCTGCAGGCCGGCATAGAGCGTCGGGGCGATCGAACCGACGACGATGAGCAGCAGGAAATGGCGCAGGTCGGCGAAGTCGCGCACCATGTAGACGGCGAGCAGGCAGAAGGCGGCATGGGTCGCCAGCAGCATCAGCAGCCGGATCGCCGAGCCGGGATCGGGCGCCACCTGGGTCGAGGCGAGGCAGACCAGGAGGAGCGGCAGCCACAGGACGAAGGCCGGCACCGGGCTCACCCGCGGCCGGGTCGCCACGCAGGCGACCGCCACCACCAGCACGGCGACGTTGACCGAGGCGCCGACGCCCATCTCGTCGAGGCCGCCGAACTTCGTCAGGGTGAAGACCGGATCGAGGGAGGCGCGCGTCAGCAGCACCAACTCGACGAAGCGCCGCGGCCCGGCGAACCAGGCGACGAGGATCAGCAGGGCGCTGGCGGCGATCAGCATCGGTCGGCACACTCCCGGATCGAGGCCGGACGCCCGGCCCGTCCTCCGCTGGCGTCCTGCTTACCCGCCCCCCGCCCGGGGCGGAGCGCCGCAAAAGGGAGAAGCCTCCTCCGCAAGGCGTAGGTGCCGGCTCGCGCGGCACCGGATCCCTTTGCGTCATACGAAATCCGACTGATTGCTTCGCAATGCGGATTTCGGCTTCGCTCAAGCGCCGCGCGGGCTGGTGATCCCATTTCCGGAAGTCGTCTTCGGAAATGGGATCACAGGTCGCCCTGGCGCGGCGGGGCTGCTAAGCTGTCGCCGCCCCGAGTTCGGACATCTGACGATGCGTCTCTCCCTCGCCTCCCTGCTGCTCGTCGGCGCGCTCGCCGTCCCGGCCCTCGCCCAAACGACCGCTCCTGCCCCGAACCCGTTCGGCCCCGGCGCCGCGCGGCCCAACCAGGCGCCGCCGAACCCGCCCGCGATTCCCGCCAAGCCTACGGCCCCGGCCGCCCAGGCTCCTGCGGCCCAAGCTCCCGCCGGCCAAGCTCCCGCCGGCGCGGTCTTCCCCACCGCCGTCTCGCCGAAATACGCCAAGGAGCCGGCCGGCAGCGCCCGCCAGCATACCTGCCTCGACCAGTACAACGCCAACAAGGCGGCCGGCGGCGCCGGCAACGGCGGCATGAACTGGATCGCGAAGGGCGGCGGCTACTATTCCGAGTGCAACAAGCGGTTGAAGGGCTGACGTCGGAGGCGATCGCAGCGTCCGCCGTGGTCGCTCACGCCCGCGCCGGCCCGGGTGCCGGCCGCGCCGTGAGCGCGACCGCCAGCCCCAGCCCCGCGGCGGCGAGCCCCGCCAGCACCGCCCAGGCCGGCCAGGCGGCGCCCGCCCCCTCCGCGAGCGCCGCCTGGTAGGCCTCGATCGCCCAGGCATTGGGGGTGAGCCAGCCGAGGCTCTGCAGCCAGGGCGGCATCAGGAAGCGCGGCACCATGCTGCCGCCGACCGCCGAGAGCAGCAGCACCCCGAAGGTCGAGACGAGGTGGGCCTGCTGGCGGGAGCGCGACGCCGCGCAGGCGGCCAGCCCCAGGCCCGCCGCCATGGCGGCGACCAGCACCCCGGTGACGAGCCAGGCCCCGGCATGCGGCCCGATCGAGACGCCGTAGACGAGCGCCGCCGCCCCGAAGATCAAGGCGCCCTGCGCGGTGCCCTGGAGCACCAGGAACAGGAACTTGCCGGCCACCACCACCGGCAGGCCGCCGGGAGCAGCGGCGAGGCGATCGGCGATGCCGGATTGCCGCTCCTCGACCAGGGAGAGGGCGCCCTGCATGGCGGCGAACATCAGGAACACCGCGGCGATCGCCCCGGCATAGTAGGCGACCCGGGCATTCCCGCCCTGTCCTTCCGCCGTCGAGGTCCGGGCGATCAGGGCGGCGAAGGAGAAGGCCTCGCGCTTCTCGCGGCTCTCGGCGAAGGCACGGTCGAGGAAGGCGCGCTCGTCCGGGCCGATCTTGCCGGCGCGCTCGACATCGGCGACGACCCGGGACAGGACCACGTCGGGCAGGGCCTCGTTGAGCACCCGCTGCACCTGGCCGAGCGCGATCGGGGTGGCGAGCGCCCGGGCCGGGCTCTCGACGACGAGGATCGGCGCGTCCGCCGTCGTGCTCCCGGCCGCGAGGTCGCCGCGCAGCACCAGGGCGACGTCGACCTCGCCCCGGCGCACCGCCGCCGTCGGATCGCCGTGCAGGAGCGTGGTGCGCAGGGCCGGATCGGCCTCCAGGGCGGCGACGAGGCGCGCCGTGGTGGCGGTGCGGGCCTGGTCGAGGAGCCCGACCTGGATGCGGATCCGCTCGCCGACGGCGCCGGAGAAGATCGCCGCGAAGACGCAGAAGATCACCGTCGGCAGCACGAAGGCCATCACCAGGGCGGCCCGGTCGCGCCACAGGGTCAGCCACATCACCCGGAACGACGCGACGATCATGCCGAGACCTTGCATGCCGGGATCTCCTTCATGCCGGAACGTCCTGGACTGCGCGGACCGGACCGGGCAGGGGCGGCGCCTCCGTCACGTCGCGGTAGAGCAGGTCGAGGCCCGGCTCGCGCACGCGGATCTCCCGCACCGGCACGCCGTGGCGGCGCAAGTGCGCGAGGAGCGCCGCGCCGTCGCGCCCGCCCGCCACGGGGCTTCCGGCCCTCCAGGTGAGGGGCGAGGCCGGGTGGAAGCCGGCCTGGCGCAAGACCGAGGCCGCCGCCGGGCCGGCGGCCTCGGCGAGCGCCACCTCGTGCTCCGGCGGGCCGGCCCGCAGGCCGGCGAGGAGGTCGGCGAGGCGCCCGTCGAGGCGGATGCCGCCGCCCTGCAGCACGACGACACGGTCGGCCAGGCGCTCGGCCTCGGCGAAATCGTGGGTGGCGATCAGCACGGCGGCCCCGGTCTCGGGCAGGCGCTCGAGCACCGCATGGATCGCCGCTCGCGCCGCCTGGTCGACGCCCTGCGTCGGCTCGTCGAGGAGCACCAGGGCCGGTTCGCCGAGGAGCGAGGCCGCGATGTTGGCCCGGCGCTGGTAGCCGCCGGAGAGCACGCCGACGAGGCGGCCCGCCACCTCGTCGAGCCCCGCCCGGGCGAGGGCGCGGGCCACCGCCGGCGCCCGCGCCGCCCGGGACAGGCCCAGGAGCCGGGCGAAGACCTCGAGGTTCTCCCGCACGGTCAGGCGCGGATAGAGGGCGATCTCCTGCGGCACCCAGGCGATGGCGCGCCGGATCCCCGGCTCGCGTCCCGGATCGCCCCCCGCCACGCGGACGCCGCCGCGGGACGGGACGAGGCGCCCGGCCAGAAGCCGCATCAGCGAGGTCTTGCCGGCGCCGTTGGGGCCGAGCAGCGCCACGGTCTCGCCCCGCGCCAGGGCGAGGTCGATCCCGCCGAGGACGGGCTGGTTCCGGTACGAGAAGGCGAGGTCGCGAACCTCCGCCGCGGGATCGGGCGTCATGCCGTCACGACAGCAGGGCTTTGCGGCTTTCCGAGGGATCGCACCGAGGGATCGTCCATCGCCGCGCGCGCTACCGCGCCAGCAGGGCGCGGGTGAGCCGCACCCGCAGGGCGGTGCCCGGCTCCGCGAGGCGGATGGCGGCGCCCGCGAAATCCGGCCGGCCGCGGCGGCCGGCGCCGTTCGAGAAGCCGTAGGGCTCGGTCGGCAGGCCGAGCGGCGTGCGGCCGAGGCGCCCGTCGCCGTCGAGATCCTGGAACGCCGCCACCGCGTAGGTGCCCGGCGGCACGCCGGTGAAGCCGAAGCGCAGGCTCGCGGCCGCCGCCGGTCCGCTCTGGCCGATGCGGCAGGATTCCTCGGCGAGCGACCCCGTGCAGAGCGCGACGAAGACACGGCCGGCCCCCGGCTCGACCCCGTCGACCTCGACCGCGAGGTCCGCCGCCGCGGCCGGGACGGCCGCCAGGGAGGCCGCCGAGAGGACCGTCATGAGGATCGCGAGCGCCGGGAGGGCGCGCCTCACGAGGCTTCCCCGAGGCTCGTCGCCGCCGCGAGCGGCATCCCGCGGGCGGGGGCCGGTTGCAGAGCCAGGTCCTCGGCCATCAGTCGCGCGGTGATGCGGGCGCCCTCGTAGATCACCGGCAGGCCGGAGCCCGGATGGGTGCCGCCGCCGACGAGGTAGAGCCCCGGCCCGAAGCGGTTGTGGGGCCGGAAATACAGCATCTGCCCGAGATCGTGCGAGAGGTTGAAGGTGGCGCCCTCGTGCACCGCGAACTCGTCGCGCCACTGCGTCGGGTCGACCACGCGCTCGTAGCGGATGCGCGATTCGAGGTCGGTGAGCCCGAGCTTCTCCAGCCGCTTGAGCACCAGGGCCCGGTAGGACGGCCCGACGCTCGCCCAGTCGATCCCGGCGCGCAGGTTCGGCACCGGCACCAGCACGTAGAGGCTGGTATGTCCCGGAGGCGCCATGCCGCCGTCGGTGTAGCCGGCATGCTGGACGTAGATCGAGGGCTGCATCGGCAGCACCCCGTCGGAGACCTCGCGGATGTTGCGGGCGTAATCCTCCGACAGGAGGATCGTGTGGTGGCCGAGGCTCTCCGGCATCGGTCCCTCGATGCCGAGATAGAGCATGTAGGTCGAGCAGGAGAGGCGGGCCTTCTCCACCTTGGCGTCGCGCCAGCGCGGCCGGCGCGCCTCGGGCACGATCTCGGGCACGACCTTGGCGAAGTCGCCGTTGATGACGACCGCGTCGGCACTGATGCGCTCGCCCCCGGCCTCGACGCCGACGGCGCGCTTGCCCTCGAACAGCACCCGGTCGACGGAGGTGCCGAGCTTGATCTCGACGCCGAGGCGGCGGGCGAGGCCGGCCATCGCCTCCGAGACCGCGCCGCAGCCGCCCACCGGGTGGTACACGCCGTGCTCGTATTCGAGGAAGCTCAGGATGGTGAACAGGCTCGGGCACCGGAACGGCGACATCCCGAGGTATTTGGTCTGGAACGAGAAGGCGAGGCGGACCCGCGGATCCTTGAAGTAGCGGTTCAGGTCGCGGTCGACGGTGGCGTGCGGGCGCAGGAGCGGCAGCGCCGCCAGCATCGCCGGCGAGACGAAGCTGCGGATCGAGTCGCAGGCCTGCTGCAGCACCGGGATGAAGGCCGCGAGCTTGCGGCGGTTGTCGTCGAGGAAGCGGCGCACGTTCTTCGCGTCGTCCGGCGCGATGCGGGCGATCTCGGCCTCGAGCCGCGCCACGTCCGGCGTCGCCCGGATCTCGCCGCCGCCCTCGAAGACGAGGTGATACTGCGGATCGAGCCGCTCGAGGGTGAGGTGGTCCTCCAGCCGTTCGCCGCAGGATTCGAAGATGTCGGCGAGGATGCGGGGATAGAGGAAGAAGGTCGGCCCGATGTCGAACTTGTAGCCGCCCGGCGCGGTGACCGTGCGGGTGCGCCCGCCGACGCAGTCATCCTTCTCGATCACCGTCACCTGCACGCCGTCGCGGGCGAGCATCAGCGCCACCGCGAGGCCGCCCGGCCCCGCACCGACCACGATCGCCCGCCGCCCCGACAGGGTGCGGTACCCATCCCGCGGCTGCAACAACGCCCCACCTCCTGCCAAACCCGACGGTTCCCCGTGCATACGGTCTAGTTGTGGTGCGCAGGCTTGAGCCGGCAATGGCTGCGCATTGTCGCGGCGGGGGCGGGAGGTAAATTCTTCCTGAGTGGGGCGGTGCGGTGACGGGCGGCTGTCGGCGCCGCATGGCCCCCCCAATCGAGAGGAGAGGTCGGCACGGTGATGGAGCGCCGCGAGCATCGGGACGGGTCGTCGGGCGAGCCCGATCGGGGCGACACGCGCGAGGTTCCCGCAGAAGCTCCCGACCGTGCGCGCCGTCTCCGCGAGACGCGTCCGCCGGCCGAGGGCATCGACGTCGCCGACGTGCACCGGGAACTGATCGTTCGCTATCCGAAGATCAGTGCCGGGCTCGCCGAGTGAGCCGCAATGGCTCACAGCCGACGCGATCGCCGCCGTCAATGCCCACGAGGTGGCTGCGACCGGTGATACGAAGTCCGGAAGATCCCTTCCGGACTTCGTATCACCGTAGCCGTAGCGCTGCTGATGGCGATCGCCAAAGCTCACGCCTTCGCGCAGGGCAACACGCGCACGGCCTTCCTTGCCATGGGTACGTTCCTGCGGGCGAACGGCAACGACCTTGGGCTGCCGGACCGGACGGCCTTCGGTGAGGTCATCACGGCAGCCGTCGCCGGCGAGATCGCGCCACAGGATCTCGAGATGGTTCTGGATCGCTACGTCGTTCTTCTCTCGGGAGGCGAGCAGTTACGATCGTGGGAGGCGTAGTCAGCGCCTCCCGATTCCCGCCAGCCGCCCCCCGCCGAGTCGGTGCAACGCCACCGCCCCCGCCACCGCGACGTTGAGCGAATCGACCCCCGGCGCCATCGGGATCGCGACCCGGCGGGCGCGGGCCATCAGCGCCTCGGGCAGGCCGGGGCCTTCGGTGCCGAGCAGCAGGAGCGCGCGGGGCGGGGGCGGCAGGGTCGTGATGTCCTCGCCGCGGGGCGAGAGGGCGACGGGCGTCAGCCCCTGGCGCGTGCAGAGGTCGAGGAGCGCGTCGCCGGTGGGCAGGCGGGCGAAGGGCACGGTCAGGCTCGTACCGGCCGAGACCCGGATCGCCTTGCGGTAGAGCGGGTCGCAGGTCTCGGCATCGAGCAGCACCGCGTCGGCCCCGAAGGCGGCGGCATTGCGAAAAATCCCGCCGACATTGTCGTGGTTGGCCAGCCCGACCAGGCCGACGAGCAGGGCCGGGCCCGCCGGCACCAGGGATTCAGGGTCGGGGTCCGGCCCGCGCAGACCGATGGCCAGCACGCCGCGATGGATCGGGAAGCCCGCCACCGCCCCCATCACGGCCTTCGCGGCGAGGTAGACCGGCGCGGCGAGGCCGGCGAGAACCGGGGCCAGCCCGGGCAGGCGCTCGGGCGAGACGAGCACCGATTCGACCCGGAACCGGGCGCGCCCTGAGAGCAACACGCGCAGGACCACCTCGCCCTCGGCGACGAACCGGCCTTCGCGCCCGACGAGGTCGCGCTCGCGCATGCTCGTATAGGCGGCGAGGCGCGGGTCGTCGGGATCGTCGATCGGGACCGGCGTCATCTCATCCCTTGCGGGCGGCCAGGGGATCGGATTCGGCCTTGGTCGGCACCTTCACCAGGGCCTCGCCGTCGAGCACCGTCTCGCCGTTGACGGTGCAGGTGCAGCTCAGCCGGGCGCGGCGGCGCTCCGGCACCAGCTCGGCCACCTCGACGGTGACCTCGACCGTGTCGCCGATGCGGACGGGCGCGCGGAAGTTGAGGCTCTGGCTGATGTAGACCGCGCCCGGGCCGGGCAGGCGGGTGCCGAGCACCGCCGAGATCAGCCCGGCGGTGTAGAGGCCGTGGGCGATGCGGGTGCCGAACGGCGTGCGGGCGGCGAAATGCTCGGAGAGGTGGATCGGGTTGCGGTCGCCGGTGATCTCCGCGAAGCCGACCACGTCGGAGGCCGCGATGGTCTTCGACAGCGTCTCGGACAGGCCGACGCTCAGGTCCTCGAAGTACAGCACGCGCAGTTCGGGCATCATCGGCGTCGCTCCCGGTCAAACATGGTGCCAAGGCCGAGAGGAGGCGCGGCTCGGCCGCCCCGGCCGGGATCACCGGGGTCGCACGGGACGGGGGCGGAAATCCAGTGGCGAAAGGTCGGAAGCGCGCCGCGCCTTCGCTTCGCCGCCCCCTTCGCCGGGCCCTTGATCGTGCCCATGACCAAGCCCTTGGCCGTCACGATCCGTTAATGCTGACAGCGGATATTGGGCCCATGTATCATCTGGTGAACAAGACGTTATGCGCCTGTCGATCAAGAGCCGACTGATCGGTCTGTTCTGCCTGCTCCTCGTGCTCACGCTGGCACAGGGGGCGGTCTTCATGAAGAGCCTCGACAGCGTCGACGTCAGGCTCACGACGCTGACGCGCGACAGCCTGCCGTCGATCGACGGGGCGCACGCGATCAACGAGCTGATCATGCGCTCGCGGCTCTGGCAGTTCCGCTACATCACCGCCGACGACGAGGCCGAGCGGGCGCTCAGCCGCAAGAACCTCGCCGATCTCGGCCGGACGATCCACCAGCGCGTGGAGGTCTACCGGCCCCTGGTCTCGTCCGAGGCCGAGCGGGCGGTGTTCGAGGACCTGGTGCGGCAGCTCGCGGTGTTCGATGCCGACTGGCGCAAGATGACGGAACTCACGAGTCCGGCCGAGATCCTGCCCCTCTTCCGCGGCCCCGTGCAGAAGAACTACCGCGCCGTGGTCACCACGGCGGAGAAGCTCGTCGGCCTGAACGTCGAGGCCGGCACGGCCGCCGGCAGGGCCGCCCGGGAGGAGCGCGAGGCGGCGTCCCGGGTCACCCTGACGATGTTCGGCGTGTCCATCCTCGTCACCCTCGGGGCGGTGCTGTTCTGCCTCCTCGGCATCGTCCGGCCCCTCGGCCGCATGACCGGCGCGATGCGCCGCCTCGCCGAGGGCGACGCCGCGTCCGACATCCCGGGCGCCGGGCGCCGGGACGAGCTCGGCGCCATGGCGGGCGCGCTGGCGGTGTTTCGCGACAACCTCGTCCGCACCCGCCGGCTCGAGGAGGAGACCGCGCTCGCCCGGGCCGGGGCCGAGGCGCAGCGCCGGCAGGCGATGCGCGAGATGGCGGACGGCTTCGAGCGGGCGGTCGGCGGCATCGTCGGCGCCGTCACGGCGGCGGCCACCGAGCTGCAGGCCACCGCCCAGGTCATGACCGCGACCGCCAGCCAGACCGCCGGCCAGTCGGGCGGCGTCGCCGCGGCGGCGCAGCAGGCCGCCGCGAATGTCGAGACCGTGGCGGCGGCAGCCGAGGAACTCGGCACCTCGGTCCAGGAGATCGGTCGCCAGGTCGACGGCTCGGCCCGGCTCGCCGGCGCCGCCGTCCGCGAGGCCGGCGAGAGCGCGGCGCAGGTGCACGCGCTGACCGAGGCCACCGCCCGGATCGGCGACGTGGTCGGATTGATCTCGTCGATCGCGGCCCAGACCAACCTGCTGGCCCTGAACGCCACCATCGAGGCCGCCCGCGCCGGGGCCGCCGGCCGGGGCTTCGCCGTGGTGGCGGCCGAGGTGAAGGAACTCGCCGGGCAGACCGCGAAGGCCACCGAGGAGATCACCGGCCAGATCGCGGCGATCCAGGCCACCACCGGCCAGGCGGTCGGCGCGATCGGCGCGATCACCGCGCGGATCGAGGAGATCTCGGGCGTCGCCACCTCGATCGCCGCGGCGGTGGAGGAGCAGGGCGCCGCGACCCGGGAGATCGTCCGCAACGTCTCCCAGGCGGCGGCCGGCACCGGCGAGGTGACGACCAACATCGCGGGCGTCGCCCGCGCCGCCGACGAGACCGGGGCTGCGGCCTCCCAGGTCCTGGCCTCGGCCTCGGAGCTGTCGCGGCAATCCGAGCACCTCTCGGCCGAGGTGGCGCGCTTCCTCGACGGGGTGCGGGCGGCGTGAGACGCCAAGCAGACTTGCGTCGGCAGGCCAACGCTTCGTCCGCCCAGACTCTTGTCTCGTCGCAGATTTTCGTCGCAAAACCGGCCACCGATTCTGCGAAATCTGCGTCGGCTCGGGTGGCCTGCCTCTCTGCCGGGTTTCCTCGGCGGATCTGCAACCCGCCAGCATCCCGGGGCCGCGAAAGCGAGAATCCGGGATCCCTATCCCTGACGGTGCCCGATGAAGCGGACTGCGATCCGCCTTGTCCGCTGCCGTCAGCGGTCATGGATCCCGGGCTCTCGCCTTCGGCGCGCCCCGGGTTGCCGCTGTGGGTTTCATAGCGGCGCGGATGCGCCGGCAACGTTGCCCGGGGCGGTGCCCCGGATCAGTTCAGCGCCTGCGGCTCCGCCTCGGTCAGGAAGGCCGCGACCTCGCGGAAGAACTGCATCCGGTTCTTCTCCATCATCACCGTATGGGTGCCCTCGCCGAGCTCGACGAAGCGCCGGTACGGTGCGCGGGTCAGTCGGGCGAAGTATTCCTGCGCCTGGTAGCTCGGCAGGTCGGCGTCCCACTCGGCGTGGATGATCAGCGTCGGCACCCGGATCTCGCCGGGGTCGTAGAGCGGCTTGCCGGCCTGCCAGTAATCCTGCGAATCGGCGACGACACCGTTCGGCGCCCGCAGGACCGGCGGCGATTGCGCGGCGCCGGCGGCGTCGGTCGCGAAGGTGGCGTCGGCCCATTGCTCGAACCAGCCGGGCGGGATCAGCGCCGCCTGCTTGTCCTCCGGCACGCCCTTGAGCCAGCGCTCCTTCGCGCTATCGCGGCTCACGCTCCGGTAGGCCCCGAGGGATCCCCCGTTGGCGCCGATGAGCGAGGGCGTGCGCGAGAGCCATTGCGGCGCGTAGAGGACGAGGCGGTTGACCTTCTCGTTGTGGGTGCTGGTGTAGAGCCCCATGGTCGAGGTGCCCCAGGACCAGCCCATCAGGTCGATCTTGTCCACCCCGCGCCGCTGGCGGATGAAGTCGACGACCTGCCCGACCACCGCCGCGGCATCCTGCGTGCGCATGAAGGGCTTCCCCTCGGCAGCCGGGCGGCTCATCGCCGCCGGGCGGCCCGAGAGGCCGTAGCCCGGCAGGTCGACGAGGTAGACGTCGAAGCCGAGGCCCGCGAGGTAGTCCATCATCGACAGGCCGGCCAGCGGCAGGTCGAAGGCGGTCGAAGCCGGATAGGTCGCACCGTGGACGTAGAGCAGGATGCGGTCGGCCGCGAAGCGCTCGGTGCCGGCCGGACGCTTGTTGCGGACGTAGACCGTGACGCCGTCCTCCGGGCCGGGCAGACGGAACTCCTCGGTCTGGAGCCGGGCCGGGGCACCGGCTCCCGCCTGCGGCCGCGCTCCGGTTTGCGCCCCGGCTCCGGTTTGCGCCTCGGCTTTCTGGGCGACGGAGGCCGCCGCGAGACCGGCGAGCCCGCCGAGCACGTGCCGGCGCGGCATCCGCCCCGGCCCGGACGGGGGCCGTGATGATCGGGTCATGGTCGTGTCCTCCCTTCCGCCTGTGGCCGGCGGGTGAGGACAGTCAAGCCGGCGCGAGCCCGCGGGGCAAGAGCCGGCACGGCATGGGCAAGAGCCGGCACGGCATGGGCAAGAGCCGGCACGGCATGGAACGGATGCGGGATCCCCTGGCCCGACCCCGCCGATCGGGGCATAGACGCCGGGCCCCCTCCTGCCGCGAGGCCAGAGCCGTGACCTCCTCCGACACCGATCCCGGCCTGCGCACCACCGTGCGGCGCGTCGCCCTGCTCAATCTCGGCTATTTCGGGGTCGAGGCGGCGGTGGCGGTGGCGATCGGCTCCGTGGCGCTCGTCGCCGACAGCGTCGACTTCCTGGAGGATGCGGCGCTCAACCTGCTGATCGTCGCCGGACTCGGCTGGCGGCCGGCGGCGCGGGCACGGCTCGGCACCGTCATGGCGGGCATCCTGCTGCTGCCGGGGCTCGCGGCCGTGTGGACCGCCTGGCAGAAGATCGGCGCCTTCACGGCCCCGGCCCCGGTGCCGCTGACCCTGACGGGCCTCGGCGCGCTCGCGGTCAACCTCGCCTGCGCCCTGATGCTGGCCCGCCACCGCGAGGGACGCGGCAGCCTGACCCGGGCGGCCTTCCTGTCGGCCCGCAACGACGCCGTCGCCAACGTCGCCATCGTGGCGGCCGGGCTCGTCACCGCCGCCACCGTGTCGCGCTGGCCCGCCTTCGCGCCCTGGCCCGACCTGGTGGTCGGCCTCGGCATCGCGGCGATGAACGCGGATGCCGCCCGGGAGATCTGGCAGGCCGCCGCCGCCGAGCGCCGGGCCGCGCGCGAGGCAGCTTGAGGCGGGCCGGGGGCCAGACCCGCTTACCATGCCTCTTATGACGCAGCTTTCTTGATTGATCCGGCTGGAAGTCGAATCGAAGCCGTTTGTCATCGTCACGAATAGCGTCCAAATCCAGCGCGAGCGGTCGTCCGGCAACGTCCGCTTGCAAGCTTGTGACGCTCAAATGCGGAACGGCGGAAATCCACCCTCACCCGCCCTACAGCCCCGGCTCCGCGGTCCCGTCGACCTCGCCCCCGATCATCTCCCGCAAAGCCGCCCCGGTCGGCCCGGCGAGCACGTCCGCCAGGGTGAAGCGGTCGAGCTCGCGCACGAAGCTTCGCTCGGCCGCGTCGAGGGCGTGCTTGAGCAGGCAGCGGCCGGCGAGCGGGCAGGGGCCGCGGGCGCATTCCACGAGGCAGCCGAGCCCTTCCAGTTCCGCCACCACGGCGCCGAGCCGCACCTCCGCCGGCGGCCGGGCGAGGCGCACGCCGCCGGCGCGGCCCTGCCGCGCCTCGATGTAGCCGGCGCCGGTGAGTCCGCGCGCCACCTTCTGGAGATGGTGCAGCGACACCCCGAAGGCGCGGGCGACGGCCGGCGTCGTCGTCCAGGCGCCGGCCTCCATCGCCGCGAGATAGAGCAGCAGGCGCAGCGACAGGTCGGTATAGAGCGAGAGCCGCAGGGCGCTGTCCTTCCTTCGCGGACGCCGCCCGGGTCGCCGCCCGCCCCCGGGCCGTCATGGCCGCGCGGCCGCACCCGGTCGAGGCGCAGCGATCGCGGAGCCCCAGCCTACCGCATGTCGGGTCGGGTGAGGAAGGCGCGGATCTGGTTGTATCATGTCCGGGCGGATGCAACCGCGGCGCAGGGGCGGCCGAGGCGCGACGACGGGGCTGGCCCCAGTCGATGGCGGCATAATCTGGTAATTAGCGTACTTGTTTGAGCCGAGAGGGAAAATCGTGATCGATAAACATTTGCGAGAGCGGGGCTTGCCTTTGCGTCCTAGTCAGTCGTCACTGGGCTCCGATCGGCAAGGCCGTTCGGTGGGCCTCGGAGATTGGGTTCGAAGGCCTCGTCACACCATTGGGGCAACCCGTGCCGCACTACTTCTTCGACATCAACGACCATGACCTGGCGCATCGCGACGACGAGGGCAGCGACTGGCCGAACCGCGACGCCGCCCGGGGCCATGCCATGCGGATCCTGGCCGACATCGCCCGCGACGAGGCCCGCCGTCAGGAACGGCTGCACCTCTTCGTGACCATCCGCGACGAGCGCAGGACCGTCCTTGCGATCGCGTCCCTGGCCGTCGCCTGCACGTGGTTGGATTGAACCCCGCCGGATCGCGCCCGGCCGGATAGGCCGCCTTTCTCTCGCGGCCCGGCACATACCGTCGCGCCCCGAAACCGTCGTCCCGACGAACCGTTACCCCCGCGCTCTGACCCGACTTGGCAGCGAGGCGACGTGACGGACCGGCCGATCGAGGACTACGCCGTCATCGGCGATACCTGCACGACGGCGCTCGTCGCCCGGGACGGCTCGATCGACTGGCTGTGCTGGCCCTGCCACGACAGCCCGGCCGTGTTCCTGCGCCTCCTCGACGAGGACAAGGGCGGGGCCTGCGAGATCCTGCTCGAGGGATTGCGCGAGACCCATCGGCGCTACCGGCCCGGCACCACCATCCTGGAGACCACCTTCGTCACCGCGACCGGCCGCCTGACTCTCACCGACTTCATGCCGCTGCATCCCCTGGACGAGGTCCCCGACGAGGGCCCGGACGGCGCCCCCCACGGCCGGATCGTGCGGCTGGCCACCTGCGAGGCCGGCACGGTGACCGGGCGCTTCCTTGTGCGCCCGACCTTCGACTATGCCCGCGACGGCGCCGCCCTCGAACCCGAGGCGGGCGGGACGGTCCTGTGCCGGCGCCTCTCGACGCCGGAGGGCGTGCGCGTCGCCGCCACGGTGCCGCTCTCGGTCGCCGGCGACCGGGTCGAGGCGGCGTTCGCCTTGGCGGTCGGGGAGGGCGCGTGCCTCGTCCTCTCCCACCGCGAGGACGACGACGGCGACGTCGGGCGCGCCGAGGCGAGTCTTTCGGCGACCGCGCGCTACTGGGAGGAATGGTCCGGCCGCTGCACCTATGACGGGCCCCACCGCGACGACGTGCTGCGCAGCGCCCTCGTGCTCAAGCTCCTCACCCACGCGCCCTCGGGCGGGATCATCGCGGCGGCCACCACCAGCCTGCCGGAGGCGGTGCCGGGCACCCGCAACTTCGATTACCGCTACGTCTGGATGCGGGATGCGAGCTTCACCGTCACGGCCTTCGTCAATCTCGGCTACGTGCGCGAGGCGGCGGAGTTCCTGCGCTTCCTGCGCGACGCCGACACGACCCGCGGCCGCGACCTGAAGCTGATGTACGGCATCAACGGCCGCGTGCCGGAGGAGGAGATCCTCGATCACCTGCGCGGCTGGCGCGGGGTGTCCCCGGTGCGGATCGGCAACGCGGCCTCCGGCCAGCACCAGTACGACATCTACGGCGAGTTCCTGGTGGCGCTCCACGCCTTCCTGGACGCCGTCGACTACGACCCCCCGGTCAAGGTCAACGATCACCTGGCCGAGGCCCTGGGGCATCTCACCGACCACGTCATCCGCTGCCGCCACGCCCCCGACCACGGCATCTGGGAGCTGCGCGACGAGACGCGCCAGATCCTGCACACCAAGGGCATGCTCTGGGTCGCCCTCGACCGGGCGGTGCAGATCGCGCAGGAGGTGGACGTGGCGAGCCCGGAGACGGTCGAGGAGTGGCGGAGAGCCGCCGCCGAGATCCGGGCCGAGTACCACGAGAAGGGCTGGAATCCGCGCGTCGGCGCCTACACCCAGGCCTACGGCTCGGACGACCTCGACGCCGCGGTCCTGCGCACGGTCCTGTTCGGCGCCTTCGACGCGCATTCGCCCCGGGTCGCCGCGACCCTCGCCGCGGTGAGCGCCGGGCTCGGCGACGGCGACCTGATCTACCGCTACCGCAATGCCGACGGCTTCGAACACCCGGAGGCGACCTTCGCGGCCTGCGCCTTCTGGCGCGTCGGCTGCCTGGCGCTTGCCGGGCGCATGCAGGAGGCCGAGCCGCTCTTCGCCCGGCTGCTCCAGCGCGGCAACGATCTCGGCCTGTTCGCCGAGGAGATCGACGCGGGGACGGGCGAGCAGCGCGGCAACGTCCCGCAGGGCTTCACCCACATGGCGATCATCAACCACGCGGTCCGCCTCGACCGGGCGGCACGCCACGCGCAAGCCCACACCGACGAGCCGTGCCAGTGGGCGGTGGGCGCGTAGCGTCTCTCACGAAACTTCCGGTCGCCGGCATTGCTCACCGTGGCGGCGCCGGCGCTGCGGGAGTTTCGCGAGGTGCACCGAGCGCGGCGGAGGATCTGCCGTCCCGGGGGGTGGGCACCGCCGCCCGAATTTGCTCTAAGGCTCGGATGGGCGCCCCCGCGGGCGCCCCGACCGATCCGAAGCCTCCTATCCGGGAACTTAAGTCGTGGCGGGCGAGCCGTACTTCATCACCACCGCCATCTCGTACCCCAACGGGGTGCCGCATATCGGGCACGCCTACGAGGTGATCGCCGCCGACGCGATCGCGCGCTTCAAGCGCCTCGACGGCTACGACGTGTTCTTCACCACCGGCACCGACGAGCACGGCCTCAAGATCCAGCAAACCGCCACCAAGGCCGGGATCAGCCCGCGCGCCTTCGTCGACGACATGGCGCCGCGCTTCCGCACCATGGCCGAGCGGCTCGACTGCGCGTTCGACCGCTTCATCCGCACCACCGACGCCGACCACATCGCCTCAGCCCAGGCCCTGTGGCGCCGGATGGAGGAGAACGGCGACATCTACCTCGCCAAGTATGCCGGCTGGTACTCGGTCCGCGACGAGGCCTATTACGACGAAGCCGAGCTGGTCACGGCGCCCGACGGCAGCCGCCGGTCCGAGAAGACCGGCACGCCGGTCGAGTGGGTCGAGGAGGAGAGCTACTTCTTCCGGCTCTCGGCCTATGGCGAACGCCTGCTCGCCCTCTACGAGGCCCATCCGGACTTCATCGGCCCCGATACCCGCCGCAACGAGGTGACGAGCTTCGTGCGCTCCGGCCTCCAGGACCTGTCGGTCAGCCGCACCACCTTCGACTGGGGCGTGCCGGTGCCGGGCAACCCCGCTCACGTGATGTATGTCTGGGTCGACGCACTCACGAACTACATCACGTCCTGCGGCTTCCCGGACGAGGCGGATCCGCGCTGGCGCCACTGGCCGGCCGACCTCCACGTCATCGGCAAGGACATCATCCGCTTCCACGCGGTCTACTGGCCGGCCTTCCTGATGTCGGCCGGGCTGCCGGTCCCGAAGCGCGTCTTCGGCCACGGCTTCCTCCTCAACAAGGGGGAGAAGATGTCGAAGTCGGTCGGCAACGTCGTCGATCCGGTGGGCCTCGCCGACATCTACGGCGTCGACCCCCTGCGCTACTTCGTGCTGCGCGAGGTGCCGTTCGGCCAGGACGGCAGCTACTCGCACGAGGCGATCGTCAACCGGCTCAATGCCGACCTCGCCAACGACCTCGGCAACCTCGCCCAGCGCTCGCTGACCATGATCGCCCGCAATTGCGGCGGCCAGGTCCCGAAGGCGGGTGAACCATCCTCGGCCGATAAGGCGCTGCTGGCGCTCGCCGACGCGCTGCCGGAGAAGGCGAGGGGGCTGATGCAGGACCTCGCCCTGCACGCGGTGCTGGCCGAGATCTGGGCCGTGGTGGCGGAGGCCAACCGCTACTTCGCCGGCCAGGAGCCCTGGACCCTGCGCAAGACCGACCCGGCCCGGATGGAGGCGGTGCTCTACACCACCGCCGAGGTGCTGCGGGCGGTCGGCATCCTGGTCCAGCCCTTCATCCCGAGCGCCGCTTCCCGGCTCCTCGACCTGCTGGCGGTGGCCTCCGGGGCGCGCAACCTCGCCGATGTCGGGCCCGACCACCGGCTGGTGCCCGGCACGAGCCTGCCGGCGCCGAGCCCGATCTTCCCGCGCTACGTGGAGCCCGAGGCGTGAGCCTGGTCGACAGTCACTGCCACCTCGACTCGCCCGGCCTCGCCGAGCGGCTGCCCGAGGTGCTGGCCCGCGCGAGGAGCGCGGGGATCGACCGGATGGTGACGATCTCGACCCGGGTCGCCCGGTTCGAGACCTACCGGGCCTTGAGCGAGGCGCATCCGGAAGTCCTGTTCACGGTCGGCACCCACCCGCACCAGGCGGGCGAGGAGCCGGACGTGCCGGCGGACGAGATCGTCGAACTCTCGCACCATCCGCGCTGCGTCGGCATCGGCGAGGCGGGGCTCGACTACCATTACGACACCGCCCCGCGGGACGTGCAGCAAAAGGTCTTCCGCACCCATATCGCGGCGGCGCGGGAGAGCGGGCTGCCGCTCGTCATCCACGCCCGTGAGGCCGACGAGGACGTGGCGGCGATCCTCACCGAGGAGATGGCGCGCGGGGAGTTCCGCGCGGTGCTGCACTGCTTCTCGTCGGGTCGGCGCCTCGCCGAGATCGGGGTCGAGCTCGGCCTGTTCGTATCGTTCTCCGGCATCGTCACCTTCCGCAACTCGGACGAGATCCGGGCCATCGCCAGGGCCGTGCCGCAGGACCGCCTCCTGGTCGAGACCGACGCGCCCTATCTGGCGCCGGTGCCGCATCGGGGCCGGCCGAACGAGCCGGCCTTCGTCGCCGACACCGCCCGGGTTCTGGCCGAGACCGTGGGCCTCAAGCCCGACGACCTCGCGGCCCTCACCACCGCCAACTTCTACCGCCTGTTCGACAAGGCCGCCGCCCACCGCTGAGGGTTTTCCCGCATGCCGACCCTGACCCTTCGCATCCTGGGCTGCGGCTCCTCGGGCGGCGTGCCGCGGGTCGGCTACGGCTGGGGCGCCTGCGACCCGGCCGAGTCCCGCAACCGGCGCCGGCGCTGCTCGCTCCTGGTCGAGCGCCGGGACGCCGAGAGCGAGGCGACCACCGTCCTCGTCGACACCTCGCCGGACCTGCGGGAGCAACTGCTCGATGCCGCGGTGGCGCGCCTCGACGGCATCCTGTTCACGCACTCGCACGCCGACCACACCCACGGCATCGACGACGTGCGGCCGCTGGTGATCCACATGCGCCGGCGCATCGCGGTCCATGCCGACGCCACGACCTCCGAGCTGCTGCGCGCCCGCTTCGCCTATTGCTTCACCTCGCGGCCGGGCAGCCTCTACCCGCCGATCCTCGACCTGCACGCGCTCGAGACCGGCGCGCCGGTGACCGTCGAGGGCCCGGGCGGGCCGGTGACGGCGACGGCCTTCGCCATGGAGCACGGGCCGGAGGAGGCACTCGGCTTCCGCTTCGCCGATGCGGCCTACGCGCCCGACGTCAGCACCATGCCGGACGCCGCCAAGGCCTCCTTGCGCAACCTCGATCTCCTGATCGTCGACGCGCTGCGCGACTCGCCCCATCCGACCCATTTCTCGGTCTCGGACGCCCTGGCGCTGATCGAGGAGGTGGCGCCGCGCCGCGCCATCCTAACCAACCTCCACACCGACCTCGACTACGAGACCCTGCGCCGGCGCCTGCCGCCCGGGGTGGTGCCGGCCTATGACGGGCTCTCGGTCGAGGTCGACGGCTGATCCACCGGCCGGAGGTGCACCGCGAGCCAGACGGTCGGCGCGTCGGGACTGGTCGACTCGACCCGGTGGCGGCGATGCGCCGGGATCATCAGGTGGTCGCCGGGTCCGAGCCGCCTGGGTTCAGGCTCACCGGCGATGCGCAAGGTGGCGGCGCCCGTCAGCAGCACGACCCATTCGTCCCAGGGCTGGTCGTACCAGAAGCCCGGCGGGCTCGCCTGGCCCGTCGAGACGATCCGCTCGATGCGGGCCTGCGGGGTCTGGGCCAGGAGGTCGATGCGCTCGTCGGGCTGGGGGGTCGCGGGCAGATCGGCGAGGAGGTTGGCGGTCGACGGAGCCGGGCTCTGCCCGCGATGGCTCGTCATGGCGCAGCCGCCGTCGTCGCGGGATCGCCGTCGCCGTGGCGGATGCCGACCACGACGACCGCGTCCTCGGTCGGGATACAGAAGCTCGGGTACGGTCCGGCCAGGGTCCGCCGCGTGGGGCGGACGCGCTCGATCGCTTGTTCGAGAAGGGCGGTCATGACACCATCATGCACGCGATCCGCGCCGGTACGAAGGGAAACCCGCAGCGCCGCGGCCCGACGGCATCCGCCCCGGACACCCCCGATCAAGCCTCTCGTTCCATAATGCAAATTATGCGAATCGAAGTGGGGTGGTAGAGCGGAGCGGCGACGGTGCCGTGAGCCCGGCCGCTCGGCCTCCCCCGTTCGGCCCTGCGACCGCCTGCGTGGCGGCATCGAGCACGGCCGGGGATCGTCCCGGTTCGGGGCTTCATCCGCCGTCCAGGATCTCGTCCAGCGCCAGGCCGTCCGCCAGATCTCGAACAGCACCTCGACCGGCACCCGCGTGCCGCGAAACCCCCGGCGCCCGCCAGCCGGACGCCTCCCGCGCAGGAGGCCGCCCGGGGGCGGTCGAGGTCCACTACGCGGCCGCTATGCCGCCCGCCCCTCGGTCTCCCGCGCCAGCGCGTCCACCACCGCGGCGATGCCGGCCTCGTCCGGACCGTCCTCGCCCCGCGACGCGGCGTAAGTCCCGCGCTGGCGGTCGGCGCTGGTGCCGTCGCGGGCGATGCGGCGGGCCTCGTCGAGGCAAGCCGTGCAGCCCAAAGCCTCGGCGTCCTCGGCGACGAGCGCGAGCACGCCCTCCAGGGCCTCGCCGAGCGGTACCGCGCGCCCGGCCTGCGGATCGATCAGGGCGGCGCGCACGCCGTCGCGCTGGGCCCGCCACAGGTTCTCGCGGATCACCGCCCGGGCGACCCCGTCGAGGCCGGCATTCAGGTCGGGCCGGCGCTCGGCGGCGCGCACGAGGCAGCGGTAGAGCCCGGCGATCGCCACCGCGTCGTCGACCCGGGTGCAGCTGTCGGCGATGCGCAATTCCAGGGTCGGATACCGGATCGAGGGCCGCAGGTGCCACCACAGGAAGCTCGCGTCCTGGATGGCGCCGGCGGCCGTCATCACGGCGACGTAGCGTTCGAACTCGGCGTGGCCGGCAAACAGGTCGGGCAGGCCGGTGCGCGGCATCTCGCCGAACACGCTGAGGCGGTAGCCGCACAGGCCGGTATCGCGCCCCTGCCAGAACGGCGAGGAGACCGAGAGTGCAAGCAGCGCCGGCAGGAACGGCAGCAGCCGGTTCATCAGGTCGATCCGGTCGTCGGGCCGCGCCACCTCGACATGGACGTGCATGCCGCTGACCAGGGTGCGCTGCCCGATCATCCGTACCTCGTCGAGGATGCCGTGGTAGCGCGCGCCGTCGGTCGGGGCTTGCGCGTCCCAGGCGGCGCCCGGATGGGTGCCGGCGCCGAAGACCAGGATCCCGTGCGCCCGCCCGATCTCGGCGAGGCCCCGGCGCAGGCCCGACAGGCCGGCCCGCGCCTCCGCCGCCTCGGTGGCGGGCGGGGTCGCGATCTCGATCTGGCTTTGCAGCAATTCGCGCTCGGTCGCCGGCAGCAGCGCCTTGGCGGCGGCGTGGAAGCCGCGCACGCCGCTGCGCGGCGTCCCGCGGGTCGCGGCGTCGGCCAGGAAGAACTCCTCCTCGATGCCGAAGCGGTAGGCGGGGCCGGTCATGGATGCACGGTTCTCCGAGAGCGCAGGGATATAGGAGCCGGCCCACGGCCGGCCACGCCGTCAGCCCCGCATCGTCCACACTGCCAGGACGACGAGGGCGAGCAGGACGGCCGCGAGGCCCGCCCACAGGACCGCCCGGTGCGCGCCGCCCCGGGCCGGCGCGGGCGCGGACGCGGGGGGGGCCGGTGCCGGGGCCGCCGTCACCGTCGCCGCGGGCGGCGATTCGGGGACCGGCGCGGGCGCGTCGGAGGCCGGCGGCTCCGGCAGGCGGACCGTTCCGGCGGGCGGCAGCGGACGGCCCGGCTGCAACAGGATCTCGTCCGGATCGACCGGGATCCCGGCCTCCTCCAGCTCGATCAGCACCAGGGCGATGTCCTCGGCGCTCATCCGGTCGATCGGCAGGGCCTGGCGCAGGTCGTCGGGGCCGAGGCCGCCCCGGCTCTGCCCCAGGGCGATCAGGCGGTCGAGGGTGGTGCGGTCGAAGGCGGCCTGCATGACGCGGCTCCCTTTTTGTCGTGTGTGCCAACGCGCACCTGCCCACGCGCGTTTCCCCCGTCACGCTCGCGCCCAGATGGGGTAGGACAAGACCAAGGCTCCCGGTCTCCGTCGGGACCGAAACCAGGCGAGCCATGAACGCGCACCCGTCCCAAATCCGTCCGGCCCCCGAAGGGCCGCGGCCGGTCCTCGCCCGGATCACGCCGCCGGCGCAGCCGCTCGGGCCGTGGCGGCTGTTCCGGACCATCGTGCGCAACCCGCTCGAGGCCTGGCCCGAGGCGATCTACCACGAGCCGCTCTACGTCTCCGACTTCCTCGGCAATACCAGCCTGTTCGTGATGGCGCCGAACCTGATCCGGCGGGTGATGGTCGACGAGGCCGACGCGTTCGAGAAGTCGGAGGTTCTGCGCCGCGCCCTCTCACCGGCTTTGGGCGACGCGATCCTGACCGCCGACGGGGCGCGCTGGCGCTGGCAGCGCCGGGCGGCGGCGCCGATCTTCCGGGCCGAGCGCATCCGCAGCTTCGTGCCGGCGATGATCGCCGCCGCCGAGCGCACCCGCGACGCGCTCGCGGCCGAACCCGGCGCCGAGGTGGACATCGCCCAGACGATGATGCGCACCACCTTCGAGATCATCGTCGAGACGATGCTGTCGGGCCACGGCGCCATCGACGCCGCCCGGGTCGAGCGCGGCATCACCGACTACCTCGAATCGACCAGCTGGATCTTCGCCCTCACGCTGCTGCGCGCCCCCGCCTGGATGCCCTATCCCGGCAAATCCAAGGCCGAGCGGGCCAAGATGTACCTGCGCGACGCACTCTTCCGCCTCGCGGCGGAAGGCCGGCGCGCCGGCACGGAAGGCCGCAACGACCTGATGAGCCTGCTTCTCGCCGCCCGCGACCCGGAGACCGGCCAGGCGATGGACGACCGCGACGTCGCCGACAACCTGCTCACCTTCGTGACCGCCGGGCACGAGACCACGGCCCTCGCCCTCACCTGGGCCTTCTACCTGCTCGCCCACCATCCCGAGAGCGAGGCGCTGGTCGCCGCCGAGGTCGAGGCGGTGACCGGAGGCGGTCCGCTGACCGCCGACCACGTCGACGCCCTGCCCTATACCCGCCAGGTGATCCTCGAGGCGATGCGGCTCTACCCGCCGGTGCCGGTGGTGGTGCGGGCGGCGCTCCGCGACGTCGACCTCGACGGGACGCCGGTCAAGGCCGGCACCCCGATCACCATCCCGATCTACGCCGTGCACCGCCACGCCGCCCTGTGGGACGAGCCGGACCGCTTCGACCCGGCCCGCTTCGCCCCCGAGGCCGCCAAGGCCCGCGACCGCTACGCCTACCTGCCCTTCGCGGCCGGGCCGCGGATCTGCATCGGCATGGGCTTCGCGCTCTCCGAGGCGGTGGCGATCCTGGCGGTGCTGGTCCGCGCCTTCCGCTTCTCGCTCAGGCCCGGCACCGTCCCGGTGCTGAAGCAGCGCATCACCTTGCGCCCGGCGGACGGGATGCCGATGCGGGTCAGCGTGCGCTGAGCGCGTCGTGCGCGGGCGGAAACCGGCGCCCGAAGACCTCTTTTGCCGCGAAGAGACCGTTGAGGGCGGCCGGGAACCCGGCATAGACCGCCATCTGCATGATGATCTCGGTGATCTCCTCGCGGGTGAGACCGACATTCAGCCCGGCCTCGATATGGACCCGCAGCTGCGGCGCGGCATTGCCCATCGCGGTCAGCGCCGCGATGGTGGCGATCTCGCGGGCGCGCAGGTCCAGGCCGGGCCGGGAATAGATGTCGCCGAAGGGAAA
The DNA here is from genome assembly GCF_011043735.1 of Methylobacterium sp. DB0501. Lineage (GTDB taxonomy): Bacteria > Pseudomonadota > Alphaproteobacteria > Rhizobiales > Beijerinckiaceae > Methylobacterium > Methylobacterium alsaeris. The sequence continues at coordinate 191,803 of NZ_JAAKGV010000007.1, read as the reverse complement.
CTCGAACAGGTAGGTGGCGAAGTCCGGCGCGATGTCGGCGAGCGCCGCCGCCACCGCATGCCCGGCCTCGCCGTCGATCTCAGCGAGCGCGCGCTTGCCGCGCGCGAGCCGGCTCTCGCCGTCGCTCGAGGGATGCGTCATCGTCGATCCTTTCGTGTGTCGTGGCATAGCCGGCGATCTTGGCGTCCAGCGCGAGGAGGCAGGCCTGCAGCTCCGCGACCTGCGCCCGGACCCGGTCGCGATGGGCCTCCAGCAGCGCGCGGCGGTCCGCCTCCGTCCCGCGGCCGCCCTCGCGCAGGCTCGCGTAGCGCAGCATGTCGCGGATCGGCATCCCGGTCGTCTTGAGCCGCCTGAGGAAGGCGATCCAGGACAGGATCGCGGCGTCGTAGTCGCGCTGCTTCGACCGGTCCCGGCTCGCATAGGGCAGGAGTCCGATCTTCTCGTAGTAGCGCAGCGTGTGGGTCGAGAGGCCGGAATGCCGCGCGAGTTCGCCGATCTTCATGCCAATCGTCCTGGGGCGAGCGCCGTCCGAGCGGGATGAGGAGAGGCTACGGGTTCGAGTGCACTCTCAGTCAAGGCCCCAAACGCCGGGTTCAGGCGGCCGGATCCCCTGCCCTGCGCCGGCCCGCCGGCTTCGCCCGGTCGGCGGCCTCCGCGGCCGCGCAGGCGCGCTGCGCCCAGGCCGCGAACGCCTCCGGATCGTCGGCGAGCCGGTCCGGCGCCCGCCAGTAGCTGGCGATCGTGGTCACCCGGCCGCCGCGGGTCGCGGACGAGAACGGCGCGCCGCCCTCGGCCGCGAAGGCGGCCGTCTCGTCCGGCGAGGCCTTCAGGGAGACCGCGCCGTGCAGGGCGAGCCCGAACATCAGGCCCTCGCGAAACAGCCCGAGCCCGCCGAACATCCGGCGGATCGCGACGCCGCCGAGGGGCGCCAGCATCTCCTCCAGGAAGGCGCGGTCTGCGTGCTCGGTCATGGCGCTTCGTCCGCAGGATCTCTCCCGGCCGAGCGTCCCCGATCGCCCGCGCACCGGCAAGCCCGGCCGGGCCCCGATGTCCGCGATAAATTCCGCACCGTCATCGTGGCCGCGCGGGGGAGATCCGGAAAGATCTTGCAGGCCGTGACCGCCCAATGCCAGCGAGGGTTGTCGTCGAGCCAATAAAGTTCCACCCCGGGCAACTTGCCGTCATGGTGCCGAAACGCGGGCCGGGTCGTGCGTCGGGCGCGGGCGGAATACAGCGTCGCGCGATTCCGGTTTCATCCGCCTGTCACGAAACCGCCCGATGACGCACCGGTCACGACAGTCCGGCGAACCCCTTTGACCCACCTCCTCGATACGATTCCGGCGGCCGCTCCGGCCGGGCCTCCCGTCGCCCGGGCGGCGCCGCGGCCCGGCGCCGGCCTCCTGCTGCCGCTCGCGCTGCTCAGCCCCTCCCTGGTCTTCCTCGCCCTGTTCACCTACTGGCCTGTGGCCGAGGTGGTGTGGGACGCGACCCACGAGGTCACGCGCCGGGGCACCCGCTTCGTGGGCCTGGCCAACTTCACGGCGCTCTTCGCCGACCCGACCTTCCAGCGCGCGCTCCTCAACAACGCCCTCTACGCGATCGGCACGGTGGTCCCGAGCCTGGTCCTGGCGCTCGCCTTCGCGCTGGCGCTCAACGGTGCCGGCCGGGTGCGGGCCATGATGCGGGCCGTGTTCTTCCTGCCGGTGATGATCCCGCTGGTGGCCGCGGCCGCGCTCTTCCTGTTCCTGTTCCTGCCCGGGATCGGGCTGATCGACTATCACCTCGCCCGGCTCGGGCTTCCTGGCGCCAACTGGCTCGGCGACCCCGATCTCGCGCTCGGCGCCATCACGGTGCTGACCGTGTGGAAGAATGCCGGCTACTACATGCTGTTCATCCTGGCCGGGCTGCAGGCGATCCCCGACGAGGCCCGGGAAGCCGCGCTCCTCGACGGCGCCGGCCCGTGGCAGCGCCTGCGCTTCGTGACCCTGCCGGCGCTTCGCCCGACCTTCGCCTTCGTCGGGGTAATCGCGCTCCTCAACGCGGTGACGCAGGTCGACCACGTCTTCGTGCTGACCAAGGGCGGCCCCTCGGACGCGACCAAGCTCCTCCTGTTCTACATCTACGAGCAGGCCGCCGAGCGCTACGATGCCGGCCGCGCCGCCGCCGCGACCGTGGTGACGCTCGGCCTCCTCGCCGCGCTGACCACCCTGTCGCTCGCCCGCGGCCAGGGCCCGGAGGCGGCCCGATGAGCGCGCCGGTGCAGTCCGGTCCCGTGACCCGGGAGATCACCCCGCACATCGCCCGCTGGGTCGTCGCCGGCCTCGCCCTCGTCTGGGCGGTGCCGTTCTGGTGGATGCTGGTGGCGGCGTTCCGGCCGGCAGGCTCCGGCGCGGACGCCTCGCTCCTGCCCTCGCTGACACCGACGCTCGCCAACTTCGCCGAGGCCTGGGCCTCGGCCGACTTCCCGCTCTATTTCCTGAACTCCTCGTGATCTGCACCGGCATCCTCCTGGTGCAACTCGTCACGGCGTCGCTCGCCGGCTACGTCTTCGCCCGGCTCGAATTCCCCGGCCGCGGCGTCCTGTTCGCCCTGTTCCTGGTCCAGCTGATGCTGGTGCCGGTGGTGCTGCTGGTGCCGAACCTCAAGACCATCGCGGCTCTGGGCCTCTACGACACCCTGCCGGGCGTGATGGCGCCCTACTGCGCCACCGCCTTCGGCACCTTCCTGATGCGCCAGAGCTTCCGCGAGGTGCCGCGCGAATTGGAGGACGCCGCGATGATCGACGGCGCCGGCTGGTGGGCGCGCATCCGCCTCATCTACCTGCCCCTGACGAAGCCGGCGCTCGTCGCCTTCTCGATCGTCTCGGTCACCAGCCACTGGAACGAGTTCCTGTGGCCGCTGATGGTCATCAACTCCCCCGACAAGCGGCCCCTCACCCTCGGTCTCGCGAGCTTCACGCTCAGCGCCGAGGGCATGCAGGCCTGGGGGCTGATCGCGGCCGGCACCTTCCTGGTCAGCCTGCCGCTGCTTGCCGCCTTCCTGATCTTCCAGCGCCGGTTCGTGAACAGCTTCCTCGCCTCCGGCATCAAGTAAGAGGACGACCACAGATGATTTCCTGGTGGAAGGGCGCCGCCCTCGCGCTTGCCGCGGTGGCGGGCCTCGCCGCGCCGCGCCCCGCGTTCGCGACCGATATCGAGCTGTTCTTCCCCGTCCCGGTGGACGGGGCGCTCGCCCGCAACATGACGGGGCTCATCAAGGAGTTCAACGACTCCCACCCGGACATCAAGGCGACGCCGGTCTTCACCGGCTCCTACGACGACACGCTCTTGAAGACCCGCGCGGCGATCAAGGCCGGCAAGCCGCCGGCGGCGGTCATCATGTCGGCGAACTTCCTCACCGACCTGTCGATCGAGCGCGAGATCGCGCCGATGGACGACTTGATCGCCAAGGACGGCAAGAGCCCGGAGGCCTTCATGGGCCAGTTCTTCCCGGCGATCCTTCCCAACGCCGTGATCGACCGCAAGGTCTACGGCGTGCCGTTCCACAACTCGACGCCGCTGCTCTACATCAACGCCGACCATTTCAAGGAAGCCGGCCTCGACCCCGACAAGCCGCCGCGGACCTGGGCCGAGCTCTATGACGCCGCCCGCAAGCTGACCAGGCGCGAGGGCGACCGCACCACCCGCTGGGGCCTGATGATGCCCTCGAACTACGATTACGGCGGCTGGATCCTCGAAGCCCTGACCATGTCGAACGGTGGACAGTACTATAACCAGGATTACGGCGGCGAGGTCTATTACGATACCCCGACGATGCTCGGCGCCCTCACCTTCTGGTCGGACCTGGTCCACAAGGCCAAGGTGCATCCGGCCGGCGAGCAGAAGGGCCCGGCGGTGACCGGCGCCTTCCTGGCCGGCCAGGCCTCGATGATGATCATCTCGACCGGTTCGCTCACCTTCATCCGCGACACCGCCAAGTTCCCGTTCAAGGTCGCTTTCGTGCCGATGAACGTGCGCCAGGCGGTGCCGATCGGCGGCGCCTCGCTGGTGCAGCCGACCGGGCTCTCGCCCGAGAAGCGCACCGCCGGCTGGACCCTGATCCAGTGGCTGACCTCGCCGAAGACGTCGGGCTGGTGGAGCCGTGCCACGGGCTACTTCGCCCCCAACAAGGCGGCCTACGACCTGCCCGAGATGAAGGCCTTCCTGGAGAAGAATCCGGACGCGAGGATCGCCGTCGACCAGCTCGCCAACGCCCAGCCGTGGTTCGCCACCTACCGCACCGTGCCGGTGCGCAAGGCGATCGAGGACGAATTGCAGGCGGTGCTCTCGGGCAAGCGCCAGCCGAAGGAGGCGCTGGTCGCCGCCCAGAAGGCCGCCGACGCCCTGATGCGTCCTTACGTCGAGGACACCGCCCTGCGCCTGCCGGGCGCCGAGTGATCGCCTCGCGCTGACGCGCCTCCCCTGTCCCGGGCCGCCCTCCGCCGGTGCGGCCCGGGCCCTTTGCCCCCGAGTGCCGGACGAACCCCATGCTCATCGCCCAGATCACCGACCTGCACGTGCGCCCCCGCGGGCTGCCGGCCTACCGGGTCTCCGAGACCAACAGGATGGTCGCCCGCGCGGTGGCCCATCTCCTCGCCCTCGATCCCCGGCCCGACCTGGTGCTGGTCTCCGGCGACCTGACCGATTGCGGGCTTGCGGAAGAATACGAGGAACTGCGCGGCCTGCTCGCCCGCCTGCCGATGCCGGTCTACGTCATTCCCGGCAACCACGACCGGCGCGAGACCTTGCGCGAGGTCCTGCCGGCCGCCTGGATGCCCGGCGCGACGGAGGGTTTCGTCCAGTACAGTGTCGAGGATCACCCGGTCCGCCTGATCGCCCTCGATACGCTGGTCTCGGGCGCGAGCCACGGCGCGCTCTGCACCGAGCGCCTCGGCTTCCTCGAACGGGCGTTGGCCGAGGGCGATGGCCGCCCGACCCTGGTGTTCATGCACCATCCGCCCTTCGCCTGCGGCCTCGTCCACATGGACGAGATCCGGCTTCTCGACGGCGAGGCGCAATTCCGGCGGCTGATCGGGGTTCAGACCTGCATCGAGCGGATCCTGTGCGGCCACCACCACCGGCCGATCGTGACCCGCTATGCCGGCACGATCGCCCAGATCGCCCCCAGCGTCACCCATCAGGTCGCCTTCGACCTGGATCCGGAGCACGAGGGCGCCCTGGTCTTCGAGCCGCCGGCCTACCTGCTCCATCGCTACACGCCGGAGACCGGGATCGTCAGTCACATGGTCTATGTCGAGGCGTTCGACGGGCCGTATCCGTTCGTGCTGGACGCGGCGTATCCGGGGCAGCACTGAGCCGCCTCTGGAGCTGGAAACCGGTCGAGGAAGCGGCGCGCCCGCGGTAGCGCATCATGCAGGAACTGGCCGGGCTCCCGCAGCCGGAGCCCGGCGAAGCCCATGGACTTCTCCTCGGATACGAGGACGTCGCGCGGCAGGGAGACCAGCGTCGCATCCCATCCGGGCCACGCGAGACGGGCACGCCGCCAAGTATGCGCCAGGTAGCGGGCGCGGTCCGCGTAGCCGTGATAGTCGAAGACCCAGGCATCGGTCGCCACCACGATGTGGTGGCCGGTATGGCCGGGAACGGGTCTGATCCACACAGCCTCCTGCCCGGAATGCCCGTGCGGTTCCATGAAGGCGTAGGCCAGGATGTGGCAGGCGCCGCAGGCGAAGAACACCCGATCGGGCAAGGCCCAGCGCAGGGCCTGGTTCGTCTTGGAATAGCCCGGTGTCCTGATACGATACATCGGCGGGACCGGCCTGCCGCGGCGGACGCCTCCCAGGGAGGCGCCCGCCGGAATCGCCTCAGCTGTTCTTCAGCGCCACCCGGTACTGACCCTGGGTCTTCGCCCGCACCTCGTCCTCGGTGACGCCGTCGGCGAGCTCGATCAGGCTCATGCCGCCGTCACCCTTCTTGTCGATGGTGAAGACGCCGAGATCGGTGATGACCATGTCGACGACGTGGGTGCCGGTGAGCGGCAGGTCGCAGGCCTCGAGCAGCTTCGGCGATTCCGAGCCGTCCTTGGCCTTGGCGACGTGCTCCATCACCACGACGACCTTCTTGACGCCGGCGACGAGGTCCATCGCGCCGCCCATCCCCTTCACCATCTTGCCGGGGATCATCCAGTTGGCGAGGTCGCCGTTCTGGGCCACCTGCATCGCGCCGAGGATCGACAGGTCGATATGGCCGCCGCGGATCATCCCGAAGGAATCCGCCGACGAGAAGTAGCTCGTGGTCGGCAACTCGGTGATGGTCTGCTTGCCGGCATTGATCAGGTCCGGGTCCTCCTCGCCCTCGTAGGGGAACGGGCCCATGCCCAGCATCCCGTTCTCGGACTGGAGCTGCACCGACATGCCGTCGGGGATGTAGTTCGACACCAGCGTCGGGATACCGATGCCGAGATTGACGTAGAAGCCGTCCTCGAGCTCGCGGGCGGCGCGGGCGGCCATCTGGTCGCGGGTCCAAGCCATGGTGGTCTCCTCTCTCGCTCGTCAGATGGCGCCGCCGCCCGTCGGGGCGGGCGCGGGCTCGGCGTTCGGCGCAGCCTCGGCACGCTTGCGGGTCGTGCGCTGCTCGATGCGCTTCTGGGCGTTCGGGACGTGGATCATCCGCTTCACGAACACGCCGGGCGTGATGATGTGGTCCGGGTCGATCTCGCCCGGCTTCACCAGGTGCTCGACCTGCGCGATGGTCATGCGCGAGGCCGACGCCATCATCGGGTTGAAGTTGCGGGCGGTCTTCCGGTAGACGAGGTTGCCCTCGGTATCGCCCTTCCAGGCGTGGACCAGCGAGACGTCGGCGAACAGGCCGCGCTCCATCACGTAGGTCTCGCCGTCGAACTCCCGGGTCTCCTTGCCCTCGGCGATCAGGGTACCGACGCCGGTCTTGGTGAAGAAGGCCGGGACGCCGGCGCCGCCGGCGCGGATGCGCTCGGCCAGCGTGCCCTGCGGGTTGAACTCGATCTCCAGCTCGCCGGCGAGGTACTGCTTGGCGAAGGTCTTGTTCTCGCCGACATAGGACGAGATCATCTTCTTGATCTGACGCGTCTCGAGCAGCACGCCGAGGCCGACGCCGTCGATGCCGGCATTGTTCGAGATGACCGTGAGGTCCTTGGCGCCGCTCTCGCGCACCGCGTCGATGAGGACGTCGGGAATGCCGCACAGGCCGAAGCCGCCGGCCATGATCGTCATGCCGTCCCGCAGGACGCCCGCCAGGGCGGCCGTGGCGTCGGGGTATACCTTCTTCATCCCTCGTTTCCCCAATCCATTCTGGTGCCGCCGGGGCTCAAATGCCCTCGTTCCCGCACGGATGCGGCGCCTCGCCGCCCTGTTTAGCATCGTTGCGGCGCCGCACCACCGGGAGACCGGAGGAAAATGTCCTGCTCCGGCGGCCGCTGGGCCGGCCCGGAAAATCGTGCCGGGGAGACAAGGCGTGCGCGACGGATTATAGGGGTAACCGGGAAGGCGTATGCCGCCGGCGGGCCAGGAGGCCGGCCAGGGCGGCGCCCGGGGGGGCGCACGAGTTCTCGTCCACGCCGGCTGCCGGAGAGCGATGTCGCGCCGAACCACCCTGGCCCTGAGCGGCGCCGCCGTTGCGGCGCTCGCGCTCGCGGCCGCCTCCCAGCCCTGGACGATCGCCGACCCGCGGGCGGCGGCTTTCGCGGAACGGGACCTGGCGCGCCGCTACGGCCTCGGCCTCGCGGTCACCGGGCCCGCCACCCTGACCCTGCTGCCCGCCCCCCGCCTCAGCTTCTCCGGCGTGCGGCTGAGCCGCGCCGGCCACGACCTCGTCGCCAGCGCAGGCCTGCAGGTGCAGTTCGGCCTCGCCGGGCTCCTCGCCGGCCGGCCGGAGATCACCGGCCTCGTCCTCGACCGGGCCCGGATCGCCCTGCCGGAGCGTGCGGGCGGCGACGGAACCGGGAGCGACTGGGCCGAGCCGGCGGCCCGGCTCGCCGCCCGCGTCGCCGCCGGCCGCGGCCGGCACCTGCGCCGCCTCGTCCTCGTCGACGCGACGCTCACCCTGCACGACCCCCGCACCGGCGCCCCCGAGACGGTCACCGGCCTGAACCTGGTGGCGAACTGGCCGCGCCCGAGCGCCGCCCTCGACCTGTCCGCCGCCTTCACCTGGCGCGACGTGGCGGCGACGCTGGCGCTCTCGGACCTGCACCCGCGCGAGCTCGCCGCCGGCGCCGAGACCCCGGTCACCGCCGCCCTCGCCTGGAGCGCCGCCGGCCCGAAGACGGCCGACAGCAGCGGTGCCGAGGGCGGCGCCGAGATCGAGGGCCGCCTGGTCTGGGCGAAGGCGTCCGACGCGAAGGCATCCGGCCCGCGCCTGTCCGGCCGGGGCCGCTTTTCCACCCCGGCGCTCCCCGGCACCCTGGCCTGGCTCGGGATCGCCCCCGGCCCCGCCGCGCTCGCCGGCTCGGTGAGCCTGGAAGGCCGCTTCACCGCCCGCCCCGGCGCTATCGAATCGCCCGAGCTGCAGGTGCGGGTCGGCGACAGCCGGCTCGAAGGCGCCGGCGCCGCCTCCCTGGCGCGGGGGCGGCTCGCCCTCTCCGCCACCCTGGCGGCCGAGCGGCTCGACCTGTCGGGCCTCGTGCCCGAGCCCGAGCCCGGCGGCGCGTGGAGCCGGGCGCCCCTCGCCCTCGACGGGTTCATCCGCGGCGACCTCGACCTGCGGCTGTCCGCGGCCTCCGCCCGCCTCGGCCCGGTCGAGGCGCAGGACGTCGCCGCCGGCCTCCTGGTGCGCGACGGCACCGTGGAGGCGACCCTGGGACGGGCCACGGTGCAGGGCGGCACCGTCAAGGGGCGGGCGGCGCTCGCCGCCCTGCCGGCCGGCCTCGACGCCCGGCTGCAGGGCAGCGCCGACCGGATCGACCTCGGCGGCCTGTTCGCCGATCTCGGCTGGCCACGCTGGATCCTCGGCCGGGCGCAAGCCTCGGTCGCCCTCGACAGCGCCGGATCGAGCCTCGCCGACCTCGTCGGCCGCCTCGCCGGCCGGGCCGCCGCCACGGTCGAGGGCGGGGAGATCCTAGGGTTGAGCCTCGTCGACCTCGCCCAGCGCCCCGAGGCCGCCGCCGCCCTGCGCCGGGGCGGGCGCACCCATTTCGAGCGCGCCCGGGTCGTCCTGACGGTGAGCGACGGGGTCGCGGAGATCGGCCAGGGGCAGGTCCGCGGCGGAGGCCTGACGGCGAGCCTCGGCGGCCGGGTCTTCCTGGCCGAGCGGCGCCTCGGTGCCGAGGCCCGGATCGAGCCCGGACCCGACGGCCGGACCGGCGCCTTCGCCATCGAGGGGCCGTGGCTGCGCCCCGCCATCCGGCCGCTGGCGGCCCGCCTGCAGGACAAGACCTTGCCCAAGACCTTGCCCGCCGCCGCCAGCGCCTACGCCCCCTGACCGAGTCCCGAGGAGCGTCCCCGATGCCGTTCCGGATGCGACCCCGCCGCGCCGCCCCGTGGGCCGGGGCCCTCGCCGGCCTCGTCGCCCTGCCCTGCGCCGGCGCGCCCGTCCAGGCGCCTCCTGTTCGGGTCTCTCCCGCCCAGTCCCTGCCTGCCCAGTCCCCGCCTGCGGCCGAGCCGGCTCCCATCCCTGCCCCCGCCCCGCCGGAGGCGCCGCAAGCGGCGGCCCCGAACGGGTTCCCGGCGGTCCCGGCGACGCCCTATTTCCGGGTCGTGCCGATGAACGAGGCCCGCACCATCGGGTTCTTCACCAGCCTGTTTCCCGATTGCTCGGCGCAGGGGCCGGTGGTGGCCCGCCTCGTCGAGGCGCCGAAGCACGGCAGCGTGCGCTTTGCCGCCGAGCCGTCCTTCCCGCGCTACGCCCCCGGCTCGCCCCTCGCCGCCTGCAATGCCCGCAAGGTCGAGGGCCTGAAGATGACCTTCGAGGCCGCCGAGGGTTACGAGGGGCTCGACGCCTACCGCATCCTGATCATCTACCCGGACGGCGCCGCCACCCATCTCGACGTCAAGGTCTCGATCCGCTGACCTCCCGCAGAAGGGAATCCACGAAGTCCGGCACCGCCCGGGTCGCCGGGCCGTAGCTCGCCGTCTCGAACAGGCCGGCGGTATCGGAGGGGGCGAGGTTGATCTCGTGGGTCGGGATCCCGGCGGCGCGGGCCCGCGCCACGAAGCCCGCCGCCGGGTAGACCGCCCCGGACGTGCCGATGGCGACGAACAGCGCGGCCTCGTCGAGCGCCGCGTCGATCGCCTCGAGGTGGAGCGGCATCTCGCCGAACCAGACGACGTCCGGGCGCATCCCGCCCCGTCGCCCGCAGGCCGGGCAGGCGGTGTCGCGGCTCAAGTCCCCGGCCCATCCGCGAGACGCGCCGCAGGCCTTGCAGCGCACCCGCATCAGCTCGCCGTGCATGTGGGTGACCGCCTTCGAGCCGGCGCGCTCGTGCAGGTCGTCGACGTTCTGGGTGCAGAGGAACAGCCGGTCGCCGCGGGCGGCGAGGCCCGCTTCGAGCCGGGCCAGCGCCGCGTGGGCGGCATTGGGCTGCGCCTCCCGCACTCCCTGCCGGCGCAGGTTGTAGAAGGCGTGGACCTCCTCGGGCTCGCGGGCGAAGGCCTCGGGCGTGGCGAGGCGCATCGGGTCGAAGCGCCGCCACAGCCCGCCCGGATCCCGGAAGGTGCCGAGCCCGCTCTCGGCCGAGATCCCGGCCCCGGTCAGCACGAAGACGGTCATGCGCAGCTCCCTCTCTCCATCATGCCGGCGCCCATTCGGACTGGGCCGGCGCCTCCGGCCGCGTCCGTTCGAAGGCGCTGCGGGGTCATGCGGCGAAAGACCCGCCCGCCCCGCGGCATGCCGGTACGGGCGGATGATTCGTGCGCGCTTGTGTCAAACCTCGCCCGCCGCAGAACAATGCGGGCGCCAGACCACACGGATGCCGTGACTGTGACCTCCGTTGAGACTTTATCAATTCTTGGCATGGACAATTCCTGTCACCCATCCTAAGTGAGGATCGTGCCCGCGCGCATGGCCGCGGGCGACTGATTCCGAACAGATCGCTTCAGGACATTCTATGACGCGCCACCGCGCGAGACCGTCTTTCACGGTCGAGATCAAGCGCAGCCGCACTTCCCCCCTGATCGACAGCGAGCGGCCCCAGAGCGAGCGCCCCGTCGGCAAGCCCCCCGTCGGCAAGCCCGCGGTGAGCCTCGCCGCGCCGGCCGAGCCCGAGCCCAAGCCCAAGCCGGCCTCCCCCGGCCGCAATCTCTGGGCCGGGACGGGCCTCTTCGAGGAGGCCGCCGCCGCCACCCAGTCCGGCCGGTTCGACCCGCCGGAGCTGTCGGTCTTCTCCAGGAATTCTGCCGGGAAGAATTCTGACGGCAAGCCTCCGGCCGGCAAGGTCCCGGCCGACAAGGCCGCCGAGAAGTCTCCCCTCGACAAGACCGCCGAGCAGGTCTTCGCAGCCCCGGCCCAGCGGGCCGATGCCGCTCCCGCCAAGCGCGTCCTGCCGAGCCTGATCGCCCCGCCGGAGCCCGAGCCCGAGCCGGAGGCCGCCCCGGAGCCCGAGCCGAAGCTGCCCCGGGTGCGCCGCTACCGCGCCGCGGAACCGGCGCCGCGCCGCGCCGCCGGTCCGCGCCCGGCCTTCGTGTGGCCCGAGGACTGGCCCGACGAGGCGCCGATCCAGACCCCCGCGCCGGTCGCCGTGCCGGTCGCTCCCCGGATCGAGTCGAAGATCCAGGTTCCCACCAGTCAAGCCCCGAAGATGCAGGCGCCGGACGCCGCACCGCAGGGTTCCGATGCCGGCGAGATCCGCCTGCGGACCAAGCGCCGCGCCGGCGACGAGGATCTGCGCATCGGTCAGCGCTGGAAGCGCCGGCTGCCCCGCGTGTGCTGGTAGCCGACCGGGGCGGCGTACCGGCGAACCGGGAGGGCGTACCGGCCTACCGGCTCGTCGTCCTCGATTTCGACGGCACCCTGGCCGACACCTTCCCGTGGTTCACCCGGGTGCTGCCCGGGATCGCCGACCGCTACGGCTTCCGCTGCCCCTCCGCCGACGAGGTCGACGTTCTGCGGGCACTGGATGCCCGCGGGGTGATGCGGCGCCTCGGGGTGCCGGGCTGGAAGCTGCCGCTGATCGCCCGCCACATGCACGGCCTCGCCGCCCGCGATGCCGGTGAACTCGCGCCCTTCCCGGGTATTCCCGCTCTCCTCGCCCGCTTGGCGGCCGGCGGCGTCGCGCTCGCCCTCGTCAGCTCGAACAGCGAGGACGTGGTGCGCCGGGTGCTCGGGCCGCGGAGCGCCGGGCTGATCGACGTCTACGCCTGCGGCACCGCCCTGTTCGGCAAGGCCCGGCGGTTCCGGGCGGTGGCGCGGGCGAGCGGCCTGCCCTCTTCGGCGGTGCTCTGCCTGGGCGACGAACTGCGCGACCACGCCGCCGCGACCCGGGCCGGCCTCGCCTTCGGGGCGGTCACCTGGGGCTATACCGGGGCGGCGGCGCTCGCGGCCGCGAATCCCGCCCACCTGTTCGCGACGCCCGAGGCGGTGGCGACGGCGCTCCTGCCGAGGACGGCGCGGGCGGCGTAAGCGCGGGCGAGCCGTAGACCCCGGCGGCGTCTCACGAGCCTTCCTTTTTCCCGGCCGGGAGCAGCGTCAGCGGAAGGTGGTCCGGGAAAGGGAGAGGCTTACGACAAGCGCTCGGCTCCCGAAGCAGGATCGAGTCATGCGAAATCCGACTGATTGCTCGGCGGTTGCTGCGCAATCGCGTTCGCAATGCGGATTTCGGCTTCGCTCGGACGCCGCGCGGCTGGTGATCCCGTTTCCGGGCGGCATCGTCCGGAAATGGAATCATGCAGACGGTGCGAGACGAGCTTCGGACGGAACGGTCCGGATGCCGCATCAATAATGCGGCACCGTCCTGTGCTCGACCAGCGGCGCCTCCATGCGGAAATGCAGGCCCGTCGGCTTGAAGTCGAAGCGGATGTCGGCACCGCACTGCATGGTCAGTACCCGCTGCAGCAGGGTCGAACCGAAGCCCTTGCGGGTCGGCTCCGCGGTGCGCGGGCCGCCGCGCTCGGTCCAGTCGAGGCGCAGGCGGCGGCCGGTCTCGCCGTGGTCGACGGCCCAGGCCACGGTGATCCGCCCCTCGGGCACCGACAGGGCGCCGTGCTTGGCGGCATTGGTGGTCAGTTCGTGGATCGCCATGCCGGTCGGCACCGCGAGGTCGGCGGTGAGCTCGACCAGGGGGCCTTTCAGCGCGATGCGCTTGCCGGCCTCGTCGTTGTAGGGGCCGAGCTCGTTCTCCAGCATCTCCTGGAGCGAGGCCATCTGCCAGTAATCCTCCGTCAGGAGGTTGTGGGTCTTGGCGAGCGAGATCACCCGGGCCGAGAAGCCCTGGTAGAACTCGTCGACGCTGGTGGCGCCCCGTGCCGAGGCGCCGAGCAGCGCCTGCACGGTGGCCAGCGTGTTCTTGACCCGGTGGTGCAGCTCGCGGATCAGCAGGGCCTGGCGCTCGGCGGTCTGCTGGCGCTCGTGCAGGAAGGCCGCGGCCTCGCGCTGGCGCCGCCGCGCCCGCACGGCGAAGCGGGTCGCGGTGACCAGGGTGGCAGGGTGGAACGGCCGCTCGAGCAGGGTGACGTTGCCGAGGGAATCCATCAGCCGCGCATCCGGCGGGGTGCCCCGCAGGGTGAGCAGCACGAAGGGATAGTCCGACCACGGCTCCTGCCCGGCCAGGTAGGCGGCGAGCCCGTGCCGGTCGGCGGCGCGCAGGGCCTCCTCGGTCAGGACCGCGCAGCTGCCCTCGTCGAGCCGGGCGACCAGGGCCGGCATGTCGGCGCAGATCTCCGCCCGCAGGCCGGCCTCGTCGAGGATCGAGCCGGCCACCGCCGCGTCGCGCCCGGCGGGGGCGAGGATCAGGACCGGCGGATCACTCTCTCTCATGGCTGCCCAGATCCGGCCCATCCTGCTCGGCCAGCACGCGGCCGTGATAGCTCGGCACGCCCGTCAGGACGCCCCGGAACCCGGCCAGCGGCTCGCCGACACGCAAACCGCCGCTGTCGATGCCAAGTTCCCGGATGGTGTCCTCGTGCGGCCCCACCCTTTTCTTGACCACCGACACCGCCCGGCGCAAGTGGCCGCCCGCCTCGAAGAACCGAAACAGCACCACGGTGTCGCTGAGGTAGGTCAGATCGACCGTCGCGGACATCTGGCCGACGAGCCCGTGCTGGGCCAGCACCAGCAGCGTCGTCACGCCCTGCTGGTTCAGGTAGGTCAGGATCTCGTGCATCTGCAGCAGCAGGTACTGCTCGCCCGGCATCGCGCTCTGGTAGCCGGTGAGCGAGTCGATCAGCACCAGGCGCACGTTCTCGCGCTCGACGGCGTCGCGCACCATGGCGGCGAGCTCGCCCGGCGAGACCTCCGCCGGGTCGATCTGCTCGACCAGCAGGCGGCCGTCGGCGACGGCGTCCGCGATGTCCATGCCGAGGCCGGCGGCCCGGCGCCGCAGGATCCCGGTCGGCTCGTCGAAGCTCAGGATCAGCCCGCGCTCGCCGCGCCGGAGCGCCGCGACCACGTAGGCGAGCGCGGTGGAGGACTTGCCGACGCCCGAGGGGCCGAGCAGCATCGTGCTGGTGCCGCGGTCGAGCCCGCCGCCGAGCAGCGCGTCGAGGCCGGCATTGCCGCAGCCGAGGCGGTCGGGCTCGTAGGGGCGGCCGTGCTCGGCGGCGACGAGGCGCGGGAACACCACGAGGCCGCCGCGGCGGATGACGAAGTCGTGGTAGCCGCCCCGGAAATGCGTGCCGCGCATCTTGACCACCCGCAGCCGCCGGCGCTCGCCGCCGTAGAGCGGGGCCAGCTGCTCGAGCTGGATCACCGCGTGGCAGAGGCTGTGCAGGTTGAGGTCGTCCTGCTCGGCGGTGAGGTCGTCGAGGAGGAGCGCCGTCGTGTCGTGGATCAGCAGGTAGCTGCGGAGCGCCAGCACCTGGCGGCGGTAGCGCAGCGAGCCTTGCGACAGCAGCCGGATCTCCGACAGGCTGTCGAACACCACCCGCTGCGGCTTGACCCGGTCGATCTCCGCGATGGCGAGGCGCACGGTCTCGCCGAGCTCGAGGTCGGAGGAATGGACGAGGCTCTGCTGCTGGCGCGGATCGAGGCTGAGCTCGGGCGGCACCAGCTCGAAGATCTCGATGCCGTCCAGAGACCAGCCGTGGCGGGCGGCCACCGAGGCGAGCTCGCGCCGGCTCTCCGACAGGGTGATGTAGAGGCAGCGCTCGCCCAGCCGCGCCCCGTCGAGGAGGAATTGTAGCGCCAGGGTGGTCTTGCCCGAGCCCGGCCGGCCCTCGACCAGATGGGCGCGGTTGGCGGCGTAGCCCCCCTCCAGGATGCTGTCGAGGCCCGGCACGCCGGTCGGGATCGGGGCCGCGTCGTCGGGGGCGGCAAGTCTGGGATCGGGCATGAACGGGAGGCAGGCTTCTCGGAGGGGCAGGGCCGGGTCTGTCGCGTCCGGCGCAGGTCGTTCGGCTTGTGGCAAAGAAATGCGGCGAGAACAAAGGGCTTGTGAGCCCGCACCGTCGGTCCGGCGCGCATGGCAGGCCACCTTGGCGTTAAAAATCGCCTCCGCCCCCTTGACGCCGCGGGGGTTCGCACGCATGTCGCCCTGGTCCGTGGGCTGCCGACGAATCGGCGGCGCGCGACATCACCGGACATCCACGATCCCCATGCCCAGCGACAGTAGTCGACGGACCGCGCCGCCTCGGTACCGCCTCGCGTGACCCGCGCCTGATCGCTGATCGGGCTCGCCCGCGACCGGCGCCGATGCGGCCGGTCGAACGAGGTGAGCCATGACCCTGATGACGATGCACGCCCGCTCCGGCGGCGCGACCCGCGACCGCAGCGTCGTGGTCGTTCTCCTTCTCATGCTGGCCCTGGTCTTCGGACCCGCCATCGGCCTCCACGTGGCCGTCAACCTGCTCGGCCCCGGGCCTGCGCCTGACGGCCTCGCCGCCACCGCCACCGAGGCCCCGAGGGGCGCCAGGGGCTGACCGGGCAGCCGGTTGATCGGGGCCGGCGTCACGCCGCCCCGGCTTCAATGTCAGGCCGCCCCCCGCCCCCGCAGGATCAGGACCGCGCCGGCGACCAGCAGCGCGGCCCCGAGCCAGGTCTCCAGCCCCAAGCTCCCGAGACCCGGACTTCCGGGACCCGAACTTCCACGGCGGCCGGTCAGGCCAGCCGCGTCGCCGGCGATGCCCGCCGCCAGCTGCCCCGCCACCACCAGCGCCACCGTGACGGTCGCCCCGTGCTGGCGGTAGCCGTAGAGGCTGGCCGCCACGACCAGCGTACCGAGCAGCCCCGGCACCAGGAACCACGGCTCCGCCCGCTCCATCAGGCGCAACGGGAAGGCCGGCCCGCTGCGCCAGACCTCGACGAGGCCGAGCAGCGACAGCCCGACCAGCGAGTTGCACAGCAGCGCCCCGGTCAGCCCGGTCCCCCGCGCCACGATCGCCCCCATCAGCGCGTTCTGCACCACCAGGGCCGCCCCGGCGACGAGGCAGAGGAGAGCCGCGCCGGTCATCGGGCGGATCCGGGGGATGGGCGGTCAGGGCGAGGTGGCATGGCGCGGCTCCTGTCGTGCCGCGATCATCTCATATTATGGACGACCGTCAAATATCTTGGTCGATCCAAATCGCCTGCCGATCCAAGCTGTCATGCAGGAGCGCGGCGATGCGTGTCACCCGGGGCATCCGCCCCGCCGGGCCTTGCGCCGTGGACGTCGCCGGCCCTCTCACCGGACACCCGTCCCGAACATCCCCTTGCGGCGCAGCCGGGGCGGCAGCGGCGGGATCGACGGCGCCGTGTGCCAGGTCGCGCGCTGGTCGAGCTCGTCCCATCCGTCCGACACCTCGGGATGCTCCAGGCGCAGCACCAGCTCCTCGGCGAGGCGCAGCGGGTCCTCGAAATAGGTGAGGCGCCGGGTCTCGGTCTGGACGGAGCGCAGCCCCTGCGGATGGTAGTACCGCGACCGGTGACCCTTGACGGCGTCGATCAGCAGGTAGGTCGCATTGACGTGCGGGCTCGGGCTGAGGACGATCATCGACCGGCCCGGCGGCGCGAACAGGGCGGTGTGGAGCGCCGAGCCCTGGCTCGCGATGATCGTCCGGCGCTGCGCCAGCAGCCGGATCTGCTCGTCGAAGGTGAGGGTTTCCGGATAGACGATGTCGATGCCCGCCCGGCTCAGCGCCTCGGCCATCGCGTCCTCGTTCTCGACCCGCTGGACGTAGTCGGAGAGCCGCGCCTTCGACAGGTAGACCGGCCGGGACTCCGCATCGACGGGGACGCCCGCGAGCGAGGCGCGGCCGATCGCATCCCCGAGCGCGGCCATGACCGGATGGACGAAGGCCATTTCCCGGAGCGCCGGCGCGACCACCGTGAGGCGCCGGATCCGGACCGGACGGTCGAAGACCGCGAGGTCCGCGAGCCTCAGGCCGAGGCGGTCCAGGATCTCGACCACGAAGGGACGCTCGGCCAGGAGGTCGTGCCCGCCGAAATAGCCGTGGCACAGCAGCCGCGGCCGGGCGCCGGCCTCGAGCATCGGCCAGAACCGGGCGAGCGTGTTGACGATGAAATGCCCGTAATGCGGGTTGAGCTGGCCGAGATAGAGGTAATGCTCCTCGGGGGCGTCCTCGATCGGGCCGGCGGCGTCCGGCGGCCACTCGGTCACCTGGTTGTGGAGCTGCCGCTCCGGCCCGAGATAATCCACGCTCTCCTCGACGATCCGGCGCTCGGCATCGAACACGCCCCAGCGTCCGGCATGGACGAAGGGCAGGTAGAGGGCGTTCTCGACCACGCGCAGGCGCGGAGGCTCCGGCATGACCCGCGCCTCGCCCCAGAGGTCGAAGGTCCGCTTCAGCGATCGCCGCATGCCCGTCCCCTGTCGCCGTGCCGCCCCGCGACCGTCTCCCGTCGCATCGTCGTCGGCCGGGTCGCCGCCCGTCGGCCCCGTCCGGCGCGCGACGACCGTGTAGCAGTCGCGCGCGGCGCCGAGGTGGAGCTGACGGTGGCGGTGCACGGCGGAGTCCGAGAAGCCGAGGATCGCCAGGATCTCCTGCACGGTCTCGGGCGGGAGCCGCCACCACGAGCCCCAGCCCTCCGGCCGGCGGGCCCGCGGCACGAAGAAGGCGGGCCGACGGGACGGCCGGACGAGGTCCCGTAGCCAGGAGCCTCGCGAGGCGGCGACGTCGGTGACGATCATCGTCTCGCGGGCGAACCGCGCCACGGCGTGGAGGCCCCGGAACGGGTCCCGCAGGCGCGGGAGCGCGTGGTTCAGCACCGCGATCTCGGCGGGGCCGACGAGGTCCGGGACGGCGTAGGGCGTCCCGCGCGCCAGCCGGACCCGCGATCCGAGGGCGCGGTGGCTGAACCAGTAGGCTCGGCGGATCGTCTCCAGATGCCGGTCGAGCGTCCGGCGCGCGCCGGCCTCGTCGGCCTGCGGGAACGGCACGATGTCCCAGGACAGGCCGGGCTCGTCGAGGCAGACCACCTCCGCCCCCCGTTGCTCCATCGCGAAGCCGAGAAAGCCGCTGTCGCTTCCGGCATGGAGGACGCGCTTGCCGCGCACGTCGACGAAGCCCAGGCAATCCTCGACGCCGCGCCGCATGTCCCACTGGCCGGGCATCGTCCCGTAGGCGGGAAGGTCGATCGCGTGGGTGAAGAAGCAGCCGTCCAGGCTGTCGATCTGCCGGGGCGCGCAGAAGACATCGCTCGGACGGAGAAGGGAGCCGTACGCCATCGCTGTCCCTTGCCGCGCCGCAAGCGGGGCGACAAGGGGGAGCGGCGAGGGGCGGGGTGAGCCTTCCCGCACCTTCCCGCGCCCGCCGAAACCCGCTACGGCTCCAGGGCCATGTCGACACGATCCTCCTCGCCCGTCACCGTCGCCGCCGGCTCCGTCCGCTTCGGCAACCACCTGCCGCTGAGCCTGATCGCCGGCCCCTGCGCCCTGGAGAGCCGCGCCCACGCCCTCGAGGTCGCGAGCGCCCTCAAGGAGATGACGGCGGCCTTGGGGCTCGGACTCGTCTTCAAGTCGTCGTTCGACAAGGCCAACCGCACCTCGGCCGGTTCGAGCCGCGGCCTCGGGCTCGAGCAGGCGCTGCCGATCTTCGCCGAGATCCGCGAGTCCCTGGGGCTCCCGGTCGTCACCGACGTGCACGAGGCCGGCCATTGCGCGGCCGCGGCGCAAGCCGTCGACATCCTGCAGATCCCGGCCTTCCTGTGCCGTCAGACCGACCTGCTGCTGGCGGCGGCGGCCACCGGCCGGGTCGTCAACGTCAAGAAGGGGCAGTTCCTCGCCCCCTGGGACATGGCCCACGTGGCGGCCAAGATCACCGGGGCCGGCAACCCCAACGTGCTCCTGACCGAGCGCGGCGCCTCCTTCGGCTACAACACGCTGGTGTCGGACATGCGCGCCCTGCCGATCATGGCGCAGGTGAGCGGCGGCCTGCCGGTGGTGTTCGACGCCACCCACTCGGTGCAGCAGCCCGGCGGCCAGGGCGCCACCTCCGGCGGCCAGCGCGAATTCGTGCCGGTGCTCGCCCGGGCCGCGGTGGCGGTCGGGGTCGCGGGCGTGTTCATCGAGACCCATCCGGATCCCGACCGGGCGCCCTCCGACGGGCCCAACATGGTCCCGCTGCGGCAGATGCCGGCCCTGCTCGCCGAGCTCCAGGCCTTCGACCGGCTGGCCAAGGATTCCCTGGCGAAAGCCGGATTCGCGGACGGGCATGGCGGCTGACGGGGCGGCGGCGATGCGGGCCGCGAGCGAGTCGCCCTCCCGCCTGATCGCGGTCCTGGCCGCCGGGGGCTTCGCCAGCACCTTCGCGGGCCGGGTGGTCGAGCCGCTGGTCGGCGTGCTCGCCCGAGACCTCGCGAGCCCGCCCGCCACCGTGGCGCTCCTCTCCACCGCCTTCGCCCTGCCCTACGCGCTGATCCAGCCGGTGCTCGGGCCGGTGGGCGACGCGCTCGGCAAGGAACGGGTGGTGGTGGCCTGCCTCGCCGTGCTGACCCTGGCGCTGGCGGCTTGCACGGCGGCGAGCGACATCGGCACCCTGTTCGGCCTGCGGATGCTCGCCGGGGCGGCGGCCGGCGGGGTGATCCCGCTCTCGCTCGCCATGATGGGCGACCGCATCCCGATGGCGCAGCGCCAGGTCGCGATCGGCCGCTTCCTCGTCGCGGTGATCCTCGGCCAGCTCTCGGGTTCCACCGTCGCCGGGCTGATCGAGGGCGCGATCGGCTGGCGCGGCGTGTTCGGCCTCGCCGCTGGGGTCGGGGCGATGGGCCTGTGCGGCGTCGCCCTCGGCTTCGCCCGGCGCCTGCGCGCCGCCGGCGGCCGCTTCGCCCTCGCGCCCGCGCTGTCGCGCTACCGCGCCATCCTGCGCAATCCCCGCGCCCGGGTGCTGTTCTGCGCCGTCTTCGTCGAGGCGATCGCGGTGTTCGGCATCTTCCCGCACCTCGCCCACCTGATCGAGGCGCGGGGCGAGGGCGGGCCTCGGGAGGCCGGCCTCGTGCTCGCGGGCTTCGCCGCCGGGGGCCTCGCCTACTCGCTCACCGTCGGGCTGCTGCTGCGCTTCCTCGGCCAGACCCGGATGCTGATGGCCGGCGGCGCGGTCTCGGCCGGCGCCCTCCTGGTCGTCGGCCTCGCCGGCTCCTGGCAGGCCGATTGCGCGGCCCTCGTGGCGCTCGGCCTCGGCTTCTACATGCTGCACAACACCTTCCAGGTGCAGGTGACCGAGGTGGCGCCGGAGGCCCGGGCCTCGGCGGTGGCGTTGCACGCCTTCTCGTTCTTCTGCGGCCAGGCCCTCGGGGTCGCGGTGCTGGGCTTCGGCCTCGAAGCCCTCGGCCAGCTGCCGGCCCTGGCCGTCTGTGCCGCCGCGATCCTGGTCCTCGGCCTCGCCACCGCCCGGCGTCTCGCACGAAGCGGCTGACGATCTCGGCCGACGATCCCGCCCTGGCGTAAGTTCAGCCTGAGTTCAGGCGCGCCGCGGCAGGATCAGCCTCAGTCATGCCCCCCGTTGCGGCAGCCGGATCCCCGGCCCGCCGCAACGCAGGCGGGCGGGCTCGGGCGGAACGATTGCGGGAACCCTTCCCGGCCGAGGTCGTTGTCCGGGTCATATGGCTTGAACGAAAGCAGGAGATCAACGATGCGCAAGCTGGCGATCATTCCGGCCCTCGCCGTCGCCCTCGGCGCCGTGTCCACCGTCGCGCCCTCGCCGGCACAGGCTCAAGGCTGGCGCGGCCACGGCTACGGCCACCACCACGGTTACGGCTACGGTCGCGGCTATGCCGGCCGGCCCTACGCCTACGGCGCCCGCCGCCGCGGCATCTCGCCGGGCGCCGCGGTCGGCCTCGGCATCGCGGGTGCCGCCGTGGGCGCGATCGGCGCCGCCGCCGCCGCCGATGCGGCCCGCCGCAACGGCTACGGCTATTACGGCGCCCCGGCCCCGGCCTACGGGTATGGCTACGGCTACTGAGGCCCGGCGCCACCGTGAGTGGCGCGAACCTGAGTTGAACGAGGGCGGCCGGGGCGACCCGGCCGCCCTTCTCTTTGGCGTCAGCCGCGCGCCCGGTACGGCGGCACGCCCTGGTCGGGCAGCCAGACCGAGGCCGGCGGGGTGCCGGTCTGCCAGAACACGTCGATCGGGATGCCGCCGCGGGGGTACCAGTAGCCGCCGATGCGGAGATACCGCGGCTCCAGAAGCGCGGTCAGGCGGCGGCCGATGCCGACGGTGCAATCCTCGTGGAAGGCGCCGTGATCGCGGAAGCTGTGCAGGTAGAGCTTCAGCGACTTCGACTCGACCAGCCATTGATCCGGCACGTAGTCGATCACCAGGATGGCGAAGTCGGGCTGGCCGGTCACCGGGCAGAGCGAGGTGAATTCCGGCGCGGTGAAGCGGGCGCAGTAATCGGTGTCCGGGTGCGGGTTCGGCACGCGGTCGAGCTGGGCCTCGTCGGGCGAGCGCGGCTGGGCGATGGGCTGCCCGAGCTGCCGGGCATGGTGCGTCATGTCTTGGGTCATGACGCCTCCATAAACCCGCCCGGGCCCGCGCGAAACCGCTCGACCCGCGCATGGATCGGCCCGGGCGCGCCTCCCTGGGGGTATCCCTTCCGCATCCCCCCTGGGCAGCGTGCGGCCGTCACCCCCATGGACGGCTTGCCGCAGGCGGCATCTTGGCCGATAAGCCGCGCGAACGCTGTAAAGCCTGCCCGAGAGATCCTCTCATGACCGCGATCACCAACATCGCCGCCCGCCAGATCCTCGACAGCCGGGGCAACCCCACCGTCGAGGTCGACGTCCTCCTCGAGGACGGCTCCTTCGGCCGTGCCGCCGTCCCCTCCGGCGCCTCGACCGGCGCGCACGAGGCGGTGGAGCTGCGCGACGGCGACAAGTCCCGCTACGGCGGCAAGGGCGTGCTGAAGGCCGTCGAGGCCGTCAACGGCGAGATCCTGGACGCCATCGGCGGCATGGACGCCGAGGAGCAGGCCGCCATCGACGAGGCGATGATCGAGCTCGACGGCACGCCGAACAAGGCCCGTCTCGGCGCCAACGCGATCCTGGGCGTCTCGCTCGCCGTCGCCAAGGCCGCCGCCGAGGCCTCCGGCCTGCCGCTCTACCGCTATGTCGGCGGCACCCAGGCCCGGATCCTGCCGGTGCCGATGATGAACATCATCAACGGCGGCGCGCATGCCGACAACCCGATCGACTTCCAGGAATTCATGATCATGCCGGTGGGCGCCGAGTCGCTCGCCGAGGCGGTGCGCTGGGGCGCCGAGGTGTTCCACACCCTCAAGAGCGCCCTGAAGAAGGCCGGCCACAACACCAACGTCGGCGACGAGGGCGGCTTCGCCCCCAACCTCCCCTCGGCCGAGGCCGCGCTCGACTTCGTGATGGACTCGATCCGCGCCGCCGGCTTCGAGCCGGGCCGCGACATCGTGCTGGCGCTCGACTGCGCCGCCACCGAGTTCTTCAAGAACGGCTCGTATGTCTACGAGGGCGAGGGCCAGACCCGCGACCCGGAGGCCCAGGCCGCCTATCTCGCCAAGCTGGTCGATGCCTACCCGATCCTGTCGATCGAGGACGGCATGTCGGAGGACGACTGGGCCGGCTGGAAGGCGCTCACCGACAAGGTCGGCGACCGCTGCCAGCTCGTCGGCGACGACCTGTTCGTGACCAACGTCACCCGCCTGTCGGAGGGGATTTCCAAGGGCACGGCGAACTCGATCCTGGTGAAGGTCAACCAGATCGGCTCGCTCACCGAGACCCTGGCCGCCGTCGACATGGCCCACCGCGCCGGCTACACCGCCGTGATGTCGCACCGCTCCGGCGAGACCGAGGACGCGACCATCGCCGACCTCGCCGTCGCGACCAATTGCGGGCAGATCAAGACCGGCTCGCTCGCCCGCTCGGACAGACTGGCTAAGTACAACCAGCTCATCCGCATCGAGGAAGGCCTGGGCAGCCAGGCCCGCTACCTCGGCCGCGGCGCGCTGAAGATCGGCTGATCCTCCTGACGGGGAGGGGCGTCGGACGCCCCTCCCCGTCTTCGAAACCATCACGCCTTGCAGGCCGCCTCCGGGCGGCCTTTTCGTTGGGCGCGCAGGGCCTGCAAGGGCGCGAACACCACGACGTTGCCGGCGAGCACCAGGGCGAAGCCGAGGCCTGCGAGCGGCGTCACCCGGTAGCCTTCCGCGAAGACCGAGATCGTCAGCGCCACGACCGGGAACAGCACGGTCATGTAGGCGGCCTTCTCGGGGCCGATCCGGTGCACCACCGTCAGGTAGGCAGTAAAGCCGATGACCGAGCCGGGGATGGCGAGGTAGAGGAGCGCCCCGACGTAAGCCGGCGACGGGTCGAAGCCGAACGGCACGCCGCGCAGGGCCGCGACCGTCGCCACGAGCGCGGCGCCATAGAGCATTCCGTAGGCGTTCACCGTGGCCACGGGGAGCCCGTGGCGCTGGTTGCGGGCCGAGACGAGGTTGCCGGCCGAGAAGAACCAGGTGCCGAGCAGCGCCAGGCCGAGGCCGATCGCGGTGTCCCGGTCGAGGGCGGTGCCGACGAGCGTGTCCCGGAACAGGCAGGCGATGCCGGCAAGCCCGATCGCCGCCCCGGCGAGCACCCGCGGCGCCGGGCGGCGGCGGTGAAACAGGTAGGCGTTGGCGACATTGAAGACGGTGGCGGCCGAGAACACCACCGAGACGATGCCGCTCGGGACCGAGCGCGTCGCCAGGTAGAAGCAGGCGAAGTTGCACGAGAACAGGCAGAGCGCCTGCAAGAGCACGAAGGGCTGGTGGCGCCACGGGATGGCTTTCAGCCGCCCGGTGAGGGCCAGCGCACAGAACAGCACCGCGCCGGCCAGCGCGAAGCGGTAGGCGATCGACGCCTCGAAGGCGACGGAGCCGAGCTGGTGCTTGATGGCGATCCAGGTCGTGCCCCAGATGAGCACGGTCAGGGCGTAGAGGAAGGCGGTCACGGCGTGTCGGGTCCCGTTGGGCTGGGCCACCGGCTTAGACCGGGCCGGCGCCCGCGGGATTCCCGGTTCCGGCGGCGGCGTTGCCGATTCTTGGGGTTTTCGCCCTCATCACGGCCGTGGAGCCAGTTGCCGGACATCCCGGGCGGCCCCTACGGTCTCACGGCGACATCCTTCTGGCCCACACCGTGACCGAGCCGAACCCCGACGTCCACGACGCCCTCTCCCGCACCGGCGCGGCGCTCCTGCGCAAGGCCGAGATCGGGCGCGGGCTGTCGCTGGCCGAGTGGCACAACCGCGACAACCGCGCCCGCTACGACCGCCCGGACCACCACACCCTGAGCCTCTATCTCGAAGGCGGCGAAGGCGTGGTGCGGGAGGACGGTGCCGTGTCGGGCGGAGGACCGGACAAGCTCTGCCTGCTGCCGGCCGGCCACGAGAGCCGCTGGCTGATCGGCGGGCCGTTGCGCATGGTCCACCTCTATGTCGCGCCCGAGACCCTGGCCTACCAGGCCGTGAGTGCGCTGGACGTCGATCCCCGCGCGATCGCCTTGCGCGAGCTGACCTTCGCCGAGGATCCCGCCACCGCGATGCTGATGCGCGGCGCCGTCCTGCCCCTCGACTGGGGGGCGGGGGCCGACCGGATGGCGCTCGGGAGCGCCTGCCACCTCCTGCTCCACGCCCTGCTGCGGCGTCATGCCGGCCCGGGTGGTGCCCGGGCGGTGAAGGGCGGCCTCGCGCCCGCGATCCGCCGCCGCATCGCGGAGCTGATCGAGGCGCGGCTCGCCGAGGCCCTGACCCTTGAGGTGCTGGCCGACGAGGCGGGCCTCAGCACCTTCCACTTCGCCAAGATGTTCAAGGCGAGCTTCGGCCTGGCGCCGCACCGCTACGTGACCGAGCGGCGGATCGCCCGGGCCAAGACCCTGCTGGCCGAGGGACGCACGAGCCTCGCCGAGATTGCGCTCACCTGCGGCTTCGCCTCGCAGAGCCACTTCACCCGCCGCTTCGCCCAGGCGACCGGGGTCACGCCGGCGGCGTGGCGGGGTGCTGCCTGAGTTCGTGCGGACGGTGCCGGGTATTTTACGCCGCCGGCTTGTCGGCGCGCTTCACGCTGAGCTGGAGGCCCGGCGCCTGCAGGACCGCCCGCACGGTCTCGAAGCTCGGATTGCCGGTCTGCGAGAGGGCCTTGTACAGGCTCTCGCGGCTCAGGCCCGCCTCGCGGGCGATCTGGCTCATTCCACGGGCGCGGGCGACGATCCCGATGGCGTCGCGGATCAGCGCGGGGTCGCCGTCCTCCAGCACCGCCTCGATGTACAGGGCGACGTCCTCGTCGGTTCTCAGATGCTCCGCCGTGTCGTGCGGAAAGGTCTCCAGCGGCATCGTCATACCTCCTTGACGAGGGACTTGGCGGTCCGGATGTCTCGTTCCTGGCTGCTCTTGCTCCCGCCACAGGGCAGGATGACCAACGTCGTCCCACGCTGGACGAAGTAGACCCGGTATCCAGGGCCGTCGTCGATCCGCATCTCCGAGACGCTCTCGCCCACGGGCTTCACAACCCCCGGATTGCCCAGGCGCATCCGGTTGCTTCGTGCCTCGATCCTTGCCGCTGCGCGCCGATCATGCAGGCCGTCGATCCAGGTCGCGTAGGTGGCGGTTCGGCGGATCTCGACCATGCTCCTACAGGATACGAATTCGTCAGGATCCGCTCTGCGCATCGAGGCAGGTCGTTGTTCCCCTTTACGCCTTCCTTAACCCTCCCGCCCCATCCTCTCCCGCATGGTAGTCCGTCGTCGCGCCCGTGCCGTCCTGTTGCCGCTCGGCCTCTACGCCGTGTCGATCCTCGTGGTCGGCTACTTCCTGCACGAGGCCGAGAGCGGAAGCCGCGGCCTCGAGGCCAAGCGGGCCCTGAAGATCCAGGCCTACGGCCTGCAGCAGGAGCTCGACGCCACCAAGGCCGACCGGGCCGAGTGGGAGCGTCGCGTGGCCCTGCTGCGCAGCGACCAGATCGACCGCGACCTCCTGGAGGAGCGGGCCCGGGTCGTGCTCGGCCGCGTCCACCCGAACGACGTCGTCATCATCAACCCCTGAGAACCGCGAACAGCCCGAAAGCCAGCGGCTTTCCGTCCCGAACCGCTCGATTTGCGCGCGCACCTGCCCTAGAAACGCTCCCATAAGGGTAGGAGCCGGGAGGGTGCCGATGGATGCCGCGAAAGAGGCCCGCCGCGGGAGCGACAAGACCCGCGAGAAGGCGGCCCCGCCGCCCTCGGCCTCGAACGTGCCGGCCTTCAGCCGGGACGAGGACCTTCACGCCTATCGCGAGATGCTGCTGATCCGCCGCTTCGAGGAGAAGGCCGGCCAGCTCTACGGCATGGGCCTGATCGGCGGCTTCTGCCATCTCTATATCGGCCAGGAGGCCGTGGTGATCGGGGTCCAGATGGCCTCGAAGGACGGCGACCAGGTCATCACCGGCTACCGCGACCACGGCCACATGCTGGCCTGCGGCATGGAGCCGAAGGGCGTGATGGCCGAGCTGACCGGCCGCCGGGGGGGCTATTCCCGCGGCAAGGGCGGCTCGATGCACATGTTCTCCCGCGAGAAGAACTTCTATGGCGGCCACGGCATCGTCGGCGCGCAAGTGTCGCTCGGCACCGGCATCGGCTTCGCCAACAAGTATCGCGGCGACGGCGCGGTCAGCCTCACCTACATGGGCGACGGCGCGGCCAACCAGGGCCAGGTCTACGAGAGCTTCAACATGGCGCAGCTGTGGAAGCTGCCCGTGGTCTACGTGATCGAGAACAACCGCTACGCCATGGGCACCTCGGTCTCGCGGGCCTCGGCCCAGACCGACTTCTCGAAGCGCGGCGTCTCCTTCGGCATCCCGGGCGAGCAGGTCGACGGCATGGACGTGCGCGCCGTGCGCGAGGCGGCGACCCGCGCCATCGCGCATGCCCGCGACGGCGAGGGCCCCTACATCCTCGAGATGCAGACCTACCGCTACCGCGGCCACTCGATGTCCGACCCGGCCAAGTACCGGACCAAGGACGAGGTCGCCCGGATGCGCGAGGAATCCGACCCGATCGAGCAGGTCCGCAAGCGCCTGCTCGGGCCCCACAAGGTGGCGGAGGACGAGATCAAGGCGGTCGACGCCAAGGTGCGAGAGATCGTGAACGAATCGGCGGACTTCGCCACCAGCGATCCCGAGCCGGATCCGTCCGAGCTCTGGACCGACATCCTGCTCTAGCGCCC
This sequence comes from Methylobacterium sp. DB0501, assembly GCF_011043735.1. Lineage (GTDB taxonomy): Bacteria > Pseudomonadota > Alphaproteobacteria > Rhizobiales > Beijerinckiaceae > Methylobacterium > Methylobacterium alsaeris. Next base: position 164,049 of record NZ_JAAKGV010000007.1, on the reverse strand, counting down.
CCTGCTCTGACGCCCCCGGCCGTCCGCGCCGCTCGCGGACGGCCTCGCCCCTTTCGGCCGGCGCCCGACCCGGCGCGCCCCACTCCCGGATCGACAGAGTACCCCATGGCGACCGACATCCTGATGCCCGCCCTCTCGCCCACGATGGAGCAGGGCAAGCTCGCGAAGTGGCTCAAGAAGGAGGGCGATCCGGTCAAGGCCGGCGACATCCTGGCGGAGATCGAGACCGACAAGGCGACCATGGAGGTCGAGGCGGTCGACGAGGGCGTACTCGCCAAGATCCTGGTCGCCGACGGTACCGACAACGTCGCGGTCAACACGCCGATCGCGGTGCTCGCCGAGGAGGGCGAGGATCCGAAGGGCGTGCAGGCCGGGGGCGCGAAGCCGAACGGCAAGGAGACCGGCGAGGCCCAGAAGGCCCCCGCCCCCGACATGCAGGCGGAGGGGCATACCGAGCGCCCTGCCCCGGCGGCCAAGACCGACGGCGACAAGCCGGTGGCGGCGCCCGCCTCGCCCGCGGTGATCACCAGTCGCAGCGACGACCGGGCGATGGCGGAGATCCCGGAGGGCACCGAGATGGTGACCCAGACCGTCCGCGAGGCCCTGCGCGACGCGATGGCCGAGGAGATGCGCCGGGACGGCAACGTCTTCGTGATGGGCGAGGAGGTCGCCGAGTACCAGGGCGCCTACAAGATCACGCAAGGGCTCTTGCAGGAATTCGGCGCGAAGCGCGTCGTCGACACCCCGATCACCGAGCATGGATTTGCCGGCGTCGGCGTCGGCGCGGCGTTCACGGGCCTGCGGCCGATCGTCGAGTTCATGACCTTCAACTTCGCCATGCAGGCGATCGACCAGATCATCAACTCGGCGGCCAAGACGCTCTACATGTCCGGCGGCCAGCTCGGCTGCCCGATCGTGTTCCGCGGCCCCAACGGCGCGGCGGCCCGGGTCGGCGCCCAGCACAGCCACGACTACGCCGCCTGGTACTCCAACGTGCCGGGCCTCAAGGTCGTGATGCCCTACACCGCCTCGGACGCGAAGGGCCTCTTGAAGAGCGCGATCCGCGACCCGAACCCGGTCGTCTTCCTCGAGAACGAGATCCTGTACGGCCAGTCCTTCCCGGTGCCGAAGCTCGACGACTTCACGGTGCCGATCGGCAAGGCCAAGGTCCATCGGGAAGGCAGGGACGTGACGATCGTCTCGTTCGGCATCGGCATGACCTACGCGCTCAAGGCCGCCCACGAACTCGCCGAGGCCGGGATCGAGGCCGAGGTGATCGACCTGCGCACCATCCGGCCGATGGATTCGGAGACGGTGGTCGCCTCGGTGAAGAAGACCGGCCGCTGTATCACCGTCGAGGAGGGTTTCCCGCAATCCGGCATCGGCGCCGAGATCGCCGCGCGCCTGATGGTCGATGCCTTCGACTATCTCGACGCCCCGGTCCTGCGCATCACCGGCAAGGACGTGCCGATGCCCTACGCGGCGAACCTGGAGAAGCTCGCCCTGCCGAACGTCGCCGAGGTGATCGAGGCGGCGAAGGCGGTCTGCTACCGGTGAGCCCCATGACCGACGACGAGCCCCGCTTCGAGGCCCTCGACGTTCCGCCCGACGCCCAGGAGCAGGGCGGCATCGAGGTGCTGCGCGCCGCCGTGGTCGACGGCGCGGTGAGCATCGCGCTGCGCCGCTCCTTCGACGACCCGGCGACCTGGGGGCGCTTGTTCATCGACCTCGCCCGCCAGGCTGCCGTGGTCTATGCCCGAGAGACCGAGATGTCCGAGGAAGAAGCCTTCGCGCGCATCCGCGCCGGGATGGAGGCCGAGAGCCTCGATCCCGAGAGCTTCAACTGAGGCTCCCCATGGCCGAGGCCGTGCCGCGTTGGGCCACCTATGCCGACCTCGAAGCGGTGCCGGACCACCTCGTGGCCGAGATCATCAATGGGGTGCTGGAGACGCATCCGCGTCCCCGGCCGCGGCACGGTGCGGCCGCTGTCGAGCTTGCCTCGGAACTCACCCCGCCGTTCCGGCGCGGTCGCGGCGGCCCAGGTGGCTGGATCTTCGTCATCGAGCCCGAACTGCATCTCGGGCCGCACGTGGTCGTGCCCGATCTCGCCGGCTGGCGCCGCGAGCGGCTGCCGGCCGAGCCGGAGACCGCCTACATCGAGACCCCGCCGGACTGGGTCTGCGAGATCCTGTCCCCCTCCACCGCCCGGCTCGATCGCGGGCCGAAGCGGCGGATCTACGCCGAGGCCGGCGTGAGTCATCTCTGGCTGCTGGACCCTACGGACGGCGTGCTCGAAGGCTTCGCCCTCACCGGCGGACGATGGCTGCTGCTCGTCACCGTGGAGCGCGGCGAGGCTGTCGCCCTGCCGCCCTTCGATGCCGTCTCCTTCCCCCTCGACGACCTGTTCCCCTTCGACGATCCGGCCGCCCCTCCTCCCGCCGAGACCTGAATCCATGCCGATCAACGTCCTGATGCCCGCCCTCTCGCCGACCATGGAGAAGGGCAACCTCGCCAAGTGGCTCAAGAAGGAGGGCGATACCGTCAAGTCGGGCGACGTGCTCGCCGAGATCGAGACCGACAAGGCCACCATGGAGGTCGAGGCGGTCGACGAGGGCGTGCTCGCCAAGATCGTGGTGCCGGAGGGCACCGCCGACGTGCCGGTGAACGACCTGATCGCCCTCATCGCCGAGGAGGGCGAGGATCCCAAGAGCGTCCAGGCCGGCGGCAACGGACAGGACAAGACGGCGAAGGCCGAGACGCCCCCGGCCGGCATGGCGGAGGGTGAAAAGCCCCGGGCGCCCGCCGGCAACGAGACGCCCGGCGGCGGCACGATGTCGTACGAGCGGGTCGACACCGCGCCGGAAGGCGCGCGACCGGCGGGCGGCACGGCGGCCGGACGGCAGGAGGGCGGGCGCCTGTTCGCCTCGCCGCTCGCCCGCCGCATCGCCAAGCAGGAGGGCCTCGACCTCGCCGCGGTACAGGGTTCGGGCCCGCACGGCCGGATCATCGAGCGCGACGTGCGCGCCGCCCTCGAAGGCGGGGCGGCCAGGCCCGCCCAGCCCGCCGCCAAGGAGGCCCCCGCCGCGAAGCCCGACCAGCCGCAAGCCCCCCAGCCGCCAGCCCCGAAGCCCGCCGCGGCCGCCGCTCCGCCCTCCGGCCTCACCGCCAAGCAGGTGATGGGGATGTTCGAGCCGGGCTCCTACGAGGAGGTCCCCCTCGACGGCATGCGCAAGACCATCGCCAAGCGGCTGGTCGAGTCGAAGCAGACCGTCCCGCACTTCTACCTCTCCCTCGACGTCGAGCTCGACGCGCTCTTGAGCTTGCGCGAGCAGGTCAATGCGGGAGCGACGAAGGACAAGGACGGCAAGCCGGCCTTCAAGCTCTCGGTCAACGACTTCGTCATCAAGGCTTTGGCGCTGGCGCTCCAGCGGGTGCCGGCGGCGAATTCCGTCTGGGCCGAGGACCGGATCCTGCGGTTCCGCCACTCCGATGTCGGCGTCGCGGTGGCGATCGACGGCGGGCTGTTCACCCCGGTGATCCGCAAGGCCGAGCAAAAAACCCTCTCGACCATCTCGGCCGAGATGAAGGACCTCGCCGCCCGCGCCCGGACGAAGAAGCTCAAGCCCGACGAGTACCAGGGCGGCACCACCGCGGTGTCGAATCTCGGCATGTTCGGCATCAAGTCGTTCGGCGCGGTCATCAACCCGCCCCACGGCACCATCCTGGCGGTCGGCGCCGGGGAGGCCCGGGTGGTGGCGAAGAACGGCGCCCCTGCGGTGGTCCAGGCCATGACCGTCACCCTCTCCTGCGACCACCGGGTGGTCGACGGGGCGCTCGGCGCCGAATTGCTCGCGGCCTTCAAGGGGTTGATCGAGAGCCCGATGGGCATGCTGGTCTGAGCATCGCCGCCCCGCCTTCCCCGGAGACCTGAATGTCCGACACCTACGACGTCCTCATCATCGGCGCCGGTCCCGGCGGCTACGTGGCGGCGATCCGGGCAGCCCAGCTCGGCTTCAAGACGGCGGTGGTGGACCGCGAGCATCTGGGCGGCATCTGCCTCAACTGGGGCTGCATCCCCACGAAGGCGCTGCTGCGCTCGGCCGAGATCTACCATTACATGCAGCACGCCAAGGATTACGGGCTGACGGCGGACAACGTCGGGTTCGACGTCTCCGCCATCGTCAAGCGCTCCCGCGGCGTCTCGGGCCGGCTCAACGGCGGCGTCGGCATGCTGCTGAAGAAGAACAAGGTCGACGTGATCTGGGGCGAGGCCGCGATCGAGGCGGCGCCCAAGGGCAACGAGGCCGGCCGGGTGGTGGTGCGGGAGACCAAGCGCGCCGAGGCCCCGAAGGGGGCCAAGGCCGCGGGCACCTACCAGGCCAAGCACATCGTCGTGGCGACCGGCGCCCGGCCGCGGGCGATTCCCGGCATCGAGCCGGACAGACGCCAGATCTGGACCTATTACGAGGCCATGGTCCCGGACAAGATGCCGAAGAGCCTGCTGGTGATGGGGTCAGGCGCGATCGGGATCGAGTTCGCCTCGTTCTACCGCACCATGGGGGCCGAGGTGACGGTGGTGGAGTTGCTGCCGCAGATCCTGCCGGTGGAGGACCACGAGATCGCCGCTCATGCCCGCAAGCGCTTCGAGAAGCAGGGCATCAAGATCCTCACCGGCGCCAAGGTGACCAAGGTCACGAAGGGCGACTCGGTGACGGCGACGGTCGAGACCGAAGGCGGAAAGACGCAGGAGATCACGGCCGAAATCCTGATCTCGGCGGTCGGCGTCGTCGGCAACATCGAGAATCTCGGGCTCGAGAAACTTGGCGTCACGATCGAGCGCGGCATCGTCGCCACCGACGGGCTCGGGCGCACCAGCGTGCCGGGAATCTACGCCATCGGCGACGTCGCCGGCCCGCCGATGCTCGCCCACAAGGCCGAGCACGAGGGCGTGATCTGCGTCGAGACCATCAAGGGCCTGCACGCCCACCCGATGGACAAGGGCAAGATCCCGGGCTGCACCTACTGCCAGCCGCAGATCGCCTCGGTCGGCCTGACCGAGGCCAAGGCCAGGGAGCAGGGCTTCGACGTGCGGGTCGGCCGCTTCCCCTTCGCGGGCAACGGCAAGGCGATCGCGCTCGGCGAGCCGGACGGCCTGGTGAAGACGATCTTCGACCGCAAGACCGGCCAGTTGCTCGGCGCCCACATGGTCGGAGCCGAGGTCACGGAGCTGATCCAGGGCTACGTCGTGGCGATGACTCTCGAGACCACCGAGGAAGAGCTGATGCACACGGTCTTCCCGCACCCAACCCTCAGCGAGATGATGCACGAGAGCGTGCTCGACGCGTATGGGCGGGTGATCCACGCCTGAAGGGCTGCCCTTCCGGTCACGCAACCCAGCTTTGCCGCGAACCGGAAGGCCCGGCTTGGTGTTGACGCTTCGGAAAGAGCCGGAGAGGTCGAATGTCGATGCCGTTGATCCGCGCCGTCACCCTGGCGGCAGCGGCGGGAGCCATTGTGAGTCTGGTGCCCGTCGAAGCGGGCGCCCAGGGAACCGAGCGGCAGCGTCTGGCCTGCATGACCGACGCCATGACACTGTGCTCGCGCGACGTGCCCGACACACGGCGCATCGAGCGCTGCCTGCGCCGCAACTACGATCGCATCAGCGCCCCATGCCAGGGGGAGCTGGACGCGGCGAGCGCCACAGCGAACCCTGATGCCGGAGGGCCCCGCTACGGCCGCTGAGCGCCGCGGGTCCCGCTCTCCCGCCCGTGCCGCCGTGATGGTCAGCGCGCAGGGCCCGCGCTAGGCTGGGCCCGCGCGAGACGCGCGGCGCCGGCGGCAACGACCGCCCGGCGACCCTGAACGGGAGGGACCACCATGGCGCAGACGGAGACCTGCTCGCGGCGCGTGCTGCTCGCCGGCATGACGGCTGGCATGACGGCTGGCTTGGCGAGACCGGCGCTCGCCGCCGGATCGGGCACGGCGCCGGCCGCGGATGACAGCGCGGCGGTCGCGAAACACCTTGAAGCCTTGCGGGTCGCGATCGTGGACGGCGATGCCAAGACGCTCGATGCCCTCACCCATCCGCAGCTCAGCTACGGCCATTCGAGCGGGCGCAAGATCGAGACCAAGGCACAGTTCATCGCCAGCCTCGCCGGCAAGACCAATTACAAGTCGCTGGCTTTCTCGGAGCAGTGGATCCAGGTCGTCGGCGACAACGCCATGGTGCGCCACGTCTGGGATGGTGCCGACATCCTGCCGAACGGCGAGACAGGGCGCTCCTATATCGCGGTGTTGCAGGTCTGGCTGAAGGATGGCGGCAACTGGCGGCTGCTCGCCCGGCAGAGCTGCCCGCTCAAGCCGGCCTGATCGCGAAGAGGATTTCAGGTCGGGGAACCGGGAACGACGGTCAAGCTCGGGCGTTCCCGCACGCCGCCGCGGATCCGCCGCCGTGGCGCAGCGGGAGCGTGAGCGGTGCGGTCCGACCGACAGGTGAGCACGATCAGGTTGGTCGCCGAGGCGGTGCGCCTCGCGAGCGGCCTCGCCGTCAAGGAGATCACGCTGTTCTCCGGCGAGGTCGACCGGATCGCCCGGGTCGTCTCCGCCTGGACGCTGTGGGGCGGCACGATCGTGCTTCTCGCCTGCGTCAGCGGCTTCCTGCTGCTGATGGCCCTCGTGAAGGGCCTCGGCTGGCTGATCGGCTCGGAAGCGGTCGCGGCGGTGATCGGCGCGGCGCCCTTCGCGGCCGCAGCGATCCTGCTCACGGTCTGGGGCCTGCGGAAGATGGATGTGAGGCGCTAAGCAGACTCGCGTAGGCAGGCCAACGCTTCATCCGCTTGGACTCTCGTTTTGACGCAGATTTTCGTCGCAAGACCGGCAACCACTTTTGCGGAATCTGCTTGGAGCGCTGCCCGATCGCGCCGCAATCGGCCGGCGCTCCAGGTCTTCGATCGTACCGCGTTTTCTCGTGGCGAACCGGTATCCACGTCATCCGAGAATGCCCGGAAGCGCCCGCTCGGGACGCCCCGTCCGGCCCTGTCGGCAGGACCCCACACCGCCATGCGAAGCGAGCATAGCCGTTGTGCGAAGCGGGACGGTTGCGTTGTGCGCCGCAACATGAGAAAACGTTTTCGCACCGCAGCGATGGCGTCGCGGCGGTGCAGCCCTCTTTGGGCGTTTCCTCCCTAGACTTCGGGCCGCCTCGCAAGGGCGGCCTTTTTTCTTGATGTGCACGCTCATAGCCGAGCGACGCCGCTATCCGCAAGCACAATCGTGCACTGCTTCGGCCCGCGCGACGCCGTCAGGCATTATCCTGCCGTCGGCTGTGATTGCGACAGGGGCGACCGTCCCTCCGAACCGACATGCCGGCATCGGACGGGAGCAGGACGGTCCCGGAGACCTCGGTCGATCCCGGGCGGCGACGAGCGATGATCGCGCCCTACCGCCCCAGATAGGCCGCCACGTTGCGCCGGATGCGCGCCAGCGGGGCTTCGCTCGTGTCCGGCAGGGCGAAGGGCTGGCCGGTGATCGTCTCGAAGGCGCTGACATAGGTGGCGGCGGTATGCAGCACCACGTCGGGCGGGATCTCCGGCACCGGATCGCGGTAGGGGTCGCAGCGCGCCGCGACCCAGTTGCGGACCACGTCCTTGTCGAAGCTCTCCGGCAAGGTGCCGGCCTCGAGATGCGCAGGGTAGCTCCCGGCGAACCAGTAGCGGCTGCTGTCGGGAGTGTGGATCTCGTCGGCGAGCACGATCCGCCCCTCGGGGTCGAGGCCGAACTCGTACTTGGTGTCGGCGAGGATCAGGCCGCGCTCCGCCGCCATCGCCTGGCCGCGGGCGAACAGCGCCAAAGCCGCCTCCGACAGGATGTGCCACTGCGCCTTCGTCAGCAGCCCCCGCTCCAGGATCTCGGCGGCCGAGAGCGGCGCGTCGTGGTCGCCGTGGCCGGCCTTGGTCGTGGGCGTGATGATCGGCTGCGGCAACGGCTCGTGCGGGCGCATCCCGTCCGGCAGGCGATGGCCGTACATCTCGCGCTGCCCGGCCCTGTAGAGGGTCAGGATCGAGGTGCCGGTACTGCCCGCGAGGTAGCCGCGCACCACGATCTCGACCGGCAGGATCGTGAGGCGCCGGCCCACCACCACGTTCGGGTCGGGATAGGCCAGCACGTGGTTGTCGCAGATGTCCCGCGTCGCCTCGAACCAGTAGCGGGCGGTCTGGGTCAGGACCTGGCCCTTGAGCGGGATCGCCGCCAGCTCCCGGTCGAAGGCGCTCAGGCGGTCGCTGGTGATCAGGATCCGCCGGCCGTCCGGAAGGTCGTAATTGTCCCGCACCTTGCCGCGGTAATGCCCCGGCAGTTCCGGCAGGGTCGCCTCCGGCAGGACGTAATCGGAAAAGGGCGCGAGCTCGGCCGCCTTCATGGTCGTGCTCCTCATCAGACGTCGAGATTGGCCACGTTCAGGGCGTTCTCCTGGATGAACTCCCGGCGCGGCTCGACCACGTCGCCCATCAGCTTGACGAACAGGTCGTCGGCGTCGGTCGTGTCCTTGACCTTCACCTGGAGCAGCGAGCGCACGTCGCGGTCGAGGGTCGTTTCCCAGAGCTGCTGGGCGGTCATCTCGCCGAGACCCTTGTAGCGCTGCAATTGCAACCCCTTGCGGCCGAGCGCCATCATGCCCTCGAACAACGCCACCGGGCCGTACAGCATGGTCTGGTCGCCCCGGCGCACCAGGGTGACGGGGGCGCCGTAGATCTCGCTCAAGGTTTCCGCCCGCTCGTCGAGGCGGCGCGCCTCCTGCGAGTGGATCAGCGCCTCGTCGAGCACCGCGACCTGGCGCACGCCGCGCAGCGTCCGCGACAGGACGTAGCCGCCGTCCTTCGCCTCGCCCTCCCAGCCCTGCTCGATCTCGTCGGCGATGGCGTTGAGGCGCCGGGCGATCTCGTCGGCCACCACCTCGGCCTCGGCCGGGTTGCCGGCGACCGAGGGGCGCAAGGCCCCGGCGATTGCCGCCTGCTCGACCACGACGCGGTCGTAGCGCGAATGCATCCCGTGCAGCACCTGGCGCACGCCGCGCGCCTCGTCGACCAGGGTCTTGAGCTGGGCGCCGCCGAACTCGGTGCCGGTGGCGAGCTTGAGCACCGCCCCGTCGACGCCGCCGTCGATCAGGTAATCCTCGAGCGCCCGGTCGTCCTTGAGGTAGATCGCGGTCTTGCCCTTCTGGGCTTTGTAGAGCGGCGGCTGGGCGATGTAGAGGTGGCCGCGGTCGATCAGTTCCGGCATCTGGCGGAAGAAGAACGTCAGCAGCAGGGTGCGGATATGCGAGCCGTCGACGTCCGCATCGGTCATGATGATGATGCGGTGGTAGCGCAGCTTGTCGGGGTTGAAGGCGTGGGCGCCGTCCCGGCCGATCCCGGTGCCGAGTGCGGTGATCAGCGTGCCGATCTCCTGGCTCGACAGCATCTTGTCGAGCCGCGCCCGCTCGACGTTGAGGATCTTTCCGCGCAGCGGCAGCACCGCCTGGAAGGTGCGGTCACGGCCCTGCTTGGCCGAGCCGCCGGCCGAATCGCCCTCGACCAGCAGGATCTCGCATTTCGACGGGTCGCGCTCCTGGCAATCGGCGAGCTTGCCGGGCAGCGAGGCGATGTCGAGGGCGCCCTTGCGGGTGGTGAGGTCGCGCGCCTTGCGCGCCGCCTCGCGCGCCGCGGCGGCGAGCGCCACCTTGGCGGCGATGATGCGCGCCTCGTTCGGATGCTCCTCGAGCCAGGTGCCGAGCGTCGCGTTCATCACGCCCTCGACCGCCGGGCGCACCTCCGAGGAGACGAGCTTGTCCTTGGTCTGCGAGGAGAATTTCGGGTCCGGCACCTTGACCGAGACCACCGCGGTCAGCCCCTCGCGGCAATCCTCGCCGGTCAGCGCGACCTTCTCCTTCTTGGTCACCCCGCTCGCCTCGGCGTAGCCGGTGATCTGGCGGGTGAGCGCCGCCCGGAAACCCGCCAGATGGGTGCCGCCGTCGCGCTGCGGGATGTTGTTGGTGAAGCACAGCACGTTCTCGTGGAACGTGTCGTTCCACCACAAGGCCACCTCGACGCCGATGCCGTCGCGCTCCTGGCGCAGGACGATCGGCGCCTCGATCTGCGCCTCCTTCGCCCGGTCGAGGTAGCGCACGAAGGCCTCGACGCCGCCCTCGTAGACGAGCTCGTCGCGCTTGTGCTCGGCGTGGCGGGCATCGGTCAGCACGATGCGCACGCCGGAATTGAGGAAGGCGAGCTCCCGCAGCCGCTTCTCCAGCGTCGCGTAGTCGAACTCGATCATCGTGAAGGTTTCGGGCGAGGGCAGGAACGTCACCTCGGTGCCGCGCCGGTCGCCGGCCGGGCCGACCACCGCGAGGGGCGCCACCGCATCGCCGTGGCGGAACTCCATCGCGTGCTCCTTGCCCGCGCGCCAGATGCGCAGGCGCAGCCAGGTCGAGAGCGCGTTCACCACCGAGACGCCGACGCCGTGCAGGCCGCCCGAGACCTTGTAGGAGTTCTGGTCGAACTTACCGCCGGCATGCAGCTGGGTCATGATGACCTCGGCCGCCGAAACGCCCTCCTCGGTGTGGATATCCGTCGGGATGCCGCGGCCGTTGTCGGAGACCGTGCAGGAGCCGTCCGCGTTGAGGGTGACGGTGACGAGGGTCGCGTGGCCGGCCAGAGCCTCGTCGATGGCGTTGTCGACGACCTCGTACACCATGTGGTGCAGGCCCGAGCCGTCGTCGGTGTCGCCGATATACATGCCCGGACGCTTGCGCACCGCATCCAGGCCCTTGAGGACCTTGATCGAGTCGGCGCCGTAGGTGTCGGGGGTCAGATCGCGGGCGGGTTCGGCCATGTCGGTTCCTGGTGCGGGCGGGCGCGCGTCGCGGGGTGGCGCGGCCGGCGCCGGCGCCGGTTCTCGATCCGGCGCCGTCTGGGTCTCGTGTCTCAAGGGGCCGGGGCCATGGAGCCGGCCCCGTCGATCCCTGATGTAAGCATTCCGCCTTGAAATTGCATCGGTTTTCGGCGCCGCAAGCAGCGCATTTCCGGTGTCCGGCGGGGGCGGCCGGGAGCCCCGTCCCGCCCCGCCGGATCATAACCGAGGTTACGTTTCGCCGCACCCCGTTAAGGATCCGCCAACGGGCGCTTGTCAGCCCTTGAGCGAGCCCCGGCTCGCCGCCTCCAGCCGCGCGACCGCGTCGGGATCGAGGGTGAGCCGCACCGCCCCCAGGATCTCGTCGAGCTGCGCCACCGACGTCGCGCTGGCGATCGGCGCCGTGAGCCCGGGCCGGGCGATCAGCCAGGCGAGGGAGACCTGGGCCGGGGTGGCGCCGTGGTCGCGGGCAACCGCGTCGAGGAGGTCGAGGAAGGCGAGCCCGCGCGGGTTGAGGTAGGGCGCGACCCGGGCCTCGCGGGCGCGGCCCGCGGCGGCGCCGGCCTGCCGGTACTTGCCCGTCAGGAAGCCCGCCGCGAGGGAGAAGTAGGAGATCACCCCGATCCCCTCCTTCCGGCACAGCGGCTCCAGCTCGGCCTCGTACTCCTCCCGGTCGGCCAGGCTGTAGCCGGGCTGCAGGCATTCGTAGCGCGGCAGGCCGTCCCGGGCCGCGACGGCCAGAGCCTCGCGCAGGCGGGCGGCGGAATAGTTCGAGGCGCCGACCGCCCGCACCTTGCCGGCGCGGATCAGCCGGTCATAGGCCGACAGCGTCTCCTCCAGCGGGGTCTCGGCGTCGTCGGCATGGGACTGGTAGAGGTCGATCCGGTCGGTCTGGAGCCGGCGCAGGGAATCCTCCACCGCCCGCTCGATGTAGGGCGCCTTCAGGCCCTTCCGGCCCTCGCCCATATCCATGCCGACCTTGGTGGCGATGGTCATCCGGTCGCGGGCGCCCCGCGCCTTGAGCCAGCGCCCGATCACCTCCTCCGATTCGCCGCCCCGGTGGCCCGGCGCCCAGCGCGAATAGACGTCGGCGGTGTCGACGAAGGTGAAGCCGGTCTCGAGCAGGCGGTCGAGGAGCGCGAAGGAGGTCGCCTCGTCGGCGGTCCAGCCGAAGACGTTGCCGCCGAAGCAGAAGGGCGGGACCGAGAGGCCGGAGCGGCCGAGGGGGCGCAGATCCATGGGGGCGGCTCCTACTGAAGGAAGGGGTTCGACAGCCGCTCCTGGCCGATCGTGCCGGTCGGGCCGTGGCCGGGGATGAAGGCGACGTCGTCGCCGAGCGGCAGGAGCTTGGTCTTGATGGACGAGATCAGCGCGGCGTGGTCGCCCCCCGGCAGGTCGGTGCGGCCGACCGAGCCGCGGAACAGCACGTCGCCGACCTGGGCGAAGCGGGCGTCCCGGCTCACCAGCACCACGCTGCCCGGGGAATGGCCGGGGCAGTGCAGCACGTCGAAGGTCAGCTCGCCGACCGTGACGGTGTCGCCCTCGGAGAGCCAGCGGTCGGGCGTGACCGCCTTGGCGCCGTCGATGCCGTAGGCGGCCCCGGTTTCGGCCAGGGTGTCGAGGAGCGGCTTGTCGGCGGGGTGCGGTCCCTCGACCGGCACGCCCAGCGCGTCGCGCAGGTCGGCCGCGCCGCCGGCATGGTCGATATGGCCGTGGGTGAGCAGGATCTTCTCGACCGTGACCCCGGCCTTGGCGATCGCCGCCCGGATCCGGTCGAGGTCGCCGCCCGGATCGATCACCGCGGCCCGCTTCGTCGCCTCGCACCACAGGAGGGTGCAGTTCTGCTGGAACGGCGTCACCGGGATGATCGCGGCGCGGGGCGTGCTCGGCATGGTCGGCCTTGGATTGTGGGACGGTTGCCTCCTTGTAGCCCGGAAGCGGGCGGTGCGGCACCCCGGGTGCCGTCGCCCTCACGCCAGCCACCAGCCCTCCCCGGCCACGAAGGCCCCCGCCCCCGGCCTCCCGTCCCGGTGGAGCCGGCTGACCCCGTGCCAGTCCCGGTCGCGAAACGCCTCCGTCAGGCGGGCCGCCTCGTCCGGCCGGCGGGCGCCCGCGCAGGGCACGAAGCTCACCGGGGCCAGGACCCTTGCCGGCCAGGCCGCCGCACCGTCCCGGGGCCGGGTCGCCAGCAGCATCCCGCCGCCGCGCCGGCCGGTGAGCGGCACCAGCAGGCGGCCGCCGGGGCGCAGCGCGTCGAGCCAGAGCGGCAGCGGCGCCGTCGCGCCGGCCGCCACCGTGACGAGGTCGGCCCGCGGCAGCGGGCCTTCCGCCCCGGAGCGCCCGTGGACGGTCACGCCAGGATAGGCCGACAAGGCCGCGCGGGCGGTCGCCGCGAGGTCCGGCTCGATCTCGAAGGCATCGACCCGGCCCGCGGGCCCGACCAGCTCGGCCAGGATCGCCGTGTAGTAGCCGCCCCCCGCGCCCACCTGCACCACCCGCTCGCCGGGCCGCACCCGCGCCGCCGCCAGGCCGAGGGCGTGCAGGCTCGGCTCGCCGTTGTTGAGGCCGGATTCGGGGCGCAGGGACACCAGCACGTCGCGGTAGAGCCCGGCGGGCTCCGTCACCGGCCCGGATCCGTCCTCGCCGAAGACCGTCCAGGGGCCCGGGCCGCAATAGGCCTCCCGCGGCACCGTCGCGAAGGCGCGCAGGAGCGCCGGGTCGTCGCTGCCGGCCCGGGCCATGATGCGGGCCGCGTAGGCGGCGCGGGTCTGCGTCAGGTCGGTCATCGATCCGCCTCGCCTCCCCCGATACCGGGCGAACGGGCCCGGCCCGGTCCGGTTCCGGCCTCGCGCGCCGTCGCGCGATCGTGCGCGCTCGCCCCTTGGCGGGCGGGCCGGCTCCGCGTTACCTTCGCGGCGTGCGGCGGGAATCCCCCGCCCGGTGCGAGTATCCAGGTTTGATGCGACCGATCTGTCCGGCGCCCGTGCGGGCCGGACCGGGCGCCTGAGGACCGCCGACAGACGGCCCGAACGCGGCCCGGCCTTCCCGTCGCGGGTGCCTCCCCCCGGAGGAGACGCCATGACGAGTTCGCCCACCTTTGCCCACGGCTTTACCGCCGCCCACCCCGCCGTGCGGCGGATCGGCATCCAGGATCTCAAGGCCGCCCTGTCGCGCGGCGTCGACGACTTCCTGGCAATGCCGACCCACGTGCTGTTCGTGGTGCTGATCTACCCGATCGCCGGCGTGATCATCGCGGCGGCGACCTTCGAGCAGAACCTGATCCCGATCCTGTTCCCGCTGGCCGCCGGCTTCGCGCTGATCGGCCCCTTCGCCGCGCTCGGCCTCTACGAGATGAGCCGGCGCCGGGAATGGGGCCTGCCCGCGACCCTGGCGGATGCCTACTCCCCCTTGCACGGCCGCCCGGCCAAGGCGGTGCTGGCGGTCGGCATGGTGCTGGCGCTGATCTTCCTCGCCTGGCTCTGCGCCGCCATGGGGCTGTACTGGGCGCTCTACGGCGGGGTAACCGAGCCCTCGCTGCTGGCCTTCGTCGACGACGTGCTGACCACGCCTCGCGGCTGGATGCTGATCGTCGCCGGCAACCTCGTCGGCGCGGCCTTCTCGCTCCTGGCGCTCGCGGTCAGCGCCGTCTCGATCCCGCTCATCATCGACAAGGACGCGGATGCCGGGACGGCGATCGAGACCTCGCTGGCGCTCATGCGCGAGAATCCCGGCCCGATGCTCGCCTGGGGCGCCATCGTGGCCGGAATGCTCGTCCTCGGCATGGTGTCGCTGTTCGTCGGCCTCGCGGTGGTGCTGCCGGTGCTCGGCCATGCCACCTGGCACCTCTACCGCCGGGCGGTGGCGGCGTAAGGCCTCCTCAATCAAGGGCGGCGATCACGCCGTCATCGCCGCGTAGGTCAGCACCCGCAGCTCGCGCCGGATCGGCCAGGTCGAGGACGGCATGAGCTGCGTCAGCATGATAACGAACAGGTCCTCGGCGGGGTCGATCCAGAACGCCGTCGAGGCCGCCCCGCCCCAGGCGACCTCGCCCGGGGTGCCGAGGATCTGGGCCTTGGCCGGATCGAGCATCACCGAGAAGCCGAGGCCGAAGCCGATGCCGCTGTAGCTCGATTCCGAGAAGCGCGGCTGGCCCATGTCGGCGAGGTCGCCGCGCAGGTGGTTGGCGGTCATCAGTGCGACGGTCTTGCGGCCGAGCAGCCGCACGCCGTCGAGCGCCCCGTCGCCCAGGACGAAGCGGCAGAACCGGGCATAGTCGGCGGCCGTCGAGACGAGGCCGCCGCCGCCGGAGGGCGCGGTGCGGGGCCGGGCGTAGCGGCCCTCGCGGGCATCGTCGATCAGGGTCAGCCGGCCGCCCTCGCCGAGCGCGTAGTTCGAGGCGAAGCGGGCGATCTTGTCAGCCGGGACGTGGAAATCGGTATCGACCATGCCCAGCGGCCGGATGATCCGCTCGCGCAGGAAGTCGTCGAAGGGTTGTCCCGAGATCACCGCCACGAGATGGCCGAGCACGTCGGTGGCGATGCTGTAGTTCCACTCCGCCCCCGGCTGGGCCAGCAGCGGCTGGCGCGCGGCCCGTGCGACGATCTCGGCGAGCGTGGTCTCGGCGGTCTGGAAGTCGACGCCCTCCTCCCGATACATCCGGTCGACCAGCGTCGCGTCCATGAAGCCGTAGGTCAGCCCCGAGGTGTGGGTGAGGAGATCGCGAAACGTGATGTCGCGCTCCGCCGGCACCGTCTCGGGCTTGCCGCGGCTGCCGCCGACCAGCACCCGCATGTTCCGGAAGTCCGGCAGGAAGCGGGTGATGGGATCGTCGAGCTGGAACCGGCCCTCCTCGTACAGCATCAGGATCGCCACCGAGGTCAGCGGCTTCGTCATCGAGTAGATGCGCACGATGGTGTCGGCCTCCATCGGCAGGCCCCGGGCGATGTCGCGCAGGCCCTCCTGGCGGGAGAACACCACCTGGCCGCGCCGGGCCACGGTCACCGACAGGCCCGGCAGCTTGCCGGCCTCGACGTAGCCCCGCATCCACGGGACGATCCGCTCCAGCCGCTCCGACGAGAGGCCGACCGCCTCCGGGGTTCCGATCTCAAGCAGCACGCCGCGTCTCCTAGTGGTGGGAGTGGGTGGATTCTAACGCGTGATGCGGACGGGTGGAATCGTCGGCGAGGACGAGCTCCATCAGCACCTCGTCGTGGTAACGCCCCCCGATCTTCAGCGCCCGGCGCTCGCGGCCGTAGGCGCGGAAGCCGAGCCTCTCGTAGAGCCGCAACGCGGCGCCGTTCCCGGCCTCGACCGTCAGCCGCAGGGCCTCGACCCGCGGGCGGGCCTCGTCCACGAGCCGGTTCAGGAGGGCGGCCCCCAGGCCGAGGCCCCGCGCCGCGGGGCGGAGATAGACCGCGACCACGTCGCCCTTGTGCCGCAGCTTCGCACCCTCGTTCAGCACCAGGGTGACGGCGCCGGCGAGCGCCCCGTCCCGGAACGCGCCGAGGGTGATCCCCTGCTCCAGCCGCTGCCCGAACCAGTCCGGCCCGTGCCCGGCCACGTCCTCGAACGCCGTGCCGAAGGATTCGGGGTGCCGCTCCAGCGCCTCCAGGCGCAAGGCGCGGTAGGCCGGGCCGTCGGCGGCGCCCAGGCGGCGGATCTCGAAGGCGTGCATGGGCGGCACCGGGCCCCAGGGCGCGGCTCCCGTCAAGGCCCCTCGCGAAGGCCGCTTGTGAAGGCCCCTCGCGCGGGCGTGCTTGCAACGCCCGTTGACCTCACCCGGCGCCCGGTGCGATGCGGGAGCCCAACGATACCGCTCAAATGCGATCCCGGGAGCCACGCCGCCGATGTCCCTGCCCGACAGCCTCCGCCACGCCCTCGCCCTGCCGGTGATCGCCTCGCCGATGTTCATCGTCTCGGGGCCGGAACTGGTCATCGCCCAGTGCGTCAACGGCATCGTCGGCTCGTTCCCGGCGCTCAACGCCCGGCCCAAGGAAGCCCTCGACGAGTGGCTGACCCGGATCGACGCGGCGCTTAGCCAGGCGAAGGCCGCGGATCCCGGCCGGATCGTCGCCCCCTACGCCGTCAACCAGATCGTCCACGCCTCGAACGACCGGCTCGAGCACGACCTCATGGTCTGCGGCAAGCACCGGGTCCCGATCATCATCACGTCGCTGCGGGCGCCCGACGCCGTGGTCTCGGCGGTGCACGGCTGGGGCGGCCTCGTCTTCCACGACGTGACCACGGTGCGCCACGCCGAGAAGGCGCTGGAGGCCGGCGTCGACGGCCTGATCCTGGTCTGCGCCGGGGCCGGGGGGCATGCCGGCACGCTCTCGCCCTTCGCGCTGGTGAGCGAGGTGCGCCGATTCTATGACGGGCCGCTGATCCTGTCGGGCGCGATCACCACCGGCGATGCGATCCTCGCCACCCAGGCGATGGGCGCCGACCTCGCCTATATGGGCACCCGCTTCATCGCCACGCAGGAGGCCAACGCCGCGCCGGCCTACAAGGAGATGATCATCGGGACGAAGGCGGCCGACGTGATGTACACCCCCTACTTCACCGGCGTGCCGGGCAACTACCTCAAGCCCAGCGTCACCGCCGCCGGCCTCGACCCCAACGCGCTGCCGGAGGTCGACAAGACCAAGATGAATTTCGGCTCGGGGACCACCAAGGCCTGGCGCGACATCTGGGGTGCCGGCCAGGGCGTCGGCACCATCGACGACGCGCCGGCCGCCGCCGTGGTGATCGACCGTCTGAAGGCGGAATACGCGGCGGCCCGGGCCAGGCTGGGGTAGGGATGCGAAATCCGACCGGTTGCGCCGGCGATCCCGTCGGACCGCTGTCGCGATGCGGATGTCGGCGTCTCTCCGGCGTGCGGCGCAAAGCTCCGCCGGCACGAGATGGTGAGACGCCGCTCCTGGCCGATCCTCCCGTTCCCGGGCGCAGCGGAGGGAAGCGAACGTGAGCAACGAACCCCGCATCCTGGTGATCGACGACGAGCCGCCGATCCGCAAGCTCCTGCGGGTGGGCCTCGGCAGCCAGGGCTACGACGTGGCCGAGGCCCAGAACGGCCGCACCGCCCTCGACCTCCTGGAGCGGGAGGCCTTCGCGCTGGCCATCCTCGATCTCGGCCTGCCCGACATCGCCGGCCACGCGCTGCTAGCGCAGATCCGCGCCCGCCGGCCCGACCTGCCGGTGATCGTACTGTCGAGCCGCGACGACGAGGTCGGCAAGGTCGAGGCCCTCGATCTCGGGGCGGACGACTACGTCACCAAGCCGTTCGGCATGAACGAGCT
The DNA here is from genome assembly GCF_011043735.1 of Methylobacterium sp. DB0501. GTDB lineage: Bacteria > Pseudomonadota > Alphaproteobacteria > Rhizobiales > Beijerinckiaceae > Methylobacterium > Methylobacterium alsaeris. The sequence goes on along the minus strand of NZ_JAAKGV010000007.1, from coordinate 145,867 downwards.
TCTGGCCCGGATGCGCACGGCGCTCCGCCACCAGCTCGCGGTGGGAGGCGAGCGGCCGGTCTTCCGGGCCGGCGAGCTCTCGGTGGATCTCGTGCGCCGCATCGTCCGGGTGGGCGAGCGCGAGGTGAAGCTCTCGCCGAAGGAATACGACGTGCTGCGCCTGCTGGTGCACCATGCCGGCAAGGTGCTCACCCACGCCCACCTGCTGCGCGAGGTCTGGGGCACGGCCGCCGACCCGCAATATCTCCGGGTCTACGTGCGCCAGCTGCGCCAGAAGCTCGAGCCGGAGCCCGAGCGCCCGCGCTACATCCTGACCGAGACCGGGGTCGGCTACCGGATGCGGGCGCCGGATTGAGGCGGCGCCTCGGCCGGCCCGGGCCGCGCCTCCGGCGCGCGCCGCACCCAGGCGTCGAGGGCCCAGCCGATGCCGCGGCCGGCGGCGGCGACGAAGACCAGCGATCCGGCGAGGTGGAGGAAGAGCGGCGCGTTCGACGCGGCAGGCAGCGGGACGGGCAAGGCGGCGGGCTCCTGGTCGGGCGAGGCGGTCTCTCGGGGGATTCGTCCGGCGGACAGAAGACCGCCAGGCCCCGCCGGGCCGCCAGTGCTCCCGTGCCACAGGGCCCCGGGCCCGTGCGGTCCGCCCGAGAGGGCGGGGGCGGCGGGACCGCCGGTGTGGCGGCGGCGCCTCATACCGCCGCGCCGTCGAACGGATGCGTTCGACGGCGCGGCTGAGCCCGCAAGGTCTCTTGCCTCCTTGCGGCGGCGCCGATGCGCCGCGGGAGCGGGGAAGCCCGCGAATCAGCGCGCCGCGGCGACGGCGTGGGAGCGGGTCGCGTGCGACCACGGCGTGAGCGTTGCCGCCAGGATGGCGCAGCAGCGGATCGGCAGCGGGCAATCCGCTCCGGCGCCGCGGTGGCAGAGCCGGCGGGCGGGGGCGGGCCGGCCGGCCTCCCCGGCCAGGACGGCGAGCAGCCGCTCTTCCTGGTGGTATTCGAGGCCGAGGGATACCCGCATGCCGCGCAGGACGTTCCGCTCGGTCTCGGTCGGATGCCCGTCGCGCTCGCGGGTCTCGATCAATGATGCCTGCCGGACCGCCCGGTCGCAGGTCGCACCGATATTGGACTGGACTTGGGTCAGCAGCATCCGCACGTCCATCGGTCCCCCTCGCATTGTCGCATTCGCGGATCTGTGGCCGTCCGCGCTCGCTTCAACGTGATCCAGGTCGGTGCGGCTGGGGAGAGGGATGACGGTTAGGTGGCAGTGCGGGCGGCCTCCGGTGTGGCGGGGGTGCAACCCCCCGCCCCGGGCCGGGGGGGCCGATCCCGGGTCAGCGGCGGCCGTGCAGCCGGGCATGCGCGGTCGGCCGGCCCTCGACCGACGGGGCCGGGACCGAGGCGGTCCGTGCGGCGGCGGCCTCGGCCGCGGCAGCCGCCGCAGCCCTGGCCTCCTGCTGCTCGTGGTCGACCGCCATGAAGCGGAACATGTCCCACTTCGTGGTGCCCTCGCTGAACATGCCCGAGGGGGCCTTGTAGCTGTAGATCTCCTTTGCCGACTGGGCTTGCGCGGACCGGATCGGGGCCGCGGCGGCGAGCAGGGCCGCCCCGGCGAGGAGCAGGGTCGTCTTCGTCATCGTCGATCTCGTCGGTTGGTGCGGTCGCCCGTGAAGGTGGGGCGCCGATCGCCGTCGGACCTAAGTCGTACGGGATGCTATCCACGTGCGCTTGCGCACATGACAGACCGCCGATTGCCGAGATGACGGATTAAAGACTGTTTGCCGACTTCATTTTTACATCGTTCCGCAAAATTTTTATCTTTGTTAGATGATTGGAGCGCAAAAATATTCCAAATCCTCCCGTCCTTGCACGGGGCGGCGCGAAAACCGACCGCCGCGGGCCCGGCGCCCCACAAAAAGCCATGCTCGGCTGTCTCCATGGACCTGCACGATTCGCAAGGGTGCGAGAGACCGGTACGATGATGCAGATTGCCGCCTTCCTGGTGTTCCTCGCCATGGGCGTGACCAACCTCCTGGCGGTGCAGGCCGGGTTGACCGCAGCGCTCGGCGTGCCAGTCCTGGTCGCCCTGGCGGTCGCGGTGCCGGTCTTCTACTTCCGCTTCGTCGGCTCGGCGGCGGGCATCGTCGGGGCGATCGTCGGCTGGCAGATGTCGGTGCCGCTGGCGGTGCTGCTGTTCTGCTGGCCAGTCCTGATCTACGGCTTCCTGCGCGGCGGCGCCGAGGCCCGGACCTTCCTCGCCCGGCGCGCGGCCTGATCTTCGGCGCCGCCTCACGCTTTCAGCGCTGCCGCACCACGGCGACGAGGTAGCGGCACGGGCGGTCGCTGCGGTTGGCGAAGGCGCAATCGGCGGGGGCGCCGAGCGCCAGGCAGTCGCCGGCCTCCAGCACGTGGATCGCCTCGCCCTCCCGGAAGGTCAGGGTGCCGTCGAGCATCCAGACCATCTGTCGCAGGAAGGCGTAGGAGGCCGCCGGATAGGCGATCTCGGCGCCGGCCGGCAATTCCACCTCGGTCAGGTCGAGGGGGTGCTCGGTGAGGTGCGGCGAGAGTTGCGGAGACACCTGGCGCCGGCGGTAACCCGTCGCCGGATCGACCCAAACCGGCTGCGCGGCGGCGCGTCGGACCTGGCCGGTCTCGCCCTCGGCCCGCGCCAGCAGGGTCGAGAGGGTCAGCCCGAAGGCCCCCGAGAGCCGGCCGAGCAGGACCGCCGTCGGGCTCGCCTCGGCGCGTTCGACCTTGCTGATCATCGCCTTCGACACGCCGGAGCGGGCCGCGAGGTCGCCGAGCGACCAGCCCCGCGCCTCGCGCTCGAGCCTGAGCCGGCGCGCGAGGCCGTCGGTGGGGTCGGGCGCGGGCATCGTCATGAGGCCCACCATAGGGCATCCGGACAGCCTGGGCACCCGTCCCGAGGTCCTTGCCGGGGCCTCGGCCGTGTCGTAGCGGCATGACGCAAGGGTCTGGCGCAAGGTCATACACCGGCCGTCCCCAGGTATTTTCATCTAAGTCTTTGCCGCGGATGCACTTTCCGCAAAAATGGCGGCATACTGGCCGAATCGCGCGGGGATGCGCGCAACGGGGCGGTGGCGCGTGCGGAACGGCAGCGGACGATGGGGGCTCGGCCTGGCGGCGCTCGCGGCCGTGGCGATCCCGTTCGCCGTGATCGCGGCCCTCGATCCGCGCATCGGCCTGCTGCGCCCGCGGCCGGCGGGCGAAGCAGGCCGGGAATCGGCTCAAGGCGCCGACCGGGCACCGGCCGAGATGCCGGCCCGCCTGCCCGACCGCGCGGCCGAGGCGCCGGCCCCCGGGCGCCCCTGTCCGGTCTGCGCCGCCCCCGCCGTCATCGGCGTCGTGCCGCCGCTCGTCTCGGCCCCGATCCGGGGCACGCTCCCGGATTCGGAGATCCAGATTCCCGACGTCTCGGCAGAGCGCGCCGCCCGGCGCGAGCGGCTGATCGGCTGGACCGCCCATCCCGACCGGGTCTCGGGCTCGGCCGCGCATCTCGACCTGGTCGGCCTCGTCTACACCGCGCCGCGGGAGGCCGGCGCCGGCTACCGGGCGCTGGCGATCGATCTCGCCGGCGCGCCCGACCGCGCCGTGGTGGTGGTGACCGAGCAGCCCGTGACCCTCGCCCTGACCAGCATCCCGCCCGACCGGGCCGGGGCCCTGGGCGTCGAATCGAGCGCCGCCTTCGACCTCGCGCAAGGGCGGCCCGGGCTGCTCGCCGGCTTCCGCGCCCTGCCCTACGGCGCCGCCGAGGTCGCGCCGGTGCTCGACCCCGTGCGGTCCGGGCCCGAGACCCTGCGCGACTTCTGCGCCGCCTTGCGGCTCTGGGCGGTGCAGTACGGCCTGCCGCCCGGGCGCACCCGCTACACCCTGATCGAGAACCCGACCCGGATCGCCCTCGCCGGCGAGGCCGTGCAGACCGACGGCACCGCCCGCGGCCGGGTTTCCGGTCGGCGGCTCGCGCGGCTGTGCCGGGTGTGAGGGCGTCGAACCAAGGCACGCGACCGTATATGCGATGAGCGCCCCTGTCCCGGACGACCGGAGCGTCAGCGGAAGGAGATCCGGGATCACCGACCCTGTCGTCGGACACCAGAACGCCGGCCCCTCGCGGGGCCGGCGCATCATGTCATGCTCGAAGGATCAGCCGTTCTTCGTCTGCAGGCCGATCGCCACGAAGCGGGTGCCCTTGTCGTTCTTGATCCGCATCAGCACCGCCTTGCGGCCCTCGGTCTCCGCGGCGCGGATGCGACCGGCGACGTCGGACAAGTTCGAGACCGGCTGGCCGCCGACGTCGAGGATGACGTCGCCCTCCTGGATGCCCTTGGCCGCCGCCGGACCGTCCGGATCGACGGCCACCACCGCGACGCCCTCCTGGCCGGCGCCGACCTGCCCCGCCGGGGCGAGGCTCAGGCCCAGACGCGGCTGGCTGTCGCCGCGGCTGCCATTGTCGTTGGCGCTCGCCACCTTGGTGTCGTTCGGCAGCGTGCCGAGGGTCACCTGGGCGTTCTCGGTCTTCCCGCTCCGGACATAGGTGAGGTCCACCTTGGTGCCGGGCTTCAGCGAGGCGATCTTGCGGGACAGCTCGCGGGCATCGGTCACCGGCTCGCCGTTCACCGCCTGGACGATGTCGCCGGCCTTCAGCCCCGCCTTGGCGGCGGGCGTGCCGTCCTGGGCGCTGTTCACCAGGGCGCCCTTGGCCTTGTCGAGGCCGAGGCTGTCGGCGATGTCCTTCGTCACCGGCTGGATCTGGAGGCCGAGATAGCCGCGGGCGACCTTGCCGTCGGCGCGCAGCTGGTCGACCACCGCCTGCACCGTCTCGGACGGGATCGCGAAGGCGAGGCCCACGTTGCCGCCGGACGGCGAGGCGATCGCGGTGTTCACGCCCACCACCTCGCCCTTGACGTCGAAGGTCGGCCCGCCGGAATTGCCCTTGTTGATCGGCGCGTCGATCTGCAGGAAGTCGTCGTAGGGGCCGGCGCCGATGTCGCGGCCGCGGGCCGAGACGATGCCGGCGGTGACCGTGCCGCCGAGGCCGAACGGATTACCGATCGCCACCACCCAGTCGCCGACCTGCGGCGCGCCGTGGGAGAGCTTCACGTAGGGGAACGGCGCGCCGTCGGTGACCTTGAGCAGGGCGAGGTCGGTCTTCGGGTCGGTGCCGATGATCTTGGCCGGCAGGGTGCGGCCGTCATCGAGGGTGACCTCGACCGACTTGGCGTTGTTCACCACGTGGTTGTTGGTCACCACGTAGCCGTCGGGCGAGATGAAGAAGCCCGATCCTTGCGCCGCGCCGCCGCCGTGGCGCTGCGGGCGCGCCATGCCGCCACCCATACCCCCCCCCGGGCCGCCCTCGCCGAAGCGGCGGAAGAAGTCGCGCAGCTGCGGCGGCACGTTCTGGAGATTCTGGCCGCCGCCGTCCTCGTCGGCCGAGGCGTCGTCCTTCAGCTTCACCTTCACCGAGACCACGCCCGGCTTCACCCGGTTGACGATCGGCGCGAAGCTGCCCGGCGGGTGCTCGGTCGTGGTGATCGGGGTCTGCGGCAGGGCCTGGGCGTAGGCCGGGGTGCTGGGGGGCAGGAAGGCGGTGCCCAGCGCCCCGGTGGCCACAAGGGTGACGGCCGCCACGGAAGCGAGGGCCTTGCGGTGGAAGCGTGAGGTCTCGGTGGTCTGGGACATCGGGTTTCTCTTAGGCTCCGTCTCACGAGGGCCGCGCCGGCGGCCGTTCGATGGAGCCATTATGGCCGGCGGCCCTGACCGGCCCGTGGCGCGAAGGTTACGGTTTGGTCAGGCGCCCGGCCCCGGGGGCCGTCGGAACCCTTTCGCCGGAACGTCAGCCGCGGATCCGGGCTTGCAGGTCCGGGCTTGACGAAGAGCCCTCCTCTGCCGCCACGCTCGCAGCCACCCGGAAGGAGCCCCCATGGACGTCGCCGTCTCCGTCATCTCCCTGCTGCTGGTGCTGGTGCTGATCGCCCGGGGCGTGCCGGGCCGCAACCTGCTGGTCGTGCTCGCGGTGGCGCTCGCCGTGGTGATCCTGGTCGTCGGGATCGAGCGGGCCGGCCTGTGGCCCGCCGCCTTCCACACCCGCTGAAGGCACCGGATGCCCGCCCGCTCCCTGGTGCTCTACCCCGACCCGCGCCTGCGCCAGCCCGCACCCGCGGTCGCCGCCTTCGACGCCGCCCTGCGGACCTTCGCCGGCGACCTCGCGGAGACGCTCGTGTCGGTCTCGGCGCTGGGCCTCACCGGCCCGCATGTCGGCGCGCCGGTGAGGCTGACGATCATCCGGACGACGCTCGACCTCGCGCCGCGCACCTACGTCAACCCGGAACTGGTCTGGGCCTCGCCCGAGACCGCCCGCCACCGCGAGGGCAGCGTCTCGATGCCGGGCGTCGACGAGGAGGTCGAGCGCCCGGCCCGGGTGCGGGTGCGCTTCCACGACCTCGACGGCACGGCGCACGAGGTGGAAGAGGACGGCTTTGCCGCCGCCTGCCTGCAGCACGAGATCGACCAGCTCGACGGGGTGTTCTGGATCGAGCGGCTGTCGCGCCTCAAGCGCGAACGGGTACTCAAGCGCTACGCCAAGCTGCGGCGCGGCTGAGCGTGCGACGGCACCACGGCCGCCAGGAACACGGCTGCCAGGAACACGGCCGCCAGGAAGCCTTAACCGGCCCGGCCGCAGGGTGGTCCGCCCTGCCGCACCGGAACGGCGGGCCCAGCCTGGCCGTTGTCTCGGCAATCAGGCCGCCCCCGGCGGTCCTCCACCCCTCTCGGAAAGGATGCCGATGCGCGCCCTCCGGACCCTCCTGATCCCGGCCGCCCTGCTGGCCACCACCGTCGCCGCCTCCGCCCAGCCGGGCCCGGCCTACCGCTACGGCCCGCGCGACATCGACGCCACCGGCACCGTCGGCGGCCGTGCCCCGTGGTCCGCGCCCTGGGTGTACGATACCGGCGGCGACAACGACCGCCGCCCCGAACTGCCCGCCTACCAGCAGGGCGGCGGGCAGCAGACCGGCGGTCCGGCCCGCAACCTGCTGCCGGATGACGGGCTCCACATCTTCCCGCGCTGAGCCGGAGGCGGACCGGTCCGGATCGGCGGCGAGCCTGGCTGCCCCGGGCCGGCGACGCGATGTGCGTGCCGCGCCAGCGATCGAGGGCGTTGCGGCGAAGCCCGTCGGCACGTCACGACCCGGAGCGGTCGGAGCCTTGGCTGGGAGAGGTCTCGCCTGGAGGAAGTCTCGCCTGGGAGGAGCAGGTCCTGGCGTGCCGACGCGCATCGACCCGGACCCGGACGGCTCCGGCCCGGTGCGGCGGCATGAGGAGGACGGCTCCGACGCCGAGGGTCGACAGGCCGAGACCGAGGACCGAGAGCGGCGCCGGGACCTCGCCGAGCAGGACGAAACCCTCCACCATGGCCACCGCCGGTACCAGGGCGGCGAAGCAGGCGCCCATCGGCGCCCCCAGCAGGAGGACGGCCTTGCTGTAGCAGAACAACGCGACCACCGACACGAGCGCGCCCTGGTACAGCGCCTGGCCCACGAGACCGGGCCAGGGATGATGCAGGAAGGCGAAGCCCCGGACGACCAGGTACGGCACCCCGTAGGCGATCATCGAGGTGGCCGACACGACCGCCGTCGCCACCCAAGCATCGAGCCCCGACCTCTTCGCCGTCACGGTGTAGGTCGCCCAGAGCGCCCCTCCTGCCACGAACAGCCCCAAAGCCGGCACGTCGCCGGGATGGCCGCCGGTCAGGGCCCAGGCGGCGACCGCGCTGCCGGTGCAGGTCGCCGCGATGCCGGCGAGCTGCCAGCGGCCCGGGCGGTCTCCCAGGATCCAGATCCCGAGGCCGGTGGAGAACAGCACCATGCTCGCCGGGGTGAGCACCGCGAACAGCGCCACCGGTGCCCGGGTCAGGCCGCCCGACACGACGAGGATGTAGGGCGCGCCGATCCCCAGGGTGAGCAGGCCGGCCAGCCGCCAGCCGGGCCACCGGGCACGGAACAGGACCGGGACGGTCAGGAAGGCGGCGACGGCGAACCGGACGAAGGTCACGTCGTAGAGATCGAGTCCGGACGCGGTCACGCCGAACCGGGTGACCACCGGAAAGCCACCCCAGATCAAGGCGGCGCCCAGGCCGTAGAGCAAGCCGGCGATGCGGTCCGACGTCATGCCACCACCCCTTCCCTGATCGAGTCGGACCGACGGGCATCCCCTTGCGCAAGGCCGCCGACAGCGCCGCGGCCGGGACGCCGGTGCGTTCCCGGCACCGGCATCGCCCTCGCGCCCGACGGTGCGCATGCTATGTTCGACAGTGATGTCAAGTTTGACATCGATGTCAAGAATGAAGTGCGCAGGTCGTGAAAGATGGTCGGCATCCGGCAGTTCGACGAGCAGGCGGTCCTCGAACGGGCGCTCGAGCTGTTCTGGCGGCTGGGGCCGGCCGCGACCTCCATGCCCGCCCTCGCCCAGGCGACGGGCGTGCAGCGCGGCTCGCTCTACAACGCCTACCGTGACAAGGAGACCCTGTTCCTCAAGGTGTTCGATCTCTACGCGGCCCGCTTCCTGGACGCGGTCCGGGACGGCATGAACGGCGACAGCGCGCAGGGCGTGCTCGACCGCTTCTTCGATGCCGCGATCGCCACCATGACGGCGGGATCGCCCTCGCGCGGATGCCTGACGACCAAGACGGTCAATGACGGCAGCCTGTCCGAGCCGAGCATCCGCGCGCGCGTGCAGCGGCTGATCCGGGATCTCGAGACCCTGATCGGCGATGCGCTGACACCGTTCGCAGGCGACCTGACGCTGTCCGTGGCGGAAACGGCGAACCTCGCGGTGGCCTTCACCCGTGGTCTGGCGGTGATGGAGCGCATCCACGGCGATCCGCCGCAGCTGCGTGCGACGGCCTCGGCCTTCGTGCGCTCGGTCACGCGTCCCGAGTTCCGGTCGTCATAGAGCCGGTCGTGCCGCATGCTCTACGCCGAACCGGTATCCGCTTCGTCGGACGATGATCCAGGCCCAAGCGTCGCTGGCCCAAGCGTCGCTGGCCCGAGCGTCGCTGGCCCGAGCGTCGCTGGCCCGAGCGTCGGCGGGTCGGTGCGTCCGGACCGTCGCGCGCTCGCCCGCTCGCCGGCTTCCGCCGCGCATTTGTCGGCGTGGATCGCCCGGTTGACCACCTGGAGGTTCGGCAGGCCCCAGTAGCGGAGGAGCTCGGGCCAGGGCCGCGCCCGCTCCTCGCGCCAGATCCGGTAGAGCGGCACCCGGTGGTCGACCTCGGCGGTCTTCAGCAGGCGCTTGCCGGACTGGGCGCAGCGGTGGCCCTGGCGGCGCTTGAGCGCCTTCACATGGTCGGCCGGCGCGATCCAGAACTTCCAGGCCGCGACGCAGGCGGCATGCCACGCGGCGTTGCGGTTCGGCGCACCCGCCCCCCACAGGTCGCGGTGCCAGCCGAAGCGATAGACCGGCTGGCCGCAGATGCAGCAATGCCCTTTCCCCAAGGCGTGCGGCGCCTCGCGGAACGGCGCCGGCGGCACCCGGAAGCTGAACGGCAGGCCCTTCTCCGACAGATCCTCCCCCGCGGGGTCGGGACGCCGTGTGCCGGGCGTCCAGGTGCCCAAGCGCCAGGCCCAGCCCTCGGGCTGGCCGGATTTCACGGCGAGCGCCCGCGCCAGCCGGTCGGCCCGCAGGATGTGGTGGCGCCAGTAGCCCTCGACGGCGAGCCGCGGCGTCGGCGGCACCAGGGGCCGCGACAGGGCGTAGCGGAGCACCGAGGTCGGGAAGAGTGCCGGCAGGGACTTTTCCAGCCGCGCCCGGGCGGCGGCGTTGCGCGTCTCCCGCCATTGCGAGGCCGCCGAGGGCGGTCTACCCGCCGGCGCGGTCCCGGGCGACGCCAGGGCCGGAAGCCGCTCCGCCAGGGTCATCTTGACCGTCTTCGCCTTGGCCGTCTTCGGCTTGGGTGACGTCGTCCCGGCTGCCGCCGTCCCTGCCTTGGCCGCTCGCTTCGCCATGCCGGTCCCGAATCGGCCCGGAGCGGCCGCGGCCAGGGCATAACGCCGGAGCGCCGCCGCACCAACCGGCGGCGGGCCCCGCGGACGCGCCCAGGCCCGGCCGCATCGCCCGCCCCGCTGGTCCGCGGCGGAATGCCGCCTATGTGACGACGGCACCGCTCGCGGCGCCGGACGGCGCCGCCCCGACCCCAGGAGCCTCGCCGCCGCCATGACCGCTTCCCTGATCGGCCGCCTGCGGCTCGCCGTGCTGGCCCTCACCCTCGCCACCACCCTCTCGGCCTGCGACGCCGTCAACCGGGTGCCGACCCTGGAGGAGGCCGCCAAGTCGCGCTGGGGCGAGGTGCAGAACCAGTACCAGCGCCGCGCCGACCTGATCCCCAACCTCGTCGAGACCGTGAAGGGCTACGCCCAGCAGGAGAAGGACGTGCTGGTGCAGGTGACGGAGGCCCGCGCCAAGGCGACGTCCGTCAAGGTCGATGCCTCGACGGTGAGCGACCCGCAGAAGTTCCGCGAGTTCCAGGACGCCCAGAACCAGCTCTCCGGCGCGCTCGGCCGGCTCCTCGTCACCGTCGAGCGCTATCCCGACCTGAAGTCGAATGCCAACTTCCTCGCCCTGCAATCGCAGCTCGAGGGCACCGAGAACCGCATCGCGGTGGCCCGGCGCGACTACATCCAGGCGGTGCAGGCCTACAACACCGAGATCCGCACCATCCCGGGCCGCTGGATCGCCTCCACCCTCTACCCGGAGGCGAAGCCCATGGAGGCCTTCACCGCCACCCCCGATGCCAGCCGCCCGCCGAACGTGAAGTTCTAGCACCCGGTGCTCGGCACGATGCGCAAGGCCCCGGGCGCCGCCCTCCTCGTCCTGGTCCTGTGGGCCGGACTCCTCTGGACGGGGGCGGCGGCCGCCCTCGACCTGCCGCCGCTCACCGGCCGGGTGGTCGACGGGGCCGGCCTGCTGCGGCCCGAGGAGCGGGCGGCGCTGTCCGCGACGCTGAAGGCCCACGAGGACAAGACCACCGACCAGGTCGTGGTCGCCACCGTGCCCTCGCTCCAGGGCACCTCGGTCGAGGATTTTTCGAACCGCCTGTTCCGCGCCTGGGGCCTCGGCACCAGGGCGAAGAACAACGGCGTGCTGCTCCTCGTCGCCCCCACCGAGCGCAAGGTGCGGATCGAGGTCGGGTACGGCCTCGAAGGCGCGCTGACCGACGCCCTGACCAAGGTGATCATCGCGAGCGCGGTGGGGCCGAAGTTCAAGGCCGGGGACTTTCCCGGCGGTATCCGGGCAGGGGTCGACGGCATCCTCGGGATCCTGTCCGGGGATGCCGCCGAGTGGCAGCGCCGGGCGGAGGTGCGCGAGGATTCCGCGGGCGGCCTCGACCCGATCCTGGTGGTGATCCTGCTCGTGGTGATCGGCTTCGTGCTGATGCGGCTCCTCGCCGGAGGCCGCGGCGGTCCCGGCCGGCCGCATCGCCGCCCGGGCGGCGGCTGGATCGTCGTGCCGGGCCCCTCGGGCGGGGGCTTCGGCGGGGGCATGGGCGGAGGCATGGGAGGCGGGGGAATGGGCGGCGGCTTCGGCGATGGCGGCTTCTCGGGCGGGGGCGGCTCGTCGGGTGGCGGCGGCGCCTCGGGAGAGTGGTGATGCCGAAAGCGGTGAACCCCGGCCTCCTGAGCGAGGCGGAGCGCGCCCGCATCGCGGCGGCGGTGGCGGCGGCCGAGCGCGGCACGGCGGGCGAGATCGTCGTGATGGTGGCGGCCCGCTCGGGCGCCTATCGCAGCCTGCCCCCGGCCCTGGCGCTGGCGGGCGCGCTTCTGGTGCCCTGGCCGCTGATCCTGCTCACCGGGCTCTCCGCCACCCGGATCTTCCTGGCCCAGCTGGTCGTCGCCCTGGCGCTGCTGCTGGGCCTCGCGGCGAGCCCGTGCCTGGCCCGCCTGCCGCGCGCCCTGCCCCGCTTCCTCCGCCGCGCCCGCGCCCGCGCCGCCGCCCAGCACGAGTTCCGGACCCGCGGCCTGTCCCGCACCCGCGGGCGAACCGGCATCCTGATCTACGTCGCCCTGGCCGAGCGCTACGCCGACGTGGTCGCCGATACCGGTATCGGCACCGCCCCCGAGGCCTGGCAGGCGGTGCTCGCCGATCTCGTGGCGGCCTTGCGCCGCGACGCCCTGGCGGACGGGCTGGTCCGGGCGGTGGAGGCCACGGGCACGATCCTGGCCGAGGCCGCCCCGCCCCGCCCCGGCGACACCGACGAGTTACCGAACCGGGTGATCGTGACCGAGTAGGCGGGCCGCCCGTCGACGACCTCGGAAGTCGTCGACGGGCGGCCGCACCTCCGTCCATTCTCCTCCCGCTCCCTGGAGGCCGGACGATCCGATGACCGCCCCGCCGGCCGACGCCGCCCTCGCCGGCCGACGCCGCCGGCACGAAGGGGCTTGCGCAGGAGCGAGCGCGGCGCTAATACCCCGCTCGCCCTCTCGGGGCGTCGGAGCGTAGCGCAGCCCGGTTAGCGCACTAGTCTGGGGGACTAGGGGTCGGAGGTTCGAATCCTCTCGCTCCGACCATTAAATATCAAGCACTTAGGCTTGGCTCTCGAGGGTACCGGACCCTCGGTTTGCAAAACGGTTTGCAAGTTTCAGCGCCCCAATCGGGGCGCTTTTTGCTTTTGGCCTTGCTGTCGCCCCTTGCGTTCGCCCTCCCCGCACGTCAACGCCAGTGCCTGAACTCGATCAGTGTCGCCGTACGGAGAGCTGCCGAGGGTGGCGAGCGGAGTCCCGCATGCTCAGCGGGTCGGGTTCCAACCGTGGTGGCCACCCCGTGCAATCGCAACTAGGACGACCCGCCGGTGCGCGTGCCACTGGTCCAGAACCTCATGCATTGATCTACCCTCGTTTTCGCGGACACGGGGATTAGCCTGCGTTCTGCGCAAGCGCGATGTAGCCGTGAGCCGAGTGGAGGCGCCGTCGATTGTCGCAGCTCTCGAGGGAGGCGAACAGGTCGCGTCGCGCGTCATCGCGGGTCGCCCAGCTTCATTAAGTGGACGAGAGTTCGACCTTGAGGGTGTGGAAGGCGCTCTTATCGGAGCGCTGTCGTAGCAGCCGGCGCGGTTCATGGAGGATGTCGCCTGGATGTCGGAGTTGTCTGCGGTAAGCTTCCGTCGCGTACTGGCTGCCACGATCCGAGTGGCAGATGAGTTCCGGCGGCCGGTCGCTGCCGTTGATTAGCCATCATCAGGGCGGCCGACGTCAGCTCAGTCCGCATGCGATCGCGCATCGACCAGCCGACGATCTTGTGGGTGGCGGGATCGAGGATGGCGGCCAGGTCGAGCCCCCCCTCCTGCCGTGGGCAGGCAGGTGATGTCTGCCGGCCAGACCTAGTCGGGCAAGGCAGCCGAGAACGAAGGCGAGCTTGAGAGCGTCGCGATCCTCTGACAGTTCGGGGGGGAGACCGGAGGACATCGCACAGCAGGTCAGCGCGGGGTGAGAAGCGCTATGAGTCGGAACGTGCCGCAGGAGGCACGAAATAGCGCGTGACGGCCAAGACACACTTTTTGACAATCTGATCACATACCAGGCGCTGAGACGACGGGACAACTCTATGAGACGCCCAGGCAGGTGAGTAGACCCTGCCGTGTGATAATCGTCGCTAGTCCACGCTCAATCCGCAGGCTCGCTTGACCGACAAGATCGATAAACCTGCAGGCACGTTCAAGTGTATTTAAAGTAATCTTTCAAAACTGGGGTCCGACAATGGCCAATGTCTCTGCAACTACCCGTGAACAAGAAGTCACGTTCATCTCCGGCGTGAATGCCGATGGCACGCTCGCGGGCCCCTCCTACGAAACCTACAACGGCGACACGCCAGACACCTACGGCACAACATCGCGACAGTTCCACTGGGGCGAAATCAATACCGCAGGAACGGGCGGGGGAACGCTCAACTATTACTTCGATCCGAGCGCGAACTGGAACGCGGGCGAGCAAGAATCCCTGGCCTCAGGCCTCAGCATGTGGTCGGCCGTCGCCAACATCTCGTTTCAGCAGACGGCCTCGTCCGCGAACGCCAATATCACGTTCACTCGCAACTCCAACCAGCAAGCTTACGCGTCGTCGGGCTCCTATGACCATCCGGTGGGCACCAGCACGATCACGCCACCCATAGACAACACGGTCACCATCTCGATGGATATCGGCGATACATCGAGGCCAGAGAACGGCTTCGGCGGGCTCGGCGACTTCCAGAGGGGCGGATACGGCGTCATGACCACGCTGCATGAGATAGGTCACGCCCTCGGGCTGGGTCACGGCGGTCCCTACAATGGAACCAACACAGCCAGCCAGCAGCTCGGTCCTTACGACAATCGCGTCTCGTCGCTCATGTCGTACTTCAATCCCGACGCTACGCTGGCCTATGCCAGCCCTGTCGTCGGGACCAACTGGACCACAGGTGGCGCTGCCTACTATCCAACCACCTGGATGCCGCTGGATATCGACGCGATCCAGCGCCTCTACGGCGCCCAGACGAGCGGCCCACTGAACACCGCGCAGACCTTCGGCTACAACACCACCATCACCGGCAGCCTCAAGCCGTATTTCGACTTCACCGTCAACACCAGACCCGTTCTGACCCTCTACGACACCGCCGCGAGCGGCAATACGCTGGACTTGTCCCAGAGCGGCGACGCGGCCACCCTTAACCTCAATCCCGGCACCTACAGCAGTGCCTTCGGAATGATCAACAATATTGCCATCTACGACAAAACATACATACAAAATGTTCTCTGCGGGTCTGGCAATGACGTATGCACGATCAACAGCACCTTAGGAAATAAGATCGACGGCGGCGGCGGCAACAACAAAGCCATTTTTTCGGGCAATTGGTCAGATTATACGATTTCCGATCAAGATGGTGCAACGGTCGTATCGCAGTCCGCGAGCCAGAACGGCCCCGTGACGACGCTCACCAAATTTCAGACGCTGCAATTCAACGATCGCAGCGTCGTCGTCTGCTTTTGCACGGGCAGCCTCATCGCGACGGCCCAGGGTGATGTTCCGGTCGAGCATCTGCAGGTCGGCGACATTGCCGTGACCTCCTCCGGCGAGCACCGCGCGATTCGCTGGATCGGCCGCCGCACCATCGATTGCCGCAACCATCCCGACCCGCAGGCCATCCTGCCCATCCGCATCGGCAAGGACGCCTTCGGCGACGGGAAGCCCTACCGGGATCTGTGGGTGTCCCCGGGGCACGCCGTCTGCCTCGACATCGTCGGCGAGGTCTTCATCCCCGCCTCCGCCCTCGTCAACGACGCCACCATCGCCCAGGTCCCGGTCGACGAGATCACCTACTGGCACGTCGAACTCGACAGCCACGACGTGCTGATCGCCAACGGCCAGCCCGCCGAGAGCTACCTCGAATGGGACAACCGCCGCTTCTTCGCCCAGGCCGACGGCGCGCCCGCCGACGCGCGCCCGGACGCGCAGGCCCCCTCCCAGGCCGATTTCTGCCGCCCCTTCTTCGAGACCGGGCCGCTGGTCGAGACCGTGCGCATCCGGCTGCAGGCGCGCGCCCTCGGCCTCGGCTGGTCGCTCCAGGCAGATCCCCTGGCGGGCCTGCACGTCGTCGCCGGCGGGCAGGTCATCCTGCCGGTCGTGGACGGGCTCGCCGCCCGCTTCCTGCTGCCCGCAGGCTGCGGGGACGTGTCCCTGATGTCCGGGACCAGCATCCCCGCGGCGGTGAGCGGCAGCGAGGATCGGCGCCGGCTCGGCCTCGACCTGAGGCGGCTCACGGTGGATGACGGGCTCAGCCTGCGGCGCGAGATCGATCTGGCGGATCCGCATCTGGCCGAGGGCTTCTATTGGGTGGAAGGCAGCGGCGAGGATCGGCACCGCTGGACGAACGGGCGGGCCCTGCTGCCGTCGAGCCTGTGGGCCGGCGCGCGAGGCGAGGTCTTCCTGCGTCTGGAGATGGCGTATAGCGGCCTGCCGCGCTGGCAGGCTCCGCGCGTCGAGGCCGACGAGGCGAACGACGGCAAGCCAGGGGCGGCGATCCCGCACCTCCGGCTCGTGCGCGCGGCGGCGTAAGCCATGCCAACGGCCCGGGATGCGGACGCATCGACGTCGATCCCGGGCCGTTGATCCATCGCGACCTTTCGATGGCGGATCGAAGATGTCATACCACCGGTCGTGGGAGCCGACCTGTGGTTTCATCCGCCTTCCGGTCGATCGCCCGGCGATGGCGGCGCACTCGCTCCGGCGGTGTGGAAACGCGGCTTCGCTCGGACGCCGCACGCCTCAGGGCATCTGCCAGCACTGCACCGCCGTGATGCAGGCGAACGTGCCCTGGCCACCTGGCGGGATCGAAACCGCGGCCTCGGTCGCGCCGCGCTCGATCCGGGCGCCGCTCGGCGGATAGACCAGGAGCGCATGCGCGCCGCGGTTCACGACCCGCTGGCGCTGGTAGGTCGTGCCGTAGCCGGGCCGGAAGGCCGCGAGGGCGACGCCGGTCCCTGCATCCACGGTCGTGACGAAATTGTCGTCGAGGGTGAGCGCCAGGGCGGTATCGCGGTTGCTGCCCGCCGACGCCAGATCGACGCCGCCGCTGAAGTACGTGCGGCCGCCGAAGCGGAACGGACCGAACGAGACGATGGTGCCGTCCGTCACATGGTCGCCGATCGCAAAGCCGGCGCGAAGGCTTGTCGCGTCCGTCCAGGTCACCGGGACCACGCGAGGGCGGAGCCGTGCAGGATCGTGGCGCCGCCGGGGTTGCGCCCGCGGCCCCCGCGGTCCGGCGGAGAGACCGGTGGGCGGGCGTCGCAGGGCTTCGACGGGATGAAGGCCCGCCCGCGCCGTTGCCCATGGTCGCAGCCAGGGCGCCGTTCAAGGCCGCCACCATGTCGGCATCGCTCATCCCGCGATACTCCCTCGCGAGGTCGAGGGTCACCGGCTGCAGATAGTCCGAGGACATCGCCAGCGTGAATACGGTGCCGGTCCGATCGCCGGGCCGTGCCGCGAGCGTCACACCGGGATCGATCTCGCCGGCCGGCCCATCCATCGCATGGGATCTGGTGGGCGCGGTCGCGGGGTCGGCCGAACGGATCCAGATCCCGGGCCGCCGATCGGCGACGTCGCCTCCCTCACGCACGCAGGAGGGTGGGATCATTGTCCGGCCTGGGTGCCGGACGACCTGATCGAGGATGACTGGGATGTCGCGCAACTAGAGGGCGAGGAGCGTGCCGCCCCGCATGCGCGCAGGATGAAGCGGAAGGCCGCTCGGCGAGGCCGCGGCGCTCACCCGCGGATCGAGACGGTTTCCGGGGCGCGACGAATGGCGTTGCGCCGGACGGTCCCGTCACGGAGAACGGTCGCCGCCGAATCGGCATCGCCCCGCCCCATCGGCTGTCCCGCCTCGACCTCGCCGTTGGAGAGGTAGGTGTCGAGCGGCTTCATGACATCGCGAAAGAGGCCGCCCACGCCAAGGGCGTCCGTCACTTCATAGAGCAACATGACAGTTCAGCTTTCGGGAGCGAGTGATTGGGCGCTGCTCACGCGCGCCACGTCTGCCCGAATTACGATTTGACGCTCGATACGTTCCCACCGATCCCCGAACTTTGCTCGCCACTGCAGGTGAGCCTTGACGGCGGACCGGCACCTTGCGACCGCCAAGGCCAACCCCGAACCTGCAGCGTACCACATCCGACGAGGACGCAATCCGCGATCCCGGGCACGAGCCGGCGCCTCCCGATGCCGACCGTGGCGGCGGAGTCTGGCCGCGGCACCGTCCCGGTGTTCGAGCGGTCCCGTGCCGTCACGCCGATCCCGCCGGGCGACGACGTCCTCGCCCTGGAGGCGTGGATCGACATGGCCGGGGGGGCATCGCCAAGGCCGACGCCCAGGATCGGCTCGTTCAGGCGCCAAGCCGTGACCGCGCGGCTGGCCATGACCGCTCTCATGCCGCGGCGCGGCGTCCAGCCCCTTCGGAGAAGCGACGCGGGCCGGTACGGGCGACCGCAGCGCCTCGGCGACGCACAGGGAGGCAGCAGCGCGGTCGGGCAGGAGACAGATGCTTCCAGCGGCACTATATTAGAACTACCTAAATAATCTGGGTCCGACATTCCGGGACAGGGGCCGATGGACGCCGCGACGCCGACCGACTTGATGCGCCTCCAGGACAAGGCCGCCGACGCGGCCCGCCTGCTCCGCCTGCTCGCCAACGAGAAGCGCCTGCTGATCCTGTGCCTGCTGGTCGCCCACGGCGAGATGGACGTGACCAGCCTTGCCGGAGCGGTCGAGCTCAGCCAGTCGGCCCTGTCGCAGCACCTCGCCAAGCTCCGGGAGGACGGTCTGGTCGCGTTCCGCCGCGAGAGCCAGACGCTCCATTATCGGCTGGAGGATCCCCGGGCCGCCCGGGTGCTGGCGACCCTCAAGGACATCTTCTGCCCGGAGCTCGGTTGACCGGGCTCAGCGCCGGACGATCCGCCTCGAGCCCGGGAACGGTCCGGCGGGACGCCGTCTCGACGATGGCGCGGCCGCTTCCCGTCGCACTCTTGTGGCGCGCCCGGAAGAAGCGCGTCGTCACGTGAGGCAGTTCATCCTCCGGGAGGCCCGGTCCCCTCGTCACGGACGGCGAGGCCCCTGCCGACCGGCGCCGCAGGCCGCGCGGCACGGCGAGACCCGAGTCGTCGGGCAGCATCACGTCGAGCACCACGGCCGAGAACGCGCGCGTGGCGAGCGCCGCTTCGGCATCGGCGCCAAGGTCGCGACGCCATCGACCCTCGCCCCGCCGAGGCTCACGCCCGCCCGGAATCGGATGAGCGCGGGACGCCGCGGCGTCCCGCCGGCAAGGTCGAGACCTCGTCGGCCGGCATCGCGACGGCGGATGGGCCTCGCCCGTGCGTCGCCGCACGCGTTCCACGCCGGACCGTCGCGTCGGCCCTTGCCATAATATTATAAGATGCTAATTTAGAACAATCTAATCAAATGGCTTGGCAGGGGCCGCGTCCCCGCAGCCCTCCGGCCCCGCCCGGACCGACGCTCGGGAGCGACCACGATGGATGGGTTCACGCCTGCAAGCGCCCTCATCGGCGGCGCCATGATCGGCACCGCCGCTTCCCTGCTCCTCATCCTCAACGGACGCGTCGCCGGGATCAGCGGCATCCTCGGCGGGTGGCTCGACGCGCCCTCGCGCGGGTCCGGCTGGCGGGCCGCCTTCCTGGCCGGGCTGGTCCTGGCCCCGCTCGTCCATGGCCTCGTCGCGAGCCTGCCGCCGGTCGCGGTCGAGGCCTCGTTCCCGCTGCTGGCGGTCGCCGGCCTGCTGGTCGGGTTCGGCGCGCGCCTCGGCTCCGGCTGCACCAGCGGCCACGGCGTCTGTGGCCTCGCCCGCCTGTCGCCCCGCTCGCTGGTCGCGACCGGCACCTTCATGGCCGTCGCCATCCTGACCGTCCTCGTCACCCGTCACATTCTCGGAGCCTGAGCCGTGGCCAAGACCGTTTCCGCCTTCGCCGCCGGCCTCCTGTTCGGCCTCGGCCTCCTCGTCTCAGGCATGGGCAACCCGGCCAAGGTCCTTGCCTTCCTCGACATGGCCGGCAACTGGGATCCGAGCCTCGCCTTCGTCATGGCGGGTGCCGTCGCGGTCTCGGCCCTGGGCACCCTGGTCGCGAGGCGGCGCGGCCGGCCGCTCCTGGCGCCCCGGCTGGAGATCCCGACCCGGCGCGACCTCGACCTGCCGCTGGTCGCCGGCGCCGCGCTCTTCGGCCTGGGCTGGGGCCTGGCCGGCCTGTGCCCCGGGCCGGCGCTCGCTCTCCTGACGGTGGCGCCGGCGCAGGCCGCGACCTTCGTGGCCGCCATGATCGCCGGCATGCTGCTGCTCCGCCTCGTGCCCCAGGCGGCTGCGACGCCGGCGGCGGGTCGGGGAGCCGACGCATGATATCAAAGGCCGTTATATCAAGGGCCGTTGGAAACGACCTTTGGCTCCGTTCTCGAATGTTTGCCCAGCCTCCGGCTTGGCATCGACATCGGCTTCACGGTCGCCTGCCCGGAGCCCGAGGCGCGCCGGCGGATCGCCTCGTATCTCGGGGATCCGTCCTCGGCGCTCGACGGGCACCGGAATGGCGCGACCCTGCGTCCAGGCCGCAGGCTCTCCCTATTTCCGTGATGGGTTTTCGCGCCTGTCGGGCCGGGATCACGGGGCGCGGCAGTCCATCGCCCCCGCGGCCTCGATCACGGTGAGCGCCCTGCGCCGGACCTCCAGGGATGTGCTCGGACTGTCGGACACCACCGCCGCCTCCCGCTCGAGCGTCGCGTCGCAAGCGCACGAACTGTAGCCGGCCGCGTCGTAGCAGGCGTCGTGGCGCATGCAGGCGGCATCGAGGTCGTCGGTCGGGGGCAAGCCCTCTCCGCGCTGCCCCTTCCCGCAGTAATTACCGTGGAAGAGCTCCTTGCCGGCGACGACCCGGCCGAGATCGCCCTTCGGTGGGGCATACTCCTCGGCGCGACCGCCGGGGTTGAGGTCGTTCGCCGGTCCGCCGGCCCTGGACCCGGAGGCGCGAAGGGTCTTCGGGATGCCGGAACGCTCGCTGGACTGGGTCAGGGCCCTGCCGGCCCGCTCGCTCGGATCGGCGACGTCCGGCCGCGGCGGCGATCCGGGTCGGGGCTCGGTGTCCTCGACGGAGGTCGAGCGCACGCCCTCGATCCCCTGCGCCGGGACCACGTGCGGGCCGGCCACGAGCATCAATCCGAGAAGGGCGAGACGAGGCAGTCTCGGACGATGCGGTCTCATGGAGGCTCCCGGTTCGGCAGCCTCCTCAACTCGAAGCTTGAGCGTCCCGTTCCGCGAACGGCTCGCTCGCGCTCATGGCAGCGTTCCGTCGATGGGGAACGCGGCGGGCCGCCCGAACGGGCGGGGCCCGAGTCACGATACCCGGCTGACGCCGTCAGGACCCGCGGTGGTGATGGTGGCGGCCACGCTCGACGTGGACGGGGCGGTCGTCGCCGTGGCGGCGATGGTCCCGGTGGTGACGACGATGATGCCGTGCCCCGCGCTCGTACCACCCCTTCGAGCGGTTCACGATCCAGACGACCGAGAGCATGACCGGCACCTCGATGAGGACTCCCACCACCGTGGCGAGCGCCGCACCCGAGTTGAAGCCGAACACGCTGATGGCGGCAGCCACCGCGAGCTCGAAGAAGTTCGAGGCGCCGATCAGCGTCGACGGCCCGGCGACGCAGTGCTGCTCGCCGGCTGCGCGGTTCAGGAGATAGGCCAGCCCCGAGTTCAGGTACACCTGGACGAGGATGGGGACCGCGAGCAGCCCGATGACCGCAGGCTGGGACAAGATCTGTTCGCCCTGAAAGCCGAACAGCAGCACGAGGGTCGCCAGAAGCGCGGCGAGCGAGGCGGGCCCGAGCCTGGCGAGCATCCGGTCGAGGGCGGCCTGCCCGCCCGAGGCGAGGAGGCTCCGGCGCAAGACCTGCGCGATGCCCACCGGGATGACGATGTAGAGCGCCACCGACGACACCAGCGTCCCCCAGGGCACGGTGATGGCCGAGAGCCCGAGCAGCAGGCCGACGATGGGCGCGAAGGCCACCACCATGATGGTGTCGTTGAGTGCCACCTGGCTCAGGGTGAAGTGCGGCTCGCCCCGGGTCAGGCTCGACCAGACGAACACCATGGCGGTGCAGGGCGCCGCCGCCAGGATGATGAGCCCGGCGATGTAGCTGTCGACCTGATCGGCCGGCAGGTAGGGCCGGAACAGGGACCCGATGAACAGCCAGCCGAGCGCGGCCATCGAGAAGGGCTTCACCGCCCAGTTGATGAACAGGGTCACGCCGATGCCGCGCCAGTGCCGGCCGACGTGGCGCAGAGAGGCGAAGTCGATCTTGAGCAGCATGGGGACGACCATGAGCCAGATCAGCACCGCCACCGGCAGGTTGACCTCGGCGACCTCGGCTCCGCCGACGGCGTGGAAGAATCCCGGCATGACGTGGCCGAGCGCGATGCCGGCCACGATGCACAGCGCGACCCAGAGGGTCAGGTAGCGTTCGACGATGCTCATGGCATCCTCAGGCGGTGGCGACCCGGCGGCCGCGTTCGTCGACGATGCGCTCGCCGTCCTCCTTCACGAACTCGCCCTGCTGGGCGGGCAGCAGGTCCAGCACCGCCTCGGACGGCCGGCACAGGCGCACGCCCTTCGGGCTCACCACCAGCGGGCGGTTGAGCAGGACCGGATGCGCCTCGATGGCGTCGAGGAGCTGATCCTCGGTCAGCGCAGGGTCGTCCAGGCCGAGCTCGGCGTAGGGCGTGCCCGTCTCGCGCAGGACGTCCCGGACCGCGAGGCCGGCGCGGGCGAGCAACTGCTTGATGAGCGACCGGCTCGGCGGGGTCTTGAGGTACTCGACGACGTGCGGCTCGACGCCGGCCTTGCGGATCATCGCCAGGGCGTTGCGGGACGTGCCGCAGGCGGGGTTGTGGTAGACGACGACGTCGAACGCCTCAGGCATGGGCGGTGTCTCCGGGGGGGCAATCGCAGGCGGACAGGGCGGCGGCGACGGGGGCGCAGACCTCGGGCCGTCCCCCGCAACAGTCGCGCATCAGGAACTGGACGAGGTCGGACAGCCCGGCATAGGCGGCGCTGTAGATGACCGACCTGCCCTCGCGCCGGGAGGCGATCAGCCCGGCATGCGAGAGCTCCTTCAAATGGAAGGACAGGTTGGTGCTCGCGACCCCGACCTCGGCCGCCAGCGCCCCTGCGGCGAGACCGTCCGGTCCGGCGGTGACGAGGGCGCGCACGACCTTGAGCCGGTGCTCCTGCCCGAGTGCGGCGAAGGCGGCGAGGGCTTGCCGTTCGTCCATGATTGATCCATCAATTCAACTATCGTTGAAATGTAAGGGAGCCCACAGCCTTGGACAAGCCCCAGCCGCCCTTCTCCGACGGGATGCCGAACCTCTCGCAGACTCATTTCGAGGTGCCGACGGCGGAGCGGCTGCAGACCTTGCCGCCGCGCGCCCACGCGCCGCGCTTCCTCATCCTCTACGGGTCGCTCCGGGAGCGGTCCTTCAGCCGCTTCCTGGCCTACGAGGCGGCACGGTTGCTCGAGGCGATGGGCGGCGAGGTCCGCATCTTCCACGCCCACGGGCTGCCGCTGCCCGACGACGCGACCGCCGACCATCCGAAGGTGCAGGAGCTCCGGCAGCTCTCGATCTGGTCGGAGGGGCAGGTCTGGGTCAGCCCCGAGCGGCACGGCAACCTGACCGGGGTGATGAAGGCCCAGGTCGACTGGCTGCCGCTCAGCGAGGGCTCGGTCCGCCCGACCCAGGGGCGCACCCTGGCGGTGATGCAGGTCTCGGGCGGATCGCAGAGCTTCAATGCGGTCAACAGCCTGCGGATGCTCGGACGCTGGATGAGGATGGTGACCATCCCGAACCAGTCCTCGGTGCCCATGGCCTACAAGGAGTTCGACGAGGCCGGCCGCATGAAGCCGGGCCCCCTCTACGACCGCGTGGTGGATGTCTGCGAGGAACTGATGAAGTTTACCCTGCTGACGCGGGGCCGGGCCGAGTACCTCGTCGATCGCTACAGCGAGCGCAAGGAGCGCGAGCCGGAACGCCTCAAGGCCGTCGCTGCCGATATCGGGTTCGCCACGCTGGAAAGCAGGCGTGCGAAAGCTGGCGTTTCCGAATAGCCTTCGGCGTGCAGCTCCCTTTCGGCCGAGAGCAGCGCCCGATCGCGTTGCCATCGAACGCTGCTCCAGATCTTCGATTGTGACGCATGATCTGCGACGACCCGATATTGATTTCATCAAAAAAATTTTCTAAGCAGCTTATGCAAAAAACGGTCGCCGTTTTTGCGACAAAATAATAGTCCAAGCAGAATAGTGTCGGCAAGCCAACGCTTGTTCTGCCAAGTGTCCCGGCACTGGATTTCGACGATGAACGTTGTAGGGGTGAACTCTGCCACGGAGCCCGCCGGTGCCACGTCCGTTGCCTGCGGTGAAGCTGAGTTCGGTCGCGCGTGACGCCCTGGAGACAGGGGCTGGGCGTCGCAAGACCGCGCAGGGTCTGGCGACGCACCCGCATTCTGCCGTCCGTAGCTGCGACGCTGTCCCCGGCAAGGGACCGTCACGGCAGTTTCGAGGCTCCACAGAAATCAACGACACGGACACCCCGCGCCCGGCGAGGCGGGGGGAGCGGCGCGCGTGCGCGGGGGCCGTCTCACCCGTCCAGCAGGCCGGGGAATTCCGCCTGGACAGGCTCGGCCACATCCCACCACGCGTGCAGCCCGAGCGGGCCGGCGGCATTGCCCAGCGCGGCTTCGAGAGCCCGAAGCCTCCCCGCCACCTCGCGTCGATCGGCCGGGGCATCTCTCAGCAGCAGGGCGTAGAGCTCGACGCATTCTTCGGTCAGCACTCTGGCAGTGCCGCGCATCGCAGCGGCCCACTCGGCCGCATGCGTCGGCTGGTCAGGATCGGGCAAAAGCAGCCCCGCCAAGTGCCCTGATGTCGATTTGACAAGGCTCTGGGCCCGTCCACCATCGACCGCCGTCGATGATTTGCATCATACGACCGATTCGCCTGTCGTCATGTATCGACGCCTCCATGATTTCATATTCGCAGGTTATCGTCATCTCCTCGAACTGAGCGACGCAGAAATATTGCGCCAAAGAAGGAGGGTGCGAAAATAAGATTCTTTTCCGACGGCGTATGAACGTTCGTAATCGCGGGCATTTTCCCTTATTCTGGCCCGCTTCATTCGGCTGGCGACTCTGTCCAGACGTTGCTCTTCGCGTACGATTTTTGATATGTTCTTGCGAGCGCGATCGCAGAACATATCTCTCATTGCATCGATATTTGACGAGACCTCTCCATGCAATCGCGCCGATGTGCGCCGATGCAAGTCGGCCCAGGTATTCAGCAATTGGAGCAGTTTGACATGATCGTGCTCTTCAAGGGCTTGTTCGATGCGCCAGCCAAGCAGGCGTAGCCGGATGCCGATGATCGCGACCCTCAGGGTCGAGATGCCGTGGACTTCGGAGGGCGGTCGCGGTGGACGAAGGTCGGTGGGCATTGCACCCTCCGGATCGATCCCAGCCCATTGCCGAGATGCATACGCGTATATGGCGTCCCGTCCGATCGAGGCAATATGATCCTACAAATAGAGGTAATTTATTTTCAGATGCACCTCTACAGAAAAAAGGGCCATGATGTTTTATCTCTGCCGGCAGCCAAAAATATGGTGCGGATCGAGGATGCGATCGCCAGCCATTATCGATAAATATTTGCATTTTTTATTGACCGTTGGCGCTGAAAGGCGCAGCGCAGTCTCTCACCAGTGGGACAAGCCCATGCACCGCGAGTGGAAGACGTGGTCGCAGATCGCGATCATTATCATGAGGAGGATCCGGCAGCGGCCTGGCGGCGATAGCCTGCTCTGGCTTGAATTCAATGAAACCGACGACGAAGTGAGCCATGGGACGTTTACGATCGAAACGACCGGGATTTCCGACAAAGAGAATGAGATACTTGCAGATTATATTTTCAGATTGTTTTTGGAGATGAGATTAAAATACAAGATTTCCTCGACAACGATACATTAAAAATAAACATATACCAAATTTTCCTGTCATCTCATTCCCGATGAGACCGGATGACGGCCGCGTGCGCCGCCTAGTCGCCGACGAGGGCGACGATGACGAGCGGGCGCTTCGCCAGGCTCGCCGCGTGCGGCGGTTCGTGCGACAAGCCCGGCCATGAGACCCGGCTCCCTCTCCCTCGACGCCTTCCTGGGCCGCCGCGCCGCCGACCGGCGGCTGGCCCGCCTGACCCACGACGTGCCCCTGCCCGAGGCGTGCGGCCTCGAATTCGGGCCCGGCAACAACCCGATCCCCCTGCCCGAGGGCGTGCGCGTCGCGACCGTCGACCGCGCCCTCGATGCGGGGGCCGGCCTGCCCGACGCGGCGCCGATCGACCACGCCTGGGCCGGCTCGGGGTCGCTCGCCGCCGCGCTCGGCCGGGACGGCCGGGCGTCCGGTTACGACTTCGCCATCGCCGCGCAGGTGGCGCAATACGTGCCCAACCTGCTCGGATGGCTGCGCGGCATCCACGGGGTGCTGCGCGCCGGCGGCGTGCTCAACCTGTCGCTGCCCGACAAGCGCTTCATGTTCGACGCCGCGCGCCCGGTGAGCACCCTGGCCGAGCTCGTGGAGGCGGACCTGCTCGGATTCGAGCGGCCGAGCCCGCGCCAGCTCTTCGCCCATGCCGGCGAGGCGCGGGCGATCGCCCCGGAGCAGATCTGGGCCGGCGAGGATCCGGCGGCGGCGCCGCGCCTGGCCGGCGCGGAGGCCCTGGCGCACGCCCATGCCGAGGCCGCAGCAGCGCTCGCTTCCGGGACCTACGTGGCGTGCCATTGCTGGGTGTTCACGCCGGAGAGCTTCCTCGGTCTCGTCGCCGGGGCGGCGCGGCTCGGCCTGTTCCCGTTCGTGCTGAACCGGATCGGCGCGACGGAGGTCGGCGGGTTCGAGTTCTACGTCTCGATGCGGCGCGACGCGGAGGAGGATCCGGAGGCCCTGCGCCGGCTCCAGGACGGGGCGGTCGACCATCTCGGCCGCGTGCTCGCACAGCAGCGCCGGACCGCGACGCTGCTGGCCGGGCTCTAGGCCGGGCTCCAAGCGGACGAAACGGCGGCCCGCCGCGCAAGCCCGCTTCACGCAAGTCCACGTCACGCAAGTCCGCCTGGAGACACGCCACGCCCCGCCCGGGCGCCGAAAGGCCGCGCCCCGCGCTTCGGAACTGTGGCCGCCGCGCGCCCGTTCCGACATCGGACCGATACCACTCCTCTCGGGAGGTCTTCCATGCGGGTTCTCACGCTCCGGACCGCCGTCGCGGCGGCCCTTGTCCTCGGGACGGCGGGCGCGGCCCTGGCCCGCAACAGCGATTCCGGCAGCGGCCTGTCGCCCTACGCGGCACTGAACGGCAACGACCGCTCGGCCGGCGTCAACAACGGCAATTACCGCAAGCCGCGCTACGACCCCTACCTGCGGACCTACGGCCGGCCGCCGGTCGAGTACGATTACGGCTACCGGCCGGCACCGCCCGCCTATTACGGCTACCCCTACTGAGGCACCCTCGGCGCGGCCCCTTGATCCGGCCGCGTTTCCCGGCGACCACGGCCCGGCGGCGCGGGCGCCGCCGGGAGACGACGATGCCGACACGGATGCCGACGCGCTCGCGCCCCCCGGGGGCGCGATGACGGGCTGTGTGCCGGGCCTGCCGCCCGCGACCGGCGCGGCCCTCGCGGCCCTGCGCCGGGGCGACCTCGCCGGGGCCCGGAAGTTGCGACTCCTCGGCGGGCCGGAGGGGCGCCTCTCCGAGGTGCCGCCGGAGATCCTCGGCCTCGCCGACACGCTCGAAGTCCTCGATCTCGGCCAGAACGACCTCACCGCCCTGCCCGGCTGGTTCGGCCGCCTGCGCGCCCTGCGGGTGCTGTTCTGCTCCGGCAACCGCTTCGACCGGCTGCCGCCGGTCCTCGGCGACTGCGCGGCCTTGAGCCAGGTGGGTTTCCGCGGCTCCGGCCTCGTCGCGGTGCCGGGCGAATCGCTCCCGCCGGCCCTGCGCTGGCTCACCCTCACCGACAACCGCATCGCGACCCTGCCGGCGTCGCTCGGCGAGCGGCCGCGGCTCCAGAAGCTGATGCTGGCTGGCAACCGCCTGCGGGCGCTGCCGGAGAGCCTGCGCGACGCGGCCCGCCTCGAACTCCTGCGCATCGCCGCCAACGGGTTCGAGGCGCTGCCGGATTGCCTCGCCGCCCTGCCCCGCCTCGCCTGGCTGTCCTGGGCCGGCAACCCGTTCGAGGACCGCGCCGCGCCGCCCTCCGCCGCCGCCGCCCCGGCGGTCGCCTGGGGCGACCTCACGGTCGGCCCGCTCCTCGGCGAGGGCGCGTCCGGGCGGGTGATGCGGGCGGCGTGGCGGCGGGCTCGCGTCGAGACGCCCGTCGCGCTCAAGCTGTTCAAGGGAGCGATGACCAGCGACGGCCTGCCCGAGCGCGAGATGGCGGCCTGCCTCGCCGCCGGGGCGCATCCGCACCTCACCGGCGGCCTCGGCCGGCTCGCCGACCATCCGGACGGCGCGCAGGGGCTGCTGATGCCGCTGCTGCCGGGGGACTGGCGGGTGCTGGCCGGGCCGCCGAGCCTGGAAAGCTGCAGCCGCGACGTCTACGCCCCGTCCCTGCGCCTGACGCGGAATGCCGCCCTGCGCCTCCTGCGCGGGGTCGCCGCGGGCGCCGCTCACCTGCATGCAAGCGGCTTCGGCCACGGCGACCTCTACGGTCACAACGTCCTGTGGGACGGGGTCCAGGGTGAGGCGGTGCTGAGCGATCTCGGCGCCGCCTCCGCCTTGCCGCCGGGGCGCGAGGGCGCGTTCCTGCGCCGGCTCGACGTGCGGGCCTTCGGGCTCCTCGCCGAGGAGGTCCGGGCCCTCGCCCCCCTCGACGATTTTGCCCTCGATGCCCTGGTCGCGGCCTGCACCGGGCCCGACCCGGCGGCGCGGCCGGCGATGGCCGGGGTGCTGGGCGCCCTCGACGAGATCATCGCGGAGACGGGGCCGGCCTGACCGGCCCCGGATCCCGCTTTCAGCGGCTCTTCTTGTAGAGCTTGCCGGCGATCTCGAAGATCTCCTCCGGCTTGTAGTTCGGCGCGAAGGCGCCGTAATTGCCGTCGAGCTCCGGGATCTTGCCGCCCTCGGGCGCGCCATCGACCACTTCGAGGTTGCCCGGCGGATCGCCCGGCAGCGCGACCTCGTCGTTCGACCAGACGCCGGCCGCCTCCCGGTAGTCCGGCGAGTTGAACATGTAGAGCCGGCGGTGGCTGCCCTCCTGCAGGTACTTCTGGCACTCGGGGATGCGGTCGAGGTTGATGTTGGGGGTCGGCAGCATCTGCTCGATGGCGACACCCGTGAGCTTCTTCAGCGCCAGCGCGTAGGCGTGGGCGTGCACCGAGCCGCGCACCAGCAGGTAGCCGCAGACCTCGCGCCCGGTCGGATCCTTCAGGGTCTCGTAGACCCGGAGCTTGTGGAGCCGCGCACCGCATTCGAGGTGGAAGTTGTGCAGGAGGTCGATGATGATGTTCCCGGTCGTGGTGACCATGTCCATGTTCCACGACGCGGCGTTCGAGTTCATCGGCATCGCGCCGCCGCCGTTGCTGAGGAAGCTGCCGGCCAGCCGGATGTCCTGCATCTCGTGGAAGGGGGCCTTCGACACGTCGACGTCCGGCGTCGGGTCGCCCGGGCCGTTGTTGAGCATCGATACGCCGGTCGAGACCAGCTCGACATGGCCGAGCTCCTCCATGAAGATGCTCGAAACCAGGCTGTAGAACGGCCGCAGCTTGGACTTGTCGCGAAAATTGAAGCTCTGGAACATGTAGTTGCCGAGCGTCGACATCTCGCCGTATTTGCCCCCGAGCAGCTCCTGCAGGGCGGCGGCGGCGTTCGGGTCGGGCCTCTTGGGCTGCGGCAGCTCGGCCTGCAGGCGGTCGATCCTCATGAACATGGGCGCGGCACCTTTCCGTCAGGGATACTCCCCGAACCTATCGGGATAGTCCCGGGGAGCATCGGTTTGATCCAGGATGGGTTCCCGCCCCGGGGGCCGTTCGTGCGCATCGGTCGCAGGGGCGAGGGAGGCCGGCGCCGCCCGGGGTGGGGCCTGCGGGCCGCAGCGGCCCGGCGAGTGTGGGAAGCCGTGCGATGGTGCTTGACCGCGGCCCGCCGGCGGCCCCCCCATGGGGAATCACTGCCCGATCCCCGGATCCCAGACACCGGACCCCATGGCCACCCCGATCGACACCGGCACCATCCTGACCCTGCTGCGGCGCGCGACCGAGAAGGTGCGCGCCTCCACCGCCCGCGCCGTGGCGGCCGAGGCCCGGGCCGACCGCCTCGGCCGCGAGGTCGGCGCCCTGCTCGGACGGGTCGAGGACGCATTGCGGGCCGCCTCCGACGAGGCGGCCGAGGCCCGCCAGGCCGCCGCCCAGGCCGACCGGGCCGCCGCCGAGGCTCACATGATCGCCGCCGAGGCGCAGGCCCAGGCCGGCGCGGCGGAAGCCCGGCTGTCGTCGGAGCGGTCCCGGGTGCGCCGGCTGGAGGAGCGCCTGGCCGAGGTGATGGCCGACACCGCCGCCGCCCGCGAGGCCGCCGCCGCCGCGGAGGCCGGCCGCGAGGCGGCGGAACTCCGCTTGTTGCGCATCCGCGCCGCCCTGCTCGACGAGGGGGTTCCGCCGGCCGAGGCGGAGCGGCCCGCGGCCCTGCACTGAGGCCGCCGGCCGCTCCCCGTCAGCCCGCCTTCGACAGCGGATCGGCGATGCTCTCCAGCGACTTGCCCTCCGCGTCGATGCCGAGGCGCCACTCCGTCACCGCCGCCAGCACCAGGAGTACGGCCGCCCCGGCATAGCCCCCGGCGAGCGCCCAGTGCTGGCCGGATTCGATCAGGTGGGTGAACAGCCACGGCGCCATCACGCCGCCGGCGCCGGTGCCGAGCGCGTAGAACACCGCGATGGCGAGCGCCCGCGTCTCGAGCGGGAAGATCTCGCTCGCCGTGAGGTAGGCCGACGAGGCCGCCGCGGAGGCGACGAAGAAGATCGCGATCCATGCGAAGGTCTGGGTCCAGGCGGTGAACAGGTCGAGGCCGAACACCAAGGCGGTCGCCATCAGCAGCACGCCGCTCAGAGCGAAGGTGCCGGCGATCATCCGGCGCCGGCCGATCGTGTCGAAGAAGTGGCCGAGCAGCAGGGGACCCAGGAAATTGCCGATGGCGAGCGGCACCAGGAACACGCCGGCCCTGTTCTCCGGCACGCCGTAGAACTTCGCCAGAACGAGCCCGTAGGTGAAGAACACCGCGTTGAACAGGAAGGCCTGCGCCACCATCAGCACCAGAGCCAGGATGCTGCGGCCGCGGTGCTTGTGCACCATCGAGGCAAAGATCTCGCCGAATCCGAAGCTCTTCTTCGGGTGCACCTCGAGGATGCCGTCGGCCTTCGGGAGCTTTGTCCCGGTCTCGGCCTCGATCGTGCGCTCGATCTCCGCCACCGTGCGCTCCGCCTCCGCCTCGCGGCCGTGGGTGACGAGCCAGCGCGGGCTCTCGGGCACGTGGCGGCGCAGGAACAGGATGCCGAGGCCGAGCACGCCGCCGATGCCGAAGCCGAGGCGCCAGCCGAAATCCGGATCGAGGAGGTTGGGATCGAGGAGGAGCAGCGAGGCGCCCGCGCCGGCCGCGGCGCCGAGCCAGAAGCTGCCGTTGACGATGAGGTCGACCCGGCCGCGATACTTCGCCGGGATCAGCTCGTCGATGGCCGAGTTGATCGCCGCGTACTCGCCGCCGATGCCGAGCCCGGTGACGAGCCGGAACAGCGCGAAGCTCCAGAAATCCCAGGCGAGCGCGCTGGCGATGACGCCCCCGACATAGATCATCAGCGTGGCGTAGAAGACCAGGCGGCGCCCGAACCGGTCGGTGAGCCAGCCGAAGACCAGGGCGCCGATCACCGCGCCCACGACGTAGAACGAGGCGGCGCCGCCGATCTGCTGGATCGTCAGGCCGAGCGCCCGCTGGTCCTGCAGGACCGGGCCGATCGCCCCGACGATGGTGACCTCGAGCCCGTCCAGCACCCAGGTGATGCCGAGCGCGACGACGAGGAGCAGGTGGAAGCGGCTCCACGGCAGCCGGTCCATCCGGGCCGGCACGTCGGTGCGGACCACACCCGTCCCGGCGCCCCGCGCCGCCCCCGCTGCTGCAGCCACATCGTCCTCCCGTCTCATCCGTGGCAAACAGAACCGCAGCGGGCCCGCTGCGTTCCGCCCGCCCCCGGGATCCGCCGCCCATGCTCCGCATCGAGTCCCTCCGCCGCGGCCGCTTCGGCCCCTTCGACCTCGCGCTGGCGCCGGGCGAGGCCTGCGCGGTCACCGGACCGTCGGGGGCGGGCAAGAGCGTGTTCCTGCGCATGGTCGCCGACCTCGATCCGTCCGAGGGCCGGGTCGGCCTCGACGGCATCGACCGGGAGGCGATGCCGGCGCCGCACTGGCGCCGGCAGGTCACCTATCTCGCCGCCGAAGCAGGCTGGTGGGCCGAGAGCGTGGCCGAGCATTTCTCGGCCGATGCGCCCTCCCGCCTCGGCCCGGAGCGGGAGCGCTTGCGCCTGCCGCCGGAGGTGTTCGGCTGGCCGGTGGCGCGGCTCTCCACCGGCGAGCGCCAGCGCCTCGCCCTGCTGCGGGCGCTGGCCCATGGGCCGCGCGTGCTGCTCCTCGACGAGCCGACCGCCTCCCTCGATCCCGATTCCGTACGGGGCGCCGAGGCGGTGATCGCGGAGCGCCGCGCCGCCGGCCTGATCGTGCTCCTGGTCTCCCACGACCCCGCCCAGGTGGCACGCCTCGCCTCGCGCCGGCTCGCGGTGGCGGGCGGGCGTCCCGCATGATCCCGTCGCCCGGCCCGCTCGACCTCGCCCTCGGGGCGGGCTTCGTGCTCCTCAATGCCGGCCTGTCGGCGCTGCTGGGCCTGGGGCTCGCCCGCACGATGCTGGTGGCGGCGATCCGGCTGGTGGTGCAGCTCACCCTGGTCGGGCTGGCCTTGCGCACGGTGTTCGGCCTCGGGGCGCCGGGGCCGGTGGCCGGGGTGGTCGCCGTGATGGCGCTCGCCGCGGCCTACGAGATCGGCGCCCGGCAGGAGCGCCCCCTGCGGGGGGCGTGGCGCTACGCGCTCGGCGGGTTCGTCACTGCCGGGGCGACGGCGGTGGCCGTCGCGGTCGGCCTCGCGGCCTTGCACCCGCATCCGTGGTGGGACCCGCACGCCCTGATCCCGCTTTCCGGCATCGTGCTCGGCTCGGTGATGAGCGGGGTGGCGATCGGACTCAACGGCTTCACCGGGGCGGTGCGGCGGGAGCGGGGGGGAATCGAGGCGCGGCTGGCGCTCGGCGCCACCCGGGACGAGGCCCTGGCGCCGCTGACCCGCAGCGCGATCCGGGCCGGGCTGATCCCGGTGCTCAACCAGATGGCGGCGGCGGGGCTGATCACCCTGCCGGGGATGATGACCGGCCAGATCCTCGCCGGGCAGGACCCGCAAGGCGCGGCCTCGTCGCAGATCCTGATCCTGTTCCTGCTGGCGGGGGCGAGCGGCCTCGGGGTGACGGGAGCGGTCCTCGCCGCGTCGCGCCGTCTCACCGATGCCCGGCACCGCCTGCGGCTCGACCGGCTGGCGTGACGGCGGGCCCGTTTTCACGGGTCATACGATTTCCGACTCATCGCGTCCGGCGATCCCGTCGGATCGCTTCGCGATGCGGAAATCGGCTCCGCTCACGCGTGTGGACCCTCCGGCGGCGCCGCGCGGGCTTCGCCGATACGGGTTCCGCGCGGCCACACATCAGGTGCAGGCGACCGTATCAGCCCGGGCTGCGGCCGGTCTCGGCGGCGGCGACACGGCAGACGTTGCGGGCCGGGCCGAGCTCGGCGAGCGGGGTCTGCTGGGGATTGCGCGCGACCCGGACCGGGTGCGAGGTCCAGCGGGCGCTGCCGGCCGAGCCGGACTGGAGCTGGGCGAGCTGGGTCGCGGCGGCGGGCGTCCGGCGCGCGGTCATGCCCTCGCGGTCGTACCACGGGCGCTTCTCGTAGAAGGCGTTGCCGCCGGCGAGCGCGACGTAGTGCATGTTGCGGTAGGAGAAGGTGTAGCCGGCGGTGTGGAAGAACATCGCGCCGCCGACCTTCTCGTGGCGCTCGCCGGCCAGGATCGCGTCGGCGACCTGCACGGCCTTCTCGCGCTCACGATCGCGCATCGGCTTGTGCAGCACGCCGGCGGCGAACTGGCGCTTCTGGCCGACCACGCCGCAGATCGTGTTCGGGTAGGCCGGCGCCTCGAGCCGGTTCATCACCACGGTGCCGACCGCCAGCAGGCCCTCCTCGCTCGAGCGGTTGGACTCGAAATACATCGCCCGGGCGAGGCAGTCCCGGTCGGCGCTGGTGACGGCGGCGAGCTGCTTGCGGTCCGGAAGGCTTCCCGTCGTCTCGACCCCGCCCGGCATCATTCCGCAGGCCCCGAGCTGGGGCGCCGTGGCGAGAACCGCGAGGGCGGCGGTGATGGGGAAAGTCCGGTTCCGCGTCATGCAGGCCCCTCTCGTTGCATTGGCCGAGCCCGGCCGGAACGGCCGCGCTCCAAGTCAAGCTTGGGGCGGAATGTGGCGAAGACGGGGCACGGATACGGTTCGTAAACCAATCCGCGAGCGTGGCAGTCAGATACCGGGGGCGTGGTGCAAACGGGAAACACCGCCGGCTCGCCGCCACGATGTCGCGCGCCTTGGGTGAAGACGGCGGCGCGATCACGGCCCGATCATGGCCGGTCGATGGCACCGTGGCGTTGCGACGAAGTCGCGGCGGGCCCGGCTCCGGACAGGGTCCGGCAGTCGCCGGAGGCCGGCGCAAGCTTTGCCGTGGCGGCCGGATCGGCGGATGACAGGGGCACGAAGTCGAGCCCGGATACGGAGACCTCGCGCCGCAATCCCATGTCGCGCAGCAACCGGTCGTCGAGGCCGGCCAATCTGGTGCGGTCGCAGGCCTGCCGCAGCTGTCGCGCCCACGCGCCCTCCCCGGGCGGGCCGCCCGCAGGCCTGCGCGGGCGGAGACGCGCGAGGAGGCCGCGAATCAGCGGCACCTTGGCGAGGGTCTCGATGAGGGTCTCGATGAGGGTCATGGCGGGGTCGTCCGGTTGCGGCTGGGACGACCCTCGCCCAGGCTCCGGGCCCCGTGCTTCGGCGCAGGCCGAAGCACGGCCTCTCAGGCTTCGGCGTCGGCCGAAGCGTCGGACGACGCGCCGGCCTATGCTGCACGACCCGAGGGACATGCCGCCCGAGAGGAGAGCCGCCATGGTGACCGTGACCGCGCTGGCCCGCACCGCCGCCCTGGTGGGCGATCCGGCCCGCGCCGGCATGCTGGCCGTGCTGATGGACGGACGGGCGCTGACCGCGTCGGAACTCGCCCGCGCCGCCGGCGTCACGCCGCAGACCGCGAGCGGCCATCTCGCGCAGCTGACCGAGGCCGGCCTCCTGGCGGTGGCGCGCCAGGGGCGCCACCGCTACCACCGCCTCGCCTCCCCGGCGGTGGCGCGGATGCTGGAGGGCGTGATGGCGGTGGCGGCGGGCCCGGATCCCGTCCGCGCCCCTTCGCCCCGTTTCCCCCGCGACGCCGCCCTGCGGGAGGCCCGCACCTGCTACGACCACCTCGCCGGCCGCCTCGCCGTCGCGATGGCGGATGCGCTCGTGGCGCGCGGCGCGGTCGAGCTCGGGGCCGATGGCGGCGCCGTCACCCCGGCGGGCGAGGCGTTCCTGCGCGGGCTCGGGGTCGATCTCGCCGAGTCCGCCCGGACCGGCTCGTCCCGCCGGCGGGTGTTCTGCCGCCCCTGCCTCGACTGGAGCGAGCGCCGGCCCCACATCGCCGGCACCCTCGGAGCGGCCCTGCTGGCGACCTGCCTCGATCGCGGCTGGCTGCGCCGGAACGAGGGCAGCCGGGCCGTGACGGTGACGCCCGGCGGGCGCCTCGCCCTCAGGCACGCCTTCGGGCCGGGCTGCGCCTGCGGGGAGGCCTGATACGCCTTCCGGGAGAGTCCGTCCGGAAGGCGTATCACCAGCCCGCGCGGTCCTTGAGCGGAGCCGGTTTCCGCGTCGCGAGGCGATCGGTCGGAAATCGGATGACCCTCACGCCGCCGGCATGGCCTCGTCCAGGGTCCCGCCGGCGATCCCGCCGTCGCCCCGGTCGAGGGACGGCAGGGGCACGCTGCCGCGGCCGGTGCGGCGGCGCGCCGTCGCCTCCTGCATCATCGCGTGGGCGTACTCGGTCAGGGTGTGGCCGAGATCGGCCAGGGTGTCGGCGGTGCTCTCCTGGACGTTGGTGGCGTGGCAGGCCACGTCCACCAGGCCCTCCATCATGTCGACGATCTCGCCCAGCGCGCGGACCAGGGGCGGCAGGATGTCGGCCATCTCGTCGATGGTGGGTGGGGGGCGGCGGCTCATGATCTCTCTCATCGTCTTCACTCGCAGGATGGTTCGGGCGACGACCGGCTCAGGCCATCAGGTAGGTCGGCGAGGTCGGGGCCAGGACCGAGGCGCTGGTGCCCCGGATCTCCCGCAGCTTGCGCAGGGTGCGGGCGTCGAAGCGGGCCTCCACGGCGATGATCCGCTCGCCGTCGATCTCCGCCGGCACGCCGAGCGGCACCGCCCGGAAATGCAGCTGGAGGACGTGCAGCAGGTAGACGATCGGCATCTGGGCGAGGAAGCAGGTCACCCCGTTCTCCAGGCCCCATTCGACGATGCCGGTCATCACCTCGAGGGAGACCGGGTGGTTCTTGCCGCGGGTGCGGCGGCTCGGCGCCACCGCCTGGCGGGTCCATTCCCAGATCTGCGGGCCGACCGGCCGGTCGCCCTCGCACAGTTCCGGCAGCACGTCCGAGAGCAGGTGCGGCCGGGTCGTCGGCAGGAGGCGGCTGTAGCCGATCACCTCGCCGTCCTCGATCGCCAGGAAATGGGCGGCGTGGGGCGTGTCGAACTGGTCGATCTCGCGCCCGTCCGGCCGGCGCAGGGCGGTCCAGCCCTTCTCCTCGACGAAGACGCGGTGGCGCAGGCGCCACACCTCCTCCATCTCCGCGGCGTAGCGGTCCTGGTTGGCGGCGGTGACGACGTGGATCATGGGAAAGGGCTCCTGTTTCGGGACCCTTTCTCCATGCTCTGACGGCTCGGCCGTACTGGGGAATTCCCTAGCCCGGGCCCCGCTTGTGAGATCTTACGAGATCAGCCCGCGCCGGAGCGCCACCGCCACCGACTGGGTGCTGTTGAGCGTGCCGAGCTTGTCCCGGGCCGAGCGCAGGTGGTGCTCGACGCCCTTGGAGGAGATCGACAGGATCTCGCCGACCTCCCAGTTCGTCTTGCCCTCGGCGACCCATTGCAGCACCTCGCGCTCGCGCGGCGACAGGCGGATCTCGGCGCCGGCCTCCGAGCGCAGCAGCACGAGCTGGGCGAAGGCGTAGGTCGCCACGAGCTGCAGCGTGCCGAGATCCTCCGGCGAGACCTCGATCCGCGCGCCCGAGAAGCTGAACCCCGCGAGCTGCCCGTCCAGGGTCAGGAGCGGCACGGTGACCCCGTGGCGCAGGCCGTGCTCGCCGGCCTCGTCCATCACCCGCAGGGCCGCCGGGTCCTCGCGGTAGCGCTCCGCGACCTCGGTCCAGGCGAAGGGCGCGTTCGTTCCGGGAAGGTGGCGCACCGTGGCGTCGCGGAAGAGGTAGCCGCGGGACAGGTAGCGGGTCTTCCAGTCCGGCGGCATCGCGTCGAGCAGGGCGTGCTCGTATTGCTGCCGGGGCTTGGCGCCGATGATCGGCAGGGTTCCGGCCAGCGCATGCTCGATGCCGAAGCGGCCGAGGAGCTTCAGCAGCAGCTCGGACACGTCCTGCGCGCTCGCCGTCCGGTCGAGGGAGCGCAGGAAGGCGAGGGTCAGGTCGAGGCGCTTGCGGCTCATGCAACCTGACTAGCGCGTTGAGACATCCGGTGACATCGATGGTTGTGGCCGCGGGCCGGGAGACACAGTGTCGCGGATCCCGGGGCGGGGGGCAAGATCCGCCCCGCCCGTGTCCCGGCGTCCGGGCCCGCCTGCCCGCGCGAGGCCGCCGGCGGCTTCCCTGCGTCACCCCGTCCGTCCGGCCGCGGCGACGGTCCGGAACCTTGCGGAACGTCGACGGGCGACTGGGGAACCGGCGGCAATCGATCCTCCGGCAAGAGATCCTGCGGCAAGAGATCCTGCGGCAAGCGATCCTGCGGCAAGGCCTTGAAGATCCGGCGCAGGCCCGCCACCTGCCGGTTGCGCCTGCGGTTGGGCGCTCTTCGGAGAAGATCATGCCGCACCACGACACCACGGCCCTCTCGGGCACGATCCAGCACGTCTTTTCGCATCGCTTCACCCTGGAGGCGGACGGCGCGGTCCACCTCGCCGATCTCGGGCCGAAGGGCGCGGAGGCCTTTCCCCTCGCCGCCGGCCTGCAGGTGACCCTCGAGGGCGAGCGCCGCCCCTCCGAGATCAAGGTCACGCGGATCGCCGCCCCGGGACGCGAGCCGGTCGAGATCCACCACAAGAAGCCGCACCATCCGGGCAAGCCGCGCCGGGACGCGGTCCATCCCGACCTCGCCCTCGCCGCCGTCACGGCGGCGGGCTGGACGCCCGCAGGCGCGCCGTTGCGCAAGCCCAAGCACGCCGAGGTGCTGGCGCGCCGGGGCGACGGGGCCTGGACCGAGCTCCACGTCGATGCCGCCGGCACGATCACCAGGGAGACGGCGCCCGACACCGAGAAGTGGGGCCCTGCCCTCGCCTGATTCCATCGGGGGCCGCGCCCGGGCGCGGTCCCTCATGCGACATCCGGCCGGTCGCTTCCGTCGATCCGACCGGATCGCTCTCGCAAGGCGAATTTCGGCGAATTCCGGCTTCGCTCAGGCGCCGCGCGGGCTTTGGCGCCGTTGCCGGACGTCATCGTCCGGAAACCGCATCACCCCCGCGCGACCGGCTCCATCCCGGTCCGCCGGATCGCCGCCGCCGCCTCGCCCGAGACGAGGTGGGCGATCAGCCGCCCGCCGGTTCGACCGCACCCGAGCCCGCGACCAGAGCCGCCGTGAAGGTCTGGACGAGCTGGACCTCGTCGGGCAGCGGCCCGACCACGTCGATCCCCGGCACGTCGACGAGTTCGCTCACCGGCCCGAGGGCGAGGTCGGCCTCGCCCGCCGCCAGGGCGGCGGCGGAGTCGGTGCCGCGGGGCAGCATCGTCACCCGCGCCGCCCCGGCGAGGCCGAGCCGGGGCAACACGCTGTCCCGGATGAACAGGCCGCTGGTGCTGCCCGGCATCACGATGCGGCGGGCTTGCGCCAGGGTGCGGGTCAGCGCCGCGACGGTGCCGATCGCCGGCCTCGCGGCACCGGTCCGCACCGCGGCGGCGAGCGGGGCGGTGGCAAGCTCGACCGCCGACCCCGCGACGATCCTTCCGTCCTCCGTCAGCTCGTGCAGGCCCTCGTTGGAGAGGATCACCACGTCGACGCGCGCGCCGTGGGCGAGCTGGTGGCGGATGGTCCGCGGCCCCTGCCCCTGCGAGGCGCCGGACAGGGTCCGGACCGCGAGCCCCGTGGCGCGCCCGAAATCCGGCAGCACCGCCCGATAGGCCAGCGCGAAACCGCCCGAGATCATGACGGTGAGGTCGGCGGTCCCGTCATGCGCAGCAATCCCGTCACTCGTAGCAATCATGCCGCGCCCCCCGATCTTTTCCCATCATCGGCCTGCCGAGGACCATCCGCCGCCAAGGACAGTCGCGGGATCCCCTCTCCGGGCGATCCCGGGATCGCCCGCGGGGATCGCCCGGAGAGGGGAACGGCGCTCGACCCGGACGCGGCATCTGGCTCGGACGCGCGCATCCGCGCAAGCTCAGGGCACGATCGGCGCCCCGCTCCTATTCCCGGACCCGTACCGGATCCTCTAAGGCCCTCCCCGGACGACACGATCGGGGGGAGACACGATGGAACCGGCGGAACGGATGGAGGAGCGGGGCTTTCCCCGCTGGCGGCTCGCCCGCGGGGCGGTGGTGCTGCCGGACGAGCGGCCGCCGCTCGGGCAGGCCGTGGTGCTGGCGCTCCAGCACGTGGTGGCGATGTTCGGCTCGACCGCGCTCGCCCCCCTGCTGATGGGCTTCGACCCCAACCTCGCGATCCTGTTCTCAGGGCTCGCGACGCTCCTGTTCTTCGTCGTGGTCGGTGGGCGGGTGCCGAGCTATCTCGGCTCCAGCTTCGCCTTCATCGCCGTGGTGATCGCGGCGACCGGCTACGCGGGCAGCGGCCCGAACCCGAACCTGCCGGTCGCCCTCGGGGGCATCGTGGCGGCGGGCGCGGTCTACGCCCTGATCGGGATCGCCGTGATGCGGGCGGGCGATGCCTGGATCGGCCGGCTGATGCCGCCGGCCGTCACCGGGGCGATCGTCGGGGCGATCGGCCTCAACCTCGCGCCGATCGGCGTGAAGGGCATCTCGGGATCGGGCCTCGACATCGGGGTCGGGCTGTTCACGGTGCTGGCGGTGGGGCTCAGCGCCTCCTACCTGCCGGGCGCGGCGCGGCGCCTGCCGCTCCTCATCGGGGCATTGGCCGCCACCCTGCTCTACGGCGTGCTGGCGAACGGGCTCGGGCTGGCCAAGCCCCTCGATGTCGGGCGGATCGCGGCGGCGCCTTGGTTCGGCTGGCCGCATGTCACCGCGCCGGTCTTCGAGCCCTCCGCGATCTGGCTGATCGCCCCCGTCGCCCTGGTGCTGGTCGCCGAGAATCTCGGCCACGTGAAGGCGATCGGGGCGATGACCGGGCGCAACCTCGACCCGTATCTCGGCCGCGCCTTCCTGGGCGACGGGCTCGCCACGATGCTGTCGGGGTTCTTCGGCGGCACCGGCGTGACCACCTACGCCGAGAACATGGGCGTGATGGCGGTGACCCGGATCTACTCGACCCTGGTCTTCGCCTTCGCCGGGGTGGTCGCGATCCTGTTCGGGCTGTCGCCGAAATTCGGCGCCGCGATCCTGGTGATCCCCGGCCCGGTGATCGGCGGCCTGTCGGTGGTGGTGTTCGGGCTCATCACCGCCGCGGCCGGGCGGATCTTCGTCGAGAACCGGGTCGACTTCTCGCGCAGCCGGGTCCTGCTCACCGTCGGCACGGCGCTCGTGCTCGGCGCCGGCGACTTCACGGTCAGCCTCGGCAGCTTCAAGCTCGGCGGCATCGGCACCGCGACGGCGGCGGCGATCCTGCTCTACCACCTCCTGCGCGACGAGCCGGCCTGAGCCGGACGTCCGGCAAGGCCAGAGCCTGCATTTCCGGCCTGTCCGCACCCCGGATGCCAGCTTCAGGATAGCTGGCATCCGGGCGATATCAGTCCAGCCCCAGTAGCCGCCCGATCGCGACCATGCTCTAATCAGGCCTTTCTCCCCCCGCTCCGGGACATCAGGAGGCCGGCATGCAGCCAGGACTGCGCGCAGAGCAGCATCCGCCGCACGAGGCCGCACCGCTCCTCCGCCAGCGGGCGGGCCCTGCCGCCGACCTGCTCGCCAACCCGCTGGCGACCCCGCTCGCGGGCGATCTCGTCGCCGGGCTGATGCGCCGCCACGAGGTCGCGGCCGAGCGGCTGATCGGCTGGCTGCGGGTGGGGATCGGGGCCTGCGTCTTCGTCACGGTGATCCTCGCCAGCGAGCTGCTGCACGATCTGGCGGGGGTGTCGCTCGGGATCTTCCAGCGCAACGCCTGGATCGCCGCCCTGGGCTTCCTCGGCATCGGCGCCGCCAGCATCGTGC
The DNA here is from genome assembly GCF_011043735.1 of Methylobacterium sp. DB0501. GTDB lineage: Bacteria > Pseudomonadota > Alphaproteobacteria > Rhizobiales > Beijerinckiaceae > Methylobacterium > Methylobacterium alsaeris. The sequence continues at coordinate 104,510 of NZ_JAAKGV010000007.1, read as the reverse complement.
TCGCGGTGCCGCAGCGCTGGCGCCACGGCTACGCCTACCTGTTCATGGCGCTGGATGTCGGGCTGGTGCTCGCCATCGTCGTCCTCGCCCTCGGCGAGCGCGACCTGCCGGGCAACGCCGTGCCCTCCGCCCCGATCGCCTGGGCGATTCCCGTGGTCCTGGCGGTGGGGGCGCTGCGCTACGACGTGAAGGTCCAGCTCTGTGCCATCGCGCTCCTGGGCCTCGGCCTCGTCGGGATCGCGGCCGGGCTCGAGCACCACCTGGTCCTCGATCCGGCCGCCGCCGGCCGGCCGGCCTGGACCCAGCTGTTCTCGATGCCCGTCAACGTGATGCGGCTGACGCTGCTGCTGCTCGCAGGCGCCGCCACGGCCTTCGGCATCGTGCGCTCGCGGCGGCTGCTCGCCTCGGCGGTCCGCGACGCGGTCGGGCGGGCCAGCCTGTCGCGCTTCCTGCCGGCCGAGATCGCGCCGCGCCTCGCGGCGGGCGACGCCGCGCTCCGCCGCGGCCGGCGCCAGCGGGCGGTGATCGTGTTCGTGGACATCCGCGACTCGACCGGGATGGCGGAGGGCATGGACCCGGAGGGCCTGTCGCGGTTCTTCACCGCCTTCCGCACCCGCATCCTGGCCTGCGTGCGCCGGCATCACGGCTTCGTCGACAAGTTCATCGGCGACGGCGCCCTGATCCTGTTCGGCGTCCCCGACGAGGGCGGCGACGACGCGGCCCGGGGGCTGGCCTTCGCGCAGGACCTCACCGGCATCGTCGAGGCCTGGAACGAGAGCCGGGAATGGCCCCGGGCGATCCGGATCGGCATCGGCATCCACGTCGGCGAGGTCTTCTGCGGCATCGTCGGCGACGAGGAGCGGATGGAGTTCACGGTTTTGGGCGACGCGGTGAACGTCGCCTCGCGCCTCGAACAGGCGACCAAGCGCTACGGCGCGGCGGTGCTCGCCTCCGAGGCCGCCGTCGCCGGCTCGTCGGACCCCGGCGCCTGGCGCGAGGTCGGCCGCGAGCCCCTTGCCGGCCGCACGCAGGCCATCGCGATCTTCGCCCCGGCGGTGCCGCTCGCGGCGGAGCCGGGCCGGCCCGGGTAAGGAGGAAGGCCCCGCGCCGGCGGGGCGTCCCGTCGGGTCGCCGGTCAGTCGCGCCCGGGGCGCAGCCGCACCGCCTGGGCCAGGCGAATCAGCTCGCGCGCGGTCAGGCCGCGGCTGTCCTGCTCGGACCAGATCTCCCCCCGGATCTCCCCGTCGGGCCGCGCCGGGCCGTGGTCCCGGCCTCCCTGTCCCCGCCCCGGCATCTCGCCGCTTCGCGTCTCGCAGGATCGGTCGGACCGGCGCCCCGCCCCCGAAGATCCGGCCCCGATCCGGTCGGCTCTCGCTGCCGTTCTCATGCGTGCTCCCATGCGAACCTCTCGGCGAACCGGGGACATGGTTAGCGAAGCGTGGCTGTTTGCGAAATTCTTGAAGTGGCGCGGCGGCGCCCTACCCGGCCCGTCGGGAGAGTGACGATCGGGCGGGGCGAATGTGTGGGCCATCAGCCGGCGACGCGGTTCCTGTTCCCCGCTGCGCCGACCCTCCCGCAACCACCCGGCCCACTGAGCCTCACAGGCTGGCGGGGAGAACTGGTCCACCGCCAACTCGTCGTCACGAGCTCCCTCACGGTCCAGCCTGTCGGCGGAGCCGGAGCGCCACAGGGTACGTCCACGAGGGAGACGTGTCGTCTAACAGGTCGTCGGACAGGAACAAGAGGCGGTTTGCCGCCCTTCCGGAACGTCTCCCTCGGCGCCATGCGCCGCAAGCATGGCCGTCGCGCGGGACGCCCGGTTGCGTTGTGCGATGCAGCATGAGAAAACGTTTTCGCACCGCAGCGATGGCGTCGCGGCGGTGCAGCCCTCTTTGGGCGTTTCCTCCCTAGACTTCGGGCCGCCTCGCAAGGGCGGCCTTTTTTTCTTTCGCGCAGGATTCCCCGAGGGGTTCCCCCCGACGATCCCCAAGGATCCCTCCAAGAATTCTCGTTGCGTCCCGGCCCCGGAGGGCGACACTGGCCGGTGCGGGCGGTCTGGCGGCCCGGGCAGACGAGGACAGGTGCGATGGAACGGCCGCGAAGCGTCGGCATCGCCTGGTACGAGCCGGGCGACTATCCGCGGATCCGCGCGGTGATGGCGGATTCCGGCCTGCCCGAGAGCTACGCGACCTGGCAGATGTCGGCGGTGCAGGTCGAGCGCGAGGTCGCGCGCAGCGGGGTCGCGGTCGCCCGCATCCGGATCGAGCCGGAGGCCTTCGTCGCCTGGTGCGACGCGAAAGGCCTCGCGCCCGACGCGAAGGCGCGGGCCGCCTTCGTCCGCGAGACGCACGAGGCGGGAGGAGCCTGAGCGGAGATCCGCTCCCTCCCGCACGAGGCAGAATCGCCGGCGGCCCTGCGACCTCGTCCCGAAGTCGCGACCGCGTGGCCGTCGAGGCGCAGGATCACGGGGCGACGGCGAGGTCGGATCCGCGCCAGCCCGGGATCGCGGCCCCGCTCACCTGCCCCGTATCGCACCCGACATCGGCGACCGCCGCCGCGGGGCCGGGGCACGGAGTCGGGCAGGCGCCGGCCGAGCACCGGCAGGCCGAGCCGGCCGGACAGGACCGCGCCGGTGAGCGTGCGGGCCGTCGTCGCCGCGAGGCTGCCCTCCGCACGGCCTCGCCGGCGGCGGGCACCGCTTCGGCCTGCACCGCCGCGGGGTCGTCGAGGAGGCCGGGATCGGCCGTCGCCGTGCCGGTGCGCCGGGCCAGGGCGAGACACCCGGCCGAGGGCGCGGACGGCCGTCCTCGCTCAACCCGCCATCTCGCAACCCGCCACCTTCCGCTCGCCGTCCGGCATGGCCGCGCCGGGATCGAACGCCGCCAGGGCCGCCGCCAGGGCCGCCTCCGTCTCCGGCCGCGGCCGCACCAGGGGCAGGCGCAGGTCGGGGGCGAAGCCCGGCCGCAGCAGCGCCAGGGCCAGCTTGACCGGGCCCGGATCGGTCTCCCGCGACAGGGCGGCGACCAGCGGCCCCAGCCCGGCCTGGAGCGCCCGGGCGCGGGCGCGGTCGCCGGCCCGGGCGGCGCGCTGCAGGGCGGCGCAGGCGCCCGGCACCAGGTTGGCGACGACCGAGACGCAGCCCCGCCCGCCGATCAGCGTGTGGGCGGCGGCGGTGGCGTCGTCGCCGGAGAGCTGGAGGAAATCCGGGCCGGCGGCCCGCTCGACGGTCGCGAGCCGGGCGAGGTCGCCGGTCGAATCCACCAGCCCGGCGATCCCCGGCAGGGCGGCGAGGCGCGCCAGGGTGTCGGCAAGGCAGTCGATGCCGGTGCGGGCCGGGATGGCGTGGACGAGGAGCGGCAGGTCGGCGGCGGCGGCGATCGCCGCGTAGTGCCGGATGAGCCCCTCCTGCATCGGCCGGTTGTAGTAGGGCGTCACCGAGAGCGCGGCGGCAGCGCCGGCGGCGGCGGCGGCCTGGGTCCGGGCGATCGCCGTGCGGGTGCAGTTGCCGCCGGTGGCGGCGATCACCGGCACACGGGCCCCCGCCGCCTCGAGGGCGACGCGCAAGGCCCGGTCGCGCTCGGGCTCCGTCAGGGTCGGCCCCTCGCCGGTGGTCCCGCCGACCACCAGACCCTCCGTGCCTTGCGCGACCTGCCAGGCGACGAGGTCGCCGAGCGTCCGCTCGTCGAGCCGGGTCCCGCCCGCCGCGAAGGGCGTGACGAGGGCGGTGAGCGCACCGCCGAGCCTGTGGGCGGGCGTCACGGGGCGAGGGAGATCGGGGTGCTGGACAGGCGTACCGCGTCGGGCCGGCGGCCGGTCTCGGCGGTGGCGTAATGCAGCGCGTCCCGGCGGCTGCGGAAGATGCCGCCGCCGAGGCCGTGGGTCTCGACCGCGAGCCAGTGGCCCTCGGCATTCTGGCCGACCAGGAAGGCGAGCGGGAGACGGGCGGGGGCGGTGCTCGGGGATTGGGGCATCGGGGGGATCGGGTTCGCGCGGCCGTCCCGCGGCCGCACCCTCAAGATGTCCCGGGCGCCGTCAAGGATCGAGGCGGACGGGGCGGCCCCGGTATCAGGATCCCGTATGGTTTTGCCCGCACCCCGCCGGCGCTCCCCCACAGGGCGATGCCCCCGCGGAGGACCGCGAGGGCGAGGACGAGACCGGCGATGAGGCGGATGAGGCCCATGGACGTCCATCAGGGTTTCAGGGCGGCACGATGGACACCTGGGTCCGGAGCGGCGCGAAAGCGATGCCGAGCGCCCCCGTCACCGTGAAGACGTGGTGCCACGTGCCGGCGGCATCAACCAGGGCCTGACAAGACGTCGGACGGCCGCGATGACGGGGGTGTCAGGAGGCAAGCCCGTAGACCGCGTCGCCGAGGCGGCGGAAGACGCCGCCTCCTCGCGCACGCTTCCACAGCCGGGTGTTGAGGGCGGCGACCGGGTCGTGGCCCGGCAGGGTCAGGCCGCGGGCGGCGAGCCGCTCCCAGATCTCGGCGGCGTGCATCGGCCGCCCGGCCTCGCCCAGGATTTCTTCGGCCGCCTCGATCAGCCGGCGGCCCTCCCGGCGCGCGGCGGCGCCCGGGGGCTCGGCCTCGGGACCGGGCTCGGCCGGATCGGGCCCCGGGACAGGCGCCGCGGCGGGCGCGGCCCGACCCGGCTGAGAACGCGGCGGTTCGGCGAAGGTCGGTTCTGAATGCGGAGCCGGGTCCGGGCGCGGGGTCTGCACCGGGGCGGGCGCGGGACGGAGCGGCTCCACGGCGCCCGGCCGGGCGAGCCGGCGGCCGAGATCGAGGTAGAGCTCGTGCTCGGCGATGGCCCGGTCGAGGGCGGCGCGCTGGCGCCGCAGCTCGTCGAGCCGGGCCTCCGTTTCCGCTTCCGACAGGAACATGGCGCCCTCTTGGAATATTCCATATTCCCGAAGATGCCTGATCCTCGGGAGGCCTCAGAATAAGAATATTCCACCCATGTGCAAGGCCGTCGTCGCGCATTCCGGACGCGTTCCACGACCGAACGGCGATCGTCGGGCGGCGCCTCCCCCGCACGAGCCGGCTCCGACCCGTAGGTGCCGGACGGAAAGAATTCGAAACATTCCATATTCCAGGAGGATGCTTCGCGTCGCGACCGGCCATTCCCCTTCCCGGCCTCCCGAACGGCATGACGAGACGGGACTCGGTGGTCGCGAGAGATCGTGCCGGCCGAGCGGACGACCCATGGGAGGTCGTCCCCCCTTCCGCCGACGCTTCGATCGGCCCGGACGACGGAGGCCTGCGGTGGAGACCGGTTCGATCCGCACGGCGAGCCCGCCGCCGTCATGCCCCGTGGCCCGCTCGGGCCGAGGACCCGTTCGACGGTCGGCCGCGGCGACGATACCCGCCATGGCGTTCCGGGCTCCGCTGCGCGGCCCCGGAACGACGCCGGAGAACTCGAGTTCGGTCGACCAGGCACCGGTCCGCGTCGTCCCGGGTGCCGAGGCGGCGCCCCTCAGGCCGCCCCTGCCCCGGCCGCCGCGGCCTTGCGGCGGGCGGGTTTCGGCGGCACCAGGAGGGAGCCGGGATCGGTCGGCATCAGCTGCAGGCCGGCCTCGTCGAGGCTGATCGGCAGCTTCGGGAAGACCTCCTTGACGTGGGCGACGTCGGCCTTGAACGCCTGGCGGAAGCTGCGCAGGGAGGCGTTGTCGGCGCCGAACTGCTTGTGGACCGTGTCCCAGCTCAGGCGCAGGGGGCGCTGGAGGCTGCGCAGGCGGTAGCCGATCCAGAACAGCAGGTCGAGCTTGCGCGCCGAGCCCGAGAAGGCGCGGGCGGCGCGGATGTCGACCGGCAGGGCGTGCTGGACCAGGTTGTCGTAGAAATCCTGGTGGAACTGCACCGTCTTCGACCAGGCGATGCCGTCCTGGCCGCCAGAGCGCCAAAGGTCGAGCTGGCGGAAGGGCGGCATGGTGATGGTCGAGGAGCGCGACTGCCCGTCCCACAGGCCGATCTGCATCGTGCAGGCGGCCAGCCGATGCAGCTGCTCCTTGAACTGCCGGATCGTGCCGCGCTCGCCGCCCGTGACGGCGAAACCCATCTCGCGCATGAAGCCCGACAGGCTGTCGGCGACCTCGACCGTGGGGCTGCGCTGGCGCACCGCCTCGGTGCAGAGATGCAGCAGCACCAGCCGGGCCTTGGGGCCGTAGGGCAGCCCCTGCAGCTCCATCTGGCCGGTCGCCGGGTTCTTCAGCCGGCCGGCCAGGATACTCAGCGTGTTGCGGCCGTATTCCCGGAAGAATTCCCGCTCGTCGCCGGGATCGCGGTAGGGCAGCCCGCAGAGCGCCAGGACGGAATGGATGTGCTGGATCGTGTCCGGGGTGACGGGCTCGGCCTCGATCACCATCCGGACCGCGTCGCGCCGGCGCTGGTCGCGCCCCATCGCGGCGCGGGCATCCTGCTTGCGGCCGGCCTCCGCCAGCTCGGCGTCGCGCAGGGCCTGGCGGTGGGCGATGTGCTCGACGATGACCGCGAACAGGAACCCGCCCCGGGCCGCTTCCAGCTCGGCCAGCAGGTCCTCGTCGTGGATCGCCGCGATCTTGGCCTCGATGCTCATGCCTGCCGGTGTCGCCTGGTGCCGCGGCGCTCCCGCCGGTGTGGTCCCAAACCTTCATGCACGATTCGGCTCCCGGGATTCCGTGGCCCCGGGGGGGTTATCCCAGGATTCCCACCACTCATCCCCGTTATCCCGCCGTTCTCCCGCGAAGATTCCCGACCCTGCCGCCCGCGAAGGCCTGTGGAGGCTCTCCGGGAGCCCGTGGAGCCCGATCCGGGGCCGCCCGGCCCTGGGACCGCTCCCGGCGCCCTCCCGGCCCGGACGGGCCTGTGGGCGGCCTGTGCACGGTCCTGTGGGCCGGGCGGGACGAAGCCTGTGGCCAGTCCTGTGGCGATCCCTGTGGGCGGCAGGGGCCCGAGCCGGTGGAGACCCGGTGCACGGGCGGCGCAGAGTTCGATACGGGGCCGGTCCGCGGGCCGGGTCCCCGCGCAGAGTTCGATACGCGGGGGCGGATCGAAACCGGCCGGATTCCGAGGGGTTGGGCGAGGCCCGGCGCCGAATCCGATGCGCGGCCACGCCGAATCCGATGCGCGAACCCCCGGAATCCCCGCAGACTTCGATGCGCATCCCCGCAGAGTCCGATGCCGATCCACGCAGAGCCCTATGCGCAACCACCCCGCAAACCTCTGACGGACAAGAGGAATTCGCCCCTCCATATAATCCACATAACTGACTCTCTGAGAATCCATGACTGATAAGTCACCTATAGGCCCGAGAGAGAGTTCGTTTCGACGAACGATCGGCTGCGCCTTCGGCGCCGATTGGATACAATCGCCAGAAGTATGGAATTTTTGGAATAAGCAAGGAATATCAGGGCCCTGCCCTGCCGGCTGCGGTGCTTCACAGAAAGCCGGTCCGGCGCCTATGAGCAGGGTCGAGCCGCCGCCGGGTGCGGCGGGCACGGATGGCGAGCGGATATGAGCACCACCCCGATCGCGCGACTCCTCGGGATCATGGCTTCCTTGCGCGACCCGGAGGGCGGCTGCCCCTGGGACCTGGCCCAGACCCATGCCAGCATCGTCCCCTACACGATCGAGGAGGCCTACGAGGTCGCCGACGCGGTCGAGGGCGGCGACCCGGAGGAGCTGCGCGACGAACTCGGCGACCTCCTGTTCCAGGTCGTGTTCCAGGCCCGGATCGCCGAGGAGGCCGGCCGATTCGCCTTCGACGACGTGGCCACCGCCATCGCCGACAAGATGGTGCGCCGCCACCCCCACATCTTCGGCGAGGTTCGCGGCCTCGATTCCGATGGGGTGAACGCCCAATGGGCGGCGATCAAGGCCGAGGAACGGGCCGCGAAAGCCCGCTCCGGCCGTCCTGCGCCACAGGGGACGCTCGCCGGCGTCCCTCTCGCGCTCCCCGCCCTCGCCCGGGCCGAAAAGATCTCCCGCAAGGCGGCCTCGGTCGGATTCGACTGGCCGGATGCCGCGGAGGTCATCGCCAAGGTGCGCGAGGAGACCGACGAGGTGGCGCAGGCGCTCGACGGCGAGGGCCCGGAGGCGGTGGCCGAGGAGATCGGCGACCTCCTGTTCTCGGTCGCCAACCTCGCCCGCCACGCCGGCGTCGATCCGGAGGAGGCCCTGCGGCGGGCGAACCTGAAGTTCCAGCGCCGCTTTGACGCGATGGAGGCGGAGGTGACCCAGGACGGCCGCACCCTGCCGGAGGCCGGCCTCGCCGCCATGGAGGCGGCCTGGGTCGCGGTGAAGCGGCGGGAGCGCTGATCGCGGCGTCCTCATAAAGAAGGCCGGCCGGTCGTTCGGGATCGGCAGGCATGACGCGGGGGGGGGCGAGAAGCACCGGCGCGACGGCCTTGCGCCGATTGGACGGGCTTCGACGGAGATCCAACCCACCGGGCTTGACCGCCGATCGAATGCGAGAGAATTTCTCATTCATGAGAGACGCTCCCGCTCCCGAGCCCCTGCCCGGGACTCAGGCCTCCGATATCGACCTGCGCCTCGCCGCCCGGCTCGCCTCGTTGCGCCAGGAGCACGGCCTGTCCCTCGACGCCCTCGCCGCGAGCAGCGGCATCAGCCGGGCGACCCTGTCGCGGCTGGAGCGGGCTGAGACCAGCCCGACCGCCTCGCTGCTCGGCCGGCTCTGCACCGTCTACGGCCGGCCGATGTCGCGGCTCTTGGCCGAGATCGAGGCCGATCCGGCCCAGGTGGTGCGCCACGACGACCAGGGCGTGTGGGTCGATCCCGAGACGGGGTTCCGCCGCCGGGGCGTCTCGCCGCCGGCGCGCGGGTTCTCGGCGGAACTCGTCCTCGGCACCCTGCCGGAGGGCGCGGCCATCGCGTACGCGGCGCCGCCGGTCGGCGGCCTCGAGCATCACCTCTGGATGCTGGCGGGCCGGCTCGACCTCACCCTCGACGGCGTGACCCACGCCCTCTCGCCGGGGGATTGCCTGCGCTACCAGCTCGCCGGCGCCTCGCGCTTTTCCTGCCCGGGCCCGGAGGCCCGCTACCTCATCGCGATCTGCCGGCCGTGAGACCCGACGTCATGATCCCCATCGAGACCCTCTCCCCCGCCGAGGCCGAGGCCGCCCTGCCGGACCTCGCCGCCCTGCTCCATGCCTGCGTCCTCGACGGGGCCAGCATCGGCTTCGTGCTGCCGTTCGCCCTGCCCGAGGCCGAGGCGTTCTGGCGCGACGGGCTGCCGGCCCTGCGGAGCGGCGCGCGCCGGCTGCTGGTGGCGCGACAGGACGGGCGCATCCTCGGCAGCGCCCAGGTCGGCCTCGCCGGCCCCCCGAACGGCCGCCACCGGGCCGAGATCACCAAGGTGCTGGTCCATCCGGCGGCGCGCCGCCGCGGCCTCGGCCGGGCGCTGATGCTGGACGCCGAGCGGGTCGCCGCCGCCGAGGGGCGCACGCTCCTGATCCTCGACACCCGCGCCGACGATGCCGGCGAGGCGCTCTACCGATCCCTCGGCTACGCCGTCACCGGGGTGGTGCCGGATTACGCCTGCTCGCCGGCGGGGGTGCCGGAGCCCTGCACCTTCATGCACAAGCGGCTGTGATCCGGACGCCAGTTTGGAACTTGACGAATTTTTGATGGGCGATCGCTTGCGCGCAATCGAATCCTCGGGTCATGTCGCGCCGGGCCGAATCGGCCCTGTGAGGGGATCACCGACCATGACCCACGCCACCATCCGGCGCGCGCTGCTCGGCGCCGTGCTGACGCTCGCCGCGCCGGCCGCCTTCGCCCAGAATGCCCCCGCCCAGGATGCGTCGTCCACGGCCGAGCAGACCATCGCGGCGATGACCAAGATCTTCGGCGACCATCCGGGCAAGCGCTCGAACCATGCCAAGGGCGTGGTGGTGGAGGGCAGCTTCACCCCCTCGAAGGACGCCGCCGCCTTGAGCAAGGCGAGCGTGTTCTCCGGCGCCGCCGTGCCGGTGACCGTGCGCTTCTCCGACGCGACCGGCCTGCCGGAGATCCCGGACGGCGCGCCCGAGGCCAACCCGCACGGCCTGTCGATCAAGTTCAGGCCCGCCGACGGCTCCGAGATGGACGTCGTCACCAACTCGCTGAAGTTCTTCCCCGTCGCGACCGGCGAGGAATTCCGCGATCTCCTGGTGGCGATCACCAGGAGCGGCCCCGGCGCGGCGAAGCCGACCCCGGTCGAGCAGTTCATGGCCGCGCATCCGGCCGCCCCGAAGGCGCTCGCCACCGCCAGGACCCCGTCGAGCTTCGGCCGCCAGGTCTACAACGGCGTCAACGCCTTCGTGCTGGTCGACGCCGCCGGCAAGCGCACCCCCTTCCGCTACCGCATCGTGCCGGTGGCCGGCGAGGAGATCCTGAGCGCCGACGACGCCAAGGCCAAGGGCCCGAACTACCTCGTCGAGGAGATGCCGGCGCGGCTGGCCAAGGGCCCGGCGGCGTTCCGGGTCGAGGCGCAGATCGCCCAACCGGGCGATTCCACCAAGGATTCGACGATCCCCTGGCCGGAGGACCGCCGCTTCGTCGATCTCGGCACCCTGACCCTGACCAAGGCGGTGCCCGACAGCCAGACCGCCGAGAAGGCGCTCTTGTTCATGCCCAACAACCTGCCGGACGGCGTCGAGGTCTCGGACGACCCGCTGATCGACGCCCGGGTCCAGGCCTACGCGATCTCGTTCGGTCGCCGCTCGCAGTAAGGGCCGAGGCGCGCGGCCCGGGGATGGACCGGGCCGCGCGCCGGGATCGACCTTCCGTCCGATCCATCCTCCGACGGAGTTGAAGCCCGCCATGTCGTTCCGGGGCCGCGCAAGCGGCGCCCGGAACGACGCCGAGGAGCGGGAACGGAGGCGACGCCTCTGCACGCCGCCAGGGTCGCACGATCTCTCCGATGCGAGGAGATCGTCGTTGCGGGAGGAACATCCCCCCGCTACGCCCACCCCCATGACCCCCTTCCTCAAGGCCAACCTGCGCTGGCTCGCGGCCGGGTTCCTGCTCCTGTTCTGCGGCTGCTTCGGCCAGACCTTCGTGGTCGCCCTGTCGGGCGGAGCGATCCGGCGGGAGTTCGGGCTGTCGGACGGGGCGTTCGGGGCGCTCTATGCCGGCGTCACCCTGGCCGCGGCCCTGGCGCTCGCGGGGCTCGGCGGGCTCATCGACCGCTGGCCGGCGCAACGGGTGGTGCGCCTCGCGGCCGGGCTGCTGGCCATGGGGGCCGCCGGCCTCGGGCTGTCGCCGAACCTCCCGGTCCTGGCCTCGAGCCTGTTCCTGCTCCGCCTCGCCGGCCAGGGGCTGATGCTGCAGACCGCCTACACGCTCCTCGGGCGCTGGTTCGCGGCGGAGCGCGGCCGGGCGGTATCGCTCGCCGCCCTCGGGCTCAATGCCGGCCAGGCCTGCCTGCCCCTCGGCGTCGTCGCGGCAGCAGGTGTCCTCGGCTGGCGCGGGGCCTGGCTCGGCATCGCCTTGCTCCTGGTCCTCGTCGCCCTGCCCCTCGCCCGCCATCTCGTGCGGCGCGAGCGGGTGCCGGAGGAGACCGCGCTCTCCGGCCCGGCCGAGGGGGCGACGCGCGCCCAGGCCCTCGCCGACCCGTATCTCCACGGGCTGCTCGCAGCGATGCCGCCGCCCTCCTTCATCAGCAACACGATCTTCTTCCACCAGGTGCATCTGGCCGAGAGCCGGGGCTGGCCGCCGGAGCTGCTGGCCGCCGCCTTCCCGCCCTACGCGGTCGCGGCCGTCCTGTGCCTGCTCCTCGCCGGCCGCCTCGTCGACCGGTTCTCGGCCCTGGCTTTGCTGCCCCTCTACCTGGTGCCGTTCGGCCTCGCCTGCCTGATCCTCGGCGGGGTCGGCGCGCCATGGGCGCCTTCGCCTTCATGCTGCTCTACGGCGTCACCGACGGGATCTCGCTGACCCTGTTCGGTGCCCTCTGGCCGGAGGTCTACGGCACCCGCCATCTCGGGGCGATCCGCGGCGCCGTCGTGGCGATCATGGTGCTCGGCACGGCCCTGGGGCCCTTTCTGTCGGGCCTGCTCATCGATGCCGGCGTGCCTTTCGCCGGGATCGTCATCGGGATGGGGCTCTATTGCCTTGGCGTCTCCGGCGCCCTGCTCCTGGTCCGGCGCCGCTTCATCGGGCATCTGCGCCGGCGTCGCTTCGCCGCCGCGTGACGCACCGCTCCGGCCCTACCGCTTGGGCCAGGTCCAGGACGGCGGGTCGTGGTCCGGCGCCAGGGTCTCGCCGAGGCGCTTGTCGAGGGTGATGCGGGCCGCCCCCTCCCGCTCCAGGGCCGCCACCAGGGCGGCGGCGTGCGACACCACCAGGACCTGCGTGCTCTCCGCCGCCCGCGCGATCAGCGCGGCCAGCGGCGCCAAGAGGTCGGCATGCAGGCTGGTCTCGGGCTCGTTGAGCACCATCAGCTCGGGCGGGCGCGGCGACAGGAGGGCCGCGGCGAGCAGGATGTAGCGCAGGGTCCCGTCCGAGAGCTCGGGCCCGCGTAAACGACGCAGCAGCCCGTGCTGGCCGAGTTCGAGCGAGAAGTGGCCCTCGCTCGCCGCCACCGACAGCTCCGCCCCCGGGAACGCCTCGGCGATGGTCGCGTCGAGGGCGTCGCGGTCGCCGATCTCGATGATCGTCTGGATCGCCGCCGCCACGTCGGCGCCGTCGCCGGCCAGCACCGGCGTGCGGGTCCCGATCTGCGGCCGGCGGGCCGGGGCGTCCCGGTCGGTGCGGAAATGGTCGTAGAAGCGCCAGGCCCGCATCCGCTCGCGCAGTACCAGGACGTCGAGGGCGTCGCGGGGATCGGCGCCGTGGGTCATCAGGCTGTCGAAGGCGGCGAGCTCGCGAAAGGCCTCGGTCCAGGTGCCGGACCCGTCGCGCAGGCGCACCAGCGGCCCGCGCCGCTCGGCGAAGACGTTGGCGCGCCCGACGATCGGCCCGGTCCAGACGCTCTCGGCCTTGATCTCGGGGTCCTGGGAAAAGAACGTGCCCGCATAGGTCGGGGCCGGCAGGCCGAGGGCGACGGCGTAGCCGTAATCGTCGTCCGAGAAGCCGAGCTTCAGCTCGACCGGGTTCCGCCGCACCGTGCCCTCGACCTGGCGCCCGAACGCCTCCGGCCCCGCCCACAGCGCCGAGGCAAAGCCCCCTTCCCGGGCGAGCGACGGGATCGCCCGCCCTTGGGCGACCTCGGCGAGGAGCCGAAGGGCGCGGTAGAGGCTCGACTTGCCGCTGCCGTTCGCCCCCGTCACCACGGTCAGCCGGTCGAGGCCGAGCACGCTATCGCGCAAGCTGCGGTAGCCGGAGATGGCGAGGCGGTGGATCGGCATGGGGCCCAAGGGTTTAGCCGAGATCGACAAGTTGAGCGCGTTCCCCTCTCTCGTGTGGGAGAGGGGTTAGGGGTGAGGGTGACACGGTTCTGAGTCCAGCTAGAAATTCTCAGCTGCCAGCACGACGCTCTCAGTTTTGCACTGAAGCGTGTCACGGGAGAGGGGATCCCGTGACTTATCTTTATTACTGGAGATCAAGTGAAAATATTTGTGCGACGAGGTCCGATGGTACCTCACCCACCCCCACGCAACCGCCGCGCCGCCCCGAACCGGTTGAGGAACCGCGGCTCCTTCTCCGGCGCGACCCGGACCACGAGGTGCATCGCGCCCGACGCATCCTCGCGGCGGTCGAGCACCTCGGCATTCTCGTAGAGCCAGTGCAGCTCGGCGCCTTGCGCCGGTTCCAGGATCACCGCGAAGCTCGTGCGGGCCGCCGCGATCCGGGCCTCGATCCGGCTCATCAGGCGGTCGATGCCCTCGCCGGTGAGCGCCGAGAGCAGGACCGGCCCGGTCCCCCCCTTGGCGCCGTTCGGCCGGCTCAGGTTGAGCAGGCGTTCGCGCTCCGCCTCGTCGAGGAGGTCGGCCTTGTTCCAGACCTCGATGATGCGGTCGGCGTCGGGCTCGATGCCGAGTTCGGCGAGCACCTGCGCCACGTCGGCGCCTTGCGCCTCCGCGTCCTCGTGGGCGATGTCGCGGACGTGGAGCAGGATGTCGGCCTCGATCACGTCCTCCAGCGTCGCCCGGAAGGCGGCGATCAGCATGGTCGGCAGGTCGGAGATGAAGCCGACGGTGTCGGACAGGATCGCGGTCTCGCCGTGCGGCAGCTTGATCGCCCGCGCGGTCGGGTCGAGGGTGGCGAACAGCATGTTCTCCGCCAGCACCTCGGCCCGGGTCAGGCGGTTGAACAGGGTCGACTTGCCGGCATTGGTGTAGCCGACGAGCGCGACGATCGGGTACGGCACCCGGCGGCGGGAGCGGCGGTGCAGGCCGCGGGTGCGGGTGACGGTCTCCAGATCGCGCTCGATCCGGGTCATCCGCTCCTGGATCATCCGCCGGTCGGCCTCGATCTGGGTCTCGCCCGGGCCGCCGAGGAAGCCGAAGCCGCCGCGCTGGCGCTCGAGATGGGTCCAGGACCGGACGAGGCGGCTGCGCTGGTAGGCCAGATGCGCGTGCTCGACCTGCAGCGTGCCCTCGCGGGTCGAGGCGCGCCGCCCGAAGATCTCCAGGATCAGGCCGGTGCGGTCGATGACCTTGACGCCCCAGGCCTTCTCCAGGTTGCGCTGCTGCACCGGCGAGAGCGCGCAATCCATCACCACGAGGCGGATGCCGTCGGCCTCGATCCGCCCGGCGATCTCCTCCACCCGGCCCTTGCCGAGATAGGTCGAGGGCCGGATCTGCTGGACGGTGACGAGGAGCTTGTCGGCGACGTCGAGCTCGATCGCGGCGGCGAGGCCCACCGCCTCGTCGAGGCGGGCGAGGGCTGGGCGTGGCTCGGCCCCGGCGTCGCGCTTGGTGTGGTAGGGGCCGATCACCAGCGTGCGGGTCTCGGCCGCGATCGCGGCCTCCGGCTCGGCCTGGCGCTGCAGGCGGATCTCGCCCGGTGTCCGCGGTTCCATCGTCTCTCCGGCTGCTCCCGGAATCGGTCGGGAGTCCATCGGACAGAGGTTGGATGGAGGCGTGAGATAATCAAGCCGCAGGGCGCGTCCGCGGCGCGTGATTCGACGCCCTCACCCTTGAAAGACGGCGCCGGAAAAAAACAGGCCGCGAGACGCGGCCTGGACATTCGCCGGACGTGAATGTTCGGGAGAAGGCATGGAAGCGCGAGCGGGGCCCGCATCGACGGGCCCGCGGCGCGCGCGCCGGTTCCTCCGCGACGGGATCAGGCCTTCTCGGCCCCCTCCTCGCCCTGCTCGAACAGCTGCACCGGATGGCCGGGCATGATCGTCGAGATCGCGTGCTTGTAGACCAGCTGCGAGTGGCCGTCACGCCGCAGCAGCACGCAGAAGTTGTCGAACCAAGTCACGACACCCTGCAACTTCACGCCGTTGACCAAGAAGATCGTCAGCGGGATCTTGTTCTTGCGAACGTGGTTGAGGAAGGTGTCCTGCAGATTCTGAGCGCGTTCGCCCGCCATTCTTCTTGTCCTTTGAACCCGCTGCCAGTCCTGTCGACGGGTCGGTCCGTGTTGTCGTTGTGCGGGAGGCGCGACGCGCCGCCCCGGGATCCGGCCGCCCCATTACACGGTGAAGCTCGCCCGGGCGCAAGTGCAGACTGGCCGCAGGGGAGATCCCCCGGGCCGCCGAATCCGCCGCGTCCGGCCGTGCCCGCGATCCTGTCGTGCCCCGGCCACGGGCCGGCTTAGCAGACAAACCGGAGCTTGACACTCACAAAAGCGGGCTTCGGGAATCAGGCACCGATGCCGAGGGACTTGAGCTTCCGGTGCAGGGCCGAGCGCTCCATGCCGATGAACTCGGCGGTGCGAGAGATGTTGCCGGAGAACCGGGCGATCTGCGCCACCAGGTACTCGCGCTCGAAGATCTCCCGCGCCTCGCGGAGCGCCAGGCTCATCAGCTTCTCGCCGCCGGCGCCGCTCGGGGTGGTGGGGACCAGCGCGCCGACCTCGCTCGGCAGCATCTCGGTCGTGACCTCGGTCTCGGGGTCGCCCTGCGTCAGGATCATCAGCCGTTCGACGTTGTTGCGCAGCTGGCGGACGTTGCCGGGCCAGTCGTGCGACTGCAGCACCGCCATGGCGTCGGCGGCGATGCGGCGTTGCGGCAGGCCGGTGGCGGCCGAGATCTGCTCCATGAAGAACGCGATCAGTTCCGGCACGTCCTCGCGCCGCTCGGCGAGCGAGGGGATGCGGATCGGCACGACGCTCAGGCGGTGGAAGAGGTCCTCGCGGAAGCGGCCGCCGGCGATCTCCTCGGCGAGGTCGCGCGACGAGGACGAGATGATCCGCACGTCGACATGGACCCGGGTGGTGCCGCCGACGCGCTGGAAGTTCTGGTCGACGAGGACCCGCAGGATGCGGTTCTGGGTCTCGCGCGGCATGTCCGCGACCTCGTCGATGTAGAGGCTGCCGCCATGGGCCTCCTCGAGCGCCCCGACCCGGCGCGGCTTGCCGTCGGCCGCCTCGACGCCGAACAGCTCGGCCTCCATCGTGTCGGGCGTGATCGTGGCGGCGTTGATCACCACGAAGGGACCGCTCGCCCGCGACGAGGCGGCGTGGATGGTGCGGGCCGACAGCTCCTTGCCGGAGCCCGGCGCGCCGGAGATCATCACCCGGGCATTGGTGGGGGCGACGCGCTCGACGGTCTGGCGCAGCTGGTTGGCCGCCACCGAGGCGCCGACGATGCGGCTCGCCTGGCCGGAGCGCGCCTTGAGGTCGCGCACCTCGCGCTTGAGCCGCGAGGCCTCCAGCGCCCGCTCGGCGACCAGGATCAGCCGGTCGGCCTTGAACGGCTTCTCGATGAAGTCGTAGGCGCCCGCCTTGATCGCCGAGACGGCGGTCTCGATGTTGCCGTGGCCCGAGATCATCACCACCGGCAGGTCCGGGGCCTGGGCCTTGATGACGTCGAGCACCTGCAGCCCGTCGAGGCGCGAGCCCTGGAGCCAGATGTCGAGGAAGACGAGGTGCGGGCGGCGCGCCTCGATCGCCGACAGGGCCTCGTCGGAGGAGCCGGCGGTGCGGGTGCGGTGGCCCTCGTCGTCGAGGATGCCGGCGACGAGTTCGCGGATGTCGGCCTCGTCATCGACGATCAGAATGTCGGCGCTCATGGCTCAGGGCCTCCCCGCGGCGCTGATGGCGGTCCCGGAGGCCGCGCACCCGCTGCTGTATCGAATTGGGCTGTGTGGAAATGGGCTGTGCGCGGTCCGGCGCGCCCGGCGGCGGGCCGGGCGCGTCACGCGGCGGGCTCCGGCGAGGCCTGCGGCGAGATCTGCTGGGCTTGCGCCGGCCGCGCGGGCCGGCTCGCGCCGCCGTCGGGGCCTGCGTCGCGCCGCACCTCCCTGAGGACCCGCATGCGCACCTGCCCGCCGCGCCCCCGCGGGTTGTCGTTCAGCTCGATGCCGCCGCCGTGCTCTTCCAAGACCTTGCTCACGATCGCCAATCCGAGGCCCGTGCCCCCCTCGCGGGTGGTCATATAGGGTTCGAGCAGCCGCTGGCGCCCTTCCTGCGGGAATCCCTTGCCGGTATCGGTGATCTCGATCACCGCCGCCTCGCCCTCCTCGTAGAGGCGCACGGCGACCAGGCTCTCACCGCGCACGTCCTCCGGCACCGCCTGCACCGCCTCGACGGCGTTCTTGAGGATGTTGGTGATCGCCTGCGACAGGAGCCGGGTGTCGAAGGCGGCGCTGACGCGGTTCGCGCCCTCCTCCAGCGTGAAGGTCACGTCGGGATGGGCCACCCGCATCATGAACAGGTTCTGCTTGACGATCTCGGTCAGGTCGTTGCGGGCGATCGCGGGCTTCGGCATCCGGGCGAAGGACGAGAACTCGTCCACCATCCGCTTGATGTCGTCGACCTGGCGCACGATCGTGGCGACGCACTGCTCGAAGATCTCCTTGTCGGCGGTGATGACCTTCCCGTACTTGCGCCGGATGCGCTCGGCCGAGAGCTGGATCGGGGTCAGCGGGTTCTTGATCTCGTGGGCGATGCGGCGCGCGACGTCGGCCCAGGCCGAGGTGCGCTGCGCCGTGACGAGGTCGGTGATGTCGTCGAGGGTGACGACGTAGCCGCGGTCGCCGTCCTGCGACTGCTCGCTCGTGGTGCGCACGTCGATGGTGCGCTCGCGGCCGTTGCGGGCGATCTGGATCTGCTGCTGCGTCGGGCGGGCCCGGGCGTCGCCCGGCAGGCCGCCGAGCTCGGGCATCACCGCCTCCAGGGGCTCGCCGACGAGGTCGGCGACCGAGCGCCCGAGCATCCGCTCGACGGAGGGGTTGGCGATGGTGATGACCCCGCGCCCGTCGACGCCGATCACGCCCGCCGGCACCCCGGCGAGCACCGCCTCGGTGAAGCGGCGGCGGCTGTCGATCTGCTCGCTCTGCTCGATCAGGGTGGTGCGCTGGCGGCTCAGCTCCTGCGTCATCTTGTTGAAGCTCTCGCCGAGATGCTGCAGGTCGCCCTCCGTCTTCCGGAACGGCACCTGGGCGTAGTAGTTGCCGGACGCGACCTGGTCGGCGGCGTTGATCAGCCGGCGGATCGGCACCACGAAGCGGTTGGCGAAGTTGAGCCCGAACCACACCGCCGACAGGAGCGCGATCAGGGCGATCAGCGCGAACATCGTCGCGAAGGCGATCTGCACGCTGCGCCGCCCGGCATCGATGGTCAGGAACTCGGTCGCGGCGGCCCGCGACACCCCCGGGAACTCGACGGCGAGCCGCGTCACCTCGCGCTCGACCAGCAGGAAGGCGTCGTCGTAGGCCGGCAGCCGCATCAGCGTGCCGAACACCCGCCCCTCCCGCGGCAGCAGGCAGGTGGCGTCGGCGGATTTCGCGGCCTCCTCGAAGTCGCTGGCCGAGGGCAGCGGCGGGTCCTTGAGGATGTCGATATTGGCCCGCGCCACGGTCTCGGTCGGCGAGCGCATGATCCGGGCGATCGGCAGGCCGAGGGAGGCGGCCCGGGCCGTCAGGAAGCTCTCGAACCAGACGCGCTCGACGTCGAAGGCGGGCCGCGCCCGGGTCAGGTCGTCGGAGAGGATCCGGGCCTCGCGGGCGAGGCTCTGGCACTGGTTGGTCAGGTAGGCGTCGGCCACGTCGACCGACATCAGCACGACGTTGCGCATCCGGTCCGAGAACCAGGGCGACAGGCCGCGCTCGAGCGTGATCGACGCCACCACGGCGAGCAGCACCGTCGGCAGGGTCGCGATCAGGCTGAACAGGCCGACGATGCGGGTGTGCAGCCGCGCGGCGGCCGCGTTGGCGCGCCGCGCCCGCAGGAAGACCCGCGCCTCCCAGGCGATCACCACGACGAGGAGCAGCACCAGGACGACGTTGCTGAGCAGCAGCGCCACCACCACGGTGTGGGTCGGCGCGATCGCGGTGGCGCCGACCAGGATCAGGAAGGTGGCGAGGGCCAGCGCCAGGGCGACGATGACCGCCAGGGCCCCGAACCAGCCCGGACCCCGCGGGGCGGCGTCCGGAATCGGCCCGGGGGTGGGACCGGCTGCGCCGGAGGGGGGCGCCGAAGCCCGGGGGCGTCGTGTGAACAACATCCGTGGTGCAAGGCCACTACAGTGTGGCGAAATTAATACGGATGCCGCCGCGGCGGCACTCGCGGCCGCGGGGATCGGGCCCGCGCGGGGAGCATCCGGTGCGGCCTCGCGCCCGGATGGGCGAGCGCCGGGTCATACGACATCCGATCGGCGGCCTCCGGCGATCCCGTCGGATCGCTTTCGCCCGATCGCCGTCGCGATGCGGATTTCGATCCCGCCCGGGCGGGCGGAGCGACGCTCCGCCGTCGCGGGCCGGTGATCCCGTTTCCGGAAGGACCCTTCCGGAGACGGTCTCAGGCGGCCTGCGTCGAGCGCGGGCGGCGGACCACCGGCTTCTGGCCCAGCCCGATGCTCTTGGCGAGCTCGGAGCGCTGGGCGGCGTAGTTCGCGGCGACCATCGGATAGTCGGGCGGCAGGCCCCACTTCGTCCGGTACTGCTCGGGCGTAAGGCCGCGCCCGGCGAGGTGGCGCTTCAGCGTCCGGTACCGGCGCCCGTCCTCCAGGCTGATCAGGTAGTCGGGCGAGACGGTCTTCTTGATCGGCACCGGCGGGACCAGCCGCTCGGGCTCCGCCGGCGCGGCCGTGCCGAGCCGGGCCACCGCCTCGTGGACGCTGCGGATCAGGCTCGACAGCTCGCCCACCGGGACGCTGTTGTTCGACACGTAGGCCGATACAATATCGGACACCAGGCCGATCATCTGAGGCGTTTCGACGTGGTCAGCTGAACTCATTGCGGTCCTCGAGAAGTGCGGGCCCCCGTCCGAGGTGATGGATGTTACGCCAGTCTCCGTCAACTGCAAGGTGTCTGGATCAACACAAGAGATGGAACTGCTTTAGTGTAACCTGTTACCGTAGCGTCAACCATGCCGGCCGGAGCGGTGCTCCGGCGCTGCCTCGCGCGGGGGTAGGAGGGTGTGCGGATCGGTCCCGGAGCACAGTGGGATTCCGGGAAACCCATTTTCAATCAGTGGCTTGGTATGGGTATCCGAGGTCCCGCGCCGGCCGGTCGCGGGCCGGCGGGACGGGCCGGCCGGGCGTCGCAGCCCCGGCCGGGGGTCACTTAATAATCGGTAAAAAGAGCGAATTAATACGTTTTCGCCGTGGGAGCCGGCGCGCAGAGATCCAATCCAGTCCCGCATTCCCCGGCCACCGCAGACCGGCTTGATCGGTCGAGACCGGGCCGCGCCCACGAATTCACGGTTGTGTCCGCTTCATATCGCGACGATCGGTTGTCCTCATGCGCTAACGCAGACTATTTCGCCGGCACCTGTCCCGGACTCGATTGCGCATCGTCCGGGGCAGGCAAAGTAAAAACTTCCCTTATTGCTGCCGCAACGGGTTTGAATCAGTGGCCGGGCGGTGCAGGGCCGAGCTTGAGCATGGGCGCGACACGAGAACGCGGTGCGGCGAAACGATCGCCCGCGACATCGGGTCGGGCCGAAACCGGGCCAGGCCGGCCCGGCTCGGTTCGCCCTTGCCAGATTGTCCCGCCAAATTATCCCGACAGGCACGCACGCACGAAGGGTGTCTCTACCGATGCGTCGGAATGCCGCGCGCAGTCGGGTCGGTTCGCCACCCGGCCGCGCGGGTCCGCCGTTCAGCGCGGGGTGCGGAAGACCTGCAGGTCGAGGTCGCGCACCTTCTTGCGCAGGGTGTTGCGGTTCACCCCCAGCAATTCGGCGGCCCGGATCTGGTTGCCGCGGGTCGCCGCCAGCGCCGCGCCGATCAGCGGTCCCTCGATCTCGCGCAGGATGCGGTGATAGAGGCCGGGCGGCGGCAGGGTGTCCCGGTAGCCGGAGAAATACTCCGACAGGTGCCGCTCCACCGCCGCCGACAGGCCCTCGGATTCCCCGTTCCCCTTGCGCGCCGTCCCGCCTTGGGCGGGGGCGGCGAGCGGCAGGGTGTCGAGCTCGGCCTCGATCACCGGGCCGGTGATCGTCTCCTGGGGATAGAGCGCCGCCAGGCGCCGCACCAGGTTCTCGAGCTCGCGCACGTTGCCGGGCCAGCGGTAGCGCTTGAGCTTCTCCATGGCGTCGCCGTCGAGCTGCTTGCGCGTCAGGCCCTCGCGCTCGACCAGCACGAAGAAGTGGCGCACCAGGTCCGGCACGTCCTCGGAGCGCTCGCGCAGGGCCGGCAGGCGCAACGGCACGACGTTGAGGCGGAAGAACAGGTCCTCGCGGAAGATCCCCTGCTGGATCGAGACCCGCAGGTCCTTGTTGGTCGCCGCGATGATGCGGACATTGGTCTTGATCGGCACCCGGCCGCCGACGGTGGTGTACTCGCCCTGTTGCAGCACCCGCAGGAGCCGGGTCTGGGCCTCCATCGGCATGTCGCCGATCTCGTCGAGGAAGAGCGTGCCGCCCTCGGCCTGCTCGAAGCGGCCGGCGGAGCGCGCGGTCGCGCCCGTGAAGGCCCCCTTCTCGTGGCCGAACAGCTCGGATTCGATCAGGTCGCGGGGGATCGCCGCCATGTTGACCGGCACGAACGGCCCCGAGCGGCGCCGTCCGTAATCGTGGAGCGCCCGGGCCACCAGCTCCTTGCCGGTGCCGGATTCGCCGGTGATCATCACCGTGAGGTCGGTCGGCATCAGGCGGGCGAGCGCGCGGTAGATCTCCTGCATCGCCGGCGAGCGGCCGACGAGCGGGATATCCTCGTTCTCCGGCGCCGCGCCCGGGGCGGCGCTGCCGCGCGGACGCGACAGGGCACGGCCGACGATCGCCGTCAGCTCCTTCAGGTCGAAGGGCTTGGGGAGATATTCGTAGGCGCCGCGCTCGGACGCGCGGATCGCCGTCATGAAGGTGTTCTGCGCGCTCATCACGATGATCGGCAGGTCCGGCCGCACCCGCTTGATCCGCGGCAGCAGGTCGAAGGCGTTCTCGTCGGGCATCACCACGTCGGTGATGACGAGGTCGCCCTCCCCTTGTGCCACCCAGCGCCACAGGGTGGCGGCGTTGCCGGTCGAGCGGACCTCGTAGCCGGCGCGCGACAGCGCCTGGTTGAGCACGGTGCGGATGGCGGCGTCGTCGTCCGCCACGATGATGTGTCCGTTCGGCATGGCGCTCACTCGGTCTCGGCGGAGGATTCGCGCCCGTCGCGGGCATGCGACATCGGCAGGAGGACGCGGAAGGTGGTGCGGCGGGGGGCGGGATCGCACTCGACGATGCCGCCATGGTCGCCGACGATCTTGGCCACCAGCGCGAGGCCGAGGCCCGAGCCTTGCGCCTTGGTGGTGACGAAGGGGTCGAACAGGTCCGGCAGCAGCTCGGCGGTGACGCCGGGGCCGTTGTCGCGCACCGCGACCTCGATCGGCAGGCTGACCCGCTCGCGCGAGCCCGGCACCTGGAGGCGAAGCCCGGTGCGGAAGGCGGTCGACAGGATGATCTCGCCGTCGACCGCGTCGGCGCCGATCGCCTCGGCGGCGTTCTTGACGAGGTTCAGGATGACCTGGATCAGCTGGTCGCGGTTGCCGAGGACCGGCGGCAGCGAGGGATCGTAGTTCTCGACGAAGCGGATGTGGCGGGCGAAGCCCGACTGGGCCGAGCGCTTGACCTGGTCGAGGACGCCGTGGACGTTGACGGGCCCACGCTCGACCGGGCGCTCGTCGCCGAAGAGCTCCATCCGCTCGACGATACGGACGATCCGGTCGGATTCGTCGCAGATCAGCCGGGTCAGGAGGCGGTCGTCCTCGGCGGCCGACTGCTCGAGGAGCTGGGCCGCGCCGCGGATGCCGGCGAGCGGGTTCTTGATCTCGTGGGCCAGCATCGCGCCGAGCGCCACCATCGAGCGGGCCGCACCCCGATGGGTGAGCTGGCGGTTCATCTTGTCGGCGATGGTGCGCTCCTGGAGCATCAGCACCACGAGGTCGTCGTCGAGATGGGTCGCGAACACGTCGACGCTGCGCTCGATGCCGCTGCGCGGCGAGGCCAGTTCCACCCGGTACTCGCTGACGCTGGCCCGGCGCCGGCGCACCTCGTTCACGAGCGCGATGATCGGCGAGGAGAACGGGATGATGTCGCGCAGGCGCTGGCGCTGCATCATCCGGCGCGAATAGTCGAAGAAGTGCTCGGCCGCCATGTTGACCTGCAGGATCCGCTCGTCCGGACCGATGGTCAGGACGGGCAGCGGCAGGGCGTTGATGATCATCTCGCTCGTCGGGTCGCTCATGAACGACGCCTTCCGGGTGCGGGCGGCAGGGGGGGCTGGCGCATCGCTCATCCTCATGCGGCCTGAGATGCAGGCCGTGCGGCCGGGCCCTCGAAGGCGCGCCGCAGCAGCCGCGCGGCCTCGTCCGGGTCGGTGGTGGTGACGAGCCGGGTCCGCTCAGGCGCGGAGAGCCCACCGGCATGGTCGGCATAGGCCGCGAGGTGCTTGCGGGCGTGACGCACGCCCATCCGGGCGCCGTAGAGCGAGAGCAACCCCTCGTAATGCTCGGCGGCCAGCGCCGCCCGGGCGGCAGCGTCGGGCTCCCGGACGGTCTCGCCGGCAAGCCCCGCCGCCACCGCGGCGACGAGCCAGGGCCGCCCGACCGCCGCGCGCCCGATCATCACCGCGTCGGCGCCCGACGCCGCCAGGCAGGCCCGGGCCTCGTCGAGGCTGCCGACGTCGCCGTTGGCGACGACCGGGATCGCCACCGCTTGCGCCACGGCGCGGATCGCCGCCCAGTCGGCCCGGCCGGTATAGAATTGCTGCCGGGTGCGCCCGTGCACCGTGACGGCGGCGTAGCCGAGCCGCTCGGCCCGCCGCGCCAGGTCCGGGGCGTTGCGGGTGGCGTCGTCCCAGCCGAGGCGCATCTTGACGGTGACCGGCACCGACACCGCCTCGCGCACCGCGGCGAGCAGGCGCTCGGCATGGTCGAGGTCGCGCATCAGCGCCGAGCCGGCCTGGCCGCCGGTCACGGCCTTGGCCGGGCAGCCCATGTTGACGTCGATCACGTCGGCGCCGTTCGCCGCGGCGAGGCGGGCGCCCTCCGCCATCCAGCGCGGGTCGCAGCCGGCGAGCTGGACGATGTGGGGCAGCACGCCCTCCCCCTCGGCCCGCAGGCGCGCCTCCTCGGTGCCGCGGGCGAAATCCTCCGCCGCCACCATCTCGGACACGGTCGCGGTGGCACCGAGCCGGCGGGCGATGCGGCGCATATGCAGGTCGGTAACGCCGGAAAGGGGTGCGAGCAGCGCCCCGTGCGTACCGAAAAGGGGCGCGAGGAGCGCCCCGTGCATGCCGGAAAGCGGCGCGAGCGGCGCCCCGCATGCGCGCCGCGTCCCGCACGCCGGCAGACCGCCTGCGGACGGCGATCCTGTTGGCAGCGCTGCCGGCCCGGCCCCCGGCGCCGCGACGCTCAAATAATGGTCAGTCGTCATTGTGCACAGCAAATAGCCAAAACCCGGTCATACGCAAGCGCGTTCGGCTTTCGATCCCCGAATTGCCCGCGAATTGTCGGTCGGTGGAACCCTGCCCGGGCCTCGGGCACCGGAACGGTGCCGGCGGGTCGGCTCGCGGTGGCGTTCCGCGCCGGTTCGGGCTTGTCGGGATCAGGATAGCGGCGGGCGGCCTGGGATTGGAAGCGGTGGAACCCGACTTTGTTGCAGTGCGAGATCGCATCGCAGCAAGGGCTGCGTTGCCAAGGGACGCCCC
Source organism: Methylobacterium sp. DB0501 (assembly GCF_011043735.1). Lineage (GTDB taxonomy): Bacteria > Pseudomonadota > Alphaproteobacteria > Rhizobiales > Beijerinckiaceae > Methylobacterium > Methylobacterium alsaeris. The sequence continues at coordinate 79,344 of NZ_JAAKGV010000007.1, read as the reverse complement.
CTTCCCACGCGGCACCGCCCTTCCCCCGGTGCATTTGCCTCGCCGGACCGCCCCGGCTAAGGAGCGGGCAACCCCGGGAGCGACCCTTTTGACCCTTCCCCAGATCGCCGCGGTGGTCGTCGCCGCGGGGCGCGGCATCCGCGTCGGCGGCGACACGCCCAAGCAGTATCGCCGCGTCGGCGGCCAGGCGGTCCTGACCCGGACCCTGGCGGCGCTCGCCGCCCATCCGGGCGTCACGCGGATCCAGGTGGTGATCGCCGCCGACGCCGCTGCCTTCTACGACGAGTGCCTGGGCGACCTTCCGCCGGCGGTGCAGGCCAAGCTCGCCCGGCCGGTCGAGGGCGGCGCCACCCGGCAGGCTTCGGTCCGGGCCGGGATCGTGGCGTTGTCCGGCCATGACGCCCCCGGGCTGGTGCTGGTGCACGACGCCGCCCGCCCCTTCGTCGACGCGGCGCTGATCGACCGGGCGATCGCGGCGGCGCAAGCCCACGGCGCCGCCGTGCCGGGCGTGCCGGTCAGCGACACCATCAAGGTGGTCGAGCCGGACGGCCGGGTGCGCGAGACCCCGAAGCGGGAGGATCTGCGGGCGGTCCAGACCCCGCAGGCGTTCCGCTTCGCGCTCCTGCACGAGGCGCACGGCCGCGCCGCCGCGGAAGGGCTCGACGGGTTCACCGATGACGGGGCGCTCGCCGAATGGGCCGGCCTGCCGGTGGCGGTCTTCCCCGGAGACCTGCGCAACCGCAAGATCACCCAGGCCGCCGACCTCGTCGAGGCGGACCGCGCCTTCTCGCCGGAGCCTCGCTCCGGGTCGGGGTCCAGCCCCGCCGCCCAGGATGACGCCATGACCGCCGCAACGACGACCCTTCTGACCCGCCTCGGCACCGGCTTCGACGTGCACGCCTTCACGGAGGGCGACCATGTGTGGCTCGGCGGCGTGCGCATCCCGGCCGATCGCGGCGTGCTCGCCCATTCGGACGGCGACGTGGTGCTGCACGCGCTGACCGACGCGATCCTCGGCGCGCTCGCCGACGGCGATATCGGCGTGCATTTCCCGCCGAGCGACCCGCGCTGGCGCGGCGCCTCCTCCGACCGGTTCCTCGCCGATGCGGTGCGGCGGGTGACCGAGCGCGGCGGGGTGATCGACCACCTCGACATCACGGTCCTGGCCGAGGCGCCACGCATCGGTGCCCATCGCGAGGCGATCCGCACCCGGATCGCCGAGATCGCCGGGGTGCCGCTCTCGGCGGTGTCGATCAAGGCGACCACGACGGAGAAGCTCGGCTTCGTCGGCCGGGCCGAGGGCCTGGCCGCCCAGGCCGCCGCCACGATCCGGCTGCCGGAGGCGCGCGCCTGATGTTCGATGCCGCCCTCATCACCCGGGCGAGCGTGCTGATCGCCGCCTATCGCGAGCGCCAGGCCCGCCTCGTCACCGCCGAATCCTGCACCGGCGGCCTCGTCGCCGCCCTGCTCACCGAGGTGGCGGGCTCGTCGCAGGTGGTGGAGCGCGGCTTCGTCACCTATTCCAACGAAGCGAAGGCCGAGATCCTCGGCGTCGACTTCAACCTGATCTCGGCCCACGGCGCGGTGAGCGAGCCGGTGGCCCGGGCGATGGCCGAAGGGGCGCTCGCCCATTCCCGCGCCGACGTCGCCCTGGCCATCACCGGCATCGCGGGCCCCGGCGGCGCGACGGCGACGAAGCCCGTGGGCCTCGTCCATTTCGGCCTCGTCGCCGCCGGCCGGGCGACCCGGCACATCGAGCGCCGCTACGGCGACCTCGGCCGCTCCGAGGTCCGGCGCTGCGCCGTCGAGGATGCGCTGGGCTTCCTGGAGATGGCGCTGCAGAAGGTGTGAGGGCGGAACGCGCCGCAGTCGATCGGTTCGCAGGGGCGCGTCCGGGGTCAAACTCCTGATCCCTCCCACGGACCTCGGGATGGGGTCGTGGGCAGGATGGTGCGATGCGGGCGGCTCGACCCTGCCCTCACACGTCCAGCACCCAGGTCTCCCCCACCAGATCTTGCCCGAACGACCGGTGCGGCGCGCTCTCGACCAGGCGGAAGCCCGCTTGCGCGTAGATCCGCCGGGCGGCCGCGAGCACGTCGTTGGTCCAGAGGCTCAGGCGCCGGTAGCCGCGCTCGCGGGCGCCGGCGATGCAGGCCTCGGTCAGGCGCCGGCCGAGGCCCTGGCCCCGGGCGGCGGGCTCGACGTAGAGAAGGCGCAGCTTCGCGGTCCCCTCCGAGCCTGGCGCCAGGAACACGCTTCCCACGACCTCGCCCTCCTGCTCGGCGATCCAGGCTCCGGCCCGGGCCGGATCGAAGTCGCGCACGAACCCGGCCAGGATCTCGGCCACCAGGGCCTCGAAGGAGAGGTCGAAGCCGTATTCGCCGGCGTAGAGCAGGCCCTGGCGGTGGGTGATCCAGCCGAGATCGCCGGGCGCCAAGTCGCGCAGGATTGCCGGCCCCCGCTCCTGCGCGGGATCGCCGAGAAGCCGGCGCATCCGGGCCATCGCGCTAACGAGGGAGGCCAGGTCGCCGGCCGGGAGCCGCGCCAGAAGGGCACCGATCTCGGCCCGCGACGCCGCGTCGAGGGGCGCGAAGGCGGCCTGTCCGTCGGGGGTCAGGGTCAGGACCTGGCGCCGCCCGTCGCCCGCGGCGGTCCGGCGGGTCACCAGGCCCTGGTCCTCGAAGCGCTTGAGCAGGCGGCTCAGATAGCCCGCGTCGAGGCCGAGATCCTGGCCCAGGACCGAGGCGGTGAGCCCGTCGCGATGGGCGAGCTCGTAGAGCACCCGCGCCTCGGTGAGCGAGAAGGCGCTGCGGTGCAGCCCCTCCTCCAGTAGGCCGATCTGCCGGGTGTAGAACCGGCCGAAGGCCCGCATCGCCCCGACCGTCGTCTCGTCGACCAAGCCCTCATGCGCCATCGGCCCGCCTCCTGTCCGGGGGCAGGATCGTTCGATTGGTTGACTCAGTCAAGTATCATCGCGACCGGGCGCCAGCTGCACGACGAGGTCGCGCAGCTGCTTGAGGCGGAAGGGTTTGCGCAGGAAGGCGGCGTGCCCGGAGGCACGCTCGCGCACCGTCTCCTCGGGCATCGAGCTCATCAGCACGACCGGGATGCCGCAGGCCTCGGGGTCGGCCGTGAGGGCGGCCAGCATCGCCGGCCCGTCCATCACCGGCATCATGAAGTCGAGGAAGATCAGGTCGGGCCGGCCCGCCGCGACGCGGGCGAGGCCCTGCCGGCCGTTGGCCGCGGTGACCACCGTGTGGCCGTCATCGGACAGGACGGCGTCCAGCAATTCGGCGATGCCGAACTCGTCGTCCACGATGAGCACCGTCGCCAAGGGCCTATTCCCCGCCGCTTCGCGTGAGGTCGCGGTCGGCCAGGAGCGCCTCGGCCCGGTCCGGGCCGTCGTCGACCGCCAGGCCGCCGGCTCCGATATCGAAGGCGCGCAGGCGCGGGTCGATGCGGGAATCCCGGGCCTTGGCGACGGCGATCAGGCGGTGGAAGCCGGAGCGCAGGGCGCAGGACCGCATCAGCACCACGTTCTCGGCGACGCTGGAGGTCTGTCTCAGGGACGGGCCGCCGGAGGGCGCATCATCGAGGAAGGTGCCGCGCAGATCGGTCTCCCGGGTGTACATCGCGGTCACGCCCAACGCCCTCAGCTCGGCCGTGAGAGCGGCGAAGATGCGGACGATCCGGTCCTGATCCCCGGCGATCCGGCACATCGCGTCCAGACCGTCGATGAACACGCGCCGGACCCCCCGGTTCCGGATCGCGTCGAGGAGACCGGCGCAGATCTCGTCGATCAGCCCCTCGGTCGCCGGTTGCCAGGTCACCGCGACCCGGCCGTCCTCGATCAGGCCGGCGACCGGCAGCCGCAGGGCGCGGGCCTTGGCGAGGATCGCGGCCTCGCTCTCGTAGAAGCCGCATAGCAGGCCCGGCGCCGCCGGGTCGGCGCCGAGGAACTGCAGGCCGAGCGTCGTCTTGCCGATGCCGGCCGGGCCGCCGACCAGGGTGGTCGAATGGTGCGGCAGGCCGCCGCCCAGCATCGCGTCGAGGGCGGCGATCCCCGTGGTCAGCGGGGGGCCCTCGACGTGGTCGCGCCGGCTCGGCAGCCGCAAGCGCGCCTCGATGCGCGGGAACACCCGGACCCCGTCGTCGGTGATGCGGAAGGCGTGGCGCCCGCGCAGGAAGCCGCTGCCGCGGAACTTGCGCACCTCCAGTTCGCGCTCGGCCCGCCACCCGGTGAGCCGGCTCGACAGGGCGATCAGCCCGTCCACCATCGTGTGCTCGGCCGCCACCATGTCGGCCCCGGCCGAGGCGCTGGTGAGGAGGAGCACGGTGGCACCGGTGGCGGCGGCCTGGGTCTGCAATTCGTGGATGAAGGTCTTGAACTCGAGGGTCGAGGCGGCCGTCTCCTCCGCCGCCACCAGGCCGTCGAGGACGAGCAGGCTCGCCTCGCGGGCGGCCGTCTCGCGGCGCAACAGGGTCAGGAGGCCGGCCAGCCCCTCGTCCTGCAGGGTGCGGAAGGCGCTGAGATACGTGATCCGGTCGGGGATCAGCGCGGGGTCGAAGAAGCCGAGCGGCGCGATGTGGCCGAGCATCCGCGCATGGCTCTCGGCCAGCAGCGTGACGTAGAGCGCCCGGTGCCCGGGCGAGGCGCCGGCCAGGGAGTCTCCAAGGGAGCCCGCAAGGGAGCCTGCATGCGTGTAGCAGGCCTGGTTGCCGAAGATGGTTTTCCCGGAGCCCGGCGTGCCCTGGACGATGTAGACGCCGCCGCGAAACAGCCCGCCGCCGAGGATCTCGTCGAGGCCGGCGATCCCGGTCGGGACCCGCTCCAGTCCGCCATAGGCCCCGGACTGCCCCCTGCTCGGTCCCGCCCCCGTCATCCGCATGCTCGGTCGCTGTCTCGTCTGGAGCATCTTCCGACGGGGCGGAGACCGGCTCGTCGAAGAAAATGCGGCACAATCAAAGATCTAGAGGGCCGTCCGATCGCCGGGCGATCGGGCGGCGCTCTGGTCGTGGAGAGGCAGGGTTACCGTGAAGGTCGCGCCTTCGCCAGGGCTGCTCTCGACCGCGACCGCGCCGCCCATCGCCTCGGCGAGGCGGCGCACCAGCCACAGGCCGACCCCGAAGCCCGTCGGCGCCGTCCCGGGATCGGCCACCGCGCGCTCGAATCGCTCGAAGATGCGGGCCTGGTCCGCCGGCGGGATGCCGATGCCCTGGTCGCTCACCCGGATCCGCGCCGCCCCGGCCTCGCGGAACCCCGAGACGACGATCGCGCCGCCGTCGCCGTACTTGATCGCGTTGGTGATCAGGTTGTCGAGGATCTGGTCGAGGGCGAGACGCTCGCAGGACAGGACCAGGTCCTCCGGCACCGTCACGGTGACCGTGCTGCCCGCATGGGCCGCCATCGGGGCAAGGGCATCCACGACCTCGGCCACCACCTCGGCGAGGGGCACGGGGGCGGCGAGCAGGGCGAGCTGCCCGGTCTGGGCCCGGGAGACGTCGAGGAGGGTCGTCGCCCGGCGCACGTAGCGCTCGACGAGCCAGCGCAGCTGCGCCAGCCCCTGCGCCACCCGGCCCTCCGGATCGTCGCGCTCGGCGGCACCCTGCAGGCGCTCGACCTGGCCGAGGATCGGGGTCATCGGGTTGCGCAATTCGTGCGCCACGCCGGCCAGGAAGGCGTCGCGCTCGGCCAGCGCCCGGCGCAGGGCCGCGACCTCGCGGCGCAAGGAGGCCGCCTCCTCCGCCGGATCGGCGGCCGGAAGCCCGGCCCGCGTCGTCGCCTGCGCGTTCATGCGGCCTTGCATCCGCGCCGGGAGCGGATCCTGGGTCGCGGCGTCGGCGGCGCGGGGGGCGAGGTCGGCATCACCCGGTTGGCATAACAAATCGCACCCGCGCAGGCGAGCGCCCGAGCTTGCGCGCGTCGGCGCCATCCCGTCACGGTTCCTGCGGGCTAAGGTCGCGGCGATCCGAGATCGCGGGGCTCAGCGCCGCGGCGCCTCGACCGGCACCACCCGCGCGCCGCCGACCGACCGCTCGCCGCCGTTGATGACGTAGAGCACCGGATCGGCCTTCGGCTGGGGCGGGATGCCGGCGACGGTCGGGATGCCGTAGGTGCCCTCGCCCCAGGCGGAGGGCACCAGCTCGCTCGGCCGCGGCAACTTGAAAGAGGGCTCGGCGACGAGGCCGGGCTCCAGCGCGCCGCCCGCGCCGTAGAGGCCGAGCGGGGCCGCGACGGTGGTGCCGCCATAGGCCGCGAAGCGCCGGCTATGGACCAATCCGCCCCGACCGTGACGGCCGCGGACATCGTAGATGGCGGCACGGCCGCCCCGGACCGGCTGGAACTGAAGGCGCCCGGCCTGCCCCACGGTGCCCTGAGTACCCGCCTGTCCCGCGCCGCGCAGCGGCTGCGCCTCGGCGCTGGCGCCCACCAGGGTGCCGGCAAGGGTGAGGACGATCAGGTCGCGACGCATGGCTTGTCTTCCCGGCTCCCGGTACTCGCTCGAGGATCAATCCCGGGGCGCCATCCTCGTTCCCGCGGGGGAGCCGCGCCAGCCGTGGCAGAGTACGGATGGACGAATTCTCGCGGATCGCACCATCGACCGGTCAAGGAGCGGGGATCTGTACCTCGCGCCTCAAGTTGCTGCCGTCGCGCCAACCGTCGCCCCGCGGGGTACTTTCACCGCCGTCTCGTTCGCGCGCTCCGTTGTCCATAGCAAATCATCATGACGAAGTTCGCCGTGAACAGCGCTACACCAACCAAGCCGGCATAATGCCCCAATGCATCAAAAATTCCGAGTACGGTCAGCGCGACTGCCGATGCAAATCCATTCAAAATCATTTTTTTCAAAAGTGAAAATTTTTTCGGGAAATTTTCAAATAATTCTGTCAATAAAATTCAACCACTCATGATAAATCTCGCGACCTGGAGTGGAATCGGCCTAGGCCGGATTAATTTTTCTTTCGTGACGCTGCATGTGATGACCGCGCGGTATGCCGCCGTCGTGCCGCAGCACACGGCTGCCTCCGACGGAAGTCTCACGACCTAAGTCTCACGACGAATTGTCGGATGGGCCGGACGGCACGGCTGGCTTAACGATTCGCGTCAGCGGCGGATCACGCGCGAGCGGGCGGTTCCCATCCCCCCGCCCGGCGTAAAACGCGCCGCCACCCGGTTCACCCCAACGCGACGTCCCCGACGCGGCGAAGATCCGCGCGGTCGACGCGTGCCGTCCCTTACGGAAACGCTCCCCCAAGGAGGAACACACCCATGGCAAGCTCAGCCGCCCTCGGGCAAAGCGGCGATGCCGCGCGCCCGATGACGCGGGAGGAGAAGAAGGTCATCCTGGCCTCCTCCCTCGGCACCGTGTTCGAGTGGTACGACTTCTACCTCTACGGCTCGCTCGCCGGCATCATCGGCGCGCAGTTCTTCTCGTCCTACCCGCCGGCGACCCGGGACATCTTCGCGCTGCTCGCCTTCGCGGCGGGCTTCCTGGTGCGGCCGTTCGGCGCCCTGGTGTTCGGGCGCGTCGGCGACATCGTCGGACGCAAGTACACCTTCCTGGTCACCATCCTGATCATGGGCCTGTCGACCTTCATCGTCGGCATCCTGCCCAACGCCGCGCAGATCGGCATCGCGGCGCCGATCATCCTGATCGTGCTGCGCCTCGCGCAAGGCCTGGCCCTCGGCGGCGAGTACGGCGGGGCCGCGACCTACGTCGCCGAGCACGCGCCGCAGGGCCGGCGCGGCTTCTACACCAGCTGGATCCAGACCACGGCGACGCTCGGCCTGTTCCTGTCGCTGGTGGTGATCCTGGCGGTGCGCTCCTTCACCGGCGAGGCCGCCTTCGCCGAATGGGGCTGGCGCATCCCGTTCCTGGTCTCGGTGCTGCTGCTCGGCATCTCGCTCTGGATCCGCCTCCAGCTCAGCGAGTCCCCGGCCTTCCAGCGCATGAAGGACGAGGGCAAGACCTCGAAGGCGCCCCTCACCGAGGCCTTCGGCCAGTGGCGCAACGCCAAGATCGCCTTGATCGCGCTGCTCGGCCTCGTCGCCGGCCAGGGCGTGGTCTGGTACACGGGCCAGTTCTACGCCTTGTTCTTCCTGCAATCGATCCTGAAGGTCGACGGCTACACCGCCAACCTCCTGATCGCCTGGGCGCTGCTCTTGGGCACCGGCTTCTTCGTGGTGTTCGGCTGGCTCTCGGACAAGATCGGCCGCAAGCCGATCATCCTGGCCGGCTGCCTGATCGCGGCCTTGAGCTTCTTCCCGGTGTTCAAGCAGATCACCACGCTCGCCAACCCCGCCCTCGAGAAGGCGATCGAAAACGTCAAGGTGACCGTGGTGGCCGATCCGGCCCAGTGCGGCAGCCTGTTCAACCCCGTCGGTACGCGGGTCTTCTCGGCGCCCTGCGACCTCGCCCGCGACTACCTCGCCAAGTCCTCGGTGCGCTACTCCACCGAGGCCGCGCCCGCCGGCCAGCCGACGGTGGTGCGGATCAACGGCACCGACGTTCCGTTCGCGGCCGGGGCCCCGGCGGCGGAGTTCAACAAGGCGGCGGCGGCCGCGCTCCAGGCGGCGGGCTACCCGAAGGCCGGCGACGCCCAGGTCGTCAAGATGGCGAACCCGTTCGACATCTTCCGCCCGCAGGTGGCCGGCGTGATCGGGCTGCTCTTCGTCCTCGTGCTCTTCGTCACGATGGTCTACGGCCCGATCGCCGCGGCCCTGGTCGAGCTGTTCCCGACCCGGATCCGCTACACCTCGATGTCCCTGCCCTACCATATCGGCAACGGCTGGTTCGGCGGCCTCTTGCCGGCCACCGCCTTCGCCATGGTGGCCCAGACCGGCGACATCTATTACGGCCTCTGGTACCCGATCGTCATCGCCCTGATGACCTTCGTGCTCGGCCTGCTGCTGGTGCCCGAGACCAAGGATCGGGACATCTTCGACGAGCGGGATACCGCCGCGCACTGAGCGAGGATGGTGCGATCTGAGAAAGGCGCCCGCGGCGGAAGCTGCGGGCGCCTTTCTCGTGGCTGCTTCAGGATTTTCCGATCGGACTGGGGAGGTCTCGTCCCCCTGCGTCGCTCCGGGCTTCGCTGCGCGGCCCCAGGACGAGGCGGAGGATGTCAGGACCACCGCGCAAAATCGCAGCCGGCACCGAACGGGAAATCCAACGCAAAAGGCCCGCCTCACCGAGACGGGCCCCCGAAGAAACCGTGCTGCCGTCATCCCGCCGCGGCGATCACCGGCAGGTCGTCACCCGGCGCACGATCCAGCCCTCGCCGTCGACGAAGAGCTTCTTGCGGGAGGTGGAGCACTGGGCGTCGTCCGCCTCGGCGGGGGTGGCGACGCTCGACGTCGCGGCGACGTCGCGGGTGGTGCCGGGTCCGGCCTTCGGCGCCTTGTCGACCGCGGGCGCGGCGCTCGCGACGAGCGGGGCACCGGCCGTGGCCAGGGCGGCCAGGAGGGCGAACAGGGGCAGTCGGGCGCAGGGACGCGCACGCATGGTGAATGATCCCATCGGTTGGATGCCGAGCGGCATTGTCCGGCGAGGTAGCTCTGGACCGCTCTCTCTTGCCATGGATAAGTCGCCAGCGCCCGAAGAGTTGCGCCGTCCCGGCGTCTCCGCTGGAAAAACGGTAAACACGCGGAGGCGACGCCACGGTGACACATCGCACCGCGGCGCGGGATTGCCGGAGCGGCCGAGCCGAATCGGTCCTGGATTGGCGCCGATTGTCGCGTGAGCCGCAATGGACTTCGAACGAGCGAAATGCGGGCCGGTTCCTTCCGCACGGTCGGACAGAGGAACCGGACCTCGACTTCGTCTGATCTCGCTCCCGCTCAGGCGAGCGCCGGCCGCCCCTGCCCGGCCCGGCGCTGCACCAGCCAGAGCGAGATGGCGACGTTGAGCAGGTTCCAGCCGATGCCGTTGGCGAAGGCCGCCGCGTAGGAGCCGCTGAGATCGAAGATCACGCCCGAGAGCCAGCCGCCGAGCGCCATGCCGAACAGGGTCGCCATGATGACCACCCCGACCCGGCCGCCGGCCTCGCTCGCCGGAAACAGCTCGCGCACGATGATCGCATAGGCCGGCACGATGCCGCCCTGGAACAGGCCGAACAGGGCCGAGATCACGTAGAGCGAGGTCAGCCCGTCGAAGGCGAGGTAGAGCAGGAGCGCGACGCCCTGGAGCACCGAGCCGACGAGGAGCGTCGGCAGCCCGCCGATCCGGTCGGCGAGGAAGCCGGAGGCGACCCGGCTGACGATGCCGAAGCCGAGCATCAGGGACAGCATCTCGGCGCCGCGGGCGACGCCGTAGCCGAGGTCGCCGCAATAGGCGACGATGTGGACCTGCGGCATCGACATCGCGACGCAGCAGGCGAGCCCCGCGACCACGAGCAGGCCCTGGAGAACGTTCGGCGGCAGCCCCAGCGTGCCGCCCGCCCCCGCCGTCCCGCCCCGCTCCGAGGCCGCGACCGGCGGACGCCGGCGCATCAGGAGGGCGAGGGGCAGCATGGTGGCGAGGCAGAACAGCCCGATGCCGGCTTGCGTCGGGCGCCAGCCGTAGGTCGACACCGCGTGCTGGACCAGCGGCGGCCAGAGGGTGCCGGCGAGGTAGTTGCCCGCGGCGCAGATCGAGACCGCGATGCCGCGCCGGCGGGCGAACCACAGCGAGATGTCGGCCATCAAGGGCCCGAAGGCGGCGGAGGAGCCGAGCAGCCCGATCAGGATCCCGTGCGCCAGGGCGAACTGCCACAGGCTGGTCGCGAGCGCGGTGGCGCCGTAGCCGAAGAACAGGCAGATGCCGCCGAGGACCAGCGGCGTCAGGATGCCGAACCGGTCGCCGAGCCGGCCCATCAGCACGCCCCCGAAGGCGAAGCCGACCATGGTCAGGGTGTAGGGCAAGGCGGCCGCACCCCGGGCAGCCCCGAACTCCGCCTGCACGGCGGGCAGCACCACCACCACCGACCACATGCCGACGCCCCCGATGGTGGTCAGCAGCACGGAGACGACGAGGCGGCGCCAGGCGGCGGCGGAATCGAGCCCGTCGGCGGGCATCGGGCGGGTCACGGGCGGTTTCCTCGATGTCTTTGGATTTCCCTTCGCTGTAGCAGCCGGCCCGGCGCCCGAGGAGCGACCGGAATGCAACCCACTGCCCCGCTCTGCGAGGTGAACGCCCCGCTCCGCGAGGGCATGGCTCCGTGCTGCGCGATCCTGTCCGATATGCCGGTTCAGGACGGATACGCCGTCACCAATCTGGCACTGTGCCGCGGATTGCCGGCGGGGACGTGCCAGGCCGACAGGATGGAGGGCTCGGTTCCGTTCGGTGTCCGGATCGGCCCTTCGAAGACGAGGTTCAGCCCGAAGGGAACGACCCGAGCGGGCATGGAATGCTCCGGCTTGGCGTGTCGCCACAGGGCTTGGGCCGGTTCTGTCGGCGCATTCCGATGGAAGCCGTGCTTGACGAAGAGCTTCGCCTTCGCTGGAGCCGCCCCTTCCGCGTGCAGCCGAGAGTGGATGAGCTTCGGAAAGGGGATGACGAAGTTCAGCGGCGCGCAGAGGCCGGCAGGCACCTACCCGGCTCGCCGGCACGAACCGATCGTCAAGGCGGCACATCCTCCGCGTGGTCAGCCCTCGGCGATCGTTCCAGGGTATCGGGCCGCGAGGTCCCGCCGCATCGCCTCCGCCCAGTCGCGGCCGCGCTCCTCCTTCGGCGTCGGGATCGGCACCGCGGCCACCAGGCTCGCCGGCCGGCCGGAGAGCAGCAGCAGCCGGTCGGCCGCCGCCAGGGCCTCCGGCACGTTGTGGGTCACCATCAGCACTGCCGCGCCGCGGGAGGCCGCGCTGCCGAACACGGCGGCCCGCAGGGACGCCGCCGCCGCGTCGTCGAGGGAGACGAAGGGCTCGTCGAGGACGAGGAGGCGCGGCGCGAGCGCCAGGGCGCGGGCGAGCGCCACCCGGCGGGCCATGCCGAGCGAGAGCGCCCGGGGATAGCGCCCGCGCCAGGCCGTCAGGCCCAGCTCCTCGAACAGCGCGTCGAGGGATTGCCCGCGCTCGCCCCGCGGCAGCGAGAGCCGCACGTTCTCCTCGACGGTCCGCCAGGGCAGGAGCCGCGGCTCCTGGAACACCATGCCGATGCGAAGGCCGGAATCGGCGGTCAGGCTGCCCTCGAAGTCGCGGTCGAGGCCGAGCAGGATGCGCAGGGTCGTGGTCTTGCCCGCTCCCGAGGGGCCGATCAGGCACAGGGTCTCGCCGGCCCGGACCGAGACGACGAGGTCGCGCACCGCCTCGACCGGCTCGGACCTTTCCGGGCGGTAGACCTTGCGGCGCACCGTCAGGGTGAGGATCGGGGCGGCCGCCTCGCGGCGGAGGTCGGCGCCGGGCATGGTCAGCGCCATCGGCGGGCACGGGCATCGAGGGGGCGGAGCAGCAGGGCGTCGACCGCCAGCATCACGGCGCTGAACACGAGGCTGTAGCCGATCAGCGCCGCGACGTCGAAGAGCTGGAAATAGTACGAGATCGCGTAGCCGACGCCGTTCGGCCGCCCGAGCAGCTCGACCACCAGCACGATCTTCCAGGCGAGCGAGATGCCGGAGCGCGCCGCCGCCACCGCGAAGGGCTCGAGCTGGGGGATGAGCACGTGGCGGATCCAGGTGCGGCGATCGTACCGGAAGGCCTCCGCCATCTCCTCCAGGCCCGGATCGAGCCCGCGGGCACCCTCGCGCAGGATCACCGCGACGTTCGGCATCTTGTTGAGGGCGACCGCCAGGATCGCCGCGGTCTCGGTCAGGCCGAGCCAGATATAGGCGAGCACCGTGATGACGAGCGCCGGGGTGTTGAGCAGCACGAGGAGCGGCGTGTCGAGGAACCGGTCGGCGGCCCGCGAGCGGCCCAGCGCGATGCCGAGCACCGCCCCGGTCGCCATGGCGAGGCAGAACGAGGCCGCGACCCGCCACAGCGTGATGCCGATGTTGCGCAACAGGTCGCCCGAGGCCGCCTCCCGCACCACGAACGCCGCCACCGCCTCCGGCGACGGCAGTGTGCGGGGATCGGTGACGCGGCTCGCCAGCCACCAGCAGGCCAGCAGCAGGACGAGCGATCCGAGGCGGGCGAGGAGGGCCATCAGGCGATCGGACGCCGCTCAGCCATTCGGCCCGCCATCCCAGTACAGCCCCTCCGGCAGGGTCGTGGCGGCCCCGACCAGCCGCTCGCCGCCGAGCCGCGCCAGCACCGCGTAGAGGCGCTCGGCGTCCGTGCGCTCGGCGGAGGCCGTCCGGCGCGGGATGCCCTCCACGAAGGCGCGCTTGAGGGTGGCGTAGGTCGCCTCGTCCTCCGCCGCCATCAGCGGGCGCACGGGCGCCCAGGCCGCCTCGCCGCCGGCGAGCGCCTGCTTGGCCCGGGCCGAGGCGCGGGCGAAGCCCGCGACGGTGTGGGGCTGGCGCTGCAGCAGGGCCTCGTCGAAGACGTAGCCGAGGAGCGCGATCGGGCCTTCGACCCCGAAGGCCTCGGCGATGCCGTCGGCGCCGATCAGGCGGCGGAAGCCCCGCGCCTCGAGCCGGGCGCAGAAGGTCCAGTACAGGAGCGCGGCGTCGAGCTCGCCGGATTCGAGCTTGCGCATCAGCAGCGGCGGCGCGCCGAAGACCGGCTGCGCCTCGCGCTCCAGGTCGAGTCCGTCCTTCTCGCGGGCGCGGGCCCGCAGCAGCAGCCAGTTCTTGTCGAGCGGTCCTCCCGCCACGCCGATGCGCTTGCCGGCGAGATCCGAGACGGAGCGCAGGGCGCTTCCTCCGGGCACCATCAGGGCGCCCTCGGTCGAGGAGTAGGGCAGGAACTTCACCGCCCGGCCCTCGGCGCGCAGGCGCGCGGCCCAGAGCAGGTCGGACACGATGGTGTCGACCTGGCCGCCCTGGAACGCGATGCGGGCGGCGTCGCTGCCGGCGAGGCGCACGCCGTCGAGGGACAGCCCTTCCGCCGCGTCGATCCCCTCCGCCTTGATCACCGCCGCCTCCCACGAGACGGTGCCGAAGGGCAGGAGCCCGACCTTGAGGGTCGCGGTCGGCGGGGAGGCCGGCTGCGCCTCGGCCGCACGGAGCGCGATCGGCCACAGCCCGGCCGCCGCCATCAATCCGCGCCGTGAGAGCATGGGGCCCCTCCTCCTGTCCCCGACCGTGTCGCCGGCCGTTCCCCCGGAGAGGTAGGCAGCGCGGGCGGCGGCGTCCACCGCTTGCGCGCGGGGCTCGGAGGCCGCACCCTGGGCGGGTCCGCCGCCGCGGTCACTTGTACTCTCGTCGGGACGATGACGACATGCCGAAAGACCAGGTTCTCGACTCCGACACGATCGCCGCGCGCCTCGCCGATCTGCCGGCCTGGAAGGAGTCCGACGGCTGGATCACCCGCACCTACCGGACGAACAGCTGGAAGGGCACCCTGATGGTGATCAACGCCGTCGGCCACCTCGCCGAGGCGGCCTGGCACCACCCGGACCTCACCGCCTCCTATGCCTGGGTCGAGGTGCGGCTCACCACCCACTCGGCCAAGGGCCTGACCGAGAAGGACTTCGCCCTGGCCCGCAAGATCGAGGAGGTGGTCGGCTGGCAGCCCGGGCTGGAGGGCGGTGCGCTCGAGGGCACGCCGAGCGACCCGCGCTTCGCCTACATCAAGCACGACCGCTGACGATCACGCGGACTGCGCCACCTCCCGTCCTGCGCGCTTCGCCCGGTACAGCGCCGTGTCGGCCGCATGCACGAAATCCTCGAAGCCCATCCCGTCCCGGTACGACGCGGCGCCGCAGGACATCGAGAGGGTGAGGACGGTGCCGTCGTCGAGGGTCAGCGGCGTGCGGCGCAAGGCCTCGCGCAGGCGCGCCGCGATCGCCCCCGCCCGGTCGAGGTCGGTCCCGGGGAGCAGGACCAGGAACTCGTCGCCGCCGACGCGCCCGATCGCGTCGGGCCCGCGCAGGCCCGCGCGCAGGATCGCGACGAGGTGGACCAGCGCCCGGTCCCCCGCCCGGTGGCCGTGCCGGTCGTTGACCGCCTTGAACAGGTCGAGGTCGATGGCGATCAGGCTCAGCGGCGGCCCGTCCGGGCCCTGCCCCGCCGCGTTGCGCATCGCCAGGAGCGAGCATTCGCGGAACGCCGCGCGGTTGAGCGCCCCGGTCAGGTCGTCGATGGCGGCCCGGTGCGCCAGCTCGGCCCCCTGCACCCGCAGGGCCTCGGCGCTCCGCGCCAGGGCGGCGAGCGCCTCCTCCCGGGCGGTGAGAGCCGCGGCCACCGGCAGGCAGGTCAGCAGCAGGCCGGCCAGGAAGGCCTGGAACAGCAGGGCCTGCTCGCGGGGATCCGGCGTGACCATCGCGATCGGGCCCTGGCCGCGCAGGGTCGCGACCGTGCCGACCACCGCGACGATCATCACCGACGCCTCCGCGCCCAGCCGCCCGACCCGGAAGGTCGCCAGCATCACCGGCCCGAACAGCGCGAACAGCAGCGGCCGCGCGGCGACGAAGAACACCCCGCAGGCGGCGGCCGCCGTCAGCATCTGCAGGCCGGCGGCCTCCGCGCGCTGGCGCCAGTCCTTGTTCGAGAGGCATCGCCCGTAATCGCCGCGCAGGAGGGCGAAGAAGAACGGCGTGAAGATCAGGAGGCCCAGGCTGTCGCTCGCGACCCAGGCGGCGAAGGCCCGGCCCAGATCCTGCCCGAACAGGGCCCAGGCCGTCGCCGCGCCGCCGAGCCCGCTGATCGCCGGGGCCGCGAGCCCGCAGACCAGGATGAAGCGCCCGACGACCCGGCGCGCGCCCAGCAGGCCCTCGCCGTTCGAGGCGGGCCGCAGCAGGTGGGCGGCGACGCAGATCTCCACGAGGTTGCAGACGCCGAGGAGGAACGGGCCGGCGCTGAGCCCGCGCGTCAGCATGTTCGCCGCCACGTTCGCGACGTACCCGGCCGCGAGCACGGCCGCCCATGCGCCGGGACGGCGATCGGGCGGGACGGCCGGGGAGACGATCAGGAGGACGGCCAGGAGGACGGCGTTGGCCGGCCAGACCGCCGCGATATCGCGCCCGTCGCTCGTCAGGTGGATCGTCCCGGCCGCGAGTCCGAACGACAGGATGCCGGCGATAAGAGCGGCCTGCCCGACCTTCATGGAGCGCCCTTCCGGACTCATTGCGGCCTTGTTCTGCGCCATGCGGCGCGCTCATGGATCAAGTGCAGTGAGGCATTTTTGTTCTTTATGATGGCCTAAAGACGGGGTGGGCTAGTCGAAATGCGCAAGACTAGGACATCGTGATTAGGCCGCCAGCAAGACGTTCTCGCTGTCGGGACAATGCAACCGACGGTCCGCGCGACGAGGACGCTCGGTCAGTTCCCGCGGGCGGGGTCGACCCGTCCTCCCGGGACCGGCTTCACCCGCCTGCACTGCGTCTTCAGGTAGGCCGTCCGCCCCACCCCTTCGCGGACCTCCGAGCGGGCGATGATCTCCTGCCAGCCGGTGGCGCAGCCGATCTCGCTCGCGACCCGGGTCTTGAACACGTCGGTGGCGGTCGCCTCCTCGCAATCCTGCACCGGGACCGTCGCCGCGCAGATCAGCACCACCGCCAGGAAGCCGTTCATGACCCGTATCCTCCGCCGCGGGATCAGGATGGGGCGCGGCGGCGGACGGCCAACCCGTACCGTGGTCCGATGGTCGAAACGTGTTCGGCCGGCTTCCGCCGCCTGTCGTGCCAGCGGCCCAGGATGCCGACGCATCGCTTCGATCCCGGGCAGGCCCGGGATCCATCCATTCGATCTCGGGCAAGCCCCAGATTCATCCGTTCGATCTCGGGCAAGCCCGAGATCGACGGGGCCGTCGATCCATCTCGCATTGTCGATGCGGGGATTCGAGGCCAAGCCCAGAACTCCGGGACCTCGGGCCCGGCGACAATTCGGGACGGACCGTCAGACGGCGACCTCCGCCACCAACCCCGGCGCGAAGGTCCGGCCCTCGACGGGGTTGGACAGGCAGCGCGTGCCGTGGAGCGCCATGTCGTGGCCGGCGTGGAAATGGCCCGAGACCCACAGGGCCGGCCGGTGCGCTGCCGGCAGGTCGGCGAGCAGGGTGGTGGCGTAGAAGGCCGGCACCCACCAGGGCACGCCGGGGGCATCGCGGTACCGGTCGGCGGCGTCGGGAATCGGCGGGTGGTGGGTGACCGCGACGGTCGGGCCCGGATGCGGCCGGGCGAGCGCCGCCATCATCGCCGCCCGGTCGGCGGCGTGGGCCGCCATCGCGGCCTGCGGCGTCCAGGGCGTGCCGTCGCCGAGGCGGATCGCCCGGTACTCGCGCGAGCCGGTCGCCGGGTCGGTCATGCGGGCGGCGGCGAAGGCCACCGGGTCCTCGGGGCGGTCGGGCGTGCCTGGCGACAGCCAGCGCCCGGCGAGCTGCCAGTCGCTCCACAGGGTCGCGCCGACGAAGCGCACGCCGTCGACGACGCGGGTCCCGCCGCCTTCGAGCAGCACCACCCGCTCGCGGGCGGCCTCCCGGTTGACCGCCGCCACCCCGGCCCGGAGCGCCGCCAGCAGCGCCGGGGCGGTGCGGGGATCGCCCGTGGGCGCGTAGCGTTCGTGGTTGCCCGGCACCAGCACCACCGGCCGTTCGCCGGCAAGCTCCAGCAGGGCGGCGAGGCCCCGCTCCGGCTCGCCCTCCCAGACGTCGCCGGCGCAGACCATCAGGTCGAAGCCTTGCGTCGGGACCGGCACGGCCGCGAGGGGCCGGCGCTCGAGATGCAGGTCGGAGAGCGGGAAGACGCGCATGGGGGATCAGGCGCCGAACAGCGACAGCACGACCGGCCGCCGGTCGAGATTGTAGACCTGCGCCTCCCGGGCGGCCCTGGCGGCGCGCTCGGCGGCGTCGGCCAGCGCCGCGAGGCGGGCCGGCGGCTCGTTGGGGCGCTGCTCGATCTCGGCGGCGAGCCGCCGCTGCACCGTGTCGAGGGCGGCGGCGTAGAGCCCGTCGGCGTCGCGGCCGGCGAGGCGCTCGGCGAGCCGCAGGGCCCGGCGCCAGTCCGGCCGGTCGCCCTGGCCCAACAGCGCCTCGACCTCGTCGACCACCGCGAGGGTGTCGGGGTCGAGAAGGTCGAGGGCGCGGGCGACCGAGCCTTCGCTGAGGTCCGCCGCCCGCTCGATCAGCGCCGGCGGATGCCCGGCCTGCGGGCCCCCGAGGCTGCGCAGCACCTGGGCCACGATCCCGGTCGGGAGCGGCTTCAGGGAGAGGCGGCGGCAGCGCGAGCGGATCGTCGGCAGCAGGCGGCCGGGGGCGTGGCTGACGATCAGGAACAGCGAGCGCGGCGGCGGCTCCTCGATCACCTTCAGGAGCGCGTTGGCGCTGGCGAGGTTCAGCTCGTCGGCGCAGTCGACGATGCAGATCCGGTAGCCCGCATCCGCCGAGGTCGCCGAGAAGAGGTGGAGGGCGCGCCGCGCGGCGTCGACGCCGATCTGGGTCGGGATCGTCTTGGATCCCGGCGCCTTCTGGCGGCGCAGCAGCACGAGGTTCGGATGCGCCAGGCCGGCGACCTGGCGCGCCACGGTGTGGCCGGGGGGCAGCGCCAGGGTCTCGGGCGTGCCCGCGCGATCGCCGCAGGCGAGCAGGTGGCGGGCGACCCGGAAGGCGAGCGTCGCCTTGCCGATGCCCTTCGGCCCGCCCAGCAGCCAGGCATGGTGCAGCCGCCCGGCGCCGATCGCCTCGCGGAAGGCGCGCTCGGCCGCCTCCTGGCCGAGGAGGTCCTGCCGCTCGCGCGGGCGCGGGACGCCCGGGATCTCGCCGATCTCGAGCTCGTCGTCACCCCTCTCAGGCGGCATCGGCGGCTCCGCGGGCGAGGTGCGGCAGCCGGGCGGCGACGGCATCGCGGATCGCCTGGGCGACGCTCTCGGGCGTCCCGCGCGCGTCGATCACCGCGCAGCGGGCCGGCTCGGCCTCGGCGATGGCGAGGAAGGCCGCCCGCAGGCGCTGGTGGAAGCCCAGGGCCTCGGCCTCGAACCGGTCGGGCCCGCGGGCGGCGGCACGGTCGCGCTGGCGGGCGCGGGCGAGGCCGGCCTCCGGCGGCAGGTCGAGGATCAGGGTCAGGTCCGGCCGGGTCGCGCCGACCACCACGCGCTCCAGGGCGGCCAGCGTTTCGGCATCGACCCCGCCCGCGGCGCCCTGGTAGGCCCGGGTCGAGTCGCTGAAGCGGTCGCACAGGACCACGGCGCCGCGGGCGAGGCTCGGGCGGATCAGGGTGGCGAGGTGGTCGAGGCGGGCGGCGGCGAACATCAGCGCCTCGGCGAAGGGGCCGTAGGGCTTGCCCGCGCCGGCCAGCACCGCGGCGCGGATCCGCTCGGCCCGGGGCGAGCCGCCGGGCTCGCGGGTGGTCACCACCTCACGGCCTTCCGCGCCGGCGCGCAGCCAGGCGGCGAGCTTCGCGATCTGGGTCGACTTGCCGGCGCCCTCGCCGCCCTCGAAGGTGATGAAGCAGCCGGGACGCAAGGATTCTTCCCTCTCCGTCGCGATGGGCGCGCCGGTCACGACTTGCTGGTGATCCGGCTGAGGGCCTGGCGGAACCAGCCGGTGCCGACCTCGAGCGCCGCGTCGAGGGCGCGCTGGGTCATGGTGCCGGCCGGCACGGCTTCGGCGGTGTAGAGCGGCATGTCGAGCACCACCTGCTCGCCGCGGGTGACCTTGAGCCGGCCGACCTCGCGCCCCTCCTCCACCGGCGCGGTGAGCGGGCCCTGGTAGGTGGCGCGAGCCACCAGCCGGTCGCCGTTGCCCCGCGGCAGCATGAGCCGCACCGGCTTCTTCGTCACCAGCGCCACCCGGCCCTTCTCGGCGCCGTAGGTCTCGGCCTCGGCCACGGTCTCGCCGGCATTGAAGATCTGGCGCGCCTCGAAGGCGCGGAACCCCCATTCGAGGAGCTTGCGCGATTCCGCGGCGCGGTCGCGGGCGGTCTTGAGGCCGCTCACCACCAGGACCAGGCGCTGGCCGTTCTGCACCGCCGAGCCGGTCAGGCCGTAGCCGGATTCCTCGAGGTAGCCGGTCTTCAGCCCGTCGGCGCCGATGTCGAGGGTGAGGAGCGGGTTGCGGTTCTGCTGGCGGATCTTGTTCCAGGTGAACTCGCGCTCGGCGAACAGCTTGTACTGTTCGGGATAGGTCTCGATCAGGTGGATGGCGAGCTTCGACATGTCCCGGGCCGTCACCTTCTGGTCGGGCGCCGAGTAGCCGGTGGCGTTGCGGAAGGTCGAGCGATCGAGCCCGATCTCCTTGGCGTGCCGGTTCATGATCTGGGCGAAGTTGTCCTCGGTGCCGGCGACGCCCTCGGCCGCCGCGATCGCCGCGTCGTTGCCGGACTGCACGACGATGCCGCGCAGGAGGTCGGGCAGCTTCACCTTGCTGTTGAGCTGGGCGAACATCGACGAGCCGCCGCCCCCGGCGCCGCCGCGCCGCCAGGCGTTCTCGCTGATGGTGAACTCGGTGTCGGGGCCGAGCTTGCCCTTGCGCATCTCGTCGAAGAGCACTTCGACGGTCATCAGCTTGGCCATGCTGGCGGGCGAGAACTGCTCGTCGGCGCCCTTCTCGAACAGGATCGCGCCGGTATCGGCGTCGATCAGGATCGCGTGCGGCGCAAGGGTCTGGAAGGCGGGATTCTGGGACGACTGCGCCCGTGCATCGGAGACCGCGACGGCGGCCCCGAGGAGGGCTGCCAGGGCGAAGGCGGCGGCGCGGCGCGCGCGCGCCCTGCCCGCTCCGGTGGTCGCTGTCACACGCATGAACCTGCCACCTTGCCCGTATCGCTCGAAACCCCGGCCAACCGGGAGACCTGCCGCACTTTGCCGCTCCGCTCGAGGACGCGCAACCGCGCCTGTGCCGCAGTGCGGAACGGGAACCGTCGCGGGTGTCGGATCTGGCCGGCGGATCGCCTCGACCCGTCCATCCATCCACGACCTCAGGATGAGGCCGCGGATGGGACGCCGGAGGTCTCCGGCATCCCTCGCCCGAGGGCCGTGCCCACCCTCAATACATCCCCGCCACCTTCGAGCGGGACGTCATGCCGGGCTTGCGGCCGGTCTCCTTCGCGTCCTCCCGGTCGCCCTTCTGCGCGCCGGCGAGCCGCAGGGGCGGCGCGATCGGCGGCGGGGCGCCCTTCGCAACGACGGTCGTCCGCGCGGCCTTGGCCGGCATCGCGGCAGCGTGCATCGCCTGGGCGAGCGAGGCGCGGTCCGGCGCCGGATGGCCCGCGAAGGCGAGGGCCCGGCTCGGAAGGGGTTGGCTCGGAACGGGTTGGCTTGGGGGCGCGGCTTTGCGGGCGGAGGCGGCGGGCGCCACGGACGGCTTCGCGGCGCGGGGCGCAGCGAGGCCCGGGTTCAGGCCCTCGACGGCGGCCATGCGGACCGCAGCCGCGCCGGGCAGGTGGACCGGTGCCTTGAGCGGCGGTACCGCCTCGGCGACCCGGACCGGGGCGGCGCGGACGGGCGCCGGGCGGCGGATCTCCGGCTCGGCATCGGCGACCTGCACCGGGGCGATCACCCGCGGCTTCTCGACGATCGGCCGCACGGCCTCCGGCTCGGGCCGGCGGAACGCGAACGGCTTCGCGTCGTCGGCGGCATCCTGGCCGGCATCCGCCACCATGATGTTGGCGCCCATCGGCGAGCCGGCCGGCGTGCCGTCGGTGCGCAAGGTGGCCATCAGCTTGCGGTCGTCGCTGCCGCCGACCGAGGCCTTGCCGACATACTCGACCCGGACCTTGGTGGTGCCGCGGCGGCGGAAATCGAGGGCCTCGGCCACCGCCTGCGAGACGTCCATCAGCCGGTCGGCGTGGTAGGGCCCGCGGTCGTTGACCCGCACCACCATCGAGTGGCCGTTCGCCATGTTGGTGACCCGGGCATAGCTCGGCAGCGGCAGCGTCGGGTGCGCGGCGGCGACCGAGAAGCGGTCGAAGATCTCGCCGTTGGCGGTCATCCGGCCGTGGAAGGCGGTGCCGTACCAGGAGGCCAGGCCCTCGCGCACGTAGCCGCGGGCATCCTGGCGCGGCACGTAGGTGCGGCCGGCGACCATGTAGGGCTTGCCGGTCATCTGCCGGCCGCCGCCCTTCGGGATCTTGTCGTTCTCGCCGTAGAGCCGCGGGCTCGCGGCGACGCCGTATTTCGGATCGATCTCGCGGCTGCCGCTGCGCGCCGCCAGGTTCTTGGGCGTCGGCCCGGCGCAATTGGCCGCCGCCAGCGCGATTCCCGCCACCGCGGCCCACCGCACGACCGGCATCGGCCGGAGGGCCCCCCGCTCCGTCCCCGGACGCGCGGCGCCGCTCTTCGAAGATCCCGCCATCGACCCCTCGGATCCCGTGCCGCCCGAGGCCGCCGCCCGCCCGGAAGGGTCGGGATGCGGGCCTCAAGGCCGCACAGGGTTACGCTGCACTTGAGAGGACCCTGCCGGCCTTGCGTAAATGAAAGCGTAACGGTCGTTCCCGCGCGAGTCCCCTCCACCGCCGTCCACAGGCTTGAAGCCGCCTACTCCGCCGGATGCGGCGCCCCGCGCGGCGTCTCCTGCGCCTCCTCGTCCGCCGCCTTGCGCGTGCGGCCTGCCGCCAGCCGCTCGGCCGCGACGTAGAAGACCGGGGTGACGAACAGGGTGAGCAGCGTCGCGACGAGAAGGCCGCCGATCACCACCGTGCCCATCGAGATCCGGGCATTGGCGCTGGCGCCGCTGGCGACGGCGAGCGGCACCGAGCCGAGGATGAAGGCGAAGGAGGTCATCAGGATCGGCCGCATCCGAAGGCGCACCGCGCCTTTCGCCGCCGTGACCGCGTCCTCGCCCTTCTCCCGCAGGTCGCGGGCGAAGGAGACGAGCAGGATCGCGTTCTTGGCCGCCAGCCCCACGAGGAGCAGGAGCCCGATCTGCCCGAAGATGTCGAGGGGGAGGTCACGCAGCGCCAGCGCCCCGACGGCGCCGAACAGGGCGAGCGGCGTCACCAGGATCACCACGAAGGGCAGCCGCAGGCTCTCGTACTGGCCGGCGAGCAGCAGCACGATCATCACCACGCCGAGCCCGAAGATCAGCGGCGCCCAGCCGCCGGCGATCTTTTCCTGGTAGGCGACCTCGGTCCACTCCACCGCGTAG
The DNA here is from genome assembly GCF_011043735.1 of Methylobacterium sp. DB0501. Lineage (GTDB taxonomy): Bacteria > Pseudomonadota > Alphaproteobacteria > Rhizobiales > Beijerinckiaceae > Methylobacterium > Methylobacterium alsaeris. The sequence continues at coordinate 56,246 of NZ_JAAKGV010000007.1, read as the reverse complement.
TCGGTCGGCAGCGCCGTGTCGGCCAGGCGCTCGACGGCGGCGATGGCCGCGCCCGAGCTGGCCGTCTCGGCGGTGTCGAGCGCGATCTCGATCGCCGGATAGGTGTTGTAGGACAGGACCGCCGTCGGCCCGCTGACGAAATGCGGCGTGACGAGCGCGCCGATCTGCACCGGCTCGCCGCGGTTGTTCGGCACCGTCAGCCGCGACAGGTCCTGGATCGTGCGCCTGCCTTGCGACTCGCTCTGGACGTAGACCTGGTAGACGAAGCCGAACTTGTTGAAGAGGTTGACGAAGGACGAGCCGACATAGGTGCCGAGCGCGTCGAACAAGGACGGCAGGCTGACGCCGAGCTGCTCGGCCTTGGCGCGGTCGATGTCGAGGCGCAGCTGCGGCACGCCGTAGCTCGTGGTGGCGGTGGCGCCGCCGATCTCCGGCAGTTTCTTCAGTTGCGCGATGAAGCCCTCGGCGGTCCGGGCGAGCGTGAGCCCGCCCTCGCCGCTGCGGTCCTGCAATTCCAGCGTCAGGCCGCCGCGGGAGCCGAGGCCCGGCAGCGGCGACGGGTCGACGATGCGCAGCACCCCGTCCGGATGGGTCTTGAACTGCTTGCGCAGCCGCCCGATCACCTCGGCGACCGTCTCCTCGCGCTCGTCCCAGGGCTTCAGGGTCGGGATCTGGAAGCCGTAGAACGGCGCCGTGACGTCGGCCAGGATGCCACGCCCGGCGACCCCGATCGTGCCGGCGGCCGAGGGCTGGTCGAGGACCGCCCGGCCGACCTCCTCCACCATCGCGGCGGTGCGGCCGACGGAGGCGCCCTTCGGCATCGCGATGTCGGCGAAGAAGTAGCCCTGGTCCTCCTGCGGCACGAAGGCGCTCGGGCGGCTCGCGACCATCCAGGCCGTCAATCCGGCCAGACCCAGGAAGACCAGCCCCGTCGCCACGAGGTGGCGCGACAGCCGCCCCGCCGAGCCGACCGCGAACCCGGTCGCCCGGTCGAGGGCGGCGTTGAACCAGCGCAGGGGGGCCCGCCAGCGGCTCCGGTGCGCTTGCCTGTCGTGGGGCTTGAGCAGCAGCGCGCAGAGCGCCGGCGTGAGCGTGAGCGAGACCAGAGCCGAGATCAGCACCGAGATCGCGATGGTGAGCGCGAACTGGTTGTAGAGCTGGCCGGTCAGCCCCGGGATGAAGGCGACCGGCACGAACAGGGCGGCGAGCACCAGGGTGGTGGCGATGACGGGTCCCGCCACCTCGTTCACCGCCTCGCGGGCGGCCTCGCGGGGTTCCTGTCCCTCCTCCATCAGCCGCTCGGTGTTCTCGACCACGATGATCGCGTCGTCGACCACGAGCCCCACCGCCAGGACGAGGCCGAGCAGGCTCAAGGTGTTGAACGAGAAGCCGAGCACGGCCATCGGCCCGAAGGTGCCGATCAGGGCCACCGGCACCGCGATTGCCGGGATCAGGGTCGCGCGCCAGCTCTGGAGAAAGAGGTAGGTGATGACGACGACCAGCACGATCGCCTCGATCAGGGTCTTGATGACCTCGTGGATCGAGGCGGTGACGAACTCGGTGCGGTCGAGGGCGATCTTGTATTGCAGGCCCGGGGGAAAGCGCTTGGCCAGGTCCTTCATGGTGGCGTGGACGCCCTTCATCACCTCGACGGCGTTGGCCTCCGGGTTCTGGAACAGGCCGAGCGAGGCGGCGGGCTTGTTGTCGTAGGTCGAGCGGCTGCCATACTGCTCCGAGCCGAGCTCGACCCGGCCGACGTCGCGGATGCGCACCACCGAGCCGTCGGGATTGGCCCGGATCACGACGTCGGCGAACTCCCTGGGCTCGGTCAGGCGGCCCTTGGTGACGATCTGCAACTCGAAGGCGGGGGCGTCGCGCACCGGCTCCTTGCCGAGCGAGCCGACGGTGATCTGGGCGTTCTGCTGCTCGACCGCCTGGACGATCTGGCTCGGGCCGATGCCGAGCGACTCCATCCGGGCCGGGTCGAGCCAGACCCGCATCGCGTAGCGCTTGTTCGAGAAGTTGACGATACGACCCATGCCGGTGACCCGGCGCAGGGGCTTGATCACCTGGGTCTCGGCCCAGTTCGACAGGAACAGCTCGTCGTAGCGGTTGTCGTCGCTGTAGAGCACGACGTTGCCGAGGCGCTGGCGCGACGACTTCACGATCTCGAGGCCCTGGTCGCGCACCGCCTGCGGCAGGCGCGATTCGGCGCGCTGGGCCCGGGTCAGCACGTCGGCGGCGGCCGCGTTGAGGTCGGAGCCGACCTCGAAGGTCGCGTCCACGTTCACGCTGCCGTCGGCGTTGCTGGTCGAGCTGATGTAGATCAGGTCCTGGGCGCCGTTGATCTCCTGCTCGAGCGGGATCGCGATCGCCTCGTAGGCCTGCTGCGCCGTGGCGCCCGGATAGGTCGCCTGGATGTTGATGATCGGCGGCGCGATCTCGGGAAACTGCGCGATCGGCAGGGAGAACCCCGCCACGGCCCCGATCAGGGTGACGAGCACCGAGATCACGCCCGCCAGGACGGGCCGGTCGACGAAGTAGGCGAACATCCCGCGTCCCGGTGAGCCGCCGGGCCGCCGCGAGGGCCGCCGCCGCGAGCCCGGCTCGGGGGTCGGGCCCCGGGGCCTGCGACGGTATGGTGATGACGTCTCGTGCAACGCGATCGCGTTCTAGAGAGTTCCCCATACGGTTACCTTGCGGATACGATCCGGAAACTGCGCCGCATCATCCGTCGTTGTCTTCGTCGTTCATCGTCGTCCAGGGCGGCCCTGCCCCTCGACAGGAGGTCCAGCATCGTGCGAGCGGGTTTTCGCTACGGCCTCGTCGGCCTGACCGCCGTCGCCGCCGGGGCCGGCCTGTGGTGGGGGATCGGCCATCCGCTGCCGGCCGGCGTCTCCGGCGCCCTGCCCGGTCCGGTGGCGCAATTCCTGGCGCCGCCGGCCCCGCCGAAGGCGGAGCCCGAGGCGCCCGAGTTCGACGTCGCGGTGGCGCGGGCCGCCCCCGAGACCGTGCCGGTCGCCTTCTCGTATACCGGCACGGTGATCTCGCCGAAGGACGCCGCGCTCCAGCCCCGGGTCACCGGCGTGGTGGTGGAGCGGCCGTTCGAGCCGGGCGGCCACGTCAAGCGGGGCCAGGTGCTGTTCCGCATCGACCCGCGGCCGTTCGAGGTGGCGTTGCGCACGGCCGAGGCCCAGCGCGAGCAGGCGGCGGCGCAACTCGCCTTCGCGGAGACCGAGGTCGACCGCACCCAGACCCTTGCCGACAAGGGCTACGCCTCCGAGCAGCGCTACCAGCAGCTCGAGAGCAACCGCCAGGTCGCCCGCAGCCGGGTGCAGGAGGCGGAGGCCGCGATCGCCCGTCAGAAGCTCAACCTGGAATACGCGGTGTTGCGCGCGCCCTTCGACGGGCGCTCCAGCCTCTCCGACGTCAATGTCGGCGACCACGTCAACGAGAACGCCACCCAGCTCGTCAGCGTGGTCCAGGTCGATCCGATCGAGGTGCAGGTGGCGCTCTCGGTGGAGGATTCGGAGGCCGTGCGCGCGGCGCTCAAGGAGAACCGCGCCTTCATCCAGACCCTCGATGTCCAGGGAAGGCCGGAGCGGAAGGCGACGGTCTACAAGCTCGACAACCGCTTCGACCCCCGCACCGCCCGCCGCCTGATCCGGGCCTGGCTGCCCAACGCCGACGAGCGCTACCTGCCGGGCGAGTTCGTGCGCACCCGGGTGCAGGTCGGCACGGAGGAGCGCCTGCTGGTGCCGACGGTTGCGCTCTCGGCCCAGCTCGACCAGCGCATCGTCTGGCGCGTCGCCGATGACGGCAGGGTGGCGATGACGCCCGTCGAGACCGGCGAGGAGTTCGGCGACCGTACGGCGATCCTGAAGGGCCTGAAGGCCGGCGACCGGATCGCCACCGACCATCTCCAGCTCCTGCGCCAGGACCAGCGGGTCGGGATCAAGCCGGAGGGCCAGGCCAAGCAAGAGGGCAAGGCCAGGCAAGCCTCCAACACTCCCGGCGACCCACCCGGCGACACGGTGCGCTGACGCACGGCGTCAGCGCTTGCCCCGACGAAAGGCCAGACGCTACGGTTGGCGGGACGATCCCGCCACGGCACGCGAGCGACCGGCCCTGCATGACCTCTTCCGAGACCGCGTCTCCTGAGGCTTCGATTCCTCCCGAGGTTTCGAAGCCTCCCGGGGCTTCGACCTCCGCCGACGCATCGAAGCCCGCCGAGGCCGTGCCCCCTGCCGCGGCGGCGCCGGCTCCCGGGACTGCGCCCGGCGGCGCGCCGCGCTTCTCGGTCGTGACCGCCGGACCGGACGAGGTCGAGCTCGTGGTGGCGTTCGGGCCGCGGGACTACGCGATCCGGCTCGCTCCCGCCGAGGCCGCCGAGCTCGGCGTGGCGCTGCTCGCCACCGCCTCCGTGGCGGCGGATGCGGCGCAGGACGTGCCGGCGGGCACGCGGGTCGAGAACTGCTTCTTCCCGGTCCTCGGCTGGACGGCCGGCGAGGTCGCCCCCGGGGTGCCGGCCCTCGCGCTCCGGCTCGCCGAGGGTACCGAGATCGCCTTCCAGTTCGACCGCGCCACGGCCCGGACCTGCGGCCGCGACCTCGCCCGCAGCGGCCGGGTGCCGTTTCGCGAGCGGCTGAGGGGCGTCCTGTGGCGTGCCCTCCGGCGCGGGGCTCCGACGCCCGCCGATCCTCAGGGCGCGTGAGCGCCCGCGCCCCACGCGAGATCGAGGACGAGGCCCCGGGGCAATGTGTCGAGGAGCGGCGTGACCGGGAGGCCGGCTTCGTTGAGGAGCCCGGCGCTCCAGTGGTTGCAGACGTGAAGCAGGCCGAAGCGCCCTTGCGCGGCGTAGAACAGGCTCGGGCCGTAGAGGCCGGGACCCAGCACCACCGGGTGGCCGTCCCGCGCGCCGACCGCGCGGCCGAGCGCCGCCGCGAGGCGGCGAAAGCCCGCCCGCGACAGGTGCAGCGTCACGATCTCGGCTCCCGGAAAAGCGGCTTCGGGCGCGGCCGCGACCCCGACCACGTGCAGGACCGCCGGGCGTCCGCCCGGGGTGAACAGCGCCCGGAGCGCCAGCCGCCAGTCGAGGGCCTCGATCGTCGGCACGGTGCGGTAGAAGCCGGCATCGCCCCAGCCGATCTCGAGGGCCGGATAGGCGCCGAAGCGCTCCGTCACCTCCACCAGCGCCCCGTCCCCGGCCTCGGCCGCCGCCCGGGCCAGATCCTCGCGCGGCAGCAGCAGGCCGGAATGCCAGGCCTGGGCGACGAGCCGCACCGTGACCGTCTCCGCGCCGGGCGCCGGCGGATAGAGGGCCGGATCGCCCGGCCGGGCGGTGAGCCAAGCCGCCACCGTGAGCGTGGCGGCGAGCACGGCCGCGAGGGCGGTGGCCCGCCGCCCGAGGCGGCGCAACGCGGCCAGTCCGCCACGGCGGGCAGCCACCGCGGAGGCCGTCGCGTCGCGGTGCCGGCCGTCAACCCTGGAGCCGCGTCAGGGCCTCGCGCACCTTCTCGCGGCGGGCGATGGCCGCCTCGCGGCGCTCGCGCTGCTCCTCCACCACCTCCTCGGGCGCACGGGCGAGGAAGTCGGCATTGCCGAGCTTGGCGTCGATCTTGCCCACCTCGCCGCCGAGCTTGGCATCCTCCTTCGTCAGCCGCGCCACCTCGGCGGCGAGGTCGACCACGCCTTCGAGCGGCAGGGCCGCGACCTCGCCGCGCACGATCAGCTGCACGGCGTTGCGCGGGCTGCCCTCGGCGATTGCGATCGAGGCGATGCGGCCCAGCCGCCGCACGGTGTCGCCCCAGCGCGAGACGCGCTCGCGCACCGCCTCGCTCGGGGCCACCAGCACCAGGGGGATCTGGGCGCCGGCCGGCACGTTCGTCTCCGAACGGGCCGAGCGGATCTCCGAGACGAGGTCGACGACCCAGCCGATCTCGGCTTCCGCCTCGGGTTTCGCCAGCGCGCCGAGATCCGGCCAGGCGGCGAGCGCGAGAAGCCCGCGCTCGATCCCGGCCTCGCGCGCCTTGGTCGCCCACAATTCCTCGGTGAGGAACGGCATGAACGGGTGCAGCAGCACGCAGATCTGGTCGATCAGACAGGCGATCGTCCGCTGCGTCTCCTCCTTCGCCGGCCCGTCCTCGCCCTGGAGCACGGGCTTGGCCAGTTCCAGGTACCAGTCGCAGAAGACGTTCCAGACGAAGCGGTAGGCGGCGTTGGCGGCGTCGTTGAAGCGGTAGGCCTCGATGGCGCCGGTCACCTCGGCCACCGCCCGCGCGGCCTCGCCGAGCGCCCAGGCGTTCAGTGTCTGGGTCACGCCGGCCGGCGCGAAGGCCGGGTCGAGCCGGCAGCCGTTCATCTCGGCGAAGCGGGCGGCGTTCCAGAGCTTCGTGGCGAAGTTCCGATAGCCCTCAACGCGTTGCACCGAGAGCTTGATGTCGCGTCCCTGCGCCGCCATGGCCGCCAGGGTGAAGCGCAGGGCATCCGCGCCGTAGCGGTCGACGAGGTCGAGGGGATCGACCACGTTGCCCTTGGACTTCGACATCTTGGCGCCCTTCTCGTCGCGGACGAGGGCGTGGATGTAGACGGTCCGGAACGGCACTTCATCGAGGGCGTGAAGGCCGAGCATCATCATCCTGGCAACCCAGAAGAAAATGATGTCGAAGCCCGTCACCAGGGCGCTGGTCGGGTAGTAGCGGGCCAGCTCCGGCGTGGCGTCGGGCCAGCCGAGGGTCGAGAACGGCCACAGGCCGGACGAGAACCAGGTGTCGAGCACGTCCTCGTCGCGGCGCAAGGCGACGGCGCGGCCGTGCTTCTCGGCGGCTTTCGCCAGGGCCTCCTCTTCCGTGTGGGCGACGAAGCAGTTCCCCTCCGGGTCGTACCAGGCCGGGATCTGGTGGCCCCACCACAGCTGGCGCGAGATGCACCACGGCTCGATGTTCTCGAGCCACTGGAAGTAGGTCTTCTCGTAGGTCTCGGGCACGAAGCGGGTGCGCCCGTCGCGCACCGCCTGCAGCGCCCGCTCGGCCAGCGGCTTGACGTTCACGTACCACTGGTCGGTCAGGTAGGGCTCGATCACCACGCCCGAGCGGTCGCCGTGCGGCACCGCGTGGGCGTTGGGCTCGATGGTCACCAGCCGGCCGCGCTCCTCCATGAGCGCGACGACCGTCTCGCGGGCCTTGAAGCGATCGAGGCCGTGCAGCGCCAGGGCCTCGGGCTCCGGCGCCGAACCTTCCAGGAAGTCCGCATTGCCGTCGAGGTTTATGCGGGCTTCCTCGTCCAGGATATTGATCTGCGCGAGTCCGTGCCGGCGGCCGACCTCGAAGTCGTTGAAATCGTGCGCCGGCGTGATCTTGACCGCACCGGTGCCCTTCTCGGGATCGGAATACTCGTCGGCGACGACGGGGATCAGGCGGCCGACCAGCGGCAGGCGCAGGCGCTTGCCGACCAGCGCCCGGTAGCGCTCGTCCTCGGGGTGGACCGCGACGGCGGTGTCGCCCAGCATGGTCTCGGGCCGGGTCGTGGCCACCGTGATGGTCTCGCCGGTCTCGTGGCCCGCGTCGTCCACCACCGGATAGGCGAAGTGCCAGAGATGGCCCTTCACCTCGACCTGCTGCACCTCGAGGTCGGAGATCGCGGTCTGGAACTTCGGGTCCCAGTTCACCAGGCGCTTGTCGCGGTAGATCAGGCCTTGCGCGTGCAGGTCGACGAAGACCTTCAGGACCGCCTTCGACAGGCCCTCGTCCATGGTGAAGCGCTCCCGCGACCAGTCGCAGGAGGCACCGAGGCGCTTCAACTGGTTGACGATGGTGCCGCCGGATTCCGCCTTCCACTCCCAGACCCGGCGGACGAACTCCGCCCGGCCCAAGGAGCGGCGGTCGGGCTGCTGCTGCTCGGCGAGACGGCGCTCCACCACCATCTGGGTGGCGATGCCGGCGTGATCGGTGCCGGGCTGCCACAGCACGTCCTTGCCGCGCAGGCGCTCGAAGCGGGCGAGCACGTCCTGCAGCGTGTTGTTGAGGGCGTGGCCCATATGCAGCGAGCCCGTCACGTTCGGCGGCGGGATCATGATGCTGTAGGGCTCGGCGCCGGCGCGGTCCGGGCGCCCGGCCCGGAAGGCCTGCGCCTCCTCCCACTCTGCGGCGATGCGCGCCTCGACGGCGGCGGGATCGAAGGTCTTGTCCATCATCGCTGACACAGCCACTCGCACGGCGCCGCCTCGGGTCGCGGCCTCAAGGGCGCGTCCCGCCGGCGGACGATGGCCCCGGGACGCCGGGACCAGAAACGAACGAGGCCGGCCGCGCGAGCGGCCGGCCCCCGAGCCCGCTTTCAAGCGGACCCGCACCGTTCCGTCAACTGGAGGGCGTCCAGATCACCGACCCGAACGGACCGTCCGCGATTCAACGGCCTCTCGCGACGCGCTCGATCTCGGCGCGGACCAGCCGCTCGACCAGGACCGGCAGGTTGTCGTCGAGCCAGGATTTCAGCATCGGACGCAGCATGTCCTGCACCAGATCCTCGATGGTGCGGGCGTTGCGGGTCAGCACCGTGCTGGCGAGGAGGTCGAAGGCGTGGGTGACCGTGGCGTCGGTCGCCTGCGACAGGAGCCGGTCCTCGACGCTCGGACGCGGCGGCTCCGGCGGCGGCGCGGGCGGGGCCACGGCCTTCGGGGGCTCCGGCGGCGGGGCGGCCTTCACCGGCTCCGGCTCGATCTCGATGGCGTCGAAATCCATCGGCTCGTCGCGGAAGGCGATCTCCGACATCGGGTCGAACTGCTCGTCGAAGCTCGGCGCGGGCTCCGGCGGGGCCTTGGCGACCGGTTCGGGCTTCGGCGCGGGGGCCGGGGCCGGCTTGGGCGCGGGCTTGGGCAGCGGGGCCGCGATCCCGGCGAGGTCGAGCACGTCGTCCTCCTCCGGCTCGGGGTCCGGCACCGCCACGGGCCGCGACCCGGCGGCGGGCGGCTCGGCCGGCTTCTGGTCGTCGGCGATGATGCGGCGGATGGAGGCGAGGATCTCCTCCATCGAGGGTTCCTGCGTCTTGTCCTGCGTCTTGGGGCTCGCGGCGCTCATCCGGCTCAACGCTCGAGTGCAGAGGATCGGGGGGTCGAGATACGCAGTATTCCACAGGGCCGGCCCCGCACAAGCGAGACGGCCCGCAACTCACAGGGAGGCATCGCGCCCCCGGCAGGGAGCACCAGCCCCCCGGCCGCCGCGATCAGCGGCCGTCCGGCGTGCGCACGCCGTACCAGAGGTCCTTGACCTGGTCGTAATGCTGCTTGGCGCTGTACTGCGCCACCGGGACCGAGATGAAGCGGGTGGTGAGGCGGCCGACGGTCTGCACCACCTGGTAGGAGCCCACCACCCGGTCGCGCTGGGCGGCGATCAGGCTGACGCGGGCGGTCAGCAGTTCCTGCTGGGCGTTCAGCACGTCGAGGGTCGTGCGCTGGCCGACCCGGGCCTCCTCGCGCACGCCGTTCAGCGCCACCTCGTTGGCCTGGACCTGGGCCTGCGAGGCGATGACGCGGGCCTTGGCCGCCTCGAGGGCGCCCCAGGCGGTGACGATGCCGGCGCGGACCTGATCGCGGGTGAACTCGGCCTGGAGCCGGGCCTGGCCGACCTGCTCCTTGGCCTGGCGGATCTGGGCGTATTCGGCGCCGCCCTGGTAGAGCGGAACCGAGAGCTGGCCGATGATCGAGCCCTGGAAGTAGCGCGTGCCGGCGATCTGCTGGTCGAGGGTCTGCGCCGCGTTCCCGGTGATGGTCGCCGTCGGGTAGAGCGTCGATTCGGCGATCTTCACCTGCGCCTCCGCCGCGTCCACGGCGTGGAGGGCGGAGAGGATCGCCGGGTGCTCGGCGAGCCCGATATCGACCGCCGCCGTCAGCGTGCCCGGCACGTAGCGGTCGATCGGGCGGCCGGGGGCGAGCTGGCGCGGCTCGACGCCGATCACCTGCCGGAAGGTCGCGATGCTGGTGCGCAGGTTCGCCTCGGCCAGGCTGACCTGGGCCCGGGCGCCGGCGAGCCGCGCCTCGGCCTGGGCGACGTCGGTGCGGGTGACCTCGCCGACGTTGAAGCGGTCGCGGGTCTGGCGGAGCTGCTCCTCGAGCACCTCGACGTTGTTGCGGTTGAGCTCGAGCGTGGCGGTGTCCGCCAGCACGTTCATGTAGGCCTGTGCCGCCGAGAACAGCGTCTGCATCTCGGTGTTGCGCAGGGTCTCCCGGCCGCCCAGCACCTGAGATTCGGCCTGGCGGGTCTGGTTGTCGGTTCGAAAGCCGTTGAACAGGGTCTGCTGCACGCCGATGCCGACGGAGCGCGGGTAGAGCGTCTCCTGGACGCCGCCACCGCCGGCGCCCGCCGCCAGGGCGCTGAGCTTGCCCGAGATGTACGAGACGCCCGCGCTCGCGGAGCCGGTGACGGTCGGACGGTAGCCCGCCAGGGCCCGCGGCACGTTCTCGTCGGTGGCGCGCTGACCGGCGCGCTGCGCGTTGAGCGTCGGGTTGCCCGCATAGGCCCGCGCGAGAGCGGTCTCCAGGGTTTCCGCGGCCGCGCCCTGGCCCGCCATGGCGAGCACCATGGCGGCGAACCCGCCCAGCCGAAGCCCGCGGAACGCCCGAGTTCCTGTGTCAGTCACGCCTGTCTACCCTGTGCGGCTAGCCCACAATCGACCGCCTCTGCGCCACCGGGCGTCGGAGCCGGCTCTTCATATCGCTGTGCCCACCTCGAGCGAGACCTTAGCCGAGGGCGGTTCCGGGGGCACCGTCCCCTCGCTGTGGACGGCTGTGTTTGGCCGCCAGTGCCGCAAAAAAGCGACAGGTGCCTCTGGGGAAATCGGGGGGTGCGGCCCGGCGCGGGAGGGCGATTCGCCCTGTCGCCCCGGCCGGGCCGCGGCGGGGTCGGTGCAACCTGCAAGCCATTGATGAAGGAAGTGCTTCCGCGAGGCGATGTCGCCCCTGCCGGGCGAGCCGCCGCAGCCGGCCGGTCCGGGCTGCCGCCGCGGGGATGCGGGCCACCGGATCGGGCACCAAGGAAATTCGGCCTCGGAATCCCCGCCGGAGCGGCCGGCCGGCGCCGTATTTCGGCGGCGGGCCTACCCCTTTCGGGGATGGCGTCGGGCGCGGAGCGTCGCGCCCGAGGGCGTGTCGCAGGATGTCCGGAAGCAACCTTCCGGACATCGCATTAGAACGCGAAGCCGGCCTCGACCGCGAAGGCGCGCAGCGGCGGCAGGGTGGCGTCGAAGAGCGGGCGCGAGCCGAAGGCGTCGCCGGAGCGGACCCATAGGGTCGCCTTGGCCGGACGGCCCTGCCCCTGGACGCAGGCGAGGCGCCCGCCGTCGGCGAGCTGGTCCAGCAGGGCTTGCGGGCGCTGCTCGACCTGACCCTCGACCAGGATCGCGTCGTAGGGGCCGTGGCCGGCCGCGCCCTTGTCGAGCGGGCCGGTCTCGACGGTGACGCCGCCGCCCAGGGTCTCGCGCGCCGCCGCCGCGAGGCCGGGGAGCGATTCGAGGGCGACGACCTCGACGCCGAGGCGATGCAGGATCGCGGCGCCGTAGCCGAGGCCGGACCCGACATCGAGGACGCGGTTGCCGGGCTTCAGGCTGAGCGCCTGGATCAGGCGGGCCAGCACCATCGGGGCCGGCATGAAGCGGGTCTCGCCGTCCTCGGTCCCGACCGCCTGGGGCTGGTCGATATAGGCGAAGGCCGCACGGTCCGCCGGCAGGAACCGCTCGCGCGGGACGGCGTCGAATGCGTCGAGGAGCGCGATGTCGGTCACGTCGAACGTGCGGAGCTGGCAATCGACCATGAGGCGGCGCGCTTGCGCGTAGTCGAGCATGAACGTCTCTGGGGAGCTTGGGCGACGGTCAAGCCGTCGGGCGACGCGGTTGTGGTGGATCCCCGGGCAAAAGGCAAGGATCCGGGGATCCGCGCTGCCTCGCGGCCGGGATCGGATTCCTCGAGCAACCTGGGCGAACCCGTCGCCCTTACGCTCTACCGTGAGATGGGATGAGAAGAGATGGAGGCCTCGCCCGGAATCGAACCGGGGTGCAAGGATTTGCAGTCCTCTGCGTAACCACTCCGCCACGAGGCCATCCGGGTCGGTCTCGACCGACGATCGGGCGTGCCGGGCGCTTCAGGCCGGCTGCACCGTCTCCCCGGCGTCGGGCGGACAACCCGGGGACGAGGGCTCTCTAGCAGAGCCCGCCCCGGCTCCGCAACAGGCTCCGGCGGCAAAAACCGCGATCCGCGGCACGAATGGAGCCGGCTCGCAAAACCCCTTGCGCCCCCTGCCCGCCTCGGCTAGATGTCCCGCCGCGATCCCCGATAGCTCAGTTGGTAGAGCAGGCGACTGTTAATCGCCTTGTCGCAGGTTCGAGTCCTGCTCGGGGAGCCACTCCCTCTCGCACAGCGTTGGACAGTTGGTGCGCCGCCCGTTCCGGGCCGGCGCCTCTCGTGCGTGGCGTAGGTCTCACGGCCGGCAAGCGGGTTTCATCCGAAAAAATCCGCGGAACCTGTCGCCCGGTCCGGTGGTTTCTCGTTCAACTTGCTGCAACGCTTCCCTGCACGGCGCCGCGAAGCAATCCAGCAGCCTTCGAACGGGAGTTTCCAATGATCGGCTGGGCTATCACCTTCCTCGTCGTCGCCCTCGTCGCGGCTCTGCTGGGCTTCGGCGGTATCGCCGGCACCGCCATGGAGGCGGCCAAGATCGTGTTCTTCGTGGCGATCGTGCTGTTCGCCGTCTCGGCCATCTTCGGCCTGATGCGCGGCCGCTCGCCGCGAATCTGACCCCGGGGCGCGACCGGCGGGCTCGCTTGAGCCCGCCTCCCCGATCGAGGCGGCCGAGAGGCCGCCTTTTTCGCGTTCAGGCTTCGGCCGCCCGGCGCAGGCCGTCCGACGGCACCGGCGTCAGCCGCGGCCGCGCCCGGCGCGGCACCAGCCGGTGCACGGTCGCGGAGGGCAGCGTCTCATGGTGCCTCCCCTGCAGCGTCCCTTGCCGTGTTCCGTGCCGCCCGGCGAGAAGGATCGCCGCGGCGAGGTAGCCGAGGGACGAGACCTCGATCCGGTCGGGCCGGATCGGCCATTCGAAACGGGCCGTCGCGTTCATCGCACCCTCCCTGTCGCGCGCGGGCTCGCGCGCCGGTCGCCCGAGGCGGCAGCCCCGCGACACCCGGGCGGGCCCGCATAGCGCAGGGATCCACGCTCGGTCCATCGCCGCGGACGGGCGGGCCAGGCAGCCCTCGGAGTCTCACTGCCTGGCCCGTCGACCACGCCCGGCCGTGCAAGGGAGAGTGGACACGGCGGGTGCAGTGCAGGGTGTTTCGCAAGCACCGTGCCAAGCACCGTGACAGGGGCGGCCGAGGTGACGGAAACGAGGCAGGGGACGGAGGACGCGGCGGGCATCGGGCTCTTTCGCCTCTCGCGGGTGGACGGACGCCCCGTTCTAGGCAGGCCCTGCCGCCGCCTCACTCTCATTCGATAGGACTTCACTCCCGCCGGGAGAGGCGGCCCGTCCGGCGCGAAACGCCGCTTTCGCGCCCGGACGGGTGGCGGCGGCGCCCGGAATTCGGGCAGAATGCACCGGATAGGCGCCGGGGCCCCCATGAATGGTCCTTTCCCCGGGCGCGCCCCTTTCGGAGACACAGCAGCATGTCGATCGGCCCCTTTGTCACGACGGACTGGCTCGCAGAGCGGCTCGCGGCGCCCGACATCGTCGTGCTCGACGGTTCCTGGTACCTGCCGGCCATGGGGCGTGACGCCGAGGCCGAGTACCGCGCCGGCCACATCCCGGGGGCGATCCGCTTCGACATCGATGCGGTCCGCGACGAGGCGAGCGCCCTGCCGCACATGCTGCCCTCGCCCGAGGCCTTCGCCTCGCGGATGCGCCAGATGGGCATCGGCGACGGCATGACCATCGTGGTCTATGACGGGATGGGCCTGTTTTCCGCCCCGCGGGTGCGCTGGACCCTGAAGGCGTTCGGCGCCCGCGAGGTCGCGATCCTCGAAGGCGGCTTCCCGGCCTGGGTCGCCGGCGGTCACCCGGTCGAGGAAGGCGAGGCCCGCCCGCGCGACCGGCGCCACTTCACCGCCCGCCTCGACCACTCGGCCGTGGCGAATGTCGGCGACGTGCAGCGGGCGCTCGCCGGCCAGGCCCAGGTGGTCGATGCCCGCTCAGGTCCCCGCTTCGCCGGCGAGGAGCCCGAGCCGCGCCCCGGCGTGCGCCCCGGCCACATGCCCGGCGCCCTGAACCTCCACTACGCGGCGCTCCAGGAGAACGGCCGGCTCAAGGACGAGGCGCGTTTGCGCGAGGCGGTGGCCCAGGCCGGCATCGACCTCGACCGCCCGGTGGTCACCACCTGCGGCTCCGGCGTCACCGCGGCGATCGTGAGCATCGCCCTCGAGACCCTCGGCCGGCCGCCCCGCGCCCTGTACGACGGCTCCTGGTCGGAATGGGGGTCGCGCGAGGACCTGCCGGTCGCGACGGGGCGGTAGAACCGCCCTCGTTCCGCCGGCGCCATCCGCGACGGTTTCGACGCCGAGAGGTGTCGATGGGGCGCCCGTCCGGCCTGCGTCGGGCGCCCGTCCCGTCCTCAATGCAGGATCTGGCTCAGGAACAGCCGGGTCCGCTCGTGCGCCGGCGCGCGGAAGAACGCCTCCGGGGTGTTCGATTCGACGATCTGGCCCTCGTCCATGAAGATCACCCGGTCGGCGACCTGGCGGGCGAAGCCCATCTCGTGGGTGACGCAGAGCATGGTCATGCCCTCGTCGGCCAGCCCCACCATCGTGTCGAGCACCTCCTTGACCATCTCGGGATCCAGCGCCGAGGTCGGCTCGTCGAACAGCATGATCTTGGGCGCCATGCACAGCGAGCGGGCGATCGCCACGCGCTGCTGCTGGCCGCCGGAGAGCTGGCCCGGATACTTGTGCGCCTGATTGGGGATCTTCACCCGGGTCAGGTACTGCATGGCGATCGCCTCGGCCTCGGCCTTCGGCATCTTCTTCACCCAGATCGGCGCGAGCGTGCAGTTCTCGAGCACGGTCAGGTGCGGAAACAGGTTGAAGTGCTGGAAGACCATGCCGACCTCGCGGCGGATCTCGTCGATCCGCTTGAGGTCGTTGGTGAGCTCGATGCCGTCGACCACGATGCGGCCGGCCTGGTGCTCCTCCAGGCGGTTGATGCAGCGGATCAGGGTCGACTTGCCGGAGCCCGAGGGGCCGCAGATCACGATCCGCTCGCCCTTGCGCACGGTGAGATCGACGTCGCGCAGGACGTGGAAGGCGCCGTACCACTTGTTGACCCGTTCCAGCGACACCGCCGTCGGCGCGCTGGCCAGCCGCGTCGCCGAGGTGTTGCGGGGCGCGAGGTCCGGATCGGCCTCAGGGAGAGTCGGGGTCGGGACGGGGGAGGAAGCCATCGGGGAACTCACCGTGTCTGGCCGGCCGCGAGCCGCCGCTCCATGAAGCGGGCGTAGCGCGACATGCCGAAGCAGAAGACGAAGTAGAACAGGGCCGCGAAGGCGTAGCCGGTCATCACCACCGTCGGCGCCGCCCAGGTCGGATCGACCCGGGCCGATTCGATCGTGCGGATGAAGTCGAAGATGCCGACGATCGAGACGAGGCTGGTATCCTTGAACAGGGCGATGAAGCTGTTGACGATGCCCGGGATCACGATGCGCAGGGCCTGCGGCAGGATGATCAGGCGCATCCGGTGCCAGGGGCTCAAGCCCAAGGACATCGCCCCTTCCGTCTGCCCGCGGGGGATCGCCTGGAGGCCGCCGCGCACCGTCTCGGCCATGTAGGCGGCCGAGAACAGCGCGATGCCGACGAGCGGCCGCACCAGCCGGTCGATCGTGACGTCGCCGGGCAGGAACAGCGGCAGCATCACGTTGGCCATGAACAGCACGGTGATGAGCGGCACGCCGCGCCAGAACTCGATGAAGATGACGCAGAACAAGCGCACGATCGGCAGCCGCGAGCGCCGCCCGAGCGCCAGCAGGATGCCGAGCGGCAGCGAGGCGACGATGCCGACGAGCGACACGATCAGCGTCACCAGCATGCCGCCCCACAGCGAAGTCGGCACGGACGAAAGTCCGAGCGCCGGCACGCCGGCGAGCAGCGCGTAGGAGACGACCGGGAACACGACGAAGAAGTAGAGTGCGCCCCACGCCCGCTTCGGCGCGTCGAGCCACAGCATCCAGCCGACCCCGACCGCCATCAGGGCGAAGAAGACGTTGGGGCGCCAGCGCTCCTCGATCGGGTAGGAGCCGTAGACGAAGTAGTTGATCTTGTTCGCCACGAAGGCCCAGCAGGCGCCGACCGGCCGTCCGATCACCTCGGGCCGGCAGGCGTCGCGGTTCTGGCCGGTCCAGACCGCGTCGATCACGAGGAAGCGTAGGAGCGGCGGCACTACGAGTGCGATGACGGCGAGCGCCGCCAGCGTCATCACGGCGTTGGCGGGGCTGGAGAAGAGGTTCCGGCGCAGCCAGGCGAGCGGCCCGGCGACGAGGGAGGGCGGGGCTGAGGCGGGCACCGCCTCGCGGCGGACGAAGGTGAGCGGCTGGGCTCCGGCGGTCATGTTTGCCTCACCGCTCGATCAGCGCGACGCGCCGGTTGTAGAGGTTCATCACGAAGGCCGTGACGAGGCTGATCGTCAGGTAGACCGCCATGGTGATCGCCACGACTTCCACCGCCTGCCCGGTCTGGTTCAGCACCGTGCCCATGAAGACCTGGACGAGGTCCGGGTAGCCGATGGCGACGGCCAGCGACGAGTTCTTGGTCAGGTTCAGGAACTGGCTGGTCAGCGGCGGCACGATCACCCGCATCGCCTGCGGGATCACCACCAGCCGCATCGTCGGGCCGGGTTGCAGGCCGAGCGCGCGGGCCGCCTCGGTCTGGCCCTTGCTGACGGCCTGGATGCCGGCCCGCACCACCTCGGCGATGAAGGCGGCGGTGTAGACCGTGAGCCCGAGCACCAGGGCGACGAATTCGGGATAGAGCTGCATCCCGCCGCGCAGGTTGAAGGTCCCCTTCACCGGATATTCGAGCGCCACCGGGGCGATGCCGAGGAGCGCCAGCACCCCGTAGGCCAGGAGCGGCAGGCCGAGGATGAGGACGAGACCCACCGTGAGCACCGGCAGGCGCCGGCCGGTCCGCGCCTGCTCGCGCTTCGCGTAGGTGCGGAACGCCAGGGTGCCGACGAGGCCGATCGCGAGGGCGATGGGGAGGGCCCAGGCATCCGCCGCCAGCAGGGGCCTGGGCAGGTAGAGGCCGCGCTGGTTGAGGAAGACGGAGGTGCCGAGCGCGTAGGAATCGCGCGCCGACGGCAGGCTCGCCAGCACCGCGACGTACCAGAACAGCAATTGCAGCAGCAGCGGGATGTTGCGCAGGACCTCGACGTAGACGGTGGCGAGCGTGCGCACGATCCAGTTCGGCGACAGCCGCGCCACGCCGACCGTGAAGCCGAGGATCGTCGCCAGCACGATGCCGATCACCGACACCATCAGGGTGTTGGTGAGCCCGACCAGGAAGGCGGTGCCGTAGGTCGAGGTCGCGGCCGTGAACGGGATCACCGTCTGGTTGACGTCGAAACCCGCGGTATTGTTGAGGAAGCCGAAGCCCGAGGCGACGCGGGCGTTGCGCAGGTTCTCGGCGGCGTTGCCGATCGCGATCCAGGCCACCAGCCCGACCGCGAGCAGCAGCAGGATCTGGTAGGCCGCCCCGCGGAAGCGGGGATCGTAGAGGGGCGAGACCCGGGGCGGCCTGGAAGCTGGATCGGCCGGAAGCTGCGTCGGCAAGTGGTGTGCTCGCGTCTGTGGTGTCCAGGGACGACGTCCGGGACCGCCCGGGCGCCGATGGTTTCCGGCGCCCGGGCGGTCCCGGGCGCCGCGTGTCAGGGGCTCAGCGGATCGGCGGGCCGTATTGCAGGCCGCCCTTCGACCACAGGGCGTTGAGGCCGCGCTGGATCTTCAGGGGCGAGCCCTGGCCGACGTTGCGCTCGAACACCTCGCCGTAATTGCCGACGAGCTTGATGATGCGGTAGGCCCAGTCGTTGGTCAGCCCGATATCGGCGCCGTACTTGCCCTCGGTGCCGAGGATGCGCTTGATGTCCGGGTTGTCGGTGGACTTCACCAGCTGGTCGACGTTTCCTTGGGTGATGCCGGCCTCCTCGGCGTTCAGCATCGCGTAGTGGGTCCAGCGGACGATGTCGGCCCATTGGGCGTCGCCCTGGCGGACCGCCGGCGCGAGCGGCTCCTTCGAGATGATCTCGGGCAGCACGATGTTGTCGTCGGGGACCGCGGCGCGCAGGCGCTCGGCGTAGAGGCCCGAGGCGTCGGTGGTGAAGGCGTCGCAGCGGCCGGCATCGTAGGCCTTGAAGGTCTCGTCGGCGCTGGCGAAGGCCACCACCTCGTACTTCATCTTGTTGGCCCGGAAGTAGTCGGCCAGGTTCAGCTCGGTGGTGGTGCCCTGCTGGGTGCAGATCGAAGCGCCGTCGAGCTGCTTGGCCGAGGTGATGCCGAGCTTCTTCTTCACCATGAAGCCCTGACCATCGTAGAAGTTGACGGCCGGGAAGTCGAGCCCGAGGGCCGTGTCGCGCGACATCGTCCAGGTGGTGTTGCGCGACAGGATGTCGACCTCGCCCGACTGGAGCGCCGTGAAGCGGTCCTTGGCCGAGAGCGGGATGAAGCGGACCTTCGTGACGTCGTTGAAGATCGCCGCGGACAGGGCCCGGCAGAAATCGACGTCGAGCCCTGTCCAGCGCCCCTGCGCGTCCGGCACGCCGAAGCCGGCGAGGCCCGGGTTCGAGCCGCAGGAGATGTAGCCCTTCTGCTTGATGCTGTTCAGCGTCCCCTGGGCCTGGGCGGCGCCCGCCAGCAGGGTGGCGCCGAGCCCGAAGGCCAGGGTCGCGACGATTGTCTTCATGGGGTCTTGCGTCTCCCGTTCCGGTCGCGGCTCCCGTCGGCCGCCGCCCGTTTGCTCAAGCACGGACGATGCCTAAGCAAGAGGCATTCCAGGCGAAGCGGGCTGCCCGGTCAAGGGGTTGGCGCGATAGACGAACAGCGTAGACGGGATACCGCCGGGGTTGCGGCGGCCGCAAGGCTCCCGCAGGCCAGGCTTGACGGGGCCGGGCGGCCCGGGATGTGCTGCGCCCAGATTTCCTGTCCGGTTTCCCCGCACGCCCCCTGCCACGCCAGAGGCCCGATGAGCATCACCCCGCCCCGCGACAAGAGCCGCCTCGGCACCCGCACCCGCCTGGTCCATGCCGGCCGCGACCCGTCGCAGCAGCACGGTTTCGTCAACACCCCGATCTATCGCGGCTCGACGGTGCTCTACGAGAGCTACGACGCGCTCAAGAACCGGCGGGCGGAGTACACCTACGGCACCACCGGCACGCCGACGGTCCGCGCCCTCGAAGCCGCCTGGACCGAGCTCGCCGGGGCCGCCGGCACGGTGCTGACGCCCTCGGGCCTCGCCGCGGTCACGGTCGGGCTCCTCTCCTGCCTCAAGGCCGGCGACCACCTGCTGGTCAGCGATTCCGCCTACCGCCCGACCCGGATCTTCTGCGACGGCTTCCTGACGCGGTTCGGGGTCGAGACGACCTATTACGACCCGACGGTCGGCGCCGGCATCGCGGAGCTCATGCGCGAGAACACCGCCGCGGTGCTCACCGAGGCGCCGGGCTCGCAGAGCTTCGAGATGCAGGACATCCCGGCGATCGCGCAGGCGGCGCACGCGCGCGGCGCCTGCGTGCTGATGGACAACACCTGGGCGACGCCGCTCCTGTTCCCGCCGCACGAGCGCGGCGTCGACATCGCCATCGAGGCCGGCACCAAGTACCTGTCGGGCGGCTCGGACCTGCTGCTCGGCCTCACGTCCGCCAACGCCCGATACTGGCCGGCCCTGCGGCGGACCTTCGACCAGTTCGCGATGTGCGCCGGGGCCGAGGACGTCTTTCTCGCGCTGCGCGGCCTGCGCACCCTCCCCTTGCGCCTGCGCGAGCACGGCGAGCAGGCGCTCACGCTCGCCCGCTGGTTCCAGGGCCGGCCCGAGGTCGCCCGGGTGCTGCACCCGGCCCTGCCGGAGGATCCCGGCCACGCGATCTGGTCCCGCGACTTCCTGGGGTCCTCGGGCCTGTTCTCGATCATCCTCAAGCCCTGCCCGGAGGCCGCGGTGGCGGCGATGCTCGACGGGCTGGAGCTGTTCGGGATGGGCTTCTCCTGGGGCGGCTTCGAGAGCCTGGTGATCCCCTTCGACTGCGCGCCCTACCGCACCGCCACCCCCTGGGCGCCGGGCGGGCCGGGCCTGCGGTTCCAGGTCGGGCTGGAGGACATGGACGACCTGACGCGGGACCTGGAGGCCGGGTTCGCGCGGCTGCGGGCAGCGAGCTGAGGGCCTGTTCGACGGGGCCTGACGGAAACGGCGCCCTCCGCGTCGTCCCGGGGCCGCGACGGCGGAGCCCGGGACCCGGCATTCATCGACGCGGCCGTCGTGGCGATGGGGAACGCCCAGCCGGCCCGGGCGGCAGAGGCAGGCGCCGCCGATCCAGGAGACGCTGCCGTGCCGGAGCTGAGGATCCGCGCGACGGACGCCCGGAGCCGCCAGGCCCCGGGTCGCGCTGGAACGGCTCGGCGGCCAATGCCCTGCCGGGCTGGCTCGCCTGCCGGAGACCTGGCCCGGCGCCGTCGAGGCGTGGCGCGCTCCGAAGGCGCAGCCGGCGGCCCAGGCCGGCGGGCATCGCGCCTCACGGCGCCAGCCACGTCGCCGTCTCCGCGTCCCCGTCCCAGGAGAACGAGGCCCGCCGGTGCCCCTGGCGGGCGAGGTACAGGAATTCCAGCCGGGCCGCGGTCAGGACGATGACGCGGAACTCCGACAAGCCCGCCTCCGCCGCTTCGTCGTCCCGCGGCTGGGCGTAGGCGCCGCCCGCCGGCAAGGGCGTGCCGGGGCCGGGCGTCGTGCCGTAGCAGACCCGGCTCATCGGCCGCGACGCCGCCCAGGCGGCGCGGGCGACCTCATCGCCGCCGTGCAGGCGGGCCGTGCCCTCGATCCGCACCTGGATCTTCGCCTTCGGGTCGTAGGCGTGGAGCGACACCCGGGGATCGGCGGCGATCTCGGCGGCCTTGTCGGAGCGGGCGTCGCAATGGACCCGCAAGGATCGGCTCTCCCTGTCGACCCCGCGCAGGACCACCGTACGCAGGCGCGGGGCGCCGTCGCGGCCGAGGGTCGCCAGCGCCGGGGTGTGGAAGCCGCTCTGGTGCGCCGCCCCCTCCTCCAGCCGGCGCCAGGCCTCGGCGAGGCAGCCCGCGAGGTCGTCGTAGAACGGCGGCAACTCGGTCATGCGGGCCTGCGTCTCCGGTTCGTTCACCAATCTAGGTCACGATCCGGGGAACCGGGATGCCCCGGCGAAGCTTGTCCGTACGACCGTTCCTGCCGAGGTTCCGACCCATGACGCTCCGCACGACGCCGGCCTGGTTGGCCCTGGCGGCCGCCCTCACGGCCCTGCCGGCGATGGCCGCCGACATGCCCGAAGGCTATGCGGGGCAAGGCTATGCAGGGCAAGGCTACGCGGCGCGCGGCGGGGCCGGGTTCGCCGCCGGATGGAGCGCGCCGCTGCCCCCGCCACCCCCGCCGCCGGTGGCGGTCGAGGCGGAGGCCGAAATCCAAGGGGGCGTCATCGTGGCCGTGCCCCCGCCGCGCCGGCTCCTCGGCTTCGGCTACGCGCCGGTCCTGCCCTATTACGGCGTCTCGACCGGGCCCTACGGCTACCCGCCGCGGCCCCAGCCCGGGGTCGGCGTCGGGCTGTTCTGATCCCCGCGGGCCGCGAGCCGCGCGGCGACCAGCGCCTGCATGGCGAAGAGGTGGCGGTCGCGGATGCCCATCGCCTCGCAGGCCGCCACCGTGTTCAGCAGGTACTCGGCGCTCGGGCCCGTGGGGCCGCAGGCCGCGGCGATGCGCGCGGCGATCGCCTCGTCCGGCAGCCGCCCGGCATAGCGCGTCCCCGCCCGGTCGGCGACGAAGGCGAGGACCGGGACCGGGCCGTCCGCCGTCTCGGCGGTGAGCCAGCGCGAGGCGTAGCCGCGCCCCCGCATCTCCCGCCGCCAGACCGGCCGCACCGCTTCCCGCGGATCGTCGCCGGCGATGCGGTAGGCGAGCCCCCGGCACTGCCCGCCCCGGTCGAGGGCGAGCATCACGCCGGGGCGTTCCGGCGTGCCGCGAAAGCCCGGCTGCCACAGGCAGAAGCGGCGGTGCCAGCCCCGCACCCGGGCCTCGCGCCGCTCGGCGAACGGGAATTCCGGCCGCCACATCAGGGCGCCGTAGGCGAACAGCCACAGGGCGCCGGGATCGCCGGGCGCCGTAGCCAGGGCCGCGTCGAGCCGCGCATCGGCCTCCGCCTCGCCCATCAGCGCCATGCCGTAGCCCGGGCCGCGCCCGTCATGGGCCACGGGGTGCGGATGGGCCCGGGCGATCAGCGCGGCGTCGAGCGTGAGGGAGCGTTTGGGCATCGCAACCGTTAGTCCGATGGGGTGCGGCCGCGCCGCGGTGGAAAATCGATCGGACCGATCGGCTTTCCAGCCAAGCCTGCCGCCCCATGTTAGTGCCGTGCTAAGCCGCACGGGTCCAGGTTGTCCGGGAATGGAGGACGCGTCATGGCCATCACGGGTCGCTTCAATTTCCGCAAGACCCTCACCGGCAAGCTCGTCCTGCAGGTCGAGACCGAGCGCCGCTCCTGGTGGCCCTTCGCCCGCAAAGCCTCGCCGGGCCATGTCTGGCGCGACGCCACGCCGAAGGACCTGACCGCGGTGGAGCTGCAGCAGCTCCTGAACCTGCGCCGCAACCCCGGCTACATGCCGCGCAGCCCGGTGATCTTCATGATGGGCCGGGATCAGAAGGGGGAGGCTCCTTCCGCCGAGGTGGTGACGCTCGCCGCCCACCGTGCCGCCGGACAGCAGCAGGCGGGCTGACGGCGCGAGGGCACCGCTCGCGCGCGGCCGCGTTGTCCCGGTCAACGGGGACAACCCTCGAAGGGGGCGACCCAGCCGAACGGGAGAGCGCAGCATGGGCATGACCTCCGTGAACCAAGCGGTGATCGAGGCCCTGTCGGAGCAGATCGTCACGGCCTATTGCGACGCCGGCGAGCCCGCCGGGGGCAAGGCCCGCGCGCGGCTGATGGACGAGATCAGGCATGCCATCGAGGAGCCGGTCGGCACCCGTACCCTGGCCGAGGCGGGGCCGGAGCGGGTCAACGCCGTTCTCGCCGACTGGGAGGCGCAGGAGGGCCGCAGCTTCGGCCTGCGGCTGATCGAGATCGATCCCGGCCGCACCGTGGTGACGATGGGATAATCGATCTGGCCGCGTCCGGTCGGGAGAGCCGGGGAAACGTCCTGGACGAGCCGCGTTTCGGACCGGGCATCAGACCCCGTCACGCCCAAGCTCCACCAGCATCTCGGCGAGCGGGCCCGGCGCGCTCACCATCGCGTCGTGGCCCGTCGCGAGATCGCGCCAGCCCCAGTCGGGCTGGCGCCGCACCCAGTCCTTGACGCCGTCGAGGGTGGGGTAGGACGGCGCGGTGCAATCGACGTAGGTGCGCGGCAGGCCGTTGCCGACCGGGCCGCGGATCGGCAGCGGGCTCTCGTAGGTGCTCAAGGGGTGCGGGGTCAGGCGGCGCTCCACCCAGGCGGCGTCCGCCGGATCGAGCACCCCGAAGGCCTCGGCCGGCGGCGGCGGCAGGCTCAGGCCCCCGCTCGACTCCGCGGCGGCGCGGCGGCGGGCCGCCGCCACCTCCGGCGGCACCCCGTCGAACGGCGCGCGGCCGGCCTGGACGATCAGCGCGTCGAGATAGACGAGGTGGCGCAGCCGCTCGGGCATGGCCTCGGCGACGCCGCTGACCACCAGGCCCCCGAAGGAATGCCCGACCAGCACGACATCCGTCAGTTCCTCGGCCGCGATCACCCCGGCGACGTCCCGCACGAAGGTGTCGAGGGTGATGGTCTCGGAGAGGAGATGCGCCCGCTCGCCGAGGCCGGTGCAGGTCGGGGTGAAGACCCGGTGGCCCCGTGCCCGCAAGCGGTCGACCACCCGGACCCAGCACCAGCCGCCGTGCCAGGCGCCGTGCACCAGCACGAAGGTCAGCCCGTCGCTCATCGCGTCCCTCCCGTCATCGTCGGGGGAAGCCAAGCGTGAACGGGCCCGGCATGCAAGGGACTCTCTGCCGTGGGCGCTTACTCCCCGGCCTCGTCCCGGTCGTGGCGGTTCGCGTCGAAGCCTGCGATCATCCGCTCCAGGGACTGGAAGCTGCGGACCGCCTCCTGGGTACGGCCGGCGGCGCACTTGCCCTCCGCCGAGCGGTACCACAGCAGCATGCTGTTGAAGGCGTGCTGGTGCGGCGCCTCCGCCACGCGGGCGCGCCGCGCGGTCTCGGCGTCGAACCAGACCCGGACCGCATGGCCCGCATTGGTGCAGACGTCGGCCGAGGGCGGCAGGGCGGCGCGGGAGACGGTCGGGTCGCACAGCATGGCGAACCAGATCGCGCCGGCCGCCAGGCTGGACGCCCCAACCATGCCGGCGGCGCCGCGCAGGCGCCGGCGCCAATCGGGCCGCGCCGTCTCGGAGGCCGGCAGGGACTCCACCGTCTCGGGCCAGCAATGGGTGTAGTGCACCGAACCGTCGGTGTGATGGTGGGGCCACGGATGGGTCATCGAGCACCCCCTTCGGGCAAGGTGGGACTCCGGAGCCTCGCGTGGGCGATCAAGGGGGCCGGGTCGTTTCGGGCGGGTCGCGGCGGAACGAACGGAGCCGCGGCCGACCGCCGAACGATCTGCAGCGGCATCGGACCCTCGCGAAGTAGCCCGACGATAGGCTCGGGGGCCCGCTCCCGGCGTGCTCCAGCGCACATGGCATGAGCAGGCGCTGGCGATTTTCCGGCCGACATGCTCTCCCTGTCGGCAAGGGGCGCGACGACAGCGCCCATGGAACTTGCGGTGGGAGGATTTGCGATGCGCTGGCGCGATGCGGCCGTGGCCGCTCTCTGTCTCGGGATCCTCTGCGCCGCGCCGGTTCGGGCGCAGGAAACCCGGGCGCAGGAAACCCGGGCGCAGGAAACTCGGGCGCAGGAAACCCAGGCGCAAGGCACGCCGCGATGGGCGACCGCCTGGGCCGGCTCGGCCCAGGGCCCCTACCCGGTCGGCAACCCCTCGGCCCAGCCCGACCAGAGCTTCGCTTTCCCCGATCCGGCCGAGGGCGCCCGCGACCAGACCCTGCGGCTGGTCCTGCGGCCGGACGTGTGGGGCCGCGAGGCCCGCCTGCGGATCTCCAACGCCTTCGGCACCCGGGCCCTCACCCTCGACGGCGTCCATGCCGGGCTGCAGCTCGGCGGCGCGGCCCTGGTGCCGGGGACGAACCGCCCGGTGCTGTTTTCCGGCCGCGACCGGGTCACGGTTCCGCCCGGGGGCGAGGTCTGGTCCGACCCGGTCGCCCTGCCGTTCGCGGCCGATCCGGAGGCGCCGCTGCTGGCCGGGCGCAAGCTCGCGGTCTCGCTCCACGTCGTGGGGTCGAGCGGACCGATGACCTGGCACGCCAAGGCGCTCCAGACCTCCTACGTCACGGCACCCGGCGCCGGCGCGCACGGGGCGGACGAGGGCGAGGCCGCCTTCCCGTTCTCTACCGCCTCGTGGTTCTTCCTCGACGCCGTCGACATGGCGGTGGGGGCGCCCACCCCGGTCGTGGTCGCCTTCGGCGATTCGATCACCGACGGCACCGCCTCGACGATGAACGGCGACGATCGTTGGCCCGACGTGCTGTCGCGCCGGCTGCACGCGCGGTTCGGCAACCGGGTGTCCGTCGTCAATGCCGGCATCGGCGGCAACCAGGTGGTCGGCCCGGCTTCCTACGGCCCGCAGAAGCCCTTTCCGGGCGGACCCTCGGCCCTCTCCCGGCTCGACCGCGACGTGATCGGGCTGTCGGGCGTGGCCAGCGTGATCTGGCTCGAGGGCATCAACGATTTCAGCCGCAACGGCGAGGCCAGCCTTCAGGCGGTGCAGGACGGGATGCGCGAGGGCGTCGCCCGCCTGCGCGCCCGCATCCCGGGCGTGCGGGTGGTCGGCGCCACCCTCACCTCGGCCAAGGGCAGTTCCAGCCCCGCCCACGGCCATCCCGAGCAGGACGAGAAGCGCCGCGGGCTCAACGCTTTCCTGCGGGATTCCGGCGTGTTCGACGGCGTGGTCGATTTCGACGCCGCCACCCTCGACCCGGCGACCGGGTCTTTACGCCCCGAGATGGTCCCGGAGAGCACCACCGGCGGCAAGGGCGACCGGCTGCACCCGAACCGGGCGGGCTACGTGGCGATGGGGAGCGGGATCGATCTCGGGGTGGTGCTCAAGGGGCGGTAGGCGGCGCGGTCGTCCCGACGCACGCAGACCCGTCCACCCCACGGGGTTCATCCCGGGGCCGCGCAGCGGGGCCCGGGATGACGATGGAGGGTGGAGGCTCGGTCGGAGCGAGGTCTCACGCCCGCGCGTACAACCGATCCGCCCGGCTCTCGAACGCATCCGTGAACTTGCGGAACGCCCGGTCGAACATCTTGCCCATGAGCAGGCCGAGCGCCAGGCTCTTGAACTCGTAGGTGATGAAGAACTCGACCGTGCAGCCGCCGTTCGGGGCCTCGCGAAACGTCCAGCGGTTCTCCAGGTGCCGGAACGGGCCGTCGATGTATTCGGCCAGGATCTTCAGGTTCGGGCGGTCGAGGCGGACCCGGGTGGTGAAGTGCTCCGAGATCGCCTTGTAGCCGACGCCCATGTCGGCCACGAGGGTCTCGGTGCCGTCCTCGCCCTCCTGCCGGCGCAGCACCCGCAGGGAGTCGCAGAGCGGCAGGAATTCGGGGTAGCGCTCGACATCGGCGACGAGGTCGAACATCTCCGTCGCGCTGTGGCGGACGGTGCGGGTGGTGCGGAAGCTCGGCATCGGGTCAGACGGTCCCCAGCCGGTCGAGCCGGGCCTGCTTGAGCCGGGCGAAATCCTCGCCGGCATGGTGGGAGGAGCGGGTGAGCGGCGTCGCCGAGACGAGCAGGAAGCCCTTGGCGTAGGCCGTGGTCTCGTAGGCATTGAACGCGTCCGGCGTCACGAAGGACAGGACCGGGTGGTGCTTCTTCGTCGGCTGCAGGTACTGGCCGATGGTCAGGAAGTCGACCTCGGCCGAGCGCAGGTCGTCCATCAGCTGGAGCACCTCGTTGCGCTCCTCGCCGAGTCCCACCATGATCCCCGACTTGGTGAAGATGGTGGGATCGAGTTCCTTGACCCGCTGCAGCAGGCGGATCGAGTGGAAGTAGCGGGCGCCGGGGCGGACCGTCAGGTATTTCGACGGCACGGTCTCGAGATTGTGGTTGAACACGTCGGGGCGCGCCGCGACCACGATTTCCAGGGCGCCGTCCTTGCGCAGGAAGTCGGGGGTCAGGATCTCGACGGTGGTGGTGGGGCTCAGGCGCCGGATCGCGCCGATCACCGCCGCGAAATGCGCCGCACCGCCGTCCTTGAGGTCGTCGCGGTCGACCGAGGTGATGACGACGTGGTGCAGGCCGAGCTTGGCCACGGCTTCCGCCACCCGCTCGGGCTCGGCCGCGTCGAGGGCGTCCGGCATCCCGGTGCGCACGTTGCAGAACGCGCAGGCCCGGGTGCAGGTGTCCCCCATGATCATGAAGGTGGCGTGCTTCTTCTCCCAGCACTCGCCGATATTGGGGCAGCCCGCCTCCTCGCACACCGTCACGAGCTTGTTCTCGCGCACGATGGCGTTGGTCTCGGCCCATTTCGGTGAGCCCGGCGCCTTGACGCGGATCCAGTCCGGCTTGCGCAGGATCGGCTGGTCGGGCCGGTGCGCCTTCTCCGGGTGGCGGGGGCGCTGGTCGTTGCGCAGGAGATCGAGGACGACGGCCATGGAATCCGGGGCGGCAAGGGGTTTCGAGACGAAGACGCGTCCGCGAACCCCTCGCGGCGCGAGGATGACTTAAGATGTCCGGGCCGCCGGGGCAAATGGGGCGTGACGCGCCGCCGCGCGGCGCGTCAGACATGGCTGTCGTCGCGGGACCGCGCGGGCGTCCGGCACAGGCGTGCCGGCGCCCGTCCGGGCTTGCCTTCGCAAGACGGTGCGGTGTCCGGCGCGTCGGCGGACGACGGTCAGTAGCGCCGCTCGCCCCGGACCGCCCGCACCACCGTGATGATGATGACCGCCCCGATGGTGGCGGAGATCAGGTTGCGCCAGAACCCGAAGATCGGGATGTGGAACTGGGCCGCCAGGAAGTTGCCGACCACGCCGCCGATGATGCCGAGCACGATGTTGCCGAGCAGGCCCATGCTCGAATTCATGAAGCGCTCCGCCAGCCAGCCCGCCAGCGCCCCGATGACGATGGCCATCAGGAGGCCGACGCCCGGCTGTCCGAGCGCCCCGTACACGTGACCGTCCATGGTGTTCCCCTGTCTCGCCGCCCGTCGCGGCTCGGCTCCTAGATGGGGCAGGCGTGGCCGCGTTGCACCAGGCCGGGGCCGATCGGCCGCCGAAATGCCCGACGCCGGAAAATGCATGACGCGGTGCAATACATGCCGTTGGGGAACCTCGGCGGTTCAGGCCCGTTCTGCGGAAGGCCCGCGCCGCCCCACGGGCGCCGGCCTCCTCGGAGAGCTCGAACCCATGACGCTGAAGACCGCCCTCGCGACGACCGCCCTCGTGCTCGCCACCGGGTCGATCCTGTCCCTGCCCGCCCTGGCCCAGACCGCGACGCAGCAGACCGCGACCGGCGCGACGACCCAGCCGGCCAAGACCGCCACGGTGCAGTTCGTCACCGTTCAGCCCAATGCGGCGGTGACCTCGCGCATCCTCGGCACCAAGGTGACCAACACCCAGAACGAGTCGATCGGCGACATCGCCGACCTCGTCATCGTCGACGGCAAGACCGTGCAGGCGGTGATCCTCGGCGTCGGCGGCTTCCTCGGCATCGGCGAGCGCTACGTCGCGGTCAGTCCCGACAGCGTCGTCCTAACCCGGGACGGCGACGGCTGGAAGGCGACCGTGAATGCCACCAAGGACGACCTCAACAAGGCCCCGGCCTTCGACTACAAGCGGAAGAGCTGATCGACGGGAGCAGCGCCCGATCGCCGTACCGTCGAACGCTGCTCCCGGTCTTCGATGGTGCCGCATCGTCTGCGCCGAACCGGTATCCGCTTCGTCGCGGACGATGCTCTCGGGCACCCCGGCCTGCCGGGGGTGCCTCTCGTCTTTCCACCCTGGCCTGCCGGGGTGCCTCTCGTCTCTCCGCTCCGGCCCGGCTGCCCGTTACGCGCGCGTGTTCCGCCGCTCGCGGAACACCAGGGCGAGGTTGCGCAGGTAGATCACCGTGCCGAGGCTCTGGCCGAGGATGAAGACCGGGTCGCGGCGGTAGAGCGCGTAGCCGAGCAGTACCGCCGAGCCGCCGAGCGACAGGAACCAGAACGAGAGCGGGATCACGCTGCGCCCCGCCCGCTCGCTGGCGATCCACTGCACCAGGAAGCGGGCGGTGAACAGGCCCTGGCCGACGAGGCCGACCAGCAGCACGAGGTCGAGGGGGCCGGTGAACAGCGACCAGAAATAGGCGCTGAGCCCGTGCATGATGTCGGCGACCATCGGTCTACTCCGTCCCGCCCCGCTCGACCTGCGGCACCCGGCGCCGGCGGCGGATCAGCCACCACACCCCGGCGAGGTCGAGGATGCCGACCCAGAGCCGGTCGAACAGGCCGTAATTCGAGTGCCCGGTGAGCCGCGGCCGGTCGACCACGTCGCCGTGGACGACCCCGAATCCCTCGCGGGCGACGAGGGCCGGCATGAAGCGGTGCAGCGCGTCGAAATACGGCAGGCGCAGGTACACCGCCCGGCGGAAGACCTTGAGGCCGCAGCCGGTATCCCGCGTGGCGTCCTTGAGGATGCGGCCGCGCACCCCGTTGGCGATGCGCGACTGGATCATCTTGCGCCGCCCGTCCTTGCGGCCGACCCGCTGGCCCTGGGCCAGCCCCGCCCCCGGGCCCGCCGCGACGAGGGCGGCCGCCAGCGCCGGGATGAAGGCCGGGTCGTTCTGGCCGTCGCCGTCGAGGGTCGCAACCAGCTCGCCGCGGGCCGCCAGAACCCCGGTGCGGACCGCCGCGCTCTGGCCGCAGCTCTCGCGGTGGCGCAGCACCCGCAATTCCGGATGGCGCGCCCCGGCCTCGGCCAGCACGGCCGGGGTGGCGTCGGTCGAGCCGTCGTCGACGTAGAGGATCTCGAACGGGCGCAACGGCGCGCAGGCCGTCGCGATCTCGGCGAGGAGGGGCGCGATGTTGCCGGCCTCGTTCTTCACCGGCACCACGACGCTGAGGCGGATCGCCTCCTGATCCGATGTCACGTGCGCGCTCTCGGGCTGGATCTGGGTCACGGCGTCACCGCATAGGCCGACAGGCCGACCGGCTTGCCGCCGTTGATGTTGAAGCCGGTCACGCGGCCGATCTGTCGCGGTGGGGCGCCGGCCCCGGCGGCGCCGGCCTCGGCGGCCGCGAAGGCCTTGGCGAAGCGGTCCTCGACATAGACGAGGCGGCAGCCGCCTCGCGCCAGGAACGCCGCGGCCTCCTCGGCGGAATCGAGCATCGCGAGGTCGGTGCCGATCAGGAAGACCAGGCTCGGCTCACGGTAGCCGAGGGTCGCGACCTTGCGATTCGGGCAGGGCAGCGCGTCGCGGAGGGCGGCGAGCCGCGGCGAGACCTTGAGGGCGGCGAGCGCCGGCTGGGTCAGCCCGAACACCGCCGGCCCGAGCAGCGCGCCGGCCAGCACCGCGACGGCGAGGGCGCGCTCGGGGAAGCCGTCCACGAAGGCGCGCCAGGCCAGGAACGCCACCGCGCACGCAGCGAGAAGCAGCGGCAGGCCGGCCCACGGAATCACCCCGTCGAGGCGCCAGGTGGCGATGCAGAGGCCGACCGTGAGGCCGGCGGGGATGAACGGCACCAGCAAAGCCACCCACCGCGCCCCCGGCCGGTCGCGGTGCACCGCCCCGCGGGCGACCGCCGTCACGGCGAGGATCGCCAGGGCGGAGCAGAGCGGCAGCACGTAATGCGGCAGCTTGGTCGGCACCGCCTCGAAGACCAGCCAGGACGGCAGCACCCAGGCGATCAGGAAGGCGATCCCGTCCTCGCGGCGGTTGGCCCAGGCGAAGGGGATCGCCATCGCGGCGAAGGCCGCCGCCGGCCAGAAGGTGGCGAAGATCACGAGGAGGTAGGTGCCGGGCGGGGCCCAGTGCTGGGTTTGGGCGGTGCCGACCTTGCCGAGCATGTCGTGGCCGACCGCCTCGCCGTAGAAGGCGCCGCCGCTCTTCAGCGTGATGGCGACGAACCAGGGCGCGACGAGGACCAGCACCAGGACGAGGCCGAGGCCCGGCCGCAGCGCCCTCAGCCAGGCGCCGGAGCGCGCGAAGACGGACAGGCACAGGGCCGCGAGGCCGGCGAACATCGGCACCATCGGCCCCTTGACCAGGATGCCGAGCGCCACCGCGAGCCAGAATGCCAGGACCGTACCGGTCGGCAGGCGGGTTTGCGCGGCGCGGGTGAGCCAGGCCCGGGCGAGCCCCCCCATGGCGGCGACCGCGCAGGCGGTGAGCAGCGCGTCGGTCTTGGCGAGCCGCGCCTCGGCCGACAGCATGACGCTCGCCCCGACGAGCGCCGCGGCCAGGAAGGCCTGGCGCCGCGGCAGGAAGGCGAGCGCGGCCCAGTAGCCGAGCAGCACCGTGGCGACGGCGCCGAGGAGCGAGGGGATGCGGTAGAGCCAGATCGCCGTGCGGGCGCCCGGCACGCCGAGCGCCTCGCCGGCGGCGACGACTGCGCTCTGGGCCCAGTAGATGCCGACCGGCTTCTTGTGCCGGGCCTCGCCCTGGAAGCGGATATCGACGAGGTCGCCCGATTCGAGCATCTGCTTCGAGGCCTGGGCGAAGCGCGGCTCGTCCCGGTCCATCGGCTGGAGCGAGGAAAAGCCCGGCAGGAAGCAGGCCAGCGACAGCACGACGAGCAGCGCGCAGGCCGCCCCGTGGCTGCGCGACCCGAGATCGAGGAGGCGCTCCGCGAGGGATCCCACGGAGGCGGCGCGGCCGGGGCGGCGCCCGGCGGCAAGGCTCGTCAATGCACTGCTCCGAACCGGGAATCCCGACGCCCGCGGCGCCGGCCGGGCCGCCCGACCGGCGCCGGTCGCGGCGGGCGCCCGTGTCGGTGATCCGGGTCGGAAAGTCAATTTTTGCCGGGTGGGCGGAGCCGGACGACGTCGAACCGGAGGGCTCGGGGCCGCGCTTCCCGGTCGCGCGGTCGTCGCTCTCGACGCGGTTGGCGTCAGGCGCCCCGTGCGGGCCGGAGCGGTGCGCGTATGGCGCGCGCGTCAGGCGTCCTCACGCCATCTCGAACAGGAACCCGTCCCGGGCGGGAATCGGCACCGACAGGCTCACCCCGCGCGAGGCCCGCGACAGGCGCCAGGGGCGGTCGCGGCCGGCGCGGATCGCCTCGGACGGGCGCAGGCGGCGGCTGGCGCCGTCCTCGCCGACCTCGTCGATGGTCAGGAAGCCGTAGACCAGCAGGCGCGAGGCGAGGAGCTTGGTCTCGCGGTCCCCGGCCGCCACCGGCAGGGTGCCGGCCTCGTAGACCGTGTCCATCAGGCTGCGCTGGTCGCGCCGCGCGGCGGCGATCCGGGGGCTCGGGGCCAGTTCGTGATCCACCGGCGCGGCCCGCTCCTTGCGCCGGAACGCCACCACCGTTCCGCTCTCGCCCGACAGGTTACGCATACGCCCGATACCCTTCACGACCGCGCCGCCGGCGCTCGAAGGCCGCGGCGATGCAGAGGATTCGACGAATCGGCTTAACGCCCGATTGACCCTGGCGCGGCGCTTCCCGTGCCGGATCGGTGCAGGGCCCCACCCTCGCGTGCCTGCCTTCACCTGCCTGCCCTCGCCCGTGGCATCCGGCCCGTGTATGAGCGCCCTGCGTCCCGACCCAGCGAGGATCCCCGCATGACCGATCCGGCCCCGTCCCGCCCGGCGCCCGCCCTGGCGGTGGAGGACGTGGCTTGCCGCTTCGGCCGGGTGCAGGCGCTCGCCGGCGTCTCGCTCACCGTGCGGCCCGGCGAGGTGATGGCGCTCTTAGGCGATTCCGGCTGCGGCAAGAGCACGCTGCTGCGGGTGGTGGCGGGGCTGGAGACGCCGGATTCCGGCATCGTGCGGCTCGACGGGCGCCTCGTCGCCGGCGAGGGCACGGTCGTGCCGCCGGAGGCGCGCGGCGTCGGGCTGATGTTCCAGGACTACGCCCTGTTTCCCCACCTCACGGTGCGCGAGAACATCCGCTTCGGACTCAAGGGCCAGCCGCCGGCCGCCCGCGAGGCCGCCGACGAGCTGCTGGAGCAGGTCGGCCTCGCCGGCCATGCCGGCAGCTATCCCCAGACCCTGTCGGGCGGCGAGCAGCAGCGCGTCGCGCTCGTGCGGGCGCTGGCGCCGGGACCGCGGCTCCTCCTCCTCGACGAGCCGTTCTCCAACCTCGACCGGCGAATGCGCGACCGGGTGCGGGAGGACACCGTGGCGCTCCTGCGCCGCACCGGCACCACCGCCCTGATGGTGACGCACGATCCCGAGGAGGCCCTGGCGGTGGCGACCCGCATCGCGCTCATGCGCCGCGGCCGCATCGTCCAGGTCGCCACCGGCGAGGCCCTGTACCGCCGCCCCGAGAGCCTGTTCGCCGCCCGCTTCCTCGCCGACGCGGCCGAGATCCCGGCCCGCATCCGCGACGGCCGGGCCGGGACGCCGCTCGGCGCGGTGCCCGCACCCCACCTGCCCGAGGGCGCCCCGGTGCGGGTCTGCCTGCGGCCCGAGGCCCTGCGGGTCGGCCCCCCGGGCGAGGGCATCGCGGCGCAGGTCGCGCGCCGCACCTTCCTGGGGGCGGCGAGCGTGCTGCATCTCGGGGTGCCGGGCGTCGAGGGGAGCGTGCGCGCCCGCCTGCCGGGCCCGGGGACCTACGGCCCGGGCGACGCCGTCGGGGTGACGCTGGTGCCGGACGCCGTGCTGGTCCTGCCCGACGAGGAGGCGGCCTGACCGGTAGACTTGCCCGGCCTTACATTGAAACAATGAAAATCTAGCGCGCTTGCTTTCGTTTCGGGTTTGCTTCTCAAGGAGGCACCATTCTCGGGAGACGCCCCCTTGTCCCTGTCACGCACCGCGCTCAGCGTCCTCGGTCTCCTCGCCCTCGCGGCTCCCGCCAGAGCCGAGGGCGAGGTGAACCTCTACACCACCCGCGAGCCCGGCCTGATCCGCCCGCTCCTCGACGCCTTCACGAAGGCGAGCGGCGTGAAGGTCAACACGGTGTTCGTCGACAAGGGCCTGGCCGAGCGCGTCGCCGCCGAGGGCGCCCGCTCCGCCGCCGACGTCGTGATGACGGTCGATATCGGCAACCTGATCGAGCTCGTCGACCGCGACCTCGCCCAGCCGGTCCGCTCGCCCGTCCTCGAGGCGGCGATTCCCGCGACTCTGCGCGACTCCGAGGGGCGCTGGTTCGCCCTCTCGACCCGCGCCCGGGTGGCCTATGCCGATCCCGACCTGCGCGACCTCGCCGGGCTGACCTACGAGGACCTGGCCGACCCGAAATGGAAGGGCAAGGTCTGCCTGCGCTCCGGCCAGCACCCCTACAACACCGCGCTGATCGCCGCCTACCTGATCAAGCACGGCGAGGCGAAGACCGAGGCCTGGCTGCGCGGCGTGAAGGACAACCTCGCCCGCAAGGCCGCCGGCGGCGACCGCGACGTCGCCCGCGACATCGTCGCCGACCTCTGCGACGTGGGCCTGGGCAATTCCTACTATGTCGGCCTGATGCGCAGCGGCCGCGGCGGGCCCGAGCAGAAGAAATGGGGCGAGGGCATCCAGGTGGTGCTGCCGACGTTCCAGGGCGGCGGCACCCACGTCAACGTCTCGGGCGCGGTGGTGGCGAAGTCCGCCCCGAACCGCGACAATGCCGTCAAGCTGCTCGAATACCTCGTCTCCGACGACGCTCAAGGCCTCTACGCCAAGGCCGATTACGAGTACCCGGTGAAGCCCGGCGTCGCAGCCGACCCGCTGCTCGCGGCGCTCGGCCCGCTCAAGGTCGACACCACCTCGCTCGTCGAGATCGCCCGCAACCGCAAGGCGGCGAGCCTGCTCGTCGACAAGGTCGGGTTCGACCGGTAAGGCCTCCGGCCCCGCCCGACGCGGGGCCGTCCCTTGATCCAGAGACCGGAGCGGGCGAGCGACGTGGAGGGAAGAGCTTTCGTGCCGTCGGGCCCGCCGGCGGTCGCGCGCCGGGGCGCCCTGCCCCGTCCCGCTCCGGTCGTCCGATCGCCGGGGCCCCGGCTCTCGGCCTGGAGCCTCGCCGCCGGGCTCGTCGCCCTGCTGGTCCTCGCGCCGGTCGCGGCGCTCGCCGTCGAGGCGCTGCAGGGCTCGGGCGGGCTGTGGCCCCACCTCCTCGCCCACGTCCTGCCGCCGGCTCTGCGCGAGACCGCCCTGCTCCTCGCCGGGGTCGGGGTCGTCGTCGTCCTGGTCGGCACCGGGGCGGCCTGGCTCGTCGCGGCCTACGAGTTCCCAGGGAGGCGCTGGCTCGACTGGGCGCTGCTGCTGCCGCTGTCCGTCCCGACCTACATCGCGGCCTACGCCTATCTCGACCTGCTGCACCCGGTCGGCCCGGTCCAGGGCGCGGTCCGCGCCGTGCTCGGCTATGCCCGTCCGCGCGACCTGATCCTGCCGGACCTGCGCTCGTTGCCCGGCTGCATCCTGCTCCTCGGCTTCGTGCTCTACCCCTACGTCTACCTGCCGACCCGGGCGCTGTTCCTGATGCAGTCGGCGACGCTGGTCGAGGCCGGGCGCAGCCTCGGGGCCGGGCCGGGGGCGGTGTTCCTGCGGGTCGCCCTGCCGCTCGCCCGCCCGGCCATCGCCCTCGGCGCCAGCCTGGCGCTCCTGGAGGCGCTCAACGACATCGGCGCCGCGGAATTCCTGGGCGTTCGCACCCTCACGGTCTCGATCTACGACACCTGGGTCAACCGCTCCGACTTGCCGGGCGCCGCCGGGCTCGCCCTCGTGATGCTCGCCGCCTGCCTCGGCCTGATCGCGGTCGAGCGCCGGGCCCGGCGCGGGCGCGGCTATGCCGGGGCGGCGCAGCGTCCGCGGCGGATGAGCCGCACGCCTCTCGCCGGCCCGGCGGCGCTCGCGGCCCTGGCCCTGGGCCTCGTGCCGGTCGCACTCGGCTTCCTGGCGCCGGCGAGCTACCTGGCGGTCGAGGCGGGCAAGCGGCTGCACTTCGCCGGCCTGTCCGGGGCGATCCTGTCCGAGGGCCTCAACACCCTGCTCTATGCCGGCATGGCGACGGTGATCGCCACCGCCCTCGGCCTTCTGGTGGCGGCCGGCCCGCGGCTCCTCGGCGGCCGCTGGCGCGGCCTGCTCCTGCGCTGCGCCACCTTCGGCTACGCGGTGCCGGGCGCGATCCTGGCGATCGGCCTGCTGCCGCCGCTCGCTGCCCTCGACGGCCTGCTCGACGGCCTGAGCCGGGCGCTCGCCGGCCCGCCCCTCGCGGCGATGGGCCTCGGCACCGGGGCGGCCCTCGTCTACGCCTACGTGGTGCGCTTCCTCGCCGTCACGGCGGGCAGCAGCGAGGCGGGGCTCGCCCGGGTGCCGCGCTCGCTCGGCGACGCCGCCCGGGTGCTCGGCCGCGGCCCGGCCGGTGCCCTGGCGCAGGTCCACCTGCCGCTGACCTGGCCGGCCCTGCTCGGCGGCGCGCTCCTGGTCTTCGTCGATTGCGTCAAGGAACTGCCCGCGACCCTGATCCTGCGCCCGCTCAACGTCGAGACCCTGGCGACCCATCTCTACGGCGAGGCCGCCCGCGGCACCTACGAGGACGGCGCGGTCGCCGCCCTGCTGATCGTCGCGGTCGGGCTCCTGCCGGTGGCCCTGCTGCTCCGGGTCTCGACCCCGAAGGCATAGAGAGGTCGGGTTCGCCCGCCTGTTATAACGTCGAGGTCGCCATCCCCTTTCCCGGACGACTGGGGCGCCAGCGGAAGGCGACCCGGGACAGGGGAGAGGTTGCGAAGGGCCCCGAGGACGGCATGAAAGGGACGCCGAAGGTCGCGATCGACGACCTTCGGCGCGAGCCCTTACCGGGGCTGTTCGGTCCGGGCCTGCGCCAGGAAGAACCGCAGCATCTCGGCGCTGGCATCGGGGCCCCGCGGCTCGGTGTAGGAGCCGTCGGGGCTGCCGCCCGACCAGGCGTGGCCGACCCCGTGCAGCACCCATGTCTCCACGATCCCCCGCCCCGTCGCGTCGGCATGGACGCCGCGGGTATAGGGAATCCCGCCCGGCGACGTCCCCCGCGTCACGGTCTCGGTCAGGCCTCCGCCCGGCATCGCCTGGCCGGCGACGCGCTCGCCGTTGAGCGGATGCACCGTCCGGTCGCCATCGCCGTGGAAGACGATGGTCGGCACGGTCGCGCCGGTCCGCGGCGGGGCCGCTCCGCCCTGGCCCATCGCCGCGAGGGCGGAGGGCAGGTCGCGGGCCGCGCCGCAGGCCAGCCCCGAATGGATCCCGGCCGCCGCGAACACGTCCGGATAGGTCGCGGCCAGGATCGCCGCCGCCGCGCCGCCGGCCGAGAGCCCGGCGACGAAGACTCGGGTGGGATCGGCCCCGAACTCCTCCACCACGGCCCGGGCGATGCCGGCGATCAGCGCCGGCTCGCCGGCGCCGCGGCCCTGGTCGCCGGGCTGGAACCAGTTCCAGCATTTCTGCGCGTTGGCCGCGCGCTCCTGGCGCGGATAGACGACGAGGGCGCCCTCTTTCTCCGCGAGGTCGTTCATCCGCGTGCCGAGGGCGAAATCGTCCGGGTCCTGGGTGCAGCCGTGCAGCATCACCACCACCGGAAGCGTCCGAGGCAGCCCCTCGCCCTGCGGGCCGCGCGGCACGTAGACCTTGTAGGTCAGGCTGCCGGCGGCGCCGGACAGGCGCCGCTCCTCGAACCGGGCGCCTTCCGGCACCGGCACGGGCCGGCGCGGCTTCAGCCCGGCACCCGGAAGGCCTCCCGGGAGGCCGCCGCCCAGGGCTTCTCCCAGGCCCTGGTTCAAGCCTTGGCCCAGATTCTGGCTCAAGCCTTGGAGGCCCTCGCGGAGCTTGCCGGCCAGGCCTGATCCGGCCTCGCGCAGGGTCCGCATCGCCTCGGGCAGATCCGCGAGGCCCGGAGCGGGGAAACCTTGGCCGGGGGAACCTTGGCCGGGGGAACCTTGGCCGGGGGAACCTTGGCCTGGGAGAGCTTGGCTTGGCGAGCCTTGGCGGGAGGAGCCTTGACCCGCGGAGTTCTGCCCCGTCGGCGCCGTCCAGGCCCCGCCGGGCTCGGTGGGCGCCACGAGGTCGATGGCGGGCTCGGAGCCCCGCGGCGACGGCGGGGTCGACGGCGATGCGGGCTCGGGCGCCGAGGCGCGGCCCTGGATCAGCGCCATCGCCTCGGCGAGGCGGCCGGCGCGGGTGAGGCGGGTCACCTCGGCCATATCGACCGAGGGGCCGACTCCGGAAATTCGATCGAACGGATTCATGAGCGTGGTCCTGCGGGAGGGTTGGGTCAGGCGATACGGTCGGCCAGCGCCGCCTTCACGGCGGCGCTGGCATGGAAGGCGCCGAGCACGTGGATCGACGCGATCGCGGCGCGGGCGAGCTCGGGGGTGACGTCGTCGGCGATGCTGGCGAGCCCGAGAACCTGGAGCTTGAGCGGCGTCCCGGCCGCCCGCGCCGCCTCGAGCTCGGCCTTCGTGATGTGGGTCAGGCCGAGGCTGAGCTGGCGCCGCGCCATCGACTGGCGCAGGGCCTCGTCCTGCCGGTCGAGCTGGTTGCGCACCGCCGTGCGGATGAAGTCGGCCCGGTTGGCGTAGAAGCCGTCCCGCACCATCAGGTCGATGCGGCCGAGATCGACGAAGCCGAGATTGACCGTCACCTTCTCGCTGTCCGGCAGCCGCGGCCGTAATTCGTGAACCTTGTCTGCCATCCCGATGCCATCCCCATGCCATCCAACCGGATGGTCTGAAGATGGAGAGGGGAGCCCGCCCGCGCAAGGGGCGGCCTGCGCCGGAACGGAAGCCCCGGCGCCCCGTTCCCCTCGCGGGCACCGGCACCCGCGTCGGGATCCGGGCCATCGGGCGCGCGCTCCGGCGCTGCACGCCCCCCCCGGCCTCGACGCATCCGCCGCCCGCGCGTAAGGCTTGCGCCAGCATGACCACACGACAGCCGAGCCCGCCGGGCAGGACGGCGGCGCCGCGCCCCGCCGAGGAGACTCCTCCGCTGGACAGGCCCCCGCTGGACAGGTCCAACCTGGCCGACGCCCTCGCGGCCGGCACCGCCGTGCGCGTGCTGGCGATGCGGCTGGTGATGCTGGGGGTGCTGGGGGTCTCGGCCTCGCTCAGCGACGGCGTGCTGCATGCCGGCAGCCACTGGTTCATCCTCGGCGGCTACGCCCTGTCCTCGCTCTGGATCGCCGCCACGGTGCGGCGGCGCAACAGCGCCCGGCTCGCCTGGATCGCCACGCTGCTCGATGCAGGCCTCGCCGCCTACATCGTGCTCGAATACATGATGGCCGCGTCCGAGTTCGCCGACGAGCCCGGGACGCTGGCGAGCCGGTTGCCGGCCTTCCTGCTGCTGCTCGAATCCGGCCTGACCCTGCGGCCGCGCCACACCGCGGTCTTCGCCGCCCTGGTCGCCGGGGTGTGGTCCGGCGCGCTGGGCCTCGGCTTCCTGAACCCGCATCTCGGCCTGCCGCCGGCGGGGCCGCAGGTGTTCGGGCTCCTGTCCTTCCTGGTGGCGAGCACCTTCGTGATCGAGGGAGCGTTCCGCCTGCGCCGGGGCTTCGCCGCGATGCTGCGCCTCGAGCACGAGCGCGCCACCCTCGCGCGCTTCGTGCCGGCGGGGATCGACCTCGTGCGCCGCGACGGGCCGACGGCGCTCCAGCCGCGCCATGCCTGCCTGCTCGCCCTCGACATCCGGGGCTTCTCGGCGCTCACCCGGGCCTGGGGCGAGGCCCGGGTGCTGGACTGGCTGCTGGCGGTACGGGCGCTCGCCCACGCGGCGGTCACCCAGCATGGCGGCCTCGTCGACAAGTATGTCGGCGACGGGGTGCTGGCGCAGTTCGTCGACGGCACGCCGGCCGAGCAGGCGGCGGCGGCGCTCGCCTGCGTGCGCGAGATCGAGGCGCGGATGGACCGGATGAACGAGGCCCGCCGGCACCGGGACCTGCCGCCGCTGGCCCTCACCGCCTCCCTGCATGCCGGCGAGGTGCTGGTCGGCGTGCTCGACGACGGGTTGCGGGCCGAGTTCACGGTGCTCGGCCCGGCGATGAACGCCCTCGCCCGGGTCGAGGCCCGGGCCAAGCGGGAGAACCTCTCCGTCGCCGTCTCGAAGCGCGTGATGCGCCTCCTCGGCCCCGCCGCGCCCGCAGGGCACCGCCTGCCGCGTCGGCCCGGCGAGGAAGATTGCCCGGACCTGTTCGGGCTCGAGCCCGTTTCTCTGGCCAAGCCATCGCCTGTCCCGATGGCGGTGTCGTGAGCGGATCCTGCATGACCGAGTTTCTTTCTCCGCCCCGCCCCCTGCGGGCCGACGGGACGCCGCGCCGGGTTGGGGTCGAGATCGAGTTCATCGGTCCCTCGGCCCGGATCGCCGCGGCGGCCCTCGCCGCCGGGCTCGGCGGGCGCGTCGCCGAGGAGGACCCGCACGCCTTCACGGTCGAAGGCTCGTCCCTCGGCGACGTCCGGGTCGAGCTCGACCTGCGCGCCGCCCACCCGCAGCGCCGGGTGGCGGATCCGGACGTGCCGCCCGGCCTGCCGGTCCGCGCCGCCGGCCGCACGCTGGCGGCCCTGCTGAGCCCGGTGGTGCCGCGCGAGGCGATCACCGGCCCCCTCGCCTTCGACCGCCTGCCCGAGATCGACCGGATGGCCGCCCTGCTGAACGGCGCCGGCGGGCGCGGCCGCGGCGCTGTGCTGCTCGGCTCGCTCGGCCTGCACTTCAACGTCGAGCCGCCCGACCTCGAGGCCGACACCCTCGCGGGCCTGCTCAAGGCCTATCTCCGCTCCGAGCCGGCCTTGCGCCGGGCGACCGCCGCCGGCGGCTTCCTCGCCGCCCGCGGGCTGCCGCCGCCCTTCCCCGCGCCCTACGCCGCCAAGGTGCTCGATCCGGCCTACCGCCCCGACCTCGACGCCCTCGCCCGGGATTACCTCTCTGCCAACCCGACCCGCCACCGCGGCCTCGACCTGCTGCCGCTGCTGGCCCACCGCGACGAGGCCGGCGTGCGGGCGGCCCTGCCGCCGGACGAGAAGGTCAGCCCGCGCCCCGTGCTGCATTACCGGATGCCCCAGGCGCATGTGGGCCTGCCGGGCTGGAGCGTGGCGCCGGCCTGGAACCTGTGGGTGGGGGTGGAGGAGATGGCGGAGCGGGGCGCGGCGAGCGGGGCGCGGCAGGCGGCGGGGTCCGGTGCCGCTTGAACCGGGCGGGAGGGTCGCTTAAGCTCCGTGCCGATGACCGACCGCCGCTCCCCCCGCGCGACCCTGTGGTGGCGCTTCCTCTGAGGAAGCGGCCGTCGTCATCTTGTCACGACCGATGCCGCCGTCTGGCGGGCACGGTTGGTCTCCGAGGATCCGGCACTCGTCAGCGCGGCGGCTTTCCCCCGGAGAGCCCCCGATGTCGTCCCGCCCCGTCATCCTCACCGGCGACCGCACCACGGGTCCCCTGCATCTCGGCCATTATGCCGGCTCGCTGCGCAACCGCGTCGCGCTGCAGCACAGCCACCGCCAGACCCTGCTCCTCGCCGACGCGCAGGCGCTGACCGACAACGCCCACGACCCGGCCCGCATCGCCCGCAACGTGATCGCGGTCGCGACCGACTATCTGGCGGTCGGCATCGATCCGGCCGTCACCACGATCTGCGTGCAATCCGCCCTGCCGGCTCTGGCCGAGCTGACCCTGCTCTACCTGAACTTCGTCACGGTGGCGCGGTTGGAGCGCAACCCGACGATCAAGGACGAGATCCAGGCCCGCGGCTTCGGCCGCGACATCCCGGCGGGCTTCCTGTGCTACCCGGCGGCCCAGGCGGCCGACATCACGGCGTTCCGGGCGACCCTGGTGCCGGTGGGCGAGGACCAGGCCCCCCTGATCGAGCAGACCAACGAGATCGTCCGCCGCCT
The DNA here is from genome assembly GCF_011043735.1 of Methylobacterium sp. DB0501. GTDB lineage: Bacteria > Pseudomonadota > Alphaproteobacteria > Rhizobiales > Beijerinckiaceae > Methylobacterium > Methylobacterium alsaeris. The sequence goes on along the minus strand of NZ_JAAKGV010000007.1, from coordinate 14,037 downwards.
CAACCGTCAGGTCGGTCGCGAGATCCTGCCCGAGGCGCGGGCGCTGATCCCGGAGGTGGGGCGGCTGCCCGGTGTCGACGGACGGGCCAAGATGAGCAAGTCGGGCGGCAACGCGCTGCCGCTCTCGGCTTCGGATGCCGAGATCGCGGCGGCGGTGCAGCGGATGTACACCGATCCCGGCCATCTGCGCGCCAGCGACCCGGGCCGGGTCGAGGGCAACGTGGTCTTCACCTATCTGGACGCCTTCGACCCCGATCCGGAGGCGGTCGCCTCGCTCAAGGCCCATTACCGCCGCGGCGGCCTCGGCGATTCCGCGCTCAAAGGCCGCCTCACGGGCGTGCTCTGCGACCTTCTCGGGCCGATCCGCGAGCGCCGGGCCGAGATCGCCCGCGATCCCGACCACGTCGCCGACGTGCTGCGTACCGGCACGGCGCGGGCGAAGGCGCTGACCGCGGAGACCCTGGGCGCGGTGCAGGACGCCCTGGGGCTGTTCCGGTTCTGAGAGGCGGTTTCGCCTCGCTCGGTGGTTTCCGCCCTCCGCGTCGTCCCGGGCTCCGCTGCGCGGCCTCGGGATGACCAGGAGGATGTGACGGCTTGGAAGAAGCACCCGGTCCCTCCCATGCGTGCCTGCAAGCCCATCCTTGCACGGCTGCGCATTTCAAACTCGCGCCCACGCGTCCATCTTGCCCGCCATGACACAGACTCTCCAATTCGGCCTCGACACGTTCGGGGACATCACGGCCCGGAACGGCGAGCCCCTGCCTCACGGCCAGGTCATCCGCGACGTGGTCGCGGAGGGCGTCCTGGCCGACCGGGTCGGGCTCGACTTCTTCGGCATCGGCGAGCACCACCGCGAGGATTTCGCCGTCTCCGCGCCCGAGATCGTGCTCGCGGCGATCGCCGCGCGGACGGAACGGATCCGCCTCGGCTCGGCCGTGACGGTGCTGAGTTCCGACGACCCGGTGCGGGTCTATCAGCGCTTCTCGACCCTGCAGGGGATCTCGAACGGCCGCGCCGAGGTCATCCTCGGCCGCGGCTCGTTCACCGAGTCGTTCCCGCTCTTCGGCTACGCCCTCGACCAGTACGAGACCCTGTTCGAGGAGAAGCTGGGCCTGTTCGCCGCGCTGCTGGCCGGCGGCCCGGTGACCTGGCAGGGCACCACCCGGGCGCCGCTCGAGAACCAGTCAGTCTATCCCACGCCGGAGACCCCGCCGACCACCTGGATCGGCGTCGGCGGCAGCCCGAACTCGGTGGTGCGGGCGGTCCACCACGACCTGCCCCTGATGCTCGCCATCATCGGCGGCGAGCCGCAGCGCTTCCGGCCTTACGTCGATCTCTACCACCGCGCCTGCGCCCAGCTCGGCCGGACGGTCCGGCCGATCGGCGTCCACTCCCCGGGCTATGTCGGCGAGACCGACGCGGGCGCACGCGACGAATTCTTCGCCGATTACAAGCGGATGCGCGACCGTATCGGCGCCGAGCGCGGCTGGCCGCCGATGACGCGCCAGGAATTCGACCGCGAGGCCGATCACGGCTCGCTCTATATCGGCGGCCCGGAGACGGTGGCGCGGAAGATCGCCGCGACGGTGAAGGGCCTCGGCCTCGGCCGGTTCCAGCTCAAGTACAGCGCCGGCCCGCTGCCGCACGAGCGGCTAATGCGCTCGATCGAGCTCTACGGCACCAGGGTCGCGCCGCTGGTGCGGGAGATGCTGGGCTGAAAGGACCGCGTCCGCCTCGCGAGCGGCGGGCGCGGTTCCGTCGCGGCGGCGCGGCGCTGGCACGGGCGGCGAAACGTGGCATGGCATCGGGCGCGTCCACCACGACAGGAGCCCGCCATCTTCCACCTCATCTTCGCGGTGCCGTGCCTCGTGGTGATCGCCCGCTGGCTCGCGCCCCTCGGGCTGCCGCTCGCCGTCAAGGGCGGGCTCGCCCTGCTGCTGCTGCTCGCCTCGCAGTTCCACCTCTGGAACCGGCTCTCCTCCGGCTCGGTCTTCGCGCCCGAATTCCCCCGCGCGGTCGTGCTGCTGCTCAACTGGGCCTTCGGGGCCCTTGTGCTGCTCGCCGTCATGCAGATCGCCCTCGATCTCGGCGCCCTGGCGACCGCGATCGTGCGGCGCGGCATCGTGACCATCCCGGACGGGCTGCGCTACGCGGCGGCCGGGCTCGCCGGCCTGCTGGCGGCACTCGGCGTCGCCAACGCCGTGCGGGTGCCGCCGGTCCGCGACGTCGCGGTGGCGGTGTCCGGCCTGCCGCCGGCCTTCGAGGGCTACCGGCTGCTCCAGCTCACCGACCTGCATCTGAGCCGCCTGTTCCCGGCGTCCTGGGCGGAGGCCGTGGTGGAGCGCGCCAACGCGGCGGGCGCCGACCTGATCGTGGTGACCGGTGACTTCATCGACGGCTCGGTCGCGATGCGCCGGGACGACGTGGCGCCGCTGCGGATCCTCCGCGCCCCGGACGGCGTCCTGGGCATCCCGGGCAACCACGAATACTTCTTCGACTATCCGGCCTGGATGCAGCACCTCGCCGGCCTCGGCCTGCGGATGCTGCCGAACGCCCATGCGGTGCTGGCCCGGGGCGAAGCCCGCCTCGTCGTCGCCGGCGTCACCGACGCCTCGGCCCCCGGGGCGGGCGAGGCCGGCCCCGACCTGGCGGCGGCTTTGGCCGGTGCCCCGCCCGGCGCCCCGGTCGTGCTCCTCGACCACCAGCCGCGCGCCGCGAAGCGGGCGGCGTCGCGCGGCGTCGCGCTCCAGCTCTCCGGCCACACCCATGGCGGCATGATCCTCGGCCTCGACCGGCTGGTGGCGCGGGGCAATAACGGCTTCGTGTCCGGGCGTTACGAGGTCGGCGGCATGGTTCTCTACGTCGGCAACGGCACCGGGATCTGGCCAGGCTTCGCGCTCCGCCTCGGCCGGCCCTCCGAGATGACCCGCTTCACCCTGCGGGCTGCCGGCGGCTGATCCCGTTCACGGAAAACACCTTTCCTGAGGTGGAATTATTCTTCCCCGGGCAATGATGAACTGCCGAGGGCGGGTGTTCTCTTCGCGTGGGGAGTGCGGTCATCTGGGGGGGCAACGCGGGGTCGACGACCCCGCCGCCGGGGACCGCGATCATGAAGCTCTACCACCATCCCCTGTCCGGCCACGCCCACCGGGCGCGGCTGTTCCTGTCGCTGCTCGGCGTCCCGCACGAGGCGGTCGCCCTCGACCTGAAGGCCGGCGCGCACACGACGCCGGACTTCCTGGCGCTCAATCCGTTCGGCCAGGTGCCGGTGCTCGACGACGACGGCACGGTGATCGCCGATTCGAACGCCATCCTGGTCTACCTGGCCAAGACGTTCGGGCGCAGCGACTGGCTGCCCGAGGACCCGCAGGGCGCCGCCCTGGTGCAGCGCTGGCTCTCGGTCGCCGCCGGCGAGCTCGCCTACGGCCCGGCCGCCGCGCGGCTCGTCACGGTGTTCGGCGCCGCCTTCGATCCGGGCGAGGTGATCGCCCGGGCGCACGTGCTGCTCCGCCGCCTGGAGGCGCATCTCGCCGGCCGCGACTGGCTGGTGGGCACCCGCCCGACCATCGCCGACGTCGCGCTCTACAGCTACCTGGCCCGCGCGCCGGAGGGCAACGTCGACCTCTCGGGCTACGAGGCCGTCCGCGCCTTCCTGCGCCGGATCGAGGCCCTGCCGGGCTTCCTCCCCTTCGCCGAGACGCGCGCCGGCCTCGCGGCCGCCGCGTGACACGCGCCCGGCTCGAAACCGACGGGAGGACGACATGAGCGACACCGCGACAGCCTCGCCCTGGCACCCGGGCGAGACCGCCATCCAGGCGACGGTCGGCGCCGCCGGGCGCATGGCGGAGATCGGCCGCCGGGTGGTGCGGGCGGCCATGCCCGACCCGCACCGGGCCTTCTTCGCGAGCCTTCCCGTCGTCGTCGCCGGCAGCGTCGACGACGCGGGCGAGGCCTGGGCGACCCTGCTCGCCGGCCTCCCCGGCTTCGTCGCCGCGCCGACGCCGACGCGCCTGACCCTCGCCGCCCGGCCCGATCCCGCCGACCCCGCCGCCGCGGGCCTGCGCCCCGGCGAGGCGGTCGGGCTCCTCGGCATCGAACTGCACACCCGCCGCCGCAACCGGGTCAACGGGATCCTGGAGGCCTCCGCCGGCGGGGCCCTGCACCTCGCGGTGGAGCAGAGCTTCGGCAACTGCCCGCAATACATCACCCTGCGCGACGCCGCCCTCGTCGCCGATCCCGCCGCGCCGTCCACCGGCGCGGTCGAGGAGAGCGCCGGGCTCGACGAGGCGGCGCGGGCGGCGATCGCCGCAGCCGACACCTTCTTCGTCGCGACCTACGCCGACCAGGCAGGAGACCGGGGTGTCCATCGCCAGGTCGACGTCTCGCATCGCGGCGGCAAGCCCGGCTTCGTCCGGGTCGATCCGGACGGCACGCTGACCGTCCCGGACTTCTCCGGCAACCTGTTCTTCAACACCCTCGGCAACATCTGGCTCAACGGCCGGGCCGGCTTGGTCTTCCCGGATTTCGCGACCGGCGACCTGTTGCAGATGACCGGCGCGGCCGCCGTGATCCTCGACGGGCCCGAGATCGCGGCCTTCCGCGGCGCCGAGCGCCTCTGGACCTTCCGCCCGCGCCGGGTCGTGCGCCGCCGCGCCGCGCTGCCCCTGCGCTGGGCGGCCCGGGACGGCGGCGCCTCGCCGCAATCGCTCCGGACCGGCGACTGGCCGGGGTGACGCCGCGCGCGCATCCGTCCCCCGGCGCGCACGCGCGTCCTCCCGGTTGACGCCCGGCGGGACCGCGGCATTCCTGGTGGCGGAAGAGCCGTCGTCGCGGCCGGGAGGGGCCATGGATCGCCTGCAGGCCATGCGGATCGTCGTCAGGATCGCCGAGACGCAGAGCTTCGCCCAGGCCGGGCGCCACCTGAACATGAGCCCGCCGGCGGTGACGCGGGCGGTGGCGGCGCTCGAGGCGACGATCGGCGCCCGGCTCTTCCTGCGCACCACCCGCACCGTCCGGCTCACCGAGGCCGGGAGCCGCTACGTCGCGGAGTGCCGGCGCCTCCTCGTCGAGATCGCCGAGGCCGAGGCCGCGGCGGCGGGCTATACCGGGATGGTGACCGGCACGCTCTCGGTCACCGCCTCGGTGCTGTTCGGGCGGCTCCACGTCCTGCCGATCCTCACCGACTATCTCGACGCCTATCCGGCGATGACGGCCCGCACGCTGTTCGTCGACCGCCCGGTGAACATCGTCGAGGAGGGCATCGACGTCGCGATCCGCATCGGCCACCTCGCCGATTCCGGCCTCACCGCGATCCGGGTCGGCGCCGTGCGCCGCGTCGTCTGCGGCGCGCCCGGCTACTTCGCCCGCCACGGCGTTCCGAAAACCCCCGCCGACCTCAAGGCCCACCGCATCGCCGTCTCGACCGGCGCCTGGCCCTCCCCCGAATGGCGCTTTCGCGATGACGAGCGGGTGACGCTGCACCCGACTTTGGAGTGCAACACCGGCGAGGCGCCGATCGACGCGGCGCTCGCCGGGTGGGGGCTGACGCGGGTGCTGAGCTATCAGATCGGGCCGGCCGTGCAGGAGGGGCGCCTCCGGATCGTGCTGGAGGAGTACGAGGAGGCGCCGTTGCCGATCCACGTGGTGTTTCCGGAGGGGCGGAATGCGGCGATGAAGGTCAGGACGTTTGTGGATTTGGTGGTGGGGCGACTTCAAAAGAAATAGTATAAATATTTTACGTTTTTGTATTCATATAGTGTAATTAAAAAATTATCTTTACCTTGAATTGTTACAAAATATGCAGCAGCTAATTCGTAAATATATATATCCATAAAACAACCACTTCACGCAAATTTCGAAGAGCAGTCTATCGAATGTTAACGTGAACACGATAGACCGCTTTCGGTATTTTTTGATTCTGCGTTTAGGATTTTTACAATTGTTATTTAGAATGGTATATCATCGTCGTCGAAATGATCACGTAAACTCCAGGATAGCGGATCAAAAACATTCATCGTATTTTGCATATCTATAAATGTTTGCCGAAGTGGATCTATTGGAGGCAAGTAGCGTTGGATTCCTGGCGAAGACAAAGAGCGAAAATATCTTTCGATTGCCTCGGATGGGTCGAGATCATAAATGCTACTAATATTTACGAAATAATTTGCGGAATGCATATAAATGTATTGTTCAAATAACTGATTTAATTTATTTGAGGAAGTAGGATTTTCAATTAATTTTGCAAGAGGTGTATTTGGAAGTATATAAATCTTGCCATCGGTCCTGACGGCCGCATAACCGTCAAGATTTTTGATTATTACATTAGATCTAGCCGAAGAAATTTGATTTGGAGATCTATGGCGAGAATTTTCTTGTATTACGCTTATAATATCTTGTAGACCATAGTCGTAAAGTTGCGACGATATCTTTTCGTTTGTCAACCAGCTACCGTTTGAAGGTCGCCACCTTATATCTAATCTCCGGTCAGGAATATTTCCGACAATTTCTACAGGCTCAAATTCGCGTTGAAATGCCTGCTGCACTAAATCTGCTCTGTGGCTATTAGCCAATAAATTACCATTCGGAATGGCGGACGTCGTTCCCTGACTCGTAACTATTAGATCTCCGGCGGTTACCTCGGAACGAGCCTCTCTGACGAAGTCTTCTACAGATCTCATCAATTGTGAATCAACCGTCCAAAACTCTCCGGCTGAATGAAGATCTTCCAATGAGCAAGCGATTCTCTGATGATTTCTCTCCAAAAGAAACATCGGTACATTACTAAAAGTTTTTTGATAGACATCTTTATATATTCTATTAACCTTATCCAATATAGTGATCGGCCTTAATAAATAAGGTATCTGCTCAACTGACCAAGTTAACGAATATCCCTCTTTTTCTTTTAACCTCCGCGCCTCATCTGCGATACTATCAAAAAATATTTTGTAAATATTTCGAACAGCATTTTCCTTTTCAGCTGTTATTTCAACAAGAGATCGCGCCACATTTGTTCGAGGTGCTTCGCGTCCAGTAATATTTGCTACAGCTAATATCGTAGACCCAATAAATCCGGGACTATCAAATTCAACGGCAATTCCCTCTACACAAGTTGCAACAGGTGAATAATCAATTTGTGGTCTTCCTGATCTACGCATTGTCTCTGGCGCAGCAACAAATCCCCAGTCACGATAATGAGGACTAAATTCAATTGCATATGCTACGGTCACACCATTAAATTCACGTTCTTCCACTCGTACCATAGATCGTTCGTAAAGCCTCCGCTTAAAAATTCTGAGGAACTCATCAAGAGCATTCTTCGGCGAGTGGAAGCCAATCTTTTCAGGAGAAGCTCCATCTACTTCAACACAAACATTGCATCTAGGAAACATAATCCATTTTCGAACTGTCTCTAAGACATTAATTGGCTTCGCAGTGCTACGAAAACGCAGCTTAAAAGATGTTCCATGTTGTCCTAGAGTGCTAGCATCTAAATCTACATGTTTATCTAGTAATTTAATTAGATATTTACCATGAACAGATCTTAATGATATCTTTCTTGCTTCGGTTTCTTCTTGTGAAACCGTGACAATTTCCACTGAGTCAGCCACCATAAATGATGATAATACCCCGATTCCAAAACGACTTATAGGATTAAAATTTGGATAATTTTCTTTAAATTTAGGATCTTGATAGCGAGACGATCCTACTTTAAGTAGATGATTTTCAATTACTTCTTGAGTCATTCCTGTGCCATTATCTGTAATAGTCAATTCATTTAATGAATTATCCCATTTTATGTGAATTTTGCCAAATTTGGCGGAGTCAAGGTTTTGTATCGCACATTGTAATCTAACAGCGTCAATCGCGTTTTGCGTTAATTCTCGAACTACAACATCACTATCATTGTAGAGTGTATGTCCAGTAAGAAGATTTAAAATCTTTTCTTGATCAATTTCAAAACCAAAAGGAGTAGTTAGAAATCCCTCGACACCAACATTCGAGCTATCAATATACCGCCATGGAAAATAGTAATTTTTTGGCTGTAGCTTCTGTGAAGATCTTAGTATACTATAGGTAGATCCAATTTGATCTTCTACATATTTAAGATATGAAGTTAATCCGAAAAAACTATTTTCTTCTTTGAAATTTGCAAAAATTTCGATTGTCTGACTCTGTATGGTTGTAGTCGCATTTCCTTCTCTATCAACTTCTGGCTTGGCTCTTATACGACGAACAGCATTCTGCTTTGACCACTCATGCTGACTTATTGGGTCAGACGGATCGATTAACCTCAAAAGAACGGTAGGAGCACGTTTCTCTGTTACTTGAAGTAGGTCAACAGTTCGTAAAATTCCGGCACAAAACTGAACGTTGGCCGTTTCGTCATCGCTATTCCCATACGGCTGCGATACAGGATATTTTTTTGTATTTTCAATATCGTCTAAGTTGTGACTTTCGCATACAAGTGCAAGATCTCGGCGAAACTCTGGTACTAAAGGAGATAAAAGACGATCAACCTCTCCTATTTGAGATTTTGAAAAACCTAGATGATATATATTTTTGCCTTCTATCCACCCTTTAACTCTCTTTGCATGATTAAATCTAACAAATTCCTGATACAAAAATCGCTCTTTTTTATCAGAAGATAGCGTTTCTATTTTTGATTTATAATCTGCTCCTGCCGACCCTTCGAATAAGATATTTTGCGCGAATTCTCTAAATCCAGATTTTTCTCTTTCGCTATATTCTCTTTCTGTTACTATCAGTCCCATGTCATGAAAATATATAGATAATACTATCATTAGCCAATCGGCGGCCGACATAATAGATTTTGTGGTATCTGGTATAATCCACTCTAACTGCGCAAGCATATCATCAACATGACGAATGTCATGCACGGTATATTCACTAAATATCTGGGCTCTACCAAACATACTAAGTATTTCTGATATTGTCCTTTTGACATCTTTTAGTTTTACTGGGAAGGCGGGCAGATTTGTTGCAGCGTCGGCTCGGATCTCGGCTTTGCTAAATTCTCTGTCCATAGCTCTACGATCACCTAGCTGATTCGATGGTCATCTTGTTGCTTAGCGCAGTCTAGTCAATATCACGGCGAATATGTTTTTACGCTAAAAATTCAGATGTTAATTACTGTATCGTATACAATATCTCATCTAAAGCAATTTATGATTTAATTTTAGCATAGATTATATATTGAAATATTTCAAAAAAATTATATTTATATTGCAGTAATATCATACTTTAGTCACTTGTTAAGTCATATATCAGTCAGTGAATAATCATTTTAAAAATAAATATTCGTATCTATAGTGCAATAAAAAATATGAAGAATATAATTTACATCAAAGAGAGTAACACTATTTGTTTTTATTATAACAATGAGATCAGATTTCAAAGGGAAAAAGCTCGATGTAGTGATAATTTACATTCTTGGTGCCCACAAATTTATCCGGTTTCGATCGATTTAATAAGACGAAGTATAAAATACGTTTCGCATGTAAATAAACAACCGCTCTGCCGCGGCAAATTGAATTGGCGGAAGGGGTGGGATTCAAGCGGCCGGCTGCTATATTCTAAACTGCTGATAAAGATGAGAAATCTGAGATCGCCCTGGAGTGCTTTTGCACGTTTTGTTGCACACGGCCAGACCCTCCCGGACTAGCTGTCCTGCAGCATCTCGAATCCGTTGGCAGGCGGCAATCCCGGCGTGAAGCGGTGAGGTTTCCTCACAGGCAGCGGCGAAGATGTCGAGTTCCCGGAAGGCCCGTGGTGTGCCACCTTCCCCAGAACCAGAACGGTCCGGGTCAAACGCCCGCGATCCGGATCCTCGACGGTCCGGACGACCGCAGCAGGGAGAGACGCGATGGCGTGCACCGCCGCATCCGCCCCGTGCCGACAGGACGACGCACCCGGTGCGGACCGGTCCCTCGTCACCTTGCCCCGATTCCCGTCCACGCCTCCGAGGAATCCCGCCATGTCGCGTCCGACCCGCCGCATCCTCCTCACCGGTGGGGCTGCATGCCTCGCCGCCCCGTACGTGGCCCGCGCCGCCGAGCCGGACTTCCGGCTGAAGTTCGGCAACATCGTCTCCGGCGACCACCCGCTCAACATCGCCATGGGCCGCGTGCGCGACCGCGTCGCGCGGGAGACCGACGGCAAGGTGATGATCGAGCTGTTTCCGAAAAACCAGCTCGGCTCGGACGCCGATATGCTGAGCCAGCTGCGCTCGGGCGCCCTCGAGCTCTTCGCCCAGACCGGGGTGCTGATGTCGACGCTGGTGCCGGTCGCCTCGATCAGCGGCGTCGGCTTCGCCTTTCCGACCTACGGCAAGGTCTGGGAGGCCCTCGACGGACCGCTCGGGCGGCACGTCCGGGGCGCCTTCGAGAAGGCCAATCTCGTCTGCATGGAGAAGTCCTACAACCACGGCTTCCGGCAGACCACCTCGTCCACGAAGCCGATCCGCACCCCGGCCGACTTCTCCGGATTCAAGATCCGGGTCCCGCCCTCCCCGCTCTGGACCTCGATGTTCAAATCCTTCGGGGCGGCGCCGGTCTCGATTCCCTGGGCCGAGACCTACTCGGCGATGCAGACGCGGATCGCGGACGGGCTGGAGCAGCCGTTGATCGGGCTGCTCGTCGACAAGATGTACGAGGTGCAGAAATACTGCTCGCTCACCAACCACATGTGGGACGGGTTCTGGGTGCTGGCCAACCGCAAGGCCTGGGAGCGCATCCCGCCGAACCTGCGCGACATCCTCGAGCGCAACATCAATGAGGAGGCCCTGGTGCAGCGACGCGAGGTCGAGCACATGAACGCGACGCTGCAATCCAAGCTGCAGACGCTTGGCCTGCTGTTCTACGAGGTCGAGAACGCCGCCTTCCGGGAGCGCCTTGTTTCCTCGGGCTTCTACCAGGAATGGCGCAAGCGCTACGGGGACGAGGCCTGGGGGCTGCTTGAGGCGACGACGGGCAAGCTCGGGTGACAGCAGCGCGGGCCCGCTCCCGGGCGGACCCGAAGCCTGCAGCATCCCCGAGGACCCGACTGGCGAAACTGTCCTGCCCCGTCACCTGGAGACCCGAGCATGACCCCGATCGCGAGCCGCTTTGCCGATCTCGACGGCGCGAGCCTGCACTACCTCGATGCCGGTGCGGGCGACGTCGTCGTCCTCGTGCACGGCATCCCGCAGACCTCGTACGAGTGGCGTCACATCATGCCGCGCCTCACCGAGCGCTACCGGGTAATCGCCCCGGACCTGCGCGGGCTCGGCGACTCCTCGCGGCCCGCCACGGGCTACGACAAGAAGACGCTCGCGCACGACGTCTGGCAGCTCGTGCACGACCACCTCGGCATCGAGCGCTTCTTCCTGGTCGGGCACGACTGGGGCGGGCCGGTGGCGTTCTCGCTCGCTGCCCAGCACCGGGAGGCCGTGCGCCGCCTCGCCATCCTCGACGTGGTCATCCCGGGCGACGGGGCGGATTTTTCGCAGGGCGGCCGGCGCTGGCACCATGCCTTCTTCCGCACCCTCGACCTGCCGGAGGCGCTCTGCGCCGGCCGCGAGGACCTCGTGGTGCGCTGGCTGTTCGACCATTATGGATACCGGCCGACCGCGATCCCGGAGGTCGACCAGCGCGAGTACCTGCGCACCTACACGACCTTCGGGGCCTTCCGGGCAATGCTCGCCTTCTATCGCGCCCTGCCCCAGGACGCGGAGGACAACCGGGCGATGCTCGACCGCGACGGCAAGCTCAAGATGCCGGTGCTGGCGCTCGGCGGCGACCGGAGCTTCGGGCGCGGCCTGGAATGCATCGAGTCCCTGCGCCGCGTCGCCGAGGACGTGCGCGGAGGCTTCGTGGAGGCGTGCGGCCACTGGATCCCAGAGGAGCAGCCAGAGGTCCTGAGCGAAGAACTGCTTCGTTTCTTCGGGGAGGACGGCTGATCCCTCGGCCCACGGATCAGCGCCGGGGCGGCGGGCGGATCTCCTGCCGGATCTCGCGCAACAGGTCGGTCGCGATCCGCACCTGCTCCTCCAGGCGCACCAGCCGGTCGCGGTCACGCTCGAGGCTCTCGAGGCGGCCGAGGACGAGGCCGTAGCGCTCGTCGTCCCGCTTGGTCTGCCGCAGATCGGAGGCGGCCAGATCCTCGAGCCGGGCGTCGATCCGGGCCGCATAGGAGCCGACCCAGAGGAGTTGCCCGGCGAGCCCGACCACCAGGGTGGTCATGGCCCAGAACGAGGTCCGTCGTGGCAGGATGATGACGCCCTCGGCGTCGTCGGGAGGAGGCACTGGGCTACTCCGCAGGCTGAACCTTGGCGCTCGGGATCGCGTTCGCGGTCAGCGGATCCGCCAGGATCGCCTTGACGGCCGGCACCGCGGCCGCGGCGGCGACGAGGCCGGCGTTGCGCCGCACGTAGAGGCCCCAGGCGGTGACGATCAGCGTCACCAGCGCGCCGGTCAGCGCGGTGGAGGTCTCGGCATCGATCCAGCCGCGCCCGACGGCGATGCCGCCTCCGAACTGCAGCAGGGTGCGCAGCAAGGCGGTGAGCTGTTCCTGGTTCATTGCGGTCTCCCGATGAGCTTATTTTGTGGGATCGGTGCGTCAGGCCGCGACGGGCTTGCCGCAGGTGGGGCAAGGGAGCGGTGCGACGGGCCGCCCGGGGACTGCGTGGAGCCCGAGCGCCGCCGCCCGCACCTCCTCGACCCGCCGGGCCCAGCCGCGCCCGAACCGCGGCCAGGTCGACAGCGCCCGCAGGAACGTCAGCCGCCCGTCGCACAGGGCTTCGATCAGCGCCGGAACGTCCCGGCCGGACAGCGCCCCCAGCGTCACCGGACCGAGATGCCCGTCATCCGCCACCCCCAGCGCCCGCTGGAGCCCGATGACGGCGCGCCGCGGGCCGCTGTTCACCGCGAAGTCGAACAGCGCGTAATCCAGCCCGGTCGGCAGTGCGTCGCCCTGGATCGCGTCCCAGAACCGCCGGCGATAGAGAGGCGCCACGCTCGCCGGCGTCAGCGCCCGCACCTCCGCCCGCGTCGCCGGCCGGCCGAGCCACAGGCTCAAGGTGCCGATCGTCACCCCGAGGTTCGTCGCGCCCCCCGGGTCGTGCGGATCGTCGGCCCATCCGCCCTCGTGTGTCAGGACGAGCGAAAGCCCCCGCTCGAACGTGCTCGCGGTCATCGGTCTCTCCGGTGTGTGGGTAGAGGGTCGTGCGCGGGGCGCCGGCCGGTCGGCCCGGGCGCGTCAGACCGCGATCAGAGGGCGCAGGCCCGGCGCCACAGCGCGTCCAGAGCCGCCGCGTCGTAGCCGAGCGCCGCGCCGAGCTGCGCCACCATCGGGTGGCCGCGCTCGAACGCCGTGGCGCCCGACAGCAGCATCCGGGCGGCAAACTGCTCGGCCGCCGGAAGGGCCGCCACCGCCGCCTCGATCCGCGCCGGCAGCGTGCCCGTCATCACCGCCGCCAGCGCCTCGTCCGGGTCGATCGCGCCGCCGTCCGCCAGCGCCTGGAAAAACTGCCGGTCCGACACCGCCGGCAGGCCTGCGGCCGGCGCGCGCGCGGCGAGCTGCGCCGCCAGGTCGTCGCGTTCCGCCACCGCCGCGTCCCGCTTCCGCCGCGCCGCCTCCGCTTCCGCCACGGCCGCGTCCCGCCCCGCCAGCGCCGCCGCGTCGATCCCCGCCAGCACCGCCGCGAGCGGGAACCCCGCGGCTTCCGCCTGCGCCGGGGTCAGCGCCGCGCTCGCCACGAACTGCGCCGCGCTCGCCCCCGGCGGCGTCACGTGCTGGCCCAGCACCACGTGCCAGGCCGGCGCCTCGGCCGAGCCCGCCGGCCGGCCGCGATACAGGAACTCGTAGAGGAATGGCTGTCCCATGGGGCCCTCACGCCGCGACCGGGCCGTCATCCGACAGCCGCCGCCAGTTGCCGTTGGAGTAGTAGGAGAGGACGCCCGTCCCCGAGCCCGCCGCCTCGCCGACCTTGCGGGCGTTCGAGACATGGACGAGGTCGCCCGCCACGCCGGCGGGGACCGT
>NZ_JAAKGV010000069.1 GCF_011043735.1 Methylobacterium sp. DB0501 | reverse complement strand
GCGAACCGTGTGTCCCTGCTTCGAGAGGGCTCGGCCCATGTGGTGCGCACCGCAGCATGCCTCCATCGCCACGACGCACCCCGGCAACTTCGCGCCGAAGGCGATCACCGTCTCGCGTCGCATCCGGCGGCGCAGCACGACTCGCCCGGCCGCGTCCAGCCCGACGAGGCTGCAGCTGTTCTTGCCCAGATCGATCCCCAGCACCGCGATCGTCATTGTTCCGCTCCATCCCTCATCTCGGCTACCCTGCCAGCCTAGCAGTGCAGCCCGGTGAGGGGCGGGCCATCCATAAAGGGGGGACCGCCACCAGGCGATCGGCCCCTCGCGGGCGGGCCCGACCACCAAGATCCATGTCCTCACCGACGTGATCGGACGCCCAGGCATCATCCACCTCACCCCTGGCAACGCCAGCGACGTGAAGACCGCGCCCGCCGTGCTGGCCCAGGCGCCCGGCCCGGTGCGCCGGCTGATCGCCGACAAGGGCTACGACGCCGACTGGCTGCGCCAGGACCTCCGCCAGCAGGGCATCAGCGTGGTCATTCCCGGCACCCGCGCCCGCAAGCGCAAGATCCGCCTCGACAAGCGCCGCTATCGCGACCGCTGGCGGGTCGAAGCGGTGTTCTGCCGCCTCAAGGACTTCCGCCGCATTGCCACCCGCTACGACAAACTTGCTCGCAACTTCGCCTCGGCTCTTGCCCTGGCAGCCGTCATCGCGTTCTGGTGCTGATTGAGTCCTGACCCTAGGATGCGGGTTTCGTCGAGGCCAACCTTCACCTTGTTCGACAGAGACATACGCAGCGAGTTCCACCCGAGTCGAGGGCAGCAATCGACCACCGCCACGTCGACATCCGAAGGGGCCTCGCAGGGCAAGGACTATGCGGTTCTGGAACCGGTGGCGACCCGCCCGGCTGGCTTCGGAGGCCGGGAAAACCAGCTTTCCTGGCGATGCCGTCCTCGGGCCCTGGCCGTGACCACGCCGCCGCGCCGCTTCAGGTAGCAGGTCACCTCAGACCAGGCCATGCATCGACTTCCGTCACGATGACGTCCATGGGGACGTCATGCGCCTGTGGATAGATCGTCTCGAGACGCGAGAACTCAAATCCAACTCCGATCACCGAAGGTTTGCTTGGCAGAGCCGCGATCGTGCGGTCGTAGAAGCCTCCACCGTAACCGAGGCGGTATCCAGACGAGTCGAAGCCGACTAGCGGCGCGATCAGTACGTCGGGAAAGACCGCCTCGCCCTCGGCCGGGATGGGGATGTTCCAGACACCACGAGTCATTGCGATCCCGGGCCGCCATTCCCGGAATTCGAGCGGCCGCGCCTTCTCCACCACCACCGGGAGCGCGAGGTGTGCGCCCTGCTCCCGCAGCGCCGCCAGAACAGGTCTCGCGTCGTACTCGCCCCTGAAGGGCCAGTAGAAGCCGATCAGCTTGCTGGACGCACGGTCAAGCTCCGGCCTGAGCCTCTGACTGATGTCCGCGCTCCAGACTGCCCGATCCTGAGCGGAGATCTGCATTCGCCGCTCGATTAAGGTGGCACGGGTCTGTTGTTGCCCCCTAAAGACCGGACGGGGTCTCCTGGGTTGATCGGGTGATGAACTCGCGCGGCGAGCGGTAGCCGAGCGCGCGATGAGGATGAAAGTCGTTATAGTGCGCCAGCCAAACGGGGAGCTGGCGCAGCACGCTCGCGGCATCCGGTAGCACCGAGACACGCACGTAGTCGCGTTTCAAGGTTCGCACGAACGCTTCGGCCATGCCGTTGCTCTGCGGGCTCTCCAGCGGCGTCGTCTTCGGTATCAAGCCGAGTTCGCGGGCGAAGCGGCGGGTATCGCGGGCCACGTAGC
>NZ_JAAKGV010000068.1 GCF_011043735.1 Methylobacterium sp. DB0501 | reverse complement strand
ATCGGGATAGGGGGCGATCCTTACGGATCGCTCCCCTCCCACACCACCCGGCATGCGGGTCCGCACCGGGCGGTTCGAGGAGTTGAGGTCAGGCGAGACGTGGCAGGCCGAGCTTGTCCGTCCAGGCCAGGGTCAGCACGCCGTTGAGCGCCATCCCGCTGTTGCGCCACCAGCGGCGGCTGTTGGCCGCCACCGGCAGAGCGCCCTCGGGTTTGGCGCCCAGCGCCAGCAAGGCCCGGTAGATGGTCGGGCCGCGCCTCCACTGCTTGAGCTGGATCGCTCGCACCCGGTGGCGCACCCACCCGTCCAGTTCGCGCCAGACCTTGGGTGTCTGCGCCAACCGGTAGTAGCCCTTCCAGCCCAGTAGATAGGTCCGCAGCCGACCCACCACCGCCGTCAGGCTACGCCCGCCAGACCGGCGCGTCAGGTCCCGCACCCGCTGCTTGAACCGACCGAGAGACGACGACGCGACCCGGCGCTTGACCACGCCGCCCGGAGCCACCCAGAAGGTGAAGCCCAGGATCGTGCAGCCAAATGCACTGCGCACCGCGCTCTTGGCCTCGTTCAGCGACAGCTTCAGCCGGCCAAACAGGCCTCGCAGCACCGCCAGGACCCGCGCGCCAGCCTTGCGGCTGCGCACGTAGACAGTCACGTCGTCCGCATAGCGCACGAAGTGATGGCCAAGCCGCTCCAGGTCCCGATCCACCTCATCCAGCAGTACGTTGGCCAGAAGCGGCGACAGCGGTCCGCCCTGCGGCGTCCCCATCCCGCGCTCCTGCACCACGCCACACTTCATGATCCCGCTCGTCAGGTACGCCCGGATCAGCCGGATCACGCCGGCATCCCCGATCCGCTTCTGCAGCCGGTCGATCAGGATGTCGTGGTTCACCCGGTCGAAGAACTTCGCCAGGTCCACGTCCACCACCACCCGCCGCCCCGCCTGCACGCAGGATTGCGCGGCCAGAACCGCATCCTGTGCGCCGCGGCCCGGACGGTAGCCGTAGGAGTGCTCGCTGAAGTGACGGTCCAGGAGCGGCTGCAGCACCTGCAGCAGCGCCTGCTGGATCAGGCGATCCGTCACCGTCGGGATGCCGAGCTCGCGCTCGCCGCCCCCCGGCTTGGGGATCGCTACCCAACGCACCGGCTGGGGCCGGTACGTCCCCGACAGTACCTGATCGCGGATCGCCGGCCATGCCGTGCGCAGGAGCGCCGCCGTCTGGGCGATGTCCAGACCGTCGACCCCCGCTGCGCCCTTGTTGGCCTTCACCCGCTTCCAGGCGCGCTGAACGTTCTCGCGCGCCAGGGCTGCGTCCAGCAACCCCGGCCCCGTGGCACCCGGTGCGCAGCGCGGGCTGCCGGCTTCGTCGCGGCCAGGCAGATGCGAGGCTTCACCCCGCACGCGCTCCGGCCGCCCCGCTCGCGCGGGCATCTGACGCCTTGCCGACTGCATCGTCACGGCCGCGGCCACTCCTCCTCGTTCGGTCCTTCGGGACAGCGGGCGCCGTGCCCTACTACGACCTCGGCTGACTTCTCGCTCCGGCTCGACACCGTCGCCCTTTCAGGCGCGAGGCGAGATCTCCCCAGGTAAGAGCACGTTCCGTCCCTGCACGACCGCCGGATCTACGCCGCCTCGCCTTGATCACGAGAGCTTCGCGGCTGTTTGCCCGCTCGCCCTGCTCAGCGTCGCCTTCTATCCGGTTCTTGTTCATCGGCCCGCAGGTGCGCTCCACGCTTCCTCCCCACGGTCGGTCGCCCTTCCGCAGTTGCGCTTCACTTCGCTCGCCGTGACCAGCTCACGGAGGGACTTCCACCCTCAAGAACGCGCCCATGCTGGGCGCACAAACGA
>NZ_JAAKGV010000067.1 GCF_011043735.1 Methylobacterium sp. DB0501 | reverse complement strand
GTTGAGCGCCAGCAGGTCGGTCTGGCGGGCGATCTCCTGCACGATGGTGATCTTCTGGGCGATGGTCTGCATCGCCTCGACGGCGCGCCCCACCGCGGCGCCGCTCGCCTCGGCGTCCTTGGCCGACTGGCGGGCGATGGCCTCGGTCTGGCCGGCATTCTCGGCGTTCTGCTTCACGTTGGCGGCCATCTCCTCCATCGAGGCGGAGGCTTCCTCGGTCGAGGCGGCCTGCTCGGTCGAGCCCTGCGACAGCTGCTCGGCGGAGGCCGACAGCTCCTGTGAACCGGCCGAGACGTTGCTCGCCGCCGACACCACCTGACCGACGACCTCGCGCAGCTTCAGGTTCATCGCCTGGATCGCCCGCAAGAGGTCCGTCACCTCGTCCTGCCCGGTCGGGACCACGTCCTTGGTCAGGTCGCCGGCGGCGACGTTCTGGGCGGCGGTAACGGCCTTGGACAGGCCGCGGGAGATCGCGAGCGCCATCCACAACGCCATGGCGAGGCCGAGGATCACCGCGCCGACCACGACCGCGACCAGGATCGTGCGGGTCGTCTCGTAGGCCGATTGCGTGTCGCGCACGAAGCCGTGGGCCACGTTCTCCTCGTAGCTGCGCAGCTTGCCCACCTCCTCGAGGACCGCCCGGCGGGCATCCGTGAAGGGACCGACATAGTAGCGTAACGCCTTGGCGTCGGTGTTGGAGAGACCGAAGGCGAAGACCTTCTCGGCCGAGGGTTCCCAGGCCCTCACGGCGGCGGAGAGGGCGCCGACGGCCTCGGCGTAGCCTGCGGCCCGGCCGGCCTCGCCGACCTTGGCGAGATCGCGCCACAGGGCCTTCTGGGTGTCGCCGAACTCCCCGGCGATCTTGGCGAGCATGGCGTCGTCGGTGATGACGATCTCGCGGTAGATCTCGCCACGTAGGCGGAACATCTTGATTTCGATGGCGCCGAGCAGGGCGCGATCCTCGGCCGAGAGGTCGGATCGCGCCTTGATGTCGTCGAGGCGCCCCATCGCCGCCGTGAAAGCGGTGAGCGTCTCACCGGTCGCGATGGCATTGGCGGTGTTGTTGCCGTTCTGGACCGCGAACTCCATGCCCTTGGTCACGGCTTCGCTGAGCTTGGACCAGTTCTCGCGCAGGGGCTGGACGCGAGAGCGATCCTCCATCGGCACGAGGTCGGTATACTCCCTCAGGATGCCCTGGAGCTTGGCATCGTTCGCCTTGAACTCGGCGAACAGCTTCTCGCGGGCGGTGGTCGTCGGCTCGAGCATCGAGCGCGCGAACATCCGGGCTGCGTCGAAGGACATCGCCTCGATGCGCAGGATCCGCTGGACCTGGGAGAACGGGCGGGCCGCGAAGGCCTGCATCCGGTCGTTGGACTGGCTCAGGCTCGACACCGCCAGGGTGCCGGCGCCCCCGAGGAGGACGAGGATCGCCCCGAAGGCGATCCCGAGCTTCGCTTTGATCGTGAAACGCATCGGTGTGGGCTCTCTTCGGGGGTCTATCGCGGTTCAGGCGGAAACGTCGGGTCTGGTCGGCGCGACGGCGGTCGATCTGGACGACGGCGTGTCCCGTCGTCCGGTGAGGCCGCGCGAACGTCGATCCCGCGCGGTGGGTCGGGGATGTCCGCGTCAGGCGACGCGGGTGAAGTCGGCGTCGCGCTCGTCGCCCTCGCCCATGTCGAGGCTGAAGCCGCCCCCGCCGACGCCGGCCATGGAGCGAGCCGCCGGGGACTTGGATGCCACGGACCTGGCAGCCGGGGATTTGACTGCCGGTCGGGCCGCCGCGCCCCGCTTGACCAATGTCTTGAGGGGCGACCGCACCACCGCCGACGGTGCGGCCATCCGGGCGGCCGTGGCGCGCAGCTGCGACACCGCCCCGTCGAGCGGCCGCGATCCGGCCGCCGCAGCCTCGTCCTCGCCGATCCGGAAATAGGCGATCGTGGCTTGCAGCGTCTCGGCCTGGGCCGCCAGCTCCTCCGAGGTTGCCGAGACTTGCTCGGACGCGCTCGCGTTCTGCTGCGTCACCTTGTCGAGCTGCTGGATCGCCTGGTTGATCTGCCCCGACCCGACATCCTGCTCCCGGCACGCCGCCGAGATCTCCTCGACCAAGGCCGCCGTCCGCTTGATGTCGGGCACCAGCCGGCCCAGCATGTCGCCCGCCGCCTGCGCCGCCTTGACCGTGTCGATCGACAGCGTGCCGATCTCGGCCGCCGCCGCCTGGCTGCGCTCGGCGAGCTTCCTCACCTCGCTCGCCACCACGGCAAAGCCGCGACCGTGCTCGCCGGCCCGGGCCG
>NZ_JAAKGV010000066.1 GCF_011043735.1 Methylobacterium sp. DB0501 | reverse complement strand
TGTCAAACGGCATCGGAACGGGACCCCTGATCGGCGTCCAATCGGGACCCTTTGTTGCGCGTGGCGCGACGCCCCTGATCAGCCCGGCGAAGCGGGTCGGGGTGGCGCAGCCGGGCTGAGCAGGGGTCCAGGATGAGCTGCGCGCAGACCGCCCTCACGCCCGGTTCTTGAAGCGCCAGCTCTCGTTGCCGGTCTCGACGATCTCGCAGTGGTGGGTCAGTCGATCGAGCAGTGCCGTCGTCATCTTGGCGTCGCCGGCAAACACGCTTGGCCACTCCCCGAACGCCAGGTTGGTCGTCACCACGATCGAGGTGGTCTCGTAGAGCCGGCTGATCAGGTGGAACAGCAGCTGACCGCCCGACTGCGCGAACGGCAGGTAGCCGAGCTCGTCCAGCACCACCAGGTCGAGCCGGGCGAGGTGGTCGGCGATGCGGCCCTGCCGGCCGGCTCGCGCCTCGGCCTCGAGCCGGTTGACGAGGTCGACCACATTGTAGAACCGGGCCCGCGCCCCGTCCCGGATGCACGACCGGGCGACCGCGATGGCCAGATGCGTCTTGCCCGTGCCGGTGCCGCCGACCAGCACGACGTTGCGCTGGTGGGCCAGGAACTCGCCGCCGCAGAGGTCGCGCACCAGACCCTCGTTGATCGGCGTCCCGCCAAAGGCGAACTCGGCGAGGTCCTTAGCCAGGGGCAGCTTGGCGATCGTCATCTGGTAGCGGATCGAGCGCGCCTGCTTCTCGCTGATCTCGGCCTGCAACAGGTCGCCGACGATCTGCTGCGGTTCGTGGCTGCGCTTGAGGGCGACCTTGATGATCTCGTCGTAGGCCGCCTTCATCCCGAACAGCTTCAGCTCGCCCATGGTGGCGAGGATCTGCTGACGTTCCATCATGGGGCTCTCCTCAGGCTGTCGTAGCGGGCACAGTCAGCGACCGGCTCGTGGCGCAGCCGCAGGTTCTCGGGCGTCAGCAGCGGGACGGGCGCGGGCGGCTCCCGCTGGCGGGCCAGGATGTTGAGCACCACGTCGGCCGAGTGCACGCCCTCGCGCAGTGCCTCGGCGCAGGCCGCCTCGACCGCGGAGAGGCCGTCGCCGAGCACGGCGGTGAGGATCTCGACCATCTGGCGGTCGCCGTCGGCGCTGCCGGCGAGCTTGCGGCGGATCCGTTCGAGGGCGGCGGGCAGGACCCAGTCCTTGAACGGTGCGCCGTTGCGCAGCGCGCCAGGCTTGCGGGCGAGCACGGGGACGTAGTGCCAGGGGTCGAACACCGTCTGGCCGCGGCCGAAGGCCCGCGGGTGCTCGGCGACGACGCGTCCATCCTGGCGGATCTCGATGCGCTCGGCATAGGCGCGCACCTCGACCGGGCGACCGATGGCCGAGGCCATGACCGAGTACTTGTTGTTGTCGAAGCGCACCAGGCAGGTCGAGGACACGGCCGCCGGCACGGCGTGGAAGCCGTCGAAGCGTCCGGCGTAGGGGACCAGGGCTCCCCGTTCGGCTTCAAAGGCCTGCCAGATCGTCAGGTCGCGCTGCTCGGGATGCGGGTGGGCCTTGGCGTAGGCGACGACCCCGTCGAGCAGCAGGGCATTGAGCTCGTCGTAGCTTCTCACCCGGACGCGCGGGGTGAACAGGCGCTCGCGCACCAGCCCGACCTGGTTCTCGACCTGCCCCTTCTCCCAGCCTGACGCCGGCGTGCAGGCCACGGGCTCGACGAGGTAGTGCGAGCACATCTGCAGGAAGCGGCGGTTGTAGGCGCGCTCGCGCCCGACGAAGATCGTCTCGACCGCGGTCTTCATGTTGTCGTAGATGCCGCGCTGGCAGGTGCCGCGGAAGAAGGCGAACGCCCGGTCGTGGGCGTCGAAGACCATCTCCTGGCTCTCGCGCGGATAGGCCCGCACGAACAGCATGCGCGAGTGGCAGAGGCGGACGTGGGCGACCTTGATCGTCGTAGTGACGCCGGCGATCAGGACGATCTCATGGCTCCAGTCGAACTGGTAGGCCTCACCCGGGGCGAAGGCGAGCGGCACGAAGGCGGGAGCCGTCACGCTGGCCTGCTGGCGCTTCCACGTCTTGGCGTAGCGGCGGACGGCATCATAGCCGCCCTCGTAGCCGAGCCCCCGCAGCGCCTCGAAGATCCGGGTCAGCGTCAGCCGCTCCCGCGCCGGCTTCCCCGTATTGGCCGCCAGCATCCGGTCGAGCTCGTCGCGCCAGGGCCCGAGCTTGGGTGCAGGCTGGACGCTGCGGGTGTAGCGGAAGGCGGTTGCCTCCGAGCGGATCACCTTCCTGACGACCTTGCGGGAGAGCTTCAGCTCCCGGCAGATCTGCTTGATCGGCTTATGCTGCACGAAGTACGCGCGGCGGATCTTCGCGACCGTCTCCACGACCAACATCCTCCGCGAGCCTCCCGTTCCGAGTGCGGGAGGCAGTCTGGATGAAGTATCCTGGGGGGCCCGTTTGGACGCCGATCACCCCGGAAACGGGGTCCTTATTCCACGCCTAATCACA
>NZ_JAAKGV010000065.1 GCF_011043735.1 Methylobacterium sp. DB0501 | reverse complement strand
AGGGGTCTCCTCGTTTTCAGTGCAATAAGTGACGGTACGAAAAGCTAGCACTGGCGCGGAGGTGGTGTTGGTAGATCGTTGATTTCATTGACTTTCCTGTTCACTTTCAAATCTGCGATTCGTGGCGTCAAACCGTGGTCGGTTTCATCCATTGGTGCCAGTTATCGATGCATTTGGCCGCGAAGGCAGGATTTGGTCAGCATAGCGGTCAACCGGGAAGCGAAACACACCCCGCAAGTTGATGCTCTCCAGCCTGGTGGGCGCAATCTTCCCGATCAGTTCCGGTGGAATGACCTGGCGGCGGTTCGACCAGCGATCCAGGACCGCCTGCATCTGTGAGGTATTCCACGCCATCACGATGTTGGCCATCAGGCTCAACGCATCGGCCACAGCCTGCATTTCATCGACACGTTTGGCCTGCGCCGGGCTGATCCGGCCGGTATAAATGGCGCGCTTGAGGGCGTTAACAGCCTCGCCCCGATTGAGCACCCGGCGCAACTCGTTCCTGAAAGCGTCCTTGACAAAGTAGTCAGCCAAAAACGCCGTACGCAGCAACCGCCCCAATTGCACGCCAGCCTCATAGATTGGATCGCCCTGGGCGGCAGAACCGAACCGCGCAAGAGCTGCCACCGCACTGGCATGTCCGCTCATGACCGAGGCTGCCAGGTGCACCAGACTATCCCAATGCTTTTCGATCAAAGCGACGTCGACATTGGCTTCGCACACCGCAGCGATTTCTGCGGGCACTTTGGTGCCGCGTGGCACAAAGAGGTGGCGCTGTTTGAGTTCCTTCAACCGCGGGCAAAGATCAAAACCAAGCAAACGGGCATGTGACATGGCAAAGTCGGTGTAGCCATGGGTATCCACAGCAAGCTGGCTGGTCTCCAGCTTTTCTTGGCGGATGACACCTTCAATGGCCACGCCCGCCTGGCGCTCATTGAGCACAAAGGGCTGCGCATGGAAGATGCCCCACCGGTCTTTTACATGGGAGTAGATTCCAATGGAAGGTGTGTTGCGCCGAGGATCAAGCCGGGCTTGCCACACCCGTTTGGTGGTCTCCATGGTCATCATGTCAGAAGATGCCAAATCGGACCGCCCCCAGGTGGCGGCAATCGGGTGTCGCTGCATGAATTCCAGCACAGCCTGGCAGGCCTGGCTCAGACGCCGTTCGTCCCGCGCCCAGCGCATGGCCTGGCGAATGCTGGTGGCAGACAATTGCGGAATCATGCGCGCGCATTCGACCGCAGTCAGACTGGTGCCGTGGGCCATGATGCCGGCATAGACCATCAGCAGCTCGTCGGTAGAGCGCGGCTCACGTCCGAGCATGATCCAGCTAAAGCGCACCTGGGCGTCAACGGCCAGAATCACTTCCGGCAATTGAACCTCACCGATGCGGTGATCCAAAGCCGCGCGCAGCTTGGTCACTTCTGGGTCTTCGTCCTCTGCGGGCAATGGCGACAAATGGAGTTCATCATCCACGCGCAGTACGCCACTGCGGGCTGCAGCGGCCACCGCATCGACACCGGCAGTTACTCTGGCCAGCAAAGGCTTCAAGAAAGTGGCAGCCTTGCTGGGTAACGATAGACGGGCATAGTGTTTCTTGGACTCTGCCTGCCAACGCTCGTCCGTGAAGAACAAGCGCGCACGACCCCGAAAGCTCAGGCTGTGCTCAATCCAGACCGAGCCATTGCGCACCGCGCGGCGCAGGGCAAACAGGGTGGCCACCTCCAACGCCTGAAACGCCCGTTCCCGGTCTGGGCTGGAGATCGAAACCTGCCAGATCATTCCCAGACTTGGTGCCACCACTTCAACTGGCAGCTTTCTGGATCCTTTGAGATATAAAGCTTGCAGCTTGGCAAGGTACTCGATGGCAGGATGCTCGCCGGTGGCCTGCCAGGGCAGCTTTGCAATGGCGACGAGCAACGACCGCACGGGGCGAATTCCATCAATCAATCCCTCGCGGACCAGGGAGGCCCTGCTCGGTGGTTTGCGTTTCTGGGTTTCGGTGATCAAGGCTTCAAGACGGGCACGCAACTCAGCATCTGGCACCGCACCTTGCGCGCTCAAGGCAACAAGTTCGCCGAGCAGCGTTTTGTACATTGCGGCCCAATTGACGGTAGCGGGGACATCGGCGGCAGCCTGACGCCACAGATCGGCGATCCGGCGCTGCACCATAAGGATCAACTGGTCTGTGGTGGTGAACAGGCAATACCGAAGAAAGCATGCGACCTCCACGGTGCGCGCTGGCTCTTTGATCTTGGCTCCGGCTGAGGGCGGCCTGGAGACAAGTCGGCGCGCGTAGCGGCGCAAGATGAGATCGGGGATGTCTGCCAGGTGCTTATGAACGTCCAGCGTGTAAAGCAGGTCGATGCGCTCCAGTACCTCGCTGATTTGGCGGGTTGAGTGTTTCGCCGGTGCAGCCCATAGCCAACTCTGCTGGGTTTGTCCATCTGGGCGCAGCTCTGAAACTGAGGCTCGCCAGCGATCAAGTGTTGCTGGATCAACGCTGGCGGCGATGGCGGTGCCTGTTTCAACTTCAAGCTGGGCAAGTGCCGCCGCAATCAGTGTCCGAATTGCCCGCTCGTGCACGATCACCAGCTTGTTCTTGTACAGCCATTGACGCGCCCGCACGAGTA
>NZ_JAAKGV010000064.1 GCF_011043735.1 Methylobacterium sp. DB0501 | reverse complement strand
CGCCGCTTCGAGGACGGCAAGCTGCGCATCATCGATCCCGTCGCCCGCACCGCCGACCACGTCGAGCCCGACGCCTTCCTGCCCCGATGGACCGGCACCATCGTGCTCGTCGCCCGACGCGCCAACCTCCAGACCGCCCTGCACAAGTTCGGCCTGACCTGGTTCGTCCCCTCCGTCTGGCGCTACCGCAGGCCGCTCGCCACCGTGCTCGTCGCCTCGCTGTTCATCCAGCTCTGCGCCCTCATCACCCCGATCTTCTTCCAGATCACCATCGACAAGGTCCTGGTCCACCGCGGCTACTCCACCCTCACCCTCGTCGCCGTCGGCCTCGTGGTGCTCGGCCTGTTCCACGTCGTGCTGCAATACCTGCGCGGCTACATCCTCACCCAYACSGCCAGCCGCATCGACGTCGAGCTCGGCGCCCGCCTGTTCGACCACCTGATGCGCCTGCCGCTCGGCTACTTCGAGACCCGGCCCGCCGGMCAGACCGTCGCCCGCGTGCGCGAGCTCGAGACGGTGCGCAACTTCCTCACCGGACAGGCGCTGACCTCGGCGATCGACGTGCCGTTCACGCTGCTCTTCCTGGCGATCCTSTACTTCTAYTCGCCGCTGCTGGCGCTGATCGTCACCCTGTCGATCCCGTGCTACATCYTGGTGGCGGTGCTGCTGCGGCCGATCCTGCGCGACAAGACCCTCGAGCGCTTCAACCGCTCGGCCCTGTCGAGCCAGTTCCTGATCGAGTCGGTGGTCGGCATCCACACCGTCAAGGCCCTCGCCGTCGAGCCCACCCTCAAGAGCCARTGGGAGGAGCGCCTCGCCGCCTACGTCAAGACCTCGTTCGTCGCCGGCCTCGTCGCCAGCCTCGGCCAGAACGCGATCCAGTACATCTCCAAGGTCACCACCGCGCTCGTGCTGTTCTTCGGCGCCTACGCGGTGATGAACGGCGAGCTGACCGTCGGCAGCCTGATCGCCTTCAACATGATCATGGGCCAGGTCACCGCCCCGATCCTGCGCCTGTCCCAGCTCTGGCAGGACTTCCAGCAGGTCAAGGTGTCGCTCGAGCGCCTCGGCGACGTGCTCAACTGCCCGCCCGAGACCCGSGCGCTSGCYCAGGCCCACCTGCCGCCGGCCAAGGGCCAGGTCACGGTGCGCGGCGTGTCGTTCCGCTACCAGCCCGGCACGCCGGAGGTGCTCAAGGACGTCAGCCTCGACATCCCGGCCGGCCAGGTCCTCGGCATCGTCGGGCCGTCGGGCTCGGGCAAGTCGACCTTCACCAAGCTCTTGCAGCGGCTCTACGTGCCGGAGAAGGGCCAGGTACTGGTCGACGGCGTCGACATCGCCCAGGTCGAYCCGGCCTGGCTGCGGCGCCAGATCGGCGTGGTGCTGCAGGAGAACCTGCTGTTCAACAAGACGGTGTTCGAGAACATCGCGCTGGCCAATCCGGGCCTGTCGCGGGCGCAGGTGATGCAGGTGGCSCGSCTCGCCGGGGCCGACGAGTTCATCAACCGGCTGCCGCTCGGCTACGACACGCCGATCGAGGAGCGCGGCGCCAACCTGTCGGGCGGGCAGCGCCAGCGGCTGGCGATCGCCCGGGCTTTGGCCACCAACCCGCGGATCCTGATCCTGGACGAGGCGACCTCGGCGCTGGACTACGAGAGCGAGCGGATCATCCAGGASAACATGAAGCACATCGTGCGCGGSCGCACGGTGATCATCATCGCCCATCGGCTGGCGGCGGTGCGGATCTGCGACCGGATCATCGCCGTGCAGGAGGGGCGGATCGTCGAGGAYGGCACCCACCGCGARCTGGTCGAGCGGCCGGCCTCGCTCTACGGCCGGCTCTGGCGCCTGCAATCCGACCACGGCTTGAGCAAGGGAGAGGCCGCGTGAGCGCCAACCCGCACCCCGCTTCCCCCGACAACCTGCCGGCCCCGCGGCGCGGCGCCCCGCCGCCGGCCCGCTTCAGCCCGCGCGGCCTGACCGAGCGGGTGCGGCGGCTCGCCGACGACCGYTCCGACCAGGAGTTCCTGCCGGCCCATCTCGAGATCCTCGACACCCCGCCCTCGCCCTACGCGACGGTGTTCACCTGGGTGCTGTGCCTGATGTTCGGGGCGGCGCTCGTGTGGAGCATCTTCGCSMRGATCGACATCCACGCGGTGGCSACCGCCCGCATCCAGCCCTCGGGGCGCTCGAAGGTCGTGCAGCCCTTCGACACCGGCAAGGTSCAGACCGTGTCGGTGGAGAACGGCAGCCGGGTCGAGGCCGGGGACGTGCTGCTGACGCTCGAGCCGACGGAAGCCGAGGCCGACCTGTCCTCGCGCCGGGGCGACCTCGCGGCGTTGGAGGCGCAGATCGCGCGGCGGCGCGCCACGATCGAGGCGGTGGAGAGGAACCTGCCGACGATCAAGGTGGAYTTCCCGGCCGCGGTGCCGCCGGCGGTGCGGGCGCGGGAGGAAGGCGCGATGCTGGCCGAGATCGGCCAGTACGCCACCACCCGCGAGGCGTTCGAGGCGCAGCTCGCCGAGAAGGTGGCGACGCAGGAGCGCTTCGGGGCCAGCATCGCGGCGCGGATGCGGCTGCAGGCGGTGCTGAAGGAGCGCGCCGAGATGCGCGAGACCCTGGTGGCGAGGGCGGCGGGGACGCGGGCGGCGGTGATCGACGCGGTGCAGCAGGTCGAGCAGGTCGCGGCCGACCTCGCCTACGACCGCGGGCAGCTGAGCGAGGCRAAGGCGGCGGCGACCTCGCTGCAGCGTCGCATCGCGCAGCTGACCAGCGAGACGGTGGCGCGGCAGTACCAGGCGCTGACGGAAGCGGCGCAGAAGCGCGACGCGCTGGTGCAGGACGTGGTGAAGGCGCAGCTCAAGCGCGAGCGGACGACGCTCAAGGCGCCGATCTCCGGGACGGTGCAGCAGCTGGCGGTGACGACGCTGGGGCAGGTGGTGACGGCGGGCCAGCCGCTGATGGTGGTGGTGCCGACGGACGGTCCGATCGAGGTCGAGGCGCAGGTGCAGAACAAGGATATCGGGTTCGTGCTGCCGGGGCAGGAGGCGGTGGTGAAGATCGACGCCTTCCCGTTCACCCGCTACGG
>NZ_JAAKGV010000063.1 GCF_011043735.1 Methylobacterium sp. DB0501 | reverse complement strand
GCTCGCGAACCTCTCGCTCCAGCGCCTTGATCCGTTCGCGCTCGTCCGTCGTCTGGCCAGGACGCACGCCCTGATCCCGCTCGGACTGACGCACCCAGTTCCGCAGCGTCTCGCCCGAGCAGCCGATCTTCGCGGCAATCGACTGGATCGCCGACCACTGCGAGCCGTGCTCGCCCTCGTGGTCGCGCACCATCCGCACGGCACGCTCGCGCACCTCAGGCGAAAAAGGGGCTGTTCGCTTCGTCATGGCTCCATCCTCTCAGAAGTTGGAGCCTCCGGGAAACCCGGGGCGGTTCAGTCGAGCCTCGCCGCGTCGTTACAGAAATCGGCTGAGAAGGCGTCCGCACGCGCTCCGAATGCAAAATCTGGCACAAGCCCCAAGAGAGCCCAGCACTTTGTTTCTGAAGATTTCTAGACCTATATTTGCTATATTCTTTGAAGCCATCCCAGCAAATTCCCAACACAGCAATTGAGGTCGCCCGTCGATCACTGAAAAGCGGCCCGCAACTGTAGTGTAAGTGCTTAAATGTGATCAGATCTCCATAGCTAAATGGAGCCTATCGGCAAAACTAATCTGGAAGCAAAACCCGAAATTCTGTCTCGCTGTCAGAGTTTTTAACAATATTTTATGTTTTCATTGCATAAATGTGATTTGGCATGCCGCACGATCCTCAGATCGCAAGCGGCATTGCGAGGGGTCGCACGTAGGGGAAGTCATGTCCGTAGGCCAAATTTCCGGTCGGTACAGCACGGCCCTCACATTGCTTCAGCAGGTGGGCCAAAACCAGTCTACGAAGGCAGCATCCGATACCACAAACAACATCATCAAGACGGCTCAAGGCATCTCGGCCGCTCCGGGTGCCGCAGCTAAGCAGGCGTCTGGGGCAGCGTTCGACTTCACGGTGGATCAGTCCTTAAAGGACGAAGCGAACACGGCCGATGCCTCCGGCTCCATCATCATGGCCGGCATCGGCGGCGGCGAAGCCGTCGAACGCTTCGACTCCTGGGAAGCGCTGGAAACGCGTATTCGGACAGACCAGAAGATGGATGGAAAGCAGAAAAGTTATTGGCTGGATCAAGCATCTGCTTTAAAACAAGCCGTGATCGAAACAGTAGCATTTCAAAAATCCGATACTTTTCTCAGTCTCAAATCTGGCTCGTTTAAGGATAACGCAGTGCAGGCATATCTATCTGACAGCAAGTCAGTTTCCGGCATTAGAAGTTCTTTGAAGGATGCACCGATAAATATCTTTTCAAGGGGTAGTAATGCATGATATGAATATTTCTGCTGAGTAATTATCAGGACACTCCCTGCACAACTCTCGCTGTGCAGGGAGCATCATTCTAGGCAAACACGAGATCGCTCGAGCTTATCGCTGAGGGTGAAACACCGGATAGAATTGCGTACGAGGAGCCATTGAATTCGAGCAAGGCATTTCCATTATAATTGTAGAGGTTCACACTTGTGATCGAGGGGCCAAGCTGGATTTTATCGGAACCTGATACAAAATCCGTAACCGTATCAATTCCACCGTTGGCATCGAAACGAAAGTAGTCTGCACCCGCGCCGCCGATGAGCGTGTCGTCTCCCTCTCCGCCAATCAGGGTATCGTTTCCATTTCCACCATCCAGTCGGTCGCCCGCCACTGAACCAATGATCTCGTCATTACCACCATACCCATATATTGCAATTCCACGATACTCCGTCAATGCGTTGTTGTATATTACGTTACCAGTAAGGTAGTTATTTCCTTCAGATCCTTGAATTGAATTGATATTTACCAGGGTTGTTTCGCTCAAATCTAGGATATAATCAGTCTTTATGTTTACAGTGGCGCTGGATTCATTTACAATTGCCTCAACTGAGTCGAGCGTTGAAATTCCAAGATCGATAAAGCTGAACGCGGGGTCCGGATTTCTGACGGCAATGATATCGAAACCCGATCCTCCTGTGTAGAAATCTGGACCTTCGGAGCCGCGAACCAGAAACGTATCGTCACCATCCCCTCCATCGAGGTTGTCCGATCCGTATCCACCATAGATTATATCATTTCCACCAAGTGCATTGATATAGTCCGCACCGTAAGTTCCATTCAGAGCCTCGGATCCGTTGGTTCCAGCCACATAAGCCATCTTTAACTCCAAGAGATACCAGCTGCTGAGTCACGCAAAGCTAGCAAATCACTTTCAGCAACATGGTCCAATCAACTTCTGAAACGGCCCCGCGTGATAAATTCTTATCCTTTGTTAACTGCGGAATTGCAAGTCTAAAAATGCAAAAAAACAATCAGAGGCTGAAATTTGTATCATTGTGACTTTTTGGCCCAGCATATCCACTAACATCGACTAACGGCGCCAACAGATTAACGATTCAATCGATGCATAAATTCATAAATATTCGATAGATAAACAAAGCGTGTGCTTGGTCGTCGTAAAAATGATTATAACCTTGGATATCTATTCATAGGCATCAGCGCACGATGCCAATCTGGTGTTGGCCATGCGTCGTGCTGCGGGCGATAGTCGAGGCGTTCCGCGTGCGGCAACTACGAATGGTCCAACGCGAGCGCTGATCAGGTCGATCAGGAGCCTGCGGGATAAGAGCTATGACCACTTTGCGCATGATCCGCTGTGGAGCTCGCGCAGGCCGCTGCTGCGGTGGGAAGCGCAACTCAATCCATTTCCTGCTCGTCACGCGACTGCGCCGCGCGGTTCTGAGCTTGACGCTCCTGACGATGGCGCTCCAACACCCGCCGTCGAACCTCCTCCGGGTCCTCTTGCGGGCATGATCGACGCCTTCGGCGAAGACGATCCGATGGCCGCGGCCCTTCTACAGGCCAAAGGGCCAACGCGCTCCATGATTGGGATTGCCCCGTTTCTGTGGACGGCTATGGGGCTTGGCTGAGCAGGGTCTCGGTTGCGGGTTTTGGGCGATGCTCCTGTTCGTAGACGAGGGGTGAGCGGTCACCCAGGGCGGAGTGTCGCCGCACCGGGTTGTAGAAGCCCTCGAGGTAGCTGAAGAGGGCCATGCGGGCCTCAGGCCGGGACTGGAAGCGCCGGCGGGCGAGGAGTTCGCATTCCAGGGTCGAGAAGAAGCTCTCAGCCATGGCGTTGTCGTAAGCATCCCCGACCGAGCCCATCGAGGGTCGCACACCCGCCTCGCGGCAGCGGCTGCCGAAGGCTAGCGACGTATATTGCGAGCCCTGATCCGAGTGGTGGATCACGTCTCGCGGTTTTCTCTGGCCAACCGCCATCTCGAGCGCGTCCAGTACTAGTTCCGTTCTCAGATGATCGGCCATTGACCAGCCGACGACCCAACGGCTGAACGCGTCGAGCACGATCACCAGGTAGAGGAACCCGGCACGCGTCGGGATGTAAGTGATGTCCGCGACCCACAGCCGGTTGGGCTCATCAGCCGCAAAGCTGCGGTCGACGAGGTCCGGGGCCGGCCGGGCCTCTTGGTTGCGCCGTGTCGTTACGGGCCCACCGCGGCGATGGCACGCCCCGACGAGACCCGCCTGTCGCATCAGCCGGGCAATGCGCTTGCGGCTGTGGGCCTCGCCTTGGTCGCGCAACTCCGCCTGGACCCGCGGCGAGCCGTAGGTCTGGCGCGAGC
>NZ_JAAKGV010000062.1 GCF_011043735.1 Methylobacterium sp. DB0501 | reverse complement strand
CGGTATTATGCAGCAAGCTCACCGTAAAGCGTTGAGGTAGGCTCATAGCGACACCCGTAGGATTGTTCCCTACGGTTCTCATTCGTACCAGATTTGTTCTGCCTGACTCATTCAATGGGGAAAGGCGGACGAATGGCGCTTGCTCATTCGTGGAGAGGGGGTATGATGCCACGCATCCGTAGAGGGTCAACCGTGCGCGATATCCGTCCAGACCTTAAAGAGCGTCTCGCCGAGCTTGATAGCCGGATGAGCACGTTAGTGGCGGAGTACAATCGCCGTAAAAATGAATTAGATAAAGAATTTGCAGAGCGTGAGCGTGAACTGAACGATGAACGCAGCGCGACAGGCGCGCTGTTAGCAATTGAACAGCGACGGCACGGAGATGCTACGGCTCCGTCTTCTCCAACCCTAACTATGGGACTTGCGGACTTTCTATTAAACGAAACTCGCAAAAAAGAGATGGCGTCCAAAGACGATCTTAGATCAGCCGCTGCTCTTGCTGGATATTTTCCTAACGGCGAGAGCGGCGGCAGAGCAGTTCATACGACTCTGCTAAATCTTGTGCGCGCCGGCCGTCTTGCTGAAGCAGCTGACGGCTTATATTATGCACCCGAGAGCTTAGACCTCGAAAAACTAGTAAATTCAGAAAAAGCAGATGTTTTCAGCTAGTGTACGAGGGCAGAAATAGGATGAAAAAACTACACGCTTGCTCTCTGGCATAGGTTCGAGCCGGGAGAGAACGAAGTCGGGCCGGAATTCCCTCTGCAAAGGGAACCCGGCCCGGCCAGGACCGCCCATCGTGAATGCTTCCGGCTGGAAGCCTCCCTGATGCGCAGCACGCAGCTATAAGATCGCATCATAGGGAACAGGTTTCAAGCCGGACGCGCATCCCCAGTAACCGCTTTTGCGGAGGATGATTTATGTCCGCTGAATTCCCGTGCAGCCCTGAGACCGCAGGGCATATTCTCCACGCAGTCAAAGTCCTCGGCTGGTCTCAGGCCAGAGCGTCGCACTACTTCTGCGTTAATGGCGGCACAGTCAGCAAGATCGTGCGCGGCCTCGCGCATCAAGGAGTTGGGCCGCTCCCTTTCTGATCTGAGGGAAGCGCATCGTCCGTAAGTGCGATGCCAGCCGGACTCTCCAATAGCGTGAGTCCGGCCTCCTCAAACGCGCGCTTCATCGCCAGCAGGTTGTTGGCGATGGGCGTGCGCAAGCCGTTCTCGAACTGGCGTATCGTGCTCAGTCCTACGTTTGAGCGTTTGGCTAGGTCTGGTTGCGACCAGTCCAGCCATCCTCGGGCAGCGCGGCATTGCTCAGGCGTCATCGTCACTGAGAGGTAGCGCGGCCGAGTTTTTGCGTCAAGGGCGATTGAAAGCGTTGACCTGGCATCTTTGAGCGCATAACGTCCACCTTAACGCAAAACGTTGAGGCGGCGCCGTGGCTCAGCACTTCCTTCTCTCCACCGCTGCCCGCTCCCTGAGCCTCGTCAGCGTCGCCCGCATGTCTGACGACCAAGCCTGGACCACGTTCAAGCTGATCCGCTGGGCAGAGACCAAGGGCGAGCCCTACTGCCCGCGCTGTGGCTGCCTCACTCACAGCTTCCTCTCCACCCGCAAGCTCTGGAAGTGCAAGGGCTGCTCCCATCAGTACAGCGTGACCAGCGGCACCATCTTCGCGAACCGCAAGCTCGCGATCCGCGATTACCTCATGGCGATGGCGATTTTCGCCAATGGCGCCAAGGGCCACAGCGCGCTCCAACTCTCCCGCGACCTCAACGTCCAGTACCGCACCGCTTTCGTCCTCGCTCATAAGCTCCGGGAGGCAATTGCGGCCGAGAAGGCAGAGGCTACCGTCTCTGGTACGGTGGAGGTCGATGGCGCCTACTTCGGCGGGTACGTGAAGCCCGCCAACCACAAGGAGAACCGCGTAGACCGGCGTCTCGCTGTCAACCAGACCGGCAAGCGCCGGGTCGTGGTCATCATGCGCGAACGCGGCGGGAGCACCCTCCCCTTCGTCTTCAAGAGCGAGACGGCTTCGGTTGAGACAATCGGCAAGCGTGTCGCCGAGGGCAGCACCATCCACGCTGACGAGGCCGCTGGCTGGGACGTGCTGCACAAGCGCTACCTGACCAAGCGCATCAACCATCAGCAGGCGTACAGCGCCGACGACGCCTGCACCAACCAAGCCGAGTCGTTCTTCTCCCGTCTCCGTCGGGCCGAGATCGGCACGCACCATCACATCGCCGGCCCTTACCTTGCGGCCTACGCGGGCGAGATGGCGTGGCGCGAGGACAACCGCCGCATCAGCAACGGTCAGCAGTACCTTCGGATGGCCGAAGCCTCGCTCCGGCATCCTCCGTCCCTGGCCTGGACGGGCTACTGGCAGCGGCATCGGGCGAAGGTGGCGTGATGGCCCTCCCTCAGATCGTCACCACCCTCCGCACCAAGCGGGATGAGATCGAGGCCCACATTGCCGAGCTACGCCGCCAACTGGCGGCAGCGGAACGCGACCTGTCCAGCGTGACAGCCGTTCTCGCGCTCTATGACCTCTCCCCGGCCACGCAGACACGCTTCCCGGCCTACGCCCACCTCAACCGGCTGTTCGCCTACGGAGAGATGTTCAAGCTGTGCAAGGCGACGCTCGAGGAAGCGGGGGAACCGCTCACGACGCGCGAGTTGGCGCTAGCTGTCATTCGGGCAAAGGGATGGGACGAGGAGGATCGACTTTTGAAACGCGCGGTCGCCTACCGCCTGATCCAATCATTGAATAGGGCGGCCGCTCAGGGCAGGATTTTTGTCGCGGGCAAGAAAAAAAATGTTAAAATGTGGCAATCTGTATGAAGTATAATAAATTAAGGAAAATATTATTTGGCTTCAAGCTCTACGTCAGGCGCCGATTTGACTCTTAGTCCGCCAATCCGCAATTTTTCGCCATCAAAATTTGCAAATACTCGAATAGATCCATCCGCCTTGATCCTCATTCCAACAAAACTAAGGATCGCCCGATGCCTTACGTACAATGGGGTACCATCTTCACGCTCTAATTCACCTTGCCATACTTTCTCACTTTTTTGCGCTTTTATGCTCTTAAATGGTTCCTCGCCACTATCTGGCAAATATATTTCGATTTCAAGATCCTCTACTTTCTTTGCTTTGATCATATATATTGATATATCCAAGCACAATCTCGGTACAATGTAAGGCAGACTAGCAGGTATTGACATGCCACCATCGTAGCAGCCAATGAGGCTTCTTTGGCCGCCAATTTCGCGCCTAACGTCTTCGCAAAAATTAACGTGCCCGTATCTTTCCATAATTATGCGTCCTCAAGCTGTTCAATATCATCCAGCACCGCTAGATGAGGAGCTATCGCAGATTGCTCTCCGTCATAGCTAGCTTCATAGGTATTCTCATTTTTTTGCTTGAGCTTAAAAACAATGTCCAAATCCATTGCCCAAGCATAATCGGCAATTTTCGATAGCGACATATTCACGCCACTATTCAAATCTCGGCTGACAACTGATTTATGCACATCGAGTTTGTTGGCAAGATCGTCTTGACTGATGTTACTTTTCACCTTCTCATGGACAAACGCACGAACAAGCTCATCTCTAACCATACCTATGAGACGGGACGTCTTGCGGCGCCTAGAGCCGATCTCGAACAGATATGACATCATAGGGCTCCGTCCCATAAACACAGAATTGGCTTTCGCACCCCAAGGCCTTGCGCCTCCGGATGATGTCGCCTTTGATGTGCCCATAAAGGGCATCAAAGCCAGCGAAATCGCCCGTACCCTTGGCGATGTCAGCCTTGACCAAGTGCATGCATGCAAAATGGTTCCTGCTCAGGAACCATCCAAAAAGGCGTAGATCTGGTGTTTTGAGTTCCCAGACCGCATCACTGCCCGGTTCCATTGAGTGGAACTCGCGGTCGTGATGGAGCCTTCGCCCAGAGACGAAGGCATGCAAGAGATCGTCAAGCTGGTCGGGAAGGCGCTGGTCGGACCCATATGAGGAGGCCTCATCCGCCTCCCTAAGCCGGTCCAATGATCTCAGAAAGTCACTAGGACCATAGAGAAATCTCCATGCCTCAGGGCTTCCGTCGAGGGGGATCTCGATCGGGGTCAAGCCTGCTATGACCAATCTGGCGCTGGTTGGCATATAAGTCAACTGGCAGGAGGGGGCGGTCGCGCGTTTCGCTCAACCGATGCATAATCTGACACATACAAGTCGAGATAGAAGCCGCCAAGGCCAGGTGGATCAAGCCGACATCAACGCTTTCCGGTGAGCTTGCTGCATAATACCG
>NZ_JAAKGV010000061.1 GCF_011043735.1 Methylobacterium sp. DB0501 | reverse complement strand
CGGCACGCTCAAGGGCATCCGGCGGGTGCTCGGCAATGGGATCGACTACCGGCGCAGGACCCCGGGGGCTGATCGGCTCGGCTGGCGCGCATTCGGATTGGCCGGTGCGCTCGAACTGGATCTGTTCGAGGCGGAGGACTACCCGTCCCTCGGGACCGACAAGCGGAGGCAGTACCGCGAACTCGGGTACGAGCCGGAGAGCGCGCAGGGTCCGCAGTGGGTGGTGACCGTCCACGCGCTGGTTCATGTCGGTGCCCTGGGCGACGCCGCCGTCAGGGCGGTCCTCGGAAGCGTCGCGCCCGTGGTTCATCTTCAGGATCTCCACGAGGACAAGGCGCTCGTCGAGAACGCCGAGGCCGTGATCGGCTACGCCTCGAAGGTCTCGATTGAGACCTCGCTCGCGGGCGACGAGCGGAGGCCGTGGCCCCAGGAGGCCGTGAAGCAGTACGTCGCCGCCGCCATGCGGTGCAGCCACGGCCGACAGGCGTTCAAGCTCCTGATCCGACCAGTTCGGGACACGAAGACGAAGAAAAAGAACAAGGAGTTGATCTCCTCGTTCCTTGAGCCGATGCCGATCGTGTTTTGATCGACAATTCATTCAGAGAAACTGTATATACTATAATAGTAGAAGGTGAAGAATTTCATGGACAAGTTTTTTGTTAGTAAGACGGTCGCTCCTGGCGACCTGCCCGCCCTCGTCATTGCCCTGAACGCGAAGACCCGCGACGGGTACATCGTTCGTCAGGTTCAGATCACCCCGCTCGTCTGGCTCGTTCTCGTCGGATGTTCGTGGCGCGACGACGCTGAGTTCGTTCGGGGTCTGTAGATCACGGGCTCTGGCTTAACTTGGCCTGGATGTCGCCAACCTTGGCCGAGTGCCGCAAGTTCTCGTCGCGTAGCTTCCGCTGCGCGTCGTTCCGGCGCTCGGCCGCTCGGCGGGCCTGCTCGGGCGTGAGGGGCGGCTTGGTGCCTGCCGGGGGGCGGGGACGGCGGGTCGCCGCCGTCTCGATGATCTCGTAGTAGCGCATCCGGTATTTACATCGAGGCGTAGAGAGAAACCCTCAGTCTAGTCAAGAAGATTTTTCGCCCAGCTTGTCCTTGGCCTTCTTCCGCTTGGAGATGGCTGAGATATGTACGTCGAGGTTCTTGGCGATTGCTGTGAGCGTCATCCCTGCCGCCAGACCCGCATCGACGGCGGCAGCCCCGGCCTCGGTCAGCCTGCCGTTCGGCTTTTTGTAGACGGGCCCGGCGTCCCCGGCGACCGGCGACGCGATTTCCTTCTCCAAGGCGGCGGCCAGGAGTTCGAGGCGTTCGGCCGCGCTGGTCATCGCCTTTCCGGCCGTTTGTAGCTCGGTGGCAGTCGCTTTGAGCCCGGCGATCAGGGTCTGGCTCATGGTCTCGATCTCCGCTTTTCCCACATGTCGCATGGGGTGTGACTTATGGCACGTCACTCCTTCTAGCAGGGTTTTGCGATATGTCGATACCGAGTTGAGATTTGTCTCAGGGATCGGACCGGCCTCGTCGCCGGGGGTGTTGCCATACGGAACATGCTCGTTGACGTACCTCACATTTCGGCGGGCCGGACGCTTCTTGCGATATGTCGATTAAGTGTTGATTTAAGTCGCGCGCCTGATCTGGTCGGAGGTTGGCTCGGTTTGCGATATCTCACGCTGCCAGAGACCTATCGCAACACTCTTCGACCGGCCTGCCTTTCGACATATGGGAAGTACGGTTTTCCATATGTCGTTGACCTCGGTTCTGACTTCCGATAATGAAAGTGTATCGGAAACCAGAGGACGCGAATGGCCGTGTGGACCGTCGATCGGGAGGGGGTGGTCCGGTGCGACCCCGAGCGGCGTCCGGCCCGGCGTCGGGCTGCTCGGACCCGGGTCGATCCCGCCGTCGCGCCTGCCGATGCGGTTCCCGACGCCCCGGCCGGGCGCGGGCTCGTGGTGGCCGGTCCGCGTCGCGGCGACGTGCTCGTCGCCACCTCCGGCGGCGTGCTCGCTCACCCGGAAGATCTCGCTGCGCTCGCGGAGCGCGCCAGAGCCTTCGCCGAGGGATCGCGGTCGGCAGCGACGCGCCGGGCGTATTCCGCGGATCTCGCTCACTTCACGGACTGGTGCGCTGCGGTCGGCCTCGCGTCGCTCCCGGCCGAGCCGTACACGGTGGCGGCGTACATCACCGCGTTCGCCGATCGGCTCGCCACCGCCACGCTGGGCAGACGCATGAGCGCCATCGCCGTTGCGCATCGAGCGGCAGGTTACGTGATGGATCTACGGCACCCGGCGGTGCGGGATACGTGGCAGGGGATTCGCCGTGCCAAGGGCACGGCCCAGCGCCACGCCGAGGCACTGACGACGCCGATCCTGAAGCAGGTGCTCGCCACCTGTAGCGGGGGCCGCCTGATCGACCTGCGCGACCGCAGCCTGCTGCTGACGGGCTTCGGCGGCGCACTTCGCCGGGCCGAACTCTGCGCCCTCGATCTGGCCGACGTGGCGGTGCTGCCGCAGGGGCTGAAGCTCCGCCTCGCCCGCAGCAAGGGCGATCAAGAAGGTCAGGGAGAATTCGTGCCGGTCGGGCGCACCGGCAGTGCGTTCTGCCCGGCGGCGGCGTTCGAGGCGTGGGTGGCGGCTGCCGGGATCTCGGCGGGCCGCGCCTACCGCTCTGTCGATCGGCACGGCCGGGTCGGGACGGGCCTCTCGACGCGCGCGGTCGCCCAGATCGTCCAGAGCCGCGCCGAACTCGCCGGGCTCGATCCCACGGCGTTCAGCGGCCACTCGATGAGGTCGGGCTTCTGCACGTCGGCCGCCGCGGAAGGGGTTGAGGAGCGGGTCATCATGCGCCAGAGCCGCCACAAGTCGGCGAGCACCGTCAGGCGGTACATTCAGGACGGCGACCTCTGGGCGCACAGCCTTACAAAGAAGGTCGGGCTGTAGGTCCAGACCGGGCGTGCGTACCTGTCCCCTGGACATAGGACAGGGTGACACGAAGAAATTTCCGAAAGTTGAAAAAGTTCCGTTCAACCTCTTGAAGCGGGGCCATAGGCCACCCATCTGCCCCAAGCTTGTGCTGTCGCAACTATGCGGCGGATATGAGTAAGGCCGGGGGTGCGGCAAACACCTGACCGGCCTTGAGTTTAACCCTGCGAGCAGGGATGATATCACTGTGACGCTGAAATGGTGCCTCGAAACGGCCCTGTCAAGAGATTTCTCCAAGCCCCTGCTCGCCCCCTTGGGGACGAGAAAATGCAGTACGAAATGAAGGTTTTTCAGGATCAGGATCGCGAGAATTTCCGTGTTCTCGACCGAGGCGGTGACCCCTGGTTTGTGCTCACGGACGTGTGCAGGAAGTTGGAGATCGGCAATCCGTCCGATGCGGCGAAGCGGCTGGACGACGACGAAAAGGGGGTCGCCACTATCGATACCCCCGGCGGTCGGCAGCCCGCGACGATCATCAGCGAGTCCGGGCTCTACAGCCTGATCCTGACGAGCCGGAAGGAAGGGGCGAAGGCGTTCCGGAAGTGGGTTACGAGCGAGGTTCTTCCGTCCATTCGGAAGACCGGCTCCTACCACGGCCGCGTTCCTGCGTTCATCAAGCGGTACAATGAGAATTGGGACCGGATCGATCCGGGCCACTTCTCGGTGCTGAACGAACTCGTCATCCACCTGTGGGGCCGTCTGGAACATGCCGGACGGACGATGGCGGACTTCGCACCTGACGGGAAGGAGAACCGGCCGGACGTGAGCGTCGGGCGGTGTTTCTCGGACTGGTTGAAGGCCAACCACCCCACGGTCTCCACGTCGTTCAGCTACTACATGCACAAGACGCCGGAGGCCGAGGTTGAGGCGCGGCAGTACCCGTTCTCGATGCTCCCCCTCTTCCGGGAGTATCTGGACACGGTGTGGATTCCCGAGCGTGCGCCCGGGTATCTCAAGACCCGCGATCCGGAAGCTCTGCCCTACCTTCAGAAGCTCCTGCCGTCCCCCGACAAGCCGAAGCCGGGGATGATGCGGACGCCGACCAAGCTCATCCGCAAGGCAAGCTGATCGCGAGCAAGACCGAGGTCAGGGCATTCCCCCGACCTCCCAGGAGGAGCGGAGGGGCCGTGCCGGTCAGGCGGACCGGTAGCGAGTTCTGTCCGGCGGCGGATGGCGTTGAGGAAGCGGCCCGCACCTTGGGGTGCGAGCCGCCGTGTTACCGGCTCAGGCGACCCGGATCTCGGGGAATCGTTTGCCGTTCAGGACTTCGCTGACGCGGCCCTGGTTGATGTGCAGCTTCGCCGCGATCTCGTGCTGGGCCAGATCCGTGGACCGGGCCAGCCGCTTGATCTCCGCCGCCATGGTGGCGGTGAGCGGTGCGCTGACGCGGCGGCCCATCAGCGCCGCCCCCGGCCAGCGCCGTTGTCGGTCGGATCGACGAGCACGTACCGCTGCCCCGCCGCAGGCGTCGGCGGCATCGGCTCGTCCTTCGTCACCGTCCGCTCGCCGTGGGGGGTCTGTCCGCCGCGCGGGCCGACGATCTGGTACTGGCCGGAGCGCGGTGCGGTCTGGCCCGGTTTCAGGGTGTTGGACATGGGAGATGTCATCCAGTGGCATTGCTCGAAAGCCCTGGACGGCCTATGTCCCGCAGTACCCCTACTACGAAACGACGGCCGCTTGTTCTCCGGCACCCCCGGAGCCACTGACCGCGACCGCCGAAAACACCAAGGCCGGACTGCGGAAACGCAGCCCGGCCATTTTTATGGCCGAGACCCTACTCTTTGTAAAGCCCTGCCGTGGTGGTTCCCACAGGGTACCCGGATTTTTGATTTCGTCAATCCGTTTTCTGACCAAAATTCAGCGAATTCAGAACAGGGGTTTGAGCGGTCTTCCAGCCGCCAAGGTCTTGAAGAATATGGGTTTCCGGGCGGAGACCAGCCGGGCTCCGGGCATGAATTTCGTGACGAGAATTTCATCGTTAAGAACTCAGAAACCATGAAACCCGTACTTCGGTCCGGAGGGCACCCGGAGACCGCCCGGAGACCGCGCCATGCCGATCAAGCAGATGACCTACGCGGAACTCGCGGCCGTCTGGGAGATCAGCCCCGAGGCCGCCAGAAAGAAGGTCGAGCACCTTCGGCTGCCGCGTAGCACCGGCAACGACGGCAAAAGCCGCGTCATGATCGACCTCGACGAGGTCCAGCACCAAGCTATGAAGCCACGGTCCGACCGGAGGACGGCCGGAGACCGGGCGGAGGCCGATCTCCTCCGTCAGCACGTAGCGACCCTACAGGCCGAGGTTGATCGTCTGGCCGCCCTGGCCGCCACGCACCGGGCCGACTACGAGCGCGAGCGCGAGCGAGCCGAACGGGCCGCGGCCGACCTGACGACCCTCGCCGACCGACTCGCCAATGCCGAACGCGATCGGGCCCAGCAGACGGCCGCGGCCGATGCGGCGCGCTCGCAGACCGAGCGCGTGCGCGCCGAGGCGGATGGCCTCCGGGCCGAGCTTGCTGCCTGGAAAGCGCGACCGTGGTGGCAGCGCGCTCTCGGCTGACCCCTGTGGATTTCGGGACGAACGATATCGCCGACACGGTCAGCTTGTGTTAGATTTCGTTTGCTGGCCGATTACTGGCCGACGCGGGAAACGGGTCTTCTCCGACCACGGCCTGATCTGGCCTGTAGTGGAGTAAGCTTGATCCGAACCCTCATCTCATTCAACGCACCCGATCCACGGCCACGCACTCGCGCGAGCCCGTGATCTGTGCTGCAATGGCTAACAGTCCGTAAGGATTCCCGGAGCGTATCGCACGCCGTATCGATGATCTGAAACGCCAACGGCCTCGCAGGGGTGGTAGCCTGCGAGGCCGTCGAAGAGATTGGGCTTTTGGCACCCGTACAGGCCGAAGGCTCTCACATCGCCTCGCGCGAAGCAATGGCGCTCGCCTAAATTCGTCGAACGAATTTCGTTCGACGGATGCGGCGAGTCCGTTGGTCTCTGGCTCTCCGCTCAACCGATGCGGCCCTGAAGAAGGGCCACACCATGTTCACGGACCACCTGCGCGAGGCGATCGACGCCGCGCGTTCTGACGCCCGCCTCGTCGAGCTTTCCGGCGCGATCTGGCAAGGGCATGACGCAGGCGCGCTCGACGACGACGAGGCGCAGGCGCTCGCCGAGATCGTCCATGCTCGCCGGACGGCCCTGCGCGGACCACAGGCGGCCTCTGGGGCCGATCCCGGCCGTCGCCTGGGCCGACCCTCCATCTTTCCGCCCAAGCGCGTCCAGCCCCGTCCTGATCGTTCTCGCTCGCGCGGGCGGCGGCGGCGGCACGCTCGTGCTCGTTGGATG
The DNA here is from genome assembly GCF_011043735.1 of Methylobacterium sp. DB0501. Taxonomy (GTDB): domain Bacteria; phylum Pseudomonadota; class Alphaproteobacteria; order Rhizobiales; family Beijerinckiaceae; genus Methylobacterium; species Methylobacterium alsaeris. Next base: position 1,151 of record NZ_JAAKGV010000061.1, on the reverse strand, counting down.
CCGGATCACCTCGCCGACCGGTTCACCGATGGCGAACTGGCCGTGTTGGCGGTCGTCGCCGAGGAGCACGCGGCGAAGGGCTTCTGCGATCTTCCGGTGGCTAAGTTGGCCGCCCTGGCGGGCGTGTCGGAGAGCACGGCCCGCAACGGGCTCCGAGCCGCTGCCACGTGGGCGCTGATCGTGATCGAGCACCGCCCGCGGCCAGGACGGCCCCATCTGCCCAACATCGTCCGCCTCGTGGATCGGACGTGGCTGGCCTGGATCACGCGCCGACCGGCGTCGTGGCAGCGTGGCAGGGGGGGAGGGTGCAAGAGATTCCAGGCCACGCAAGAGAAGAAGAAAAACCCCCCTTACCCCCCAACGAACCGGGGGCGTTCGGAGAAGTCGGTTCGAAAGCTGCCGGTGACGGGCAGTTCAGGCTGAACCGTCGAGATTCCCCGGATTCGGGAGGCGTCGAAGTATTTTGACAATGCAATATGTCTCAGGATAAATGTATATGCGTTTTCACTGAGATGGAGCCATGAAGAGGAAAGAAACAGAACAACGGATACTTGAAGCCTACAACCAGATCGTCGATGAACTTGCCGGAAACGGACGAGGAGAACGGCTTTACGGCTACGAGCGGGCGGTTCGCCATCGGAGCAAGTACGAGTCGTGTGGCCGGATTCTCACCAGCGGCCACGGCCACGAGGTGTCGCACTGGTGCCGCCGACCGGTCTGTCCGACGTGTGCGGGATTCTGGGGCCGCAGGCTGGCCCAGACGCTACTGGCGGCGTGCCCCGATACCGATTCCGACGCGTATCGGATGGCGACCCTGGTCGTCGGGTTCGTGCCGCATCCGGATGCCGCCTTCGGCACGCTCAAGGGCATCCGGCGGGTGCTCGGCAATGGGATCGACTACCGGCGCAGGACCCCGGGGGCTGATCGGCTCGGCTGGCGCGCATTCGGATTGGCCGGTGCGCTCGAACTGGATCTGTTCGAGGCGGAGGACTACCCGTCCCTCGGGACCGACAAGCGGAGGCAGTACCGCGAACTCGGGTACGAGCCGGAGAGCGCGCAGGGTCCGCAGTGGGTGGTGACCGTCCACGCGCTGGTTCATGTCGGTGCCCTGGGCGACGCCGCCGTCAGGGCGGTCCTCGGAAGCGTCGCGC
>NZ_JAAKGV010000060.1 GCF_011043735.1 Methylobacterium sp. DB0501 | reverse complement strand
GCGAACCGTGTGTCCCTGCTTCGAGAGGGCTCGGCCCATGTGGTGCGCACCGCAGCATGCCTCCATCGCCACGACGCACCCCGGCAACTTCGCGCCGAAGGCGATCACCGTCTCGCGTCGCATCCGGCGGCGCAGCACGACTCGCCCGGCCGCGTCCAGCCCGACGAGGCTGCAGCTGTTCTTGCCCAGATCGATCCCCAGCACCGCGATCGTCATTGTTCCGCTCCATCCCTCATCTCGGCTACCCTGCCAGCCTAGCAGTGCAGCCCGGTGAGGGGCGGGCCATCCATAAAGGGGGGCCCGCCACCAGGCGATCGGCCCTTCGCGGGCGGGTCCGACCACCAAGGTCCACGTTCTCACCGACGTGATTGGCCGCCCGGGCGTCATCCACCTTACCCCCGGCAACGCCAGCGACGTCAAGACTGCGCCTGCCGTCCTGGCCAAGGCACCGGGCCGCGTGCGCCGGTTGATCGCCGACAAGGGCTACGATGCCGACTGGCTGCGCCAGGACCTGCGCGAGCAGGGCATCAGCGTGGTCATTCCCGGCACCCGCGCCCGCAAGCGCAAGATCCGCCTCGACAAGCGACGGTATCGGGATCGCTGGCGGGTCGAGGCGGTGTTCTGCCGCCTCAAGGATTTCCGCCGTCTCGCCACGCGCTACGACAAGCTGGCCCGCAACTTCGCCTCGGCTCTCGCCATCGCCGCCGTCATCGCATTCTGGTGCTGATCGAGTCTCAACCCTAGGCCGTACCCCCTGCCATACAGTACCGCTCGCTGCTTGGCCGATCAGCAAGGCGGTGAACTGTTCGAGGAGTTGATGTTGACCCATTTTCGTGGAGTGATGATTAGCTTGCGGGCGATGTTAGGGACATCGAAGGGAGACATCAATCGGGAGGCTTGGATTGCATGAGCGAGTCAGCAAACGCCTCCATCATCGTGACATTCAGTCAGCAATTTGGGCCAACCTGTGCGGCTCGATAACGATTACACGTTCACGGCCGAGTCGCACGATCTGCTGCCTCTGCCAGGCACTAAGGACTCGGCTCACAGTAAAGTACGTGACGCCCGTCATCTCGGCCATATCGTTGCGCGTGACCGGGTGCGTAATCTCTACGCCGTCGGGAGAATTGCGCCCGACTTGGCTAGCCAGACGTAGGAGAACGCCGGCGAGTCGTGCCTCCACCCCCTTGGCGCTCAAGTCCGTCACCCGCTCGATCATCTCTCGGGCGCGACCTCCGACGGTCTTCAGCGCATTCGATGCGACGGGGGGATAGCGGTGAATGAGGTCGAGGATCTGGGAAGCACCCCAACACAGCAAGCTGCAAGGCTTACTTGCAATTGCGGTCGCTGGGAATGGAAACTGCTGGAAGACCGCGACGCAACCGACAAGCTCGCCGGGTCCCATGAATCTGAGCGTTGTCTGCGAACCGTCCGTGCTAACCCGTGAAAGCTTCACCAATCCGGTCACAACCTGGAAGAGCTGACTGGGCGCATCCCCCTGGTGGAAGAGGGTCATGCCCTCCGCAATCTGACGGTACGTGGCAGCGTTCAGCAAGGCATCGGCCGTTTCGCGATCCAGGTCGCTGAATAATGACCCCTCGCACACCCTCATACTTTGCGGTGATTGGTTCATCGCTCCCTTCTGTTCTCATCCTGAGGCTGCCGACCCCCCTCCTGCAGCTTCCTCGAACAATAGCTCGTGCAACGACGATACGCTCTGGACAGCTGAGAGATGGTCGGGGTTTCGGCTGGCCTGTAATCAGTGCACTGCCCGGCCTTCGGGCGCATTGATCCACCTCAAGGGCGCACAGCAGCACGGCCAAGCATGGCGGGGGCAAGGCGTATGCGGAATTCGGCACAATTTGAGGACTTGTTTGCGCAAGCGCAAAGAGCACGGGGCGCATTCGGCTACGGTGGGAGAAAGCGACCCGCTGAGGTGCAAGCTTCCACGATGCTATCGGCTCGGAGCTTGCCACTGTCCTGCGGGGTTACAGAAGCCGGAGAGCGGTCTTGCGCCTGATCCGTGGCGTTGCTATCGCGACTGCGCTGTTGGTCTTGGGACCCGCGCAGGCGGAGTCCCCTACATCTCCCCCAGATACGATGGCCGAGCGCGTACTGGCCTGTGCGCCCTGCCACGGTGCTCAAGGCGAAGGAACGCGCGACCCCTACTTCCCGCACCTCGCAGGCAAGCCGGCAGGATACCTCTTCAACCAGCTCGTCGCCTTCAGGAACGGCCGGCGGCACTACCCGCCGATGAACTACCTCCTGGCGTACCTGCCGGAAGCTTATCTCAACGAGATGGCTGAGTACCTGGCCGGCTTGAACCCACCCCTTCCGCCCCCAGCCGTTCCGACCGCGGGGAAGGAGGTTCTGGCGACGGGACAGAGACTGGTCACGCAGGGCGACGCCTCGCGCAACATCCCGGCCTGCACAAGCTGCCACGGCTCTAACTTGACAGGCATGGAGCCGGGCATTCCGGGCCTCCTGGGGCTCAAGCCCAACTACATCAGCGCCCAGCTCGGCGCCTGGCGTTATGGCACGCGAACCGCTCTCGCACCGGACTGCATGCAGGTCGTCGCGGGACACCTGACCGAGGTGGACGTGGCGGCGGTGACCGCCTGGCTGTCGTCGCGCCCCGCTCCCGAGGAGCGCCGCTCGGTTCCCCGCGGGACCTACGCGCTGCCCTTCGCTTGTGGGAGCCAGCCCCAGTGAGGAGGAACTTCGTGGCCAACCTCGCTCGCGAGGCGCTTCCGGCACTGCTCGCCGCGCTCCTCGGTACCACCTCCCAAGCGCAGACCGCACCAGCCGCCCGTGCCGATGCGGGTGTGCTCGCCAAGGGCGAGTACCTCGCTCGAGCCGGGGACTGCATCGCCTGTCACACGGCTTCAGAGGGCAAGCCCTTCGCTGGGGGCCGGTCCATGGCGACCCCCTTCGGCACGCTCTTCACCTCCAACGTCACGCCCGACCCGGAGACGGGCATCGGCAAGTGGACCGCCGACCAGTTCTACCAGATGATGCACACGGGCCGCTCGCCGGACGGCGGCTTGCTCTACCCAGCCATGCCCTTCGGATCCTACACGAAGGTGACCCGGGCCGACAGCGACGCCATTTTCGCCTACCTGATGTCAGTGCCGCCTGTGAAACAGGCGAACAGACCCCACGACCTCCGGTTCCCGTATAATAACCGCCAGCTCATCCTCGGTTGGCGCACGCTGTTTTTCCGTGAAGGCGAGTTCAAACCTGATCCGAAACAATCAGAAGAGTGGAACAGGGGCGCATACCTGGTCGAGGGCTTGGGCCACTGCGGCATGTGCCACACGCCCATCAACGTCCTCGGCGGCAACTCGGAGTCTCAAGCCTTCCAGGGCGGGCTCATCCCAATGCAGAACTGGTACGCACCCTCGCTCACCTCCAATCGCGAGGCTGGGGTCGGCGACTGGACCATCGAGGAGATCTCCGACCTTCTGCGCACCGGCGTCTCGCGACGTGGCGCGGTCTACGGACCGATGGCCGAAGTCACCTACAACAGCCTCCAGTACCTGACGCCCGAGGACACACGAGCCATGGCCGTCTACCTCAAGAGCCTCGGTCAGGAGGTCCCGCCACCGGTCACGTCGAACGTGCCCACGGCCGAGAGCAGCCTGCTGCTCTCACTCGGCAAGACGGTCTACGACGCCCAGTGCACGAGCTGTCACGGCGCGCAAGGGCAGGGTAAGCCGCCGCACTACCCGCCGCTGGCCGGCAACCAGTCCATCCAGATGTCTTCCGCGGTGAACGCGATCCGCATGGTGCTGAATGGCGGCTATCCTCCGGGCACGCATGGTAATCCGCGTCCCTACGGCATGCCGCCCTTCGCTCAGTCGCTCTCGGACAACGAGGTTGCGGCCGTGGTCACATACATCCGCACCACCTGGGGCAACCACGGCGCGGCTGTCACCGCGCTGGAAGCCAACCAGCTGCGCTCCGCCCCCCTGGACTGAGGCCATGCTGAACTCGCCCCCGCTGCAGCGCCGCGACGAGAAGACCGAGCGCCACGACGTGGCCGCCGCCGTGAGGGCGGGGCCGTCCGGTGCCGTGACGGTCGCGGCCATCGCCACTGCCATCGTCGTGGCGTGCTGGTTCGTCTTCTACCTGTTCGTATTCCTGCCGCGCGGGAGCTGACCCGGAGCCCCGATGACAACCCACGACCACATTGACGAGGGCGCCCGCGTCGCCGAGCGGATCGAGCGCCGATGGGCAACCCTCTCCGTCGCCATCATCGTCGTTCTGGCCGGGATGGCGGCCTTCGCCGGCATCCATCAGGCGACGATGCCCCAGGCACGCGTCGAGACGATCCAGCCCCAGACCATCCACCTCACTGGCGAGTTCATTGAGAGCAACCTCGGCAGCGCGGTCGAGCCAGACGGCTCGGTGACGGTACGGGCTGTGGGCCAGCAATACAGCTTTACGCCCCAGTGCATGGTGGTGCCGAACGACACCCCAGTGGTTTTTCGGGCCACGAGCCCCGACGTGGTGCATGGCTTCCTGATCCAGAAAACCAACGTCAACACCATGCTGGTGCCCGGCTACGTCTCGGAGATCCCAGCCAAGTTCACCAGGCCGGGCGAGTACCTCATGCCCTGCCAGGAATACTGCGGTGTGGGGCACGAGGGCATGTGGGCAAAGGTGAAGGTCGTCGAGAAGCCTGAGTTCCTGTCTATGATCGCGGCCAACCGGAGGGTCACCTGTGTTGAGTAGCAGGAGGCTCGTCCTCGCCCACTTCTGGCTAGCCTTCGCCGCCTTCGGCCTCGCCCTGCTGCTCGGGGCCTGGCAGATGTTCATCCGCAGCCCGCTTCACACGTGGATCAGCAACCCCGAGTGGTACTACCGCTCGCTGACGGCCCACGGCACCGTCATGGGCTACGTGTTTCCAACCCTCGTGGCGATGGGGTTCGGCTATGCGATCAGCGAGGTCTCCCTCAAGCAGCGCCTCGTTGGGCTGCGATGGGCCTGGGCCGGGTACTGGCTCGTCGTGGTCGGTGCGATCATGGCAATGGTCCCGGTCTCGCTCGGCCGGGCCTCGGTTCTCTACACCTTCTACCCGCCCTTGATCGGAAGCCCCTTCTACTACCTGGGCGTGGTGCTCGTGGTGGTGGGCTCCTGGATCTGGGTCGCCCTGATGTCGGTGAACCTGCACGCCTGGAAGAAGGCGAACCCTGGCACGTCGGTGCCGCTGCCGATGTTCGCCAACGTCGCCGGCTCCTACCTGTGGGCCTGGACGGCGGTGGGCGCGGCGCTCGAACTCCTCCTGCAGATCCTGCCGGTCGCCTTCGGCCTGAGGTCGACCATCGACGCGGGCCTGTCGCGGGTGTTCTTCTCCTGGACGCTGCACGCCATCGTCTACTTCTGGCTGATGCCGACCTACATCGCCTACTACACCATCGTGCCGCGGGCGATTGGCGGGAAGATCTACAGCGACACCATGGCCAGGATTTCGTTCATCCTGTTCCTGGTGGTGGCGATGCCCATCGGCATGCACCACACCTTCGCCGACCCGCAGGTCGGCGCCGGCTTCAAGTTCATCCACTCGGCGTTCACCGCGCTGGTGGCGCTCCCGACGCTGCTGACTGTCTTCACCATCTGCGCGTCGGTTGAGATTGCTGCCCGGCTGCGCGGCGGCCGCGGGCCGTTCGGCTGGATCAAGGTCCTGCCCTGGTCGAACCCGATCATGCTCGCAGTGGCGTTCTCGTTCGTGATGCTCGGCTTCGGCGGCGCCGGCGGGCTGATCAACATGAGCTACCAGCTCGATACGTCCATCCACAACACGCAGTGGATCACCGGCCACTTCCACCTGATCTTCGGCGGCGCCATCGTCATCATGTATTTTGCGATTGCCTACGACCTGTGGCCGCACCTCACCGGTCGCGCCCTCGCCGACCTGAGCCTGATGCGCACCCAACTCTGGCTCTGGTTCGTCGGCATGATCGTGACCACCTTCCCTTGGCACTGGGTCGGCATCCTCGGCATGCCGCGCCGCATGGCCTACTTCGACTACGGCGACCCAGCGGTTGCCACCCAAGCCTTCTCGGTGACCCTCTCGGCCATCGGCGGCTTCATCCTGGTGGCGTCGGGGGGCCTGTTCATCCTCGTGCTGGTCCGGAGCCATCGCGCGCCGCGGGAGGATGCCGGCGCCTACCGGTTCGCCGAGGCGCTCCACGCCCCCGTCGCCGTCCCCGCGCTCAACGGCTACGCCTTGTGGGTCGCCCTGATGGTCGGCCTCACGGTGACCAACTACGGCTTTCCCATCGCGCAGCTCGCGCTGCGCAAGGACACCTCGGTACCGGCCGTGTACGTGGGGGCCAATCCATGAGCGACGACCGCCTGCTCTCGCCGAGGAATCCCTGGTTCACCGGCTCGGTCGGCATCACCGTCATCCTGCTCGCCGCGACGGCGCTCGGAGGCTTCGTGCTGCTCCCCTACGCGCAGCCAGACCTCAAGCTCGCCGGTATCTGGGACGCCATCTGCAGCGCCGCTGGCGTACCGAAGGCATCCTCGGCAGCTGACCCGGTCCAGCCGGAGAGCAAGCTTACCCGCGTGGTGGTCACGTCAGCGTTGCCGAGTGCCGCGGACCCGGAGGCGGTCGGGCGCGGCGCGACCCTCGCGCAGCAATGCGCAATCTGCCATGGGCCGACTGGTGTGAGCCGGGCCGATTCCCCCAACCTGGCGGGACAATACGCACCAGCGGTCTACAAGCAGCTCGCCGACTTCAAGGCGGGTGTACGGGTCAACGCGACGATGACGCCGTTCGCCGTGAACCTGTCGGAACGCGACATGGCCGATCTCTCGGCGTACTACGCGTTCCTGCCCCGTCTGCCCGGCTTCCACCCGGCCAGTGACAAGCCTCCCCCACGCATCGTCATCAACGGTGCTCCGTTGCGCAACATCGCACCCTGCGGTTCCTGCCACGGCGTGCTCGACAACAAGACGGGAAGCCCGTGGCTGGAAGGCCAGCCCGCGGCCTACGTGAAGGCCCAGCTCCAGGCTTTCGCCTCAGGTGCGCGTCGCAACGACATCAGCCAGCAGATGCGAAACGTCGCCCGGAGGATGACCTCGGAGGAGATCGACCAAGCAGCGGAGTGGTATGCGTCGCAGCCTTCGACGAGAGTCCACACCCAGTAGTCCTTAACCCTGGGACCTATGAACGATCCTGACGGGCGCATCGTTGAGGATGACGGCGCTTACGGGCCTGTGGAGGGCGAGTGCCGCGGCTCAGACTACGCTGGTCATGGAACAGCAAGCGAAGGCGAGGCAGAAGGCGCCCTGGATCTGGAAGCCCAGCGGGATTTGCGAGCCTGGGATTAGGGTCTAAACCCGATCAAGGTATTGCGGTGATGAGTGAAATATGATTCCAAAGCGCCTTCAGATGGAGGAAGCTATGGCAGAGCTGTTCTGGCTGTCTGACGAGCAATGGCAGGCGATCGCGCCGTTCATGCCCAAAAACCAGCCCGGCGCTCATCGCAAGGACGACCGCATCGTCATCTCGGGCATCCTGCACGTCATCAAGTCCGGCTGCCGCTGGAAGGACTGCCCGAGCGAGTACGGTCCTCACACCACCGTCTACAACCGCTTCAACAGGTGGTCGCGCCGCCGCTTCTGGACCAGCATGCTGGAAGCGCTGGCCAAAGCCGGGTGGTCGGGCGAGGCCGCCGCCCTTGATGCGACCTACGTCAAAGCCCAGCGCGCCGCCCACGGCGCAAACGTATGGCCCGCCCCGTCCGCAAGTGGCTCTGGATCCGCTGGTCTGAGCAGTCTGCATAAACGTATCCGGCCTTCCGGCTTTGCCGTTGGCCAAGATGGAGATCCGCGCGTCCTGGGCCTCATAAAGGGGTCGGCGTCGAACGCCATTTTTGCCGGGAGGCTTCCAGAACACCGGTCGACTGTCAGGCCATCTTCCTCTCACCGCTCGCAGACATCGGAAGGCCGGCGCGTGCCGCGCGGCCCGAACTCGGATCAGGCAGCCACCGCCGCCGGCTCGTAGACGCGCCCGTGGCGCA
>NZ_JAAKGV010000006.1 GCF_011043735.1 Methylobacterium sp. DB0501 | reverse complement strand
AGCCTGGGCACGCGCCTGGCGGAGGCCTTGAAGGCGGCGGAGCGCCTGGAGGCGTCGGGGATCGGCGTGACGGTGGCGGATGCGCGGTTCGCCAAGCCGCTGGACGAGGCCTTGATCCTGGACCTGGCGGCGAGCCACGAGGTCCTGGTGACGCTGGAAGAGGGGTCGGTGGGGGGCTTCGGGGCGATGGTGCTGCACCTGCTGTCGTCGCGCGGTGCGCTCGACGACGGCACGGTGCGGGTGCGGACGCTGACGCTGCCGGACAGCTACCAGGACCACGACACGCCGGAGCGGATGTACGCGCAGGCCGGGCTCGACGCACCCTCGATCGTCAAGGTCGTCGAGGCGACCCTGCCGGCCCGCGAGGCCGCGGCCGAGCGCGGCGGGCGCCTGCGCCTCGCCTGAGATCGGCCATCGGGACGGAATTGTCCTGGGGCAGGATGCTGATGCGCGGGTGGCACGCTCACCCGCGATCGCCGAGGCCTGCCTTGCGAGCATGGCGCCGGGCTGGCAGAAGCGGCCCGGCTTCCCGAATTGATGTCACTGTCGGAAGAGCGGGCCCGCCGCCCGAGCCGCCGAGAAGGAACGCATGACCGAGGCCCAGCACAGCACCGCGTCCAAACCCGGATTCGAGCCCGGCCCGGTGCTGATCACCGGAGCCAGCGGCTTCCTCGGCCCGGCTTTGGTCGACGTGTTTCGCGCCGCCGGCTTCCCGGTGCGGGTGCTGGTGCGCGCCACGAGCCCGCGCACCAACCTGACCTGGCCCGACGTCGAGATCGTCGAGGGCGACATGCGCGACCCCGAGGCGGCGGCGGCCGGCATGCGCGGCATGCGCTACCTCGTCCATGCGGCGGCGGATTATCGGCTCTGGGCGCCGGACCCCGAAGAGATCGTGCGTACCAACCGCGAGGGGACCCGGGCCTTGATGCGGGCAGCGCTCGACGCGAAAGTCGAGCGGGTGGTCTATACGTCGAGCGTCGCCACCATCAAGCCGCACGACGACGGCACGCCCGCCGACGAGACCCGGCCGCTGACGCCGGAGACCGCCATCGGCGCCTACAAGCGCAGCAAGGTGGTGGCCGAGCGGGTGGTCGAGGAGATGGTGGCCCGCGACGGCCTGCCGGCGGTGATCGTCAACCCCTCGACCCCGATCGGACCCCGCGACGTCAAGCCGACGCCGACCGGGCGGATCATCGTCGAGGCGGCGAACGGCAAGATGCCGGCCTTCGTCGATACCGGCCTCAACCTCGTCCACGTCGACGACGTGGCGAAGGGCCATCTGCTGGCCCTGCACAGGGGCCGCATCGGCGAGCGCTACATCTTAGGCGGAGAGGACGTCCTGTTGTCGCGCATGCTCGCCGACATCGCCGGCCTCGTCGGGCGAAAGCCCCCGACCGTGCGGCTGCCGCGGGCCGCGGTCTATCCGGTGGCCTTCGTCTCGGAACTCGCCGCGCGGATCACCGGCAAGGCGCCGCTCGCCACGATCGACGGCATCCGGATGTCGCGCTACCGGATGTTCTTCTCCGACGCCAAGGCGCGGGCCGAGCTCGGCTACGCCGCCCGGCCCTACCGCGACGGCCTCGCCGACGCCGTCGCCTGGTTCCGTCAGGCTGGATACATCCGATGACCACCGCCACCGAGGCGCGCTCCGGCAAGGGGCACCGCGACGAGAACTTCCCGGTCGCCTCGCACCTGATCCATCCGCGCCACCGCGGCCCGATCCTGGACTTCTACTATTTCGTCCGGGCCGGCGACGACGTCGCCGACAATGCCGGCCTGTCGCCCGAGCGGAAGATCGCGCTCCTCGACGGCCTCGCCGACGCGCTGACGGCTAAGGGACCCGACGACCCGGAGGCCGCCCCCCTGCGCCGCTCGCTCGCTGAGCGCGGTCTGCCGCCGCGCCACGCGCTCGAACTGCTCGACGCGTTCCGGATGGACGCGCACAAGTCGCGCTACGAGACCTGGGACGAGCTGGCGCATTACTGCCGCTACTCGGCGGTGCCGGTCGGCCGCTTCGTCCTCGACGTGCACGGCGAGGATCCGGGCCGGACCTGGGCCACGTCCGACGCGATCTGCACCGCGCTCCAGGTGATCAACCACCTGCAGGATTGCGCCAAGGACTATCGGAGCGTCGACCGGGTCTACCTGCCGCGGGAGATTCTCGAGAAGCACGGGGCCCGCATCGAGGATCTCGGGGGCGAGCGCGCGACGCCCGCGCTCCGCGCCGTGATCAAGGAACTGGCGCAACGCTGCCTCGACCTCCTCGAGGAGGGCCGGCCCCTGCCCGACCTCATCGACGACACGCGGCTGGCTATGGAGATCGCGGCGATCCACCGCCTCGCGGTGCTGCTCGCCCGCGGCCTCCTCGTGCGCGATCCGCTCAGCGAGAAGGTCCATCACGGCAAGGCCGCCTTCGCGCTGACCGCGCTCGGCGCCGCCGCCACGACGCTCGCCCGGCGGCCGTTCCGCCGCCACCTCCATCCGGCCCTGCGGGGAGCCCGCCCGTGACCGCCCTCGCCTCCCAGCCCGCCCCGACCGTCGAGGACACGACAGAGGCCCCGGCCCTGCCGGCCGCCGGCTCGTCGTTCTACACCGCCATGCGGCTGCTGCCGGCCGAGCAGCGCGACGCGATGTACGCGGTCTACGCGTTCTGCCGCGCCGTCGACGACGTAGCCGACGACGGCGGCGCCCGCGAGGTCCGCGCGGCAGAGCTCGACCGCTGGCGCGCCGACATCGACGCCCTCTATGCCGGCCGTCCCGTCCCGCGGACGCAGCCCCTGGTCGGGCCGGTGCGGCAGTTCGGGCTCAAGCGCGAGGATTTCCAGGCGGTGATCGACGGCATGGCGATGGATGCCGAGGCCGACATCGTCGCCCCCGATTCCGCCACCCTCGACCTCTATTGCGATCGCGTCGCCAGCGCCGTCGGCCGGCTCTCGGTGCGGATCTTCGGGCTCCCCGAGGAGCCCGGCATCCGGCTCGCCCACCATCTCGGCCGGGCGCTGCAGCTCACCAACATCCTGCGCGACATCGACGAGGATGCCGAGCGCGGCCGGCTCTACCTGCCGGCGGAGCCGCTAGCGGCGATCGGGCTGTCCCGTCCGACGCCGCAGAGCGCGCTCGCCCATCCGCGTCTCGCGGAAGTCTGCGCCCGCCTCCTCGACGAGGCGCAAGGCCATTACGACGCATCCTGGGCGATCATGAACCGCGAATCGCGCCGTGCTACCAAGGCGCCCCGGATGATGGGGGCGGCCTACCACCTGATCCTCGTCGGCCTGCGCAAGCGCGGCTGGGCGGCGCCCCGCACGCGGGTGAAGCCCGGCAAGCTCGCGCTGATCGGCGTCCTCCTGCGCCACGCGGTCGTCTGATGGGTACGGTCCATGTTCTCGGGGCCGGCCTCGCCGGTCTCTCGGCGGCCCTGCGGCTGGCCAAGGCCGGCCGCCGCGTCGTGGTGCACGAGGCGGCCAAGCAGGCCGGCGGGCGCTGCCGCTCCTATTTCGACCCGGCTCTCGGGCTGACGATCGACAACGGCAACCACCTGCTGCTCTCCGGCAACCGCGACGCCCTCGACTTCCTGACGCTGGCAGGAGCCCCGGAGGGCGTCCTCGCCGGGCCGGACGAGGCCGCCTTCGCCTTCGCCGACCTCGGCACCGGAGAGCGCTGGACCCTGCGCCCGAATGCCGGACGCCTGCCCTGGTGGGTGCTGGATGCCCGCCGCCGGGTGCCGGGCAGCCGCGCCCGCGACTACCTCGCCCCGCTCGGCATCTTCCGCGGCGCCACGAAGGCCGCGACGATCGGCGAGAGCATGGCCTGCGAGGGCCTGCTGTGGGACCGCCTGTGGCGCCCGGTGCTGCTCGCCGCCCTCAACACCGAGCCGCAGGAGAGCGATGCGGGCCTCGCCGCCACCATCCTGCGCGAGACGCTCGGCGCCGGCGGCCGGGCCTGCCGGCCGCTCGTCGCCGTCGAGGGCCTGTCTGCCGCCTTCGTCGATCCGGCCCTGGCGGCCCTGAAGCAGGCCGGCGCCGAGCTGCGTCTCGGCCGGCGCCTGCGGGCGCTCGGGGTCGAGGGCGGGCGGCTCGCCCGTCTCGACTTCGCCGACGGTCCGGAGGAGCTGGGCCCCAACGACGCGGCGGTGCTGGCCCTGCCGGCCTGGGTTGCCGCCGACCTGATGCCGGGCTTGGATACGCCGCAGAGCCACCGCTCGATCGTCAACGCGCATTTCGCGCTTCCCCCGAAGCCGGGGGCGCCTTTGCTGCTCGGCGTCGTCGGCGGCGTGACCGAGTGGCTGTTCTCCTATCCCGACCGACTCTCGGTGACGATCAGCGGCGCCGACCGCCTGCTCGATGTGCCGCGGGAGGATCTCGCCCGCACGATCTGGGACGAGGTCTCGCGGCTCTCGGGCTTCGCCGGCGAGCCGCTGCCCCGGTGGCAGATCGTCAAGGAGAAACGTGCCACCTTCGCGGCGACCCCCGCCGAGGCGGCGCGCCGGCCGGGTGCGCGGACGCACATCCCGAACCTCGTACTCGCCGGCGACTGGACCGCCACGGGGCTGCCCTCGACCATCGAGGGGGCGATCCGCTCGGGCGCCAGGGCCGCCCAGGTTCTGACAGGTGTCGGGGCCGGCGGCGACGCCGCGTTGCGCGGAGCCGCTTGACGCCGGGCTTCAGTTCCGGAACAGCGTGGGCGTGCGCGGCGTTTGTGCGCTGCGCAAAAAAGTTCGAATCGCTACGGTTCGGGTAGTGAGGGTGGCGGGCGACGCCGCGCACCGGAGAGGAAGGCGGAGACACCGTGGGCAAGGTCGAGACGCTGCAACGCAAGAGCACGCAGGACATCACCCTCGACGAGGTCGAGCGGCGGGTCTCGGCGGCGTCCCGGGCGCTGACGCAGCTGGCGCATGCCGACGGCCACTGGTGCTTCGAGCTCGAGGCGGATGCCACCATCCCGTCCGAGTACATCCTCTACCACCACTTCCGCGCCTCGGTGCCGCCGCGGGAGCTGGAGGAGAAGATCGCCGTCTACCTGCGCCGGACGCAGAGCCCGCTGCACCACGGCTGGGCCCTGGTCCACGAGGGGCCGTTCGACATGAGCGCGTCCGTCAAGGCGTATTTCGCCCTCAAGATGATCGGCGACCCGATCGATGCCCCGCATATGCGCCGGGCCCGCGAGGCGATCCTGCAGCGCGGCGGCGCGGCGCACGCCAACGTCTTCACCCGCACCCTGCTCGCCCTCTACGGCGAGGTGCCGTGGAGCGCCGTGCCGGTGATGCCGGTCGAGGTGATGCTGCTGCCGCGGTGGTTCCCGTTCCACCTCGACAAGGTGTCGTACTGGGCCCGTACCGTGATGGTCCCGCTCTTCGTGCTGCAGGTGAAGAAGCCGCGGGCGAAGAACCCGCGCGGCATCGGCGTGCGCGAGCTGTTCACCCAGGATCCGGAGCGGATCCGGCGCTGGCCCTCCGGCGCGCAGGAATCCTCGCCCTGGCGCCCGGTCTTCGCGGCGATCGACGACATCCTGCGGGTGGTCGAGCCCTTCTTCCCGAAGAAGCCCCGGGCGCGCGCCATCGACAAGGCGGTGGCCTTCGTCAGCGAGCGGCTGAACGGCGAGGACGGCTTGGGCGCCATCTACCCGGCCATCGCCAACTCGGTGCTGATGTACGAGGCGCTCGGCTACCCGGAGGACCACCCCCTGGTGGCGACGGCGCGCTCGGCGGTGGAGAAGCTCGTCACCGTCAAGGAGCACGAGGCCTACGTCCAGCCCTGCCTGTCGCCGGTCTGGGACACGGCGCTCGCCGCCCACGCCCTGATGGAGGCCGGCGGGCCGGAGAACGAGCGCCAGGCCCGCGCCGCCCTCGAATGGCTGAAGCCCCTCCAGGTCCTCGACATCAAGGGCGATTGGGCGGCCCGCAAGCCGGACGTGCGCCCGGGCGGCTGGGCGTTCCAGTACAACAACGCCCATTACCCCGATCTCGACGACACCGCCGTGGTGGCGATGGCGATGGACCGGGCGCAGACCCGCCTCGGCCCCGGCGAGGGCGGCTCGGACTACACTCAGTCGATCGCCCGCGCCCGGGAATGGATCGAGGGGCTGCAGAGCCGCGACGGGGGCTTCGCCGCCTTCGACGCCGACAATACCCACCACTACCTCAACTACATCCCGTTCTCCGACCACGGCGCGCTGCTCGATCCGCCGACCGCCGACGTCACCGCCCGCTGCATCTCGATGCTGGCGCAGCTCGGCGAGACCAAGGAGACGAGCCCCGTCCTCGCCCGGGCCGTCGACTACCTGCTTGCCGACCAGGAGGAGGACGGCAGCTGGTACGGCCGCTGGGGCATGAACTACATCTACGGCACGTGGTCGGCGCTCTGCGCGCTGAACGCCGCCGGCCACGACCCGGCCTCCGCGCCGGTCCGCAAGGCGGCGGAGTGGCTGGTCGGGATCCAGAACCCGGATGGCGGCTGGGGCGAGGACGCGGCGAGCTACAAGCTCGAATATCGCGGCTACGAGCGGGCGGCGAGCACCGCCTCGCAGACCGCCTGGGCGCTGATCGCCCTGATGGCGGCCGGCGAGGCGGACCACCCGGCGGTGGCCCGCGGCGTCAACTACCTCGCCCGCACGCAGGGGGCGGACGGGCTGTGGGGCGAGGAGTTCTACACCGGCACCGGCTTCCCGCGGGTGTTCTACCTGCGCTATCACGGCTACGCGAAGTTCTTCCCGCTCTGGGCGCTGGCCCGCTACCGCAACCTCCAGCGGGGCAACAGCCGCAAGGTCGCGGTGGGGATGTAGCAAGGGGTCGGGCCCGCGGCGCAGCCGCACCCGCCCGGAACGACCGCCCGGGCTCGGGCATTCCCCGGGCCGGGAGCCCTGCGATGACCCTGTACAGCTACCACATCTCCCACGAGCAATGCCCCCCCCGGGCGCTGCTCGCACTCGCCCAGAGGGCCGAGCAGGCCGGCTTCGACGGGGCCTTCTCCTCCGACCACCTCCAGCCCTGGTCGCCGAGTCAGGGCGAATCCGGCTTCGCCTGGGCCTGGCTCGGTGCCGCCTTGCAGGCGACCGAGCGCCTGACCTTCGGCATCATCTCGGTGCCGGGGGGCTGGCGCTACCATCCGGTGGTGCTGGCGCAGGCGGTCGCGACCCTCGGACAGATGTTCCCCGGCCGGGTGCCCTGGGTGGCTTTGGGCAGCGGCCAGGCGATGAACGAGCGCGCCACCGGCGCGCCGTGGCCCGACAAGGCCGAGCGGAATGCCCGCCTGCGCGAGGGCGCCGAGATCATGCGGGCCTTGCTCGCCGGCGAGACCGTGACCCAGCGCGGCCGCCTGACGGCGGTGGACGCCAAGGTGTGGTCGCTGCCCGAGACCCCGACCCGTCTCGTCGGGGCGGCCACCAGCGTCGAGACCGCCGCCTGGCTCGGCACCTGGGCCGACGGGCTTCTCACCGTCGGGACGAGTCCCGACGCGCTGGGGCCGATCGTCGACGCCTTCCGGGAGAATGGCGGCGCCGACAAGCCGGTCTTCCTCAAGATGGACCTGAGCTACGCCCCCGACCCGGCCGAGGCCCTGCACCAGGCCCATGCCGAGTGGCGCTTCAACGCCCTGCCGGCCTCGGTTGCCTGGGAACTGCCCCGCCCGGCCGACTTCGAGGCCGCCGCCCGCTTCCTGCGGCCGGAGGACATGCACGAGGCCGTGCTGATCTCCCACGACCTGCCGGCGCTGACCGAGCGCATCGCCGCCTGCGCGGCGCTCGGCTTCGACAGCATCGACCTGCACCAGGTCGGCGGCAACCAGGCGGCCTTCATCGATGCCTTCGGCGAGCGGGTGCTGCCGACGCTGCACGGCCGCAAGGCACCGGTGATCGAGTTCGATCCGTTCGGGCGCAAGCCGGCGGCGCGGGCGGGATAGGCTTCTGCCGCCGTCGCACGGATGCGTCGGCCTCGAAATGCAAAAAGGCGCCCGACCGGCCGGTCGGGCGCCTTTCTCAGGTCATGCGAAATCCGACTGATTGCTTCGCAATACGGATTTCGGCGTCGCTCGGGCGCCGCGCAGCCCTCGGTGCCGCTTCCGGAACTCATCGTCTGAAAGCGGTACTTCGCGGTTTGGATCAGTAGCCGTAATAGAACCGCCGCGGCCCGTAATACGGGCGCCGCCAGTACGGCCGTGGACCGTAGTAATGGGGGCGCGGGCCGTAGAAGGGCCGGGGCCCGTAGAACGGGCGGCAATAGCCGAAACGATTCGGGACGAAGCCCGGGCCGCAGCCGCCGGCCACCGGGATCACGCCCGCCTCCGTCGCGAGCGTGCCCGCCGCGCCGAGGCCGATCGGGGCGGCCTGCGCGGTCGAGGCAAGGCCCAGGCCGCCCGACACCAAGCCACCCGCGATAAGGGCAGCCATCCCGAGCACCTTGACGTGCATCATCGTGGGATCTCTCCTGAGGTGAAGGCAGCCGAGCGGGCCGCCCTGCCCCCAGGAAAGGACTAACGACCTGAATGCACGATGAGCGCCCCGGTCGGCTTCCGCTCATCGTCGGCGCGGTTCAGCGGCCGCGGGAGCGCCCCGTGGCCGGCCCGGACACCGACGGATCCGCCGCGGTCCGCTTCGCCGCGCCGCGGCCGCGCCGGCTCTGGCCGAGGCCGGAACTCTTGGCCAGTTCGGAGCGCTGGGCGGCATAGTTGGCGGCGACCATCGGGTAGTCCGGCGGCAGGCCCCATTTCTGGCGGTAGGCTTCCGGGGTGAGACCGCGGCCTGCCAGGTGACGCTTGAGCGTCTTGTAGGGCTTGCCGTCCTCCAGGCTGATGATGTGGTCCGGGGTGACGGTCCGGCGGATGGGGACCGGCGGAGTGACCTTCTCAGGCTCTGGCGCCGGCGCCGCACCGAGCTGGCTCAGCGACGTGTGGACCGCCGCGATCAGCCCCGGCACGTCCGCCGCCGGAACCGAGTTGTTCGCCACATAGGCCGACACGACGTCGGCGGCGAGCTCGATCAGATCGAGCGATCGGGTCGGGTCATCGTTGGTCATGGCGCACCAGATCGAAGTGACCAGCACAGGAGGACACGTGTTCCGGCGCACGTCAACCACAGGTGATATGCGTAATAACAGAATTCGTTGGTCGAGATACGAACTAGAAAAAGTATTGCACGCGATTTATCGAACGGCCCAGCATCGCCCGGCAAGGCGTCCGGGAGCAGGCTGCACCCGGGCCACACTCGCCCGGATATCGCGCTAGCCCGTTGGTCCTGACGGTTTTTCCGGCAGGAGCGGTTTCCCCTCGGAGGGGAAATGCCCTAGCTGTTGCTGCATTGCGCCCTTCCGGCGCCCCGTTTTGTCAGAACGATCGTCAAGACCTCCCATGACAGACAAGAACCGCCGCCTGCTGGTCACCGCCGCCGCCGCCGGCCTCGCCTCGACGCTGCTGGCGGGTGCCTTCCCGCGCCCCGCCCTCGCCTGGACGGACCAGGATTTCGCTCCCGCCCGGCGCCGGCGCTCCCGCGATCCGGTCCCGGCGGATGACGGCGCGTTCTATGATACCCGCGGCCAAGGCTATGGCAGCCAAGGCTATGGAGGTCAGGCCGACCCGTATCGCGGGCAGCCCGTCCAGGCTGCGCCGGCGCCGGAGGAGGATTCCTTCTGGGGCGGCCGGCGCAGCGATTCGCCGCCGCAGGGCACCTCTGACCCATCCCCCACGGTGGTGGTCGATGACGGACCGATCGATTACGCCCGCGCCTACGCGGCGCTCGACACCGAGCCGTTCCCGGTGGCGGCCTTCCGCTGGCGCCGCGCCAACCCGTCCTTCCTGCGCCAGGAGGTCGCCTATGGCGGCCGCTACGCGCCGGGCACCATCGTGGTCGATCCGCGGGCGCACCACCTCTATCTGATTCAGGAGGGCGGCCGGGCGCGCCGCTACGGCGTCGGGGTCGGCCGCCAGGGCTTCGCCTGGAACGGGGCGGCCACCATCAACTCCAAGCAGGCCTGGCCGGACTGGTACCCGCCCAAGGAGATGAT
Organism: Methylobacterium sp. DB0501; assembly: GCF_011043735.1. GTDB lineage: Bacteria > Pseudomonadota > Alphaproteobacteria > Rhizobiales > Beijerinckiaceae > Methylobacterium > Methylobacterium alsaeris. Next base: position 293,632 of record NZ_JAAKGV010000006.1, on the reverse strand, counting down.
CGCCCGCCAGCCGGCGCTCGCCCGCAGCGTGTCCAAGCTCCAGAGCGGCCTCGGCGTGCCGGGCGGCCCGCGCAACCCGCTCGGCGCCCGCGCCCTCTACCTGTGGCAGAACAACAAGGACACGCTGTTCCGCATCCACGGCACCACCGAGCCGGAGAGCATCGGCCGCAGCGTCTCGTCGGGCTGCATCCGGATGATCAACCAGGACGCGATCGACCTCTACGCCCGGGTGCCGGTGGGCGCGCAGGTGGTGGTGCTGGGCTGAAGGGCCTTTCGGCGGCGGCCGTCTCAAGGACCGCCGCAGGACCGGCGGCCCCCTCATCGGCCCGGTCTGGCCCGCGGCAGGATGTGGCGCAGGCGCTTCGCGTCGCGCCAAGTGTGCTCGGCGAGGGCGCGGACCGCCGGCTCGGGGGGCGACAGGATCTCGGCATCGAGCGCGCCGGTGAGGTGATCGAGCGTGAGATCGGGCCGCCACTGGGTCATCGCTGGCCTCCCTCGAAATCGAGCTGCAGCAGGGTACGGCGCCGTCGTCCCTCGCCCACCCTGATCTACCCGTGCGCCGGGGCCCGTGATCCGGAGGCCGAGCGGGTCCTGGCGCGCGCCCTGGCATCCGGCGGCCAGGAAGCCGTTCGAGTGCTCCACCGGACCGATGCGGTGCCCGCCGACCGATGCTGGCTGCGCGGACCTGGCTGGTGCCTCGCCTATGGCTGAGCGGGTCCGGCCGCGGCCCGCCGACCCGTCCGATCGGCGGGCACCGGGCCGGGCGCCTGTCGGGCGCCGGCTGGGGCGGTGCGCAGCGCCCGCGCCGCCGCCCGTACCTCCTCGACCCGCCGGGCCCAGCCGCGCCCGAACCGCGGCCAGGTCGACAGCGCCCGCAGGAACGTCAGCCGCCCGTCGCACAGGGCTTCGATCAGGTCCGCGGGCTTGTGCTCTGCCACCGCCTTGAGGGTCAGCGGCCCGAGCCGCCCGTCATCGGCGATCTTGAGCGCCCGCTGGAGCCCGATGACGGCGCGCCGCGGGCCGCTGTTCACCGCGAAGTCGAACAGCGCGTAATCCAGCCCGGCCGGCAGCGCGTCGCCCTGGATCGCGTCCCAGAACCGCCGGCGATAGAGCGGCGCCACGCTCGCCGGCGTCAGCGCCCGCACCTCCGCCCGCGTCGCCGGCCGGCCCAGCCACAGGCTCAAGGTGCCGATCGTCACCCCGAGGTTCGTCGCGCCCCCCGGGTCGTGCGGATCGTCGGCCCATCCGCCCTCGTGTGTCAGGACGAGCGAAAGCCCCCGCTCGAACGTGCTCGCGGTCATTGTGGTCTCTCCGGTGTGTGAAGGGTCGTGCGCGGGGCGCCGGCCGGTCGGCCCGGGCGCGTCAGACCGCGATCAGAGGGCGCAGGCCCGGCGCCACAGCGCGTCCAGGGCCGCCGCGTCGTAGCCGAGCGCCGCGCCGAGCTGCGCCACCATCGGGTGGCCGCGCTCGAACGCCGTGGCGCCCGACAGCAGCATCCGGGCGGCAAACTGCTCGGCCGACGGAAGGGCCGCCACCGCCGCCTCGATCCGCGCCGGCAGCGTGCCCGTCATCACCGCCGCCAGCGCCTCGCCCGGGTCGATCGCGCCGCCCTCCGCCAGCGCCTGGAAGAACTGCCGGTCCGACACCGCCGGCAGGCCTGCGGCCGGCGTGCGCGCGGCGAGCTGCGCCGCCAGGTCGTCGCGTTCCGCCACCGCCGCGTCCCGCTYCCGCCGCGCCGCCTCCGCTTCCGCCACGGCCGCGTCCCGCCCCGCCAGCGCCGCCGCGTCGATCCCCGCCAGCACCGCCGCGAGCGGGAACCCCGCGGCTTCCGCCTGCGCCGGGGTCAGCGCCGCGCTCGCCACGAACTGCGYCGCGCTCGCCCCCGGCGGCGTCACGTGCTGGCCCAGCACCACGTGCCAGGCCGGCGCCTCGGCCGAGCCCGCCGGCCGGCCGCGATACAGGAACTCGTAGAGGAATGGCTGTCCCATGGGGCCCTCACGCCGCGACCGGGCCGTCATCCGACAGCCGCCGCCAGTTGCCGTTGGAGTAGTAGGAGAGGACGCCCGTCCCCGAGCCCGCCGCCTCGCCGACCTTGCGGGCGTTCGAGACATGGACGAGGTCGCCCGCCACGCCGGCGGGGACCGTGGCGACCGTGAAGGAGCCGGGGCGCAGCCTGCCGGCGACGGTCAGGTTGCCGCTCATGCCAACGTCGCCCGTGGCGGCGACGGTCATGCGCGCGACGTTGTCGGTCGCGATGGCGACGGAATGGGCCGAACTGGTCCCGATGAAGAGGGCCGTTCCGTAGTTCCAGATGAACGACGAGGCCCCGAACGTCTGGTAAGAAAGATAGCCGTTGCCGACATTGACGGACAGTCCCGTTGCGCCGTCGCCTGCCGACGAGACAAATCCCGTACCGGTGATCTTGCCCGCGGCACTCAGGTTGCCGTTGCCGTCCAGTTGCATCCGCTGGGTCGAACCCGCGTACCAGCGATAGAACGTGCCGGAATGCGGAATGCTGTGCCACATCGCACCGATTTCGATGCCGACGGCGAAGTCGGCTTCGGTCGCGCTGACATTCGGGTACAGGACGAGCTTGGTTCCGGCGGAGCGGCTGCCCRTGCTCGGCGCCGCCACCCCGGCGCTGGCAAACTGAAGGGTGTTGCCGGTGCCGTTGTTCAGCGTCAGGCCGCCGCCGACGTTCAGGCCGTCCGACACCGTCACCTGTCCGGAGGTCGCTACGGCGAGCGCGGACCGGCCGAGCGCGGTGCTGTAGAGGCTGAAATCCCTGCCGCCGGTGGCAAGGCTGTCCTGGTTGATCTGCCAGCCCGACCCCAGGGCGATGGTGGCTCGCCGCGACCCGCTCGCATGGGCGCTTTCCCGGACGACGAGACCCGCGCCGGTTTGCAGACCCGGGTTGCCGCACGTGACCGCCTGGGCGACCGACACCGCGCCGGTCGCGGCCTCGACCCGCAGCGCCTCGCGCCAGGTGCCGCCGTCGGCCGAGACCTTGAGGCGCAGGTCGTCGTCGCCGGTCAAGCCGATCTCGGCCCGGCCGGAGAAGCCGGACTGCAACAGCAGCGACAGGGTGTTGCCGGCGTCCTGCTTGTTCAGGGTGTAGCGCAGATCCCCGGTCCCGCCCTCGCCGGTGGTCAGCGCCGTCCAGAGCGCCTTGTTCAGCTTGGCCGCGAAGGGGTTCGCGGCATCGGCGGTGGTGCCGAGGCCGAGGCGGGCGAGGTTCTGGAGCGCGGTGGTCTCCTGATCGACCAGCACCCACTTGCCGGCACCGTTCGACATCGCGCCGAGGACCGCGTAGGGCGTCGCCAGGGTCACACTCGCCGCGCCGTTGACGGTGTCGCCGCCAGCGGCCGCCACCGTGATCGTATTGGTGGCGGAGCACGCGCCGGTCTCGTCGAGTACGGTGAGCACCCGCCCGGCTGGATAGCCGCTCGCGGCCGGGAGCGTGACGCTGCGCGCCGCCGTGAGCGCCGTGTAGGCCACCGTCACGTCGCTCGCGAGGACAGCGTAGTTCGCGTCGGTGACCGGTGTGCGGCCCGCGAGCGCGACCTGGTCCGCCCGCGCCGTCGGGAAGCCGCCCGGCGTCGCACCGTCGTGCACGACGAACCGGTTGTTCGTCGTGTCGATGGTGAATTCGCCAGCCCGGCCGATGAAGGTGCGCAAGAACGCCCACGTCTCGCGCAAGTACTGAACGCGAATGCTCATGCTGAAGCTAGCCCGAGATCGATGAAGATGGGATAGGGGTCGGAGGCGAGACCGAAATCATCGGCCTGCGCGGCGACCTGCGAGGCGATGCCAAGATCGACAGGGTTGCCGACCGCCAGGGCCTCGGCCACCGGCCCCATCCGGCCCGAGCCGACGGGCGTATAGGTGTAGGCCACGCAGGTGGCGAGGTCCTGCACCGCCCCACCGAACACGTTGAACGACTGCAGCTTGAGGCTGATCGGCACGCCCACGTAGGCCGCCGGCAGGGTGTAGCGGAATACCGCGTCGTCGAGCCGGGCGAAGGACGCGCCGGCGGCATGGGCAGCGGTAGACGAGCCGTACAGTCCGCGCTGCAGGTATGTGAGCGCGTAGACGTTCGGGCCGGTCAGGGTCGCGACGGCGTAGGCGACGAGCTCGCGGTCGACCAGGGCGAGCGTGACCGCGTTCTGCGCGTCGGCCTGCGTGCCGCCGGTGAGCGTTCCTCCGGACCGGGAGAGGTCCACCGCGAGCGTCGAGGCCAGATCCGGGTTGATCGTCGCTGACGCCGGCAGGGGCGCGGTCAGGACGCCGTGCCGGGCCGGCGCCGTGACGGTGCCGATCTCGGCGTAGCTCGTGCCGTCGCGCGAGATCCAGACGTTCGCCCCGCCCCAGTTGGGATCGGCGACCCCGCCGCTTCCCCCCGAGACCGCGATCCAGACCTGCGCCTCGCCGCCGGTCAGCCCCGGCGGCGGCTCGAAGATCACCGGCGGGTTGACCGGTGCGGCGGCGACGTTGCGGTTGATGCTGCGGCCGGCGGACCCGGCGACCGGGTAGAGGGTCGCGGTCGCGACGCCGGCCGGGAACTCCTCCGCCACGACCGTCAGCAGGCCCTCCTCGTCCTCCTCGATCTCGCGGATGCGCACCGGCGTGCGGGCGAGCCCCAGGCCCGGATCGGTCAGGGTGACGATGTCCATCGGCTCGAGGAGGCAGTACTCCCAGGACAGCCGGAACGTGTAGGTATTGCGGATGTAGAGCGCGCGCTGGAGCAGGAGTTGCGCCACGAGGCCCGCGACCGGTAGCGCGCAGATCTCCCGGGCCGTGACGCTCGCGCCCGCCTTGAGGCCGAAGCGCTCGATCGCCGCCTGGTCGCGCGCCTCGACGGTGGTGGCGGCGTAGGCGTGACCGCGGTCGGAGCACTCGATCCGCTGGAGGTTGAGGATGCCGTGCGGGTCGCTGCGGGTGAGGCGGACCGGGTCCTCGTCCTCGGCGTGCAAGAAGTCGTCGTCGGTGAGGTCGTAGACCGGTGCGACGTTCGGCCGGAAGGTGACCGTGCCGCCGCTCATCGTTCCCCCGGTGACCGGCTGGTCGCCATAGGGAACGATCTTGAGCAGGCCGCCCGACCAGACCGGGGCGGCGTTGGTGAGGAGCAGCCAGCGGGTCAGGATGCTGCTGGCCGTCTCCTGGTCGGCGAGGACGGGACTGAGCGCGAGGCCGAGTGCCGCGCAATAGGTCTGGTAGGAGCCATCGCCCGAGGCGCCCAGGATCGTGCGGGCATCGAGCGCCGCGGCCGGGAAGCCGACGCCGTACTGGGCGTTGGTCAGAAAATCGACCAGCATGGCGGCCGGATCGGCGTCGTCGGGGCTCGACGGGCTCCCTACGAGCCGGCCCCTCACCTCGAGGGCGAGCTGCGGGACGCTGGCCGACGAGCCGAGGTCGAAATCGGTCGCCGCGGCGTAGGCGGTGCCCGGATAGGACAAGGCCGCGTCGGGATACCGGACCACGGTCGGTGCCCAGGGCTCCTGCGGCGTCGTGCCGGGGATCAGGCTCAGGCCGTAGGCCGGATAGGCGGCGATGGCCTGCCCGTTCCAGATCGTGCCAATGCCCTGGATCGGCCCCTCGCCGATGCCGAGGATCAGCCAGGTCGAGTAGCTGTAGCCGGTGACCGTGGGCTTCTGGCCGCCGCCCTTGGCGCCTGCCGTCTTGCTGCGCTGGGCGTGGGTCTGGAAGCCGTCGTGCCAGATCAGGTTCGGCGCGGCGCGGTTGGTGCCGTAGACGATCGCGACGGGCAGCGCGCTCGAGGCGGTCTGGATCTGGAGGCCGGTATAATCCGGCGTCACCGCCCTCCGCTTCTTGGTCCCGAACAGGCTCACGGCGTGCCCCAGAAGCTGAAGAAGCGGGGCGCGCGGTAGGGCTGCACCAGCATCCCGTTGCGGCTCACCGGCTCCTCGATCACGGCTTGCGCGGGCGAGAAGGCGTGCACGAGAACGAGCGGGTCGGCGGCGGTGACGATGCCGCCGTGGGAGTATGTGCGGCCCTGGCGGAACACCACGATGTCGCCGGGCTCGGGCACCGCCACCTCGCGGGTGCGCGCGAACAGGAAGCCGAGGTAGCGCTCGTCGTCGCGGTGGATGTGCCAGTCCTGCGGGTAGGGCCGCGGGTCGAAGGGCGGGACGAGGCCGGTATCGACGAACACCCGCACCAGCAGCATGCCGCAATCGACGCCGACGCCATGGACGTCGGCCCCTGGATGATAGGGCGTGCCGATCCAACGGCGGGCTTCGCGCACGATCCAGGCGCGGTCTTGCCTGTCATTCATACGAAGGGCCTTGTGGGGAGGACGGGGCGTGCGGTTCGGCGGCGACGGGCCGGTCTGGCGCGGAGGATCCGGGGGGGGGCGAGGGCCGGCACCGTGCACGGACGGAGCGCGTCAGCGGTTCCGGATCCCAGGTTCCGCTGCGCGGCCCCGGGGTGACCCGAGGCGTGGGATCGTGACGGCCAACTCGCAGAGGCTTCACGAGGAGGTGAAAGACGAGCTCCCGCCATCGTGTTTCGAGATTGTGGGAGACCATCGCGCTCAATCACGTTTTTCGACGCGCCAAACCGCGCTAATGGTTCGGTGGTGGTGATGAATATTTTCTACTTCGACAACCATCGATTATGAGCGTACCGATGATCCAATTATTCGCGAATATTGTTAAAATGACGTTTGGTAATTGCAAAATTGCAACAGCGAGGCTGTTTTGCTCGTCGGCTATTGTTGAAATAATTAATCGGACCTTAAGATTTGAGCAGCGCAATGGAGGACGCAATGGCGAACATTTTTGCGAATGTTGTTCCGAAGATTTTAAACTATTTTATGAATTATCCTACGGATAAGATGATCGATGATACGATCAAAAAGTATGAAGATGGAGGAGATCATCCTGATCCTGCAAAAAATGTCAGAATGACATGCGAGCTGAATTTGCCCGGTGCGAGATATGCGTGCCGTAACCGGGTCAAGGTCTATGCCTGTGAGATGACGGGCGAGTATTATGGCGGAAACGGACGATCCAGAACTGAACCCTGCTCGTAGCCTGACGAAAGTATGTCCCATGACCAGGCTGAAAGGCGTGATCGCCGCGTTCCTCTCGCTGGACCTCGCCGGCTGCGCCCTGACGGTGCCGAGTTTCGACATTCCCACCGATGCGTATGGGGTTCCGCTGACGACCTCCATCACCCGGAGAATACGATGCGAGCTGGCCAGCCTTCTCTACGAAATGCATGATGGAAAAACATATAGGACGCCATATCACCAGTATCTCGTTGGCAACAACTATCAAGTTGCCATGCTTGTTTATCTCAACGTGAGCAACAAGGCCGGCGTCGCGCCCGAGGTCACGTTCCCGGACACGGCCAAGTATCTTTTCGGTCTCAGCGGTCAGGCCGATCTCCAGCGAGAGGACACGCTGTCGCTGAATTTATATTTCTCAATGGTAGATATAGATTTCAAATATTCGAGGGATCCGGCTGCGTTCGATTGCCCGGATGTCGATGCGAACCTGTCGGGTGAGCTGGGCATCAGACGGAGTGTCGCGGGCGCGATCGCGACGACAGGGCTCAAGCGCGACAGCACTGTCTCGCCGCTCGACGGTGAATTCAGCGGCAGCATTCAATTTGTGAAGAATCTAGGCATCACCGGCGCGGGACCGACATGGACCTTCCGCCATTTCACCGGTCCCGGCGCCTTCGCTTCCGCCAGCCGATCGAACACAGACAAGATCAGCTTTGGATTCGCGTCGGGTAAAGTCCTGAACAGGGGTTACAATGCCGAAATTCGGGCAAGGCAGCTGGTCGGAGAGCAAATTCAGAGCGACACCAACGCGCAGCTCTCAGGCATTCGCAACCTTCTGAGATGATGGATAGCGGGTTATCCTCCCATCCGTGCTTAACTTAAAATATTGAGACAACGTAGAAATTAATGCTCTATCACCTCATCCTGAGTGTTGGTCAATAAAAGATCGATTGACCTCGAAGGAGGGGGCCAGGGATCTCAGGGATTTCTGGACCCCTCCTTCGAGGCCTGCGCTATGCTTCGGCGCCTCGGGAGGAGGTCGCGGGTGGGAGAGGCCGGTATGGCGGCCAAACCGCTCTATCGTGGACCCTAACGACAATCGTCCGGCAAGGCGTGCAAAGGGCCGATGGGCTCGACAGGTCGGGGTAGCCCGCCGGCGAGATCCACCCCGCGCCGGATCGTGCGAGCAGCCGGATCACAACGCCGTCTCCGGCGTCGGCACGAACGGGAAACCGCGGAACCGAGCCGCGTTGGCGAACTTCGCCCGGCAGGTCGCCAGGGTGTGGTCGCAGCCCTTATAGGCCACGAAGGTGTCGCCGGCGGCCGGCGCGGTCTGGAGCGGATAGGCCAGGGTCAGGCCCGTGGCGTCCGCCATCTTGATGTTAGCGGTCGCACCGGCGTTGGCCCCGCCGGTGACCGTAAGTGTGCCCTGGGCGTAGGCCGGCGAGGCGCCCGTCCACGGGATGCGCGTCGGGGTGGCGCCGGCATCCACGACGCCAGTGCCCCCGAACGCCTCCTTGGGCAGGCCGCAGCCGGAATCGAACAGGACGTGATTGCAGGTCGGCTGCCAAACGTTGCGCGGCATGTCGACGTCGAGCAGCACGAGGTCCGAGGCGACCGTGATCCGCGCCGAGGTGCGCCCGACCGCGTCCACCGTCGAGACCCGGCCCTGGAACAGCAGCACGGCGCCGACCGGCGGCACACCCCAGTCGGTGAGGAAGGCGCGCTCCCGCCGGACTCTCGCCCCGTCGAGGGCGCCGTTGCGCAGCGCCACCATGGCGGGCACGCCGCCGATCAGGTCCGTCGGGCGTGCCGAGAGGGTGACCTGCTGCTGGTCGACCTCGATGCCGACCGAGCAGCGGAACCGCAGGCCGTCGACCATCAGCGAGTTGGCGAGGTAGACGAAGCCGCCGAACGACACCGCGACGTCGGCGTTGGTGACCGCGATCACCGTGCCAGACCGCAGGGTGATCGTGTAGCAGTCGGCATAGAGCAGCGCGACGTCCCGCTGCGCCCCCAGACCTACCAGATAGGCGACCAGCGCCGGCGACGCGGCCCTCACGCCGTTGTGCTCCGGAAGCGCAGGCTCTTCACCGCCCACAGGCCCTGCATCAGGTGCTCGAAATCCACGCCTTCATCCATGAAGCGGCAGAGGAAGGCGTAGGCGAAGTCGGCAGCAATCACGGCGCCGGCGGCGGGCGCCGTTGCGAAGGTGAGGAGGTTCGGGGCGGTCAGGTTCCAGCCGCCCGCCTGCGTGACACCCGCCACGGTCACCCGGCTCACCGCCGTCACCCATCCCACCGTCTCGGTGAGCCCGCCCAGGGTGCGCACGAACGGGAAGACGGTCGTCGCGCCATCGCCAGCAGCGAGGGCCTGGTTGGTGACGGCGCCGTCGGTCGGGTCGGTGAACAGGAACGTCCCCCAGGTCCCGCGGCACTGGACGTAGAGGCCGAGCAGCGCCTGCAGGCTCGCCGTGCCGAGGCCGGGGAACGAGCCGTCCGGCGTCAGGCCCTCGATCGGCAGGCTGAACTCGTAGAGCGCAGCCGGGTAGAGCGGACTGCGCACCTCGCGCCCCGAAGCGTGCGCCTCCACCCGGGTCGCTGTGATCGGGCGCTTGGTGACGGGCCAGGCAGCGCCCGGCAGGCTCGGGAAGGTCGCGGGCATCAGGCCGGCACCGGACATCAGGCCGGCACGCTGACGAGCTTGAGCGAGCGCAGCTCCCACAGCCGCGTCATGAACTGCTCGGGCGCGATGGCGTCCTCGGCGAAACGGCAGAGGAGCGACGAGCCCAGGCCGAGATAGGTCGGCACCGGCACCGTGAACGGCGTCGCGCGTCCGCGCATCCGGCCGAAGAAGCCAACCAGCGCCTGGAGGTCGGCGATGACATCCATGCGCAGCACGTCAAAGGTCATCTCGATCTCCCAGGTGGGCTGGCTGCGGCGGGTGGCGCGGCTCTCGCGGCCCGAGACGTGGCCCGCCATGGCTGTGACGAAGGCCGGCCGGTAGCGGGTCGACCAGCCCCGGCCCGCGAGTGTCGGGAAGCTCGGATACGGCCCACCCGGCGCGGGCGGAGCGTCGGCGGCCGGCGGCGGCAGGGCCGGCCCCTTGCCGCCGAGCCAGTTGCCGACCCGCCAGTTCGCCGCGTCGCCCCAGACCGAACCGAGGAGCGGGAAGGTCGGAAACGGGCGGGCGTCCCAGTTCCAGGCCGCCATGAAGGTCGGCTCGATCATCTTCAGGCCGGCCGGAGAGGCGGCGTTCTTCCCGTCGACCACCCAGTACTCGTAGACCGCCTGCAGCCCGAGCGCCGCCAGGGTGTCGTTGCGGCGCGGCGCGACACGGCCGCCCTCCGCCGGATCCCAGGCCGACCAGTACGGGGTGAAGCTCTCGGTGGATTTCGGGTCGTAGAAGACGTTGGGCTGGTTGGTGCAGCGGTCGCAGGTCGGGAAGCCGTACTCGGTGAAGGTGACCGATTTCGACTGCGGCACCCACTTCGAAGGCGCGCCGCGCGGCACCCAGCCCTGGCCGTCGCCGGTGTCGTAGACGGCCGGGTGCGGGTTGTTCCACCACCACCTCAGCATCTTGGGCGCGAGAAGCTGCTGGCCGGCGGCGTAGGGCGTCCGGGTCTGGGTGGCGCGGTCGCCGTTCGGGCGCGAGACGGTGAGCCCCGAGCCGAGCGGGTCGAGGCCAGGGCCGAGATTGGTCGAATCGGCGTAGAACCAGCCGTATTTCTCGCCGCCCTCGATGTTGGCCTTCAGGTAGGCGAGCGAGCCCAGCATCGGCGATCCGGACAGGCCGAGCCCGTTCATGGTGGCGGCTGTGGGCGGCCAAGTGGTCGGCGCCGGGGCGCTCCAGTTGGCCGCGTCGAGGCCGCCGGTGCCAGTGGTCCAGTCGGAGAGAGGCAGGTAGTTGTCGATCGCCACGAGGTCGATGGCAGCCGAGGCGTAGAGCTGGTCGAGATGGGGCCACTGACCGGCCTCGCCCGGGTGCTGGTACCCGGTCCACACCGACCAGTCGGCCGCGTAGGAGATCAGGTTCTTCATTGCAGATGCGTCCCGGGAGAGCCCGGCGCCGTCGAAGATCCCGCGCACGTCGGCGGCGAGTTGCATCAGACTGGCGACGAACGGATAGTCCCAGGTCGCACGCCCGTCCGATCCCACTGTCCCGGTCTTGGTCCAGGCGGGGCCGCGGATCGCCTCGAGGCTTCGCAGCTCCGAGCCGACGAGGAACAGGTCGACGCCGCCCGCCACCACGCAGAGGTGGGCGTAGTGCAGGATCATGCGCCGGAAGGTGAAGTCCGTAGGCGAGCCGGCGTAGGCGACCGTGAGGTTGGTGGTGTCGCGCGTGAACTGCGACGGCGCGGCGGAGCCGAGGAACGCCGCCACGGCGCTCGCCGCCGCGGCCGATTTGTCGCTCCCGGTCCAACCGATACGGCCCCGCCACGGATAGCCGGCGCAGTCCATCAGCAGGAACGGGTAGAACACGACGCGCAGGCCGCGGGCCTTGAGGTCGCGGATGCAGCGCACCACCGCCTGGTCGGAGGGCGTGCCGCCATAGGTGGCGGTGCCGCCGCTGGCCGAGATCGGGATCAGCCCGGGCGAGGCCTGCGTCAGCCCCGAGCAGCGCCACGGGTCGGCCTGCCAGCTGCCGGAGACGAGCGCCTGGAACTGGCCGCCGATGAAGGTGGTCGAGGGATAGACCCTGGCCTGCGCGACGTCGGTAGAGGAGCCGAACCACGCCACGATCAGGTTGACCGTCCGGCAAGCCGGGTACTGCGCCTGCAGCTGGTCGAGCGAGACGCTGTAGTCGGTCTTCGTGCCGCCCGGGGCCGCGTTGAGGTTGAGCGCGACGAAGGCGCCCTCCCCGGCATGCAGGCCGCGGTGGGGCACGGTGTCGTAGACCCACTCGCCGGAGGCCGGCAGCAGGTTCACCCCGAGAAACGTCGCCATCAGCTGCGCAGCTTGGACAGGCCGAGGTGGGAACCGGTGCGCACGCCGTCGTTGATCGCCTCCATGATGTGGCGGGCATGGGTGCGAAAGAATGACTTCACCCCGGCCGCGTCGACGGCCGAGACGTGGAAGTGCACGTCGCCGGTGCCGGCCGGGGGGCCGCCGGCCTTGCCGCTGGCGGCCTGGGCCATCAGGCTCTGTGCCCAGGGCGTGGCGGCAGCCGGCACGATCATCTCGCCGCGGTGGACGTTTGCCAACGTGTCGCCGGGCAGCGACCAGGCGCCGACGGCGAAGGACGGGATCGCCGCCGCAGCCGCCGCGACAGTGGCCTGTCCGGCCAGCGCCGGGCCAGCAGCGGCCGGGCCCATCAGCGGCGACAGGAAGCCGAAGATGCCCGCGAAGGTCTCAGCGGCCGAAGCCATGATCGACTTGACCATCGCGGCTCCCTGCGTGGCGAGCGATGTCGCCGCCCCGGCCTCCTCGGCGCCCGTGCGGGTGGTCACGCCAGCGACCGTGGCGGCAGTCTTGGCGGCCTCGCCGGCCTGGTGGGTGGTGACGCCGGCGAGCCAGTCGGCGACGAGCCGGACCTTGGCCTGCACGTAGCTCTGGACGATCGACATCGCGGTGGCGCGCGCGGCCTGGGCGACGGTCTGCTGGCCCTGCAGCACCGCGAAGGTGTTGCTGGTCAGCGTCGCGCCGATCTGCTCGTAGGAGCGACGGGTGTCCTGGTAGACCGCCTTGTTGACCTCACGCTCGGCCTGGGCGCGGCGGGCCGCGGACTGCCCGTCGATCTGCAGCAGCTGGGCCCTGGCCTGACGGTACTGGCTGGTGCCGTCGCCCCAGATCGCCGTCAGCCGTTCCTGGTGACCGCGCTCGAGCGTCTCGATCTCTGCCAGCACCGTCAGCGTCTGCGCCCGCCTCTCCTCGAACGAGATCTGGCGCTCGCCGGCCTCGGCGCGGATGTCCTTGATCCGGTCCTCGAGGACGCGGCGGGCGTTCTGGTAGGCGGTGTCCTCCGCCGCTGCCTTCTCGGCGGCCGAGGCGCGCTCCATCTCCGTCTCGATCTCGGCCTTCTCCCGCGCCAGCTGGATGGACTTGAGCGAGCCCGCCTCTTCCTTGGCGAGCAGCTGGTCGAGCATCGCGATCCGGGCCTTGGCGGTGTCCGGGTCGCTGTTGTCCGATCCGACCGTCTTGAGCGCGGTGCGTGCCCGCAGCAGGGTCTCGGCCTCCTGGGCCGCGGCCTTCTCCTGCGCCCGGAGGCTGTTGGTTTTCTGCAACTCGAGCCGGTTCCACTCGGCCGAGCCGCGGGCATAGGCGGCCTGCTGCTTCGTGACCTCGTCGTTGACGATGCGGACGCGCTCGGCGCTCGATGTCTCCATGCCGGCGATGCGCAGGTCGATCTCGCTCTGCTCCTGCGCGCGCTGCCGGTCCCGCAGGGCCTGCTCGGCTTCGGCGACGGCGCGGGCGGCGGCGAGGCGTGCGGCCGGCGTGCCCCCCTGCGCCGCCCGCTCGTCGTCCTTGCGCGCCTCGACGAGGCGCCGCGCCTCCTCGACCTGGTTGCGCGCGGCACCCACCGCTTCCTGCGCGATCGTCAGCGACTCGACGTCGGCCCGGGTGCCGCCGCGCTGCTCGTCGGCGATCCGCCGGCGGATGTCGGCCTGTTCCTCGAGGCGCTGCCGGATCGCGTCCTGCTGCGCGGCGTCCCCGACCGGCGGGCTCTCGGGCGTGTTGCCGAACCGGTGGTTGCCGATGTCGGTGACGTTCCCGAGCGTCCTGCCCCAGGCCGGGTCGGCGGCCCTCGGATTGTAGTAGTTCGTCGCGCCCCTGGTCGGGTCGGCCGCCTCGGACAGGTAGACCTTGTCGACGATCTCGCCGGTGCGCCGGTACTCGTCGCTGTCCGGGCTCAAGGCCCGGGCGCGGGCTCCGGCCGGGTCGCCGGGGTTCCAGACCGAGAACTGGCGCGGCGCCGTGACGACGTCCTGGTAGTTGCCGCCGTAGCGCCCGCTGAGAATCCGGTTGCGGATGACGTTCGCGACGGCTTCCTGCCCCTCGGCGCGCTCGCCGCCGGCCTCGCCGTAGACGGTGCGGATCATCAGGTCGCGTTCGGCCGGGGTCATCCGGCTCGCGGCCCCGGTGTTGTTCAGCCGGCCCCGCAAGACCGCCGAAGCGGCCTCCGACTGCTGAAGCCGGCCGGTCTGCGAGGCCTCGGCGTTGAGCGCCTTCTGGAAGTCGGCCTCGCGCTGTTGCGCGGCCACGATCCCCTCGCGTTCGCGCCGCTGGTTCTGCAATTCCAGGGTCGCGACCCGGATCTCCTCGTTGAGGCTGCGCTGCGTGGCCTGCGCCCCGTAGAGACGCTCGTTGATGTCGGCCAGCGCGTTGCCGATCAGGGGATACCGGCGGATCGCCTTGTCGTTCTCCTCCGCGATGAACGCCTGCTGCTCGGCCTGCTTCCTCAGGCGGCCCTCGATCGTGTCGAAGTAGGAGACCGCCTGCTGCGGCGTCAGCGAGGCCGCGATCCGGCGCGCGAGCACCTGGATGTCCTCGAGGTTGCGCAGGTCGGCCGTCAGGTCGCCGAGGATCCGGCCGCCGTTCTGCTGGTCCTTGAACGCCGCGCCGATCTTCTGCGCGTTGGCGACGGCCTCGTCTCCCGTCTTCGAGATGGTCTGGAGGAGGTTGACCAGGATGGCGTTGGTGTCGACCGAGTAGTTCGGCACCGTCGCCAGCATGACCTCGATGCCGGCCGCGGCCTCGCGGCTCAGACCCGGGATCGTCTGCAACTCGCCGGTGAAGCGGAGGAGGACGTCCTTCGCGCCGGAATCGGTGATACCGAGCGCGGTTCGGAATCGCTCCAGCCCCTCGGCCGCCGAGATGGCCACGACCTGACTGCGGACCATCTCCGCCGAGGAAGCCCGCATCCGGTCGACGAATTGCTCGACGTCGAGGATCGTCCGGCCGATCGAGGCGCGCACCCCCTCGTTGGCCTGGGCGAACAGCCGTCCGCCATGCTCTGCGTAGGCGACCGACGTGTAGTAGTCGCGCACCGCCGCGGTCACCGTCGCTGCGGTGTTCGCGACCTCGCGGTAGTTCCGGAACGGGTCGGTGATGGTTGCGCTGGCGCTGGCGTAGAGCGATTGCGCCGCGTAGGCGTCGAGCGCCGCCACCTTGACCGTGAGATAGCCGAGCGTCGTCCGCTCGAGCGCGGCTTTGAGGTCGGTTTGCCAGTCGCTCGCCTCGCGGGTCGCGGCGGCGATGCGGGCCGTTGCCGCGGCGGTCTGCTGGGCAGCCGCGACCTGCGCCTGCATCGCCTCGCGATTGGCGCGCATCTCGGCGCCGAGGTTGCGCAATGCCTGCCCCGTGGCGAGGTTGGCGGCCTGGGCCGCTGCCGCCTGATCCTGGATGGCGGCCTTGGCAGCTTGAGCCGCCGCACGGATGCCGGAGGCATCGCCGCCGAAGCGAGCCTGGATGTCATCAGACATTTGTCTCTAATTCTTTTCCTGGGCTCGATCCGAATTGCAGTCGAACTTGTTTCTGGGTCAGATATGTCGCCGGATGCTTCAATCCGGCGAATCGGATATGACGGGAGATGGGCGATGGTGTCGTATGCTCTTCAGCTTCAAAGCAGCACAACAAATACCATCATCGCCACCTTTCCGCCGGCGTCCCAGTCATATGGCAGCTTTTCTGCCGGTAATTTGATCACGCTTGGAAGTAACAACTACAAGATTGTGGATGTCGACCACAATTTTTCTGTCGGTCCGGCAGGAGCAATCCTCGTATTGACGAAGCTACTCCTCAGGTAGAGCAACGAAGCCATTCGCATTCCGGGTGCTATCCTGCCTTTACTGCACCATCAGGGAACCGCATGATCATGGAGCCGATGCCGCTGGGATCGTCGGCGGAAGGAGCGGCCGCCGCCGGCTCGGGCGGCGGCTTGTAGCCGAGGTAGGCGGCCACGAGCTCGTGGGTGGGCGGTGAGCCGCGCCAGTAGGCGAAGATCCGCTCCACGTCCCAGATCGTCATCCCGGCGATCACGCCGGGGGCGTAGCCGCAGCCGGTGGCGAGACGTCCGTAGATGAAGCCGAAGTCGAGGCCGCGGCGCTCTCCGCCGCGCGTGCTTCCCCCGGCAGGGTCTCCGGCAGGTAGCCGCCGAGCCGCAGGATGGCCGAGGAGGCCGCGGCGACCTCGGGGCCGGTCGCCTCGAGCTCGCGCCGATCCGCCAGGGCGGCGTCGTCCGGATGGTCGCGCCGCAGGCCGGCAGCGATCACCGCGGCGCCGTAGGCCGTCGGGGACAGCCCCGGCCCGCCCTGAACGACCGGGTCCAGTTCCTCCAGTTGCGCCAGGGTGAGCGGGCGGATGGTCCATTCCCGGGCGCCGAGCCGGACGGTCCGCGGCGGGGGAGCGGTCGTGGCGGGCCCGGTCACGCGACGTCCCCGAACGACCAGGTCGCGACGTTGCCGGCGGCATCCGCGAACATGCTGAAATCGAACTCGGGCATCGTGAAGTCTTCCAGCTTCGTGCCGAAGCCGAGCTTCGAGGCCGTGCAGTTGACGTAGTTCACGTTGACCGACTGGCCCTGGAACGTGGTGTAGAGCTGGACGGCGAAGGTCGGCGTCGTGCCGAGCAGCTGGTTGGTGACCGTGAAGCGCTGGCCGCTGCCGGCGAGCGTGTAGGTGTAGTTCAGCAGCAGGGGCTTGCCCGAGTCGGCCGAGGCGAAGGTGTAGACGCCGCCCGCGCCCAGGCTGTACTGCCCCGCAGCGGGCGCCGAGGCGACCCGGATCAGGGGCAGCCCGGTCAGGGCATAGATCGGGCCCTGGTCGCCGACGAAGCTCGCGCCGTTCGCCACCGTAACGGTGTAGGGCGCGGCCGCCGGCACGGTCGCAGCCTCGCCGAAGGCCGTCATCACCTGCCCGGCCACCGGCGTGACGCCGTAATAGAGGCTGGCGAAGGCGAGCCCGGAGATCCTCGCGACCTTGGCCTTGCCGGTGGTCTTGATCGTCCCGCGGGCGATGGCGACCGGGCGCTGGAACTGGCCGTAGAGCTCCTTGAGGCTCGCGGATTCGTCGATGGTGACCTCCTGGACGAGGCCGAAATTGACCGGCGTGGCGTTGGGCACGTCGGTGCGCGTGCCGATCAGCACGCCGGAGCCGAAGCTGTACAAGGGGATCTCCTCGGGGGTGGGGTTGGCGGGGGTTCAGGCCTCTGCCGCGACGAGCGCCTTCACGCGCTCCTTGAACGAGGCGACGAGGTTCCAGAGTTCGGTGTGGTGGCCGAGGGCCGAGCCGGCGAACATCTCGCGGTGCAACTGGTCGATTCTCTCGGCGGTGCTGCCCTGGAGCGTCGACAGCGCGATGGCCACCGCGGTCGTCGGCTCGCCGACGCCGCAGGCGGTGGCCGGCGTCGCCGCAGCCGGGCTGTCCGGGACGGTGACCGCGCTGGCCGGCGCTTCCGCCGCAACGGTGGACATGGCAGCGGGCGCCGCTACCCCGGGGCCGTCGTCGTTGTCGGTCATGAGGGTCTCCTGGAGGCTACGGAAGGTCGATCTCCACGGGCACGATGAGCAGCCCGTCGCCGTCCAAGTCGCCCGGGACCTTGATCGGGCGGCCCGCGATGCGCGCCATGTACTGGGTGCCGGCCAGCGTGTTGCGGCCGAGCACGGCGTCGGCGCCCTTCGGCGCGAGCTTTGCGTCGAAGGCGTCCATGATGTCGTTGAGGAGCGCCGCGCCGACCGTCTTCGGGTCCCTGGCGTCGATGTAGACGAAGACCTTCACCTCGATCTTTCGCCGCGGGATCGCGCCGCTCTGCCAGGTGTAGGTTTCGTCGCCGCCCTCGTGCAGGAAGACGCAGGGGCGGTCCTTGGCGGGCACGTCGGCGAACAGCCTGAGGCGGCGCGACGGCGGCGCCTTCCAGGCCCAGACGCCCGCGACGACGACCTTCAGCGCCTCGACGGCGGCGTTGCGGCTCATGCGCCGGTTCCTCGCGCGACGGCGCCCTTGAGGCGCGCCACGATCGCCGCCGCCCGCTCGGCGAGGCTCGGGCGCATGAACGGCCGGGCCGGCTGGTCGACGTGGCGGGTGAACCCGCGCACCTCGACCTCGCGCGGGGCGATTGCCGAGCCGAAGGCCTGGGTGACCGTCCTGACGTGGGCCCGCACGACCTCGTCGCCGGTGAAGCCGAACTCCCAGCGCCGGCCGTACTTCACGTCGCCGGATTGGGCGACCACTCCGGAGATCCGGTCGCCCTCGGCCTCGACGTAGGAATAGATAGAGCGGCGTAGCTTGCCCGTGACGACGTTCAGCACCTCGCCGGACAGCTTGCGCTTGACCAGCGCCTCCAGGATCAGGCGCTCGATGTCGACGGCCGCGCGCAACGCGCGCAGCACGTCGCCCGGCACGCGCTCGAGCCGGGCGACGACCTTGGTCTCGTCGACCTGGATCTCCGTCAGCACGGCGGCACCACGCTGGCGTATTGCTGCAGGACCGGCGCGACGAAGTCCGGCACGGCCGCGATGCGGAAGGACACCGTCTCCTGGCCGCCGAGGCTCTTGGATTGCAGCCCGACGCGCTCGGCATAGGCCTGGCGCTCCAGGATCCATTCCCGGGCCGCATTGGCGAGGTCGGCCGGGACGTAGCCGTAGGTGAGCGCGACCGGCCGGCCGGCATCGGCGGCCGCGAAGGTGTAGCCGCCCGCGCCGTCCATGGCGTACTGGCCGGCGGACGGGGCGGATGCGACGCGGGCCAGGGCGGAGCCGCCGGCATAGGTCACGCCGCCATCGCTCGCCCAGGCGCCGTAGGGCTGGAGCGCTATGACCGCCCCGCCCTGGGGCACCACGGTCGCCTCCGCGGTGACCTGGTAGCCGGCCGTGTAGGTCACCGTGACCCGGGCGCAGCCAAAGCCTATCGGGCTGCCGTGTCCGAAGCGCAGCATCTGCGGCCGGCCCGGCGGCACCTCGTCGTCGGGGTCGACATCGTAGCCGGCGATCAGGCCCGAACCCGGCACGAGCGGACGCACCAGCGTGCCGGCGCGCGAGACCGCGTCGACCCGGGTCACCGGCCAGTTGCGCAGCAGCAGCCCGTTGCGACCCGCCTCGTAGGTCTCGACGTAGGCGCGCGGCAGGATCGACGGGCGGTTGATCGCGGTCAGGATCGACCGGCTCACCGCCGTGATCTGGCGCTGCAGGACCGGATCGGTGTCGGGGTCCGCCACCGCTCGCAGGTCGGCGAGCCGCACGAGATCGGAGGGATTCGGCGCCACTGCGATCAGCCTGCCAGCGCCGCCCGCGCCTTCTCGCGCAGGGCCTCGTTGGTGATCGGAGGCACGGCCGGCACACCCTTCAGCTTCAGGAAGGCGAACAGCTCGGGCCGGGACATCGCGTCGATGGCCGCCTCGGTCACCGCGGCCGGGTCGAGGACCGGCGCGCCGTCCTGCTCCCGCTGCTGCGCCGCCCGTGCATCGGCCAGCATCGCGTCGAGCTCGTCGTCGGTCATGGCGTCGAGCCGGTCGGCGAACAGGCCGATCAGGACCTGCTTGCGCAGGTCGAGGGGACGCTGCGGCGCGGGCTCCCCGGGAGCAGGGAGCGGAAGGCCCGTGTCCTCCGCCCGGAAGCCGTGCATCTCGAACTCGCCGCGGAAGCGCGGGTCGACCTGGGCGACGCCGTCGCGGATCTCGACGGGAAAGCCCTGATGGGTGAAGCCGGTCAGCCCCTCGGGCGCGCGCATCGTGATCATGTCGGCCTCCTCAGACCGCGTTGCCGTTGAGGGGATCGCGCCAGGCTTGGCCGTCGAACACGATCAGCTTGCCCAGCGTCTCGTCGAAGAACGTCGCCCCGCGGTGGGCGGCGTAGAGGCCGGTCTTGCCGGCCTGCCGGGCGCTCGTCGGGCCGGACGGAGCGACGAAGGTCCAGCCGTTCGCCTGGAGCACCTGCCCGTCCTGCTCCGGCACGGTGACGACGCCGCCGGGCTGGCCCGAGTAGGAGCGACCGTTGGCGGTGCGGGTCTGCTCCCGGACCGCGACGGGCGGGAACAGGCGCCAGTTCATTGCCATGATGGGCCCTCGCGGAAAGGATAAGGCGGCACGGTCGCCGCCCCGGGTCTGGCGATCAGCCGTTGCCGATATTGGTCAGGACCGCCATCGACGGCGGGAAGTAGTGCTGCAGCACCTCGTCCGCGTAGACGCCGTACTCGTACTTGCGCGAGCGCAACGGCCACTCGATCTGGTAGTAGTCCTGCCGCGTGCGGATCTGCACGACGTTGCCGATGTTGTTGATCGGGTACGGCAGCGCGGCCGTGGTGAACAGGATGGTGCCGGCCGGCAGGTTCGGGTGGACGCGGATGTCGAGGACGGAGCCGCCCTGCATCGAGAACCGGTTGAGGTACTTCCGGATCATGATGCCGCCGCCGAGCGCGTCCTGGGCGGCGGAGAACTCGAACTTGAAGGCGCTGTTGGCCGAGCCCTGCAGGATCTTGCGCGAGAGATTGAGCCCCTCCTGGCTGTTGACCCAGATCGTGTCGGGGCTCAGCCGGTAGAGGTCCCACATCTGCTTGAGGACGGCATCGATCTCGACGATGCCGCCCGCGCCGTCGGCGGTGAGCGGGGTGCCGACGCCCGGGGTGCCGGACGGCATCGTGACGATCGTCGCGCCCGATCCCGCCTTGAACGCCTGGGTCAGCAGGCCGTCGAAGGCGAGCGCGTTGGTCGAGCGGTCCGAGGCGCCGAGCGAGGCGGCCGTCTGGGTCCCCGCGGCGGCGCCCGTGACGACGACCGAGTTGATGGGGGTGATGGCGCCCAGCACCTCTGCGCCGGCCGCACCCCAGAACCAGGCGTATCCCAGCGCGCCGGACACAGCCGCGACCGAGGCCGCGGCCGAGCCGGTGGGACCGGTGACCGCGACGGTGGCCGGAGCGGACCTCGCCGCCGCGCCGCCGCCGAAGATGTCGGTCGAGCCGTCCGCGTTGGTGCGGGTGATGGTCGACTGGATGCCGCCGGACAGCGAGCCGTTGATCACGCCGTCGAGCGAAAGCGCGACGCAGATCACCGACAGGGTGCCGCTGGCGAGGCCGCCGCCGGCGGACGAGGCCGAGAGCGTCGGGGTCGGGGTGGTGCCGAGCGCGAGCGACGAGTTGCCGCCCAGGATCATCGCCTCCTCGCCGAGCATCAGGCTCTGGAGGCCGGTGCGGGCCGCGATGGCGCGCACGTCGTCGAAACCCGCGGCCGCGTACTGCGCCTCGAAGTCGACGTTCGATTCGATGCCGATGCCCTTGTAGGAGGCGGTGTAGTCGGCGGTGGCGACGATCTGCACGCCGCCGCGGTTGCCGCCCGACACGCCGATGCGCATCCCCGACACGTTGATGCCGGTGATGGCGCGCCAGGCGGCCTGGATGCCGCCACGGCCGGGCACGCGCGGGATCAGGTTCCGCAGCGGGGTCAGGACGGGATACAGATTTTTGGCGCCCAACTCCAAGTCGTAAAATGTCAGACCGCTCGTGGGCGAGACGCCCTGCGAGAAGGTCGCCTTGGTCAGGCCGAGCTGGGCGAGGATCGGATCGTTGAGCGGGATCGCCTGGGCCTTCTTCAGGGCCTCCAGGGCGGCAGCGGGATTGTCCTGGAACATGGGTGCGTGATCCGGATCGATGGGCACGGCCGCGGGCGCGCACGCTCCGTTCCCGGGGCGCGGCATGGCGGACGTCGTGAGGGGGTGGGCCGTCGGGCCCGGCGGGCGAGGCGCGAGGCCGGCCCGTCCCCGGGCGGCCTGGCCTCCGTGTTCAGCCCCGGCGCGTCAGCGCGCGGCCGGGAGAAGCTGCTGGGGGTTGGCCTGCGCGACCTTGATCATCAGCGTCGCGCGCTCCTCGGACGTCATCCTGGCGAGGAGCTGCACGGCCTGTTCGTCGGAGACCAGTTCGGCAGCGCCCTCGGCGCCCTTGGTCACGGCCCGGCCGACGAGGTGGCGCGGCACCGGCTGGTCGCCGATCATCTTCTGCAGCATGGCGATCGCCGGCATGATCTGGTCGGTCACCGCCTTCTTCAGGGCGTCGCGCTCGCCCGTCACCTTGGCGAGCTCGGCGCGCACGACCTCGACGAGGTCCGCGCCCTTCGCCAGTCCGTCGCCGCCCGCCGCCTTCTCGGCACCGCAGGTCGCGCCGAGCGCCACGGCGTGGTCGTGTACGCCCTGAATCTTCTCGGCGTCCGACTTGTTGTTGCGCGCGCCAACCTTGGCCAGCGCCTGGCCGCCTGCGCTGTTCACCAGCACGGCCTTGCGGAGCGCCCCCCAGGCGTCGTCGCTCAAGCGGCCGGCGGCGAGCGCCATCGTCGCGTCGTCCGCGCTGCCCGCGAGGTCGTCCATCTCGCTCTGCACAATCGCCATTAGGAGCGAGAGGCCCTGCGAGGCCCACGCCTTGATGCGGGCCGGAACGTCGGTCTGGGCGCCGGCATAGGCTGCATCGAAGGCGAACGAGGACTGCAGATCTTTCACCTCGCCGATCAGGGAGGCCAGCCGCGAGACGCCGTACAGGCCTTTCTCGAGGTCGGAGGCGGCGACCTTGTCGACAGTGCTGCCGGCGGCGGTGTCCGCCGGGCGCCGACGCTTTCTGGCCGGCTTCGCCGGCTGTTCCTCGGCAGCCGGCTCGCCCTCCGTCCCGACGCCGGCCTGCTTGGTCAGGTCCGCCAGGGCGTCGAGCGCCGGCCCGGTGATGGCCCGCGCCGCCGCCTCGGCCTCGGCGCGCGCATTGTGCGCCAGCGCATCCGCCTTCTTCGCGAAGGTGGTGCCGTCCTTGGCCTTCCAGACCTGCTCCACGCCGGCATAATCCGGTCCCGGCTCGGCGGCGGGCGGTTCCTGGGTGCCGGGACCGTCGGCCTTCGCCAGTGCCGCCGCCGCGGCTTCCGCCTCCAGTTCCCGGCGCGCCGGCGCGATGAAGTCGCCGGGCTTGCCCGGCTGGCCGGCTGCCTTGGCGAGCGCTTCGGCCCGGGCCACGACGTCGGCGTTGCCGGGCTCTTCCGGCGTCACCGTCACCGCGGGGGAGAAGCGTTTCGTCTCGGCGGCGCCGTCGGCCTTCAGCACCTGGAACGTGGCGGAGGGCAGGCATGGCATGTCGACGAGGCTGATCTCGCTCGGGTCGGCGGTGTAGCGCATCACGCCGTCCTCGCCCTTCCAGCGCTTCACGTAGGCGCCGCCCTGGGAGAAGCCGGTGTAGACACCCTCCAGCACCTTCGCCCACTCGGCGTCGTCGACCACCTTGGCGCAGAGCTCGATCTGCCGGGCGTCGTCGTTGAAGGCGAGCGCCGTGACCTTGCCGGCCGCGACCTTGCCGTGCATCGCCCGCAGGTTGCCGAACGACTTGCCCTCGGTCGCCTTGTGGATGCCGCCCGACCACTTCTCGTAATACGGCTTGGTCGAGGCGTAGTCGCAGACCTCGCCGGACCTATCCTTGGTCTCGGCCGTGGCGACGCCGTAGACCAGGCGCTGCTCGGCGTCGACCTTGGTCAGGGGGATGAAGAGGGAAAGGTCCGACATGTCCGTGTCCTGTTGCTGGCTCAGGCGGGCTTCGACCGCAGGGCCGCCCGGCGCGCGGCCATTGAACTCGACGCGGCTTCGAGATCGCGCTCGAGCTGGGTGATGACGTCGTCGTGCCGGCTGGCGCCGGCCTGTGCGGCGGATGCGGCGCGACTGGCGGTCTCCTCGCGGATGGTGGCCAGCGCTTCCCTGGAGGCGGCGTGCGCCTCCTCGTAGCTGCCGAGCGCCCCCACCAGGTCCTCAGTATCGTTGAGGATCGGCGTCTCGTGCTCCTCGTCGCCGTAGAGCGCCCGGACCTCGTGCACCTCGTCGTAGGCCCGGCCGGCTGCCGCGTGGTGCCGGGTGACGTCCTTGCCCGCTGCGATGATCTGATCCGCGGTGGCGCCAGGGTCATGGAAGACAACGGCTGCCCGATCCAAGCTGCTTTCCAGCTTCCCAACGTGATTGCTAAGCGATTTCATCGCCTTGTCGTGGCGCTTCTGATCGACGGGCTCGTAGCCCTCGCCGGGCCTGAATTCCTCGTCATCGCCGCCACCACCGCCGGTCGACGAAAACTTCCCGTGGTCGTCTCGCGGATGGTCCTCCTCGTTCCAGGCCTTCGCCATCCCGAGTACTCCGAAGGTCTGCAACCCGCACTGCATAGTCATCTCGTCGCTCACTTCAGCTTCGCGGCGGTCGCATGCGGTTTCAGCACGTCGCGTGCGTCATCGATGCCGGACATGAACTCGGCAGCATCGTCGACCTCGGTGGATTCGCTCTCGGCAAATCCGTACTCGCCGAGAACGCCGTTGTGCCCGGTGAGCGCATCGAGGGCGGCGGCGTGCTCCTTCTCGACGGTCGCTCCGATCCCCTCGAGCGCCGCGATGTGCTCGGCCGCCTGCTTCCGGGCCGCGTGGATGTTGCCGAGGTGCTTGTCCAGGCGGCCGTCGATGGCGTGCATCCGCGCCTCGTCCTCGGGCTGGAACGTGCTGTTGTCGACGGCGTGATCGCCCGAGGTCCACCGGCCGTTGGCGTCCCGCGGATGGTCCACTTCTTTGAAGCTCTTGGCGAAGCTGGGCGCACCGAAGTTGCGGACGAGGCCGGTCAGCACCGTGGCCATGCTTCGGCTCCTCAGGTCGCTTCGGATCGGTTGGCGTTGAGGTCTGTGGTGGGACGCGCTACACTCTCGGGCAGCCGCCAGTCGTTTCGGACGTGTCAGCTCAGGCCGGTTCTGAACCGTGCATCGAGCATGGCGGTGTTACCTCTTCCACAGCGTGACGACTTCGATCCGCCGCTTCCCGCGCTGGATCTCGCCGATGCAGGTGTAGGTCACGCCGTCGATAGCCTTCGTGAAGATCAGTCGCGGCTGGCCATTCGCCTTGGAAGCCGGGCCGGGCCCGATGGTGTCGGGGCGTCGGACGATCGCGGTAACCTGCGCGAAGTCCCCTGCGGAGACGGGGATCTGCCCCCGTGACCTCTCCTGCGCAGAGCCATGTTTGGCGAGGATGTGCCTGATGCCTTCATTGGTCAGCGTATGCTTGAAGCCGCGCACGTCGACCCCGGTCAGAGCATGGATCCTGGCCGCCCTGGTCACCGGGCCGAGGCTGGCGCGCACGACGGGAGCCGCCTTCTGGCCGGCCGCGCCGAGGGCGGACGAGAGACCCGACGTCCACCGGCCCCGCTCGTCCCGCCCCTGACGCGGATCGAACGCCTTGCCGACCGCCTCCGGCCCATCCTCGACGACCGGCGCCACCACGCAGCGGCATTTCGGGTGCGCCGGGGTGGTCTCGTCCCCGCTCGGGAACTCGTCGTCGAGGTCGATCGGCCCGGCCTCGGCGTTGGCCTGGCAGGCCGCGCAGCATCCGTTCTCGGCCCACCACGCCTTCTTGACTCCGACGCCCGCGTGTCGCGCCGCGTGGTAGCTCTCCAGCGAGGCCTGCCCGTTGACCGCGGCCACCTCGGTCTCGGCGATGGTGAGCGCCCGTTCGGCCGAGAACGCGTAGGAGGCCTCGATCTCGTCGGCGATCGCGTCCGAGCCAATGTTGCGGGCCAGCCCAGAGACGATCGTCTCGCGCAGGCTCTCCCGGGTCGTCTCGTCGATCCGGTAGGAGGCGCGCTTCGCCTCGACGAGGTTGCCGTCCTCGTCCCAGTGCATCCCGACCAGTTCGGCCGCCCGGGCCCGGGCCTCGGCGACGGCCCCCTCGTTGACCTGGTCGACCAGGGTGTCCAGGCCATCGGCGCCGACCTGCGCCATGGTCCGGCGCACTGTGTCGGTGGCAACGCCCGCCAGATCGTCGGCGAGGCCCGGCGCGAGCTCGTCGAGGTCCGAGAGGTCGAGCCGGTCGACGAACGCGTCCGCCTCCCGCCGGGCTCGCTCCGTATCCTCGGGGTTCGGCGCGGCCTTGGCGAGCTTGCCGAGCCCGCGCGCCGCCGCGACCGCTTCGTCACGGATACCGGCGAGCGCACCCGCAACCCGTCCCGTGATCGCCCGGATGGCCCGGCGCGTGGCCGGCCGGTCGAAAGGGACCGGGTCCGGCCGCCCCCATCGCTTCGTGAAGCCGGCAGCCTTCTCGGCCGGTGCCCCGATCGCCGCGACCTTGTCCTGCCAGGAGCGTCGGCGCTCCTCGATCGCAGCCAGGGCCGCCTCGCGCACGTCCTCGTCGAAGTCGCCGCGCGCCTCTTCGACGTGCCGGCTCATCTCGTCGAGCGCGGCATTCACCGTGGCGGCGAGTTCGCGGCGCAGGTCGGACACGATCCCGGTGCTCTCGGCCTTGAGCAACCCGCCGAGGCCGGCACTGTCGAGCGCGCCAGCGACGAGGCCCGTGGCCGCCTCTGCGTCCACACCAGCCTCGGACAGAAGGTGGCGGGCGACCTTCTCGGCTGCGTTGGTGAGCAGGGAATCCGCGGCGTAGGTTGCCAAGGCGACGACGGCCGGCGCCGTCCCACCGCTCATCGCTGTGACAACGGCGCCGCCAGCGAGGAGGGCCGCCGCTATGGTGGTGTTGCGGACCACGCCGCGGAACGTCCCGCGCGCCTCCTCCCCTCGGATCTTCGCCGGACCATCGCCGCCCGCGCTGCCGCCTCCGCCGCTGGTCCATTTGCCGTCGGCGGCCCGGGGCTGATCCGGGTCGAACTTGGCAAGGAGCCGCTTGGCTACCTCATCCTCGCCGTCCTGCTCCTGCCCGCCGCCCTGCGCCCCGAACGCACCATCCGGCCCCGCCGGCGGCCCGAGCAGCGCCATCGCCGCCTGCCTGCCCTCCAGCGTGTTCGCGTCGATCGGCACGTAGCCGGAGCCGGTGAGGACCATCAGCTGGTTGGCCGCCGGCGACGGGTCGGGGTCGAGGCCGTCCTTCGCCCGCACCTCGTTGATGCTCATCAGGCCCGACGAGGCCTTGCCCCGCAGGATCTCGGCCTGCCGCGCCTCGTCGATCTGGACGTCCTCGGCCCAGGCGAATTCGAGCTCCGGCGCGCCGAAATCGTCGGCGAGCACATCGTCGATCAGGCCCTTCACCCAATCGAGGAGGGGGGCGAGCCCTTCTTCCTCGGCGATCTCCTTCTGGGTGTCGGCCGAGGCTCGGTTCATCTGCTTGAGCAGGGCCTGCGGCGAGGTCGAGAAGGCGAAGCACACGACGCGCGCCAGCCACTCGTCGAACTCGCCCTTCAGCTCCGGCTCGCGGGTCTGGATGAAGGTCTTGGCGACGCCGCCGGGCACGAACTTGGCCTTGCGCCGGCGCGCCTGGTTACCCTCGAACAGCGAGTCCCAGTGGTTCTGGAACGCCGCGATCTGGTCGGGCGTCCAGGTGTCGGGCACGCCGATCAGCGAGTCGGGGACGTTGCCCGAGGTGTAGTATTCCAGGGTCCCGACCTGCCGGCGCAGGGCGATGTTGACCGTGGTCATGACCTGCTCGACGGGCGAATAGCCGTAGACCCGGTTCACCCGGCGGTTGCGCGGCCGGTAGAGCAGGTCGTTGGCGGTGTAGTTCACCGCCGGCAGGTCCTTGAGGACCTGCTGGTAGGCGTCGGGCCACTCCGTCTCGCCGGCCCGCAGCATGGGCTCGGGGATGCGGCCCCAGTCGTCGACCAGCGGCTTGATCGTGGCGCCGTCGATCGGCTCCAGGGCCAGCAGGTTGCCGGCGTAGTCGCGGCGCTTGAGCAGCGACAAGGCGTCGATGACCAGCACGTCCTCGAGCGCCATGCGCAGCCAGTCGTCCCACCGGTGCAGCCCGTCCGGCTTGCGCAGCCACGTGATCAGCGCAGCGGTCCGGCCGTTTACCGCCCGCCCTTCCCGCGGCCGGATCGTCCAGTCCATCCGGGCGACCTGATCCTTGCGCGTCTCAATGACGAGCCGGAGCAGGTCGTAGCCGTCGGCGAGCCGCCGTAGCATGTCGAACCCGACCGGCTCGTAGGCCCGGGCGGTGGTGTTGAGGTTGTAGCCAACTGGGAAGTCCCAGGCGCGGCCGCGCACCTCCGACGGCGCCGAGGGCGGCATGGGCGCGCCCGGCCCGAACCAAGCAGAGCCCTGGCCGGGCGCGGCATAGCTGAGCTTGAGCGTCAGCGGGGACAGGGGCGTGCCCTGTACGCCGCCGCGGGACGGGTTCGCCATTCTCGCTCCGGATCCGGCCCGCGTGCGGCCGTTAGGCCGACGGTGCGTCCTCGGCCGCGCGTCTGGCGGCTTCGTCCTGCTGCGCGTCCGTGCCAGCGGGCTGCGCGGCGTTGCCGGTGTTCGCCTCCGGGCTCGTCATGGCCTGCGGCGCTCCGGCGCGCTGGGCCGCCTCGGCGACGGCCGCGGCATCGGCGGCCTTGTGCGCGGTCGTCACCGGGTCGCTGCCGAGGTCAAGCGGCCGGCCGTGCGGCGGGACGGCGCCGCCGAAATCCTGGTGCCCCTGCGCGGTGTCGGACGGGGTCTCGCGCCGGCCGGCCTCGCGCTGGGCCGGGTCGAGCGCGGTGGCGCCCTCGGTCGCCGCGGTGGGCGAGGGCGAGGTGATCGGGGCCGCGGTCGCGGTGCTGGGGTCGCCCCCCTGCTGCTGGACGACGTAGCCCGCGCCGATGAGGTCGCGCACGTCTGAGGAATCGACCGTCACGGTGCCGTCGGGGGCGATCGTGTAGTTGCGGCCGGACTGGCTGGCGTGGATCTGTCCGCCGACGCCCGGGGGCGCCTTGAGGACGACTTTCGGCATCATGGCTGGGGGTTCTCCTGGTCGAGAAACGGGCCGCCGCGCAGGCGGCGCTGTGGACAAGCTGGTGGCACGGGCGCGTGAGTGGGCTCTCAGGCCGCCGCGTCCTCGACATCCACGAACCCGGCCGCCCGCAGCGGCCCTGCATCCTCCGCTGCCACCCGCACCAGGCCGTCCGCATCGGGCGCATAGCGCGCGCCGGTGAGCCCGATGACAGTCCCGGTGCCGGGAGGGGCCAGCAGGACGACCTGCCCTTCGACGACCCCCGAGGGCATCGACCAGCCGTGCTGCGGGGTGGGAATGCTGGGCGCGGCCTCGGCCTCCCGGCGATAGAATTCCAGGATGCCAGTGCCGTCGGCGATGCCGAGCAGGTAGGTGAGGGCCCAGACGCAGGCGTCGGCGTGGTCGGGCGAGCCCGGGCCGGTGTAGCCCGAGCCCGCGAAGGCGCAGAGCTGGTCCTCGAGCACCGGGAAGCGCCCGGCATGGTGCACCTGGCCCTGGGCGTAGCGGGTCGAGACCGGCTCGGCCCGCACCGCCTTCCCGCGGCTCGCGGTGACGAGGCGCACCGGCACGTTCGGGTCGGCGGCGCGGATCGTCGCTTCGACCATCGCCCCGCCGAAGTTCGATTCGGCCACGATGCAGTCGGCGCGGTAGCGGTGGTAAGCCTCGACCGCCCGGCGCGCCCAGACCGCCGGCGCCTCGCGGCAGGACAGGTCCTCGAGCACGTAGCCGTGGCTGTCGGTGCCGCGGGCCGCCACCACGATGCCGATCTCGTCGGCCGCCTCGTCCTGGCGGCTCGCCGCGCCGGAGGGATCGACCGCCACTACCACGGCGGCCCGCCTCCCCTCCGGGATGTCCTCGGGCCGACAGCGGTGCTTCTCCAGCACCTCCAGCGTCCAGAGCGCCCCGTCGATCTCGTCGACGTAGACGCCCTCCAGGAAGCGCTTGCGGGCCTTCTCGGGCAGGCCCTCCAGCGCCCGGAGGAAGTCGGGCGAGAGGTTGTGCGCGTTGTCGCGCGGGTTGAGGAAGGCCCGGGCGTAGTCGTCGGGGTCCGGCAGCGGCTGGCGCGAGACCGGGTCGCGCTTCTCGCCGAACAGCTGGTTGGTCCAGTGCGCCTTGCCGACCGGGTTGAGGTCGACGAAGGCCCGCTGCTTGAGGCCCGGCACCACCTGGGCGAGGCGGGTGAACGCGATGGTGGCCGAACTGTGCGGGATCTGCGACGCCTCGTTGAGGAACATCGTCGCGAATTCGAGGCCGAGGATTTTCTCGACCCGGTCCTTGTCGTCGAGGCCCCCGATCCAGAACTGCGAGCCGTTCGGCAGCTCGAAGAACCCGTCCTGCCGGTGCTCCTTGAGCGCCACGCCCGGGAAGCACGTCCGCATCACCGCCGGCAGCGTGTCGAGGGCGATCGAGGCGCGCGCGGCGTTCGCCCGGAAGCGCAGCAGGGCGTGGCGCGAGCCCGCCCCCTTGAGGCCGCGCACCACGATGGTCCGCACGGTCAGGAACGTCTTGCCCGAGCGCGTGCCGCCGACGAGGCAGGTGTAGCGCTGCGGGCCGGCGAGCAGGCGGCGGGCCGCCTCCTGCCCGGGCGAGAACGCGACGCTCACGCCTCGGCGTCGACCGTGTCGAACACGATGGTGACCTCTCCGGTGTGCTGGACCTTGTCGCTGAACATCCCGAGGTGCTTGCCGAGCTTTTCGAGCGCGGACAGCTTGTCGTGGAGCTTGAACTTCACCCGCCGCACCTCGCGGGCGTCCTCGCCGCGGCCGTCCCGGAAGTCCTCGACCGTCACCTCGCCAAGCGCGGCGGCTTGGTCCCGCGTGAGCCGGCCGAAGTCGAGGACGGGATCGCCGTCCGGGCCGACGCGCATGTAGTCGTGCATGTTGGCGAAGCCGACCTTCGCCAGTTCCTCGACGATGCGCTGGACCGTCACGCCGGCCTGGGTCGCGCCCGCCGCCAGGATCTCGTCGACGCGTGCCCGGACCTGCTCTTTCCGGCTCAGGCGCGAGGCGTTGCTGTCGTGCGCCTTGAAGCCGGCCGCAACATAGGCCGCGCCGATCGACGAACCCTTGGCGAGTTCCTGCGCGAACCGCTCATGGCGCGAGTTGGGGAGGATCGGCATCGGGCCCCGGATGAGCGGCACCGCGCGGGCTCGGGGCCCGGGCGGGGGATCAGGCGTCGGGAGGGTTCGCCGCGCGGCGCTTCGGCCGGACGGCAAGGCCGTCCCAGCAATGGCCGTCGGCCTGACGCTGCTCGTTGGTGGTGCGGGGGGAGCGGAAGGCGGGCATACCGGTCGTTCCGCCAATGCATCCGCAGGGCGGGTGAAACCTCACCGCGGCCCTGCATGCCGCAAGGTTTACCCCGCGGCGCGGACGTGATCAAGCGGGACCGTCGCCCGGTGCCGCTTGCCCATGGCCTCGAACACCACGTCGATGCGCTGGCCCGGCAGGGTGTGCCGCACGCGCTCCACGAAGGCGTCGAGCTCGGCCGAGCCGACCCGGACCTTCACCGCTTCCCCGGCCGCGAAGGCCGCCTCGGCGGTCCGCGTGAAGGCGTTGGCGGCGATCGCCTCCTCCAGCAGGCCGACGACGCGCTTGGGCACCGCCCGCGGCTGCTGCCCGCTCGACAGGATGCCGAGCACGCCCGGGACGGCCCGCAGCGGGTACCAGGATGCGCCCTCCGGCACGCCGAGGAAGACGTAGCGGGGGAAGACCGGCCGCTCGACCAGCATGCGCCGGCGGGCGTGGCTCACCTCGACGAGGCCGGTGGGCAGGAGGGCGGGATAGGCGCGGGCCTCGGCGGCGTCGCGCACCGCGGTCTCGCGGTTCGCCGCCACGTAGGCGGCGACCCAGATGCGGATCGCGGACGGGGTGTCGGTGGTCGGCATGGTCGGCCGGATCTCCGTGGCGGGAGACCCGGACCGGGCGGGGGCGTGGCGGGCGGATCATACCAGCCGCGGGCTCTCAACCCCCCTCCCCCAAGTTCTTGACGGTGTAAAAAGCCGTTCGCTGGAGAGAGGGTGTGGAGAGCAGGTCTAACAATGGAAGGGAGAGGGATAGGAGGGAAGAAGGGTAAAAAGATTTTTTTCTTTTATCTTTATAGAGTTAGAGCTTGGAGTTTTTGCACTGGCTGAGTTTCTGCTGCCGGTGCAGGAAGGCGCTGGGCGGGTTTCTCCCATGGTGCAAAAACGATTCTGCGCGGAGGCCGGGGCGTAAAATGAAAAGGCCCGCGCGATGGCGGGCCTTCGACGAGCGTCTATGCAGCGTGGTCAAATCAAACGAAGGTAACCTGACCGGCAGTGCGGATAAGAGCGCGCCTACGAGTTAGGCAACAGCTCGAACAATGAAGGTACAGTCAAGCCGACTGTGGTGGTTGGCGCGCGACACAGTAACTAGATATATATGTATCTAGCCGGAAAAAGGTTCGGGATGGGGAGAGGTTCTGCGATTGGATGTATCTTCCTGGCCGTGGATGCCAGTACCGGCGACAAATCGACTCACGGCCAAGGCGTAGTTTTGTGAAGCCTCACGATCAACAGAGGCACTCACTACATTTCTGCCGTTGGGCTCGCTGTTAGCTATGCGGGTGAATTGTTCCGACAGCCACTGCGCTGTGAGTTGTTGCGGCCTATTCATATTCCACCCCGTTTCAACGGTTGCAAATCCGCAGAATCACCATAGCATGTTAACAATGGGTGGTCACTCACGTTCGTTCCCATAGAGTTGGCGGGCAAGTTAAATGTCTGTTAATAACAAGCAAGCAACCGAGTATCCAGAGTTGTTCTTTCCTCTTTGTGGCGCCATCGGCGTAAACCTTGAGTTAGTTTCAAATGTTCTTCAAGATCAATTAAAGTTATTTGGATACAAAACGGTTGAAATACATCAGACGCAGTTCTTGCAACTTATAGATGACAATCTAAAAAACAGGGCAGAGACACTTAATGAGCATTATAAAAAAAGAATTAAAAGCGCAAATGATTATAGAAAATTACTTGAAGATAAGGCTCTGATGGCTCACGTTAGTTTGTTCTTAATTCAGGGAGAAAGAAATAAAATAACAAAAGATCCTTTGATTGCAGCCCCTAAAGTGGCGTATATAATTCGACAACTCAAAAGAACTGAGGAAATAGAATTATTTAGAGAGTTGTACGGTAAGCAAGTATTTCAAATATCCGCCTATATGGATCCGATCGCAAGAAAAACTCGACTTGCTACTAAAATGAGAGATTACGATAATACTAGTACAAGAATTTCTGATTTCGAAGGCGAGGCATTAAACCTCGTGAAGCTCGACGATAATGAGCCCGACAATCCTTATGGGCAGCGACTTAGAGACGTGTACCCGCTCGCTGATGTATTTATTGACGCATCTACAAGCGACTCCGCCAAGAAAACAATCGGAAGATTTGTAAAGATTTTGTTTGGATATAATTTTCATTCACCGTCCCGAGATGAGTATGGAATGTATGTTGCTAAATCAGCGTCACTTAGGTCGGTTGATTTATCGAGGCAAGTCGGGGCCGCTGTATTTTCTCCAAAAGGTGAGGTTAAAGTTCTTGGATGCAACGAGGTTCCCAGCCCCTCAGGGGGCACCTATTGGGAAGACGACAGAGGTGATGCTCGTGAGTTTAAAATCGGGTGGGACACAAACGAAAATTTCAAGTATCGTTTGCTTGGAGATACCTTGAAGCAGCTTGAAGCTATAGGTCTAATTGAAAAGAAATACGTGGAAATGAGTACGCGTGATTTTCTTGCTTCGATAAAAGAAGAAAAAAAAGTCGATCTTACGAAAAGATTAATGATGATGGATGTTATTGAATATGGTAGGATTATACATGCAGAAATGAACGCTATTACTGATGCTGCTAGGAAGGGTATTTCTATAGATGGCGACGTCTTGTATTGCACTACATTCCCTTGCCATCTTTGTGCTAAGCATATAATTTCTGCAGGTATAAAGCGCGTAGTATATATCGAACCTTATCCAAAAAGCTACGCGACTGAATTATATATCGACGATATTTCGCTTGAGCGGTCTGAATCCGACTTGTCTAAAGACAGGGTGCATTTCGAGCCATTTATCGGCGTGGCCCCTTACAGGTACAGGGACTATTTTGAAAAATCGAAGAGAAAAGATGGTGATGGCAAGGCTTTAGAATGGAAAAATGGAGCTCCCAAGCCTGATATTAAAATCAAGACAACAGCATATATCGACAATGAATTCGCATATCTACAATACATGCTGTCACAATTTGCTGCTAAAGGCGTAATGTTGTCAGACGAAGATCATAATATATCTAATTCAGAACAAGGATATAATAGAGATACACAACAAAAAGATGCTAAAACGGACGTTGAAATCGATCGTCAGGACAAGGTTGGCGCGATACCGCAGCCTGATGGGTCCGCGTCGCGTGACTAGGGTCAAGAACCCGATCAGCTTGACGGTAGAACGGCCGCTGACGGTGGGGAGCGGACCCCAACCCTGCGCCCTGAAGCGGACGCCCTGCATTCAACCCAACTCAACCAACGGTCGAACTTCTAGCCGGTCCAGAAAGCGGTATTTGAGACTAGTGCGGTGCCGCCAGCTTCGCGTAGTCGAACATATCCGGACAACAATTGAAGGCTTACAATGAAACTTACCAAAGAGGGTTTTGAACGCATAGCAACTGCTGGACTCGAAACAGCACAAAGATATGCACTGCCCATTCTCGTGTTTGATTCTGCGAAGCAGAAAGTAAATACCGCCACTGGGACCATAATACGCACTGCCAAGGGAGCCCTGATGGCGACCGCGGGCCACGTCATCGAAGAATTTGTTGGCTTGGGTGACACCGGTCGTATGCAAATCGGAGGTATGGGCTACGTGCTTAAAAACATTAGTGCCGATCGCATTAAAATAGCGAGAAACGTGGACTTTGGAGTCATTCACCTAACAGACGACGATGCACTTGGGGCGAAGTGGAGCATATTTCCAGATTCAAACCTGCACTTTGACGGCGTTCAACAAATGGACCTTGTAGCATACGTCGGCTTCCCAGGATGCTGGAAGAAAATCGAGTCTGCGAAGACCATGGTGATGGGGCGCCTCTTTTGCGTCGGAGCCATTGAGACGATCGAGCAGGATCAGTTTTCGATTCGAATTGATGAGCGCCGATATGATTCGGAACAGGGAGTAGCAGGTCCTCTGGACGATCTTGGAGGAATCAGTGGCGCCCCGGTGTTTAGTCTGCTTGATTTCAGAAAATCGCGGATGAGGGCACCCCTTCTGGTCGGATGGATCCATGAAGGAATGGCATGGGAAGAATTGAATCAAAAGCATTACGTCGTTCAGGCCAGCTTTGTAAAGTCGTTATTCTTATAAAATGCGACACATCTCTGTCACTGCGGCTAATTTAGAAGCTTACTCCTTGTATGTACAGCATCATGAAGGAAAAAATCCGAAGAAAAACCGACTCGGACGTAGATCATCATGTGATCGATTGCAAGGGAATTTCTGTGTTGAGATACATTCTGCCGGCTACACTTTGCACGCTGTGCCTGCTCACGGTCTCGCCGGCCGTGGCCTCGGGGAAGATTTACTACGGATCGCGCGCCGGCATGACCGTCACCGTCGTGTCAATGAGCGGCCTGGACACGGCCCGAGCGGTCATCCGCACCAAGCACACGCGTGAGGACGCAATCGGCTTCTGCCGGGACTATGTCGGCAAGGTGACGCCTGCCTGCATCAGCGAGGAGCTAGCCGTCCCGCTCAATGACCGGATCACCGCCAATTGCCCACGCGGCGAGTTCACCGACTTCCAGGGCAGCCGCTACCGCTTTGCTGGCCGCTCCCGCAGCAAGGACAGCATGGCCAAGTACGTGGTCATGAGTCTGCCGTCTGGAGAGGTGGCGGACGGCTCGAGCGCCAGCGGCTACCCGACCAATATCCAGATCTTCAAGGCGCTCTGCCCGAGCCGCGCGCCGGAGGCCGAATGACCTGCGGCCGCACGCCAGGGGCATCTCCTTCCACGGCAAACTGTAGCTGGGGTTGGCCCACCGCAGCGACCGACACCACCTAGGCGATTGCGGTGAGCCGGCGGATTTCGGCACCCGGGCACGTCCTGGGCCAGCCGCACCGCCTCCACCTGAGCCGTTCCAGGCGTCCCCCGCGCCTCCGTGGCCGCCCGGTCCTGGTCAGGACGGCCACGATCCTGACCGGCCTCGTCCTGACGCTCTTTCTGTGGCGCGGACGTGAATGCGTCGCGGTCCTGGCCACCGCCAGCGTTGCGGCCTGCTTCGCCCTGCGCGGCGAATGGCGGACGTGAGGACGTGAGAGCGTCTCACTGCCACACTACGACTCGTTACACCTCAGAGGCACAGCAGGTGACCTGCTGCTGTCATCCAGGTATCGTGCCATGCGCTGGAGTGTCGTCATCGATACCGATTAATCGAAGGGTACCTGGCGGCAGGTCGCGGTGGTAAGAGGATCGCATGACAGCAAGTCATAAAATTCCTGACTCATCAGAAGACGTCATCGTTTCATCGCAAATTCCAGGCAAAAATCTATACATATTAGGTATGTTTGATAACGGAGTTACTGTCCTCAGTCAACAAACTCGCGCTCTTAATCTGGTATGGTCTTTAATTGAAAACAGTAGAGTGCCATGTGTGAGGCCGGGAGAGCTGCCTCAGGATCGCCCTGAACGATCTATTGCTATAGTTGGGGCCGGCTTCGCCGGGCTAACAACTGCCGCGGCTTTCATAAAAAAAGGTACTAATTCTAGAATTACATTGTTTGAACAAAGAGACACTCTGTTGCCTTTGCAGCATGGCAGTGACACGCGCTGGCTACATCCGCATATTTATAATTGGCCTGCAAATGGGAGCGAAGCAAATTCTGCAATGTTGCCTGTGCTTAATTGGACTGCGGCACGTGCATCTGATGTTGTAGTCCAGGTATTAGCAGAATGGAGCAATATTGCTGAGCCTTATAGCAAGCAGATAGAAATATTTTGTAATACAAGATACATACAGATATACGATTATACATCGAGCAATTCGAATCTCAAAATCGAGTGGATAGGTGAGCAGCGCTCAATCGATGGCTCAAGTGGAATAAGAGATGCGAATCTGCCGGCCGTCGGTAGGACTGAAATATTCGATATTGTGATAATTGCTACAGGATTTGGTTTAGAAAAGGATAACACGCTTTCGTATTGGAGAAACGACATTGTAGGGCAGCCAAACCTCGAGCAATCGCGGCGCATGTACCTTGTTTCCGGTCAGGGGGATGGCGCCATGATAGATTTGCTTCGTGTTAGAGTTTCACACTACAGGCAAGATAGAATTTTGTACGAAATATTTAGCAAATCTGTAGAGCTCAAGCGAGAAATGAAAAAATTATACGAAAAAACTATTAAAGAGTCGAGCGCTGATTTGTTTGCAAATTTGGAGAACTTATCTAATATTCATAAAGACGAGTTTGATGTAGTTCTAAAAATTCTATCAAACAGACTCAGAAGAGATACGGATGCGATACTACATATGAAAATAAAGAAAATATCTGAATTGTTCAATACCGACTCTATAAGAATTTCTTTTCAGAATAAATTGTTGGTTTATTTATTATATAAATGCGGTGGTTTCATACCTTCGACTGCCGACGAAGGTAAGATTCGATCGGAGCACGCTATACCTGACGATCGAATACTTCGTCGACATGGAACCGACCGTCTAGGTCAATTGCAAAATCTGCTTTCGAGCGAACTTTCCAGTATCATCAAAAACTATCGCGAAAGCAGTTTTAGTTATAGTTTTCGCCAAACTGACAAGGCGCTTTGGCCAGGGGGTTACTTTGGCTTTTTCAGCTCGTCAGAAGACATAAAAAAGATAAATGTTGACAATCATATTACAATGCAGTGGCGAAAAGAATACCTTCCAGGACCAACTGAACTCGTAGCAGCGTCATTTTGCTCGACACTCGCGGGCGTTCTACAGAATATACACCCACATGACAAACGATTAAGGATCACTCTCCATAGGGCAATTAATTTTGGCATAGAGGAGGTCCTACAGCAATGTTGCGAATATTTTGGCATAGGCCTATCGCATGGAAAGTTTACATCTGCTGGACGAGCATTTCCGGCTGATAATGCAACTATAGGATTGGCATATAAAACCCGCCGAATAGTACGTTCGGTTAAAGGCGTATCGCCGAACGCGCTCGAAGAAGTAATGCAAAAATTAAGACTCACCACTGCATCGGGAAAAATGGTTGCTGACATTCATTATATAATCGCCATACCCATTTTGGAGCCTGAAACTCGTGGAAATTTCATCGGTCCCAATCCTGTGGCCGGTGTTATATACATAGATAGTACGGCGGCTGATTTTGATATTGAAGATGACGATCTTATGCAGATCGTCCAAATTACGAACTCATTCATTGCTGCTTTGGAGAAAAGCTCATCCACTACAATGAATCGTATTAGGAATGTTCCTGTCGGAACTAGTGACTGCGAACCGCCTAACCCTCAGGTTTTGCTTCCCGAATTTTCCAGCGCCTTAGAAATCGTCGAGGGTATTTCTCCTCCAGTCTCTGCGTCGAAATTCCACTTTAATTTCGATTATTCAGACTTTATACCTGTGGGCGAATCAGATATGTGAGTCATTCTCAGCGTTGATGGTGCTAGAGTATGAAAGGGTGGCGAGGTAAACAAAGGAATGTTAGCGATGAAAAATACCCGCTCGCAGAAGGTGTTGGAAGCAGTTAGGCAAAGTAGAGTGCATGAGGTAAAGTCGTGGCCGCATCTATTCGAGGCAACTCTGAATGGAACAAAAAAACACGATATGCGGCGCGCAAGCGATAGAGATTATAATGTAGGGGACTTCTTGCTATTAAAAGAATTCGATCCGAAAAAAGGCACTTATACAGGAAGGCAGTTAAGAGCAAAAATTACATATATAACTTCTGCAGAATTTCCTTGCGCTCTATCTGCTCAAGGCTTATCGGAAGGCTACTGCATACTGAGTCTTGAGCTGCAAAGCGAGTAAAAATGCCTAGCGTTATTGGCTTGTGTGGTTTTGCGGGGGTGGGAAAATCCACTGCCCTCTCATATCTTGCGGAGAAAACAAACGCTGGAGGTGTATACCTTGGCGATATCGTACTTGAGGAGGTGCGTCGGCGGGGGCTTCCGGAGTCCCGTGAAAGCGAAAAGATTGTTCGCTCAGAGTTGCGGGAACACAACCGTGCGGAACTGGTCTCAAGATCTATAGAGCATATTCGGCAAATATTAATATCCGGACGATCGGTTATAGTCGACGCAATACTTCTGCCAGAAGAGCGCGAATGTTTGATTTTTTCGCTTTCAGGCTACGATGTCTATATTTTGAAAATTTCGGTAGAACTGGAGCATCGTGTAGACAGACTCGGCATTCGTGCTAAGAGACCCCATACAATAGGCGAGATCCAAGATCGAGATAATTTTGAAGTCGATCGTCTTCACATTGATCATGTATTTAAAATGGCTACACATGCCATTGATAATAATGGTGTGGAGGAAAAATTTAAAAATGACTTGGATGAATTCATCCAAGCCATCAACATCTGATTTATCTCGCGTATATTTGATTGTTCCTTGATAAGAATGGTAAGATAGAATTTCTTAAACTTGGTGCCAAGTTTGGCTCGTCTGAGTTTTCAAGTGTAAACCATACTAAATCTTCGATTTCGGCTTGTGCTTTTGGCGTTCCGATGAGTTTGCCGGTATATAATTGTACTGTAACCTCTGTATCCACAAGGCCGGCTGCTACATCGGAGAAAGACCCAATAAGGCGGAGTGTTGATTCGTCGAGGGTGCAACCAAGCTCCTCTTCGATCTCCCGGCTGAGCGCGACGACATCAGTTTCGCCCAGTTCCGGCTTTCCGCCTGGCAAAATAAAATAAAAGGAGCCTTTTTTTCGAACAAGGAGAATTTCCTGATCTCTCAGGAGCGCGAGTCCGACCTTGACTATTTTTCTCATGATAGCATCCCTCTATCTGTGGATTAGATCTACGATTGTTGGTCATCTATTATCCTTTCTCCTAAAATTGGCTCGAATCATTTAATACGCCGTAAACCTTTCAACGCACATTCAATTTTGTTTAACGTCTCATGAATCTCGTGCTTCGGTTGTTAAACAATGCACTGATTTATTATCGAATTCGCGTCATTCCTAATGTCTTGTAGGGACGTAGATGATATGCAGAGACTGCGTAAATATCTCCTCAGCGTACTTATCGATATTCCAAATCAATACGGCATTAAATTTTGATTTAAAGAGATGTAATCGCATACAAGGTCTTCGGTCGCCCTTTCGTCCGCTCCACCATCTCCTCCACCTGCCCACTGGTCACGAGGTACTTCATCACGTTGTCGAGCTGCCGCGCATCCATCCTTCCGTCCACCCGCCTGTAGACCTCCGATCGGTTCACCGGCCGCCCGGCCTGACGGATGAACCCGAGCACCGCCTTCAGCCCCGCCTGGTGCTCGTTCTCGGCCATGTTCTCCCGCAGGCCGGTCACGAACAGGCTGAACGACCAGTCCACCAACCGCTGCGCCCAGGCCATGTCCCCCTCCTCCACTTGCACTCCCGCGAGGCTGGCCTCTGCATAGCGCCCGCAGGCGACGATCAGGGCCACCCGTTTCGTCAACTCCGCCGCCCGGCTCCAGGCCTCGTAGAGCGGGTCGTGGTCGGCCCGGGCCAGCATCGCCTCGTCGCGCTCGCGGCAGGCGGCGTAGATCGCCTGCGCGCCGGCCGTCATTTCGACCACCACGAGCGGCGGCGGTCGGGCCGGGTCCAGCAGCGTCGCCGTCGCGCCGAGGTGCCGACGGGGATCGGCGCCCGGTGGCGGGGCGTCCTGGAACTCGAACAGGCGCCGGGCCGCCGCCACGATCGCGTCGGGCACCTCCTCCTCCGGCGCCACCCGGGCCTGCACCTTCACCCGCTCGAACCGCGGCAGCACCAGGAAGCGGTTGAGGAAGCCGTTCGAGACCATCTTCGAGCGCATCTGCTCGTAGAACGACGTGAAGGTGGTGGCGCCGTAGAGCGACAGGCAGGGCCGCTGGATCAGGATGTCGCCGCGGGTGGTGGTGCTGTTGGGGATGAACGTGCCCATGCCACGGCCCCAGAGGGTGCAATAATCCTGCAGCATCTCGGCCTCCTGGGCGTTGGCGTTGCGGTGGCCGACCCGGCGCAGGATCTTGTCGACCTCGTCCACCACCTGCACCTGCACCGGCCGCTCGGCGAGGCGGAGCGCCAGCGACGCGGCCGAGGAGGCCGCCGCGGTGTGCAGCCGCTGGCCGCCGGTCGCGGCGTCGAGGATCTGGCGCACCGCCTCCTGCGGCCGCTCCTTGCCGGCGCCGGTGCCGGCGATCGTCATCACGTAGAGGTGGGCGCCCGAGCGCGGCGTGCCGCAATAGACCCGCCGGCCGACCAGCGTGCCGACCGTCACCAGGGCCGCCGCGGTGGCGAACAGCCGGATCGGCTTGGGGCTCGACGCCATGATCCAGTCGGCGATCTCGCCCACCAACCCGGGCACGCGCAGGTCCGCGTCCGGGAAGTCGCGGGAATCGGCCGGGTGAGGTGGCGTCTCCAGCACCTCGCCGGTCTCGGCGTCGACTGTCACGCCCGCATGCATCTCCACCCGCCGCGGCTGCAGGTCGATGGTCAGGCCCTCGCCGTAGCCGACCCGCCCCGCCAGCCAGTCGAAGGCCGCGTCCAGGGCACATCCCTGCGCCGCCATCACGAGGTCGAGGGGCGTGTAGGCCCGGTCGCCATCGTGGAAGTCGCGGATGCCCTCCGGATGGATCTTGAGGTTGGGGCTGCGCTTCTCCAGCGGCCGGCCGCCATGCGACGGCCGCCAGACCGGCACCGCCACGTAGCCACCGCCCCGGCGGCGCAGCTTGGGCAGGCCGAGCTCCGGCACCCAGGCGCCGAGATCTGCCATGGCGAGGTCGTTGACCCGGCGGTGCGGCGTCTCCTCACCAACCGGCGTCTCCCGGCGCGGCGGCCGCGGCGGCTCGGGCCGGTAGCCGAACGGCGCCAGCGCCGCAGCGATGCGCTCGCCGACGTCGTCGCCGATCCACGGCAGGTCCCCGGGCGCCACGCCGTCCAGCGCCTCGAGGCGCGTCCAGCGGTAGGGCTCGCCGGTCTCGGGGTGGAGCGTCGGCGGCAGCACGGTCTGCTTGCCCGGGCCGAGCAGGTCGAGCACGCGCACGGGCCTGCCGTCCGGGCCAGGCAGGTCGAAGGCCCGGGACGGGAAGGTCGGGCTCGCGCGGTAGAACAGCGTCTCGCCCTTCCGGCCGGCCTTGCCGACCGTGGTGTCCGGCAGGATCGTCAGCAGGACGGCGCGGATCGCCGCGTCGTCGGTGTCGATGTCGGCGCTCACCGTGCCGCCCGAGGGCGGACCGAGCGCGATCCCGACGCCGGCCCCGCTCTCGGACCAGCGTTCCACCTCGACCTCGACCGGCAGGCGGTGGCGGAACCGGGCCTGCCAGTCGTCGAGGCCGGTCCAGGCGCCGTCGGCCCGCGGCACGCCCGGGCGCTTGGTGCCGGGGATGATCGGAATCGCCGCGTAGCCCCGCTCCACGAGGCGGGCCCCGACCTGCCCATACGCACCCGACACCGCACGCATCGCGTTGGTCCTCAGAACGGCGCGGTGCGCGCGAGGAGCATCCGGCGCAGCTCGTCCTCGAAGCCGACTACGACCTGCTGCAGGAAGGTTGCCCATTCCTCGGGCGTCAGGGTCGCGAGGTCGGTCTTGCCGATGGCGTCGAGGAAGGCCCCCGCCCGCTCGCCGGCCGCGTCGCGCGCCCGCTGCTCGTATCGATCCAGCTCGATGGTCGGCATCTCGTACACGCTCCTCGCGGCCCGGCCGCATTCCGGGCTGTCGCACAGCCACAGCACCGGGCGGCCCTGTTTCCCGGCCCAGCCGAAGCCGGTATTCGCCCGGCGCCGGCACACGCCGCAGATCACCGGCTCGCGGTCGCCCTTCACCCGCGCCACGGCATCGCCCTTTCCTCCCGCCGACATCAGAACGGCACGTCGGTGGGGCTCGCGGCGCGCAAGCCCTCGACGTAGGCGCGGTTGATGTTGGTCATCGCGGCGTGAGAGCCGCCGTGGTCCGGGTGGTGCTCGCGCGCGAGCCGCCGGAACGCCGCCCGCACCTCGTCTTCGTGGGCGAAGGGGTCGAGGCCGAGCACGCGCCACCAAGCGGCGTCCTCGCGCTCGGTGACGGAGCGGGGCGCGTAGGCGCGCACACGGGCGAGTTCGTCGGGCGCGAACCGGCGGCTGGCGACCCGGGCGAACTGGCCCTCCCGCTTCACCACGATGTGGCTCGGCCGGGCGAGCTCGCCGTCCTCGAGGCGCTCCAGCGCCTCGTCCACGCTCGCCGGGGCCGGCTGCCGGCCGCGCATGTCGCGCCACCACTTCTCGGCCTTGGCCCGGGCGACGCCCCGGTGCTCGAAGCACACCCACTCGGCATGGCTGACGAACCCGCAGGCGTACTCCACCCGCAGCGTCGGCGGCGCCTCCGGCTCGAACCGCTTGACGTGTCGCGCCGCCCCCATGCCGGTCACCGGCACCCACGGGTCGGGCGGTGGGGGCGGCGCGCCCTGCATCACCGGCCGCTCGGCATCCGCCACCGGATCGTGCTTCGGCACCGGCCGCTCCCACTCGAAGCCGCAGCCGGGGGCGGTGCAGGCGTACTCGTCGAGGCCGACGAGGGTGCTGCAATGGGGGCAGGCCTTCGCCCGGACCGTCTCCGGCTTCACCGCCATCTCCGGGGCCGCCCGCGCCGGCCCGCTTCTAGCCGTCGGTGTCAGCGCGTCCACGGGCCCGTGCCGCAGGACGTTCTGCGCGAAGTCGAGCACGAGGCAGTTGGCCTTGACGCTCTCGGCGATCGCCACCCGCCTCTCCTCCGGGGTTGCCTCGTTCGCGTCGAAGCCGTCCGGGTAGACCGGCCGGGTGCCGCGCCCCAGGATCTGTACGTAGAGGCCGGTGGAAAGGGTCGGCCGCAGCATGGCGATGAGGTCGACGCCGGGTGCGTCGAAGCCGGTGGTGAGCACCATGGCGTTGGTCAGGCAGCGGATGCGGCCTTCCCGGAACTGCGCCACCAGCCGGTCGCGCTCTCCCGCCGGGGTCTCGCCGGTCACCGTCTCGGCGGCGATGCCGCGGGCGCGCAAGCCGTTGCGCACGTTCAGCGCGTGCTCGACGCCGGCGCAGAAGGCGAGCCAGGATTGCCGGTCCCGGCCGAGCGCCACGATCTCGTCGCAGGCCGCCTTGGTCACGTCGATCTGGTCGACGGCCGCCTGCAGCTGGCCCTCCACGAACTCGCCGCCGCGGCGCGCGACGCCCGAGAGGTCGAAGCCGGTGAGCGTCGCCTTGCTGACGAGCGGCGCCAGCCAGCCGTCGCGCACCGCGTCGCCGATGCCGTAGGTGTAGACGATGCGGTCGAACAGCCGGTCGTCGCCCTGGTCGAGGCGCCCGCTGTCGAGCCGGTAGGGCGTGGCGGTGAAGCCGGCGACGCGCAGGTCCGGCACTCGCTCGCGCAGCTTCTCGACGAGGGTGCGGTACATGCCGTCGCCCGACTTCGGCACCAGATGCGCCTCGTCGATCAGCACCAAGTCGCGCTTGCCCAGCGAGTAGCCGTCCTCGCGGTAGACGCTCTGGATGGAGGCGAACAGCACCTGTGCGTGCCGGTCGCGCTGCCCGAGGCCGACCGCGTTGATGCCGACCGGTGCGTTGGGGCGCAGGCGCAGCAGGGCCTTCACGTTCTGCGCCACGAGCTCCTTGACGTGGACCAGCACGAGCACCCGCATGTCGG
This sequence comes from Methylobacterium sp. DB0501, assembly GCF_011043735.1. Classification (GTDB taxonomy): domain Bacteria; phylum Pseudomonadota; class Alphaproteobacteria; order Rhizobiales; family Beijerinckiaceae; genus Methylobacterium; species Methylobacterium alsaeris. Next base: position 249,151 of record NZ_JAAKGV010000006.1, on the reverse strand, counting down.
GCCACTCGGTCAGGACGAGGTCAATGACCTGGGCGATGCAGACCGACTTGCCGGTGCCGGTGGCGAGGTCGACGAGCGGGTTGCCGCCGCCGGCCCGCCAGTAGTCGAGGAGCGCCTGTACCGTCTCCATCTGGTAGGCGCGCGACCGCAAGGCCGCAGCTGCAGGCCGGCGCTCGAAGAGCGTGTCGGATCCCGGCATCATTCGTCGTCTCCGTCGCGGCGCTTGCGGTCGTACTCGGCGAGGATCCGGGCCTGCCGGCGCGCGGGCAGCGCCTCGAGGATCCGCAGCGCCCGCTCGCGACGGGCGCGGTTGAACGGGTCGCCCAGCGCCCGGGCGGCCTCGCTGGCCTCCGGGACCTTCTTCATGGCCTTGGTAAGGATCACGGCGTCCGCGCCCATGGTGAACACGCCGACGATGCCGGGCCGGAAGATCGGCATGGAGCGGAAGCGCGACATGGCCGCTACTCCGCTGCCGCGGCAGACGACCCGCCAGGGACACCCGTTTCCGTCCCGCGCTCCCCCTCGCCCACCCGCCAGGTCTGGGCGGTTCCCCTGCCGAACAGGCCGTCGGCGCTTGGGACAAGGTGGCCCGAGGCGATCGCGTCCAGCGCGCTGCGGTGCCGCGTCGGCCGCCCCGATGGCTCGAACCAGCACAGGGGTGGCCCGATCTCGCGCACGCGGTGGCCGAGGCAGAGGGTCTGCCCAGCCCGGCAGCGTTCGACGATCCGGCGCACCCGCGCCGGCAGCTTCTCGATCGGGACCGTCGTCCGGGCGGCCGCGGCGTCGAGGCTCACGGGCGCCATCCCGCGGCGCCGGCGCCGTCGACCCACGCGCTGCCGTCGGCGAGGCGATAGGTGATCGTCTCGCGGCCTTCGTCGACGTCGACCTGCTCACCGGGCACGAGGCCGGGCACGTAGCGGTGCTGGTGGCAGCCGCGGCGCTGCTCGTCCGGGGTCAGGTGGATGTCGTGCCGGGCGCAGTGCCAACGCCCGGCATCGCTATCGTCCACCACCGGCGTCGCGTGCAGGCAGGTCCGGCAGTTCACCCGCGCCCAGGCGCCCTCGTGGCAGACCGTCCGGGCCGGGCACCAGCCGCAGGCGAAGGCGGCCTTCGCGGTCGGGTCATCATGCAGCTTCGCCGGGGGCTGGTCCGCCCGGATGATGCGCTCCGCCCGGGCGACCAGCTGCAACGCGGCCGTCGCGTCGTAGCGGACCCGCTCGGCGTAGAGCTGATCGTCGTTCTTGTTGACGGCGACGTAGAGCGCCCGCGTCAACCCCGTGAAATGCATGTAGAACTGCATCTGCGAGAAGTGACCCGGCTTCGACCTGGCGACGCCGTCCTTCAGCAGGGCTTTGAAGCTCTTGTCGTTGTGCGTCTTGCATTCGAGGACATGCGTCGTCTTCGGCGCGTCCGGCACGCCATCGACCTTGCCGTCCAGGTGACCGCGCAGGTGGCCCCCGATCGACCACACGCCGAACTGCCGGCCGGTCTGCGGAACGGCGTCGGCGACAACCATGCCGGCGCTCCGCAGGTCGCCGATGAGGCGCCCTTCCTCGAGGTGCCCAGTCTCGAACAGCCGGATGCGCCGGCCGTCGAGCGGTTCCGGATCGTGGACCTTGCGCCAGCCGTACCAGAGCGCGCGGTCGCACTCGGTGCCGAACTGCGACATCCCGAGATAGCCGCGATCCTCGTCGCGGCGGTTGCGCTGGAGCGCGGCGTAGACGGCCGACACGGTCGGCGCCTCGATCGGCGGGAGCTCAGCCATGGCGGCGGACCTCCGTCACGCTGTTGCCGGCCTCCGGCAGCGTGATGGGATCGCCCTGGCAGCACAGGCGCCGCAGGCGCACCGCGCCCGGGCGCAGCTCGATCACCGCGGCGGTCGACCCGCAGGCGCGGCAGGGTTGCAGTCCGATCGGCCAATTCTCTCCAGATTTCGGGCATAGCTCCGCCCTGCGCGCGAATCGCATCGTGCGTCTCCGTATCCTCAGGGTGCGGGGTGGAGCGGCCGGCTCCTGGCGTCCCTTCCGAGCGCCGGCCGCTCCGGCTTCGTCAGGCCGCTCGGTTGCCCCAGGGCCGCCCGCCGGTGCCGGGGCGCGAGGTGGCCGCCGCGCCGCCGTTCTGGGTCTGGCGCGCCGTCGAGGGCTCGCCCTGCGGCTGGGTCTTGCCGGGCGGCGGGGCGGTGCCGGCGAGGGGCGAGAACTTCTTCATCTCGTTGCGCGGGCCGTATTCGGGGTCCTGCTTGATCGTCAGGCGCGTCCGGATCGGCTTGTAGTGCAGCACCTCGCTGTCGGTGAGGTGCCCGGCGAAGCCGACCGCGTCGCAGATCTGCTTGATCTGCTCGTGCGCGATGCGCTGCGCGGTGGCGTTGGGGTTCTTGTAGTTGAGGTTGAGCCAGACCTTGCGGCCGGCGCTCGGCCCGTCCATCACCTCGAAGGTGAGCTTCAGGATCAGGCCGTTGCCGGCCTTGGTCTCGACCACGTCGCTGTCAGTGACCTGGACCATGTACTCGCCGGCCGGCAGCGGCTCGAAATTGTTGTCGACCTCAATGTTGTCGACGTCGATGCTCTCGCCGAGGTTCGCCATCGTGCGTGTCTCCTTCGCTGGTGGGGAATCAGGCCGCGTCGGCAGCCGGCGCCTGCGCATCCGGCAGGTACTTCGACAGCTCGGCGAAGCCCCGGCCGGGCTGGAACATGAGCTTCTCGGGCATGCCGAAGCGGTTCTTCGCCACGAAGGCGGGCCGGCCCTCGGTGTAGATCCAGCGCTGCCCGCCGCCGTCGGCCTGGGCGCGCTTCTTCCCGAAGCCCTGGTCCTCGTTCTTGATCGAGGCATCCTGCTTCACGAGCAGGATGGCGTCGGCCTCATCCTTGACGATGGCGCTGGCCCGCTGGTGCAGGCGCAGGTCGTAGCGCGAGTAGCTGGCGGTCTGGGGATCGTCGAAGCGGTCGATCGCCGAGTGGGCGAGCAGCACGACCGTCATGCCGAGCTGCGTGCGCAGCGCATTCAGGCCGTCGAGGAAGTCGCGCCAGAGGTAGTCCGCCTCCTTGTAGCCCTTGCCGTAGCCGGGCGCCTCGATCGAGCGCCACTGGTGCAGCTCGCAGACCCGGGCCCAGACCAGCGGCTCGAGGCGGTCCAGGCCGTCGACCACCACCGTGCGGAAGGAATGCTCCTCCTGGTAGAGCGAGCCGATCGCCTCCATCACCTGCTCGAACGTGGTGAGCACGCCGAACGAATCGATGGTGACGCCGGACGGCGTGCCGTCCTCGACCTGGATGAACACGGCCTCCGGGAACTCCGCCGCCAGCGTCGTCTTCCCGATGCCCTCCGGGCCGTAGATCAGGATGCGCGCGGCACTTTCGTTGGTGCGCTTGCGCAAGCTCTTGAGCGAGATCGACATGTCGTTTCCTTAGTCGTGCCTGCTCCTGTGGGTCCGGGGCGACCGGAGCGGAGATCAGGTATCGCGCCTTGAGCCGAGGTTTCAGCTCAGGCTTCCGGCTGCCCTTGGTGAAGGGGTTGGTTGGCCGGGGGCCGCCACGCCCCCGGCCGTCGCCACGCCCCCGACCCGGTCCGGATCGGGAAGCGAGCCCGCGGGCAGGAGCCGCTCGGCGCCGTAGAGCGCCAGCAGGGCCGCCTCCGCCCGGTTGTGGTCTTTCTTGCGCGCGAACAGATTCGCGTTCGCCGGGAAGCGGCGCAGCGCCAGGGCGCGGCCGGCTTCCTTGCCCTCGGGGCCACCGCGCAGCCGGAAGTGGCCCTTCCAGGCCTGCGGGCGCACGAGGTGGAGTGGGATCTCCAGCATCAGCGCGACGGTGCGCGCCGTGGCGTAGGACTGCCCGAAGCTAAAGGCCTGCCGCACGCCGTCGCGCGGCTGCGGGCCGACCTCCTCGAGCACGATGAAGTTGGGACGCGGCCAGCGGCGGATCAGGTCCGCGAGGGCGGCCGCGTCGACAGTCTTGTGGACCTCCGGCATGTCCGCGATGGCGAGCGACGGGCCGCCGGCGGTCAGGCCGAGGAGCGCGAGGGCTCCGGTGAGACCGGGATCAATCCCGAGGAGGCGCACCTCCGGCGTCATCGGCGCCCTCCCCGATCCACGGGGCGATCTTGAGCGCCAGCCAGCCCGAGCTCCGCATGATCCACCCGGCCAGCATCGTCCGCGGCCGGAAGGCGAAGGGCCGCTTGCCCGAAGGATCCTTGTCCGAGGACCTCCTGGCAGGCCCGGAGCCGGGCAAGGTGGGCACGGTACGCACGATCGACATCCTCTAGGGTGCTGGCATCGAGGGCCGCTTGGCGCAGCCGGTCCATCTCCCCGGCCTCGATGCGGCGGGCCTCGCCGTTCCAGATACCACGCACGCGGCGGTCGCCGAGGCCCGTGAGCCGTGCGACCCGCGCGAGCGCGGCCTTCACGTTCTCGCCGAGCCGGACCGGCCCGGCGATCAGCTCGACGAGCTGACGCGCCTCTGCCTGAGCAGTCATGCTACCCTCGTGACGCTCGGGATGGTCTCCCGAGAGCTTGGGTGAGAATCCCGACACCTTGGGCCGCTCCTGTGGTCCTCTGCACTCGCCGGGGAGAGCGCAGAGGCATGAGCAGCAGGGCCGGAGGACTTGCGGTGTCCCGGACGGACGGAGTCGAGGGCACGCGACCAAAGCTGACGAGGCTGGACGGTCGCGTGGGGAAGAACGCCGGCGGCGGCCATGGCCGGCCGCTGTCCGGCGCCGCCTTCCGGAACCACCGCTTCGCCGCGTTCCAGCGCGGCGAGAAGCGGCAGGAGCGCGGGCTGGGCCGCGCAGCGGAGGACGAAGGCGTGGGCGTCGGCCAGGACCTGCGCCTGCTCGGCATGGTGCTGCACCGCCTCGTCGAGGCCTGCGCAGCCCATGCTCGCGGGCAGGCCGACCTGCATCCGCGCCGCCAGGATTTCGGTCCCGCGCGCGACTACGCCGGCATGCGAGGCCGCCGCGTGGAGCCGGGCGGCGAGCGAGGACAGGCCGCAATCGCTCATCGCGCCACCCGCAGGAGCGTCACCCACCCGTCGGCCAGGCACACCTCGCAGCGGCCGTCGGCGCGCAGGCGGTAGCGGATCTTGCGACGGGTCGTCCTCATGGCTGCCTCCGGTGGTGACGAGGGTGCGCCCGGCCGGGCGGATGGGGGCGGAAGGGACCGGCCGGGCGCGATCCGGGGTCGGCGCCGTTCGGTCGCCGGGACCCGGAACACGGGTGGAGGGGTGGCTTCAGCCGGCCTCCGATTGCGTGGGCGAGGGCTGCTGCGACGTGCGCTTCGACCAGCACCCGGCCGTTCCGACACCCCAGGCGAGCAGGCAGAAGAGGATCGCGGCGAGGCGCCGGTCCCGCAGGACGGCCCGGATGGCCGGACGCGACAGCGGAGGGGATCTCCGGATCATCATGCGGCCACCCCGTGCCCGAGGGCACCCGCGGTGGCGCTACCGCCGGCCGCAGGCTGTTCCCAGAGGTCTGGCCGCAGCCGGTGTTTCGGGACCGCGCCGCCGGTCGCCCGGTCGATCCGGACGGCCAGTTCGCCGGACACGCGCCCGGCTTTCTTCGCTTTCCAGATCGCGCTCTGGGAGACGCCGCAGGCCTCGCCCAGCTTCGCTTCCGAGCCGGCCAGCGTGATCGCGGCCTGAATGAGGGATCGCACGGTCATGACCGTGGACATAACCGCCTCGGTTGTTGGTTGTCAACAACCGGAATATGCGCGCGCGGCCACAACCGAGGTTTTAGACTGTCGCCCCATGGATTGGCAGGACATCATCCGCGAGGGGCGGCTCGCCAAGAAGCTCAGCCAGGCCCGGCTGGCGAAGGAGGTCGGCACCTCCCAGGCGACGATTGCCAAGATCGAGCTCAAGCAGGTCGAGAGCACCGCGCACCTCGCCCGGCTGATCGAGGTGCTCGGCCTCGACCCGGCGCTTTTCCCGGACAGCGCCTCTGGCGGCCAGGACGGCCGGCCGGCGCAAGCCCCGAGGCAGGCGTCGATGCCGGTCCCGGACTTCGCGAAGGACCCGGCCTACTGGGCGGCCGCGGCGGGGCTCGTCGGCGACGTGCCGCTCTTCGCCTCGGCGGAGGGCGGGGAAGGCTCGCTCCTCATCGAGCGCGACCCGATCGGGACGGTGAAGCGCCCGCCCGCCCTGCAGGGCGTCAAGGACGGCTACGCGATCTACCTCGTCGGCGAATCGATGTCGCCGGAGTTCGAGCCCGGCGACACCCTGATGGTCAACCCGCGCCTGCCCGGCCTGTCCGCGACGCCCTGCGTGTTCTATTCCGGCGCCGGGGACGAACCGCGGGCGATGGTCAAGCGGCTCGTCGGCTCCAGCGCGGAGGCGTGGCGCGTCCAGCAGTTCAACCCGGCGCGGACTTTCGAGTTGTCCCGCGACGAGTGGCCGACCTGCCACCGGATCGTGTCCAAGGACTTCCGGAAGTAGCCTCAGGCGCAGAGCGCCCCAGCCAGTTCCTCGGGTAGCTCCCCGTCGCTGAAGATCAGCACCGCGTCTTCGAATTCGCCGGTCTCGGGATCGCCAGCGCGCGAGAACGCGAGGGTGACGGCCTTGGTCCCAGCGATCCGGCGGGCGACCGCCAGGGCTGCCTCCTCGGACCGCGCCTCGATCGGCTCGTCCATGACGTAGCCCCCGTCGGCCAGAGAGAACGACTGCACCACGTAATAGGTGTGGCGTCCGCCATGCACCGTCACCACCGGCTGCTCTCCATGCTGAACCCGTGGTGGAAATGTTCCTTATTTGTTCACGTAGCGTCAAGTGGGCCAGCGGAGAGGAAGCTGTGGGATAACAACCACAACGGCGGGGGCAACTCTGGTAATTGACAACCAACAACCAGGGTTTTAGGGTGTCGCCATTCCCCAAGGATGGCCTCATGCCGAACCCCACCGACCTTCACTTGGACGGCCCGAGCTACCTGCCGGCCCTCCGGGCGCGGCTCGCCGAATTTCCGCAGCTAGCTGACGAGGACGCACCCATGCCGCCCCCGTTGGGCGCCCGCCTGAACCTCGGCCGGATCGTCGCCCACGCCGTCGTGCTGATTCTCGCAACCGCCCTCGGCCTCCTCATCGGGACGCTGGCCGGCCTGCTGATCCGCGGGGCCGCGTGATGGCCGGCATCCATCCGGCGAGCACGGGCGCCTACGCCCAATACGAGGCCGCCAAGGCCGCAGGCCGGTCCTCGCGGCGGCCGTCGCTGGAATGGTTTTCCGAGCGGCACAAGCGGCGGGCCGCCGAGCGCGAACGCCGCTTGGCCGAGGCGCGGGCTGCCCGCGGCCCGGTCGGCCACGAGGCGGTCGATGCGGCCTGCGAGCGCATCCGGGCCGAAGCGGCCACGGCTACCGAGGCCGCCCGGAACGGGGGCGAGCGCGCCGACATCGCCCGGTGGAACGCGGAGGCCCTCGCCCGGGGCGAGGCGCGATGAGCCCCGCTGCTCCGGCCCTCACCCCGGCCCTGCGCCGCGTCCTGCGGGCCCTCGCGCGTTCCGGCGAGCCCCACAGCTACGCCAGCCTCGCCGCCGCCCTGGAGCGCTCGCCCAAGGCGCTCGAGAAGACGGTGCGGGCGCTCCGTCACGCGCTTGTCGACACCGGCGCCTCGATCACGCGCCGGCGCCTCTCGGGCGAGACCGCCTCACGCCTCTACGTCGCGGGCGATGCCGCCCTGATCGGCCGACTGATCGGCGAGCCGCCGGCCACCGTCCAGCCCGCCTTGCGGCGCATCGAGACCGTCACGCTGCCGAGCGTCGCTGGGATCACCTACGCCTTCTCCGCCGAGGGCCGGCTGATCGTCGGCGGCGAGGTGCAGCCGGTGCGGGCGGCCTGCTGATGGCAGCCCCCGGGTTCGATATTGGCACCAGCCCGCTCACGGAGGCGATCCCGTGAGCGGGGCCGATCCCTTCGCCCGGCATGGCATCCGCCTGCCCCTAGCCCTGAGCGAGAACCAGGACGAGGCTGGCGTGGTCCGCGACGCAGACGGCCGCGAGGTCTTTACGGTGAACACCGAGGGCACATGGCCGGACCCGACCGCACAGGCAGTCGCCGCCCTCCTCCTCGGTCGCGTCAACGCCGCTGCGCCGCTGGCGCCGGCCGAAGCCGCGGAACTCCTCGCCTGCGCGCTCGACAGCGTCCGGACGCTCCTCGCTCCCATCGCCGAGAAGTGTGACGCCGCCCTCGCGGCGCTCCAGATCGCTGACGATGCGCTGGCGGACATGCGTGATTGCGCTGGGGCGATACCGTGACTCCGCCTCGCGTCCAGCGTCCCCGTTCGGAGGGCGACGCTCTCCGTTCGGTCTCCTGGGGCGCCGCTCCACCTTTCTGGCGAATGCCGGAGGCGGCGCTTTCCGAGCCGTCGAACCTGCGCGCCGCGCTGCTCCAGGAGCGGCGATGAGGCTTGGCACGCGCCTCCCCTCTCCCGAGCCGATCACGCCCGAGCGCATCGAACGGGCGCTGGTGCTGCTCGCGTCCATCGTGGTCCAGGACGGGACCGAGGCCTACATGCCGATTCTGGAGCGGCTGGAAGCCGAGCTGATCGAGGCGCGCCGGATCGGGACGCCACGGCAAAGGGCCGAGCGTATGCTGAAGGATTATAATTCCGGCTGGATCCAGGCTCGATCCTGAGCGACTTCAACAATTATGCATATCGAAATTTTTTCTGTAGTGTGCCCGTCCCTACACCCGTGCTGGTGAGTTGAACGCGATCCGCTGAAGCCACTCGCGTTTTTGCGACAGGCTCGGGCCAGATCCATAGCGCGGTCGCTGGTACTTGTGGCCCATCATCGCCGCGATCAGCTTCTCGGGCGCCTCGACGGCCGTTAGCCGGTCCTCGAAGCAGTGACGGAACGAGTAGGCGGACTGTCCAGGCAGGGGCAGCAAGCCGGCCGCGCGCATTACCTTGTTGGTGATCGCCGAGAGCGATGCCGCTTTGTCTCTATAGCGCGGGAAGCCCTCCGGCTGCGCTTGCGCGGCCATCAGCGCCACGCCGACCAGCGGCAGTTCCCGGGCCGACTGCTCTGTCTTCATCCGCCGGCCGTCCGCCCGTACCACGACATGCGGCACCGCATGGTCCAGCCGGATCGTCTCGGCCGTGAGGTTGCAGATCTCGGACAGCCGCATCCCCGTCTCGGCCATGATGTAGAGGATGCGCCGGGCCTCGGGGTTGAGCGCATCCAGGGCGCCGTCCGCCAGGATGCGGGTCTGCACCCACTCGGCCGTGAAGGCCACGCGCTGGCCCTGCGTCTCGCCCTCCAGCCGCAGTTCGGCGAAGACGGGCCCCATGCCAAGCCGGTGGCTGCGCTCGATCTGCCGGAGCATGCGGTTGATGTGGCCGACGTCCTTGTTGGCCGTGCCGATCTCGATGCCCTCGACGAGGACGCGCTCCTGCCACCAGGCCCGGAAGTCGAGGGCGTCGTTGCGGGTGAGCTCCGTGACGGGCTTGTCGCCGATCACCTTCAGCAGGTTGGCGAGCGCACGCTTCTTCGGGTTGCCCCACTTGCGCAGCTGGTCGGGCGACATGTCCTGGCGCGAGGACTTCGTCAGGGTCTCGTACTGCTCGAACAGCTGCGACAGCATCACGGCCGGCACCGGCTCCTTGCCGAGCACGGCCGCGCGGGTCGCCGGGTCGTCGGCTGCGTTGCGCGCGGACAGGGCTTCGATCCGGGCCAGGATCTCGGCTAGAGGCTGGGTCGCCACTTCCCCAGCCGGCATGTAGCTGAAGCCGAGCTGCCGGGCGCGCTTGCGCGCGGCCTCATAGCGCGCCTTCGCCTCCGCGCTCTGGCCGCCGGCGAGACCCTGCCAGTAGGCTTCCAGCTCGCCGTTCATCTGCGCCGCGGCACGCGCTGCGCGTACGCCCCTCGGGTCGTCGGCGATCCGGATGTGGGTTGTGCGCTTGACGATACCGCGTTGGTCGAAGGCTGCGAACGTTTCCGGGACGCGCCGGACGAAGTGCCAGAACCCTTGGCGTCGTGTGAGGAACTCGGGCATCGGCGAGTGGCAATGTTGGACGTTGCGTTGGACGAAATCGTGCCCTGCCCCAAGGTCATCCGTCAAGCAATTGCTCTAAGAGCTTGATTTGATTGTGAAAATTCTGAAATCACTTGGCGGAAGGGGTGGGATTCGAACCCACGGTGGAGTTGCCCCCACGGCGGTTTTCAAGACCGCTGCCTTAAACCACTCGGCCACCCTTCCGGCCGCGGACGCGCAAAGGTCCGGGTGCCTCTTCTGTAGGGCGGCGCGGCGGTGGGCGTCAACCGCGGCCGGTGCCCGGTCAGCCATCCGGGCAAGCCGTCCGGGAATGCCTATCGCGCAGGCCCCGGGCGACGTACCGTGCGGGCCGTGACGGCGGGGCGCGTGTCCCGCGAGGGAGAGCCGCATGGGCTATCGGTACGACCATCTCCACCTGCGCAGCCGGGACGCCGTGGCGGCGGCGCGGTTCTACGGGGAGGTGCTGGGCGCGCGGGAGACCGGGCGCGAGGGCGGCGAGACGCCGAGCCGGATCATGCTCGAGGTCGGCGGGATGACGCTGTTCATCGAGCAGGCGCCGGAGGGACTCGCGCCGGCGGCGGTGCCGCCGCATCGCGGCATCGAGCATATCGGCTTCCGGGTCGAGGACATCGAGGCGACGGTGGCGGATCTGGCGTCCCGCGGCATCCCGCTGGTCTCAGGCATCACCGACATCCGGCCGGGCCTGCGCATCGCCTTCTTCGAGGGGCCGGACGGCGTGCGCATCGAGGTGCTGCAGCGGGGCTGACCCCTCCGCTCCGAGCCGCCGCCTCCGAAACACCCCTCCTCCGCGACATTCCTACTCCGCGACGTGGACCACGATCGGCTGGGTGCGGCCGCGCAGGGTCAGGGGGAGCGTGCGGGGGAAGCGGGCCGCCGCCGCCGGCCCGGCGGCCGCGAGGCAGTGCTCGGAGACGAGGATGCGGCCGCCGACCTCGCGGGTGGCGACCTGGAGGCGGCTCGCGACGTTGACGACGTCGCCGATCACCGTGAACTCCACCCGCTGGTCGGCGCCGATATTGCCGATCACCACCGGGCCGCAATGCACCCCCACCGCGACCCGCACCGGCTCGGCGCCGCGGGCCGTGCGCTTGGCGTTCCAGGCGTCGATCTCGTGCTGGAGGTCGAGGGCGCAGGCGACCGCCCGGGCGGCGGCGTCGCCGCGCCCGTCGAGGCCGCCGAAGGTCGCCATGAAGCCGTCGCCCAAAAACTTGTCGAGGGTGCCGGCATGGCGAAACACCACCTTGCAGCTGCGCTCGCGAAAGCCGCGCAGCAGCGCGAAGGCCCGCTCCGGGCCCAGATCCTCGCTCATCCCGGTGAAGCCGACCATGTCGGCGAACAGCACCGCCACCACCCGGGTCTGCGGCGCGCCGAAGCCGGCATGGGCCCGGGCGCTGAGGGCATCGGCCACGTCGGGCGAGACGTAGCGGGCGAGGTCGGCCCGCACCACCTCGGCGCGCACCTGGGCGAGCAGCAGCCCCCGCCCCCGCCACACCGCGATGGCCAGCAGCAGCGTGAACAGCCCGGTGGCGATCACCTGCGTCCAGAGCGGGGTCAGGCCGACGTAGTTCGGGTCGAGGAAGACCTTGAGGCTCGCCTCGGCGCTCAAGGACCCGTCGCGGGCGACGTCGGCGAAGCGCAGGCTGTCCTCGCGGCCGTAGACCAGCCAGGTGCCGAGCGACCAGAGAGCGGCGATCCAGCTCCCGGTCCAGAGCACGGCGAGGGGCCGGTAGGTCAGGGCCGCCTCGCCGAGCAGCAGCAGCAGGTAGAGGAATTCCGGGGTGCGCAGCCGGGTCTGGATCGGCCAGTCCACCCCGAGGCCCGCCGGCGGCGGCAGGATGATGACGGCGCTCATCAGCGCGACGTCGAGGACCGTGAAGCCGAGCTTGATCGCCCAGGCGTGGCGGTGCCGGCGCAGGGCGAACGGAATCGTGCCGAGGAAGAAGAACAGGCCGGCGGCGGCGAGGTAGTAGAGCTCGCGCGGCCAGGGCACCAGCACCAGCAGCCACAGCGACACCACCGCGATGGCGACGGCGCGGGCCCGGAACGCGAAGGCGAGGCCGGCGAGCTCGGCGGCGCGCACGTTCTCGGCCATCCGGCCGCGGGGCCGCGGCGGCAGCCGCCCGGCGAGCCAGTGGCGCAGGCGCGCGACCCGCAGGCTGGTGCGGAAGGCGAGCACGCGGGCGAGGCCGGCGCGGGCCAGGCCGGAGGCCTTCGGCTCGAGGCCAAACGCCTTCGGCTCGGGGCCGTGGGCCTTCTTGAGGCCGAGCGACTTCGGCTTGGGGAAGGGCTGGGGCGGCGGCTCGGCCGCCGCGATGGGCTCACTCACGGATCGGTCGCCGGGCTCCCGTTCCCCGGAGGAGGTAGGGCGTGCAGCGGCGCGGCGAAGCCCCCCGAGGTTGAACAGACCGTGAGCGTCGGCCCGCCAAGGTCAGCCCGCGAGCGCCCGCCCCTCGGCCGGCGCCCCCTCCAGAAAGTCCTCGGCGTAGTGGCAGGCCACCGCCCGTCCCGCCAGGGGCCGCAGGCCCGGCCGCTCCTCGCGGCAGCGGGCGGCGGCGTGGGGGCAGCGGGTGGAGAAGACGCAGCCCGCCGGGGGATCGAGCGGCGAGGGCAACTCGCCCCGCAGCACGATCCGCTCGCGGGTCCGCGGGCCGACGCCCGGCGTCGCCGCCATCAGGGCCTGGGTGTAGGGGTGGAGGGGACGGGCGTAGATCGCCTCCTTCGGCCCCTGCTCCATGGCCAGCCCGAGATACATCACCAGCACGTCGTGGGCGATGTGGCGCACCACGCCGAGGTCGTGGGAGATGAACAGGTAGGCGAGGCCGAGTTCCGCCTGCAGGTCGGCCAGCAGGTTCAGCACCTGGGCCTGGATCGACACGTCGAGGGCCGAGACCGGCTCGTCGGCGACCACGAGCTTGGGCGACAGCATCAGCGCCCGGGCGATGGCGATGCGCTGGCGCTGGCCCCCGGAGAACATGTGGGGGTAGCGCGCATCGTGCTCCGGGCGCAGGCCCACCTTGGCCATCATCGCCCGCACCCGCTCGCGGCGTTCCTGTCCCGACAGGCCGGTATTGATGGCGAGCGGCTGTTCCAGGATCGCCCCGATGCGCTTGCGCGGGTTGAGCGAGCCGTAGGGGTTCTGGAACACCAGCTGCACGGTGCGGCGCAGGCGGCGGCGCTCCGCCGCCGGCGTGTCGACGGCGTCGATCCCGTCGAGGGTGAGGTCGCCGTCGGAGGGCGGCTCGATCAGCGTCACCATCCGGGCGAGGGTCGACTTGCCGCAGCCGGATTCGCCCACCACCGCGAGCGTCCGGCCGGGCTCGATCGAGAACGAGATGCCGCCCACCGCCTGGAGCCGGGCCGGCTGGCGGAAGAGCCCGCGGCGGATCTCGTAGGTCTGGCGGAGGTTGTCGGCGACGACGACGGGGGCGCTCAACGGACGGCCTCCGGGATGGTCGATATGGGGTGATCCTCGCGGATGCGGGCGTCGCGGGAGGGATCGCCGAGCGGGTAGTGGCAGCGCACGAAGCCGTCCTGCCAGGGGCGCAAGGCGGGCCGCTGCTCACGCGAATGATCGGTGGCGAAGGCGCAGCGCGGCGCGAACAGGCAGCCGCGCGGCCGGTCGTAGAGCCCCGGCACCACGCCCGGGATGGTGGACAGCCGCCCGCCCTCGCTGCGCTCCGGCAAGGCCGCCAGCAGGGCCGCCGTGTAGGGATGCTGGGGGTGGGCGAAGAGCGCGTCGGCGCGGCTCTCCTCCATCACCTGGCCGGCATACATCACCATCATCCGGTCGGCGGTCTCGGCGACCACGCCCATGTTGTGGGTGATGAGCACGAGCGCCATGCCGCGCTCGCGCTGGAGCGACAGCAGCAGGTCGAGGATCTGGGCCTGGATGGTGACGTCGAGCGCCGTGGTCGGCTCGTCGGCGATGAGGAGTTTCGGGTTGCAGGCGATCGCCATGGCGATCATCACCCGCTGGTTCATGCCGCCGGAGAGCTGGTGCGGATAGGACGAGAGCCGGCTCTCGGCCGCCGGGATGCCGACCTGCTCCAGCAATTCGATCGCCCGCTTCCTCGCCGCCTTGCGGTCGAGGCCGAGATGCTGGCGCAAGCTCTCGACGATCTGGAAGCCGATCGTGAAGCAGGGATTCAGGCTGGTGGTCGGCTCCTGGAAGATCATCGCCACGTCGCGGCCGGTGAGGCGGCGGCGCTCGCGGGCGGGCATCCCCATCAGGTCGCGGCCGGCGAAGGCGAGGCGGTCGGCGGAGACCCGGCCCGGATAGGCGACGAGGCCCATCAGCGCCATCATGGTCACGCTCTTGCCCGAGCCCGACTCGCCGACGACGCCGAGCACCTCCCCCTCCTCCAGAGTCAGGCTGACGCCGTCGACGGCCCGGAGCGTGCCGCCGGCGGAGGGGAACTCGACGGAGAGGTTGTTGATCTCGAGGAGCGGCATCGGGCGCCTCACCGCTTCAGCTTGGGGTCGAGGGCGTCGCGAAGCCCGTCCCCGACGAGGTTGAAGGCGAGCACGGTGATCAGGATGACGAGGCCCGGGAAGGTCACCACCCACCAGGCCCGGAGCACGAACTCGCGGGCGTCCGCCAGCATCGTGCCCCATTCCGGCGCGGGCGGCTGGGCGCCCAGGCCCAGGAAGCCGAGGGCCGCGGCATCGAGGATCGCCGTCGAGACGCCGAGCGAGGCCTGGACGATCAGGGGGGCGGCGCAGTTCGGCAGCACCTCCCCCACCATCAGCCGCAACGGCCCGGCCCCGCCGACGCGGGCGGCCGTGACGTAGTCCTTCGATTTCTCGCCGATCACCGCCGCGCGGGCGATGCGGACGTAATGCGGCAGCACCACCACGGCGACCGCCAGCATCGCGTTCATCAGCCCGGGGCCGAGGATCGCCACGATGACGATGGCCAGCAGCAGCGACGGCAGGGTCAGGATGATGTCCATCACCCGCATGATGACGATGCCGGTGGCGCCGCCGACGAAGCCGGCGATCAGCCCCAGCATCGTGCCGACCAGGATCGACACCGTCACGACGGCGATGCCGATGGAGAGCGACAGCCGGGCGCCGTAGATCAGGCGCGAGAGGATGTCGCGGCCGATCGCGTCGGTGCCGAGCGGATAGGTGAGCGAGCCGCCCTCCTGCCAGAACGGGGGCTTGAGGAAGGCGGCGTCGTTGGTGAGGTTCGGCGGGTGCGGGGCGACGACGTCGGCGAAGACCGCCATCAGCAGCACCGCGACGATCAGCGCGAGGCCGATCACCGCGCCCTTGTTGGCGCGGAAGCTCGTCCAGAACTCGGCGAGCGGGTGCGGCGGGCCGGCGGGGGCCGCCGAGGCGGAGGGGGTGTCCAGGAGTTCAGCACTCATCGGGGTTCGGCGCTCATCGGGCGTGCCGGATGCGGGGGTTCACGAGGCCGTAGGCGAGGTCGACGATGAGGTTCACCGCCATCACCACCGCGCCGATCAGCAGGATGCCGCCCTGGAGGACCGGATAGTCGCGCCGGCCGATCGCCTCGATCAGCCACTTGCCGATGCCGGGCCAGGAGAAGATCGTCTCGGTCAGGATCGCCCCGGTGAACAGCACGCCGACCTGGAGGCCGATCACCGTGACGACCGGGATCAGGGCGTTGCGCAGGGCATGCAGCCCGACGATGCGCCAGGCCGGCAGGCCCTTGGCCCGGGCGGTGCGCATGTAATCCTCGCCGAGCACTTCGAGCATCGCCGAGCGGGTCATGCGGGCGATGACCGCGAGCGGCACCGTGCCGAGCACGATCGCCGGCAGGACCAGGTGGCTGAGGGCCGACCGGAAGGCGCCGGATTCGTCCGACAGCAGCGTGTCGATCAACAGGAAGCCGGTCACCGGCTCGATGAAGTACTGCACGTCGATGCGGCCCGAGACCGGCGTCCAGCCGAGCTGCACCGAGAACAGCAGGATCAGGAGCAGGCCCCACCAGAAGATCGGCATCGAGTAGCCGGTGAGCGACAGCCCCATCACCCCGTGGTCGAAGACCGAGTTGCGGCGCAAAGCCGCCAGGATGCCGGCCGGCAGGCCGACGAGGAGCGCGAACAGGATCGCGCAGACGCCGAGCTCGACCGTCGCCGGAAACAGGCTGGCGAACTCCGAGATCACCGGCTCCTTGGTGCTGATCGAGCGGCCGAGATCGCCGTGCGCCAGCCGCTCGAGATAGATGCCGTATTGCACGAGCAGCGGCTTGTCGAAGCCGTACTCGGTGCGCAACGCCGCGTGCCGCGCGGGATCGATGCCCCGCTCCCCCGCCATCGTCTCGATCGGGTCGCCGGGCACCAGGCGGATCAGGAAGAACGCCACCAGGGTGATCCCCAGGAAGGTCGGGATCACCAGGGACGCGCGGGTCAGGAGGAAGCGGAGCACGCGGGCGCCCTTACTTGAGGCTCACGCCGTAGAAGGTGTGACGGCCGAACGGCGACAGCTTGAAGTCCACCACCTCCTTGCGGACCGGCTTCAGCTGCACCGCGTGCGCGATGGTGAACCAGGGCGCCTGCTCCTTGAACACCACCTGCGCCTGCTCGTAGAGCTTGGTGCGCTCGGCCTTGTCGGTGATGGTCTTGGCCTTGGTGACGAGGTCGTCGTAGGTCTTGTCGCACCACTTGGCGGTGTTGCCGCCGCCCTTCTCCGCCGCGGCGCAGCCGAGCAGGGTGTGGAGGAAGTTGTCGGGATCGCCGTTGTCGCCGGTCCAGCCCAGCATCGCGGTCTGGTGCTCGCCGTCCTGGACGCGCTTGCGGTACTCGCCCCACTCGTAGGACTTGATCTCGGCCTTCACCCCGACCTTGGCGAGGTCGGCCTGCATCAGCTCGGCGATGCGGCGGGCATTGGGGTTGTAGGGGCGCTGCACCGGCATCGCCCACAGGTCGGTGGTCAGGCCGTTGGCGAAGCCGGCCTCGGCCAGGAGCTTCTTGGCTCCTTCCGGATCGTAGGGGTCGTCCTTGATCGCGTCGTTGTAGGACCACATCGTCGGCGGGATCGGGTTCTTGGCGGCGACTCCGGTCGAGAGGTAGACCGCGTCGATGATCGCCTTCTTGTTGATCGCCATGTTCAGCGCCTTGCGCACGCGCACGTCGTCGAACGGCTTCCTCTTGGTGTTGTAGGCCAGATACCCGATGTTGAGGCCGGGCTGCTCCAGCACCTGGACGTTCGGGTCCTTGCGCATCGCGTCGATGTCGGCCGGGTTCGGATACGGCATGACGTGGCACTCGCCCTTCTGGAGCTTGGCCCAGCGCACCGAGGCATCCGGCGTGATCGCGAAGACCAGGTCGTCGAGGGCGGCCTTGCCGGCATAGTATTGCGGGAAGGCGCGGTAGCGGACGATCGCGTCCTTTTGATATTGCAGCAGGTAGAACGGGCCGGTGCCGATCGGCTCCTGGTCGAGCTTGTCCGGCGTGCCGGCCTTCATCATCGCGTCGGCGTATTCCTTCGACTGGATTGCCGCGAAGGGCATGGCCAGATCGGCGAGGAAGGGCGCTTCGGGCTGGGTCAGGGTGAAGCGGATTGTGTAGTCGTCGATCTTGTCGAGCGACGCGAGGAGCTTCGGCAGCCCCATGTCGTTGAAATAGGTGTGGTTGGAGCTGGTCACCCGGAAGAACGGGTTGTTCTCCTTCCATTGCCGCTCGAACGAGAAGATCACGTCGTCGGCATTGAAGTCGCGGGTCGGCTTGAAGACCTTGTTGGAGTGCCACTTCACGCCCTTGCGCAAGTGGAAGGTGTAGGTCTTGCCGTCCGGTGTGATGTCCCACGTCTCGGCGAGGTCCGGCACCACGTTGGTGGTGCCGCGCTCGAAATTGACGATGTTCGAGTAGATCTGGGAGCTGGCGTCGAACGAGGTACCGGTGGTGTTCACCGCCGGATAGAAGTTCTCCGGGCTGCCCTCGGAGCAGTAGACCAGCGTCTTGGCGCCGGCCGGCAGGCTTGCCGCCAGGGCGGTCGCGGCACCGAGAACCACCGCCAGGGACGCGCGCTTCATGCTCTGCTCTCCACTCCGTGCGGGCTCCGGGCCCGGCCGATCGCCCCTTCTGGCGGGTTTCCGCTCGGTGACGCAAGGCCTTGGCGAATTCGACGCACAGCCGCCTAACCCCCGGGGTCCTTGTCGCCCGGGCGATCCTATGTCTGAATTCAGACGGACGAGGCGCCGGAGGCGCCCGGTACGGATGGGCGGAGGGCCAGTGAAACCGGAGACCACGTCAGCGGGGACGGCTCCGACGGCCGCGGAGGTCTGCCGCAGCGTCGCGCGCCGGCTCGGCCGGCTGGATGAGTGCCGGCGGCAGGGATTGCCCACGGAGGCCGAGGAAACGGCCCTGCGCGCCCTGTGGACCGACCTCGGCCTGGCCTATGCGCGCGAGGTGGCCCGGGTGGCGGAGTTGCGCCATCGGATGGCGCCGGAGACGAAGTGAGCGCCGGATCGGGGGCTGCGATCTTGGCTGGACCTTTCGAAGACGGGCGCCGTCAGCCCTCCGCGGTCATCCCGCACGCCTCCGCGATTTCCCGCGACAGGGCCTCACGCAGGGCCCGCAAGGCCGGATGCCCTGCGCTGGGATAGTCCCGCGCCCCGATCCGCCGCACCGGCGCGATCAGCCGCAGGGAGTTGGTGACGAACACCACCTCGGCCCCGGCCAGATCCTCCGGCGTCACCGGCCGCTCGGCCGGCGCGAGGCCGAGGCCGGGGGCCAGGGCGAGCACCTGCCCGCGTACGATCCCGGCGAGCACCCCCTCCTCCAGGGGCGGCGTGACCACCTCGCGCCCGGACACCGCGAACAGGCTGCCGATGCCGGCGCAGGCCACCCGTCCCTGCATGTTGAGGAACAGGGCCTCGTCGTGACCCTCTCGGGCGGCGGCCTCGGCGGCGAGCACGGCGTCGAGGTAGCCGAGCGTCTTGTGGCGCGACGTCGGCGAGGTCTCGTTGCGGCGGATCGCGCTCCAGCCGAGGGACATCTCCGAAAAGGCCGTGCCGGGCCGCAACGGCGCGGCGCCGGCCCACAGGACCGGGCGGGGCGCGGCCGGCGGGCGCAGGCCCCGCGGGCCGGGCCCACGGGTCACGGTGGTGCGGATCGCCGCCCGCTCATAGGCGGCCGCCACGGCCCGCATCGCCGTGCGGGCCTCCGCTTCGTCGAGCGCGAAACCGAGGGCGGCGGCGGCGCGGCTCAAGCGCGCCAGGTGCGCCTCCTCCGCCACCACCCGGCCGCCGAGCGCCATCGCGGTGTCGAACACCCCGTCGCCCAGCAGCAGGCCGCGATCGGCGAGGTCGAAGGGGGCGACCGTGCCCTCCTGCACCCGTCCGTCACGCCACAGCACGATGCGCCCCTCCCTCCTCGTGCCAGCGCCGGGCGAGGTCCAGGAAATTGCCGAACAGGGCGTGGCCGTGCTCGGTCAGCACCGATTCCGGGTGGAACTGCACGCCGTAGGTCGGGTGCCGACGATGGGACAAGGCCATGACTTCGCCCTCCGGCGAGACCGCGTCGACGCTCAAGTGCTGCTCCATGCCCGGCTCCGGCGTCACGATCAGCGAGTGGTAGCGCCCGACCGTGAGCGGCGCCGGCAGGCCGCGAAACAGGCCCTGCCCGCCATGGTCGATCGGCGTCGCGTGGCCGTGGAGCGGCTGCCGGGCCCGCGCGACCCGGCCGCCGAAGGCCGCGCCGATGCATTGGTGCCCGAGGCAGACCCCGAGCAGCGGCACCGTTCCCGACAGCTCGCGGATGGCCGGCAGCGACACCCCGGCCTCCGCCGGGCTGCACGGGCCGGGCGAGATCACCACGGCCTGCGGGCTCGATCCCCGGATGCCGGCGACGTCGAGGGCGTCGTTGCGCACGACCCGGACCGGAGCGCCCAGTTCCTCGAAATAGCGCACCACGTTGAAGACGAAGGAATCGTAATTGTCGATGACGAGGATCATGCGTCCTCCCCGGTCGCGAAGGCGGCAAAGACCCGCTCGGCCTTGGTCAGGGTCTCGCGGTACTCGGCCTGCGGGTCGGAGAGCAGCGTGACCCCGCCCCCGGCCTGGAGCACGGCGCGGCTCTCGTCGATCAGCACGGTGCGGATGGCGATGCTGGTGTCTAAGCTGCCGTCGAACCCGATCCAGCCGATCGCCCCGCAATAGGCCTCGCGGGCATCGCCCTCGATCTCGGTGATGATGTCCATGGCGCGCAGCTTCGGCGCGCCGGTGATCGAGCCGCCCGGGAAGGTCGCGGCGAGCAGATCGATCCCGTCCGCCCCCTCCCGCAGGGTGCCGGTGACCGCCGAGACGAGGTGGTGGACGCCGGCATAGGTCTCGAGCCCGCACAACGTGGGCACCGCGACGCTGTGGGGGGCGCAGATTCGCGACAGGTCGTTGCGCAGGAGATCGACGATCATCACGTTCTCGGCGCGCTCCTTGGCGTTGGCGACCAGCGCCTCGGCCCGGGCCCGGTCCTCGGCCGGGTCGGCGGAGCGCGGCGCCGTCCCCTTGATCGGCCGGGTCTCGACCCGGCGGCCGTCGAGCCGCAGGAAGCGCTCGGGCGAGGACGAGGCGATCGTGAGCCCGTCGATGTCGAGATAGGCCGCGAACGGGGCCGGGTTGCGCGCCCGCAGGCGCCGGTAGAACGCGAAGGCGTCGAAGCCCGGCGGCAGCGCCGCCTCGAAGCGCTGCGAGATGTTGGCCTGGTAGATGTCGCCGGCCCGGATGTAGTCCCGCACCCGCTCGACCGCCCGGGCATAGGTCTCGGGCGTGAAGTTCGAGCGCCAGTCGAGGGGCGGAACCGGTGCGGCCTCGCTCGCCGGCTCGGGCCCGGCCAGGGCGGCCTCCAGGGCGTCGAGGTCGGCGGCCGCCTTCGCCGCGCGGGCGGCCGGGCCGGTCTCGGGGAAGCCGGTGGCGATCAGGTGGCAGGTGCCGGCCCGGTGGTCGAAGGCGACGACCGTGGCGTAGAGGTTGACAGCGATGTCGTCGGTGAGGCCGGCCCGCCGGACAGGCGGCGCCACCCGCTCCAGGCTCGCCCCGAAATCGTACGCCACGTACCCGATCGCCCCGCCCTGGAACGGCGGCAGGTCGGGATCGGGCGCGGTGCGGTACGGCGCCAGCACCGCGCGCAGCGCGTCGAGAGGGGCGCCCGGCACCGGGGCGCCGTTCCAGGACGCCTGGGCCCCGCGCACCCGGAAGGTCCCGAACGGGTCGGCGGCGAGGTAGGAGTGGCGCCCGAGGGTGTCGTGCCGCATCGCGCTGTCGAGGAGCGCGAGGCCGGGCCATCGCCCGCGCAGGCGGGACGCGGCGGCAGCGGGATCGAGGGGGGGGACGAGGCGGCTCCACATCGCGCCGTGATAGCGGAGGCCGGGGCCGCAGCGGAAGCCGGCCGTCGGGCCAAGATGCCGGCCAAAGGACCGGCCAAGATGCCGGCCAAAGGACCGGCCGGGATGCCAGCCGGGACGGCGACGCCGTGCGGGCGGGATCGCCGCCCCGTGACGCCCGCCCTGCCCCATGCTATGGGCCTGCCCCAGCACCCTTCCCTAAATCCTTGATCCCGCTCGCGCCGGCTCGGCCGTGGGCCGGTGTCCCATCCTGCCTCCGCCGTGAAACCTGCCTTCGCCATGAACGCACCTGCTCCGAAAATCTCCTTCGTGTCGCTCGGCTGTCCCAAGGCCCTGGTCGATTCCGAGCGCATCCTCACCCACCTGCGGGCCGAGGGCTACGAGCTGGCCCGCAAGCACGACGGCGCCGACGTGGTGATCGTCAACACCTGCGGCTTCCTCGATTCGGCGAAGGCCGAGTCGCTGCAGGCGATCGGCGACGCGATGGCGGAGAACGGCCGGGTGATCGTCACCGGCTGCATGGGCGCGCAGCCGGACGAGATCCGCGAGAAGTACCCGAACCTGCTCGCGGTCACCGGGCCGCAGGCCTACGAATCGGTGGTGGCGGCGGTCCACGAGGCGGTGCCCCCGGCGCACGACCCGTTCCTCGACCTGGTCCCGCCGCAGGGCGTCAAGCTGACGCCGCGGCACTATGCCTATCTGAAGATCTCCGAGGGCTGCAACAACCGCTGCACCTTCTGCATCATCCCGCAGCTGCGCGGCGACCTCGTCAGCCGCCCGGCGGCGGACGTGCTGCGCGAGGCCGAGAAGCTGGTGAAGGCCGGCGTCAAGGAACTGCTCGTCGTCTCGCAGGATACCAGCGCCTACGGCATCGACACCCGCTACGCCACGAGCCAGTGGCGCGACCGCGAGGTGCGGGCCCGGTTCTACGACCTCGCCAAGGAACTCGGCGAGCTCGGCGCCTGGGTGCGCCTGCACTACGTCTACCCCTACCCGCATGTCGACGAGGTCATCCCGCTGATGGCCGAGGGCAAGGTGCTGCCCTACCTCGACATGCCGCTCCAGCACGCGAGCCCCACCGTGCTCAAGCGCATGCGCCGCCCGGGCAACCAGGAGAAGATGCTGGAGCGCATCCGCTCCTGGCGCACCACCTGCCCGGACCTCGCCATCCGCTCGACCTTCATCGTCGGCTTCCCCGGGGAGACCGAGGAGGAGTTCGAGGAGCTGCTGACCTGGCTCAAGGAAGCCAAGCTCGAGCGCGTCGGCTGCTTCCAGTACGAGCCGGTCCGCGGCGCCCCCGCCAACGCGGTGGCCGAGGCCGTGCCGGACGCGGTCAAGGCCGAGCGCCAGCGCCGCTTCATGGAGACGCAGCAGGCGGTCTCGCTCCGCTTGCAGAAGGCCAAGGTCGGCAAGCGCCTGCCGGTCATCATCGACGCCGCCGGCCCGACGGTCGCCAAGGGCCGCTCGAAGTATGATGCCCCCGAGATCGACGGCAACGTCCACGTCGCCTTCCGCCGCCCGGTCCGGGTCGGGGATATCGTGACGGTGAAGATCGAGTCGGCGGATGCGTACGACCTGCACGGGGTGGCGGTGTAACCGTAGTCGATCGGAACAATCGCTTCCAAATGTTCGGCGGCATCCCGGGGCTGCGAAGCGGAACCCGGGATGACTCGGAGGGCTTCAGTGGGGTCGAGACATCAGAGGGGGTCTCGTCCCCCGATCGCCCCGCTCTCCGCCCGCTCCACCCCCGCCGCCGCCATGTCGCCCCAGGCTCGCTCGAGCGAGCCGTCGAGGTCGATCGCCCGGCAGGCATCCTCGACCACCACCGCCTCGAACCCCGCCTCCCGCGCGTCGATGGCGCTCCAGCCGACGCAGTAATCGGTGGCGAGTCCGCACAGGAAGACCCGGGTGAAGCCGCGCTCGCGCAGGTAGCCGGCGAGCCCCGTCGGGGTGGTGCGGTCGGCCTCGCGGAAGGCCGAGTAGCTGTCGATCCCGGGCCGGTGGCCCTTGCGGATGATCAGCTCGGCGTGCGGCAGCTCCAGCTTCGGCGACACTTCCGCCCCGGGCGTGCCCTGGATGCAGTGCTCCGGCCACAGGACCTGCGGGCCGTAAGGAAGCGTCGTGGTCTCGAACGGCGTCTTGTCCTGATGGCTGGTGGCGAAGGAGGCATGGCCGGCCGGATGCCAGTCCTGGGTCAGGACGACGTGCTTGAATTTCCTCCCCAGCGCGTTGATCGGTGCGATCACCGCGTCGCCGTCCGGCACCGCGAGTGCGCCGCCGGGCAGGAAGTCGGCCTGGACGTCGACGACGAGGAGGCAGTCGGTCTCGGTCGCCTGCAGGGCGTAGGAGGTCATCGCGTCGGGTCTCCGCCCATCCGGGGCGAATCGCCCCGGATGCCTCTGCGTCACGCTATCAGGGATGCATCACCGTCGCACCGGTCGTCTGGCGCCCGGCGAGGTCGGCATGGACCTTCGGCGCGTCGGCGAGCTTCGCCCGCGTATGGACCGGGATCTTCACCGCGCCGCTTTGCACCACCTCGAACAGGTCGGTGGCCATCTCCTCCAGGGTCGCCCGGTCGGCGGTGTGGGTGAACAGGGTCGGCCGGGTGGCGTAGAGCGAGCCCTTCTGGCCGAGGATACTGATGTCGAAGGCCGCGACCGGGCCCGAGGCGCTGCCGAAATTCACGAAGTAGCCGAACGGCCTGAGGCAGTCGAGCGAGGCCGGGAAGGTCGCCTGGCCGACGCCGTCGTAGACGACCTGGCAGCCCTTGCCGCCGGTGATCTCCTTGACCCGGGCGGCGAAATCCTCGTCCCGGTACAGGATGACGTGGTCGCAGCCATGCTCGCGGGCGAGCGCGACCTTGTCCTGCGAGCCGACGGTGCCGATCACCGTGGCGCCGAGGTGCTTGGCCCATTGCGTCGCGATCAGCCCGACGCCGCCGGCGGCGGCGTGGAACAGGATCGTGTCGCCGGGCTGGACCTTGTAGGTCCGGCGCAGCAGGTACTGGGTGGTGAGGCCCTTGAGCATCATCGCGGCGGCGGTGTCGTCGTCGATGCCGTCGGGCACGCGCACGACGGACTTGGCGTCGATCACCACCTCCTCGGCATAGGTGCCGGCGGCCGAGCCGTAGGCGACCCGCTCGCCGGGCTTGAAGCCGGTCACGCCCTCGCCCACGGCCACCACCGTGCCGGCGCCCTCGTTGCCGGGGGTGAAGGGAAGCTGGGGCGCCTTGTACAGGCCGGAGCGGAAGTAGATGTCGATGAAGTTGACGCCGACCGCGCTCTGGCGCACCCGGATCTGGCCCGGCCCGGGATCGCCGACCGCGACCTCCTCGTAGCGCATCACCTCGGGGCCGCCGTATTCGTGAATCCGGATCGCCTTGGGCATCGTCCGCTCCCACCCTGGTCTTGGTTTGCGGCCGGGATCATAGGTGCCGGGGCGGCTGCGGCAATGGCCCGGGATGGCGGACCGGCCCCGTATGACCCAGATCTCCCGCATGCTTGTTCGAGGACCCGTGCCGTGAGCCAGACAGCCGAGCCGAATCCTGGGAGCCCCCTCTACGACGTGGCGGTGGTCGGCGCCGGCGCGGTCGGCCTCGCGGCGGCCCTGGCCCTCGCCCGCGACGGGGTGCGCACCGCCCTCGTCGGCCGCCACGCCCCCATGGCCGACGGCCGCACGGTGGCACTCCTCGACGGCTCGGTGCGACTCTTGCGGGCGCTCGGCGCCTGGGAGGCCCTGGAGCCGCTGGCCGCGCCGCTCGCCGAGATGCACCTGATCGACGACACCGGCAGCCTCTTTCGCCCGCCGCCGGCCCGCTTCGTCGCCCGCGAGATCGGCCTCGACGCCTTCGGCTGGAACATCGAGAGCGCGCGCCTGGTCGAGGCCCTGCGCGCCCGTGCCCGCGAGGTCCCGGACCTGACGCTGGTCGAGCACGATGCCGCCGGCCGCACCCTCGAGGCGGACCGGGCGGTGCTGGCGCTGGAAGGTGGTGGGAGCGTCGCGGCCCGGCTCGTCGTCGCGGCCGATGGCGGCTCCTCGCCCTTGCGCGAGGCGGCGGGGCTGACGGCGCGGCGCTGGACCTACCCGCAGAAGGCGCTGACCACGATCCTGGCCCATACCCGCGACCACCGCGAGGTCTCGACCGAGTTCCATACCCGCGAGGGGCCCTTCACCCTGGTGCCGCTGCCGGGCGGGCGCCGTTCCAGCCTGGTCTGGGTCTCGGCCGAGGCGCGGGCGGAGGCCTTGAGCGCCCTCGACGACACGGCGCTTGCCCGGGCGATCGAGCGGCAGGCGCAGTCGATGCTGGGCCAGATGCGGATCGACGGGCCGCGGGGCCTCGTGCCGATGCGCGGCCTCTCGGTGCCGCGCCCGGTCGGGCCGCGCCTGGCGCTGGTCGGCGAGGCCGCCCACGTCTTCCCGCCGATCGGCGCGCAGGGGCTGAACCTGGGTCTTCGCGACGCCGCGGCGTTGCGCGATGCGGTCGTGGGCGGGCGCGATCCCGGCGGCGACGCGGTGCTGTCGCACTTCGCCCGCGACCGGGGCCTCGACGCCCGCCTGCGCACCACCGCGGTCGATACCCTCAACCGCAGCCTGCTCACCGCCTTCCTGCCGAGCGACCTCGCCCGCGGCGTCGGCCTGCTCGCCCTCACGACCATCGCGCCGCTGCGGCGGCTCGTGATGCGCGAGGGCGTGACGCCGCGGCTGGGGACGCCGACCCTGATGCGGGGGTGACCGGGGGCGGTCTCCCTGTCCCACCCGCGGGCCTCGTCCCGAGGCTCGCACCACCGGCATCTCGGGACGAGGCCGCGGGTGGGAGGGCGGAGGTCCGGCGATGCTACGGCGCGTTGCTGGCGCTCCGCCGCGTCGAGCTGGTGACCATGGTGTCGGGCGACCAGTCGAAGGCGGTGCCGTCGCGCCCCAGCTTCTCGCCATGGGCGAAGAGGGCCCGCATGTAGCCCTGCTCGAACGGCGCCTGCGAGGTCTGGCCGAAGCGCTGGTCGATGGTGGCGACGTGGAGGGGGAGGCCGGTGCGGGCCGCGAAGGCCCTGGTCACCGCGAGGGCGCCGGCGGTCTGGGCCTTGATCATCGCCGAGAGCGAGCGGCCGAGGATGCTCAGCATCGAGCGCTGGGCGACCTGGAAGTCCGGCGCCTGCGAGGTGTTCACCACGACGTAGACCGCCGGTGCCGGCAGCCGGTCGGCCTCCGGGCTCGCGCCCTCCACCTGCTCCAGCAGGCTCCGGCCGGGGGCGACGAAGAACGGCCCGGTGGCGCCGCCATCGGCATGCATCTCCTGGAAGTGCCTGCCCCCCGGGCCGACGGCGTCGATCATCACCGGCGGGAAGATGCCGGGAATCGCCGCCGAGGCCAGCATCACCTCGCGGAACAGCTTGAGCCCGGCGGGGCCGCCGGCCGCCGCGATGGCGCCCATGTCCCACAGGGTCGGGCGCAGGGAATCGAGTTCGGTGGTGACGACGAGGAGGCGCCGGCCCTTGCGGTGCTCCGCCGCCACCGCCTCGAGCAAGGCCGGCGTGACGCTGCGCTCGATGCCGCGCTTGAGCGGCCAGGTGTCGGTCAGGCTCTCCTGGCCGCCGCCGAACTCGAACACGTCCGCCGCCGAGGTCTCGGTATAGGCCTTCTCCAGCGCCGCGTCCTGCGAGGCGCCGACGAAGGCGAAGGGGGCGATCAGCGCGCCGGTCGAGACGCCGGTGACGACCCCGAAATCCGGCCGGGTGCCCGCCCGGGTCCAGCCCTTCAGGAGGCCGGCCGCGAAGGCGCCGTTCTCGCCGCCGCCGGACAAGGCGAGCCAGGGCGCGCGCGAGGCCATCGTGGCACCGTCGAGGAAGGCCCGGAACGCCGCCGGGTCGTCGCCCGCCAGCCGGACGGTCGCGGGCAGGCCCTCCGGCCGCGCAACGGCCAGATCCGCCGCCGTGAAGCTCGCCCGCACGGTCGAGCGCTGCCGGTCCGCCACCGTGCCGGCCTGGGCCGGCACCGTCGCGCCGAGGGCGAGCGCCATCATGGCGGCGCCGGCCAGCCCGCGCCGATTCCACTCTCGGGACATCGTGATTGTCCTCCGCCGCCCGCCTCGCCCGGTGAACGTCGGGTTCGCGGCCGCGTTCCATCCCGCAGGTGCGAAATGGCACAGGTCCACAGGAGTTAACCGGTTACCCGCCAGGTCACGGCGCGGCGATCCGCGGCCGGCGGTCAATCCGGCCTCCGCACCGTCCGGGATCTGCTGTCCCGGCCCGGCCATCGGGATGATGACGCTGAAATCAAGCGCCGCAAGTCGACCATGCGGTGACTTCGGAGGGAAGCGTCAAGACAAGTCGTGGCAGGTTTCGTGTACCTCCCGGCCGGGCCGGCGGCCGGGGATACCTCGAAAGCGGGAGGCCGCGACGCCCCCCGGGGCCTGTGCTCCGGGAGCGATGCCGCAGCCCCGCCCTGCGCGGGCGATCGATGCAGGGATCGACGACCGGGCGCGGGAGCACGACCATCTGCCGAGACGCCGCCCCTTTACGGCCGCGCCGCCCCTGCTCTACCCCTCCGTCACGGCCGGGCCCTTTCGCGATTGCGGAAGGCCGGCCGCGCCGGAAGGTTGGAGAATCGCCCATGAAACTGCCGCGCCGCTTCTTCCAGCCCCTGGCCACCGGGGCGCCGGCCCCGTTCCGCGACCTGCCGGTGCGGCTCGAGCGGATGATCCACTTCGTGCCGCCGCACAACGACAAGGTCCGGGCCCGGGTGCCGGAACTGGCGGCCCAGGTCGACGTGGTGCTCGGCAACCTCGAGGACGCGGTTCCCGCCGACCAGAAGCTGAACGCCCGCAAGGGCTTCATCGCCATGGCGCGGGACACCGACTTTTCCGCCCACGGCACCGGCCTGTGGACCCGCGTCAACGCCCTCAACAGCCCCTGGCTGCTCGACGACCTGATCGAGATCGTCGCCGAGGTCGGGGACAAGCTCGACGTCGTGATGGTGCCGAAGGTCGAGGGGCCGTGGGACATCCACTACGTCGACCAGCTGCTGGCCCAGCTCGAGGCCCGGGCCGGCGTGAAGAAGCCGATCCTGGTCCACGCCATCCTGGAGACCGCCGAGGGCGTGGCCAACGTCGATGCCATCGCCTGCGCCTCGCCGCGCATGCACGGGATGAGCCTCGGCCCCGCCGACCTCGCGGCGTCCCGCGGCATGAAGACCACCCGGGTCGGCGGCGGCCACCCGGATTACAAGGTCATCGCCGATCCGACGCCCGGCTCCTCGGAGCGGGTGAGCGTGCAGCAGGACCTCTGGCACTACACCATCGCCCGGATGGTCGATGCCTGCCAGGCCAACGGCATCAAGGCGTTCTACGGCCCGTTCGGCGATTTTTCCGATGCCGCCGCCTGCGAGGTGCAGTTCCGCAACGCCTTCCTGATGGGCTGCGCCGGGGCCTGGACCCTGCATCCGAGCCAGGTCGCCGTCGCCAAGAGCGTGTTCGCGCCCGATCCGGGCGAGGTCGCCTTCGCCAGGCGCATCCTCGAGGCGATGCCCGACGGCACCGGCGCGGTGATGCTCGACGGCAAGATGCAGGACGACGCCACCTGGAAGCAGGCCAGCGTGATCGTGAACCTCGCCCGGCTGGTGGCGGCCAAGGATCCCGACCTCGCCCGGGCCTACGGCCTGGAGGGATAGGCGTCCTCCCGGTATCGTGAGACCCCGGGGGCGGGACATGCGTGGCGCGAAGGCCTCGCGCCGGTGCAAACCCGCCCTCGTCATCCTATGTTGACGCCCATGCCCCTCGGACAGACCTTCTCCGCCATGCCCGCCCCGCAGCCCGATGCCGCGCCGTCCGGCGCGGTCATCCGCCTCGCCAAGTTCAACATCGGCGACGTGGTGCGCCACCGGATCTACCCGTTCCGCGGCATCATCTTCGACGTCGACCCGGTCTTCGCCAACACCGAGGAATGGTGGCAGGCGATCCCCGAGGAGGTGCGGCCGTCCAAGGACCAGCCGTTCTACCACCTGCTCGCCGAGAACCAGGAGACCGAGTACGTCGCCTACGTGTCGGAGCAGAACCTGGTGCCCGACCGCTCCGGCGAGGCGCTGCGCCACGCCCGCATCGCCGAGATGTTCGAGCGCGACGCGGACGGGGGATACCGCATGCGGAGCGACGCGACGAATTGAGGCGGCGCGCCCGATCTCGAACGACCCTGCGACGAGGGCCGGATGGCGACATCCGGCCCTCGTCGCGTCCGGCATGTCCCTGCGCCCGGCCGCTTTGCAACCTTTGTGAACGAGGACCTGTCGCTTTGTCATAGAATGCGACCGGTCTTGCAGCCGCCATCGACCGCGCAGGATCCGGGCAAGCATCCGACTGCAAGCATCCGATTGTCAGTCCGTCATCGCGGCGACCTGTCGATCGTCGGGGTGATGCTTCCCTGTGCGAACGGGAGGTGGTCATGAGCGACGGGATCCAGCCTCACAACGTCGGGCCGGCCGGCATCTGGAACTCCGGGGGTGGCCGCTACGACGCGATCAGCCGCGGCATCGCCGACAGCATCGCGCATTGCGTGCTGCGGCTGGATCCGCGGCCGGGCGAGCGGATCCTCGACCTCGCCACCGGGACCGGCTGGACCTCGCGCCTGGTCGCGCGCAGCGGGGCGGAGGTCGTGGGCGTCGATCTCGGCGCCGACCTGATCGCCTTCGCGGCCGGGCGGGCCCGGGCCGAAGGGCTCTCCATCGCCTACCGGGTCGGCGATGCCGAGAGCCTGCCCTTCGCGGACGGCGTCTTCGACGCGGTGATCTCGACCTGCGGCGTGATGTTCGCCAGCCGTCCGGATGCGGCGGCGGCGGAGCTGGCGCGGGTCTGCCGCCGGGGCGGGCGCATCGCGCTGACCACATGGACGCCCGACGGCACGGTGTTCGAGATGTTCAAGGTGATGAAGGCCTACATGCCGCCCCCGCCCGCACCGGCCCCGCCCTCGCCCTTCGAGTGGGGCCGACCCGAACGGATCGCGGAGCTGCTGGGCCGGGACTTCGAGCTCGCCTTCGAGCCGGGCGTCTCGTTCTACCGCGAGCCGAGCGCCGAGGCGGCCTGGGAGACCTTCTCCACCGGCTACGGGCCGACCAAGACCCTGGCGGACAGGCTCGACGAGGAGCGCCGCGCCGCCCTGCGCCGCGACTTCATCGCCTTCCACGCGCGCTTCCCGACGCCGCTCGGCATCTGCGTGCCCCGCGACTACTGGGTCACGCGCGGCGTGCGGCTCTGAAGCGTTTTTCCGACGAAGCGGATGCCGGTTCGCCGCAGGCAACGCGGCGCCATCGAGGACCGAGAGCGGCGCGCGACGGCAGCGCGATCGGGCGCGGCTCTCGGGCGTCGCGAAAGACGCCCCGGCATCGACGGGCGATGCCGGGGCTTCGGGATCCCGGTCCGTCGCGTCCCCGAACCGAGGGCGCGACCGTGCCGGCAATCCCGACCGAACCTTGCTTGGCCGAACTTTACTTGGCCGAGTTTTACTTGGCCGGAGCCGCCGGGGCCGCGGCGGCGCCCTTCTGCTCGAGCTGCTTGCGCATCTCCTCCGAGCGCTTCTCGAGCTCGGCCTGGAGCTTCTTCTGCTGCTCCTCGAGCACCTTCGGGTCGATCGGGGCGCCATCGAAGGCCTTGCCGAAGCCGGCCAGCGGCACCGCGAAGGTGACCTCGCGCTGCATCTGGTTCTGCACGCTGACGTTCAGGGTCGTGCCCTTCTTCATCGCGGCGACGACGTCGTCCTTCAGGCCGGGGGCCTCGGCGAAGCAGCCGTTCGGGAAGCAGACGGCGTAGCGGCCGGGGGTCGGCTGGCCGTTGTCGACCGTGAAGCGGATGCCGGGCTGCAGCAGCAGGCCGAGGGGCATCAGGAAGCGCACGACCTTGGTGCCCTGCGGGCCCTTCATGTCGTAGACCGCCACGGCCAGCACCGCCTGGCCCTGGTCGGAGACGAAGTCGCGGGTGGTGTAGCAGACCTCGTTGCCGCTGCCCTGGTCCTTGCCGCAGACCTTGGTCCAGTCGGCCTGCGACGGCTCGGCCTTCACCTGGACGACCATCGGGCCGGTCTGCTGCTGCTGGCCCTGCGCGGCGGGGGCCGCCTGCTGGGCCGGCGCCGGTGCGGGGGCGGCGGGCTTCTTGGGCTGGGCGAGCGCCGGGGCGGCCGCGAGACCGAGCCCGAGGCCGGCCAGGGCGAAGGCGATGGCGGCCTGGTTCGGGCGCGCGGGACGATTCGCGAAGAACATCAGGAGTGGACCCCTCAAACGGCAAAAACGTCGGTGGCCGGTGGCGCAGGAACCCGCGGGGGGGCGCCGACAGCTGGCGGAACGCGGCCGAAGGGCTCCGCCCGGCCTCCGGGGCGCCTGCTTTCCCCCGGATTGAGGCGAAGGCAAGGCCTTGGGCAAGGCCTCGCCGCCGCCGACCGAGGGCCCCTTAGCCGATCCCCACGCCGACCGCGAGGGGGCCGCGGAGTTAAAACGCCCTTAACCATGCGGAGGCAGGATGCCCGGTGGGGTCAGGGCGACGGGGTAACGGCGGTGGCGGCTCAGGCGACGATGAGACGAGACGACGCGTCGCCCGTGCCGCGCGATCCGGCGCCGGCCCCCCCGGCGCAGCCCGGCGCCGGGATCCCGCCGGCCGCCGCCGGGGCCGCG
This sequence comes from Methylobacterium sp. DB0501, assembly GCF_011043735.1. Taxonomy (GTDB): domain Bacteria; phylum Pseudomonadota; class Alphaproteobacteria; order Rhizobiales; family Beijerinckiaceae; genus Methylobacterium; species Methylobacterium alsaeris. Next base: position 217,204 of record NZ_JAAKGV010000006.1, on the reverse strand, counting down.
ATGGGGCTCGGCGCGCTGCTCGCCGCCGTCGCCGACCGCCATCCCGCCCGCATCGCCCTCATCGACCAGGCGAGCAAGCCGGCCTGGTGCGGCCGGCCCGCCATCGCCTGGACCTTCGCCGCCGCCCGCGAGATCGTCGCCCGCCTGGCCGAGGGCCTGCAACAGCTGCGGCTGCCGCCGAAGAGCCCCGTCGGCCTGTGCATGGCCGGCATGGCCGAGGCGCATCTCGCCTTCCTGGCGATCGAGCAGGCCGGCCACGTCCCCTGCCTGCTGCCGGTCACCTGGGACGAGGACAGGTTGCTCCAGGCGGTCGAGGCGGCGCAGATCCTCGCGGTCCTGACCCAGGGCGTGCTCGGCGCCGAGCGGCCGGCCGAGACCCTGTGCCGGGTCGCGATGCGCTACTTCCCCCTGCGCTTCATCGCCGCCTTCGGGCCGCACGTGCCCGACGGGGTGCTGAGCCTCGACCAGGTCGTGCTCGACCACCGGGGCGATGCTGCCGCCCTCGGCACCGGCCCGGCTGCCGGCCTCGTGACCTTCGCGCTGCCCGGGGGTGGACCGGCCCGGCCCGCCGGTCCCCCGCCCGAGCCGGAGGGCGCCCCCCTGCCGATGCGGCGCGAGGCCGAGGCGCTGACGGCGGCCGCCGCCGCCTGCCTGGTGCCGCTGCGGGTCGAGGCCGGCGACCGGATCCTCAGCCTCCTGCCGCCGAGCGACCTCAAGGGCCTCGCCACCGGGCTCACCGCCGCCCTGCTCGCTGGGGCCACCCTGGAATGCCACCCGGTCTTCGACGTCGCCGCCCTCTCGGCCTCCCTCGACCAGACCGTCCCGACCCATCTGATCGCCCCGGCCTGGATGGAGGCGGGCTTCGCCCGCACCACCGTGCCGGGCCGCCTGCGCACCCTCGCCTACGTTCACCGCGCGCCCTGCCGCCTCAGCGGCCGTCTGCCCGGGCGCGTCGGCGTGGTGGACATCGTGGCCTTCGACGAGACCGCCCTGCTCTGCGGTCGGCGCGACGCGCAGGATGTCGGCCTCGTCCTCGCCGCGCCGGAGCGGGCCACCGCCGAGCGGACCGGGCTGATCCAGCCGCGCCGCGATCCCGACGGACGCCTGAGCTTCCGCGGGCCGGCCTGCGACGCCCGCATGTTGCGCCGCGGCATCACCGCGGACGAAAATCCCCAGGGATGGATGCCGTCGCGCTTCCGGGCATCGCTCTTCGCCGGCGTCGCCACCGCCATCACGGAGATCTGACACCTCGCCGGCAAATTTTTCGTCTCGTCCGCATGTTTAAAAACTGTTGATTTTCCAGTTATTTGCCGACGATCGCGCGGCTCCCGACCCGGCTGCCCGGCCGGCTCCGGCCCTGCGGCGGCGGTGAACCTTTGTCGGCTCACGGCGTTACTGCCCCGGTGCCTTCACGAGAGGCGCGCGATCGGCTAACGCTTGAGCATGGGTGCGCTGCAAAAAGTTCTCGTCGTCGACGATGGCCACCGCGCCGTCGACCGGGCCCTCTCCGCCGAGCTGGCCGAGCTGGGCTATGCCAGCGTCACGGCCTCCCTCGAGGCGGCGGACGACGTGCTGGCGATGATGCCGCGCCCGGCGGCAGTGCTGCTGCACGTCCCGCCCCGCGACACCGGCGGCGCCTTCCGGCTCCTCTCCGAGCGCCTGCGCGAGCAGATGCGCGGGGCCGGCATCCCGGTGATCGAGGTCGACGCCGTGGGACAGCAATCCGGTGCGCCGGTCGACCTGCAGAGCCGCATCGGCACCCGGGTGCTGAACGAGCCGGAATTCTGACGGGCCTGCGCTGCCGTTGCACGACCCGCCTCGTAAGGTTCTGACCTTGGGGTCAGGTGGGTCGGGGCTTTCCATACCTGGAGCGGGTCGCCGCGCTCGTTGCGTTGAGCGCCGCCATATCCGGCTGCATGCCGGCCTTCCGCACCTACGCCTCCTACACCGTGGGATCCTTCAGCCGATCTCCGACGGCGGCGCGCGTCGTCGTCCCGGGCCTCGCCGGGGACGCGGCCGTCTTCGCCCGCTGGGTCGTCGCCCGCGACGCGGCCGCGTCCCGCCGGGCTGTGATCGGTGTGTCGGAGGGCGGTGCCAGCGCCCCATCGGTCGCCGCGCAGGTGCCGGGGCTGACCCACCTCGTCGTCGGCGGTGCGGGCGCGATCCCTGGACGGGATAGCCTGCCGCTGATCACCGAGGCTCGAGGTTGGGACGGCTACGAGGTCGACATCGCCCGCATCCTGGACGCGCCCGACGATGCGGCGCAGCTCTGGCGCGGCCACGCCTTTCGCTACTGGGCGTCCTGGCTGCGCAGCGACGCGGGTCCGGCCCTCGCCTCGCTCACGATGCCGATCCTGATGGCGCACGGCACCGCCGATGGCAGCATGCCGGTGGCCGCCGCCACGCGGGGGCGCGACCTGCTCCTCGCGCGCAATCCGCGGGCGGATCTCACCCTCGACCTGATCGAGGGCGCAGACCACGCATTGCGGACGCCCGACGCCGCCGGGCGCGGACGGTTCCTGCCCCGGCTGGACGGCTGGCCGCGCGGCCGATCCGATCCGGCTTGAGCTTTACCCCGCCTGCAGCAGCTTCACCGCCGCATCCCGCTCGAACAGGTAGAGCAGCGCCCGCAACGCCTGCCCCCGCTCCGACTTGAGCCCCGGATCGCGCTCGACGATCAGCCGGGCGTCGTCCCGCGCCGCCACGATCAGGTCGCCGTCGGCCTCCGGCCGGGCGAGGCGGAAGGCCGCGAGCCCCGATTGGCGGGTCCCCAGCACCTCGCCCTCGCCGCGCAGCCGCAGGTCTTCCTCGGCGATGCGGAAGCCGTCCTCGGTCTCGCGCATCATCTCGAGCCGGGCGCGGGAGACCTGGCCGAGCGGCCCCTTGAACAGCAGGAGGCAGGTCGAGGCGCCCGTGCCGCGCCCGACCCGCCCGCGTAGCTGGTGCAACTGCGCCAGGCCGAAGCGCTCGGCATGCTCGATCACCATCACGGTGGCCTGGGGCACGTCCACGCCGACTTCGACCACCGTGGTCGAGACCAGGATCTTGGTCGTGCCTTCGGCGAAGCGCTCCATCGCCTCGTCCTTGTCCTTGCCCGGCATCTTGCCGTGGACGAGACCGACCGCGTCGCCGAAGCGCTCGCGCAGGGCCGAAAAGCGCTCCTCGGCGGCGGCGAGGTCGACGTACTCGGATTCGGCGACGAGCGGGCAGATCCAGTAGACCCGGTCGCCCTTGGCGAGCGCCCGCTCCAGGCCGAGGGTCACCTCCTCGATCCGGTCGGTCGAGACCAGCACCGTCTTGATCGGCTGGCGCCCGGCCGGCTTCTCGTCGAGGACCGAGACCTCCATGTCGCCGAAATAGGTCAGCGCCAGGGTGCGGGGGATCGGCGTCGCCGTCATCACCAGGATGTCGACCGCCTCTCCTTTGCCCCCCAGCGCCAGGCGCTGGTGCACGCCGAAGCGGTGCTGCTCGTCCACCACCGCGAGGCCGAGATCGTGGAACGCCACGTCGTCCTGGAACAGGGCATGGGTGCCGACCACGACGTGGATCGACCCGTCGGCGAGGCCGGCCAGCGTCGCCCGCCGCTCCGCCACCCGGTCGCGGCCGGTGAGCAGCGCGAGCCGCAGGCCCGCCTCCTCCACCATCGGCCGCAGGCGCTCGGCATGCTGGCGGGCGAGGATCTCGGTCGGCGCCATCATCGCCGCCTGGCGCCCCGCCTCGATCGCCGAGGCCATGGCGAGCAAGGCCACCGCGGTCTTGCCCGAGCCGACATCGCCCTGGAGCAGGCGCAGCATCCGCCGGTCCGAGCCCATGTCGCCGCGGATCTCGGCGAGCGCCCGGGTCTGCGCGCCGGTGAGCCCGAACGGCAGGGCCGCCTCGATCCGCCGCGACAGGGCGCCGTCGCCGACATTGGTGCGGCCGGGCGGGCGGTGCATCCGGCTGCGCACCAGCGCGAGCGCCAGCTGCGAGGCGAGCAGCTCGTCGTAGGCGAGGCGCCGGCGGGCCGGGGTCTTCAGGTCCTCCTCGGTCTCGGCGGCCTCCGCCGGGCGGTGCTCGGTGCGGAGCGCATCGGCGAAGGCCGGCCAGCCCTGGCGGTCGAGGAAGGTGCGGTCCTGCCATTCGGGCAGGGTCGGCAGCCGGTCGAGGGCGGCCACCGCCAGCTTGCCGATCGCCCGCGAGGTGAGCCCCTCGGTGGCGCCGTAGATCGGCTCCACCGCCGGCAGGTCGGCCAGCCCCTTCTCGTCGAGGATGCGCGAGGGATGCACCATCTGGCGGAAGCCGTCCCACAGCTCGATCCGGCCGGAGACGTAGCGGTGGCTGCCAAGCGGCAGCATCTTCTCGATGCGGGCCCGCGGCAGGTTGAAGAACACCAGGGTGATGTCGCCGGTCTGGTCCTCGACCAGCACCCGGAACGGTTTTCGGCCGCCCGTCGCCTGCGGCGGGCGGTGGGCCACCACCGTGACCCCGAGCGTCACCGGCTCGCCGGGCGGCGCCTCGGCGATCGAGCCGCGCAGCTGCCGGGCGATGCCGCGCTGCGGCAGGTGAAACAGCAGGTCCACCACCCGGGCCGGGCGCTCCGGCGTGCCGACGAGCTTGTCGATCAGCACGGCGACCTTGGGACCGGCCCCCGGCAGCACGGTCGCGGGGGCGAACAGGGGATCGAGCAGGGAGGGACGCAGCGACATCGGGACGGGAGTGGAGGGGGGAGTCGGGGGCTCTATACAGGAGAGTGGTGGGTTTGGATGTCGCGGCGGTGGGACGCTCCCTCGTCGCCTCGGGACGCCTCACGCCCCATATCGGCGAGAAGGGTTTCGCACCCGCGCCCCGGACGGTAAAGCCGCACCGGACCAGCCCGAGGATTTGTCTTAGCGATGACCGGCACCACCCGCACCAGCGCCGACCTCGATCCGCGCCGCCGCCGCACGCTCTACCGCTCCTGGCATCGGGGCACCCGGGAGATGGACCTGATCATGGGCCGCTTTGCGGACGCCGAGATCGGGACGCTCACCGAAGCAGAGCTCGACGATTTCGAGCTCCTGATCGAGGTGCCGGACCGCGACCTCTTTCGCTGGATCACCGACGAGGCCGAGGTTCCGTCGAACTACGACACCGCGGTCTATCGCCGGATGAAGGCGTTTCATCAGCATGGGGCGCCGGTGGATCTGTGAGGCGGTCCTGACGAGAGGACGTTTCATAGTGAGACGCAGGATTTCCCCTCTCCCCGCCCGCGGGGAGAGGGGGAACCGTGCTTCATCCTGAAGCGGTATGTTCGCCGTAATCCCCTGCTGTTCCTTGCCCGCCCCGCACGCCTAAAAAGACCCGCTCAGACCCGATGGCCAAGCCCACCCCCAAAGGCTCCTCACAGCCCCCCGCCCCGCCCGCGCCGGTCAAGAAGCCCGCGGCCGCCCGCTTCGCCCTGCCGAAATCCGCGGCGCTGACCAAGGCCGTGGAGGCGCTGAAGGCCGGTGACGGCGCGACGCTGGCGCGGGTGCCGGACGGGTTCGACGCCCTGGTGGTGGCCGACCTCGCCCGGGCGCTCTCGCAGGTGGCCGAGGGGCCGGCGGTGCTGGTCCACGTCGCCCGGGACGGCACCCGCTCGGCGGCCTTCGCCAGCGCCCTGTCCTTCGTGGCGCCCGAGATCGAGGTGATGAGCGTCCCGGCCTGGGACTGCCAGCCCTACGACCGGATCTCGCCCAATCCGGCCATCGCGGCGCAGCGCATGACGGCGCTGTCGCGCCTCGCCCGCACCCGCTCCTCGGCCGAGAAGCCGCGCATCCTCACCACCACGGTCAACGCCCTGGTGCAGCGCGTGCCGCCGAAGTCGCGCATCGCCGTCGAGACCTTCTCCGCCGCCCCCGGCAACGCGCTCGACACCGACCAGATCGTCGCCTGGCTGGAGGCCAACGGCTTCCTGCGCACCGGCACCGTGCGCGACACCGGCGAATACGCGGTGCGCGGCGGCATCATCGACCTGTCGCCGCCCGGTCTGCCGAATCCGGTCCGCCTCGACTTCTTCGGCGACACCCTCGAATCGATCCGCGCCTTCGATCCCGAGACCCAGCGCACCATCGGCCAGTTGCGCTCCCTCGACCTCGTGCCGATGAGCGAGGTGCAGCTCACCACCGAGACGATCCGGCGCTTCCGCCAGGGCTACGTCACGGCCTTCGGCGCCGCGACCCGCGACGACCGGCTCTACGAGACGATCAGCGAGGGCCGGCGCTATGCCGGCCTCGAGCACTGGATGCCGCTGTTCTACGACCACCTCGACACGCTGTTCGACTACGTCGCCGGCGTGCCCCTGATCCTCGACCACCAGGCCGACGACGCGGTGGCCGAGCGCCTGTCCCAGGTGCAGGAATATTACGACGCCCGCTGCGAGGCGCTGAAGGAGCGCCAGAGCGGCACCGCGCCCTACAAGCCGTTGAAGCCCGACGCGCTCTATCTCTCGCCGAACGAGTGGGCGAAGCGCATCGAGGGCGCCACCGTCGCCCGCCTCGCCCCCTTCGACGTGCCGGAGGTCTCAGGGAGACGCCTCATCGATTGCGAGGGCGTGCCCGGCCGCAGCTTCGCGCCGGAGCGCGCCCAGGAGGGCGTCAACGTCTTCGACGCCGCGGTGAGCCACGTGCGCGACTTGCAGGCGTCGGGCCACCACGTCGTCCTGGCGGCGTGGTCGGAGGGCTCGCGCGACCGGCTCTGCGGCGTGCTGACCGAGCACGGATTGCAAAAGCCCAAGACCATTACCCGGCTCTCCGACATCCTGGCAATGAAGCGCGGCCAGGATCTCGGCGTCGCGGTCTGGGGCCTGGAGGGCGGCTTCTCCGCCGGCCAGCTCGCCGTGGTGGCGGAGGGCGACATCCTCGGCGACCGGCTGGTGCGGCCCAAGCGCAAGGCCAAGCGGCCCCAGGACGTGATCCTGGAGGTGCAGGCGCTCGCGCCCGGCGACCTCGTGGTCCATGCCGATCACGGCATCGGCCGGTTCATCGGCCTCAAGACCGTGACGGCGGCCGGCGCCCCGCACGATTGCCTGGAGATCCAGTACAGCGGCGGCCTGTTGCTGCTGCCGGTCGAGAATATCGAGCTCCTGACCCGCTACGGCTCGGAGGATGCCGACGTCGCCCTCGACAAGCTCGGCGGCGGGGCCTGGCAGGCGCGCAAGGCCAAGCTCAAGCGCCGGATCATGGAGATGGCCGGCGCCCTCATCAAGGTCGCGGCCGAGCGCTTCCTGAAATCGGCGCCCAGGATGGCGCCGCCGGAAGGCACCTACGGCGAGTTCGCCGCCCGCTTCCCCTACGAGGAGACCGAGGACCAGGAGGCGGCGATCGCCGCCACCCTCGGCGACCTCACCTCCGGACGGCCGATGGACCGGCTGGTCTGCGGCGATGTCGGCTTCGGCAAGACCGAGGTGGCGCTCCGCGCCGCCTTCGTCACGGCGCTGTCCGGCAAGCAGGTGGCGGTGGTGGTGCCCACCACCCTGCTCGCGCGCCAGCACGCCCGCACCTTCGAGGCCCGGTTCAAGGGCCTGCCGGTCAACGTGGCGCAGGCCTCCCGCTTCGTCGGCAATGCCGACCTGAAGAAGGTCCGCGAGGGGCTGGCCGACGGCTCGATCGACATCGTGGTCGGCACCCACGCGCTCTTGGCCAAGAACATCGTCTTCAAGGATCTCGGCCTCATCATCATCGACGAGGAGCAGCATTTCGGCGTCGCCCACAAGGAGCGGCTGAAGGCGCTCAAGGCGGAGGTCCACGTGCTGACGCTCTCCGCGACGCCGATCCCGCGCACGCTGCAACTCGCCATGACCGGGGTGCGCGAACTCTCGATCATCGCGACGCCGCCGGTCGATCGCCTGGCGGTGCGCACCTTCGTGATGCCGTTCGATCCGCTCTCGATCCGCGAGGCGCTCTTGCGCGAGCGCTATCGCGGCGGCCAGGCCTTCTACGTCGTGCCGCGCATCGAGCACCTGGAAGAGGTCAAGCGCTTCCTCGACCGCGAGGTGCCGGAGGCCAAGGTGGCGGTGGCCCACGGCCAGATGGCGGCGGGCCAGCTCGAGGACGTGATGACGGCCTTCTACGAGGGTCAGTACGACATCCTGCTCGCCACCACGATCGTCGAATCGGGCCTCGACATCCCGACCGCCAACACGCTGATCGTCCACCGCGCCGACATGTTCGGCCTCGCCCAGCTCTACCAGCTGCGCGGCCGCGTCGGTCGCTCCAAGGCCCGGGCCTATGCCCTGTTCACCACGCCGGAGGGCAAGACCCTGACGGTGCAGGCGGAACGGCGCCTCTCCGTGCTGCAATCCCTCGACACACTCGGGGCCGGCTTCCAGCTCGCCAGCCACGACCTCGACATCCGCGGCGCCGGCAACCTGCTCGGCGACGAGCAGTCGGGCCACGTCAAGGAGGTGGGCTACGAGCTCTACCAGCAGATGCTGGAGAGCGCGGTCGCCGCGCTCAAGTCCGGCAACGCGCTCCCGACCGACGAGCAATGGTCGCCGACCATCGCGCTCGGCGCCCCCGTCACGATGCCGGAGGAGTACGTCGCCGATCTCTCGGTGCGGCTCGGCCTCTACCGCCGCCTCGCGACCCTGGAGAACGACCGGGAACTCGAGAGCTTCGGCGCCGAGCTGATCGACCGCTTCGGCCCGATGCCTCCGGAGGTGGAACAGCTCCTGAAGATCGTGACGATCAAGATCCTGTGCCGCGAGACCAACGTCGAGAAGGTCGAGGCCGGCCCGAAGGGCATCGTCATGCACTTCCGCGATCGGTCCTTCGCCAACCCGGCGAAGCTCGCCGGCTACATCGCCGACCAGCGCTCCTTCGCCAAGGTGCGGCCGGACATGAGCGTGGTGTTCATCCGTGATCTCGCGACGGTGGCGGAGCGGTTGAAGGAGACCACCGCGATCCTGCGGGATCTGGTGAAGCTGATCACGAGGAAGAAGGCGGCGTGAGGGGGCGGCCTCAAGGCCGTCTCCCGGATCCGGTCGGGGTTGTCGCGGGCGCGCGCGGCGACTCCGTAGACTGTCGTCCCACACAGCCCCATATCCGTGCCGTGAGGACGGCATGATGAGCGCGGCCAAGTTCGACATCAGCTACTCGGCCGCCGCCCAGCTCGCCTCGCTCGCCCCGGCCGAGAAATCGGCTCTGCGGCGTCTGTTCGCGAGCGGCGAGATCGAGAATCCGGTGACGACCAGGCCAACCGACGTTGGTCGGTTCGTCTCCCGCCTCGGCACCAAGCGTGTGCTGTGGCGCAAGCCCTCGGCAGACGGCAAGCCGGAAATCCTCTCGATCGTCGACAAGTCGTTCGCGCAAGCGTAGATGAGAGCTTTCGAGTCGATCAAGCTCAACCTGAAGTCCGCTGACGCCGAATTTCTTTCGTTCAAGTCGTGGCTCGCTGCCGTGACCTTCGTCGGCGAGGCTGTCATCGTGGCCGAGATCAAGAAGCGGCGGCACATGGCCTGCCTGTTGGCATCGACGCTGGGCCTGCCGGCACCGGACATGATCAAGTTCGAGCTTGCGCTGAAGGGCATGTTCCGCACCGATCTGGTGCTGGGCAATGACGGTCAGCGACGGTTCGGGCTCATTGAGTTCGAGGATGCCGAGGCAAACAGCATCTTCAAGAGAGGCGCCGTCCAGTACCGCTCCTGGTCTCCGCGGCTCGCGCACGGCTTCAGCCAGATCCTCGACTGGGCGTGGATCCGGTCCGATCACCCGAACGACTCGGTCCCGCTCGCCGGATTCGGAGGCCCGATCGCGACCAGTGCCTATGCCGTCATCTGCGGACGCGATGCGAGCCTTGCCGACGATGTGGAGCGCAAACGGTTCAAGCACCGGCGCGACCACCTCAAGGTGGAGGGGCGGCCGGCTCTGGTGCTCACCGATGACGAGATGGTGCGAAGCATGGACGATAACCTCGCCGCCGCGAAGACTTGGTCCTGAGGACGGCACTGGCGCGGACGGCGCCTGAAATTGCCGGCCGCTTTGTGGCTCATCAGCACCGCGCCTGCCGGGGGATTGGACGTTCGTCGCCCGCCCCCTACCGCCCCACCCCCTGCGGCATCTTCACGATCTTCCCGTCCGGCAGGATAATGTCGCCCGGGCTCTGTCCCGCCTCGCAGGGCCCGAGATAGGTCGCGTCGATCACCATCTTGCGCCGGACGGGCTCCTTCATGTTGGGGATGCCGGTCAGCGTCGTGTCCACGTCCATGTGGACCTTGCTGGCAAAGTCGCCGGTGATCACGCTGGTGCCGCTGGCCGAGATCGGGCCGATCTTGCACTCGGTCTCGCCCTTGTAGCCGGTGCTCGTCTTGACGAAGTCGCGCTTCGAGCACTGCCCGGCCCCGAGGGCGCCCTGGGCCATCTGGTCCGTCTTCTCGTCGATGCACTGGCGAGCGGTCGTGTTGCCTTCCGCCGAGACGGTCTTGCTCTCCCACAGGCCGGCCTTGCGTGCCGGCAAGGTGTCGGCGGCGGCCAGCGTGCTCGCCGCGACGAGGGTGATACCGACGAATCCGCCACCGATCAGACGCACGGGCATGGAGCCTCCCTGGAGTCGCGCGGCTCCCCGGCCGCCTCGGCGTGGAGGACTAACCCAAGAGGACTAGGCACTCAAGGCTCGGGCGGTCGAGGCCGGGGCGGGGCACGCCCCGCCCGCGCGGGAGCCGGCGGGATCGCCGGCCCCACCAGATCACGCCGCCTGCCCGGCCGCGACCCTAAGCCCCGAGAACCCGATCAGCTTGCGGGCCTCCTCGTCCCACAGGGCCAGCCCGAGGCAGCGCAGGCTGTCGCGCAAGGTCAGGCGGCCGACCTCGCCGAGCGTCGCGTGGCCGTCGAGGCATTCCTGGAGGCGGTAGTTCGGGATGCGGCTGTTGAGGTGATGGATGTGGTGCAGGCCGACATTGCCGGTGAACCATTGCAGCACCCGCGGCAGGACGTAGTACGAGCTGCCGCCGAGAGCCGCGCGGTGGAAGTCCCAGGCCTCGGGGCCCTCCCAGACGGTCTCCTCGTATTGGTGCTGGACGTAGAACAGCCAGCCGCCGATCCAGGCGGCGACGCTGACGACCGGCACGAGCACCCAGAGCACAGGCCCGAGGCCGCCGGCCGCCGCGGCGAGCAGCGCCGTGCCTGCGACCAGCGCGAGGTCGAGGGTGAGCACGTCCCGCCACGCCGTGCGCCAGGGCAGGCCTACGCCGAACGGAAGCCGCTGCAGGACCAGGAAGTTCAGCGGCGAACCGAGCACGATGAGGATGAACGGATTGCGGTAGAGGCGGTAGCGGAGCCGGTTCCAGCGCGACAGGGCGAGGTATTCGCGCACGGTCAGCGTGTGGATGTCGCCCGTGCCGCGGCGGCTGAGGTCGCCGGTGGAGGCGTGGTGGAGGGCATGGGCCCGCTTCCAGGTGTCGTAGGGCGTCACCGTCAGGAGGCTCAAGGCCCGGCCGAGCCGGTCGTTGGCGGCGCGGGAGGGCAGGAACGAGCCGTGCCCGCAATCGTGCTGGATGATGAACAGCCGCACCAGCAGGCCGCCGGCCGGCACGGCGAGCGGCAGCACCCAGGGTTCATGGCCGTTCGCCGCCGCCCAGAGCATGACGGCGCAGAGGGCGAGATAGGGCAGCAGAGTGTTGGCGACCTGCCGGAGCGCGAGCCGCGGGACAGGATCCCGGTAGGCCGCGCAATGGCGGGCGACCTCGCGCGCGAGGGCCGCATGGTCGGGCCGCACGGTGCCATCCTCGGCCTGGCGGATCGCCGAGGGGTTCGATGTATCGTCGGTCACGGGTGAGGGGCGATCCTGTCTGACGGGCGATCGGTCGCGGGGGACCTCGGGGGAGGCCGCGGGCGGAGATCCGCCGGCACCGCACCGCCCGATTCCCGGTCGCACTCGTCTCCCAGTAGCACTCTTCGCGCCGGCAGGGAGGAGGCGCGCCCGCGGCACGATCGTCATTGGGGAGGGGGGGCCGGCCGGTTTCCGATCGATCGCCGTCAGGCGAAAGCGGCGCGGCCCCTCCCGCGGGCCGGCGCCTCTCCGGCGATCACGGGCGGATCGCTTGGCGATGCGAGACGCCGCATCACGCGTCCAGGCGGTCCCGCTGCTGCATCTCGATCGGCCCGACCTGCGCGGCGCGCAGGCCCGCCGCCATCGCCTGCAGGCGGGTCTGCGGGTCCTCCGGCTGGATCACGCCGGCCGACATCACCAGCTTGGCGGCGTCGTCGACGCTGATCGACAATTCGATCACCTCGGCGCGCGGCAGGTAGAAGAAGAAGCCGGTGGTCGGGTTGGGCGCGCAGGGCAGGAACACGCCGACATGGTCGTGCCCGGAGCCCAGGGCCGTCTGCACGTCGGGCCCCGCCGGGGCCGACAGGAACACGATCGACCAGGTGCCCTTCACCGGGAACTCGACCAGGCCGACGGTGCGGAACGAGGTGCCGCTGGTGGAGAACAGGGTCTCGAAGACCTGGCGCAGGCCGCGATACAGCCCCGAGATCACCGGCGTGCGGGCGAGCAGCACCTCGCCGAACTCGACCACCGAGCGGCCGACCAGGTTGGCGGTGAGAGCGCCCAGCGTCGTCAGCGCCACGAAGGCGATGACGAGGCCGAGGCCCGGCACGCTGAACGGCAGGTAATGGTCGGGCAGGTAGGCCGAGGGGACCAGCGGCTTGACCCAGCCGTCGATCAGGCTGATGCACCACCAGGTGATGTAGATCGTGATCGCCAGGGGGCCGGCGACGATGACGCCGGTGAAGAAGTAGTTGCGCAGGCGACCGCGGACGCTGACCCGCTTGCGGGTCCCCGGGGTGTCCGGATCGGGGATCAACGGCGAGGGTTCCGACACGATCTGCGTTTCTCGATCCGGGCAGGCGCCCCCTGCCGGCGAAGAGGTAGCGGTTTGCTGCGCTGCGCTCAAGGCGGGGACGCCCCTTTGCTGATCCGGCAGCCGGATCCCGGTGCTCTCCGGGCGGTCATCCGTCAGTTCCTGGCCGATCCGGACACGACGTGGAGCCTCGGCGGCTACGGCGCGGGCGCCACCTTCCGGCGCGGGCCCGGCGAGCCGGCCGCGGCGCCCTGCGGCGGGCGCCCCGGCCTCGTCACCCCCCGCGGCGCCCTGGTGCTGGCGGAGGCCCACACCCTCGTGCCGGTCGCCTACGAGACGGCCCTCGGGGACGAGACCTGGAGCCACGCGCTCGCCCTGTGCCGTCCGGTCGCCGCCCTGCCGCCCTGTCCGTCCCCCGCCGTGAGCGAAGGCGGCCCCGACGCCGAGGCGGCGCGGGCGCAGGACCGGGACGGCGTGCTGTTCTGCCTCGGCTTGCCCCTGCGCCAGGCCCGTCTCCTCGCCCGGGTCCGAGGCGAGGCCGTCTCCACCTTGCGCGCCGCCTGCGGCCGCCCGGCGGATGCCGCCCTCTGGGCCGCCCTGCCGGGGCTCGGGGCGACGCTCGTGGCGGCGCAGGGCCGCGACCGCATCGAGGTCGTTCTGCCCGATGCCCATCCGGGACCCCACGCGCAGTGGTTCGACAAGCTCCTGCGCCAGGGCCGCCTGCACGCCGCCACGGCGCCGATCCCGGTGGGCCTCGCCCCGGTCCTCCACCTGCACCCGCCGCATCCGCTGACCGAGCGAGGCTTCGAGGCCGGGCGTCACGCGGCGTTCCAGGCGCTGCTGGCGCGCTGGGGCGATCCGGCCCTGGTGGCGCTCAAGCGCCGGATCCTCGCGGGGGAGGATGCGGCGGTGCCAGACAGGCGGCCCGCGCGGGGTGCGGCGCGGGTGGCGTTTGCGCAAAGGCGGTGGCTGGGAGCGGCCGGAGGGGCGGGGTGACGCCGATCACGCCGTATCTTCCGGGGATCTCCGCGGCCTCCGGAGCCCTCCTTCGAGGGCGACCGATCTCCGATCGCCGGCATCTCAGGACGAAGGGTCAGGATGGAGGACGATGCGCTGCGCCCAAGAAAAAAGGCCGCTCTTGCGAGCGGCCCGAAGTCTAGGGAGGAAACGCCCAAAGAGGGCTGCCGGGCCGCGACGCCATCGCGACCTTGCACTGCACAAGATAAGCGCCGGGTCGCGTTTCGCAAGTGCGAAAACGCACGCACGTCGATGGTGTCCCAACCGATCGCCGGCGTCCGAAACGGCGACACCCCCGCCGGGGGCCGGCGGGGGCGTCGTCGAACCGGGATGGGAGGAGCTCCCGAGCAAACCTGCATCGGCAGGCCAACGCATCGTCCGCTCGGGCTCTTGAGCGTCTTTCCGACGAGGCGGTCCCCGGTTGGTCGAAGAAAAGGCCTCAGACCCAGAGACCTGGGGCCGCGTCCGATGGCGGCGCGATCGGGCGCCGCTCTCGTCGTGCCGCAGGTGTCTGCCGCGGTGACCGGCGGCCGCCTTCGCGAAATCCGCTCAGCGGCGCAGGATCTTGGTGACGAGCCGGCCGACGAGGTTGCCGGAATCGCCGTAGTTGGCCCGGTCGTCGTAGGGGCCGCGGCCGTCGGGGCGGATGCGGGGATCGTCGTTGCCTAGGATCTTGGTGACGATTCGGCCGATGAGGCTCATCGTATCCTCCGGATGCGTGGCGAGGGATCTTGTCCTGGGAATAACGGGCGACCGGCTCGGCCGTTCCGGCCGCCTGCCTCACTCCCGCTCCGCCATCGCCTCGAAGACCAGGGCGTGGCGCTCCGCGAGCGCCTCGACGTCGGTCGCGTAGCCGCCGCCGATCACCGCGGCGAGCGGGATGCCGCGCCGGCGGACCTCGTCGATGACGAAGGCCTCGCGCCGGCGCAGGCCCTCGTCCGTGAGGGCGAGGCGCCCGAGCCGGTCGTCGCGGTGGGGATCGACCCCGGCATTGTAGAAGACGAGGTCGGGTCGCTGCCCGTCGAGCAGGCGCGGCACGTGCTGGCGCAAGGCCGCGAGGTACGCGTCGTCGCCGAGTCCGTCGGGCAGGCCGACATCGAGGTCGCCCGGCACCTTGTCGGTCGGATAGTTCTTCTCGGCATGCATCGAGAAGGTGAACAGGTCGGGCTCGTCCTTCAGGCAGTCGGCGGTGCCGTCGCCCTGGTGCACGTCGAGGTCGATGACCAGCGCCCGGCGGATCGTGCCCTCGCGCTTGAGTGCCAGGGCCGCCACCGCGACGTCGTTGAAGACGCAGAACCCCCGGCCCCCGTCCTGTCTTGCGTGATGGCTGCCCCCCGCGGTGCTGCCGGCGAGCCCGCCCGCGAGCGCCAGCCGCGCGGCCAGCAGCGTGCCGCCGGCCGAGGCGAGGGAGCGGCGCGCCACCCCGTCGTCGACCGGCAGGCCGATCGCCCGCTCGACCGCCCGCGGCACCGTGCCGGCGACGACCTGCTCGACGTAAGAACCGACATGCGCAAGGCCGATCAGCTCCGGGCTCGCGGGCTCCGGGGTCACGAAGCCGTCGGGGACGAGGCCCCGTGCCGCGATCGCGGCGGCGAGGCGCCCGTACTTGCCCATCGGGAAGCGGTGGCCGTCCGGCAGCGCGGCCTCGTAGGCCGGATGGAACACGACCGGGACCATGGGCGAGACCCTGTGAGGAACGGGGACGACATGAGCACGCACAACGCGCCGACCCGCCCGCAGGCAGGCGCGACCGCGCGCCGCGGTCAGCCGTGATCCTGTCCCCGCCGCCAGAGGGTTAGCGCAGCGCGCCGCACAGGTTCGGCCGGCCCGTCCGGCCGGTCCAGGCTCCCGTTCCGCCGGCTTATGCTCTAGCTTGTCGCGGGAGCCGGCCTGTCCGCGGACACGGTTTGGACACGAATTCCCGCGACCCTTTGGTCAGATGTCCGAAGACGGGGTCGTCGTAGCGCGGGGTCGAGGCGCCGCACTGACGAGATCCGCCCGCAGGCGGAAGCAGGGCACGCCGGTGGCGTGAGATGAGTATCCGGCAGCGCCTGGTTGGGCGCCGCCTTGCAGCACGGCCGGGGGGCATGCGGGATCGGGTCGAAGGTCATCGGGGCGAACGTCGTCGGGGCGAATGTCCTGGCGCATCGTGGGCGCGTCCGTCAGCGGGAACGGCGGGAGTCGCGAGGGCGCTCGGTCTCGGCCTCGCGCTCGGCATGAGCGCGGCGGAGCCGGCGCGGGCCTTCGACCTGTTCGGCCTGTTCGGCTCCGAGGAGGCGCCGCCGGCCCCGAGCCCGGCCGCCCTGCCCTACGCCATCCGCTTCCAGGGTGTCGAGGACGAGGACCTGCTCCGCGCCCTCCAGGACACGTCGAGCCTCTACCGCCTGCGCAACGACGCGCCGCCCGACGGCGAGGGATTGCTGCGCCGGGCCGAGGCCGACGCGACCCGCCTCGTCGATGCGCTCTGGGGCTTCGGCTACTATGCCGGCACCGTGTCGTTCCGCATCGAGGACGTGGTGCTCGGCGGCGATGCCGCCGCCCGCGCCGCCGTGCGCGCCGCCGAGGCCGCCCGCAACCGGACCCTCGTGGCTTTGCGGATCTCCGTCGACCAGGGCCCGCTCTACCACCTGCGCCGCATCGTGGTGCTGGACCCGGCCGGCGTTCCGTTCCCGCCCGAGGCCGTGCCCGCCCGCCTCACCCGCCTCGGCGACGACGTGCCGGCGCGCTCCTCGACGGTGCTCGCCCGCGAGGCGGCGCTGATCGACCAGTTTCGCCGCGACGGCCACCCCTTCGCCAAGGTGCTGCGGCGCGAGCCGGTCGTGGACCACGCCGCGCGGGCCATGGACGTGACCTTCGTGGTCGATCCGGGGCCGAAGGCGGTGCTCGGCCCCGTCACGGTGCGGGGCACGCGCACCATCGATCCGGCGGTGGTGCGCTCGTTCATCTATGCCGAGCCGGGCGATCCCTACTCGCCGCAGGCGCTCTCCGACATCCGCCGCTCGGTCTCGCGCATCGAGGCGCTCGGCGGCGTGCGGGTGCGCGAGGGCACGGCGCTCGATCCCGATGGCGGGCTGCCGGTCTTCGTCGACGTCACCGAGCGGGCGCCGCACATCGTCGGCGTGTCGGCGCGCTACTCCACCGTCGACGGGCCGGGGGTGCGCGCCTACTGGGCCGACCGCAACCTGTTCGGCGGCGGCGAGACCCTGCGGATCGACGCCGACCTGTCCTATCTCGGCCTCGGCACCGACTATTACGCCCGCCGCCGGCGGCTCGCCGGCATCGAGACCAACGGCCTCGGCGGCCGGCTCGCCGCCACCTTCGTCAAGCCGGCCCTGTTCGGCACCCGCAACGACCTCGTCGCCACCGCCTTCATCGGCCGCGAGGTCCAGCAATCCTATCTCAGCGACGCCACCGGCGGCACGGTCGCGATCCGCCACCGCTTCGCCGACGCCTTCTCGGCCCAGATCGGGGTCGACGGCCGGGCCGGCTCGGACCGGGACGCGCTCGGCAAGGTCGATTACGGGTTGCTCGGCCTCAATGCCGGCGTCACCTACGATTCGACCGACAGCCTGCTCGACCCGACGAAAGGCGTTCGCGTCACCGCCTCGCTCACGCCCTATGCCGGCCTCGGCAACAGCCCGGACCTCCTGATCGCCAAGGCCCAAGGCTCGACCTACTATTCGTTCGACGACGACGGGCGCTACATCCTGGCGGCGCGCCTCGGCTTCGGCTCGATCAGCGGCGCGAGCCTCGCCGACATCCCGGCCTCGCTGCGCTTCTTCGCCGGCGGCGGCGGCTCGATCCGGGGCTATTCCTACCGCACCGTCGGGCCGATCGGTCCCTACCAGCTGCCGATCGGCGGGCGCTCGCTGCTCGAGGGCTCGATCGAGGGCCGGATCAAGATCACCGACACGATCGGCATCGTGCCCTTCGTCGATGCCGGCACGGCCTTCGCCGGCACCCTGCCCGACTTCGACGAGCGCATCCGCGTCGCGGCGGGCCTGGGCCTTCGCTACTATACCGGCATCGGCCCGATCCGGGTCGACCTCGCGGTGCCGCTGAACCCCGACAAGCAGCTCAAGCAGCCGCCGGTCGCCCTCTACATCAGCCTCGGTCAGGCCTTCTGAATGATGCAGATGCGGGCCTCGCGCCTCCTCACCGCCGCCGTCGCCGTCCTTCTCCTGGGGTTGGCCTGGCTCGGCCACGCCGCCACCGGCGAGGCGGCGGAGGGCGAGACCACGATCCTCGGCGACCTCCTGTCCCGCGCCCTCTCGACCCCGACCTCCCGGGTCTCGATCGGCGCCGTCGACGGCGCGCTCTCCTCGGATGCCACGATCCGCGACGTCGCCATCGCCGACCGCAACGGGGTGTGGCTGCGCCTCGACAAGGCCCGGCTGATCTGGCGCCGCACCGCGCTCCTCTCCCGGCGCCTGGAGATCGACCGGCTGGAGATCGGGCGGCTCGAAGTGCTCCGCCGCCCCCTGCCCTCGGCCACCCCGCCGTCCCAGGACAAGGAGGCGCTGCTGCCCGACCTGCCGGTCAAGGTGGTGGTCAAGGCCTTCGCGCTCGGCGACCTCGTCCTCGGCGAGCCGGTGGTCGGCGAGGCCGCCCGCATCGCCGGGGCCGGCCAGGCCACCCTCGGCGACCCGCGCGAGGGCCTCGATCTCGGCGTCGGCCTGCGCCGGCTCGACAAGCCCGGCACCGTCACGATCAAGCTCGCCTACGCGCCGGAGAGCGGGCGCCTGGAGGTGAAGCTCGCCCATGACGAGCCGGCCGGCGGCCTCGCGGCGCGGCTGATGAACCTGCCCGGCCTGCCGCCGGTCACCCTCGACCTCGACGGGCGCGGCACGCTCGACGCCTGGAACGCCACCCTGGATTTCCGGGCCGGCGAGGGCATCGGCGCCCAGGGCAAGGCCCGCATCGACCGGGCCGGCACCGAGCGCCGCATGGTGCTCGACCTCGCCTCCCAGGTCGAAGGCCTGATGCCCGGGCCGCTCGCCGCGATCTTCGCCGGCACCACCCGCCTCGACGGCTCCCTGCGCTTCGTCGACGACGGCGCGGTGCGGGTCGACCGGTTCGAGCTGACCTCGCGCACCGCCCGGCTGGCGCTGAACGGCGGCGTCGACGCCGCCCGCAACGCCGACCTGGCCCTCCAGGCCCGGGCCCTGCCGACCGAGGGCGGCGTCACCAAGGCCGGCGACGCGACCCTCGAGGCCCTGGTGCTCGATGCGACCCTCAAGGGCCCCCTCGACGCCCCGGCCGTGCGCGGAACCCTCCGGGCCGCCGGCCTCTCGGCCGCGGGCAGCCGCCTCGGCCGGGCGAGCGCGGACCTCGTCGCCGAGCCGTTGCCGCGCCCGCAAGGCGACCGGCAACCGGGCCAGTCCTTCCGCCTGGCCGCCAGCGCCGACGTGGACGGCCTCCACCTCGCCGATCCCGCCCTGCGCCGCGCCATCGGCCCGAAGGCCGCCTTCCGGCTCTCCGGCCGCATCGACCCGAACGGCGTCGCCGATCTCGACGCGGTGACCATCGAGGCACCGACCGCCAGCGCCCGCTACACCGGCCGGATCGGCCGCGACGTGGTGGCGGGCACGCTCCAGGCGGAGTTGCCCGACCTCGCGGCGTTCTCGCTCGCCGCCGGCCGGCCGCTCGGCGGCCGCATCGCCGCGAAGGCGCTGCTCTCCGGCGATCCCGGCCGGGCGGGCGTGACCGCCGACGTCGAGGCGAGCACGGAAAAGCTGTTTCTCGGCACCCCGGCCCTCGACCGGACCCTCGGCCGCGCACCGTCTTTCGCCGGCCGCCTGACCCGCCTGCCCGACGGCTACGCCGTCCAGGCCGCGCGCCTGAGCGGGCACTCGGTGACCGCGACCCTCGACGGCCGCGCCACCGAGGCCAGGGCCGACATGACCGGCCGGGTGGAGCTGGCCGACCTCGCCACGATCGACCCCGAACTCGCCGGACAGGCCGGGCTGGAGGCCCGCCTCACCGGTTCGCTGGAGCGGCCGGACGTGGCCCTGACCGCCTCGGCGCCCGAGGCCCGGGCGATGGGACGCCCGATCCGCGACCTCGCCGCCCGCGCCAGCCTCACCGACGTGACCGGCGCCCTCGACGGGACGCTGGCCCTGTCCGGCCGGATCGACGGCAAGCCGCTCGCCGGCGACGTCCACCTCGCCCGCCGCGATGCCGACTGGCTGCTCGACCGGCTCGGCGTCACCCTCGGCTCGGTGGCGCTCACGGGCCGCGCCGCTCTCGATCCAACCTCCCGCCTCGCCGAGGGCGAGGTGTCGCTGAAGGCCGGCGACCTCGACGACCTCTCGCCCCTGGCGCTGACCCGCCTCTCCGGGCGCGTCGACGCCGCCGTCACCCTGTCCCGCTCCGGCGGCCGGCAGGACGCACGGCTGCGGGCGACCGGCGAGGGCGTGCGCGGGGCCGGCGTGGCGCTCTCGCGCCTCGACGCCGACCTCGCCGGCACCGATCTCCGGCAGAGCCCCCGGGTCTCGGGGAGGCTCAACGCCGACCGGCTCGTCGCCGGCTCCGAGACGATCGAGGCGATCCGCCTCGACGCCAGGCCCGCGCCCGACGGCAGCGACCTCGTGCTCCAGGCCCGGGCCCGGGGCTTCGCCCTCGACGGTGCCGCCCGGCTGGTGCCGGCCGCGCCGCCGCGCCTCGACCTCGCGCGCCTCAGCGCCGTGCGCGGCGCCGACCGGCTGGCGCTCGCCGGACCCGCGACCCTCACGTTCCGCGACGAGGGCGTGACGGTGGCGGGCCTCGCCATCGCGGCCGGCTCGGGGAGGGCCAGCCTCGACGGGACGATCGGCCGGAATCTCGACCTGCGGCTCGGCCTGAAGAGCCTGCCGCTGGCGCTCGCCCGCATCGCCGCACCCAGCGTGAGCCTGTCGGGCACCCTCGACGGCGAGGCCTCGCTCGCCGGCCCGGCCGCGAGCCCGGAGGGCCGCTACGCGCTCAGCCTCTCGCGTCTCGTGACGCCCGAGACCCGCTCCGCCGGCCTGCCGCCGATCGACGCCCGGGCCTCGGGCCGGATCGAGGACGGCCGCGCCGGCCTCGACGGCACGGTCACGGCCGGACGCGGCGTGCAGCTCACCCTCTCCGGTTCGCTCCCGGTCGAGCCCGGCGGCGCCCTGTCTCTCCGCACCCGCGGCACCGTCGACGCCGCGCTCGCCAACACGCTGCTGGCGGCGGGCGGCCAGCGCCTGACCGGCCGGGTCGCCCTCGATGCCGGGATCGCCGGGACGCTCCAGGCCCCGCGGATCGACGGCTCGGCGGTGCTCTCCGGCGGCAGCTTCACCGACCCGCTCAACGGCGTGCGCCTCACCGACATCCAGGGCCGGGTCACCGGTCGCGGCGACACGATCGTGATCGAGCGCCTGACCGCCGCCACCCGCAACGGCGGCACCCTGCAGGCGCAAGGGCGCGTCGCGGTCGAGCCGGCGGCGGGATTTCCCGGCAACCTGACCATCCGGGCCGACCGGGCCGAGCTGGTCTCGAGCCCGCTGATGACCCTGATCTCCGGGCTCAACCTGTCGCTGACCGGGCCGCTCGCCCGCACCCCGCGGGTCACCGGCCAGGTCGACGTGGTCTCCCTCGACGTCTCGGTGCCCGACCGCCTGCCCGCCACCGTGCAGCCCCTTCCCGGCATCCGCCACGTCAACGCGCCGCCGCAGACCCGTGCCCGCCTCGCCGCGCGATCGAAGCGCGAGGCGGCGGCGCGGCGCGGCCGCAAGGCGCCGCCCTTCCTCGCCACCCTCGACCTCGCGGTGAACGCGCCGGGCCGCATCACCGTGCGCGGCCGCGGCATCGACGCCGAGCTCGGGGGATCGTTGCGCCTCACCGGCACCTCGGCGGCCCCGGTGGCGAACGGCGCCTTCGCGATGCGCCGCGGCCGGATCCAGATCGTCGGCCAGCGCCTCGACTTCACCCGCGGCCGCCTGACCTTCGCGGGCGACCTGACCGCGCCCGACCTCGACTTCCTGGCCCAGTCCCAGGCCGGCGACGTCACGGCGAAGATCGCCGTGACCGGCCCGGCCAACCAGCCCGATTTCGCCCTGACCTCCGAGCCGCCGCTGCCCCAGGACGAGGTGCTGTCGCGCCTCCTGTTCAAGAAGGCCTCGGGCGGCCTGTCGCCGTTCCAGGCGTTGCAGCTGGCGCAGGCCGTCGCCCAGCTCTCCGGCGGGTCGGGCGGGCCCGACGTGTTCGAGAGCGCCCGCAAGAGTCTGGGCCTCGACAGCCTGGACATCCAGGCCGGCGCGAAGGGCGGCGCGGCGGTCGGCCTGTCGCGGGCGCTCGGCGAGCGGGTCAATGTCGGCGTGCGCGCCGGGGCGCGGCCGGAGGACAGCGCCGCGACCATCACCTACGACGTGACCGGGCGGATCAAGGTGCAGGGCGAGGCCGGGGCGGATGGGCGGACGGCCGTGGGCGTGGGGGCGGAGTGGGAGTATTGAGCCGGACGCGCGTGCATCCGGCGTGAAGCGGTCATCGCGGCCGAGCGGAGACGCCCGGCAGCCCCCGGCAGGCCCCGAGCCCGATCAGGCCGGCGACGGCGGCGAAGGCGAAGACGGCCGCGTATCCGGGACCGCCGGGCGTCGTCGGCGCCAGCACGCCGAGGATCGCCACGCCGAGCGCGAACCCGGCCTGACGCGCCACCATCGTGAGGGCCGAGGCCATGCCCGTGGCCCCGGGTGGCGCGAGGGCCACGACGGCTCCCGTGAGCTGGGAATGGGCGAGGGCTGCCCCGGCTCCGATCGCCACCATGCCGGCGAGCGCTCCGGCCACGGCCTGGGCGCCGGCGAAGGCGGTCCCCGCCAGGACCGCGTTCCCGAGCGCGATCAGCGCGAGTGCGCCTCCGCATGCATGCCGCCAGCCGAGACGCCCGACCATGCGGCCGCCGACCGGAGGCAGCACCAGCATCGGCAGGGTCGCCGCGAGCAGCGCGAGGCCGGCCTCCTGCGCGCCCAGCCCGTGGGCCGCCATGAGAAAGGCCGGCAGGGAGACCAGGACGGCCCAGTAGCCGGCCGAGACGGCCAGTAGCAGCACGATGACGGCGCGCACGCCGCGATCCGACGCCAGGGCCGGATCGAGCAGCGGATGCGCCCGTCGGCGCTGCCTGCGCGCGAAGGCGACGGTGAGCGCGAGGCTGGCCGCGAGGCCGGCCGCGCCCGCGACCGGGGTGGCGTGCGCCTGCAGCACGCCCTCGACCGCGAGGCCGAGCGCGCCGGTCAGGACGAGCAGGCCCGGCCAGTCGATCGGCGACCCGCTCCCCGTCCGCGCCTCGCCGACGACGCGGGGCACGGCGAGCGCGATCAGCCCGCAGGGCAGGACGTTCGCCAGGAAGATCGCGCGCCATCCGAGCCAGGAGGCGAGCAGGCCGCCGAGGGTCGGTCCCAACGCCATCGCGACGCCCGACAGGATCCCGGTCAGGGCCAGGGCGCGGGCCCGCAACGCGGCATCCGGGAAGGTGGCGGCGATCGACGCGATGGCGCCGGTGATCAGGAAGGCGGCGCCGATGCCCTGGCCGGCCCGGGCCGCCCAGAGGGCGGGGGCGGTTCCGGCGAGGGCGCAGGCGACGGAGGCGGCGAGAAACAGCGCGTTCCCGAGCAGCAGCGCGCGGCGCCGGCCGTGGCGATCCGCCAGGGCCCCGGCGGCCAGCAGGGCGGCCGTGAAGGCGAGGCTGTAGGCATCGACGACCCAGGCGAGGCTCGGCGTGCCGACGGCGAGGTCGCGGCCGATCTCCGGCATGACGACGACCAGGGCCGTCACGTCGAATTGCGTCAGGAAGGCCCCCAGGCCGAGCACGCAAGCGGTGAGCCGCGCGCGCCGATCCCAGGTGACGGAGAGATGGCAGGTGCTGATCATGGCCGCGATCAGGGCGAACCGACGCCGGCGAAGCAAATGAGAGTTGAAACGGGGCGCATGAACCCGTTTCATGGGCTCACGATGAGTCCGATGCGGCGATTGCCTCCCTTCCCCGGCCTCGTGGCGTTCGACGCCGTGCTGCGGCACATGAGCGTGACGCTGGCCGCCGCCGAGCTCGGCCTCACCCAGAGCGCCGTGAGCCACCGCCTGCGCGGGCTCGAAGCGTATTTCGGCACGCCCCTGCTGGAGCGGCTCAATCCCGGCTTGCGGCCGACGCCGGCGGGCGAGCGCCTGGCGCGGGATGTCGCCCCGCTGCTCCGGACGCTGGCGGGCCTGCGGGAGGCGGTGCCGGTCGAGCAGGCCTCGCGGCCCTTCCGGATCGGCGTCAGCAGCGCCCTGCTCGCCTGGTGGCTCTCCCCGCGCCTCCCCGACCTCGCCGCCGCGTTTCCGGCGCTCACGATCGAGGTGACGACGTGGGAGAGCCGGCCTTGGGACGGCAAGCCGGGCTCGATGCCGGGCGAGGTCGATCTGGCGCTGCTGTGGATTCCCCGCGAGACGCGAGGCGGCGGCCGGTGCGAAACGCCGTTCCCCGCCGAGACCGTCTTCCCGGTCGCCGCTCCCCTGCTCCGGCGCTCCCGTCAGGACGGCGATTGGCGCCGGCTCCCGCTGCTCGCGAAGGGGCAGGCCGCCGACGGCATCGGCAACGAATGGTCCTGGGCGACGTGGCTCGGCGACGACGGGCGGCGCCCGCCCGCGTTGCGCTTTCGCGATATCGGCGTCGCCTTGCAGGCGGCGCAGGAGGGCAACGGCATCGTCCTCGCCCGCTCGCTCTTCGTTGCCGACGCGCTCCGGCGGCGTCGGCTGACCCGGCTGGTGCGGCGGGCCGAGATGCGGCCCTCCTCGAAGATCCAGGTGGCGCGCTGGAGCAGCCGGGCCGATCCGGTCGCCCCCGCGATGGCGGCGTGGCTCGTCGCGGCGGCGGAAACGACCCTCAGACGATGAGCCGTCACCCCGCCTCCGGCGGCACCCCGAGGTGATGCGCCGTCTCGCGCTGAAAAGCCGCCCCCACGCCCAGGCACAGGGCGTCGTAGGGCTTGCCCACCACCTGCGCGGCGACCGGGAGCCCGGTGCGGCCGCGCCCGGTCGGCAGCATCAGGGCGGGGAGGCCCGTGTAGTCGAACAGCATGGTGTTGCGTGGCAGCACCGCCTGGAGCGGGTGGGCCGTGCCGTCGACCTCCACCGTGAGGCTGTCGAGGGACGGCGCCTCGGCCCCGAGGCCCGGGGTCACCAGCACGTCGACACCGCCAAGCGCGTCGAGGACCTGGGCCAGCACCAGGGGCCGGCGGCGCAGGGCGCGCAGGTAGTCGGTGGCGCTGAAGTGCCGGCCCTGGTCCATCCGGGCGCGGGTGCCGGGATCGAGGGCGGCGGCGCGGTCGAGGTCGGGCTCCTGCAGGGAGGCCAGTTCCGCCATCACGATCGTGTAGCCGTCCTGGTGCGCGGTCGCGACCGGCCCGAGATCGACCGGCACGAGGCGTGCCCCGCCGCGTTCCAGCACCGTCAGCATCGCCTGCCAGGCGGCGAGGACCGCCGCATCCTGCATCGCCGTGAACCAGCCCTCCGCCACGCCGACCCGCAGGCCGGCGAGGCCCCGCGCGCGGGAGGCGTCGTAGCGGCCGGCGTCGTAGCGGCCCGCGGCGTGGGGGTCGGTGCCGTCGGGGCCGGCGATCCAGGGCATCACCCGGGCGAGGTCGTCGGCCGAGCGGGCCATCGGGCCGACATGGTCGAGGGTCCAGGACAGGGGCGCGACGCCGGTGCGCGGCACCAGCCCGCGGGTCGGCTTGAGGCCGGTGATGCCGCACCAGGCCGCCGGCACCCGGATCGAGCCGCCGGTATCGGTGCCGAGCGCCAGCGGCATCAGCCGGGCGGCGAGCGCCGCCCCGGAGCCGGTGGAGGAGCCGCCGGTCCAGCGCGCCCGGTTCCACGGATTGCCCACCGCGCCGTAGCGCGGGTTGTGGGCCGAGCCGCAGGCGAATTCGGTGGTGGCGAGCATCGCCAGGGGGATGGCGCCCGCCGCCCGCAGGCGCGCCACCACGGTCGCGTCGGTCTCGGCCACCCGGTCGCCGGTGAGGCGCGAGCCGCAGGTCACGGGCGCGCCGGCGCAGTCGACGATGTCCTTGATGCCGAAGGGGATCCCCTCGAGGGGCCGGGCCGCGCCCTCCCGGATCCGCCGGGCGCTCTCCCGTGCGGCGTTTTCCGCGCCCGGCACCGGGGCCAGCACCGCGTCGCGGCCGGAGGGGTGGCGGGCGATGCGGTCCCGGAGCGCCGCGACGACGGCCACCGGATCGGTCGCGCCCGCCGCGTAGGCGGCCTGGAGGGCGCCGATCCCGAGGCCGTGCAGCGGCCCGTCCTCGACCGGCGGCAAGGGGGGCGCACTGGGCGGCGCGATGGGCGCCGGCGCCCCGGTCGCGTCGGCGGCCTCCCGCAGGCGCCGCTCGGCCCAGGCCGGCTCGGGGGCGTCGCGCTCCCACGCCGAGGGCAGGTCCCGGGCCGGGGCGGCCTCCGCGACCGTGCCGGCCAGGATGGTGCGGGCGATGAGCGCGTCGGAGACCGTCACGCGGCGATCCCCGGACGGTCCCGCCGGCAGGCCATCAGCGGCTGGATCCGGGTGCCGAAGGCGTCGAGGCCGGTCAGAAAGTCGTCGAAGGTCAGCATGATTCCCCTCACTCCCGGCACCGTGGCCGCCTCGTCGAGCATCCGCGCCACCTTGGCGTAGGACCCGACCAGCGTGCCCATGTTGAAGTTCACCGCGCCCTCGGGAAGATTCATCCAGGTGGCGGTCGAATCGGCCGAGGCGTTCCTGTCCTGTATACTCTGGTCGAGCATCCAGGCCAGAGCCGCGACGTCGGCGCCCTGGCGGTAGGCCATCCAGCGCGCCTCCGCCGCCGCGTCGGTCTCGTCGGCGATCACCATCATCAGCACGGTGGAGCCGACGTCGCGCCCGGTCTTCGCCGTCGCCTCGATCAGCCGGGCGCAGGTCGGCGCGCAGGCCGTCGGCGTGTTGAGGCCGCTGCCGAGGACGAAGTTGTAATCGGCGCAACGCGCGGCGAATTCCATGCCGCGCCCGCTCTGGCCGGCGGCGACGATCGGGATCGGGCCGGACGGCTGCGGCTTCATCATGCAGCCCTCCATCCGGAAATGCTCGCCCTGGAAGTCGGAGCGGCCGGTCTCCCACAGCTCCTTCATCACCCGGACGTATTCGGTGGCGTAATCGTAGCGGTAGCCGAAATACTCGTCGCCGGGCCACAGGCCCATCTGGTCGTATTCCGCCTTCTGCCAGCCCGAGACGATGTTCACCCCGAAGCGGCCGGGGGCGATCGAATCGATCGTGGTCGCCATCCGGGCGACGAGGGCCGGCGGCAGGGTCAGCACCGCGGTCGAGGCGAAGAGCCTGATCCGCTCGGTCACCGCCGCGAGGCCGGACATCAGGGTGAAGGATTCGAGGTTGTAGTCCCAGAACTCGGTCTTGCCGCCGAAGCCGTGCAGCTTGATCATCGAGAGGGCGAAATCGAGCCCGTACCCCTCCGCCTTCTGCACGATCGCCTTGTTGAGGGAAAAGCTCGGCTTGTACTGCGGGGCCGTCTCCGAGATCAGCCAGCCGTTGTTGCCGATCGGGATGAACACGCCGACATCCATGCGCGAAGCTCCGGGTTCCGGTGGGCGGCGGAGGGCCGTCCGGAGGGGCTTTGCAGGATCGGGGCCGTTTTTCGGCGGGTGCGGCCGGCCTCCCGTACCGCCACGGCGATCCGGTCCCGCTCCGCCCCGGATTGCGCCGTCGCGACCGGCGGAGCGGCCCGGTCCCGGCAGGCCGGACTCGCCTCGCGACCGTCTGCGCACCGCATGGAAGCGCCCCGTTGCTTGTCTCGGCCAATCATCCCTTGACCAATCATCTCTTGGCCCGCGATCGAGTCCGTCATGGCGTCGTCTCCCGTCGCCTGACGCCCCGCCGCGCCGTCAGCACGGAGGCCGCCAGCACCGCCCCGCTCACCGCCCCGATCAGGATCGTCGAGATCGCGTTGATCTCCGGCGTCACGCCGAGGCGGACCTGGCTGTAGAGGCGCATCGGCAGGGTGGTGGCGCCCGGCCCCGAGACGAAGCTCGCGATGACGAGGTCGTCCATCGACAGGGTGAAGGCGAGGAGGAAGCCGGCGATCACCGCCGGGGCGATCAGCGGCAGGGTCACGGTGCGGAACACCGTGACCGGCGCGGCGCCGAGATCGGCGGCGGCCTCGAGCAGGGAGCGGTCGAGATCGCGCAGGCGGGCCTGCACCACCACGGCGACGAAGCAGAGCGTGAAGGTCGCGTGGGCGATCACGATGGTCCAGAAGCCGCGCGGGATCCCGAGGCCCACGAAGAGCAGCAGCAGCGACAGGCCGGTGATCACCTCCGGCATCACCATCGGGGCGTAGACCAGCCCGGTGAGGAGCGGCCGGCCGGGAACGCGCCGGCGCCCGTCCAGCGCCAGCGCCGCCAGCGTGCCGAGAACGGTCGCGAGGCCGGCCGAGGCGAGCGCGACCTTGAGGGTCACGAGGGCGGATTCGACGAGCGGGCCGTTATCGAGGAGCCCGGCATACCACCGCGTCGAGAACCCGGCCCAGACCGTGACCAGCCGCGAGGCGTTGAACGAGTAGACGACGAGCAGCAGGATCGGCCCGTACAGGAAGGCGAATCCCACGCCCAAGGCGGCCCAGGCGAGCGGATGGGCGCGGTGCATCTCGAGGGCGCTCCGTCTAGGGCCTCTCCAGGCGGCGCGCTTCCGCCTCGCGGAAGAGCACCACCGGGCCGGCGACGATCACCAGCAGCACCACCGCCACGGCAGAGGCCAGCGGCCAGTCGCGGTTGGAGAAGAACTCGCTCCACAGGACGCGCCCGAGCATCAGCGTGTCGGGCCCGCCGAGCAGGTCCGGGATGATGAACTCGCCGGTGATCGGGATGAAGCACAGCAGCGCGCCCGCGACGAGGCCGGGCAGCGACAGCGGCAGGGTCACGGTGCGGAAGGCGGTGAGCCGGCTCGCCCCGAGGTCGCGGGCGGCCTCGATCAGCCCGCGGTCGAGGCGCTCCAGCACCGCGTAGAGCGGCAGCACCATGAACGGCAGGTAGGCGTAGACCACCCCGATCATCACCGCCGCCGGGGTGTTGAGGATCTCGATCGGTCTCGATGCCAGCCCGAGCGCCAGGAGCGCCTGGTTGAGGAGCCCGTCGGCCTTCAGGATCGCGATCCAGGCATAGACCCGGATCAGGAAGCTGGTCCAGAACGGGATCACCATCAGGGCGACGAGGAGCGGCCGCCAGGCCTTCGGCGCCCGCGCCATGGCGTAGGCGATCGGGTACCCGACGAGGATCAGGAGCACGGTGGCGCCGAACGCCACCGCGAGCGAGGTCAGGCCCGCTTCGAGATAGAGCGGGTCGGCGATCAGCGTGCGGTAGTTCTCGAAGTCGAGGGCGGCGAAGACGTCGGCCCAGCCGGCGAGCCCCGCATCCCAATCGAGCACCGGGGTATAGGGCGGCAGCGCCGTCGCCGGGTCCGACAGGCTGATCTTGACGACCACCAGGAACGGCAGGCCGAAGAAGGCCAGGAGCCACAGGAGCGGCACCGCCGGGAGGGCGAGGCGCCGCACGCTCGCGCGCAGTCGCCCGCTCGTGCGCCCGCTCATGCGGCCTCCGCCGGCAGCAGCGAGGCGGTGTCGGGCGTGAAGGCGAGGTGGACCGGGGCGCCGACGCCCGGACCCGCGCCGGGGGCGGCGGCGGCGCGCAGCACCCGCCCATCCGCCATCCCGACCCGGTAGAGGATCTTGTCCCCGAGATAGGTCGCGTCGAGGAGCGTGCCCGCAAGCCCCTCGTTCCCGCCCTCCCCGGCCAGCGTCAGCCGCTCCGGCCTGAGCGCCAGGAGGCCCGGCGCCCCCGCGGGCCCGGCGCCGTGATGGTCGAAGGCGCTCAAGCGGCCGAGCGGCGTGTCGAGGCCGCGCAGGCCCCCGGCCCCGCCCTCCCCGAGCCGGCCCTCGATCAGGTTCACGTCGCCGAGGAGGCCGGCGACGTAGCGCGTCGCCGGGCGCTCGTAGAGCTCGGCCGCCGATCCGAGCTGGACCAGCCGGCCCGCCGCCATCACGCCGATCCGGTCGGCGAGCACCATCGCCTCGGCGGGATCGTGGGTGACGACCACGAAGGTGGTGCCGAGCCGGCGCTGCAGCGCCCGCAGCTCTCCTTGCGTCTCCTCGCGCAAGGCGCGGTCGAGGGCGCCGAGGGGCTCGTCGAGGAGCAGCACTCGCGGCCTCCTGGCGAGCGCCCGGGCGAGCGCCACCCGCTGGCGCTGGCCGCCGGAGAGCTGGTCGGGCCGGCGGGCGCTCAGGCGGTCGAGCTGGACCAGGCGCAGCATCTCGGCGACCCGGGCGGCGATCTCAGGCCGCCCCAAGCCCTCCCGCTCCAGCCCGTAGGCGACGTTCCCCGCCACGTCCTTGTGCGGAAACAGGGCGTAGGACTGGAACATCATGTTGACCGGCCGGCGATGCGGCGGCACCCCGCCGAGATCCCGCCCGTCGAGGAGGATCCGTCCGGTGCTCGGCTCCTCGAAGCCGGCGGTCAGGCGCAGCAGCGTGGACTTGCCGCAGCCCGACGGCCCGAGCAGGCAGAAGACCTGGCCGGGCGCGAGGTCGAGCTCGACGCCGTCGACGGCGAGGTGGCCGCCGAAGCGCTTCGACACCGCCTCGAAGCGGAGGCGGCCGGTGGCGGGAGAGGGAACGGGCGTCGTCACGTCGTCCGGGCGGCGTGGGCGGGAGGCCCGACATCTAGCCCGGGAAGGACCGCCGCGGGAAGGGGCGGCGCGGCCGGATCGACGCATCCGGTCGGGGCCGGCACGGCGTACCGCTCAAGGAAGCTTGCCGGGGAAACTTGCCGGGGAAACTCCTCAATGCAGACGGCAAGCTCGGCCGTGTAATCCGCTCGGACCAAGGTCCATGTCCCAGCAGCTTGCCGGCTTCCCGGCGGCGCGTGTAATGTAATCGACGACACGCGTTGATCCCGTCCGCTGCGTCCCGTGACCCGGACGGCGTCCGCATCTCCTCCCGAGACGTGTCGTAAACTTGGCGTCTCTCTCCGCCCGGGGAGGGGCGCCTTTGTTTATGGCGGCTGTCGCGTCCGTCCCGTCCGCCACCTCGGGATGAGGCCGCGGCGGAGAAGCAGGGACAGGAGAAGCGGGGACGGCGCCCTCAATGCGCGTCCGCCCCCGCCCCGCCCGGGCGCGGCCGGCGGATCATCGGCGTGGCGCAGGCCATCAGCAGGAACAGCACGGTCAGGATCAGGAACACGTCGGAGAAGCTCATCAGGAGCCCCTGCATCCGCACGGTGTTCATCATCGCCTTGAGCGCCATGGCGTCCGGGTTGCCGGCGAGCCCGGCAAAGCCCTTGGCCATGCTGTCGAGGCGTTCCAGCACCATCGGGTTGGTCCAGGTGAAGCGCTCGTGCAGGCGGGCGAGGTGGAGGTCCCAGCGGTCGTTGAGCGCGGTGTTGATGAGCGCGAGCCCGACCGCGCCGCCGAGGTTGCGGGTGAGGTTGTAGAGGCCCGACGCGTTCTTCATCCGGGCCGGCGGCAGGGTGCCGAGCGCGATGTTGTTGATCGGGATCATGCACAGCATCAGCGAGCAGCCGCGCAAAACCTGCGGCAGCAGCAGCTCGTGGAAATCCCAGTCCTTGGTGATGCCGGTGACGATCCAGGTGCCGGCGGCGAAGCCCGTGAATCCGATCGCCATCATGATCCGCGGATCGACCTTGGCCGAGAGGCGCCCGGCGATGGGAGCGGTCGCGAACATGCAGAGCCCTGAGACGAACATCGTCTCGCCGATCTGCAAGGCCGAGTAGCCGCGCACCCGGCCGAGATACACCGGGTAGAGGTAGGTCAGGCCGTAGAGGCCGATGCCCATGACGAAGCTGAACAGGCAGCCGCCAGCGAAGTTGCGGTCGGAGAAGGCACGCAGGTCCACGATCGGCTGCTCGGCGGTGAGCGCGCGCCAGAAGAAGCCGATGCAGGCGACCCCGCAGACGATCGCCGCGACGAAGATCGCCTCCTCCTGGAACCAGTCGTGGGTCGGGCCCTCCTCCAGCACGTATTCGAGACAGCCGAGGAATGCGGCCATCAGGCCGAGGCCGGCCCAGTCGAAACGCTTGAGCAGGTCGAGGTTCGGCTTGTCGAAATCGACCAGGAAGTAGGTCGAGACCGTGACGAAGATGCCCGGCACGATGTTGACGAGGAACAGCCAGCGCCAGTCGAACAGGTCGGTGAGGTAGCCGCCGACCGTCGGGCCGATGGTGGGGGCGAGCGTGGCGACGAGGCCGATCATCGGCGAGACGATGCTGCGCTTCGAGGCCGGGAAGATGGTGAAGGCCGAGGCGAACACCGTCGGGATCATGCCGCCGCCGATGAAGCCTTGGGCGGCGCGCCAGAGGATCATCTCGCCGATCGTCGACGAGGTGGCGCACATCAGGCTCATCAGGGTGAAGCCGCCGGCCGAGATCACGAACATCCAGCGGGTCGAGAGCACCCGCGACAGGGTGCCCGAGAGCGGGATCGAGATCACCTCGGCGATGAGGTAGCTCGTCTGCACCCACGGGATCTCGTCGGCCGAGGCCGAGAGGCCGGCCTGGATCTCGGCGAGGGAGGCCGAGACGATCTGGATGTCCAGGATCGCCATGAACATCCCGAACACCATGCAGATGAACGCCACCATGCGGCGGCGGTCGATCGGCGCGTCGGCGGGCGCGGGGGTCGCGGCCATGTCGGAAAGCCTGAGTGAGGGAAGGAAGCAGCGAATCTGCGAAGACGGTCCCACCCCGCAGGGTCATCCCGGGGCCGCGAAGCGGAGCCCGGGATCCAGAACCGCGGGTCGTAGAGATGAGGCGGAACGCCGCCCGCCTCGTCCTGACGGACTCGAGTGTCCGGATTCCGGGCTCCGCTCCGCGGCCCCGGAACACCGCGGTGGGTGTCGATCGGCGTTGCGCGGACCGAGCGGCCCGCGAGTCGGCTCGCGCCTCAGCGCCCCGCCGTGCGCACCGCAGGCGCCGTCCCCTCCGACACCGCCGAATGCGGCTCGATCGGGGCCGGCGGCTTGCTCTCGTCGAGGCCGCGGGTGTCGACCCGCACCACCACCGAGAGGCCCGGCCGCAGCAGGCCCTCGCGGGCGACCGCCTCCGGCACCCGCACCCGGACGGGCAGGCGCTGGACGATCTTGGTGAAGTTGCCGGTCGCGTTGTCGGGCGGCAGCAGGCTGAACACCGAGCCGGAGGCCGGCGACAGGCTCTCGACGGTGCCGAGGATGTCGCGGTCGGGCCAGGCATCGACCCGGACATGGACCGGCTGGCCGACCCGGACCCGGCCGAGCTGGGTCTCCTTGAAGTTGGCGTCGACCCGGGCGCTCTGGAGCGGCACCAGAGCGGCGATGCGCGAGCCCGGCCCGACATAGGCCCCGGCCTCCGTCGCCTTGTTGCCGATCACCCCGTCGAAGGGCGCGCGCAGGACGGTGAAGGACAGGTCGCGCTTCGCCCGGTCGACGGCGGTGCGCAGTTCGGCGGCCAGGTTCTCGGCCTCCTTCGTCTGCGCCTCCAGCACCGCGACGTTCGCCTTCAGGGCGATCAGGTTGGCCTCGGCGCCCTTCACGGTGGCGTCCGAGCGGTCGCGGTCGGCCCGCGACTGCTCCAGGCGCGACTTGGCGGCGAATTCGGATTGCGCCAGCTGCTGCTGGCGCTGGTAATCGGCGGCGGCGCGGACCTGATCGGCCTTGGCGGCGTCGATCTGGGCCTCGCCCTGGAGCACCTGGGCGCGGGCGGCCTCGGCCTGACGGGCGATGCGGGCGATGACGCTGCCCTGCGTCGCCAGCTTGTCCTCGGCGGCCTTGAGGGCCAGGCGATAGTCGCCGTCCTCGATCCGCGCGATGACGTCGCCGGCCTTGACCGCCTGGCCGTTCACCACCGGCACCGCCTCGAGGTAGCCCGAGACCTTGGCGGCCAGCGTCGAGATGTCGGCCTGGACGTAGGCGTCGTCGGTCGAGACGAAGAAGCGGCCGGTCGTCCACCATTCGTGGCCCGCATAGGCCCCGTAGGTGCCGCCGCCGAGGAGCAGCGCGAGCAGGATCAGGCGGCGCAAGGGGCGCTTGCGCTTGGCGGGCGCAGCCGCGACCGCCGGCGGGGTGGCCGACGCGGTTGCGGCCGCCTGGGGTGCGGCCTTGGCGGCCGCCTCGCCGGCGGGCCGGCCCTGCGCGTAATCGTCTCGGAACGCCATCGTCTGTCACCCGTCCTCGGGGATCGCCCCGCCACCATCCCGCGGATCGGTTGACGGCTCTCGAACGACCGCGATACTACGTTGACCGAACCGTTCGGTCAATCAGCGCTGTGTGCGGTGCACAAGGCCGGATGCAGATCCGATTGATCGCCGCCGTGGTACCCCCCACATTGGTTCCCGACCCCTCCTGGCCCCGACGATGAGCGACGCACCCGTAAGCCCTCCTCCCGCCGACACCGAGAAGCGCCGCCAGATCCTCGACGGGGCGCGCGAGGTCTTCCTCGCCAGCGGCTTCGACGGCGCCAGCATGGGGGCGATCGCCAAGGCGGCGGGCGTCTCGAAGGGCACGCTCTACGTCTATTTCGAGAGCAAGGAGGCCCTGTTCGAGGCGCTGACGATCGAGGAGAAGCGGACGCTCGCCGAGAGCATCTGCCGCCTCGACCACGACGACCCCGACATCGCCGCCGTCCTGCGCCGCCTCGGCACCAGCCTGATGGAGGCGATGGTGCGGCCCGACCACATCGCCTCGGTCCGGATGGTCATCGGCGCGGCGGAGAAGTTCCCGCGCTTCGGCCGGGCCTTCTACGAGGCGGGACCGCTGCTCGGCCGGGCCCGCCTGCGCGCCTATCTCGACGCCCAGGTCGCCGCCGGGCGCCTGCGCCCGATGGATACCGACCTCGCCGCTCGCCACTTCTTCGACCTCTGCGCCGCCACCACGATGCGCCGGCTGCTCTTCGCCGTCGGCGACCCGCCGACCGAGGCCGAGACGACCTACTGGGTGACGGAGGCCGTGCGGGTGTTCCTGGCGGCCTATGGGCCGGAGGGACGCTAATCTCGCTCGGCCCTCACCGGTTCTCGACGGTTGCTCCACCCTCGGCGGTCCCTGGATGACGTAGAGAGCGGCAGGATCGACGATCAGGCCGGCTCGTCGTGGAACGCCGCGCGGGTGAAGGCCTCGTCTCCGCCATGCCGGGCAGGCGCAGCTCGAGCACGACACCGGCCCCGCCGGTGATCGTACCACGCCCCGGACCTCCGGCCGCTCGCGTCATGCCTGCGGCCGTGACGGCCACTCGGCGATGCTGCTCGCCGCCGAGGGCGGGTTCGGCGGGACGGTCCGCTTCGTGATCCAGGCCGCCGAGGAATGGGGCCGCGGCGCCCTCGCGATGCGCGACGGCGGGTTGATGGAGCAGCGTGGTGCGGACCTTGGGCGGCGCCTGATCCGGAGGGCCGGCGGGCTCACCGCGCCCGCGACAGCCCGCTGACGACGAGCCCCGCCACGATCAGCCCGGCGGCGGCCGCCAGCGCCGGATCGATGCGCTCGCCGAGGAGCAGGGCCGCGCAGGCGATGCCGACCAGCGGCGTGGCGGTGAGGCCGAGGGCGGTGGTGACGGCCGGCAGGCTCCGGTTGACGATCCCCATCGCCCAGTACCCGAGGACGGTGCCGACGAGGCTGCTGAGGAGCAGCAGCATCACGGTCTCGCCGGTCCAGGCGAAGCGGGGCGGCCCGTCGCGCCACAGGGCGAGCCCGGTCAGGACCAGGGCTGCCACCAGGGCCTGCCAGACCAGGAGCTGGAGCGGGCCGGCGCTCCAGGGCCGCGACCGGATCAGCACGATGTTGGCCGCCCAAGCCAGGGACGCCGCCAGCACCAGGGCGCAGCCGGTCACCGTGTCGGCCCGGCCCCAGTCGAAGGCGGCCGGGTTGAGCAGGACCGCGAGACCGACCAGCCCCAGCCCGACCCCCGCGAGGCCGCTCGGCCCCAGCCGCTCGCCGAGGATCGGCGGCGCCATCAGGGCGACCCAGAACGGGGTGGTGTAGCCGAGCACGATCGCCTGGCTCGCCGGCAGGACGGCGAGGCCCGCCCCCGTCAGGGCCGAGAAGGCGACCATGTGCAGGAGCCCGGTCCCGGCGATGGCCGGAAGGTCGCCGCGGGGCGGGCGGACCAGCCGGCCCGAGGCGGAGAGAGCCGCCAGCACGGCCGCGAAGGCGATCCAGCAGCGCAGGGCGGTGGTCCAGAGCGGCGGCACCGACGCCACCAGGAGCTTGGTGAAGGACCAGTTGCAGCCCCAGGCGATGACGACGACGGCGAGGACGGCGAGGGCCTTGCAGGTCGGGAGGGGCGGGGCCATGCCGTGGGTCCTTGATCCGGGTTCCCGCTCGGCATAGGGCCTCGCTGGACCTCGTCCGAGATCCGCTTTCGCCATTTTCGAAGGACCAGCGGATGGTGGCCGTCCTCGCCGATCTGGTCGCGCTCGATCCGCGCCGCGGACCCGGCCTGTCGGCCGATCTCACCGCGCAACTGCGCGCGCTGATCGTCCGGGGCCGGCTGGCGCCCGGCGCGATGCTGCCGTCCAGCCGGCGCTTCGCGCAGGATCTCGGCGTCTCGCGCAACACCGTCATGGCGGCGTGGGACCAGCTGGCGGCGGAAGGCTACCTCGTGGTGCGGCAGGGCTGCCGCCCGGTCGTGGCGGCGCAGGACGGGCCCGCGCCAGGGTCGGTCAAGGGCGGCGTGGACCTGCCGGAAAGTCCCTCGCTCCCGCTCGCCCTCTCGACCTGGGCCGCCGCCCTGCCGGCCGCGCCGCCGGAGGCCGGGCTGCTGCCGTTCCGCACCGGATTTTCCGATGCGCGGGAATTCCCGCACGCCGCCTGGGCCCGCTGCCTGCGCGAGGCCGGCCGCCTCCCCCCGACCGACCCGCCCTTCGTCGCCAACAGCCCCGCCCTCCAGGCGGCGTTGCTCGATCATCTCGCCGCCGCCCGCGGCGTGCGGGCGGCGGCCGATCAGGTCGTGATCCTGCCGACCGCCCGCGCCGCCCTGGCGCTGGTCGCCGCGATCCTGCTCGATCCGGGCGACGAGGCCTGGATCGAGGATCCGGGCTATCCGGGATCCCGGGCCGCGCTCCGGGCGGTCCGGGCCCGCATCCGCCCGGTCCCGGTCGATGCGGGCGGCCTCACGCTCCCGGAGGACGGGGCGCGCCCGAAGCTCGTCGTCACGACCCCCTCGCACCAGTTCCCGACCGGCAGCCTGATGCCGCTCTCCCGGCGGCGCGGGCTCCTGCGCCTCGCGGCGGCGGCGGGCGCGGTTGTCGTCGAGGACGATTACGACGGGGAGTTCCACTTCGACGGCGCGCCGGTCCCCGCCCTCCAGGCCCTCGACGAGGCCGGGTGCGTCGTCTACGCGGGGACCTTCTCCAAGGCGACGCTGCCGGCGATCCGAATCGGCACCATGGTGGTGCCGCGGCCCCTCCTCGCCCCCGTGCTCGCCGCCCAGCGGCAGGTCGGCCTGTTCGCCGCCTCGCCCGTCCAGGACGCGCTCGCCCTGTTCCTCCGGCGCGGGCATTATCGCGCCCATGTGCGCCGGATGCGCCGGCTCTACCGCGAGCGGCGCGACCGGCTCGTCGCCGCCCTCCGCGAGCATTGCGCCGACCGGCTGGACGTCGCGGCCCCGGCGGGCGGGCTGCAACTCCTCGCGACCCTGCGCGACGGGAGCGACGACGTTGCGGTGGCGGCCCGCGCCACCCGATGCGGCCTCGACGTGCTGCCCCTGTCCCGGCTCTACGCAGGACCGGCCGACCGGACCGGCCTGCTCCTCGGCTTCGCGTCCTGCCGCCCGCAGGAGCTTGCCGCGGCGGCGGTGCGGCTCGCGGAGGCTTTGGGGGCGGAGGATGAGGATCTGGGTCCGGGCGGTACCGCCCTGTGAAGGGCATCCACCGCTCTCGAGCCGATACGCCGTTCGATGCGGATCAGGATCGGCGAAGCATCCGGACGGCCGAGGCGACGAGCGCCACGTTGTCCGGCGCCACGGATCCATCGGGACAATGCCGGCCATCCTCGAGCCCGACGCGCGTCGACCAGCGCCGCGCGAAGGCAAGCTCC
Organism: Methylobacterium sp. DB0501; assembly: GCF_011043735.1. GTDB lineage: Bacteria > Pseudomonadota > Alphaproteobacteria > Rhizobiales > Beijerinckiaceae > Methylobacterium > Methylobacterium alsaeris. The sequence goes on along the minus strand of NZ_JAAKGV010000006.1, from coordinate 179,329 downwards.
GCGAGGGGCCAGACGGTCGCGTCGAAGCCGTGGAGCAGGATCGGACGGCGCGCATCGCCCCGCGCCAGGATCGATGCGATGTCCTCGACCATTGCGTGAGCCGCCCGGAGGTCCTGCTCGTCGATCTCGATCAGGAGGCGAAGCACGCGGTGGCGCCCCGGCAGGGTCAGGAACCGGCGGGCATCCGCAGCCGTCGCCAGGCCGGCCTCGACCCGGACGCCGATGCGGTCCAGCGCGTCCATCACCGCGGGGGCATCCCGCTCCGAGAGGTTGACCGAGGCGTAATCGGGACGCTCCCGCCACGTCGCGATGCAGCGGCGGGTCTCGTCCTCCGACCCCTCGATCCACGCTCCGGTCGACACTCCGACGAGCGTCCCGGGGCAGGCGAGGCGCAGGGCCGCGATGGTTTCGTCGACGGCCGCGAGGCTCTCGCGACCGTCGGCCGCGCGGGGATGGACGTGCAACTCGGCGGCGCCCGCGGCGACGCAGGCGGCCCCCTGCCGCGCCATGTCGTCCGGCGTGACGGGAAGTCCCGGATGGTAGCTCCGGGGCCGCGCACCGTTCAGGCAGGCCTGCACGATCATGCCCCTCTCCGCCGCGAGGCGCCTGCCCGATCCCGATTCAGGTCTGCAGCGGGTCTGGCGAGCATCATCGCCGTGAGCTTTTCCTCAGGTCAAGCCGACCGGTCCGCGGCGCCTCACGAATCCTCCCGCAGCGCCTCCGCCACCCTGGCCTCCAGAATGTCCGGCCGGCGCAGGATCAGCGCGCCGCGGGTGCGGTCGACCAGGCCTTCCTGGGCCATCACGGTGAATTCCCGCGTCACCTGCTCGCGGCGGCAGCCGATGCGGGCGGCGAGCACGTGGTGGTAGGGCGGCGGGCTCACGGCGCGCTCGCCCTCGGTGCCGGGCCGCGGCGCCGAGAGGCGCAAGAGCTCGGCGTAGAGGCGGTGGCGCAGGTCGAGGACCGCGTGCTCCATCAGCCGGGCGTTGAGCATCCGCACCCGCTTGGCGAGCAGCCGCAGCAGCCGGTCGGCGATCGGGGGGGCAGCGAAGACGATCCCGCGGAAGACGGCGGCCGGCACCACGCAGAGCTCGCCGCGGGTCAGCGCCGTGACGTTGGCCGAGCGGCTGACCCCGTCGATGGCGGCCAGCTCGCCGAAGAACTCGCCGGCCCGCATCTCGCCCAGGATCACCTCCTTGCCGGATTGCGTCCGGTTGAGGATTCGCACCTCGCCGGAGGCGAGCAGGTAGACGTCGGTCGAGGCGTCGTCGAAATCGACCAGGATCTCGTTGGCGTCGAACCGGCGCCAGATGCAGCGCGATTCGTAGGAGGTCAGGTCGACGCCCGCATCCTTGAAGAAGGGAAACCCTGCGAGCCGACCCATCTGCTGCCCTCGACCCCCGCGCGCGCGGCGTTGCCCCGCGTTCTTAGCCCGGCGCGGCCGCGCTCGCCAAGGCACGGACGGGCTTGCATCGGGGTCATGTACCGGAAAGCCCGCGGTTTTTCCGGCTTTACGCCTTCACGATCGTCGCACCCGTTAGTCCATGCCGCGCCATGACGTTGCGGGTGTCGACGACGAGCCGGGCTTCGCGCGCCACCAGCCCGTAATCGACGCCGTCGTGATCGGTGGCGATCAGCACCGCGTCGACGGCGCGCAGGGTCTCGGCCGTCAGGGGCTCCGAGCGCCGCCCGGCCAGCTCCGGATGCTCGCGGGTCGCCGGCAGCACCGGCACCAGGGGGTCGTGGTAGAGCGCCCTCGCCCCCCGCGCCTCGATCAGCCGGATCAGCTTGAGGGCCGGGCTCTCGCGGGTATCCTCGACGTTGCGCTTGTAGGCCAGCCCCAGGACCAGCACCGTCGCGCCCGAGAAGGCCCGGCCCGTGCGGTCCACCGCCGCCGCCAGGCGCTCGACCACGTGGTAGGGCATCCGCGTATTGACCTCGCCGGCCAGCTCCACGAACCGGGCCGGCACGTCGAATTCCCGCGCCTTCCAGGCGAGGTAGAACGGATCGATCGGGATGCAGTGGCCCCCGAGACCCGGCCCGGGCTGGAACGGCATGAAGCCGAAGGGCTTGGTGGCCGCCGCCTGGATCACCTCCCAGACGTCGATCCCCATCGCGTCGTAGACGAGCTTCAGTTCGTTCACGAGGGCGATGTTGACCGACCGGAAGATGTTCTCCGTGAGCTTCACGGCCTCCGCCGCGGCCGCCGACGAGACCGGGACGGTGCGCACCACCAGGGCACCGTAGAGCGCCTCCGCCAGCGCGCGGGCGGCGTCGTCGTCCGCCCCCACCACCTTGGGGATGCGGGCGGTGTCGAACTGGTCGTTGCCCGGATCCTCGCGCTCCGGCGAGTAGGCGAGGAAGAAATCGGTGCCCGAGCGCAGGCCGCCGGCTTCGAGGATCGGCCGCATCACCTCGTCGGTGGTGCCCGGATAGGTGGTCGATTCGAGCACCACGAGCTGGCCCGGCCGCAGCACGGCCGCGATGGCGCGCGCCGTCGCCTCGACGTAGGACAGGTCGGGCTCGCGGTGGCGGGTGAGCGGCGTCGGCACGCAGATCAGCACCGCGTCGGGCTCGGACAAGCGCGCCATGTCGCCGGTGGCCGCGAAGGTGCCGGCCGCGAGCGCGTCGCTCAAGGGCTCGCCCGGGATGTGGTGGAACGTCCCCTCGCCCCGGTTGAGCGCCGCGACGCGGCCCGGATCGACGTCGAAGCCGAGCACCGGGAATCCGGCCCGGAGCGCGGCCAGCGCCAGCGGCAACCCGACATAGCCGAGGCCGACGATGCCGATCAGGGCGCGGCGCCCGGAGAGGAGCGCGCTCAAGGTCTCGGAGGGGAGCGTCATCGCGGGTCCGGGCTCGGGCATCATGGTTTCGCTTACACGGTGCGGGGGGCGGCGCTGTCAACACGGGCGCCGCTTGCCTTTCCGCCCTTGCCTCCGGTGCCCGCCGCCCCCACAACGCCGCCATGCTCCGCGTGAACGACCTCACCTACCGGATCGGCGACCGCCTGATCCTCGACCAAGCCGGCTTCGCCCTGCCCGAGCGGGCGCGGGTCGGGATCGTCGGGCGCAACGGCGCCGGCAAGACCACCCTGTTCCGGATCATCCAGGGCGAGATCCCCACGGAGGGCGGCACGATCGGCCTGCCGAAGGGCACGCGGATCGGCGGCGTGGCGCAGGAGGCGCCGGCCGGCCCCGAGACCCTGCACGCGGTGGTGCTCGCCGCCGACACCGAGCGCACGCGCCTCATGGAGGAGGCCGAGACCGCCGACGGCTTGCGCCGGGCCGAGATCGAGACGCGGCTCGTCGACATCGACGCCCATTCGGCCCCCGCCCGGGCCGCCGCGATCCTGCACGGCCTCGGCTTCGACGCGGAGGCGCAGGGGAGGCCCTGCTCCGACTTCTCCGGCGGCTGGCGGATGCGGGTGGCCCTCGCCGCCGTGCTGTTCTCCGAGCCGGACCTGCTGCTGCTCGACGAGCCGACCAACTACCTCGACATCGAGGGCACGCTCTGGCTCTACGACTATCTGGAGCGCTATCCCCGCACCGCGCTGATCATCAGCCACGACCGGGATCTCCTCGACACCTCGGTCGACCACATCCTCCACCTCGATCGCGGCAAGACCACGCTCTACCGCGGCGGCTACACCTCGTTTGCCCGCCAGCTCGCCGAGAAGCGCATGCTCCAGGCCAAGGCGCGGGTGAAGCAGGAGGCCGAGCGCGCCCATCTCCAGAGCTTCGTCGACCGCTTCAAGGCCAAGGCGACCAAGGCGCGCCAGGCCCAGTCGCGGATGAAGCGGCTGGCCAAGATGGAGCCGATCGCGGCCTTGATCGAGGACGACGTGCCGGTGATCCACCTGCCGAGCCCGGAGCGCGCCCTCTCCCCGCCGCTGGTCGCGATGGAGCGGGTCCAGGCCGGCTATCCCGACCGCACGGTGCTGACGGGCCTCAACCTGACGCTCGCCCCCGACGACCGGGTGGCGCTGCTCGGCGCCAACGGCAACGGCAAGTCGACCTTCTGCAAGCTCATCGGCGGGCGGCTGGAGCCTCTCTCCGGCGAGGTGCGGCGCTGGGGCAAGATGAACGTCGCCTATTTCGCCCAGCACCAGCTCGACGAGCTGCGCCCGGCCGAGAGCGCCTACGCCCATGTCCGCGAGCTGATGCCGGACGTGCCCGAAGCCAAGGCCCGCGCGGCGGCGGCCCGCCTCGGATTCCCCGGCCACAAGGCCGATACGCCGGTCTCGCAGCTTTCCGGCGGCGAGAAGGCACGGCTCCTGATGGGGCTCGCCGCCTTCAACGGCCCCCACCTCCTGATCCTCGACGAGCCGACCAACCACCTCGACATCGAGAGCCGCCAGGCCCTCGTCGAGGCGATCAACGACTACGAGGGCGCGGTGATCCTGGTGAGCCACGACCGCTTCCTGGTCGAGGCCTGCGCCGACCGGCTCTGGCTCGTGCGCAACGGCACCGTGAAGCCCTTCGACGGCGACATGGACGATTACCGCCGCCTGGTGCTGGCCGGCCCGGAGACGGACACCGCGAAGACGCCGGAATCGACCGGCGGCGCGAAGGCGGTGGAGCGCCGCTCCAATGCCGAGCGCCGGGCGGCCCTGGCGCCGTTGCGCCGCAAGCTCGAGGCGGTCGAGGCGCGGATGGCGAAGCTCTCCGCCGCCATCGCCAAGATCGACGCCGCGCTCGCCGACGGCACCGCCTTCCGCACCGACGCCGCCAAGGCCGGCGAGCTCGCCCGCATGCGGGCCGAGGCCGCCTCGGCTCTGGGAACCGCCGAGGAGGAGTGGCTGGAGGTGAGCGGGGAACTGGAGGCGGAGGCGTGACGGACGGCAGCCCTCTCCCCGGCACCGCCGGCTACGCCGCCGAGGCCGAGGCGCTGGTCTCGCGCTACGAGAGCATCGCCTTCTCGGACATCCATGCGGCGATCCTGCCGCTGCTGCCGGCACCGCCGGCCCATGTCCTCGATATCGGCGCCGGGACCGGGCGCGACGCGGCCGGCTTCGCCGCCCTCGGCTACCGGGTGACGGCCGTCGAGCCGACACCCGAGCTGCGCCGGCAGGCGGCCGTCCTGCACCCGTCCCCGCTGATCGCGTGGCTGGATGACGGCCTGCCGGACCTCGCCGCCCTCGCCGACGCCTTCGACGTCGTGATGCTCACCGCCGTCTGGATGCATCTCGACGAGGCCGAGCGGCGGCGTGCCATGTCGCGCCTCGCCGCCCTGGTGCGGATCGGGGGCGTGATGGCGCTGTCGCTGCGCCACGGCCCGGTGCCGCCGGGGCGCCGGATGTTCGACGTGTCCGCGTCCGAGACGATCGACCTCGCCCGCGAGCACGGCCTGCGCTGCCTCCTGTGCCGGACGGACGAGGATGCCCAGCTCCGCCGGCCCGGCGTGACCTGGGACCGGGTCGCCTTCGTCAGGGACGAGGCGCAGGGGCTTCACGCGCCCGGGACGATCGCATAGGGCGGAGCCCTGTCTTCGTTTCGGCACCGAGCCCCCATGACCACCCCCTCCTACGTCCTCTCCCTCTCCTGCACCAACGTCCCGGGGATCGTGGCCGGCGTGTCGGCCTACCTGTTCGCGGCCGGCTGCAACATCCTCGACGCGCAGCAATTCGACGACGTCGAGACCGGCCGCTTCTTCATGCGCATCGTGTTCAACCCGGTCCGGGGCGAGCCGGGGCGGGACGCGCTGGCCGAGGGCTTCTCCGGCGTGGCGCAGCGCTTCGGCATGGACTGGACCTTGCGCGACCGGGCCGAGCGGCGGCGCGTGATGCTGCTGGTCTCGCGCTTCGACCACTGCCTCAACGACCTCATCTACCGCTGGCGCATCGGCGAATTGCCGATGGAGGTCTGCGCCGTGGTGTCGAACTACCCGCGCGAGATCTACGGCGCGGCCGACCTCGCCGGGGTGCCGTTCCACCACCTGCCGATCACGCCCGACACCAAGCCGCAGCAGGAAGCCGCCCTGTGGCGCCTCGTCGAGGAGACCGGCGCCGAGCTGGTCGTGCTCGCCCGCTACATGCAGATCCTGTCGGACGACCTGTCGCAGAAGCTCGCGGGCCGCTGCATCAACATCCACCACTCGTTCCTGCCCGGCTTCAAGGGCGCCCGGCCCTACCACCAGGCGCATGAGCGCGGCGTGAAGCTGATCGGCGCCACCTCGCACCTCGTCACCGGCGACCTCGACGAGGGGCCGATCATCGAGCAGGACGTCGAGCGCATCTCGCACCGCGACACCCCCGACGACCTCGTGCGCAAGGGCCGCGACATCGAGCGCCGGGTGCTGGCCCGTGCCGTCCGCTACGTCCTGGAGGACCGGGTGATCGCCAACGGCCGCAAGACGGTGGTGTTCACGGATTGAGGCGGCGGGAGGCCTCGCGCCCGACGGCTTCGCATAGTCTCCTGTCGTGTACCGTGGATCCGAGATCATGCGATGCTTCAGGTCGTTGATGTCGCCGCCTGTCCTGCGACGAACCAGTCTCCGCGGCGTCGGACGACGCTCTACAAGCCCGTATCCATGCGGGCAAAGAGGCTCTGGCTCTCCCCGCGCATCGTGGTTTCCGGCGGCCTGAAGACGTTTCTCGGGGCGGCGAATTCCTCGCCGTTCCTGCCGAACGGCTCGAAGATGTTCAGCTTGGGCCGGGATTGATCGAAGATCGCGGCTTCGTCGCGCGCGCCGGCGACGCTCCGGTTGCCGATCGGAGGGAGATCCTCGATATCGATCGCCTGCGGTCGTGATCCGAGGGCGCCCGAGGTCTCGGCACGGGTCTCGGCATGGACGGGCATCGCCTCCGGCAGCGAGCCGGTGAGAGCGGAATCGACCAGTGAGGCGGGCGCGTGCCACAGATCCTCGAAATAGGTGCTGATCGCGCCGTGATCCGAGACGCGCCCGCCGCCGGGCAGCTCCTCGGCGGCCGTCACCACGGTTTGCTTCGGTTTGTTGGTGAGGGCCTCATCGACCAGCACGCGATCCCACCGGTGTGAGCCGAAGGTCGAGCTGCTCGTCTTCCTGAGTGTCGTGCCGCCGCCTCCCGCAAGCGGGATGTCGACATACCCGCCCTCGCCGATCGACCCGCGATAATTCAGGTCTCCGATGATGAAGTCGGCTCTCTTCGCGCGCGACGATCTGATCGTCGCATTCAGTATCCTTTTGTTTTTGCTGATTGCAGGACCCGGGCTGTGGAAGCTTGCGATCCGGAGTTCTCGCCCGGATTTATCCAGGGGGCGAACTTTGAAAAGCTTTCCCTTCCTGAACCAGCTCGATGTTTTATCGATTGTTCTGTAATGCTCTTTTCGGGCGACGAGGGGCGACAGTCCGGCGTCCCGTGCCTTCCGGCTCGGAATCTTCTGGCGCTTGCTGATCTTCTTGCTGTCCAGGTGAAGTCCGAGCTTTTTCTCGGCGTTCTCATCGTCGTCGCGTATCTCATCGGAGATATGAGCGTGAAAATCGACGTCTTCCGCCTCGATGTCGAGCCCGATGGAAAATGTGACGACGTGCTCGTTGCGGACGCCGCCCAGCGGGTCGGATCGAAACCGCGCGTTCCCGAGGCCTTCGGCTGCGAATTCCCGCTGCAGACCGGCGGCGATCGATCCGGCCTCGGCCTCGGTGCCGATGATCTCGAGAAACTGGCCGACGACCAGGGCGGACGGGTCATCGTGGCCTTCGATCACGCGTTTGACCGTCTTGGCGACGGTCGTTGCCATGGACAGCTTCTTCGTGCTGAAGTTCTCGAGGTTCCACGACAAGGCAATGAGGCCGGGCATCGCAACGTCCTGAGGGAAGGCGGGGGCGGAAGGGGGCGAGGCGCCCGGCCCGGGCCGATCGGCATGGGCTGGGCGCGGAGCGAGGCCGGCGTTGCCGGTACGCGCGGATCGCTACCCGACCGCCATCGCCATGATCTGGTAGCCAGCCTTCGACTGGCCGCCGACCGGGGTCGCCGTGATGGTCACGGTGTTCAGGCCCATCTGGAGGTAGTCGCAATAGTCGTTGGAGCTGAAATCCTTGTTGCGCAGCGTGATCGCCGAGACGTTGTCGCCGCCGGATCCCATTTCCTGGGCGTCGACGAACCGGGTCAGGGGCATCGCGGTGTCGCCGTTGACGACGAGGCTCAGCTGGATCGGCGTGCCGGCGGTGATCCAGTGCCGGAGCGAGAGCGTCACGGTCCGCGACGGGTCCACGACCTTGAAGGAGACGGTCATCTCGACGGGGCCGGTCGAGAAATCCGTGCTCAGGACCCCGTTGAAGCCTTGGCCGCGCACCAGGAGGTCGTTGGAATCGGCCGTGATCGCGAAGGCCGCGCCGGTCGAGGTCGGCGCCACGTCGAATTGCGGCGCGATGAAGCCGAGGACCGCCGGGCCGGCCCCGGGCGCCTGGATCGGATCGAGGGCCAGGAGCGGCAGGTCGAGCGGGTCCGACGTGTAGAGGATCGGCTGGTAGGTCGTGAGATCGGCCGTCAGCTGCCCGCCGCTGACCTTGTGCGAGGCCGCCCCGTAGATGAGGGTGTGCTTGAAGACCGGACCGATGGCGTCGCCATGCCCCTTGACCGGGGTCACCAGCCAGGAGGCGCGGGCGACGAAGTCCAGGCCGAAATTCGACAGCTCCGACGGCGGGTAGACGACGCTGCCGTCATACAGGCGCGCGGCGACGAAGGCCGGCAGGACGATGTTCGCGTTCGCGTCCGTGCCTTTGAACTGCATGACGTTCCAGGGATATTCCTGACCCCAGACCCAGGTCGGGCTCTGCGTCGCCGTGTTGATCGACGCGTAGCTCCCCCAGTCCTTGATCGCCATCGAGCTGGAGTTCGACAGCTGCGAGCCGTGGTCGACCGCGGAGCCGGTGCTGAGCGAGCTGGACTGCTCGTTCGTCGTGGAGAACTGCGCGTTGGACGACACGTCGCCGACGGGGGCGTCGCCGAAGAATCCGAGCGATGCGGAAAAGCCGTAGCTGTTGGTCTGCGCCGTCGAGGATCCAGTCGTCGATTGACGCGACGTGGATGAGTTTTGGCTCTGGGCGATGTTCTGGCTCGTGTTGACCGTCGTGTTTAGCGTTCTTGGTGAATATTCGACGATATTGACGGTCGATATTTGCTTGTTCGGATCCAGCAGGTCGATGGAATTCTTGAGGATCGCCGGATAGTTGAGAAAGCTCGTCGTCGCGCCGGCGGCGGGATTGTAGGCGGCCGGGTTGGGCAGGACCAGCCTCTGGGTGCAGGTGATCAGGTAGGACTTGGCGGTGCCGAGGTTCCTGACGTCGTTATAGGCTCGGACTTCGTACTGGATGATCGTTTCGCCGAGCGTCGTCTGGGACGACACGATCGGCTGGGTGACGAAGTGCGTGTACAGGTCGCGGGCGATCAGCATCGGCGGTTCCCGGTGGCGGCATGGGCACGGATGGGGGGAGCGCTCCGAGCCGCGTCCCGCGGACGTCGGCTCGCTTGCGCACGGTGCGATACGGTCGATCGAAGGAAGCGCCCGATCTCGGCGAGACCGGGCGCCGGATCAGCAGGCGATGATGAAGTGAACGGACGCGTTCACGGGCCTCGTTTCGGTGCTGACCTGGAACTGGGCGGGGTCGGCCAGGGCGGTGACCGCCGGGCCGGCCTGCCAGTAATCGCCACTGGCGATGTCGCCGCTCGAGTTGGGGAAGATCGTGTAGGCGTGATTGTGGTTCTGGAAGGCGTGCGACTGGACCGAGCCCACCGACGGGGACTTGATCGCGGAGTTCTGCATGTCGGTCCGGCTTCCGACGTCGGGGTCCCGCTGTGCGCCGTCATCGGCGCCGCGGACGAACCGACCGCGCAGGTCGGGCAAGTAGAACTGTCCCTGCGGAGGGTTTGCGCCGAAGTTGAAACCGATTGCGTTGAAAAGCGACGGGTATTGACTCTGGCTGACGAGCGTACCGTCACACAATAAATATCCGGCAGGAATGGTCGAAACCGAGCCGCCCCACGCAAAAATGATTCCGGTATCAGCCATAAGCATCTCCTTGGGCGGCTAGTGATTCGAATCGCCCTCGCTTTTAGTAGGTCATATCGAGACAAAAAAATACGTCTCTTGCGTAGGAAGTAAATCTTCAAGGAAAACACATTTCCAAAATCTACAGGATTGCGGAGAAGATCGGATTTCGTCGTTTGTCGCCGCGTCGTCATGCCGGTGACATGATCGATGATCGGTCCCGGGCGAGGCGCGCGGTGGGGTCTTCGGGCGACGCCGACCGTCCGGGCGCGGCACGCGGCCCCCTTGCCCCCTCATGCCGAAGCAGGCCGCCGCTTGATCCAGGGCAGGCCGCCGCTTGGCTCGGCGCAGGCCGCCGCTTGGCGCTGCTCCCCTGGCGGGTTAAGGCCCGGTGCGCCAGAGTTCCTGACGGCGGCCCGGGCGGGAAACCGTCCGCGCGACCACCCGGAGTGACCAGAGATGTCCGACCTCACCCTCGACGCCGCCTCGACCGTCGTGACCGCCGCCCTCAAGGCCGGCCGCGAACTCGGGCTCAAGCCCCTGGCGGTGGTGGTGCTCGACGCCCGCGGCGCCCTCAAGGCGGCGGGCGTGGAGGACGGCACCAGCCTCAAGCGCTCCGAGATCGCCGCCGGCAAGGCCAACGGGGCGCTGGCGCTCGGCATCGGCTCGCGGGCCATCGCCAAGCGGGCCGAGGAGCAGGCCTATTTCATCGCGGCCGTCAGCCACGTCGCCGGTCCCGCCGGGCTGATCCCGGTCCCGGGCGGCGTGCTGATCAAGCGCGACGGCAAGCTCGTCGGCGCCGTCGGCATCTCGGGCGACACCTCCGACAACGACGAGAAGGCGGCGCTCGCCGGGATCGCGGCGGCCGGGCTCCAGGCCGAGACCGGCGCCTGAGCCGCGCCATGCGGCGCCGGGATTTCCTCGCGGCCTCGGGCGCCGCGGCCGTGGCTGCGGCGGCCCCCGCCCGGGCCGCCGGGCCCCGAGACCGTCCTCACGCCTACCGGCGGGGCAACGGCGCCGATCCCGAGACCCTGGACCCGCACAAGACCTCGACGGTCCCGGAGGCGACGATCCTCCTCGACCTCTACGAGGGATTGAGCGCCTACGGCCCCGACGGCAACCTGGTGCCGGGGGCGGCCTCCGGCTGGACCACCTCCGCCGACGGCCTGACCTGGACCTTCTCCCTGCGCCCCGACGGGCGCTGGTCGAACGGCGATCCGGTCGTCGCCGAGGACTTCGTGCACGGCTTCCGGCGCATGCTCGATCCGGCGACGGGGGCGAAATACGCCAGCGTGCTGGCGCCGATCCGCAACGCCGACGCCGTCAATCGCGGGGCGATGCCGGTGGACTCCGTCGGCGTCTCCGCCCCCGACCCGCTGACGGTGGTGATTGCGCTGGAGCAGGCGACCCCGTACTTCGTCGAGCTGATGGCCCACCAGGCGAGCACGCCGGTCCACCGGCCCTCCCTCGCCCGGTACGGCGACGCCTTCACCCGGCCCGGCAACCTGGTGTCGAACGGCGCCTACCGCCTCCAGGATTTCTCGCCGAACGACCGCATCACGGCGGTCCGCAGCCCGCATTACCGCGAGGCGGCCAGGGTCGCGATTCCCCAGGTCGAGTACATCCCGACCCCCGACCTCGCCGCCGCGGTGCGCCGCTTCGCCGCCGGGGAGATCGATTCCCTCGAGGACCTGCCGGCCGACCAGGTGCGGGCGCTCAGATCCCGCTTCGGCGAGGGCGTGATCCTCAACCCCGCCCTCGGCGTGCTCGCCCTGATGGTGAACGTGCGCAAGCGCCCCCTCGACGATGCGCGGGTGCGCCGCGCCCTGTCGCTCGCCCTCGACCGCGAGTTCCTGGCCGAGGCGGTGTGGGGCGAGACGATGCTGCCGGCCTATTCCCTCACCCCCGCCGGGCTCGACAACGCGCTGCCGCCGCCCGTGATGCCGGGCCGGGACCTCTCGCCGCTGGAGCGCGAGGATGCGGCGGTCGCGCTCCTCCGCGAGGCCGGCTACGGCCCGGGGGGAAGGCCGCTCTCGGTCGAGCTGCGCTACTCCATCACCGACAACAACCGGAACACCATGGTGGCGGTCGCCGACATGTGGCGGCCGCTCGCCGTGACGACCTCCTTCGCCGCCACCGACGCCAAGACCCACTACGCCTACCTGCGCGACGGCGGCCCGTTCGACATCGCCCGGATGAGCTGGCTCGCCGACTATGCCGACCCGCAGAACTTCCTGTTCCTGGTCGAGAGCGGCAATGACGGCTTCAATTCGGGCCGCTACGCCAACCCGGCCTACGACGCCCTGATGCGCGAGGCCGCCCGGGAGACCGACCTCGCGGCCCGGGCCCGGATCCTCTACCGGGCGGAAGAGCTCTTTCTCGCCGACCTGCCCTGGATCCCGCTGCTGCATTACCGGCACAAGCACCTGATCGGCCCGCGCCTGCGCGGCTTCACGCCCAACCTGCGCGGCGTCTCGCCGACCCGCTGGCTGTCTCTCGCGTGAGTCCCTGCTCATGACGCCGTACATCCTGCGCCGCCTCGCCCAGGGCGTCCCGACGCTGTTCCTCGTCGTCACCCTGTCGTTCTTCCTGGTGCGGCTCGCGCCGGGCGGGCCGTTCGACTTGGAGCGGCCGCTGCCGGCCGCCGCGATGGAGAACCTGCGCCGGGTCTACGGCCTCGACCAGCCGCTGCCGGTCCAGTACGGCCGCTACCTCGCGGCGCTGGCGCGGGGGGATCTCGGGCCGTCCTTCTCGGTGCGCGACCTCTCGGTGGCGGAGCTGTTCGCCCGCGGCCTGCCGGTCTCGATGACGCTCGGCGGCCTCGCCCTCCTGGTCGCGCTCGGCCTCGGTACGGCGCTCGGCGCGCTCTCGGCGCTGCGGCGGGGCTCCTGGCTGGACCACGCCGTGACCACCCTCGGCACCTTCGCGCTGACCGTGCCGGGCTTCGTGGTGGCGCCGCTGCTCCAGATCGCCTTCGGGCTGTCCCTGCGCTGGCTGCCCGTCGGCGGCTGGGACGACGGAAATCCGAAGAACCTCGTCCTGCCGGTCGTCACCCTGGCGCTGCCGCAGGTGGCGGTGATCGCCCGCCTCGCCCGGGCCGGCCTCGTCGAGGTGTTCGACCGGCCGCATTGGCGCACCCTGCGGGCCCTCGGCCTGCCGCCCCGGATCCTGGCGCTCCACGCCCTGCGCGGCGCGGCCCTGCCGGTCGTGTCCTATCTCGGGCCCGCCGCGGCCGGTCTCCTCACCGGGTCGGTGGTGGTCGAGACGGTGTTCGGCCTGCCCGGCGTCGGGCGCTACTTCGTCGACGGCGCCGTCAACCGCGATTACACGCTGGTCCTCGGCACCGTGGTGCTGATCGCGGTGTTCGTCCTCGTGCTCAACCTCGTCGCCGATCTCGCCTGCGCCCTCATCGACCCGCGATTGAGGGATGTCGGGTGAGCATGTCCGCGGCAAGCGCTCCGGCCGCCTTCGCCGAGGCCTCGCTCCTCGCCCGCGCCCGCCGGCGCCTCGCCGGCGACCGCGTCGCGCGGGCCTGCGCGGCGATCCTGGCCCTCGTCACCCTCGCCTGCCTTCTCGGCCCCTTCGTCACCGGCCACCCCTACGACCGGCTCTACTACGACTACCCCGGCACGCCGCCCTCGCTCGCGCTCTACCCGAGGCCGGATGCGGTCCGTCCCGCCCTCGACCGGCTCGCCTTCCGGATGCGGGTGCGGGCCGAGGATGTGAGCGTGACCGGCGACGCGGTCCGCCTGACGCTCGCCGCCGACAAGCCCGTCGACCCGCGGGTGCTGACGTTCTTCTCCCGCTCCGACATCTTCGGCGAGGCGCAGATCCTCGGGCGGTCGGAGGACGGGCGGCGCCTCGCCGTCGAGGCGCCGTTGCGCCGGCTTCGCTTCCTCGCCGGCACCGACGCGCTCGGGCGCGACCTCCTCACCCGCACCCTCGTCGCCGGGCGGCTGTCGCTGGCGCTCGGCCTGATGGCGACCGCGGTGGCGCTCGGCATCGGGGTCGCCTACGGGGCGCTCGCCGGCACCCTCGGCGGGCGGGTCGACGCGGCGATGATGCGCCTCGTCGACATCCTGTACTCCCTGCCCTTCGTGTTCTTCGTCATCATGCTGGTGGTGTTCTTCGGCCGCTCGGTGGCGCTGATCTTCGTCGCGGTCGGCGCGGTGGAGTGGCTCGACATGGCCCGCATCGTCCGGTCGGAGGCGCAGGGAATCCGCCGGCGCGACTACGTCCGGGCGGCCGAGGCGCTGGGGCTCACCACCGCGGCGATCCTGCGCCGGCACGTCGTGCCGAACCTGCTCGGGCCGGTCGTCGCCTTCGCGGCCCTGATGGTGCCCCGGGTGATCCTGCTCGAGAGTTTTCTGTCGTTCCTGGGCCTCGGCGTGCAGGAGCCGGCGACGAGCTGGGGCGTGCTGATCGCCGACGGCGCCCGCAGCCTCGAGACCGCGCCCTGGATGCTGGTCGTGCCGGCCGCCTTCCTGGTCGCCACCCTGCTCGCCCTGACGCTGCTGGGCGAGCGCCTGCGCGACGCCCTCGATCCGCGGGAGGGAGCATGAATCCGGGGAGCACGCACCCGCAGAGCCCGAGCCTCCTGTCCCTCCGCGGGCTCACGGTGCGCTACCCGGATGCCGGGGTGACGGCCCTCGACGGCCTCGACCTCGACCTCGCCCGCGGCGAGACCCTGGCCCTCGTCGGCGAATCGGGCTCGGGCAAGAGCCAGGTGGCGCTGGCCACGCTCGGCCTGCTGCCGCCCCAGGCGCGCGTCTCGGGCAGCGTGCGCTTCGACGGCACCGTGCTGACCGGGCTCGCGCGCCCCGCCCTCGACCGGATCCGCGGCGCCCGCATCGGCCTGGTGTTCCAGGAGCCGATGACCGCCCTCGATCCGCTCTTCGCGGTCGGCCACCAGATCGCCCTGCCGCTCCGCGCCCATCGCGGCATGAGCCGGCGCCAGGCCCGGGCGCGGGCCCGCGACCTGCTGGGTCTCGTCGGGATCCGCGACGCGGCGTCGCGCCTCTCCGCCTATCCCCACGAATTGTCGGGCGGCGAGCGCCAGCGGGTGATGATCGCGATGGCGCTCGCCTGCGAGCCCGACCTGCTGATCGCCGACGAGCCGACGACGGCCCTCGACGTCACCGTCCAGGCCCAGATCCTGGCGCTGCTCGCCGACCTGAAGGCGCGCCTCGGCCTCGCGCTCCTGTTCATCACCCACGACCTCAGGCTGGTGCGGCGCATCGCCGAGCGCACGGCGGTGCTGAGTTCCGGCCGCCTCGTCGAGGCGGGCCCGACCGAGCGGCTGTTCCGAGACCCGCGGGCGCCCGAGACCCGCGACCTGCTGGCCGCCGAGCCCGCCGGGCGCAAGGGTCCGGTGCCCGAGGGGGCGTCGGTGGTGCTGGAGGCGCGGGGCGTCTCGGTCGCCTATCCGGGGCCGCGGCGCTGGTGGCGGGCCGGCCCGCCGCGCCGCGCGGTCGAGGGGATCGACCTCACCCTGCGGGCCGGCCAGACCCTCGGGGTCGTCGGCGAATCGGGCTCGGGCAAGTCGAGCCTCGGCCGGGCGCTCCTGCGCCTCGAACCCGCCGCCCACGGCCTGGTGCGGTTCGAGGACCGCGACCTCACCCGCCTGGACCGCGCCTCCCTGAGGTCCCTGCGCCGCGGCTTCCAGCCGGTGTTCCAGGACCCGATGGGCTCGCTCTCGCCCCGCCTCACCGCCGGCGAGATCGTCGCCGAGGGGTTGCGGGTCCACGAGCCTCACCTGAGCGCCGCGGCCCGCGACGCGCGGGCGGCGGAGGCTTTTCGCGAGGTGCGCCTCGATCCCTCCTCGCGTCACCGCTTCCCGCACGCCTTCTCGGGCGGCCAGCGCCAGCGCATCGCCATCGCCCGTGCGCTGGCCTTGCGCCCCCGCCTCGTCGTCCTCGACGAGCCGACCTCCGCCCTCGACCGCACGGTGCAGCGCGACATCGTCGCCCTGCTGCGCGACCTCCAGGCGGCGCACGGCCTCGCCTACCTCTTCATCTCCCACGACCTCGCGGTGGTGCGGGCCTTGGCCGACACCGTGCTGGTCCTGCGGAACGGCCGCGAGGTCGAGCGCGGCCCGACCGACCGGGTGCTGGAGCGCCCGCGCGAGGCCTATACCCGGGCGCTGGTGGCGGCGGCCGGGCTCGACGACGGTCTCGCGCAGGCGTGAGCCGTTCCGATCCCCGCCGGCCCTTGCCGGCCCTTGACCCCCCGGCGGGCGGGCGCCACTTCGCGCCTTCCGATGCGGCATCATTCCTGGAGATCGAGACAGATGCGCTCCGCGCTCGCCCTCACGCTGCTCGCGCTCGCGGCCGCCGTGCCGACCCTCGGGCCGGCCGCCGCCCAGCCGGCCCCGAAGGGCCCGAAGGCCCCGCCGCCCCCGCCCAAGGAGGCGCCGCCGCCCGACCCGACCGCTGCGATGCTGTTCCCCTGCCGCACGCCGGAGGAGACCTGCTACGTCGGCGTGGTGAAGGACGGCAAGGTCACGGTTCTGTTCACCAACGACCGCAAGGCCGACGAGATCGCCGGCCAGCCGATGGCCGTCTCCGGCGAGGGCCTGGATCTCGCCAAGACCGAGAACCGGACCGTGATGCTGGTCGGCAGCTACGATCCGAAGGACGGGCTGACCAAGGCCGAGGTGGTCGACGTGGCGAGCCCCCTCGTGGCCTTCGCGCTGAAGTCGACGATCGGCGGCGGCGAGCCCGACGAGGGCGGCGACGAGCCCCCGGCCCCGCCGCCGCCGGCCCCGCGCAAGAAGTAGGGCTCGGCGCGCCCCGGATGAGGCGCGCTGCGAACCCTCCCCCCGTCTGCGGGGGAGGGTGCCCCACGGAGTGGGGCCAAAGAGGGGAGCCACGTTTCCGGAGAGGTCGCGCCCGCCATGAAGGGCACCCCCCGGATCAAGGTCGTGCTGCCCCTCTCGACGGGACTTCGTCCCGCTCGCCACCCTCCCCCGCAGAGGCGGGAGGGTTCGGGCCGCGCGCCGAGCCGCGATATCCCGGTTGATGTACTAAAACATTAGTGCTTCAATGCGCGCGTCACAGGCCGCCGCGGGCGGCCGCGGAGCGGCGAAGCCGTCCGGTGCGGCGGGGAGGAGTCGGGTCGGGCGGCGCGGCCCCTGGTCGTTCCCCGGCCTCCCCGGTCCTCGCCCCCGACCGGAGAGCCCCGATGCCCCTGAGCCCCGAGACCCGCGCGACGCTGAAGACCGTCAGCATCGCCACCCTGGCCACCGCCCTGTTCAAGCGCGGCCTGCGCAACCAGGTCATCCAGGACGTGCGCCCCCTCAACCCGCAGGCCGGGACGATGGTCGGCGAGGCCTACACCCTGCGCTACATCCCGGCCCGGGAGGACCTGAACACGCTGGCGGTCTTCCGCGATCCCACCCATCCCCAGCGCGTCGCCGTCGACCAGTGCCCGGAGGGGGCGGTGCTGGTGATGGACAGCCGCAAGAACCCGCGTGCGGCCTCCGCCGGGGGAATCCTGGTGACCCGCCTCATGAAGCGCGGCGCGGCCGGGGTCGTCACCGATGGCGGCTTTCGCGATTCGCCCGAGATCGGCGCCCTGCCCTTCCCGGCCTATCACAACCGCCCGTCGGCCCCGACCAACCTGACCCTGCACCAGGCCCTCGACATCAACGTGCCGATCGGCTGCGGCGACGTCGCGGTGTTCCCGGGCGACGTGGTGGTGGGCGATGCCGAGGGGGTGATCGTGATCCCGGCGGCGATCGCCGACGAGGTCGCCGCGGAAGCGGCCGAGATGACGGTGTTCGAGGATTTCGTGCTGGAGGAGGTCCGGAACGGCCGCGCCGTGGTCGGCCTCTACCCGCTCGTCGACGCGCAGGCCAAGGCCGACTTCGCGGCCTGGCGCGCGAAGACCGGACGCTGAGGACGACCGGGCCCCGAGCCTCGCTACAGCATCAACCCGACCATCAGCACCGCCACCAGGGTGGCGGTGGCGCCGAGGGCCGCGGCCCACAGCCCGGCCTCGGCGGTGGCGCCGGGGCGGGTGTTGTCGTTGGCCGCCTGCGGCAGGGTGCTGGGGAACCGGCGCCACTTGCGTAGGTGCGACGGCGCCGTCGCGATCAGGTGCGGCAGGGGAGCGACGGCGTTGTGGCGGCACGACATGGAACTGCGCTCCTGGGGGAGGCCCGCGCTCGACGTGTTACGTCAGGGTCCTGCCGCGAAACCTTTGCGGCAGGGCCAGAGAAGAACGTCGATCCCTGCCCAACGATCCGTGCCGGTCGCAAATTCCGCGACCCGGCATCTAGCGGCCGTCCGCCGGGTCCCGCTCCCGGTCGAGGAGCGCCCGCTTGCGCGCCACGCCCCAGCGGTAGCCCGACAGGCTGCCGTCGCCGCGCACCACCCGGTGGCACGGCACCGCCACGGCGATCGGGTTGGCGCCGCAGGCGAGCGCCACGGCGCGGGCCGCCGACGGCGCGCCGATCGCCCGCGCGACCTCGGCATAGGTCGCGGTGCGCCCCGGCGGGATCGACCGCAGCGCCTGCCACACCCGCTGCTGGAAGGCGGTGCCGCCGATGTCGAGGGGCAGGCTCGCGGCCGTGCCCGGCGCCTCGACGAGGGCGATCACCTGTCCCACCACCGCGTCGAAATCCGCGTCGCCCCCGGTCAGCGCCGCCTTCGGGAAGCGGTCCTGGAGGTCGCGCAGCAGGGCGTCGGGATCGTCGCCGAGCAGGATCGCGCAGACGCCTGTCTCGGTTGCCGCCACCAGGACATGGCCGAGGGAGCAGGCGCCGACGGCGAAGCGGATCGCCGCGCCCGCCCCGCCGTTGCGGTAGGCCGTCGGCGTCATGCCGAGGCGGCCCGGTGCCGCGGCGTAAAACCGGCTCGCCGCGCCGTAGCCGGCCTCGTAGAGCGCCTCCGTGACGCTCCCGGCCCGCCGCAATTCCTCCGCGGCGCGTGCGGCCCGCAGGCTCTCGCCGTAGGCCCGCGGCGTCACGCCGGTGACCTGCTTGAACACCCGGTGGAAGTGGTGCGGGCTCAACCCCGCCGATGCCGCGAGGTCGGCCAAGGCCGGCGGGGTCTCGGCCGCCTCGATCCGGCGGCAGGCCCGCGCCACCGCCTCGGCCTGGCGCTCGTGGAGGCTCGCCTCGTTCGGCCGGCAGCGCCGGCAGGGCCGGAACCCCTCGGCTTCCGCCGCCGCGCAGGTCGGATGGAAGCTGACATTCTCGGGACGGGCCGGCCGGGCGGCGCAGCTCGGCCGGCAATACACCCCGGTCGTGCGCACCGCGTAGACGAACAGGCCGTCCGCCGCCCGGTCGCGGCGGGCCACGGCCGCGACGCGGGCGGCGGCGTCGAGCGACGGGGCGCCGTTCGCGGCCGGAGGGGTCGGGCTTGCGAGGTCGGGATCGGGGTTGCGCATGGTCGTCCTTGCCTCCCTGTCCGGGCGATGCGCCATCCTGGCCCCGCTCCGTCAGCCCCGCATCCCGGCGCTTGCGGCCGAATTCGATCGCCCGCCCCATCCAGGTCTACTCCGGACGACGCTCCGGCGCCGCCCCCCCGAAACCGGGGTAGCGGTGGACGGTTGGCCGCGTGTCGGATGGCCCGGGAGCCGCCCGGCGTGCCCGCCGGCCCTGATCGCCCCCGGCCGGTGCCGGGCTCGTCTCTCGGATCCCCTCCACTCCCCCGCCGCCGATGAGTCTCGGGCGTCGGTCCTCGGAAGCGTCGGCGGCGGGGTCTTTCGTGCGTGGCGGCCCCCGGGCCGCGAGGGACCGGATCCGGCCGGCACCCTCGCACGGGATCTTGGGCACTTCGCGGTTCAAGGAGAGACCTCGGCGCTCCTTCGCCGGCCCGCGAATGCGGTGGAGCGTGGCGCCGCGGCTCTTGGCCCGGCGGCCGGGCCGGGTCTATGCCGGGCCACAAGCAACGACACGCGCCGCCCCCGCGGCCGCCTGCCAGGGTGACACGCCGCTTGACCGACGCGCTCGACGACATCGCCGCCATCCTGGAGCGCACCGGCGACTACCGGGTGCTGCGCCGGTTGAGCCCCTTCGTGCCCCCGCCCGAGGAGCCCGCCGAGCCGACCTTCGTCGGGCTGATCCTCGACACCGAGACGACCGGCATCGACGTGACCGCCGACGAGGTGATCGAGCTCGGCATCGTCAAGTTCGAGTACGGCGCCAGCGGCCGGATCTACCGGGTGCTGGAGCGCTTCAACCAGCTCCACCAGCCCTCCGGCCCGATCCCCGAGGCGGTGGTGCGCCTCACCGGCATCACCGATGCCGACGTCGCCGGCCAGCGCATCGACGACGCGGCGGTCGAGGCGCTCGCCGCCGAGGCCCGGGTCGTCATCGCCCACAATGCCCGCTTCGACCGGCAGATGTGCGAGCGCCGCTGGCCGATCTTCGTGTCGCGCAACTGGGCCTGCTCGTGCCACCAGATCCCCTGGCGGTCCGAGGGGCACGAGGGCATGCGGCTGGGCCACCTGCTCGCCGATCACGGCCATTTCCACAACGGCCACCGGGCGATCGACGATTGCGAGGCGCTGCTCGCCATCCTCGCCCGCCCGCTGCGGCTCTCGGGGCGGCTGGCGCTGGCCGCCCTTCTCGACGCGGCGCGGCGGCCGACCGTGCGGCTCTGGGCCTCCGACGCCCCGATCGCCCTCAAGGACCGGCTCAAGGACCGCAACTACCGCTGGTCGCCCCGGCGCCGCTGCTGGTACGTCGACCTCGACGAAGAGCAGATCGAGATCGAGCGCACCTTCCTCTCGCGCGAGATCTACCGCGGCAGCCTGCCCCTCGGCCTGCCCGCCGACCGCTTCACCGCCCGCGACCGGTTCTCGACGCGGGCGGATCCGGAGGCGTAGGGCCGCGAAGCGGCTCCGCCTCCCGCACCGTTGCGGACGCTTCGCGACTTTTCGTGCTCGATCCCGGATCGCCGTCCGCTTCGTTTCGCCCGTCCGGGACAAGACCGGAGAGGACGATGTCGAAGGCCCGGGCTCACCGGGGCGCCGGCTGCCGCCGCCAGCCGCGATGGTGAACGCGATCTTGCCGCGTTCCCCCGAAATATCGATACGCGCATCAACCGGACGATCATCCTGACATGCGAAGGATCGGGTGTCTCAAGTCCGATTAAGACTTGAGCCGCCTGCCGCAT
This sequence comes from Methylobacterium sp. DB0501, assembly GCF_011043735.1. Lineage (GTDB taxonomy): Bacteria > Pseudomonadota > Alphaproteobacteria > Rhizobiales > Beijerinckiaceae > Methylobacterium > Methylobacterium alsaeris. The sequence continues at coordinate 158,238 of NZ_JAAKGV010000006.1, read as the reverse complement.
CGTAGCCTGCGCCGAGAACACAGCAGCACAGGCCGAGACGATGTCCCTGGCGAGCCCCCTCCCCATCCATTCCGGCCCACCCCGGCGCGACGACGCGGCCGCCATCCCGGGGCGGGACGAGGGCCCGCTGGTGCCCCTCGTGGTCGATCTCGACGGCACGCTCCTGCGCACCGACCTGCTGCTCGAGGGCGTGGTGGCGATCCTGCGCCGCAACGTCCTGATGCTGTTTTCGATGCTGGCCTGGCTGCCGCGCGGCCGGGCGACCTTCAAGCGACGGGTCGCCGAGCACGCCGCCCTCGACTTCGCCACCCTGCCGGCGAACGAGGAGCTGCTCGCCTATATCGGGCTGCAGAAGACCCTCGGGCGCGAGATCGTGCTCGCCACCGCCGCCGACGAATTGATGGCCCGCGGCATCGTCGAGCGGTTCCCGCTGTTCGACCGGGCGGTGTCGAGCGACGGGCTCGTCAATCTCAAGGGCGAGGTCAAGGCGCAGCGCCTCGCCGCCCTGTTTCCGCGCGGGTTCGACTATGCCGGCAACGCGGCGGTCGACCTGCCGATCTGGGCCCGGGCGCAGAGGGTGATCCTGGTCGAGACCCCGGCGAGCGTCGCCCGCGCGGCGCGGGCCGGCGGGCGCCCGATCGAGGAATTCGCCGCCGCCCCGCGCCTGCGGGCGCTCGCCAAGGCTGCGCGGCTGCACCAATGGGCCAAGAACGGCCTCGTCTTCGTGCCGATGATGCTCGGCGGCCTCGCCGGCAGCGCCGGCGCCTGGGCCGAGGCGGTTCTCGCCTTCGTCGCCCTCGGCCTCGTCGCCTCGGCGAGCTACCTCCTCAACGACCTGTGGGACCTGCCGCACGACCGGGCGCATTGGTCGAAGCGCCACCGGCCGCTGGCGAGCGGGCGGCTGCCCCTCGCCACCGGCCTCGCGGCGACGATCGGCGGGCTCGGCCTGGGCTTGAGCCTCGCGGCCTTCGCCGGCCCGGCGGTCCTCGCCGCGGTGGCGGCCTACCTCGCCGTCACCCTCGCCTACTCGTTCTCGCTGAAGCGGGTGCCGATGCTCGACGCGCTGATCCTCGGCAGCCTGTTCACCTTGCGGCTCGTCATCGGGGTCGCGGCGGTGGGCGTGGCCTGGTCGCCCTGGCTCCTCACCTTCTCGATGTTCCTGTTCACCTCGCTCTCCTTCGCCAAGCGCCACACCGAGCTGCGCGGGGCGGCGAAGCGCGGGCGCACCGGCCAGCTCTCGGGCCGCGGTTACCGCCCGGCCGACGAGCCGGTGGTGCTCGCCTTCGGGATCGCCGCGGGGCTCGCCAGCATCGTGATCTTCATCCTCTACCTCGCCAACGAGGCGTTCCGGCACGCGGTGCTCTCGGCGCCGCTGGCGCTCTGGACCTTCCCGGCCGTGCTGGTGCTGTTCATGGGCCGGATCTGGCTGCTCGCCGGCCGCGACGAGCTCAACGACGATCCCGTCGCCTTCGCGGTCAAGGACCGGCCGAGCCTCGCCCTCGCGGCGGTCGCCGGCCTCTCCTTCGCGGTCGCGGCCTTCGGGCTGCCGGGCTGGGGTCTCTGATGGCGCCGGAGGTCGTCCGCTTCCTGGTCGCCGGCGGCTCGGCCGCCGCGATCAACTGGCTGTCCCGCATCGCCCTGTCGTGGGTCCTGCCATACGTCGCGTCCATGCTGGTCGCCTACGGGATCGGCATGGCGGCGGGGTTCTGGCTCTACCGGACCTTCGTGTTCCGGGGCGCCAGCACCGGCCCGCTCCCGCGCCAGGCCGCGGTCTTCGTCGCCGTCAACGCCGTCGGTGCCGGGCTCGTGCTGGCGGTGAGCGCCGGGCTCCTCGCCGCGTCGACGTCCCTGGTGCCGGCCCTGCCGCTGCCGGTGGCCGAGGCGCTCGGCCACGGCGCCGGCATCGCGGCCGGCGCGGTGTCGAACTATTTCGGCCACCAGATCCTGACCTTCGGGATGCGCCGCGCACCGGTCGAAGCCTAGAGCATGTTCCGACGAGGTTGGGCGCCGGCTCGTCTCAGGGAATGTGGTAAAATCAAGGATCCTGAGCGTGTTGTGAGCCTTTAATCACAGTACACGATACAGGAGGTTGCGGGGGCGCGGTGGCCGCTGCTCTGTCCCCCGCAACCTCCCGTGTCGTGGACCGTGTGGCCTGTCAACGCAAAGCCTGCTCAGATCTTGTAGAGGCTGGTGAGCAGCGTCACCGCCGCGTTGGCGAGGATACCCCAGGTGACCAGAAGCGGCAGCGCCGCGAAGGCTCGGGGACGTTCGCCACGGACCATCAGCACGATCAGGATCGGCAGCCAGTCGAGGGTGTAGCGCTGGGTGGCGGTCTGGTCGGCGCCGTTCGAGTGATAGAACAACGTGATGCCGGCGATGATCGCGATCACCGCCGCGCCCGCCGCGAAGGCCCGGTCGAGGCGGGCGTAGAAGGCCAGCAGCAGCCACGGGCACATCACCAGCAGGGCGGAGCCCGAGCGGTCGATGCCGGTGAGCTGCGTCAGGTACGGCCCGCCGAACTCGAAATGGATGCCCTGCAGGAAGAGATAGAGGGTGTTGAACAGGAGGTAGTCGCGCGAGAACAGCCCGACCTCGGAGATGCGCCGCCAGATGAAGCCGGCGCTGCCGGGATTGTGGATGAAGGCGTAGCCGGTCTCGGTCGGGCTGCCGAAGCGGAGATAATTATAGAGAAAGTAGGCAACGAGCGCGATCGCGACGGGAACCCCCGCGAGCAGCACCGGACGGACGAGGTCCCGCGCCGTCTCGCGCCACTCCCCGCGCCAGCCTTCGTGCCGCGGCAGCGCCAGGACCAGCAGGACCAGCGGATAGAAGATCGCCATCTGCCGGCACAGGAAGGCGAGCGCCACGAACAGCCCGGCGAGCGGCAGCGAGCGCCGGCAGACCACCGCCCACAGGCTCAAGGTGGTCATCAGGAAACCGACCGACTGGGCGAAGAACCATACTCCTTCCGAGCGCAGGGTGACCTGGAACAGGGGGCTCGCGAAGGCGATCGCCGCCAGGATCCAGAGCGCGTCCGCGTCCTCCACGTCGAGCGCCCGCAGGATCCGGTGCCAGGCCCACAGGCTGATCGCCCCGAGTGCCGCCGCCAGCAGCACGAAGCCCTTGAAGCCCGGAAACCCGAACACGGCGACGAAGGGCAAGGCCACGAGCGCCGGCAGCGGCGGGAAGATCACGTAGGTGCGGCCCTGGAACAGGGCGCAGTCGATCTCCGGGCAGCTCTCGATCCACAGCCGCCCGTGCAGGAACGCATCCGCCAGGGCGCCGTGCGAGTTGAGGCCCGGATCGCGAAAGACCCCGCGCAGGACCAGGAGGGCGAGGAGCGCCAGGGCGCCGAGCCCGGCGAGGACGGCGAGCGCCCGGTTTCGGTTGTCCTCGGAACTGCGGGGCATGGGGGGCCTTGCGGGGCGTGAGGTGGGACCGTGCCGGGACCGGCTCCCCTTTCTTCACGGTCGAGCTTAACCGGGTCTTGCGTGGTCGAGCATGGCCGGCATGGGACCGCTCGGATCGTCGCGCCTTCGGAGGCCGGTGAACGTCGTGCCCGACGGGCTCTCGACGCCGACCCGTGAAACCTCCTCCGTATGGACACGCGAAGGTTGATTTCATTCCACTTGCGACTTCAGGATGAAATCGCGGATGGCGGTGCCGTCGAGGGCCGGTCGCCCCAGGGCTCCGGGGAGGCGTCGGTCGCCCGTGTCGCCGGCGCCACACGCCTGCCGCACACGCTCTGGTATGAGGGGGGATCCACTACATCCCTCCCATCGAGACTCCGCCGAGCCCCCGCATGATCGTCGTCGAGGACACCACCGGTCCGAACGGGCCCCATCCCGTGCTGGCCGTGACCGGCCTGGCCCGCGAGGCGCGGCTCGCCGCCGGGCCGGGTGTGGCGACGGTGGGGGCCGGGGGCAATCCGGAGCGGCTGCGGGACGTGCTGAAGGGGCGCAGCGGCCCGGGCTGCCGGGCGGTGATGAGCATCGGCATCGCCGGCGGGCTCGATCCCGATCTGGTGCCGGGCGACGTCGTGGTGGCGACCGGGGTGAGCGCCGGCGGCGTCCGGCACCCGGCGCACAGCCAGGTCGTGGCCGCCCTCGCCCGCCGGCTGACGGATGCGCCGGTGCGGGTGGTCCTGGCCGACGTGGCGGGGGTCGAGGCGGCGGTTCTGTCGCCGCACGCCAAGGCATCCTTGCGGGCCGCGACCGGCGCCGCGGCGGTCGACATGGAATCCCACGTCGCGGCCGCCTTCGCGGAGGCGCACGGCCTGCCGTTCTGTGCCGTGCGGGTGGTGTGCGACCCGGCCGACCGCGCCTTGCCGGCGGCGATCGCCAAGGCCCTCAAGCCGGACGGCGAGCCCGATATCCTCGCCGTCCTGGCGGCTCTGGCGCGCCGCTCGGCGAGCGTGGGCGGGCTCGTTCGCCTCGCCCGCGACTCGTCGGCGGCCTTCGCCTCGTTAGGCCGCTGTCGCGCGCTTCTTGGCGTCGGCCTTGGCGTCCCGGATCTCGGAGAGCTTCTGCGCGACGTTGCGTGAGAACACGAACTCGGCCGGGCGCTGGTTCTCGAGGGAGATCTCGGGAGCCATCTCGCCCTCGGTCTTGATGCCGCGCATGGCGTAGACCAGCGGCTTCCACGGCTTCTTCACCGAATCGACCACCGACGAGGCCTCGTAGCCCGAATGCACCATGCAGTCGGCGCACTTCTCGTAGTTGCCGGTGCCGTAGGCGTCCCAGTCCGTGGTCTCCATCAGCTCCTTGAAGGTCTTGGCGTAGCCCTCGCCGAGCAGGTAGCACGGCTTCTGCCAGCCGAAGACCGTCCGGGTCGGGTTGCCCCACGGCGTGCAGTGGTAGGTCTGGTTGCCGGCCAGGAAGTCGAGGAACAGGCCCGACTGCTGGAAGGTCCACTTCTCGCGGCCCTTCTCCTTGCCGAGGCGGAACACGCCGCGGAACAGGTCCTTGGTCGCCCGGCGGTTGAGGAAGTGCTGCTGGTCGGGGGCGCGCTCGTAGGCGTAGCCGGGGGAGACGGTGATGCCGTCGATGCCCATCCGGGTCACGCTGTCGAAGAAGTCGGCGATCTTGTCGGCCGAGGAGTTGTTGAAGAAGGTGCAGTTGATGGTGACCCGGAAGCCCATCTCCTTGGCCTTCTGGATCGCCGCCACCGCCTTGTCGTAGACGCCGCGCTGGCACACCGACTGGTCGTGCATCTCCTTGTCGCCATCGAGATGGATCGACCAGGTGAAGTACGGGCTCGGCTTGTACTGCGCGATCTTCTTCTCGAGGAGAAGCGCGTTGGTGCAGACGATCGCGAATTTCTTCTGGGCGATGATGCCCTCGACGATCTGCGGCAGGTCCTTGTGCAGCAGCGGCTCGCCGCCCGCAATGACCACCACGGGTGCGCCGCACTCACGGACCGACTCGAGTGCTTCGTCGACCGGGAGGCGCTTGTTGAGGATCTCGTCCGGATAGTCGATCTTGCCGCAGCCCGCGCAGGCTAGATTGCACCGGAACAACGGCTCCATCATCATGACAAGCGGGTAGCGCTTGCGGCCGGTGAGGTGCTGCTTGAGGATGTAGCCGCCGATCTTCGCGACGTACCGGAGAGGAATGCCCAAGACCCAGGCTCCTTGTGTCGTGGTTCGTGTCGAGTGCTGTGCCAAGCGGGCTGATTAGCCCGAAAAGTGGCGGATTTCCAGCAAGCTAGGTTCGAAAGGGTCCAAGCCGGGTGCGGAAGGGACTAAGTGTGGCCCAAACTCGACGGGAGCGGGAAGCTCGCGCTCTCGACAACGCCCGGAAGCGTCGAAATCCGCAGGGGGGTGCGACGCTGCAGCGCAGCAATCACCTCCGCGATCACCGCCTCGGGTGTCGAGGCGCCGGCGGTCAGGCCGAGGGTCCGCACGCCGTCGAGACCGATTCGGTCCAGATCCTCCGCGCCCTCGACGAGGTGGCTCGGCCGGCCGGCCTCGGCGGCGATCTCGCGCAGCCGGTTGCAGTTCGAGGAGTTCCTCGCGCCCACCACCAGGATCAGGTCGGCGATCTCGGCCAGCGCCCGCAAGGCGGCCTGGCGGTTCTGCGTCGCGTAGCAGATGTCCCGGGTCTCGGGCCCGACGAGGTCGGGGAAGCGCCGCTGCAGGACCGCGATGATCGCCCGCGTGTCGTCGACGCTCAGCGTCGTCTGGGTGACGTAGGCGAGCCTCGCGTCGGCGGGCAGGTCGAGGGCTTCGGCTTCCGCCACGCTGCCGACGAGGTGGACCTCGCCGTCGATCCGGCCGAGCGTCCCCTCGACCTCGGCGTGGCCGGCATGTCCCACCAGGATGACCGTGCGCCCTTGCGCCGCGTAAAGCTGCCCTTGCTTGTGCACCTTGGCGACGAGCGGGCAGGTCGCGTCGATGACGGGCAGGCCCCGTCGCGCGGCCTCCGCCTCGACCGCCCGCGACACCCCGTGGGCCGAGAAGATCGTGGTGGCGCCGTCCGGGACGGCGTCGAGGCTCTCGACGAAGCGGGCGCCCTTGGCCTTCAGGTCGGCGACGACGCGGCCGTTATGGACGATCTCGTGGCGGACATAGACCGGGCCGTCGCCGCGCGCGAGCGCCCGCTCGACGATGTCGACCGCCCGCACCACCCCGGCGCAGAAGCCTCTCGGCTGGGCCAGCACGAGGGCGATCCCGTTCTCCCGCGTCTGCGTCACCGGCCCTCCGTCGCGCCAGACCACAAAAGCCCCGCCCGGCTGAAAAGCCCTCGCCGGCCGAAGCCCTTCCGCCTGCGACGTTTACGGTGGGGATCGCCGGCCGGTAAAGCCGCGCTCAGGCCGCGCGGGGCGGCCCGGACCGGCGTCCGGCCCGGGGATCCGTTTGCCGCCAATGCGTTGCAATCGGGCCTGCGGGTCATTACCTAGCGCGCCACGGAGGCGGTCCTCGCGAGCGTGTCCGTGGCCACGGCGCGTCGCCGGGACGTGGTTACCCGCCGTGACCATGGGCGCGGCTGCGCCGCGCGCTATAACGGTGCTCGCGCCGGCGCCGGGACCTCGCCGTCCCGGCGGGCCGATCCACAGGGACTTCACCGGGCCGCCCCGTGGCCCGCGAGCTAGAGGCAGGCTTCGCATCGTGATCGAACGGCTCGTGGCGTTTTCCGTACACCGGCGCTGGCTCGTCCTCGTGGCCGCGCTGCTGCTCACCGTCGCGAGCGCCGTCACGGCGGCGCATCTCTTCCGCATCAACACCGACGTCGAGCGCCTGATCACCTCGGACGTGCCCTGGCGCCAGGACGAGATCCAGTTCGAGAAGATTTTTCCGCAGCGCAGCAACCTGCTCGTCATGGTGATCGACGGGCAGACGCCGGAACAGGCCGAGGAGGCGGCGGGCCGCCTGACCCAGGCCCTGTCCACCCACAAGGACCTGCTGCCGATCGTCTACCGCCCCGATGGCGGGCCGTTCTTCGAGAAGAACGGCCTGCTGCTGATGCCCCAGAAGGAACTGGACCAGACCACCGAGCGGCTGATCCAGCAGCAGGGCCTGCTCGGGCCGCTCGCTGCCGACCCGTCCTTGCGCGGCATCATGCAGGCCATGGTGATGGGCGCTCAAGGGGTGAAGGCCGGCCAGGCCAAGCCCGAGGACCTCGTCGGCCCGATGGGCCAGATGAAGGAAGTCTTCGATCGTGTGCTGAAGGGCGAGCGGGCGCAGCTCTCGTGGCAGCTCCTGCTCTCCGGCGGCAAGGCGGAGCCGAGCGACCTGCGCCGCTTCGTCATCGCCCAGCCGGTCCTCGACTACGACGCCCTCCAGCCCGGCGAGAAGGCGACCCAGCTGATCCGCGAGACCGCCCGCAGCCTCGGCCTGACCGAGGCCAACGGGATACGGGTGCGCCTCACCGGCCAGGTGGCGGTGGCCGACGACGAGTTCGCGACGCTGGCCGAGGATGCCGGGCTGAACTACTCGGTCACCGGCGGCGCCATCGTGCTGTTCCTGTGGCTGGCGCTCCGCTCGGGCAGCCTCGTCGTCGCGGTGCTCGTCACCACCGTCGCGGGCCTCATCGTCACCGCCGCCCTCGGCCTGCTGATGGTCGGCGAGCTGAACCCGATCTCGGTCGCCTTCGCGGCCCTGTTCGTCGGCCTCGGCATCGATTTCGGCATCCAGTTCGCCGTGCGCTACCGCGCCGACCGTTTCACCGAGGGGGACCTGGAACGGGCGATCCGCTCGGCCGCCCGCGGGGTCGGCTGGTCGCTGACGCTCGCGGCCGTCTCGCTCCTCGCCGGCTTCTTCTCGTTCCTGCCGACCGACTTCCGCGGCGTGTCCGAGCTCGGCCTGATCGCCGGCGTCGGCATGATCGTCGCCTACCTCTTCGCCCTCACCCTGCTGCCGGCCCTGATCGCCGTGCTGCGGCCGCCGGGCGAGAAGCAGGAGGTCGGCACCGCCAGCATGGCCTCGGTCGACCACTGGATCCTCGAGCACCGCAAGCTGGTCCTCGTGCTCACCGGCCTCGTCACGGTGGCGGGGCTGCCCCTGCTCTACTGGTTGCCCTTCGATTCGAACCCGATGCACCTGCGCAGCGCGAAGGTGGAATCGGTCGCGACCTATCTCGACCTCGCCAAGGACCCCAAGACCAGCCCCAACTCGATCGACGTGGTGGTGCCGAACCGCGACGCCATCGCGCCGATGGTCAAGAAGCTCCTGGCCCTGCCGGCCGTCGCCGGGGTGGTCGACATCAACACCTTCGTGCCCGCCGACCAGGACCAGAAGCTCGCGACCATCGAGGACGCCGCGCAGGTGCTCGGGCCCGTGCTCAACCCGCCCCGCGTCGCCCCGCCGCCGACCGACCGCGAGGTGGTGACGGCGATCCGCAACGCCGTGACGGCGCTCCGCGGCATCGTGCAGGGAGCGAAGGAGCGGGGCGGGACCGATTCCGGGCCGTTCGCCACCATCCAGGGCTTCACCGACACCCTCGAGCGCCTGGCCAATGCCGAGCCGCCGGTGCGCGAGGCGGCCGCCGCCGCGGTGGTGCCGAACCTCAAGCTCCTGCTCACCCGCCTGCGCGATCTCCTGTCGCCGGAGAAGATCACGCTGGAGAACCTGCCCAAGCAGATCCGCTCCGAGTGGATCGCCGCCGACGGCAAGGCCCGGATCGAGGTGCAGCCGAAGGGCAATTCGAACGACAACCTGGTGCAGCGGCGCTTCGCCAAGGAAGTCCTGAGCGTCGCGCCCCACGCCACCGGTGCGCCGGTCGCCACCACCCTGTCGAGCCACACGATCCTCGGCGCCTTCATCGAGGCGGGCCTGCTGGCGCTGCTCTCGATCTTCATCATCCTGTCGGTCGCCCTGCGCCGGCCCTGGGACGTTGCCATGGCGCTGGGCCCCCTGGTGCTCGCCACCCTGTGGACGCTGGAGGCGCTCTACCTCATCGGCATGCCGCTGAACTTCGCCAACATCATCGCGCTGCCGCTGATGCTGGCGGTGGGCGTGGCCTTCCACATCTACTACGTGATCGCCTGGCGGGCCGGTGTCGCCGACATGCTGGCCTCCAGCCTGACCCGGGCGATCTTCTTCTCGGCGCTCACCACCGGCACCGCCTTCGGCTCGCTGGTGCTGTCGAGCCACCCGGGCACCGCCAGCATGGGCAAGCTGCTCGCCCTGTCGCTGTTCTTCACCCTGATCGCCGCCTTCTTCATCGTCCCGGCCTTCCTTGGGCCCCCGCCGAAGCAGAAGGCCAAGGACGGGGTGCCGGAGAATGCGACACGGCGGGATCCGCTGATCCCGGCCTGACGGCCGGACGATCCTCCGCAACGACAAGGCTCGTCCCTTCACAAAGGGACGGGCCTTTTTCATGAAGGGCGCGGGTTTTCCCCTCCCCCTCTGTGGGGGAGAGGGAAAAACCCGCGCTCGTCTCGTCTCGTCTCGGTTGTCTCCCCGAATCAAGCTGCGCCCAGCATTCGGGACTTTCATCCCGCCGCCCGGTTGCGTCGCAGCAAAGGCTCGTGCTAGGCACGACCCATGATGCAGGATCGAGCCCTTCCGGTCTCGCGGCCCACGCCGCCGTAGCGCCCGCTCTCCCGCGTCCTCTCTCCACGCCTGTCCTTCGTGCCGGTCCGCCTCGCGCGGCCGGTCGCCCTCGCGCGCGCCGTCGCGCCTCTCTCCGAAAGCTCAGATTCCATGAACCTCGTCCGCCTGCGGCGCGAATGGGCGCCCGACGTCACGCGCGAGATCCTGGCCGGCACCGTCGTGGCCCTCGCGCTCATCCCGGAGGCGATCGCCTTCTCGATCATCGCCGGGGTCGACCCGAAGGTCGGGCTCTACGCCTCGTTCTGCATCGCGGTCGTCACGGCGATCGCCGGCGGGCGGCCGGCGATGATCTCGGCCGCCACCGGCGCGATGGCGCTGGTGATGACGACGCTCGTCAAGGATCACGGCCTCGGCTACCTCTTCGCCGCGACGATCCTGACCGGCCTGATCCAGCTCGCCGCCGGCGCCTTGCGGCTCGGCAACCTGATGCGCTTCGTCTCGCGCTCGGTCGTCACCGGCTTCGTCAACGCGCTGGCGATCCTGATCTTCCTCGCCCAGATGCCGGAGCTGATCGGCCGCGGCCCGGTCGTCTACGCCATGACCGCCGCCGGCCTCGCGCTGATCTACGGCCTGCCCTACCTGACCAAGGCCGTGCCCTCGGCGCTGGTGACGATCGTGCTGTTCACCGCCCTGTCGATGAGCCTCGGCCTCGGCATCCGCACCGTCGGCGACATGGGGGCGCTGCCGAGCGAATTGCCGAGCTTCGCCCTGCCCCAGGTGCCGCTGACCCTCGAGACGCTTCGCATCATCCTGCCCTATGCGCTCACCCTCGCGATGGTCGGCCTGCTCGAGAGCCTGATGACCGCCGCGATCGTCGACGAGCGCACCGACACCACCTCGAACAAGAACCGCGAATGCGCCGGCCAGGGCCTCGCCAACGTCACCGCCGGCCTGTTCGGCGGCATGGCTGGCTGCGCGATGATCGGCCAGTCGGTCATCAACGTCTCGTCGGGTGGCCGCGGCCGGCTCTCGACCCTGTGGGCCGGCGCCTTCCTGCTGTTCCTGATCGTGGTGCTCGGGCCTTACGTCGCGCAGATCCCGATGGCGGCCCTCGTCGCCGTGATGATCATGGTGTCGATCAACACCTTCCAGTGGCGCTCGATCCGCACGCTGGTCACCCATCCGACCACGTCGAGCATCGTGATGCTCGGCACCGTCGCGGTGGTGGTCGCGACCCACGACCTCGCCAAGGGCGTGCTGTTCGGCGTGGTGTTGAGCGGGCTGTTCTTCGCCCACAAGGTCACCCGGTTCTTCGCCGTCGCCTCGTCGCGCGAGGGCCGGACCCGCACCTACCGGGTCACGGGCCAGATCTTCTTCGCCACGGCCGAGGCCTTCCATGCCGGCTTCGACTTCCGCGAGGAGGAGCTGGAGCGCGTGGTGATCGACCTGACGGACGCCCATTTCTGGGACCTGACCGCCGTCAACGCCCTCGACCGGGTGGTCCTGAAGTTCCGCCACCATGGGGTGCCGGTGGACGTCGCCGGCCTCAACGCGGCCTCGGCGACGCTGGTCGAGAGGCTCGGCACCCACGACAAGCCGGGGGCGGCGCTCGCTTCGGGGCATTGAGCCCTATCCGGGAGCCCGCGCCGTCGCCCCGTGCACCATGGCGAGCACGCCGGCCCGCAGGAGGTCGTACTTGGTCGGCAAGCCGGGGCCGGTCGGCAGCCGGCCGGCGGCAGCCAGCGTCGCGATGCCGTGCGAGAGCGCCCAGACCTCCAGGGCGACGAAGCGCGGATCGACGCTCCCTAAGAACCCGTCCGGGAAGGTGCTCCGCAGGGCCTCGACGAGAAGGCCGAAGGCGTCGCGGTCGCGCGGGCCTTGCGCGGGGGCGCATCCGTCCGGGCCGAGGGGCCGGGCCTCGAAGATCGCCGCGTAGTAGCCCGGTTCCTCCTCGGCGAAGGTCAGGTAGGCCTCGCCCATGCGGGTGAAGCGCTCGAGCGGCGTGCCGGGACCGCGCAGGGCCCGCGCCAGCCGCGCCGCGAGCTCGGTGAAGCCGCGCTCGGCCACCTCCTCGAGCAGGGCCTCGCGGCCGCGGAAATGGCGGTAGAGCGCCGCCGGCGAGACGCCGACGAGGCGCGCCGCGTCGACCAGGGTGAAGCCGCCGATCCCCCGCTCCGCGATGAAGCGGCGCGCGGCCTCGATCAGCGCCTCCTTGAGGTTGCCGTGATGGTAGCCGCGCCGGTCGGACGGGCCGCTGCGCCAGGGTCGCACCGTGTGTTTCTGTCTCTTCGCGGGGCCGGGCCGGCCGCTTCCCGCAAGCCCATAGAGCATTTTCGCGCCGGCGGCAGGCTCAACCGGCGCGGCGGGCCAGATGGAAGCGCGGCACGTGGTCCGGCCGCATCACGGTGGTCGCCACCGGCAGGACCGGCCGGTCGCCGGCGAGCGAGAGCCGGAACCCGCGCATCAGCCGCGCCAGGACCAGGATCGCCTCGGCCTGCGCCAGCTGCGCGCCGATGCAGATCCGCGGGCCGGCGCCGAAGGGCAGGTAGACGAAACGGTCCGGCTCCGGGCCGTCGAGGAAGCGCCCCGGATCGAAGGTCTCCGGCCGGTCCCACCAGCGCGGGTTGCGGTGGAGCACCCAGGTCGGGATCATCACGATGCTGCCGGCCGGGATCGCGGTGCCCTCGACCGTGCTCGCCCGCGCGGCGCGGCGGGCGATGACGTAGACCGGGGGATAGAGCCGCAGGGTCTCCTGGGTCACCGCCCTGGCGAGCCTCAGGCGCGGCAGGGACGCGCTGGCGCCCTCCTCCGACAGGTCGAGCCCGGCGGCCTCCGCGGCGAGCGCGTCCTGCAGGCCCGGCTCGCGGGCGAGCAGCGTGCAGGCCCAGAACAGGGTCGAGGCGGTGGTCTCGTGGCCGGCGACGATCAGCGTGCCGACCTCGTCGGCCAGCAGCCCGCCGGGCGAATCGCCATGGGCCTCGATCAGGAGGTCGAACAGGTCCCGCGCCGCGCTCCCTGAGCCCTGTTCCCGCCGCGCCGCCAGCACCGCCCGCACGACGGCGAGCCAGCGGCGGCGAAACAGCGCCCGGCGCGGGCTCGACGGGGTCGGCCAGCCCGGCGGCAGCAGGAAATCGGCCACGGTCGGCCGGCCGAGCCGGTCGAGATAGCCGGAGACCAGCGACCGGATCTCCGCCCCGAGGGGGCCGGTCTCGAGGGAGAACATCGAGGTGGTCGCGATGTCGAGGGCGGTCCTTTGCATCTCGGAGCGCAGGTCCGCCGGGGCGCCGAGGCCCCCCTCCAGCCGGCGGCAGGATTCCTCGGCGCTGCGGGCGACGAAGCGCAGCATCAAGGGCAGGGTGCGGGGCGTGAAGGCGGGGGCCAGCACCCGGCGCTGGTGGCGCCAGGCCTCGCCGTCGGCGAGCACCAGGCCGTTCCCGGCGATCGGCCCGATCGCCCGCCGGCCGGCGGGCAGGCGCGTGAAATCCTCGGTGGCCGAGAGCAGGACGTGGCGGGCGCCGGCCGGCGTCGCGAGCAGCACGATCCGGCCGCCCCCGGGCAGCGGGATCGTCACCGCCGGCTCGTCGAGGCAGGCGCGGGGGAACGCCTCCAGGGTGTTGCGCCGGAACGCGCCGAGGAGCTTGAGCCAGCCGACCCGCTCGGCGAGGGCCGGCACCGGCGGCGCGTGGCGGGCGAGCGTCCCGGAGGCCGTCATGGACGAGGGGCTTTGGACAAGGGAGGTCCGTCTCCGGTGCGCGTCCCCGGATGTTTAAGCGACCGGTCCGGGTCCGGCCAAGGTCCCGGCCAAGGTCTCCGCGACGGTCTCTTCCAGCCCGAGATGGCGCGCCACCATCGCGCCGATCGCCGGGAAGCCGATCCGTCCGAGCGGCCCGGGGGCGATTCCCGGCCCGAAGGCCAGCACCGGCACCTGCTCGCGGGTATGGTCGGTGCCGGTCCAGGTCGGATCGTTGCCGTGATCGGCGGTGACGAGGCAGAGATCGCCGGCACGAAGCGCCGCCCGGATCTCCGGCACCCGCGCATCGAAGCGCTCCAGGGCGGCGGCGTAGCCCGGCACGTCGCGGCGGTGGCCGTACTCGGTGTCGAACTCGACGAGGTTGGCGAAGACGAGGCCGCCCGCGGGCAGGTCGGCGAGGGCATCGAGCGCCGCCGTGAGACAGGCGTCGTTGCCGCCGGGCTTGATCTCGCGGCCGGTCGAGCGGTGGGCGAAGATGTCGCCGATCTTGCCGACGCTCACCACCGGCCGGCCGGCGGCGGCGAGGCGGTCGAGCAACGTGTCGCCGGGCGGCGGCACGGCGTAGTCCCGCCGGTGGGCGGTGCGGGTGAAGCCGGAGGTCGCGTCGCCGAGGAAGGGCCGGGCGATGACCCGGCCGATGCGGTAGGGGTCGCAGAGCCGGCGGGCGATGGTGCAGAGGGCGTAGAGCCGGTCGAGCCCGAACGCCTCCTCGTGGGCGGCGATCTGAAACACGCTGTCGACGGAGGTGTAGCAGATCGGCCTGCCCGTCCGGACGTGCTCCGCCCCCAGCTCCTCGATGATCGCGGTGCCGGAGGCGTGGCAATCGCCGAGGATGCCCGGCAGCCCGGCTTCCTCGACGAGGGCGCGGGTGAGGTCGGGCGGGAAGGCCGGCCGGGTCGCCGGGAAGCGGCCCCAGGAAAACCCCACCGGCACCCCGGCGATCTCCCAGTGGCCCGACACCGTGTCCTTGCCCTGCGCGCTCTCGACCGCGTGGCCGAAGGCGCCCTCGACCGGCCCCGCGGGGGCGAGGCCGGGCGGCATCCGCCCGGTCGCCCCTTCCGCCGCGAGCCCGAGGCCGAGGCCGGCGAGGTGGGGCAGGTGCAGGGGGCCGGCGCGCAGGGACGCCCGGTCGCCGGCCCCGCGGGCGCAGGCCTCGGCGATGTGGCCGAGGGTGTCGGCGCCCGCGTCGCCGAATTCCACGGCGTCGGGCGCGCCGCCGATGCCGACGGAATCGAGGACGATGAGGAGCGCCCGGGTCATTCGCTCACCGCCCCGGTCGGGGCCGCCGCGAGGTCGAAGGCGGCGGCGAACAGGGCGCGGGTGTAGGCGGTGCGGGGCCGGGCGAAGATCTCGTCCGCCGCGCCCTCCTCCACCACCTGCCCGCCCTGCATCACCATCACCCGGTTGGCCAGCGCCCGCACCACCTTGAGGTCGTGGCTGATGAACAGGTAGCCGAGGCCGCGCCGGCGCTGCAATTCGCGCAGGAGTTCGACGATCTGGGCCTGGACCGACATGTCGAGGGCCGAGGTCGGCTCGTCGAGGACGACGAAGCGCGGATCGAGGGCCATGGCGCGGGCGATGGCGATGCGCTGGCGCTGGCCGCCGGAGAATTCGTGCGGATAGCGGTCCATGGCCGCCGGATCGAGCCCGACATCGGTCAGCGCCCGGGCGACGATCTCCCGGCGCTCGGCGTCGCTGCGTCCCTTGCCCTGCACCTCCAGCCCCTCGGCGACGATCTCGGCCACCGACATCCGCGGCGAGAGCGAGCCGTAGGGATCCTGGAACACCACCTGCATCTCGCGCCGCAGGGGACGCATGGCGCTGGCCGACAGCCCGTCGATGCGCCGGCCGAGATAGACCACCGGCCCCTCCGAGGCGGTGAGGCGCAGGATGGCCAAGCCCAGCGTGGTCTTGCCCGAGCCCGATTCGCCCACCACCCCGACGGTCTCGCCCTCGCGCACGCTCAAGGCGACGCCGTCCACCGCCTTGACGTGGCCGGTGGTGCGCCGGAGGAGGCCGGTCTTGATCGGGAAATGCACCCGGATCGGCCCGGCCTCGACCAGGATCGGCGCGCCGTCCGGGACCGGGTTGCCGCGGCCCCTCGGCTCGGCAGCGAGCAGGCGGCGGGTGTACTCGTGCTGCGGGTTGGCGAACACCTCGGCGACCGGGCCGGTCTCGACGATCCGGCCCTGGAGCATCACGCAGACCCGGTCGGCGATCCGGCGCACGATGCCGAGATCGTGGGTGATGAACAGCATCGCCATGCCGAGCCGCGCCTTCAGGTCGGCCAGCAGCGCCAGGATCTGGGCCTGGACGGTGACGTCGAGGGCCGTCGTCGGCTCGTCGGCGACGAGCAGGTCGGGCTCGCAGGCGAGGGCCATCGCGATCATCACCCGCTGGCGCTGCCCGCCGGACAATTCGTGCGGGTAGGCACCGAGCCGCCGCTCGGCGTCGCGGATGCCGACGAGGTTCAGGAGCTCCAGGGTGCGGGCGCGGGCCGCCTCGCCGCTCATCCCCTTGTGCAGCCGCAACACCTCGGCGACCTGATCGGCGATGCGGTGCAGCGGGTTCAAGGAGGTCATCGGCTCCTGGAACACCATGGTGATGTCGGCGCCGCGGATCCCGCGCATCTGCGTCTCGGAGAGCGCCAGCAGGTCACTGCCCTTGAACCGGATCCGCCCCTCCGGCACCGCGCCGTCGACCAGGCGCAGGATCGAGAGCGCCGTCACCGACTTGCCGGAGCCCGATTCGCCGACGAGGGCCAGCGTCTCCCCCGGCGCGATGGCGAAGGAGACGCGATCGACGGCACGGGTCTCGCGCCCGCCCTGGCGGAAGGCGACGGAGAGATCTTCGACGGAGAGGAGCGGGTCGGTCATCGGCTCACGGGTCGGGCGGCGCGGCGCCGGTGACCCCGATGTAGGCCATTCCCCGGCGGGCGGGAACCGGGGTGGTGGGGTGGGCGTATTGGCGCGGGTTTCCTCCTCTCCCCGCGGGCGGGGAGAGGGGAAAACCCGCGCTTGACTGGTCTCGACACAGATCGGGCGGATACCACCTCACTCGTCCACCCGCGGTGCCTGGCCGCGATCGATCGGCAGCGGCGTGAATTGCTTCAGCGCCTCGCCGCTCGGCAGGCTGCTGGTGTCCCAGCCGCCGCCGATCGCGCCGATCAGCGACACCGCGTTGGTGAAGCGGTTGAGCCGGACCTGGAGCGCCGAGACCTCGTTGTTGAGCTCCAGCGCCTGGGCGGTCACGACCGTGGTGTAGTTCTGGGTGCCGGCCCGGTACTCGTTGAGGGCGATCTCCACCGCCCGGCGCGAGGATTGCACGGCGAGTTCCTGCGCGCCCTGCTGGCGGGCGAGGATGCGCTGGCCGGCCAGGCCGTTCTCGACCTGCTGGAAGGCGGTGAGCACGGTCTGGCGGTAATTGGCGACGGCCCCGTCATAGGCCGCCTCGACCGCCTGGAGCGCCGCCGTGCGCGCGCCGCCGTCGAACAGCACCTGGCTGCCGGAGGCCGCCACCGACCAGAACGTGTTCGCGGCGGAGAAGAAGTTGCGAGCCGGATCGCCCGCGATGCCGCCGCTCGCCGACAGGGTGACGGTCGGGTAGAACGCCGCGACGGCGACGCCGATCTGGGCGCTCTGGGACTGCACGGTCCGCTCGGCGAGCGCGATGTCGGGCCGGCGCTCCAGGAGATCGGAGGGCAGGCTGACCGGCACGGCGGGCGGGCGCGCCGGCAGGCTGCCGCGGGCCAGCGACACCTCGGCGGGCGGGCGGCCGATCAGCGTCGCGATGGCGTGCTCCAGGTTCGCCCGCTGCAGCCCGACCGCGATGGCGTTGGCCTGCGTGGTCTGGAGCTGGGTCTGGGCGGTGATGACGTCGGAACGGGCGGCGACGCCGGCATTGTACTGGTTCTGGGTGATCTCGAGCGAGCGCTGATAGGCCTGGACGGTGCGCTCCAGCAGGCTCTGCAGCGATTCCTGGTAGCGCAGCTGGTAATAGGCGATGGCTGCTTGCGTCTGCAGCGCGAGCCGCACCGAGGCGAGGTCGGCGGCGCTGGCCTGGGCGGCGGCGACGTCGCTCTCGATCAGGCGGCGGACGCGGCCGAACAGGTCGGGCTCCCAGGTCGCGGAGCCCTGGAGCGTGACGGTGGTGCGCTCGACGCCGCCGGTGCTGGCGCGGCTGATCGACGGGGCGCCCAGCGCGGTCGGGAACAGCTGGGCGCGGGCCTCCTGCACCAGGGCGCGGGCCTGCCGGTAGGCGGCGACCTGGGCGCGCAGGGTCTGGTTGTCGACGTCGATCAGGCGGATGAGCCGGTCGAGGGCCGGATCGCGAAACACCCGCCACCAGTCGCCCCGCTCCGCCTCGTCGAGGGGCCGCACCGGCCGCCAGTGGCGCGGCGGCATCGGCCGGGCGCCGCCCTCCTTGAAGGCGGCGGGCGTCTCGACGGTGGGGCGGGAGTAATCGGGGCCGACGAGGCAGCCGGCGAGCATCAGCGGGACGGCTGCCGTCGCGGCGAGGCGGAACGGCGCCCACCCGACCCTCCCCCCTCGGCGGGGGAGGGCCGCCCGGCCGTGAGGCCGGGTCGGGAGAGGGGACGCCGCTTCCGGAGCGGTCGCGCGCGCGATGAAGGGCGCCACCTGAAGCAGCGTCGCGGTTCCCTCTCCCGCCCGGCTCCGCCGGGCACCCTCCCCCGCAGAGGGGGGAGGGGTCGGCGCTGCGGGATCGGTCGGGACGATGAAATCGGTGGAAACGGTCATTCGGCCGGCAGCGCCCGCGTGGCGGAATCCCCGCGCCGGCGGCGCCCGACCCAGAGCCGGAAGCGGTCGAGGTACAGGTAGACGACGGGGGTGGTGTAGAGAGTCAGGACCTGGCTCACGATGAGGCCGCCGACGATGGCGATGCCGAGGGGACGGCGCAGCTCGGAGCCCTCGCCGCCGTCGAGAATCAGCGGCAGCGCGCCCAGCAATGCGGCCAAGGTTGTCATCATGATCGGGCGGAAGCGCAAGAGGCAGGCTTCGCGGATCGACTCCCGCGGGCTCAGGGAGCGGGTGCGCTCGGCGTCGAGCGCGAAGTCGATCATCATGATGGCGTTCTTCTTCACGATGCCGATCAGCAGGATCACGGCGATCAGCGCGATCACCCCGAATTCCTCGCCGGCCAGCATCAGGGCCAGGATCGCCCCGATACCCGCCGACGGCAGGGTGGAGAGGATGGTGAGCGGGTGGACCCAGCTCTCGTAGAGGATGCCGAGCACGGCGTAGACCGCGAGCAAAGCCGCCAGGATCAGCAGCGGCTGGCGCGAGGACGAGGACTGGAAGCTCTTGGCCGCACCGGCGAATTCGCCGTGGATGGTGGCCGGCAGGCGCAGGTCGCGCATGTGGCCGTCGATCGCCGCGGTGGCGTCGCTCAGGCTCTTGCCGGGGGCGAGGTTGAACGACAGCGTGGTGGCGACGAACAGGCCCTGGTGGCTGACCTGGACCGGGGTCGAGCCGGTCTCGAAGCTGGCGAAGGCCGAGAGCGGGACCATCGTCTCCTTGGCGCTGCTGACCGCGGCACTCGACGAGGCGCTGGAGCGTCCGGCCGCCGCGATGGAATTGGTGGCGGCGTTGCGGGCCGAATCGGTCGCGACCGCGGTCGCGGCGTTGCTCGCGTCGGGGGCCGCCGTGGCGGCGCTCGCCACCGTGCCGGCGACCGCGTTGGTGGTGGCCGAGCCGCGGGCGCGCGCCCCGGAGGTCGAGACGTAGATCAGCTTCAGCGTCTCGGGGTTGTCGAGGTAGCGCGGCGCGATTTCCATCACGACGTGGTACTGGTTCAGCGGGTTGTAGATCGTCGAGACCTGGCGCTGGCCGAAGGCGTCGTAGAGGGTGTTGTCGATCTGGTCCGGGGTCAGGCCGTAGCGGAAGGCGGTCGGCCGGTCGATGACGAGGCGCGTCTCCAGGCCGCCCTGCTGCTGGTCGGAGGTGACGTCGGTGAAGGTCGGGTCCTTCTGCAAAGCCTCCAGCAGCTTCGGGGTCCAGGTGTAGAGGTCCTCGCTGGTGTCGCCTTGCAGCGTGTACTGGTACTGCGAGAAGCTCTGGCGCCCGCCGACGGAAAAGTCCTGGCGCGGGAACAGGTAGAGCCGGGCGCCGGGAATCGCGGCGAGCTTCGGCCGCAGGCGGGTCATCACCTCGCCGATCGGGTCGCGCGTCCCCAAGGGTTTGAGGCCGACGAAGACGTTGGCGGAGTTGGTGCCGCGCCCGCCGGTGAAGCCGACGACGCTCTCCACCGCCGGATCGGCCTGGACGATGGCGGTGGCGCGCCGCAGCTTGGCGCTCATCGCCTGGAACGAGATGCGCTGGTCGGCCTGGATGCCGCCGATCATCTGGCCGGTATCCTGCTGGGGAAAGAACCCCTTCGGCACGATGACGTAGAGATAGACGTTGAGCACCACCGCCGCGAGCAGCACCAGCATCACGGTCACGCCGTGGCGCAGCGCCCAGTCGAGGGTGACGCGGTAGCCCGACAGCAGCCCCTCGAATGCCGCCTCCAGCACCCGCGCCACCGGGCCCGGCCGGGCGCCGTGCGCCTCGGGCTTGAGGAACCGGGCGCACATCATCGGCGTGGTGGTGAGCGAGACGACGAGCGAGATCAGGATCGCCAGGGACAGCACGACGGCGAATTCCTGGAAGAACCGCCCGATGATGCCGCCAGCGAGCAGGATCGGCAGGAACACCGCGATCAGCGACAGGCTCATCGACAGGACCGTGAACCCGACCTCGCGGGCGCCCAGCAGCGCCGCCTCGACCCGGGAGCGGCCGTCCTCGATGTGGCGCTGGATATTTTCCAGCACCACGATCGCGTCGTCGACCACGAAGCCGGCCGCGATGATGAGGGCCATCAGCGAGATGTTGTCGAGGCTGTAGTCGCACAGCCACATGGCGGCGAAGGTGCCGACCAGCGAGATCGGCACCGCCACCGCCGGGATCAGCGTCGCGCGGGCGGAGCGCAGGAAGCCGAACACCACCAGGATCACCAGCCCGACCGAGATCAGCAGCGTGCGCTCGGCCTCCGCCAGCGACGCCCGGATGGTCAGCGAGCGGTCGCCGGTGACGACGAGTTCGGTGTCGCCCGGCAGCGCCGCCTTAAGCTGCGGCAGCGCCGCCTTCAGGCGGTCGATCGTCTCGACGACGTTGCCGCCGGGCTGCTTGTAGACGATCAGCAGCACGCCGCGCTGGCCGTTGACGAGGCCGAGGTTGCGCCGGTCCTCGACGCCGTCCACCACCTGGCCGACATCGCGCAGGCGCACCCCCGCCCCGTTGCGGTAGGCGACGACGATGTCCCGGTAGTCGGCGGCCTGGCGGCCCTGGTCGTTGGCGTAGAGCTGGTAGCGCCGCGCGCCGGCCTCGATCGCGCCCTTCGGCGAGTTGGCGTTGGCGCTGGCGAGCGCGGCGCGGATGCCTTCCAGGCCGATGCCGTAATGGAACAGGGCGTTCGGATCGAGCTCGACCCGCACCGCCGGCAGCGACGAGCCGCCGATATCGACGTTGCCGATGCCCTCGAGCTGCGACAGCTTCTGGGCGAGCACCGTCGCGGCGGAATCGTAGAGCGCGCCGGGGCTCAGCGTCTTCGAGGTGAGGCCAAGGATCAGGATCGGCGCGTCGGCCGGGTTGAACTTGCGGTAGGTCGGGTTGGTGCGGAGCGCCGTCGGCAGATCGGCGCGGGCGGCGTTGATCGCCGCCTGCACGTCGCGCGCGGCGCCGTTGATGTCGCGGTCGAGCCCGAATTGCAGCACGATCCGGGTCTGCCCGACGGAACTCGTCGAGGTCATCTGGTCGACGTCGGCGATCTGGCCGAGGCGCCGTTCCAGGGGGGCGGCGACGGTGGTCGCCATGGTGTCGGGGCTGGCGCCGGGCATCGAGGCCTGGACCAGGATGGTCGGGAAGTCGATCTGCGGCAGCGGCGCCACCGGCAGCCGCACGAAGGCGAACAGCCCGGCGAGCAGCACGCCGAGGGTGAGGAGCGTGGTCGCGACCGGGCGCAGGATGAAGGGGGCGGAGAGGTTCACCGGGCGGCCCCGAGCGCGCCGCCGTTGACCCTCCCCCCTCTGCGGGGGAGAGCGATCATGCCCTGTCGAATGAGGCGCGAGATCCCTCCTCTCCCCGCGGGCGGGGAGAGGGGATGCGCACGACCGGAAGTTGACATCCGCGCAACTCCCGCGACCCTCACGGCACCGCCTCCCCGGGCGCCAGCCCGCTGCGGCGGCGCCCGCTGAGCCTGCGCCCGAGCCGGTCGAAGGCGAGGTAGATCACCGGCGTCGTGTAGAGCGTCAGGATCTGGCTCACGATCAATCCGCCGGCGATCGAGATGCCGAGCGGCTGGCGCAGCTCCGAGCCCGTTCCGGTCCCGAGGATCAGCGGGATCGCGGCGAAGAGCGCCGCGAAGGTCGTCATCAGGATCGGGCGGAAGCGCAGGATGCAGGCCTCGTAGATCGCGTCCCGCGGGGTCATGCCCTCCTCGCGCTCGGCCTGGAGCGCGAAGTCGATCATCATGATGGCGTTCTTCTTCACGATGCCGATCAGCAGCACGATGCCGATGATGCCGATGATGTCGAGGTCGTGCCCGAACAGCATCAGGCCGGCCAGCGCCCCGATGCCGGCCGAGGGCAGGGTCGACAGAATCGTGATCGGGTGGACGAAGCTCTCGTAGAGCACGCCGAGCACGATGTAGACCGTGACGATCGCGGCGAGCACCAGGAACAGGGTGTTGTCGAGCGAGGCCTGGAAGGCGAGCGCCGAGCCCTGGAAGATCAGCCGGAAGCTGTCGGGCATGCCGAGTTCCGCTTCCGCCGCCCGGATCGCCGCCACCGCGGGACCGAGGGAAGCGCCGGGCGCGAGGTTGAACGAGATCGTGGTCGCCGGGAACTGCCCGAGATGGCTGATGAGGAGCGGGGCGCGGCGCTCGCTCACCTGGGCGATGGCGGTGAGCGGCACCTGGCCGTTGGTGGCGGTGGAGGACGGCAGGTAGATCCGCGACAGCGATTCCAGCGTCCGGTGCAGCTCCGGATCGGCCTCCAGGATCACCCGGTACTGGTTCGACTGGGTGAAGATCGTCGAGATGATGCGCTGGCCGAAGGCGTCGTAGAGGGCGTTGTCGACGGAGGCCGGGGTGATGCCGTAGCGGCCGGCCGTGGCGCGGTCGATGGTGATGTAGGCGGCCAAGCCGCTCGCCTGCCGGTCGCTCGCCACGTCGGCGAGGTCGGGGATCGCCTTGAGCCGATCGACGAGGCGCGGCACCCAGGTGTCGAAGGCGCTCGGATCCGGGTTCTCCAGGATGAACTGGTACTGGGTGGCGCTCACCGCCGTGTCGATGGTGAGGTCCTGCACCGGCTGCATGAACAGCGCGATGCCCGGCACGTCGGCGACCCGGGCGGAGATCCGCCGGATGATCGCGCTGGCATTCTCCGTCCGCTCCTCCCGCGGGCGCAGGTTGATGAGGAAGCGGCCGGAATTCAGCGTCACGTTCTGGCCGTCGACGCCGATGAACGACGACAGGCTGACCACGTCCGGATCCTTCAGGATCGCCTCCGCCAGGCGCTGCTGGCGCTCGGCCATGGCGCCGTAGGAGACGGTCTGGTCGGCCTGGGTGATGCCCTGGATCAGCCCGGTATCCTGGACCGGGAAGAAGCCCTTCGGGATCACGACGTACAGGTAGACGGTCAGCACGAGGGTGCCGACGGCGACCAGCAGCGTCAGCCACTGGTGGGCGAGCACGCCGCGCAAGGTCCGGCCGTAGAAGGCGATGCCGCCCTCCATCAGCCGGCGCCCGGCATTCGACAGGCGCCCGGCGGCGCGGGCCTGGGCCGGCTGATGGTGCAGGAGGCGTGCGCACAGCATCGGCACCAGGGTCAGGGAGACCACGCCGGAGATCACGATGGTGGCGGCGAGCGTGATGGCGAATTCGTGGAACAGGCGCCCCACCACCTCGCCCATGAACAGCAGCGGGATCAGCACCGCCAGCAGCGAGACGGTGAGCGAGATGATGGTGAAGCCGATCTCGCGCGAGCCCTTGAGGGCCGCCTCCATCGGGCTGTCGCCCTCCTCGACGTGGCGGGCGATGTTCTCGATCACCACGATCGCGTCGTCGACGACGAAGCCGGTCGCGATGGTGAGCGCCATCAGCGACAGGTTGTCGAGGGAGAAGCCCCACAGGTCCATCACCGCCAGCGCGCCGACCAGCGACAGCGGCACCGACAGGCTCGGGATCAGGGTCGCGGGCAGCGAGCGGAGAAAGAGGAAGATCACCAGCACCACGAGGGCGATGGCGAGCAAGAGTTCGAACTGCACGTCCTCGACCGAGGCGCGGATCGTCACCGTGCGGTCGGTGAGCGGGGTCACCTGGATCGCCGCCGGCAGCGTCGCCTGGAGCTGCGGCAGCAGCGCCTTGATCCGGTCCACCACCGCGATGACGTTGGCGCCGGGCTGGCGCTGGATGTTGAGGATCACCGCCGGGGTGGTGTCCATCCAGGCGCCGAGCTGGGTGTTCTCAGGCCCCTCCACCACCTCGGCCACCGCCGAGAGCCGCACCGGCGCCCCGTTGCGATAGGCGATCACCGCGTCGCGATAGGCGCTCGGGTCCCGGATCTGGTCGTTGGCGTTGATGGTGAAGGACTGGGTCGGCCCGTCGATCGAGCCCTTGGGCGTGTTGACGTTGAGGTTGTTGATGGTGGTGCGCAGGTCGTCGATGTTGAGGCCGTAGGCCGCCAGCGCCGCCGCGTTGAACCGCACCCGCACGGCGGGCCGCTGCCCGCCCGCCATCGAGACGAGGCCGACGCCCGAGACCTGGCTGATCTTCTGGGCCAGCCGCGTCTCGGCGAGGTCGCGCACCTGGGTCAGCGCCAGGGTCTTGGAGGTGAGCGCCAGCGTCAGGATCGGCGCGTCGGCCGGGTTGACCTTGGCGTAGACGGGAGGCGCCGGCAGGTCGCCCGGCAGCAGGTTGCCGGCGGCGTTGATGGCGGCCTGGACCTCCTGGGTGGCGATGTCGATGCCGAGATCCAGGTTGAACTGGAGCGTGATGACGGAGGCCCCGGCCGAGGATTGCGACGTCATCTGGTTGAGGTTGGCGAGCTGGCCGAACTGCCGTTCGAGCGGCGCCGTCACCGCCGAGGTCATCACCTCGGGGCTGGCGCCGGGATAGAAGGTCTGGACCTGGATCGTCGGGTAATCGACCGAGGGCAGCGCCGAGAGCGGCAGGTTGAAATACGAGATCAGGCCGACGAGCAGGATCGCCAGCATGAGCAGGGTGGTGGCGACCGGGCGCAGGATGAACAGGCGGGAGGGGTTCATCGGAATGCCCGATCATTTTTCATGACCGGACGTGCGCGCCCAACCCTCCCCCGTCTGCGGGGGAGGGTGGCGAGCGGAGCGAGCCGGGAGAGGGGAACCACGCTTCCGGGTGAGGCGGAGCCGTTCTGAAGGGCGTGCGCTGGATCAGCGTCGCGCTGCCCCTCTCGGCGGGACTGCGTCCCGCTGCGCCTGCTCCGCAGGCCACCCTCCCCCGCAGAGGGGGGAGGGTTGATGCTGGTGCGCCGGATCATCACGGATTCTGGCTCTGCTGCCGGCGGCGATGGGGGCGCTCGCCCTCGGGACGCTGGCCTTCCTGACGCTGGCCTTCCTGGCGAGCCGATGCAGCAGCGCCCTCCCCGTCCGCCGGCGGTGCCGGCTTCGCTGCCTCCGGTCCGGCCGTCGTTTCCGGCCGCCCGCCGGTCACCCGCACCGCGGCCCCGTCCTTCAGCCGGTCCGTCCCGTCGACCACCACCCGGTCGCCGACCGAAAGCCCCTTGGTGACGACGGTCCGCACGCCGTCGCTCTCGCCGATCTCGATCGGGCGCACGGCGACCTTGTCCTCTCCGGTCAGGAGATAGACGTAGGTGCCGGGCGTGCCGCGCAGAACGGCGGCGGCCGGCACGAGCGCGGCGTCGCGCACCGTATCGACGTCGAGGCGGGCATTGACGAACTGGTTGGGAAACAACCGGTCGTCCTTGTTCGGAAAAAGGGCGCGCAGCTTCACCGTGCCGGTGGTGACGTCGATCTGGTTGTCGACGGTGTCGAGACTGCCCCTGGCGATCTCGGTGGTGTCCGAGCGGTCGAAGACCCGCACCGGCAGGGTGGCGCCGGCCCGGAGCCGATCCATCACCCGCGACAGCACGGTCTCCGGCAGGGTGAACAGCACCGAGATCGGGTGGAGCTGCGTCACGACGACGATGCCGGTCGAGGCGGCGGTGACGTAGTTGCCCTGGTCGATCTGGCGCAGGCCCACCCGGCCCTCGACCGGCGAGGTGATGCGGCCGTAGCTGATGTTGAGCTTCTGCTGGTCGATCTGCGCCTGGTCGGAGGCGACCACGCCCTCGTACTGCTTGACCGTGGCGGCCTGCGTATCGACGTTCTGCTTCGAGATCGAGTCCTGGCGGTTCAGGGTCTGGTAGCGGGCGAGATCCAGGCGGGCGTTCTGCAACAGCGCCTGGTCGCGCAGGAGCTGGCCCTGGTACTGGGCGAGCAGGGCCTCGTAGGGCCGCACGTCGATCTGGGCCAGGAAGTCGCCGGCCTTGACGGTCTGGCCCTCGCGGAATCCGACCTGGGTCAGGTA
The DNA here is from genome assembly GCF_011043735.1 of Methylobacterium sp. DB0501. Taxonomy (GTDB): domain Bacteria; phylum Pseudomonadota; class Alphaproteobacteria; order Rhizobiales; family Beijerinckiaceae; genus Methylobacterium; species Methylobacterium alsaeris. The sequence continues at coordinate 131,872 of NZ_JAAKGV010000006.1, read as the reverse complement.
GCCGCTCACCTGCGAGCGAATCGTCACGGTGGCGAGCGGGGTCACGGTGCCGAGGCCCGAGAGCACCACCGGCATGTCGCCCTTCTGCACGGTGGCGACGCCGACCGCCTGCGGCCCCTCCCCGCCCGCGCCGCGGCGCCCGCCGCCCCGGCGGCCGGTAGCCTGCTGCGTCTCGGAGCGCTTGAACCCGTCCGGGAGATAGGTGCGGTACGCCCAGTAGCCGCCGCCGGCGAGCGCCAGCAGCACCAGGAGCCAGGCCAGGCCGCGGCCGCGCCGGCGGGGCGGCGCCCCGACCGCGTCGTCGGTCCGGATGGGAGACAATTCGTTCATCGCTCTGGACAACCCGGACCCGACACCACCAATCCCGCCCCCGCGACGCCTCTCATGTCGTGCCGGCGGCGCGGAGTTGCGCCTGCGGCACGTCGCCTTCGCGGCGGACCCCCCGCGAAGCCCGATGGCCATTCCGCACGGCAATGCGTCGCCAGTACGACGACGATGTTGCCTCACGATTGCTGAACGGCGCCCGAGCGTTGCCCTGGAAGAGCCACGATCGGACCCCTTATCTCATGTCCAGAGGCGCGACACGGCGCCGCCATGCAGAGCCATCGTCCGCGGGACCTTCATGCACTTCCTCCACGACCTGCCGGTCGCCGACCTGATCTCGCATTACGGCTACTGGGCGATCTTCTTCGTCATCACCCTGGAGAGCGCCGGCGTGCCGATGCCGGGCGAGACCGCGCTGATCTCGGCGGCGGTCTATGCCGGCTCGACCGGCCAGCTGCGCATCGGCCTCGTGGTGCTGGCCGCGGCGCTCGCCGCCATCATTGGAGACAATTTCGGCTACTGGGTCGGCCGGCGCTGGGGCATGCCGCTGCTGCTCAAGCACGGGGCCAAGATCGCCCTCGACCATCGCCGGCTCAAACTCGGCCAGTATCTCTTCCGGCGCCACGGCGGCAAGATCGTGTTCTTCGGCCGCTTCACCGCGATGCTGCGCGCCTATGCGGCCCTGCTCGCCGGGGTGAACCAGTTCGACGCCCGCCGCTTCTTCCTGTTCAACGCCGCCGGCGGCATCGCCTGGGCCTCGCTGATGGGCTTCGGCGCCTATCTGTGCGGCCGCTCGATCGAGCACGTGGTCGGGCCGATCGGCCTGGGGCTGCTCGCCGTCGTGGTGTTCGGCGGCATCGCCCTGTGGCTGTTCGTGCGCCGGCACGAGGCGCGGCTGACCCACGAGGCCGAGCAGGCGATCCCGGGCCCGCTGGCCTGAAGCCGAACCAAGCCCGCTGGCCTGAGGCCGAGCCCGCCAGTCCCGGGCGATGCGGATTGCCGCCCGCCCGCCCGGGTGGCATGAGGCGCGCGAGACTCCCCCACCCGCTCCGCCTCCGTGCGGGGCGGCCGCGCTACGCCGCGGCCCGCACACCGGCACGATGACACAGGCATCCCACCCCTTCGGCACCTACGCGCCCGCCGGGCTCGTGCGCTGGATCCTCGCGCGCACCGAGCGCCTGCCCCACGAGAACTGGGGCGCGCGGCGCCTCGCCCTGCTCCTGCGCCGCACCGCCATCCGCATGCTGCGCGGCCGGCCCCTCGACGTGGAGCGCTACGGCGCGCGCATGCGCCTGCACCCCTACAACAACAACTGCGAGAAGAAGGTGCTCTTCACCCCGCAGTTCTTCGATCCAGTGGAGCGCAGGATCCTGGCCGATCGGGTCGGGCCGGACTGCGTCTTCCTCGACATCGGGGCGAATGTCGGCGCCTACGCGCTGTTCGTGGCGGCTTCGTCCGGGCGCGGCGCGCGGATCCTGGCGGTCGAGCCGCAGCCCGACATCTTCGACAAGCTCGCCTTCAACATCGCCCAGAATCCGTTCGGCAGCGTCAAGGCGGTGGCCTGCGCGGTGGCCGACAAGGCCGGCGAGATGACCTTGTTCGTCGATCCCCGCAACCGCGGCGAATCGAGCCTGAAGGTGGTCGGCACCAGCGAGGGCGCGGCGATCCGGGTGCCGGCGGTGTCGCTCCTCGATCTCGTCCGCGGCGAGGGCCTGACCCGGATCGACGCGATCAAGCTCGACGTCGAGGGCGCCGAGGACCTGATCCTCGAACCGTTCCTGCGCCAGGCGCCGCCCGCCCTGCACCCGCGCCTCCTCGTCATCGAGGACGGCACCGACCTGTGGCAGACCGACCTCGCCGCCCTTCTCACCCGCCACGGCTATCGCCGCATCGCCCAGACGCGGTTGAACCTGATCTTCGAGCGGGAAGGTTCGCGCCCTCGCGGCGACGACGGGCCGTGATCCCGAGAGGGCAGGCAGGCGCGGACCATGGTGCCCGCATGCCGGCCGCGCCCGGGACGCGAACACATCCTCCGACGATGCGAAGACCGGTTCGTCGTCGACGATGCGCCGGGATCGGAGGCCTGGAGGTGCGCGCCCGGTGACACCGGGCTCGGACGCGGCGCCAGGCGGCCCGGCCGACGCGGCGGCGAGGGCCGGCGCTGCGGCGGGAACGTCGTACCCTCCGGCTGTTCACCCCGGAGACTTTTTTGTTTACGCAGCGTCATCACAGCGGATTCGCCGCTGGTGTTTCCCGGCCGGGGATGCGCGAGCGGGGATGGGCGGGAGAGGCCGAGCCCGCACGTCCGCCACGAAACCCGCACCTCCCGACCGGACGGAGGTGGCTGGATGAAATGGTATTTCGCCGTCAACGAAACCGGCCTCAGGCACGCCTGGGATCAGCTCGGGATCGCGGTCGACTCGGCACGCCGCACCACGCAGCTGAAACCCGTCTGTCTCGTCGATCCGGGCGAGCGAAGTCCCGAGGTGAGCGCCCGCATCGCTGCGCTGGCGCATGCCGGCGTCGAGATCATCGAGCACAGGGCTTCGCTGTTCCCGATCGTGAAGGAGCGGCACCGGCTGGACTCGGACATGTTCAGCGGCCACTGGCTGCGCTGCGACATCCCGATGCTCGAACGGAGCGACGAGATCGTCCTCTACACCGACATCGACGTGATGTTCCGCCGCGACCCCGAGCCGTCGCTGCGGGTGCCCGCCTTCCTCTCTTGTGCTCCCGAGCATGGGCAGGACGATTGGAGCTATTTCAACTCCGGCGTCATGCTGATGAACCTCCCTCGCTTGCGCGCGACACGCGACGAGCTGGTGCGGTACGTCGAGGCCCATATCGGCCATATGGCGCCGCACGACGATCAGGGCGCCTTGAACGCGGTCTATCGTGATCGCTGGGATCGTCTCGACCGTCGCTGCAACTGGAAGCCGTACTGGGGCTTCGACGCCGCCGCCAGGATCCTGCACTTCCACGGACCCAAGCCCGGCAACGTGCGCGACTACCAGAGAGACGACGCCTACGTGTCGCGTCTCGAGCCGGGGGGCTATGCCGATCACCAGCGCGCACTCCACGCGATCTACCGGCGAAATCCGGAGGGGTACGCGGCCTACATGACCGAGGCCGACACCTACCGGATCTGAGCAGATCCCGCAAAAGCGGTTGGCGGATCTGCGACAAAAATCTGCGATAAAACAAGGAGCCAAGCGGACGAGACGTTGTCCTGCCGATGCAGGTCCGCCGAGAATCGGAGGTCGTTGCCGGCGACCTCCGGCTCCGCTCGCGAAGCTGCCGCGAGGCGCCGAGGTTCGAAGGTCCAGGCCCCCGGACTTCCGGGCCCGGCATCGAGCCTTCACGGCCGGGCGACGGCCCCACCGATCGCGGGCTTGTCCGCGGTCGGCGTCGACGCGCCGGCCTCGCGGGCCGGCCTTCATCGCCCCGCCGGCCGGAGGGAGCCGACGCGGCCGCGGCCACGGGCGAATCGTCTCGCCCTTGCGCCGGTTCGGCCCTCTCCCGATCTTGCAGGGCGCCGATGGCCGCCTTCGCCGCCCCTCCCCGCTCCCGCTCCCCCGACGCCCTCGCCGGATCGATCGAGCGCGTCACCTTCCACAATGCCGAGAGCGGGTTCTGCGTCCTGAAGGTCAAGGCGCGGGGCCGGCGCGACCTCGTGGCGGTGATCGGCCACGCGCCCGCCGTGGCGGCGGGCGAATGGGTGACCGCCACGGGCGCCTGGGTCAGCGACCGCGAGCACGGCCTGCAGTTCCGCGCCGACACCCTGGCGGCGACGCCGCCCACGGGTGTCGAGGGCATCGCCCGCTACCTCGCCTCGGGCCAGATGCGCGGCATCGGGCCGGAGATGGCCAAGCGCATCGTCAAGGCCTTCGGGGCCGACACCTTCGCGGTGATCGAGGCGGCGCCGGAGCGCCTGACCGAGGTGACGGGGATCGGCCCGACCCGCGCCGCGCGGATCACAGCGGCCTGGGCCGAGCACAAGGCGGTGCGGGAGATCATGGTGTTCCTGCACGCCCACGGCGTCGGCACCGCCCGGGCGGTGCGGATCTTCAAGACCTACGGCACCGACGCGGTCCGGGTGATGACCGAGGATCCCTACCGCCTCGCCCGCGACGTGCGCGGCATCGGCTTTCGCACGGCGGACGCCATCGCGGAAAAGCTCGGCCTGGCCCCGACGGCGCCCGAGCGCCTGCGCGCCGGCCTCGCCTACGCGCTCCAGGCGGCGATGGATGACGGCCATTGCGCCCTGCCGGTGCCGGACCTGATCGCCCGCGCGGCCGCGCTGCTGGCGGTCGATGCGAGCCTGCTCCGCACCGCCCTCGTCGAGGAGATCGGCGGCGATGCGGTGGTGATGGACACGATCGGCGACGTGCCGCACCTGTTCCTGCGCGGCCTGCACGCGGCGGAAGCTGCGATCGCCGAGCGGCTGATCGCCCTCGACGAGGCGCCCCTGCCCTGGGACGAGATCGATACGGGCGCCGCCCTGGCGCGGGTGGAGGCCGAGACCGGCCGGCCGCTCTCGCCCTCGCAGGCCGCGGCGGCCGCGACGCTGTCGAACGCCAAGGTCGCGGTGATGACCGGCGGGCCCGGCGTCGGCAAGACCAGCACGCTGGACGCGCTGCTGCGGATGCTCGACGGGGCGGGGGCCGCGGTGCTGCTCGCCGCACCGACGGGACGGGCCGCCAAGCGGATGAGCGAGCAGACCGGCCGCGAGGCGAAGACCATCCACCGCCTGCTCGAGATCGACCCGCGCCACGGCGGCTTCCAGCGCAACGAGCACAGCCCGCTGCCGTGCGACCTGCTGGTGCTGGACGAGGCCTCGATGATCGACGTCCCACTGATGAACGCCCTCACCCGGGCCCTGCCGCGCCACGCCGCGCTCTGGCTCGTCGGCGACGTCGACCAGCTGCCCTCCGTCGGCCCGGGCCGGGTGCTCGCCGACGTGATCGACTCGGGCCGCGTCGCGGTGGCGCGCCTCACCGAGGTCTTCCGGCAGGCCGCCGAGAGCCGGATCGTCACGGGCGCCCACCGGATCAATGCCGGGCAGATGCCCGAGGGCGCCGGCACGCCGGACGGCGACTTCTTCGTGGTCGGGATCGACGATCCCGAGATCGGCGCCGACAAGCTCGTCGAGATCGTCACGCGCCGCATCCCGCGCCGCTTCGGCCTCGATCCGGTCCGGGACGTGCAGGTGCTCTGCCCGATGACCCGCGGGGCGCTCGGGAGCCGACACCTCAACCAGGCGCTCCAGCGGGTGCTGAACCCGAACCCGGCCGTCTCGGTCGAGCGCTTCGGCTGGGTCTTCGCCCCCGGCGACCGGGTGATGGTGGGCCAGAACGACTACGACCGCGAGGTGTTCAACGGCGATCTCGGCGTGGTGCTGCGGGTCGATCCCGAGGAGGGATTGCTGGTTGCGGGCTTCGACGGGCGCGAGGTCGTCTGGCCGTTCGAGGAGCTGGACGCCTTGAGCCCGGCCTACGCCATCACCATCCACAAGTCGCAAGGCTCGGAATATCCCGCCGTGGTGATCCCGGTGGCCATGCAGCATTACACGATGCTGGCCCGCAACCTGCTCTATACGGGCGTGACCCGGGGCAAGCGGCTGGTGGTGCTGGTGGCGCAGACCCGCGCGGTGGCGATCGCGGTGCGGGGCGGGGCGAAGCCGCGGTTCACGAAGCTGGCGGAGTGGTTGCGGCAGCCCGCGAAGACGCGGGCCGGGGGGCCCCGGCGCACCTCCTCCCTCCCAACGCCCTCCCCTTTCCCGGACGATTGAGGCGAAGCGGAAGGAGATCCGGGCACCAGCAGAAGAAGCGTCGCAAAGCGGCTCTGCATGCCGCACCGTTGCAGACAGGCGGACGCTTCGCGAGTTCTTGTGCCGGATCCCGGATCTCCTTCCGCTGACGCTTCAGTCGTCCGGGAAAGGGGAGCGCGTCATGACGAGGCGCTAATACCCCTTCTTCACCTCCGCCAAGGCCCGCGTCAGCCCGTCGGCCACCACCTGCCGTTCCGTCGGCGAGGCGTCGCGGGCGACGAGCACCCGCTGCCCGCGCGACACGAAGGCCAGCGACATCAGCCCGTATTCCTCGTCCTCGACCTTGTGCAGCCGGGTCCAGAGCGGGTTGAAGCGCCACTCGGCCCGCTCGCCGCGGTGGCTGACCCGGGCGACCAGCACCTCGATCTGGCTGATCACCACCTCCTCGAAGGAGCGGCCGCGGCGGGCGTTGAGGGTCAGCGCCAGCCACAGGGCGGCGATGTCGAGGCCGAAGAAGCCGGTGACCGGCCACATCCCCATCTGCAGGAAGGCGATGCCGGTGACGAGCGCGACGCCGCCGCAGGCCGCCATCACGACCCGGAAGCCGAGGCGCGACAGCGAGCAATGCGGCCGGATGGTCGCCGAGAAGACCGGGCGCTCGATCGCGTCCGGGTCGCGGCCGTAGGGGTGCCGTTCGGTCGCGTGGTCCGGTGTCTTGCCGCTCGCCATGCGCCCAATATAAGGCACGCATGACTCGCCGGAAGCAGGCCGCCCCCGACAAAATCACCGCACCTGCCACGGCGGGATTGGTGAAGCCCCTCACCGCCCGTGCGAAGACCCCGGAGCCGGTCGACGCCGCGACGCTGCGAGAGATCTTCGCTCGCCTGAGCGCCGCCAACCCGGAGCCGCGCTCCGACCTCGAATACCGCAACCCCTACACGCTGCTCGTCGCGGTGGTGCTGTCGGCCCAGGCGACCGACAGAAGCGTCAACCTCGCCACCGCGCCGCTCTTCGCCAAGGCCGACCACCCGGCGGCGATGCTGGCCCTCGGCGAGGAGACGGTGCGGCACCACATCCGTACGATCGGGCTGTTCAACACCAAGGCCAAGAACGTCATTGCGCTCTCGCGCATCCTGATCGAGGAGCATGGCGGCGAGGTGCCCCGCGCCCGCGAGCACCTGGAGGTGCTGCCCGGCGTCGGCAAGAAGACCGCCAGCGTGGTGCTCAACGTCGCCTTCGGCGAGCCGACCATCGCCGTCGACACCCACATCTTCCGCGTCTCGAACCGTGTGCCCCTGGCGCCCGGCAGCACCACCGACAAGGTCCAGGCGGGGCTGGAGGCGATCGTGCCCGAGCCCTACCGCCTCAACGCCCATCACTGGCTGATCCTGCACGGCCGCTACGTCTGCAAGGCGAGAAAGCCCGAATGCTGGCGCTGCCCGATCGCCGACCTGTGCCGGTACCCGGACAAGACGCCCGGGCCGGGCTGAGGCGCGAAGCCCCCGCTTCCCTCGCGGCCCGAATCTGATACCCTGAGAGCATGACCCTGTCCCGTCCCCTCGCGCGCCTCGTGGCCGCGGTGATCGTGCTGATCGCCGCGTGCGTCGGCGCGTCGGTGACCGGGGTGTCGTCGGCCCAAGCCCATCAAGGGCATGCGCATCAGGGTCACGCCCACCACGCGCCGTCCCTGCACGGTCCCGCCGTGACCGGGCCGACCCTGGCCGAGGCGCGCGTCGCCGCGCAAGGCCCGCGCCTGACCGCCGCCGATCCGGACGAGGCACCCGCCTCCGCCCGGTCCTGCAACGGGCTGTGCTGCCTGATGGGCGCCTCCTGCTGCGTGCCCGGCCTGCTGCCGGACGGCCTGGCGGCGTTCCCGAGCCCGCGGCCGGCCCGCCGCCTGGCGGCGGCCGAGGACGCGGTGCCTGCTGGCATCGTCCCCGATTCCCCCGCGAGACCGCCGAGACCCTTCGCCTGACGCCCGCGTCCCGCATCGGCGCGCCGCCCTGACGGGTGGCCGCCCGCGGGCGCCCCTCGCCGTCCGCCCGCGAAGGTTCACTCACCCATGTCCCCGTTCCGGTTGCCGGCCGCCTCGCGTGCGCCGGCCGCGGCGCTCGCCCTGCTGGCGCTGCCGTTCCTTCCCGCCCGCGCCCATGAGGGCCACGACCACGGCGCCCCGCAACCGCCGGTCTCGAAGACCATCGCCCCGCGGGGCGAGGCGGCCTCCGCCGCCTTCGAGCTGGTGGCGATCCCCCGCGGCGATGCGCTGGTGCTCTACCTCGACCGCTTCGCTACGGCCGAGCCGATCACCGACGCCACCCTGGAGGTCGAGACGCCGGACGGCCCCGCCCGGGCCGAGGCGAGCCCGGACGGCAGCTACCGCCTGCCGGCGCCCTGGCTCGCGACGCGCGCGTCCAAGGACGATCACCTCGACCTCGTCGTCACCGTGACGGCCGGCACCGACCTGGACGTGCTGCCGCTGACGGTCGCCCTGCCCAAGGCCGCCGAACCCAAAGGGGCCGAGCCCAAAGGGGCCGAGCCCAAGGGCGCCGAGCTCAAGGGCGCCGAGTCCGCCCGGGCCGGACATGAGGCGGGGCATGCGGGCGAGGGCTGGCTGCACCGGCTCGCCGAGGGCCTGACCGGGCGGCTCTCCGCGCGGGACCCCGGCGCCGGCCTCGCCGCGGCCGGCGGCTTCGTGCTGGGGCTGGCCGCCATGGGGCTGATGCGGGCCGGCCGCCGGGCGCCCGTCCTCGCCGTGCTGGTGCTGGCCGCGACCCTGGTGCTCGGCGCCACCGCCTTCGCGCATGACGGCGACCCTCCGGAGACCCGCGCGGCCTTCGTGCCCCCGCCCACGGATCTCGCCCAGCGCCTCGCCGACGGGGCGGTGTTCGTGCCGAAACCCACCCAGCGCCTGCTCTCCCTGCGCACGCAGGTCGCGGCCGAGGCCGCCTTCCGCCGCACCGTGTCGCTGCCGGGGCGCATCATCCCGGACCCGAATGCCAGCGGCGTGGTGCAATCCTCCGTCGGCGGGCGCCTGGCGCCGCCGCCCTCGGGCGCCTTCCCGCGCCTCGGCACGAAGGTCCGGGCCGGTGAGGTGCTGGCGCTGGTCGCGCCGCCGGTGCAGCGGGTGGACCTGTCGGACATGCGCCAGCGCCAGGGCGAGCTCGACCAGCAGATCGCCATCGTGCAGCGCCGGGTCGACCGCTACCAGAAGCTCAGCCCCAGCGGCGCGGTCTCGCAGGTGCAGCTCGACGAGGCGCAGGACGAGCTGAAGGGCCTCAAGGACCGCCGCACCGCCCTCGACCGTATCCGCCAGGAGCCCGAGGTGCTGACCGCCCCCGTCGGCGGCGTCATCGCCGAGGCCGCCGCCATCGCCGGCCAGATGGCCGCCCCCGGCCAGATGGTGTTCCAGATCGTCGATCCGGGAAAGCTCTGGGTCGAGGCCCTGAGCTTCGATGTCCTGACGCCGGCCGCCGACGCCACCGCGCGCCTCGCCGACGGGCGCAGCCTGCCTCTCGCCTACCAGGGCGCCGGCCTCGCCGACCGCAACCAGGCGATTCCGGTCCAGTTCGCGATCCAGGGCGGATCCGGGGGGCTGCGGGTCGGCCAGTTCGTCACCGTGCTCGCCGCCACCGATGCCGAGCAGAGCGGCCTCGCCCTGCCGCGGGCGAGCGTGGTGCGCACCGCCAACGGCCAGGACGTGGTCTACGCCCACACGGCCGCCGAACGCTACGAGGCGAAGCCCGTGCGGGTCGCGCCCCTCGACGGCACGCGGGTGCTGGTCGAGGCCGGCCTCCAGCCCGGTACCCGCGTGGTGGTCCAGGGCGCCGAGCTCCTGGACCAGGTCCGGTAAGGGAGACGCAAGGATGTTCTCCTTCCTGGTCACGCAGTCCCTACGCAACCGCCTGCTCGTCCTGGCTCTGGCCCTCGTGCTGGTGCTCTACGGCGCGTTCAGCCTCACGCGGTTGCCGGTCGACGTCTTCCCCGACCTCAACCGCCCGACCGTCACCATCATGACCGAGGCCGAGGGCTACGCCCCCCCGGAGGTCGAGCAGATGGTGACCTATCCGATCGAGACCCGGCTCAACGGCCTGCCGGGCGTGACCCGGCTGCGCTCGGTCTCGGGCGTCGGCCTGTCGGTGGTCTATGTCGAGTTCGCCTGGGGCACCGACATCTACCGCAACCGCCAGCAGGTCGCCGAGCGGCTGGCCCTGGTCCAGGACCAGCTGCCCCGCGGGGTGACGCCCCAGATGGGGCCGGTCTCCTCGATCATGGGCCAGGTGCTGCTGATCGCCGTGACCGGCGAAGCGCTCTCGCCGATGGAGCTGCGCGAGACCGCGGATTTCGTGCTCCGCCCGCGGCTCCTCACCGTGCCGGGCGTGGCCCAGGTCATCCCGATCGGCGGCGAGGTGCGCCAGTTCCGCGTCGCCCCGAACCCGGCGGCGATGCGGGCGCTCGGGGTCACCAACGCCCAGCTCGACGCAGCCCTCCAGCAATTCGGCACCAATGCCGGCGGCGGCTTCACCGACCAGTATTCGCGCGAGTACCTGATCCGGAACATCGCCCGCACGATGAGCCTGGAGGACCTGCGCGACCTCGTGGTGGGAACCGCCGGCAACGCCCCGGTGCGCCTGCGGCAGGTGGCCGAGGTCTCCTTCGCCGCCAAGGCCAAGCGCGGCGAGGGCGGCTACCAGGGCAAGCCGGCGGTGATCGTCTCGGTCGAGAAGCAGCCGGACGTCGATACGGTCGCGCTGACCCGCTCGATCGAGGCGGCGCTCAAGGACATCGCGCCCTCGCTGCCCGCCGGCATCTCGGCCGACAAGATCCTCTTTCGCCAGGCCGACTTCATCGAGACCTCGATCGCCAACGTCGAGCGGGTGCTGGTCGAGGCGATCCTCGTCGTCGCCGTGGTGCTGTTCTGTTTCCTCCTGAACGTCCGCACCACCCTGATCTCGCTGACCGCCATCCCCGTCTCGATCCTGACGACCGCATTGGTGTTCCACCTCCTCGGCCTGTCGATCAACACCATGACGCTCGGGGGGCTCGCCATCGCGATCGGCGAACTCGTCGACGACGCGGTGGTCGACGTCGAGAACATCTTTCGCCGGCTGCGCGAGAACCGCGCCGCCGGCAATCCCCGCTCGGTCTTCGAGGTGGTGGTGTCGGCCTCGAACGAGGTGCGGTCGGGCATCGTCTACGCCACGGCGATCATCGTCCTGGTCTTCGTGCCGCTCTTCGCCCTGTCGGGCATCGAGGGACGGCTCTTCGCGCCGCTCGGCCAGGCCTACATCGTGTCGATCCTGGCGAGCCTCGTCGTCTCGATCACCCTGACGCCGGTCCTCGCCTCGTGGCTGCTGCCCGGCATGAAGAGCCTGGAGGAGCACGAGAGCCGGTTCATCCGCGGGCTCAAGCACGTCAACGCCGCCGCCCTGCGGGTGGCGTTCCGCCACCCGCGCCTGCTCGTCGGCACCGTCGCGGCCCTGGTGGTGGGCGCCGGATTCGCCGCCGCGCACCTGCCGCGGGCCTTCCTGCCGCCGTTCAACGAGGGCTCCTTCACCGTCACCATGGCCTTCACCCCGGGCATCTCGCTTCCCGAGAGCAGCCGGGTGGGTGCCATCGCCGAGCGGCTGCTGATGGAGATCCCCGAGGTGGCGGCGGTCGGCCGGCGCACCGGCCGGGCCGAGCTCGACGAGCATGCCGAGGGCGTCCACTCCTCCGACCTGGAGGTGGCGCTCAAAGGGGGCGGCCGGCCGAAGGCCGAGCTGGTGGCCGAGATCCGCCGGCGGCTGGCGGTCCTGCCGGTCTCGGTCAATGTCGGCCAGCCGATCTCGCACCGGCTCGACCACATGCTGTCCGGCGTCCGGGCCGAGATCGCGTTGAAGATCTTCGGCGAGGATCTCGATGCCTTGCGCCGCGTGGCGGCCTCGCTCCAGGACCGGATGCGGGCGCTTCCCGGCCTCGCCGACCTGCAGATCGAGAAGCAGACCCGCATCCCGCAGCTCGAGATCCGGGTCGATTACGGCCGCGCGGCGCTCTACGGCGTGCAGCCGGCGGCCCTCGTCGAGCAGATCAGCCGGCTCTCCAACGGGCGCCTGGTCTCGACGGTGGTCGACGGCTACCGCCGCTTCGACGTGGTGCTGCGGCTGCCCGAGACGCAGCGCACCACCGCGACCTTGAGCGACCTCCTGGTCGAGACGCCGTCCGGCTGGGTGCCGGCGCGCCAGCTCGCCGACATCCGCGAGACCGACGGCCCGAACCAGATCCTGCGCGAGAACGGCCGGCGCCGCCTCGTCGTGATGGCGAACACGACGGCCGAGGCCGACATGGCCGGGATCGTCGCCGGCATCCGCAAGGCGGTGGCGGCCGAGACCTTGCCGCCGGGGGTGTTCACCAGCCTGGAGGGCACCTTCCAGGCGCAGGAGGAGGCGAGCCGGACCATCGGCGCCCTCTCCCTCGTGTCGCTGGGGCTGATCTTCGCGCTGCTCGCCAGCCGCTACCGCTCGGGCGGGCTGGCGCTCATCATCATGGGCAGCGTGCCGCTCGCCCTCGTCGGCTCGGTGGCGGCCCTGTGGCTCGCCGGCCAGCCGCTCTCGGTCGCCTCGATGATCGGCTTCATCACGCTCACCGGCATCGCGGCCCGCAACGGCATCCTCAAGGTCAGCCACATCCTCAACCTCGCCCTGCACGAGGGCGTGCCGTTCGGGCCGGACCTCGTGGTGCGCGGCAGCCTGGAGCGGCTGACCCCGGTGCTGATGACCGCCCTGTCGGCGGGCGTCGCCCTGGTGCCGCTGCTCACCGACGCCGCCAGCCCCGGCAAGGAGATCCTGCACCCGGTCGCGGTGACGATCTTCGGCGGCCTCATCAGCGCCACCCTCCTCGACGCGGTGCTGACGCCGGTGCTGATCCTGCGCTTCGGCCGCCGCCCGCTGGAGCGCCTGGCGGCGATGCGCGACGCCGCCCGGGCCGATGCCTCCCATGCCGCGCCCGCATCCGCGGACGCGTTCTGATCCAGATCGAGACATCCGGAGAAACGGACGATGCTTCAGCGATTCCTCACCGCCGGCGCCCTGGCGATCGCCCTGCCGTTCTGCGCCCACCAGGCCTGCGCCCACGAGGGGAACGGGGACAAGGGCGGCCGCATCGTCGATGCCGGTCCCTACCACATCGAACTCGTGACCAAGGACCGCCGGGTCGAGGTCTGGGTCTACGACGCCAAGGAGAAGGCGGTGTCCCCCGCCGGCTTCAAGGGCACGGCGATCCTCGTCGTCGGCGGCAAGCCGGCCCGGGTCGTCCTGACGCCGGCCGAGGCGCGGCTCACCGGCGAGGCCGAGGTGTCGCTCGGCGCGAACCCGAAGGGCGTCGTGCAGATCACCGGGCCGGACGGCGCGGCGGCGAGCGGGAAGTTCAACTGAGGGACGGACCCGTCGATGCCGCGCCTGCCGGTGTCGGGTACCGTGCCGCAAGGCGATCGGGTTGTGCCGCGGCTCCGGGGCGGCGATAATGGGTCGCCCCGCCGGCCAAACTCACGCCGCCTTCCGCGCCAGTTGTTCTAACACGAGATCCCGGATGCTGCTCACGGTCGAAAACGTGTCGCGGTTGAGAAGGTGTTCCGGGAATTCGATCTCGAAATGCTCTTCCAGATCCATCATCACCTGGACCGCGCCGAACGAGTCGAGGCCGTTGTCGAACAGGCACGCATCGTCCGAGAGTTGGCCGATCGTGTTGGCAAGAGTGCCGTGGCGCGCCAGAATCGTGCGAATTTCTTGAGCATTAATCATCAACTAACCTCAATCTAGTTGTCGCACCCTAAGCAGTTATACGCAGGTAAATCAAACTTATTTTCGCGGACTGGTCAATCGCCTCGTCGTCCGCTCCCCTCCGCCCGACCCTCCTGCCCGTCCTTCTGGTCGTTTCCAGGCGGCATCGATCCTGCGGATCCACCCGGGACGCACGGCCCGGCATCCCCGGACCGGACAGAGTTGTTCGAGAACGGCACGGGTGGCGCACGATGCACGGGCGTGACGGAACAGACCGGTTCGAGGTGCTGGATGCGGGGCGGGGCGTGTGCGCCCTCGCGGTGGCGTTCTTCCACATGCCGCTGGCCCACCCGCTGCAGCAGCAGGCGTGGTTCCCGAACCTGCAATTCTGCGTCGACCTCTTCTTCGTCCTGTCGGGCTTCGTGCTGCTGCACGCCTATGGCGACCGGCTGGCGACGGGCCGGCAGGTCCTGAGCTTCTGGTGGATGCGCTTCGGCCGGCTCTGGCCGCTCCACGCCGCCACGCTCGCCCTGATGATCCTGATCGAGCTGGTGCGCCTCGCCTATCTGTCGCACCATGCCGGCACGCCGGTGGCGACGCCGCCCTTCGGGGCCGGCCATCGACCCATCGAGATCCTCACCCACCTGCTGTTCCTGCAGAACTTCCGCACCTTCGGCGATTACAGCTGGAACTTCCCGTCCTGGAGCATCGCGGTCGAGTTCTGGGCCTCGATGGTGCTGGCCCTCACCGTGATGGCGGCGGGTCCCCGGGCGCGCCTCGTCTTCGCGGGCCTCGCCGCCGCCAGCGCGCTGGCGCTGTGGTGGGTGAGCCCGCGCACGCTGTTCGTGATCCAGAACTGGGGCATCGTGCGCTGCCTGTTCGACCTGTTCATCGGCTGCCTCGCCTACACCCTGCGCGACGCGCTGCGGTTCGGGCGGGCGGGCGCGACGGCGGCCGAGGCCGCGTCTCTCCTCGCCCTGGTGGCGGTGGTGGCATTGGTGCCGCAGGATTTCGGCGCCTGCGCGGCGAGCCTCGTCTTCGGGGTCGCGATCGCGCTGTTCTCGCACGGGCGGGGCGCCCTGTCGGATCTCGCCCGCGCGCGGCCGGCCCAGAGCCTCGGCCTGTGGTCGTTCTCGATCTATCTCCTGCACCTGCCGGTGATCCAGGTCTTCACGACGGCGATGCACTACGTCGCGCAGCGCACCGGTCTGCCGCGGACGGTGATCCTCGGTCACGACCGCTACCTCGATTTCGGCTCCGGTGCCGCCAACCTGGCGGTCGCCGCCCTGCTGGTCGCCGTGACCGTGCCCCTCGCCGCCCTCACCTGCCGCCTCGTCGAGCGCCCGGCCCTCGCCTGGTTCAGGCGCAACGGCCCCCGGCTGCCGGCCGGGACCACGCCGTCGCGGCGCGCCCCGGCGGGCGGCGCGGCCCTGATGCCGCGCTGAACCCGAGGCGCGCCGGCCTGTCCCGGTTTGGGATGGGCCGGCGCCGGAAACGGCTGGGGGATCGGTAACCGAACCGCGACTAAGTTCCTGCCGGTGCCCTGCAGGTTCAGGGATGGTCGAAGAACGCGCTCCGCCGGGGGATGACTGTCGCGAGACGCAGGTCATCGGCCGGTGCGGCGCAGGAGCGGAGACGACGTCCGCGTTGCGCCGCCGTCGATCGGAGGTCGCAACCGGGCATCGCAACCGGACTTGGCAACTGGACCTGGCAACCGGACTTGGCAACCGAACTTGGCATGAGGCAGGGGCACGAGATGTCGACGGCAGATCCCGCCGCGGCCACCACCCGCGGGACCGGCGGTACGCTCGCGGATCTGTGGGGCTCGGCCCGCCGGCGCAGCCTGTGGATCGTCGCGAGTGCCGGCGTCATGGCTTCGCTCGGCGGGCTCTATGCGTGTCGCCAGGTTCCGACCTATCGCGCCACCGTCGAGCTCCTGATCGACCCGCAGGCGCTCCAGATCGTCGGCCGCGGCCTGTCGCGCCAGGACGCGCCGGCCCAGCTCGACTTCGCCAACCTGGAGAGCCAGGGGCTGATCCTGCTCTCGGCCAAGCTCCTCGATCCCGTCGTGGCGCAGCTCGGCCTCGCCGAGGACCCGGTCCTGACCCGCGGCGCGCCCCCCGGCGCCGACCCGGCGGTGGTGGCGCTCGAGGCCCTGCGCAAGCGCACCGTGGTGCGCCGGGTCGAGAACTCGTTCAACTTCCAGCTCACCGTCGCCTATCCGGATGCGCGGCGCGCGGCCGAGATCGCCAACACCATCGCCGCCCAGTTCTTCGAGGTCGGCGCCCGGGACCGGGTCTCGGCGGTGCGCCGCGCCAACGAGGCGCTGCTGACCCAGGCCGGCGACCTGCGCGCCCAGCTCAACCGGGCCGACGTCGCGGTCGAGCGCTACCGGGCCGAGAAGGGCCTGATCGGCTCCGGCGATGCCGGCCTGCTCGTGTCGCAGCAGCTGAAGGACCTCTACACCCAGATCACCGCCGCCGAGACCAACCTCGCCCGGCTCTCGGCCCGGCGCGAGCAGGTGCGCCAGCTTCGCGCCCCCGACGGCCAGGTCCAGGCGGTGCCGGAGGCCGACACCTCGCAGGTGATGGTGTCCCTGCGCACCCAGTACGCCCAGACCCTGCAGGAGATCGCCCAGCTCTCCCGCAGCCTCGGGCCGAGCCACCCGCAGATGATCGCGCTGGCCGCCCAGCGGGCCGCGACCGCCCGGCTGATCGCCGCCGAGGCCGACCGGATCCGCCGCACCATCGAGGAGGACCTGCGCCGCGGCGAGGAGAGCCTGCGCCAGCTGCGCGGCCGGGCCGAGCGGCTGATCGCGACCCAGACCAGCAGCAACCAGGAGGGCATCCGCCTGCGCCAGCTCGAGAGCGAGGCAGAGGCGATCCGGCGCACCTACAACCTCGTCCTCGACCGCACCAAGGACCTCGAGCAGCAGCAATCGATCAACCCGAGCAACTCGCAGATCGTCTCGCGCGCCACCCCGCCGCTCAAGCCCTCGGACACCCCGGCGCCGATCGTGATCGTCGCCGCCGGCCTGTTCGGCGCGGTGCTCGGGCTGATCCTCGGTTTCCTGTACGATCTCTGGCGCGGCAACATCACGACGGTCGCCGGCCTCGGCTCCGCCGGTGCGCCGGTCTGGGCCCGGCTGCGGCGACCGGGCCGTCGCGGCCGCGGCGGCAGCGCCGAGGAGGCGCTCGTCACCGCGGCGCGCGAGTTGCGGACCCGGCTCGCCGGCCGCAGCCAGGCGGTGGTCGTCACCGTGGCCTCGGACGGGCTGGGGCCGGAGCGCCTGCGCGCGGCGGAAGTGCTCACCGACCTCCTGCTCCGCCTCGGCGAGCCGGCCCTTCTGGTGCCCGAGCAGGCCCATGCCCGGCTCGGCTTCGGCGACGGCCCGCGCTCCGACGCGCCGGTCCGCGGCCGGCTCGCCGTCATCGAGCCCGGCCGCGGGCCCGAGCGGATGATGCGGCCCGAGATCATCGTGGCGGAGCGCGACGTCGGGCGCGGCGACGGCTGGCTGTCGATCCCGGAGACCTCCGACGCGATCCTCCTCGTCGTCGCCCCCGGCCGGATGACCCGCACCCGCCTCGAGCGCCTGCTCGACACCCTCGACGGCGCCGGCCGCTTCCGGGCGCAGGGGCTGTTCGGCCTCGTCGCGGTCGAGGGCCGGCGCGCCTTCGCCCCGCGCCGGCCGGCGGCCGAGCCCGCGCCTGCCGCGCCCGTGCCCGGCCGCGTGCGGGCGGCGTGAGGAGAAGGGGATGAACCTGGCCGCCGCCCTGCCGGCCGCCGACCGGCGCGCGCCCTACCAGGCGCGGGCCGCCTTCCTCGTGCTGATCGCGGCCCTCGTCTTCAACGCGGGCCTGTGCTTCCTCAACACCGCCGGGTTCCCGGTCTCGGGCGGCACCGTGATCGGCGCCGAGGTGGCGATCATCGCGCTCACCCTGGGCTTTGCCCTCGACGAGCGGCCCGGGCCGTGGCTGATCCTCGCCGGGCTCGTCTCCTACGGGCTCCTGCTCCTGGCGCTTCGCGGCTCGACCGACGTCAAGGGCGTGCGCGACTTCCTGATCCCGGTCGTGTTCTACAATCTCGGGATGCGCTCGCCCGACCTGCGCGACGCCGACCGGGCGGTGCTGGCCTCCGGCATCGTGGTGGTGGTGATGGGGCTGTTCGAGTACGGTCTGTTCGACACCTACCAGCAATACTTCAACATCGTGCGCTACTACGTGGCCCGCGGCAGCATGTCGGCGTCGGAGATCAACGAGCTGACCGGCTCGCTGTTCACCAGCGGCATCCGGCCGGATTCGCGCACCATCCTGCCGTTCCTCGGGCCGCACCGGGTCTCGTCGGTCTTCCTCGAGCCGGTCTCGGCCGGCAATTTCGGCGCCGTCCTGTTCGCCTGGGCGCTCTACCGCCGCACCATGCGGGGCCGGGCCTGGCTGTTCCTCTGCGCGGCGCTCACCGTCATCCTGGCCGATGCCCGCTTCGGTGCCTACGTCTGCGTCGCGATCACCGGGGCGATGCTGGTGGGCTGGCGCCTGCCGCGCCTGCTCTGGTTCGCCCTGCCCTTCACGATCCTGCTGGCGCTGACAATCTACGGCTACGAGAGCATGCAGGTGACCTGGCAGAACGACATCGCCGGGCGCCTGCTCTGGGCCGCCCTGCTCGTCACCTCGCTGCCGCCCGAGGGCGTGATGGGCGTCCTGCCCGACAAGCTGTTCCTGTCCGATTCCGGGTACGCCTACGCGCTGACCCAGATCGGCGTCGCCGGCATCCTGGTGGCCTGGGGCCTGTTCGTGCTCATGCCGGCCCGCAATCCGGACGGCTGGCGCCTGCGCTGCGCCATGGCGATCTACCTCTGCCTGCTCCTGGTGATCAGCGACTCGCCGTTCTCGATCAAGACCGCGGCCCTGGTGTGGTTCATGCTGGGGGCGGCGGACGGGGCGGAGCCGGGGGCGGAGTACGCCCGGGAGGCGTGATACCGGCGGCCCGGGATGCCGACGCATCGACCTCCCGCGCGGTCGTTACCGCCCGGCGCGACGACGATGCCGCAAGTGCAGACATCGTTAACCCGACCTTAAGCGGATGCCTGCCCTGGTTGCAGGACGCGAGCGCCGCCTGCGGGGCCGGGGCTCGCGGCTGGCGCGATGGAACCCGTTCATGCTGGACTCGGTCCGGATCTCGCTCAAGGTGCTGAACGCGGCCCAGCTCGCCGGGGTGGCGGCGGCGGCCTTCGGGCTGGCCTGGTTCGGGGGGGCGCTGTCGCGCGCCCCGCAGGGCGGCGGGACCGAGCGCCCCGCCCTCGTCCAGGCCGCCCGGGCCTATGCCGACGCCCTCGACGAGGAACTCGGCGCCTCGATCGCGGAGGCCCGCAACGCGGCCCTGCTCCTGCGCCTCGACGATCCCGGCGTGACCGATGCCTGGCGCGCGTCGCGGCTGCAGGACTGGCTCTCCTTCAACCCGCGCTACCGCGACGCCGTGCTGCTCGCCCCGGACGGGACCCCGCGCGCCTCCGGCCGCGGCGTCCCGCTGCCGCAGGCAGCCACGCTGGTGCCGGCCCGCCGGGCCGAGGTCGCGGTCGCGGCCGGCCCCGAGGAGGCGCCCTTCGCCCTGACCCTGGCGCTCGGGGTTCCGGGCCGCTCGGACAGCCTCGTGCTGCGGGCCGCGCCCGCCTATTTCGACGGCATCGGCGAGCGCGTCCGACACGGCGTCGGCCAGGGAGGCGGGATCCGGGACGGGATCCGCTTCGCGGTGGCCGGGGCGGACGGGCGCGCCCTCCTCGGACCGCTGCCGGCCGCCGGCGACCCGCGCCCGCACGAGGCCGCGCCGACCCGCGGCAGCCGCGACCTCGCCAGCCCCGGCTGGATCGTCACCGCCTCGTCGCCCGGGATCCCGCTCGCGGCGCCGGCGGGGCCGGACCCGCGCCTGATGGCCCTGGGCCTCGCCCTCGTGCTCGGCGCCGGCGGCCTCGGCTACGCGCTGGGCGGGCGGGTCTCGGCGCGGCTGCGGCGCCTGGCCGACGACGTCCCGGGCGACGCCCTCGACGCGGCGCCGGTCTCGCGGGTGCGCGAGATCGCGGCGATCTCCGGCACCGTCCGCGACCGGACGCTGAGCCTCGATTCCCGGCTCGCCGGGACCGGGACCGGCCTCGACCGCGTCCGCGGCCGGCTCACCACCTTCGAGGCGATGTCGGGCTGGACCTGCTGGGAGATCGACCCCGAGACCCGGCAGGTGGCGTGGTCGGATCCCGCAGGTCCCGGCGCCCTGGCGGGCGCCGACCGCGTCGCCACCATGGCCGACCTCGCGGCCCGGTTCGAGCCCGCCGACCGTCCCCTCCTCGACCTCACCCTGGCGGCGGCGCTCGAGGCCGACGGCCCCCACGACGTGGCCCTGCGCCTGCGCGGGCCGGGGCCCGACTCGGCCCGCCGCCTCCTGGTGCGGTTCCTGCGCGGCCGCGACGCCGCCGGCCGGGTGCGGGTCCACGCGCTCAGCCGGGCGATCCGCGAGGAGGACGCCCCCGACACCCCGGCCGGCGCCAACGAGCGGCGCCGCAACCTCGTCCTGCGCCGGGTCACGGACGGCATCGTCCACGATTTCAACGACGTGCTGACCGTGGTGCTCGCCAATCTCGGGGTGCTGCGGCGCCAGACCGCGCTGGATCCGCGCCAGGCGGCGCTCACCGACGCGGCGCTCGCCGGCGCCCATCGCGGCGCGGCGCTCACCCGCCGCCTGCTCGGCCTGGTGCGCGGCGGTACCGAGGCCGCGGGGAGCGATCAGCCACCCTCGCCCCTGGCCTCCTCCGACCTCGCCGCGACCGTGGCGGCGTTCCTGCCCTTCCTGCAGGCGAACGTCCTGCGCGAGGCCCCCCTCGTCACCCGCATCCCCGACGACCTGCCGCGGGCGCGGTGCGGCGAGCGGCTGCTCGAGCTGGTGCTGCTCAACCTCGCCTTCCACACCCGCGACCTCGGCCTGCACGGCTTCGCGATCGGCGCCGCCGCGCATCCGGCCGGCGCGCCGCCGCTGCCCGGGATGCCGGAGGGACCGGCCCTGCGCATCCTGTTCGCCAGCGGGCGGCGGGCGCCGGGGGCGGCGACGCGGCCCTCGCCGCGGGCGCTCGACACCGTGGCGCAGCTCGTGCGCGATGCCGGCGGCGCCTGGCGCCTCGTCTGCGACGGGCGCGGCGAGGAGGCGTTCCTGGCCGAGATCTGGCTGCGCGCCGAGGCGCGCGCGCCGGAGGTGACCGCCGCCCCGGGCCGGGCGCCGTTGCGCATCCTGCTCGTCGAGAGCGACAGCCTCGTGCGCGCCAGCGTCGCGGAGGCCCTGGGCGAACTCGGCCATGCGGTGGTCCAGGCGGCGTCGGGCGAGCACGCCCTCGGCCTGCTGGCGCAGGACGCCGCCTTCGACGCGATGATCGCCGATCAGGCGATGCCGGTGATGACCGGCCTCCAGCTCGCCGCCACCGTGGTCGAGCGCCATCCCGGCATCCGCGTCGTCCTGGCGAGCCCGCACGGGCAGCTGCCGGCCTCGGCCCGCCGCTTCCTGCGCCTCGACAAGCCGTTCCGGCCCGAGGACCTCGCCTCGGTGCTCGGCAGCGCCGGGCCGGCGGCCGACCGCGCCGCCTGATCCGCCGCCCGCCGGCCAAGGCAGGACAAGACTATTCGTTTCCCGGCCGGTAAAAATTGCCCACGTCTCTCGCGTCGAATGAAAGCTAATTTTTAACCGTCCCCCTGCATAAACCGGTGTGCAATCGTTCGGTATCTTGCAGAGGAGGCGGCGTTGATTGCCTCGGTCCAGCATCGAACCCGGCCGCTCTTCGGCGCCGGCCTGTCGGTCCTCGTCGGCGCGGTCGCACCGGGCCAAGCCCTGGCGGCCGACCTGCGGGCACCGGCGCCGGCGGCGAGCGCCGACTGGTATACCGGCGCGCAGGCCCAGGCCGTCGACGACAGCTGGGCGATCGCCGTCGACGGCTCGACCAGCGTGACCTCGAACAGCTCGGCCTTCGGCTCGATCACCGTCACGGCGCCGCTCGCCGGTCCGCCGACCCAGAGCGGGCCGCGGGTGCGGGTCGAGGCCATCGCCGGCACCTATTCCTATCCGGGCCAGGCCGTCGCCTCGCGGGTGACGGGCTACCAGGAGGAGGGCTCGGTGATGGCCGGCTACGAGTGGGTCTGGCGCGACGCGGCGCTCGCCGGCTTCATCGGCTTCAACGCCCGCAGCAACCAGCTCTCGATCCCCGATCCGGGCAACCCGGTGGTCGGCACCGGCCTCGGCCTGCGCGTGGCCGCGAACTTCTACGCCAACCCCACCGACCGTACCATGGTGTCGGCCTACGGCTCCTACTCGACCAAGTTCAACGCCTACTATTCCCGCCTGCGCGTCGGCTACATGGTCGCCGACGGCGTCTATATCGGCCCCGAGGCCCTGTTCCTCGGCGACGACTTCTTTCGCCAGTACCGCATCGGCGCCCATCTCTCCGGCGTGAAGTTCGGGCCGGTGCAGATGTCGCTGGCGGCAGGCTACGTCCAGGACCGCGTCCAGGGGTCGGGCTATTACTCGAGCATCGAGGCGCGGGCGAACTTCTGATGCCAAAGGTCGTTTCCAACGACCGTCGGTATCGCTCACACGTCGATCCTGAAGCCGAGGTCGATCCCGCTCGCCGGCTTGCCGGACAGGCCCCAGTTGACCGGATCGACGTCGACCAGGATGATCTTGATGTCTCCGGCCGGCACCTCGAAGCGGGCCAGCTCGTCCGGGATCGCCCGGTAGAGCCGGCGCTTCGCGTCCATCGACCGCCCGGAGAAGAGCGTGATCTCGATCACCGTATAACGGGGGCCCTTCGTCGGGGGCGTGATCAGCGCGTCGTCATCGAACTGTTGCAGGACGATGCAGCGGTCGTGCTCGGGGACGAGCAGCCCCGTCGACAGGGCCCGCTGCACGGCCTCGATGATGTCGCGCCGCCGGCCGGCGATTCGGCCCTGGCGGGTGCTGATACGGGTCGATGGCACCGTCGCCGCTCCCCCGATCCTCCGCCGATTCCGCGGGAAGAACCTTGTACCCGCAATGGTCTGGGAGCCGGCCTGCGATCGGCCCGCCCCTCGCCTTCCCGGCGCCGCCGGGGATCGCGCGAGGTGGCCGGTGATACAGCCGCGTTGCGGCAGCGCTTATCCCTCAAGCCCCAGGAAGCCTTCCGCAAGGTTGCCGCACGTTCCGCTCAATCCTGCGCCCGCGATGCTAACACACTAATCAAATAAAGCGTTCAGCGTATCTGCGTGGATCGCGAACGTTCTGCGTCAAGTGAGGTTCTTCGATTTGCGAGCAAATGCGACTTTTTTGCACGTGATGATGGAGATTCCAGGCTTGAGTTGCTGGTGAAAATCAGGTTCTCGTAACGAGAAATCGACATAATCTGATGGCTTAGGGGCTGGCGATTCTGGAGAGGCGGGCGTGGTGCGTGCATTGCGATGGCTGGCCTGGATGGGGACGACGGCGGCCGGCCTCCTTCTGCTGAGCCAGCCGGTCGGCACCCAGAACCAGCTCGCGATGAGCCTCGCCGCCATGGCGGCGATGGCCGCGCTCTGGCTCGCCTTCGACGGGCCGCGGGCGCGCTTCGTCTTCCTGGCGATGGGCAGCCTGGTGGTGCTGCGCTACATCCTGTGGCGGGTGACCGACACGCTGCCCTCGCCGGGCGACCCGGTCAGCTTCGGCTTCGGCCTGTTGCTGCTGCTGTGCGAACTCTACTGCGTCTTCATCCTGTTCGTCAGCCTGATCATCAACGCCGAGCCCCTGCGCCGCCGCCCGCCCCCGGCCGCGCCGGCCGCCGACCTGCCCGCCGTCGACGTCTTCGTGCCGAGCTACAACGAGGATGCCGGGATCCTGGCGATGACGCTGGCGGCGGCGCGCCAGATGAACTACCCGCCCGAGAAGCTGACGGTCTGGCTCCTCGACGACGGCGGCACCGACCAGAAATGCAACGACCCGAATCCCGAGAAGGCTGCGGCCGCGAAAGGACGGCGGGTCGAGCTGCAGGCGCTCTGCGCCGAGCTCGGCGCCCGCTACCTGACGCGCGCCCGCAACGAGCACGCCAAGGCCGGCAACCTCAACAACGGCCTTGCCGCCGCCGCCGGCGACCTCGTCCTGGTGCTCGACGCCGACCACGTGCCGTTCCGCTCGCTCCTGAACGAGACCGTCGGCTACTTCGCCGAGGACCCGAAGCTCTTCCTGGTCCAGACCCCGCACGCCTTCCTCAACCCGGACCCGATCGAGCGGAACCTCAAGACCTTCGAGCGGATGCCGTCCGAGAACGAGATGTTCTACGCGGTGACGCAGGCCGGGCTCGACAAGTGGAACGGCTCGTTCTTCTGCGGCTCGGCGGCCCTCCTGCGCCGCGCCGCCCTCGATGAATCCGGGGGATTTGCCGGTATCACCATCACGGAGGATTGCGAGACCGCCTTCGAGCTGCATTCCCGCGGCTGGACCAGCGCCTATGTCGACCGGCCGCTGATCGCCGGCCTCCAGCCCGACACGCTGACCGATTTCATCGGCCAGCGCTCGCGCTGGTGCCAGGGCATGTTCCAGATCCTGCTGCTCAAGAACCCGGCCTTGCAGAAGGGGCTCAAGCCGATCCAGAAGCTCGCCTACCTGTCGAGCATGACGTTCTGGTTCTTCCCGATCCCGCGGCTCGCCTTCATGTTCGCGCCGCTGCTGCACATCTTCTTCGATCTCAAGATCTTCGTTGCCAGCGTCGACGAGTCGATCGCCTATACGGCGACCTATATCGTCATCAACCTGATGATGCAGAACTACGTCTACGGCAAGTTCCGCTGGCCGTTCGTCTCCGAGCTCTACGAGTACGTCCAGGGCCTGTACCTGTCGAAGGCGATCGTCTCGGTGATCTGGTCGCCGCGCAAACCCACCTTCAACGTCACCAACAAGGGCGCGACGCTCGACCGCGACCACCTGTCGTCGCTGACCCTGCCGTTCTTCGCGGTCTACGGCCTCCTGCTGGTCGGCTGCCTGGTGGCGGGCTGGCGCTACCTGTTCGAGCCCGGCGTGACCAACCTGATGCTGGTCGTCGGCCTGTGGAACTTCTTCAACCTGCTCACCGCCGGCGCCGCGCTCGGGGTCTGCGCCGAGCGCCGCCAGCTCGAGCGCACCCCCTCGCTGGCGATCAGCCGCCGCGGCCAGGTCGCCCTCGGGGGCCGGGCCGTCGACGTGGCGATCGAGCGGGTCTCGGCCGAGGCCTGCACGATCCGGATGCCGGCCGCGGCCCTCGCCCCCGGCGTCGGCCACCGCCCGGTCCGCGGCACGCTCACGGTGGAGCCGGTCGCCGGCGCACGTCCCGCCGGCGCCCTGCCGGTGATCCTCGGGCCGGTCGCCCGCGCCGGGACCGACGCGGTCTGCAGCCTCGCCTTCGGGACCCTGCGTACCCGGGATTACGTCGCGCTCGCCGGGCTGATGTACGGCGACGCCGAGGCGATGCGCCGGTTCCAGCTGCGCCGGCGCCGCCACAAGGACCTGTTCACCGGGACGCTGCAATTCGTCTGGTGGGGCCTCGCCGAGCCCTTCCGCGCCCTGCGCTACGCGCTCGCCGGCGAGGCGCCCCGCCCCGCCGCCGTCGAGGCCCCGGCCGCGGCGGCGCCGGTCTACGACGAGCCCGTCCGGGATGCCGGTCCCGCGCCGGTCCCGCCGCAGCCGATCGACCTGCCCCTCGCCGCCCCCGCGCGGCCGGTCCTGCCGGTGCGCCCCGCGGCGCCGGTCCAGGCCGGGGGTCCCGCCCATGCCGAGGTCCACGCCCAGGCGCAGGACGACGGCGACTGGGTCCGCCTGATGCTCGACTACGAGAACGACCGCGCCCTCGCCGAGAGCGGCCGGCGCACCGATGCGGCGTGAGGCTGCGATGATCCCGCGCCACCCCTTTCCCCGGACGGCTCCGTCCCACAGGACCGATCGACCTCGGGCGCGTCCGGGTTCGGTCGGGTGGGAGAAGCGCGGACCCGCGATCCTGGCGCTCCTCCTCGCCGCCCTCCTCGCCCCCCCCGCCCTCGCCCAGAGCTTCCTCGGCACCGGCCCGGCCGAGCGCCTGACCCTGCCGCCCACCGGCGAGCCCCTGCGCACGCCTCCTCAGAAGCCGCCGGTGCCGGAGGCCGATCCGGCGCGTCGCGGCGTGCCGGTCGCGGCCGCGGTGGCGGCGGCGCGGCGGTTTCCCGCCGGCACGCGGGGCTACCGCCTCGCCGGCGAGGAGGCTTCGCTGCAATTCCCCGTCTACCTGACCGAGGCGCAGGCGCGGGGACAGACGAAGCTGCGCGTGTCGTACCTCTCGGCGATCTCGGTCGCGCCGGAGGCGTCCGAGTTGTCGGGCAGCGTCAACGGCACCAGGGTCGGCTGGACCCGGATCCAGGCGCCCGGCGCCGTGAAGGTGGTGGAATTTCCCCTGCCCGAGGGCCTGCTGAAGCCCGGCTACAACGCCGTCGGCCTCGCGGCGAGCCAGCGCCACCGGGTCGATTGCTCGACCGGCGCGACCTACGAGCTGTGGACGCAGATCGACCCGTCGCGCTCCGGCCTCGTCGTGGCGCAGGCCGGCGACCTCGACCTCAAGACCCTGGCGGCGCTCGAGCCCGACGAGAGCGGCGCCCTGCCGATCGCCGTGCTGCTCGCCGAGCGGCCGAGCCCGGAGCGGCTCGAACGGATGATCGGCGCCGTGCAGGCGGTGGCCCTCGTCGCGCGGCTCGCCCGGCCGGCGGTGACCTTCGGGGCGCCCCTCTCGGGCCGCGCCGGGCTCAACCTCCTGGTCGGCACCGCCGCGGAGATCCGCGGCACGGAGGGAGTGGAGGAGCTCGGGCCGATCACCGGGCCCCGGGTCGCCCTCATGCCCCCCCGCGGCAGCCGCGCGCCCGTGCTCGTCGTGACGGGTGCGAGCGCGGACGACCTGCGCCAAGCGATCCAGACGCTCGCGACCTCCGGCGACGCGGGCGGCACGCCGGTCGGCGCCCGGACCGCCGAGCTGACCCGGGGCTATCCGGTGCGGGGCGGCGAGAGCCTGACCCTGGACCAGTTCGGGGTGACGAGCCGCGAGTTCAACGGCCGGCTCCTGCGGGTCGGCTTCGAGGTGCGGTTCCCGGCCGATTTCGTCCCGGCCGATTACGGCAAGGCGATGCTGCACCTCGCCGGCGGCTACGCGGCGGGGCTCGACTCGAGCGCCCAGATCGTCGTCGACATCAACGGCCGCAACGCCGCGAGCGTGCCCCTGCCCTACGGCCGCGGCGAGGTGTTCACCGACAGCGCGATCCCGCTGCCCTTGAGCCTGTGGCGGCCCGGCCTGAACCGGGTCGAGATCAGCGCCCTGCTCCCCACCGCCGCCGACCGGACCTGCGACACCCTCGCGCCGGCCGCCCGGCGCGCCCGCTTCCTGTTCCTCGACCGCACCCGCCTCGACGTGCCGGCGCTCGCCCGCGCGGTGCGCAGCCCCGACCTCGCCGCCGTCAAGGCCGGGGCGGTGCCGTTCCTGAACCCGGATCCCTCGATTCCCGGACCCCGCCCGCGCCTGGTCCTGCCGACTCCCGACCGCGATTCCACCTCCGCCGCCGCGACCCTGGCGGCGCGCCTCGCCATCGCGGCCGGGCGGGTGATCGATTTCGAGATCGGCAGCGACGACCGCGCCGCGGGCGGCGGGGCCCGCCTCGTCGTCGCCCCGGTCCGCGCCCTCACCCCGGCCGCTCTCGACTCGGTCGGCCTCGATCCGGGCCAGGTCCGGAGCATCTGGGAGGGCCGGGCCGAGACCGTGGCCACCCCCGGCCCGTTCGGGGCCGAGGGCGTCGTCACCCTCGACCGCCTGCGCCGCAACCTGCCGATGCGCTGCGCCCTGCCGGCCTTCACCACGCCCCTGCGGACGGCCGCCGCGCCTGCGCCGGCGGCGACGCCGGTCTCGATGCAGGCGCCCCTGCCGCCGCAATCCCCCGCCGGGGCCGCCCAAGCCCCCGCCGGGCCCCCCGACGACAGCGAGGCCGACCTCGTCGCCCGCTGGGACGAATCGGCCCGCGGCGTCACGATCCCGGCCGTGCTCGCCAATGCCTGGACGGCGCTGTCCCGCTGGAGTGCGGAGGCCCGCGACCTCGGCCTGCGGGCCGCCGGCGGGCCGGCGCCGGAGGCGGTGCCGCTCAATCCCCGTGCCTCGCTGATCATCGCGCAAGGCGACGGCACCGGCGGCCGGCTCGAGGATGGCACCGTGCTGGTGACCGCCCCCAACGCCTCGATGCTGCGGGCCTCGGTCTCCTGCCTCGTCGATCCGGTGGTCTGGACCGGCCTGACCGGCCAGGCGGCCTTCCTCGACGCCTCGGACGGCAGCCTCACCACCGTGCAGCCCAGGCGCGTCGGGCTGATCGAGACCCAAGGGCGGGGCCTGGCGAACCTGCGCCTGGTCGCGGCGGCCTGGCTCTCCCTCAATCCGGGCGCCTACGTGGCGATGACGCTCGTCATGGCGCTCTGCCTCGGCCTCGCCACGACCAGCCTGGTGCGCCAGCTCGGCAGGAGAAACCCGTGATGAGGAACCCATGAGGTGGACAGCATGAGGCGCCCGATGCTCCTCGCCGCCCTGCTCCCGCTTCTGGCCCTCCGGGTCCAGGCCCAGGCGCCGCAGCCCGACCCCGCGGCGGAGCCTCCGCAGCTGACCCAGGCAGGACCGGTGCAGGGCGGGCAGGAGGCGACCCCCGTGCCCCCCGCCACCGCGGTGCCGAGCCTGCCCCGGCCGACGCCTCCGGCGGGCTCCCCGGGCGAGGCGCCCCGCGCCGCCGGGCCGGCGCTCGCCGGCAGCCTCGGCGACGATCCTTCCTGGCGCGCCTACCGGGCCCGGTTCGTCACCGAGAAGGGCCGGATCGTCGACACCGCCAACGGGCTGATCAGCCACAGCGAGGGCCAGGGCTACGGGATGCTGCTGGCGGTGGCGGCGGGCGACCGGGCCGCCTTCGAGCGGATCTGGGGCTGGACCCGCGCCAACCTGATGGTGCGCTCCGACGAGCTGCTGGCCTGGCGCTGGGCGCCGGACCAGCGCCCGGCGGTCGCCGACATGAACAACGCCACCGACGGCGACATCCTGGTCGCCTGGGCGCTGACCGAGGCGGCGGAGGCTTGGGGCGAGCCGTCCTACCGCACCGCCGCGCGGCGCATCGCCGTGGAGTTCGGCCGCAAGACGATCCTGTTCCGCGACACCCACGGCCCCCTGGTGCTGCCGGCGGTCGCGGGCTTCGCCGCCCGCGACCGTGCCGACGGGCCGCTCGTCAACCTGTCCTACTGGGTGTTCCCGGCCTTCCAGCGTCTCGGCATCGTCGCGCCCGAATACGACTGGGCCTCGGTGATCCGCAGCGGCGTCGAGATCCTGCGCCGGTCGCGCTTCGGCCCGAGCAGCCTGCCGACCGAGTGGATCTCCGCCCGGGACGAGGCGCTTCGCCCGGCCGACGGCTTCCCGCCGCTGTTCTCCTACAACGCCATCCGGATCCCGCTCTACCTCGCCTGGGCCGGCATCGGCCGGCCGGAGGACTACGCGCCGTTCCGGACCCTGTGGGGCGGGATCGACCGCGAGCGCCTGCCGATCGTCGATACCGGCGACGGCCGCCCGGTCGAGTGGCTGACCGAGCCGGGCTACACCGCCTTGCCCGCCCTCGTCGCCTGCGCGCAGGACGGCACGCCCTTCCCCGAAGGCCTGCGGACGATTCAGGACGGGCAGAACTACTATCCCACCACGCTCCACCTCCTCGCCCTGGTCGCGGCCCGGATGCGCTACCCCTCATGCCTCAGATCGTGACCACCCCCCTGGCGGTCCTCGCCATCGTGCTCGCCGCCTCGCCCGCTCTCGCGCAGGCGCCCGAGGCCGCCCCGCGGGTCGTCTACGGCGACGGGGCGCGGGCGCCGGCGATCATGGTCGATCCCGAGACCTCCCGCACCCCGGGCATGGTCGACGAGAGCGCGCTGCGCTACTACGCCTCGCAGAAGCAGACCGCTCGGATGAAGGCGGAGATCGCCCGCCTGAAGCGGCTCTATCCGGGCTGGACCGAGCCGCCGGACCTCGACAGCCTGCAGCCGAGCCCGCCCGAGGAGGCGCCGCTCTGGGACCTGTTCACCGCCGGCCGCCTGCAGGACCTGCGCGCCGCGATCAATGCCCGCCACTCCCTCGATCCGGCCTGGCAGCCCTCCGAGGAGCTGGCGCGCAAGCTGCGCCGGGCCGAGTTCCGCTCCAGCGTCGCGGCGGCTTCGGGCAAGAATCCGGAGGAGATCGTCGCGCTCTACCGCGGCGATCCGGGCGCCCTCGACCCGGCCGACGTCGAGAGCATCTGGACCATCGCCGACGGGCTGGCCGCCACCGGCGCCACCGAGGACGCCTTCACGCTCTACAAGTCGGTGCTCGACGGCAATGCCGATGCGGGGGCGCGCCTCGCCACGATCCAGAAGGCGATGGCCCACATCAAGATGGACCAGGCCGAGCGGCTGATCGCGATGGGGCGGCAGGACCAGGCGGGCCAGTCCGAGTTCGACCCGATCCGCCTCGACATCACCCGGGCGCGCATCGCCGCCTTCCTGCACGACGAGCCGGCCCAGACCCCCACGCTGTCCGACCTCACCGCCTTCCAGGCCTATGCCCGCAAGGCCGCCGAGCCGAGCCAGACGGGGCTTCTCGGCTGGTACGCCTACAAGCGGCGCCAGTTCCGCGAGGCGCTGGAATGGTTCAAGCAGGCGATCGCGCGCGGCGGCGACGCCATGGTGGCGCACGGCCTCGCCCACACCCTGCGCGAGCTCAACATGATGCGCGAGGCCGAGGAGGTGGCGTTCGCCTGGCGCGACCGCTTCGTCGGCAACGAGCTGCTGTTCATCGATCTGCTCGAACGCAAGCTGACGCTGGCGAGCCCGCCCTTCATCGAGCCGGCCCGGATCGAGCGCTACGCCCGGGTCGTCAACGCCACCGCCTCCGGCGAGGGCGCCCAGGGGCTGGCCTGGTACGCGTACAATTCCTGCCAGTTCGACGCCGCCCTCGAATGGTTCCAGCGGGCGGTCGCCTGGATGCCGAGCGAGAGCACGGTGTTCGGCTACGCCCTGACCCTGCAGCGGCTGAGGCGCCAGCGCCCCTATCTGGAGGTGGTCAACCGCTACGACGGGCTGTTTCCGAAGGTGGTCGACCTGCTGTTCCGCGAGAGCCAGGGCGGGCCGCCGCTCCCTTGCGCGGTGCAGGCCGCCGCCTCCGCCCCGGCCGGCCGGAGCCCCGCCCCGCCGGCCGGCGCCCCGCGGCAGGAGCCCCCCGCGCCGCAAGCCTCCTACGGCCGCGTGCCCCGGCCGGATGCCCCGGGTGCCGGCGGCCGGGCCGAGGCGGTGCCGGCGGCGGTCCAGCGCGGCGAGTTCCCCCTGGCGGTACCCCTCGACAACCCGTTGCGCTATCCCCCCGCCGGACTTCCCGCCGCCTCGGGCACTTACGCCCGCGAGCCGGCGACGCAGGCCCCGCCCCTCGTGGCGCGCCGGGTGCCCGGCGCCGGGGCGATGCCCTACGAGCGCTACGGCTACGCCCTGCTGCCCGGCTATAACGGCCTCGACAAGCCGGAGGGCCTGGGCGCACCCCCGCCCGGGACCCTGTGGCAGGACCAGCAGGGCGAGCGCAACCGGTCGGCGGCGCCCGAGAGCGTGCGCTTCTCGGTGCCGGCCCGCACCACCTCGGAGCGCACGCTGCCGCCCGAGAAAGGGTATCCGTGAGCGGCCGCACCCTCGCACGCCCCTTCGCCCGCCTCTTCTCGCGCTTCTTGGCGCTCGCCCTGGTGGCCGGCCCCGCTCTCTCCTCTCCGGCCTCGGCCCAGACGGTCCCGGCCCTGCGGATGCCCGGCGCCGGCCGGGTCGCAGCGGTGATCGAGACGCGCCAGCGCGACGGCTTCGACCAGCGCATTGCCTACGAGGGCGGTGACGGGCGCAACCACGCCGAGATCGCGCTGCGCACCGAAACCGGCGACCTGCTCCTCGCCTTCCCGCCGCGCCTCGCCAAGCCGAGCGAGTTCGGCATCGCCGGCGAGATCGCCGTGCGCTTCCCCGGCGAGGCGATGCGGGTGGTGGCGCCGCGGCGCAACGCCTACGGCCCGGTCGGCATGGCGCTCGGCGTCGACTGCCTCTACGCCTGGCAGTGGTTCGAGCGGCCGCGGCCCGGCGCCCAGGGGCAGAGCCGCGACGGCCTGCTCGGCCTCGCCGATCCGTCCGCCCTGCGCCGCGCCCTCTCGCTGCGGATCCGGCTCTGCCGCACCGCCCAGGCGAGCCTCGACCAGCTCGTGGCGGCGGTCGAGCGCCTGACGATCGCGCTGCCCGCCGACGGGATCGCCCGGCCGGTCCCCGCCCCGCGCCCGCCGCCCCGCCGGCGCCCACCCCGCCCCGCCCCGGAGGCCCGCAAGGCGCCCCCGCCGGATCGGACCTCGCCGGAGCGGCCGCCGCAGGAGCGCCCCGCGCCGGATCGGACCTCGCCGGAGCGGCCGCCGCAGGCGGAGCCGGCGCCGACACGCCCGACCGTCCCGGTGCCGCCGGCCGAGGGCGGGCGCCGCTACCTCGCGCCGAGGGCTCCGGACTCGCGGGCTCCGGACACCAGGCCGGCCGAGCCCCCGCCCGCCCCGGAGGCCGCGCCCCGCGGCGGCTCCCAGCGCTACATCACCGACGGCCCCCAGCCCGCCGAGCCCCCCGGCGCCACCCCGACGCCGAGCCCCGCCCCGAACGCCGTCCCCGGCCGCGGCACCGGCGAGACCCTGTCGCGCGACCTGCCGCCCGAGGCCTACCGGCCGCCGCCGGAGCGCGGCCCAGGGCGGTAGATCCAACGGCCCAGGATGCTGCCGCATCGATCCGATCTCGGGCGAGCCCGAGATCGACGGGGCCGTCGACCCATCTCGAACTTTCGCTGCCGAGGTTCGATGCCGAGGTTCGATGCCAAGCCCGGAAGTCCGGGACCGTGTCCTCGACGAGCCGGGAGCCGCTCCGTTGGAGAGCGCCCGGCCCGCAGCGTTCACGGGAAGACCCGGGTTGATCACGAAGGCGTGATCCGACTGCCACTCCTGCGTGTTCTCCTGGTTGGATTACCCTGGGTTGTCGTTCGGGATGCGGGGGTGGCGGGTGCCAAGGTCGGACCATGTGCCTCGGAAGGCGTCGCACGCTCTCGTGGCGACCGATTTCACTGACCTGACCGGCAGCTGGGTCTGGGACATCCCGGCCGACCAGGTCTATGCCGACGACGCGGCGGCCTTCCTGTTCGGGCTCGATCCGGACCAGGGGCAGACCGGCTGCCCGGTCGACGCCTTC
Organism: Methylobacterium sp. DB0501; assembly: GCF_011043735.1. GTDB lineage: Bacteria > Pseudomonadota > Alphaproteobacteria > Rhizobiales > Beijerinckiaceae > Methylobacterium > Methylobacterium alsaeris. The sequence goes on along the minus strand of NZ_JAAKGV010000006.1, from coordinate 98,734 downwards.
GAGGCCGGCATCCACCCGGACGACCGGGAGGCGGTGGCGTCGCTGTTCCGTGCCACGGTCGCCACCGGCGGCGTCTTCGTCGCCGAGTACCGGACCTGCCCGCGGGACGGGTCGGTCCGCCGGGTCCTGGAGCGCGGCCACTTCTACCACGACGCGGCGGGGTGCCCGCGCCGCGCCCACGGCATCATCGTCGACATCACCGACCGCAAGCTCGGTGGCGGAGGCTTCGCGACTCGCCAGGCTCAGGGTGACGACCATCCGGCCGATCATCCGCTCGAGCGCGCGGCCGACCTCTGCATGGCAGCCCGGCAGGCGGTGCGGGAGGCCAACCGTCCCTTCCTGCTCAAGCTCGTCGACATGGTCTTGCTCGAGCTCGGCCGCGAGCTCAAGGGGCTGATGGATGCCGAGCGCCGGCGGCGGCTGAGTTGAGTCGGACCGCGGCGGCCGTGGCCGCCGGCCCGCGGCACCCCGGGTGAGGGACGGTCCGCGGATGTCCCCGTCCGCTCCGGGACGGGGACGCGCTTCGTCCGATGCCGCGAGGGCGAGCGCCTACACCGCCTCCCCGCGCCGCCGCCGCTCGGCATCGTCCCAGGCGGTGAGGGGCTGGTAGTCGGGCACGAAGCCGAGGCCCTTGCGGGCATCCGACGACACCGCGACCTGCGAGGTGGCGACGTCGATCAGCGCCGGGGCGTTGGCCAGCGCCCGCTCGATCGCCGGGGCCAGATCTTCCGGCCGCTCGACCCGCTCGCCATGGGCGCCGAGCGCCCGGGCCATCCCGGCATAGTCGGAATCGGCGAGCAGCGTGCCGACGACCCGGCCGCCGTAATTGAACTCCTGATCGTAGCGCTCGATGTTCCAGGCGGCGTTGTTCGACACGATGATGACCGGCTTCGCGCCGTGGCGGACCGCGGTGTCGATCTCCATCGCGTTGATGCCGAAGGCGCCGTCGCCGGTGACGCAGATCACCTGCCGGTCGGGATGGGCGAGCGAGGCCGCGGTGGCGTAGGGCACGCCGATCCCGAGGCAGCCGAAGGCGCCGGCATCGAGATAGGTCCGCGCCTCCAGGCCGACCCGGGCGAAGCTCAGGAGGTCGCCGCCATCGGCGACCGCGATGTAGTCGGGCGACGCGACCTGCCGGATCGCCTCGAAGATCGCCGCCGGGTGGACGCGGCCGTCCTCGCCGGTCTGCGGCACCGTCGCGCCGGTCGAGCGCTTGACGTGGCGCGCCCGCAGGCCCTCGGCCCAGGCCCTGTCGAGGGCGGGCGCCCGGTTGCCGGCGGCCTCCACGATCGCCGCGAGCGCGAGGCTCGGCGTGGCGAGCAGCTCCGGCTCGCCGCGGCGGTTGTCGACGAGCTCGCCGGCGGTGTCGGCGATGCGCACGAAGCGGGCGCTCGGGAATACGGCCGGCGAGCCGTAGCCGAGCTGGTAGTCGAGCTTGCGGCCGACCACCAGGACCACGTCGGCCTCGGTCATCGCGGCGGCCCGCATGGCGCCGACGGTCGCCGGATGGTCGGCCGGCACCAGGCCGCGGCTCTCCTGGGTGTCGAGGTAGACGGCGCCGAGGGCGTCGAGGAGGCGGACCAGCTCGGGACCGGCCGTCCTGGCGCCGCGGCCGCTCACCACCAGCGGGCGCTTCGCGCCCCACAGGACCTCGACGGCCTTCGCGACTCCGTCCGGATCGGGCGGCAGCACGCGGGGGGCCTTGGGCCGCATCCAATCGTCGAGCACCAGCTGCGGCGGCACGTGGGCGCGCAGCACGTCGGTCGGGATCTCGATGTAGACCGGGCCGGGCTCGCCGAGATCGCCCATGGCGCGGGCCACCGCCTCGTCGAGCTCGCGGATCACCTGGTCGGCGACCCGGGCGGTGCGCGACTGGCGGGTGACCGGGCGCAGGATGTCGACGTGCGGGATGTCCTGGAGCGGCCCGAGATTGGCCTGCGGCCGCGAGGTGCAGCCCCCGATCAGCAGCACCGGGACGCGGGCGAGCGAGGCGTTGGCGATGCCGGTGACGCAGTTGGTGACGCCCGGCCCGGCGGTCGCCATGCAGACCCCGAGTTCCCCGGTCAGCTCGGCATGGGCGTGCGCCATGTGGACGGCGGCACCCTCGTCGCGCACGTCGACGATGCGGATGCCGAGGCGGGCGCAATGGTCCCAGATCGGCTGGATATGCCCGCCCTGGAGCCCGAACACCCGGTCGACGCCCCGCGCCTTCAGGAACTGGGCGATCCAGGCGGCGCAGGATTGCGCGTCGGCGTTGAGGTCCTGGACGGTGGCCTGCTGGCTCATGGGTTTCTCCCTCCCGTTGTGTTGTTTTCCCCTCCCCCGGCGATCCCGGGCCTGCCCGAGATCAGTGCGAGTTGTGGGGAGGGGTCAGGGGTGGGGATGACGCCGGATCGAGCGCCGGACTTCTCCGGCACAACCCCCACCTCCAGCTCCTCCCCACGAGGGGGAGGAGAGGCGTTCTGTTCTCTTAGGATCGGGGTGGCGGCAGCGACGGCCCCTCCCCCCGCACCAGCCTTTCCTTCAGCTTCCGGTGCAGGTTCTTGCCCGTCGCCGTGCGGGGCATCGCGTCGTCGGCCATGAACGAGACGGTCCGCGGGCGCTTGAAGCCGGCGAGCCGGTCCTTGCACCAGCCGAGGATCTCGCCCTCGCTGGCTGAGGCGCCGTCGCGCAGCACGATCACGGCGTGGACGCGCTCGCCCCAGGTCTCGTCCGGCAGGCCGACCACCGCCACGTCGTGCACCGCCGGATGGCTGCCGAGCAGAGCCTCGACCTCGGAGGGATAGATGTTCTCGCCGCCGGAGATGATCATGTTGCTCTTGCGGTCGACGAGGTGGATGAACCCGTCCGCGTCGCGCCGAGCCATGTCGCCGACGGTGCAGTATTCGCCGCGGAACGCCTCCCTGGTCTTCTCCGGCAGCTTCCAGTAGCCGTCGAACAGGTAGGGATTCGAGCAGAACAGCTCGCCGGCCTCGCCGTCGGGCACCTCGTTGCCGGATTCGTCGAGCAGCCGGATCGGCGCCGAGCCGACGCATTCGCGGCCGACCGAGCCGAGCTTGGTGAATTGCTCGGGCGGGTGCAGCATCGTCGCCCAGCCGACCTCGGTGGCGCCGTAGAGTTCGTAGAGCCCGGAATTCGGGAAGAACTCCATCACCGCCCGCTTGGTGTCGGGCCGGGCCGGGGCCGAGGAGATCATCAGGCGGGTGATGCGGGTGAGGTCGTAGCGCGCCGTCGACTCCCGGCTCAGGCCCAGCATCATCGCGTAATGGGTCGGCACCAGGGAGGTGAAGCTCGCCCCGCCCTCGGCGAGCGCCCGCACGCAATGCTCCGGGTCGAAGCTCTTGCGGGAATAGACGCCGGTGACGCCGCCGCAATAGCTGAACGCTCCGAAGAAATAGAGCGAGTTGGCGTGGCACATGGGCATGACCAGCAGGGCCGAATCGCGCCGGTGGATGCCGAGCTCGATCTCGGTGATCATCGACAGCATGGCGGCGCCGCGATGCGAGCGGATCGCCCCCTTCGGCTTGCCGGTGGTGCCCGAGGTGTACATCAGCATCCACGGATCGGCCGGATCGACGGCGGTGCCGGGCTCGTCCTCGCGCGCCTTCCCGATCAGGTCCTCGTAATCCGAGAAGCCCGCCGGACAGGGCGTCCGCCCGAACCACACCACGCGGGATTCGGCGACCGGCAGGTCGGCGCGGATCTCCTCGATCGTGCCGGCGAGCTCGTCCTGGAGGATGAGGGCGGAGACCTCGGCATCCTCCAGGATGTAGCGCACTTCCCCGCCAACCAGCCGGAAGTTGATCGGCACCGCGACGAGGCCGGCCTTCGCCATCGCGGCGTAGATCTCCAGCCACTCGACGCAATTATAGGCCAGTACCGCCACCCGCTCGCCCTTTCGCAGGCCGAGGCCGAGCAAGGCATTGCCCAGGCGGCAGGCGCGGGCGTTCCACTGCCGGAACGTCATCTCGCGCTCGAGGTCGCGCGCGCCGATCCGGTCGGGCTGCAGGCGCGCCTGGACGGCGAGCATCTGCCCGGGCGTGAGCACATCCCTCATCGTGGTCGTCCTCGTCTGGTCTCTCGGTGCGAGATGGATTCGGTATTCTCGACGGCCGTGCCACCCTCCGTGTCATCCCGGGTTCCGCTTTCGCGGCCCCGGGATGACACGGTGAAACTCAAGCCGATTTGTATGCTCTGGTGATCGTGCTCAGCCGATATCCCCGGCATATTTCTGCACCAGCGCCCAGGCCTCCGGCCCGAACTTCTCGCGCCACTGGCCGTAGAACTTCGTCGCCTTGAGCGCACCCTGGAAGGCGGCCGGATCGGTGGTGTTGAACACCAGCCCCCGCCCCTCCAGCTCCTTCCGGGTGTCGCGGTTGGCCTGGGCGATGTCGTCGCGCTCCTTCAACGCCGCGGCGTTGAGGTGCTTCTCCATGATGGCCCGCACGTCGGCCGGCACGCCCTTCCAGACGCGGCCGCTCGCCATCATCCAGAACCCGTCCCAGGCGTGGTTGGTGAGCGAGCAGTATTTCTGCACCTCGTAGAACTTGGCGAAGTTGATCAGTGCCAGCGGGTTCTCCTGCCCGTCGGCGATCCTGGTCTGGAGCGCCGAATAGGCCTCGCTCAACGGGATGCTGACCGGCGACGCGCCGAGCGCCGAGAACATCGAGACCCAGAGCGGCACCACCGGCACGCGGATCTTGAAGTTCTTGAGGTCGTCGGGCGTGCGGATCGGCTTGGTGCTGGTGGTGATCTGGCGAAAACCGTTGTCCCAGGTCGTCTCGAACGGGACGAGGTTCGCCTTCTCGATCGACTTGCGGATATAGCCGCCGACTTCGCCGTCCATCGCGGCCCAGACCTTGTCGTAGCTCGTGAAGGCGAAGCCGATGCCGGTGAGCGAGGTCGCCGGCACCAGGGTCGAGACCACGGTGCCCGGGAAGGTCGCGAGTTCGAGCGCGCCGGAGCGGATCTGGGACAGCATGTCCGAGTCGCTCCCCAGCTGGTTCGACGGGAACAGGCTGATCTCGACGGCGCCGTTCGTTTCCTGGCCGATCGCCGCGATCGCCTCCTTGAGGCGCACGTTCACCGGATGCGGCACCGGCAGGTCGGTGCCGAGCTTGAAGGTGAGCTTCTGCCCTTGCGCCAGCGCCGGCCGGGGAAAGCCGGCGGCGATTGCTGCGGCGGCACCGAGGCCGGAGGCCAGCAGGTGGCGCCGGTGGAGACCCATCGGGCCGGGGGTGCTGGGGCGGGGGTGGTTCATGGCGTTTCTCCCTCGACCGAATCCCGATGCCGTCATTCCGGGAGCTTCCCGCCGCGGCATTTATTGAATTCAGAATTCGAATTTCGAATTCGGTATTGCACGAGCCTCCGGTTTGCGCAACACGTCCGGAACGAGTTTTCGCGTGAAGGGGGATCCGGCATGGCCGGCGAGTCTGATGCCCGCCAGCTGACGCGCCACCGGCTCGTCGAGCAGGTCTACGGCGCGATCTTCAGCGAGATCACCGAGGGGCGGCTGCCGCCCAACGCCCGGCTGATCCAGGACGAGCTGGCGGAGGCCTACGGGGTGTCGCGCCAGCCGGTGCAGCAGGCGCTGCTGCTCCTGCGCAACCACGGCATCGTGCGCGACGCGCCGCGCCGCGGGCTGGTGGTGGCGCCGCTCGAAGCCGCGTTCGTGCAGAACCTCTACGAGGTGCGCGGCGTGCTGGAGGGCCTGACGAGCCGGCTCGCCGCCGAGCGCAACCCGGCCCGTGCCGGCCGCGAGGGCCCTCCCCTGGTGGCCGCGGGGCGCGCGGCGGCGCAAGGAGGCTCGGTGGCGGAGCTGATCGAGGCCGACATCGCCTTCCACCGCTTCCTCGGCGACATCGCCGAGAACCCGATCATCGTCGAGACTGCGGCGCCGCATTTCAACCATCTGCGGCGGATCATGGGCGAGGTGCTGCGCGAGGACGAAACGATGCCGGCCCGCATCTGGGACGAGCACGCGGCGATCCTCGACGCCATCGCGGCGGGCGAGGCCGAGACCGCCGACCGGCTGTCGCGCCAGCACATCGCCCGGGCGGCCACGATCTTCGTCGAGCGGCTCCAGGCGCAGGAGGACGCGTTCGCCCTGGAGGCGCGGAGCCGGCGGGTGCGGCGGTAGGCGCCGGCATCCTACCGATGCGATCTGCCCACGGAGGTGCCACCCTCCGGGTCATCCCGGCGCTCGCCGAAGGCGAGAGCCCGGGATCCCAGAACCGCCGGTGGTTCTGGATCGAGCGGAGCGCGGTTCGTCCAGCCTCGAAGGCTCGGCGATTCTGGATCCCGGGCTCCGCTTCGCGGCCCCGGGATGACCTTGAACTCGGTAGAGCGGTCGCGCGAGATTATCCCCGCGGAAACACCCGCGCCGCGCCCACCGCCAGGGCCACCCGGTCGCCCGGCTCGTAGACGTCCGTCACCTTCACCTCGACCGGCGCCTCGGCACCATCCAGGAGGATCTCCGCCACGGTGCCCCGCCCGGTGCGGCGCCACTCGCGCACGGTGCCCGGCAGCGTGCCGGGCCCCTGCCCGACCGTGAGGTCCCACGGCCGCAGGCAGAGATCGACCGGCCCTTGCGGCCAGCCGGCCTCCGCGGCGATGACCGGGCGGCCGGCGACCCGGACCTCCCCGCCCGCGACCTCCGCGGCCAGGCGGGCGGTCTCGCCGACGAAGGACATCACGAAGCGCGAGGCCGGATGGTCCTGCACCTCGTGCGGCGCGCCGACCTGCTCGATGCGGCCCTTGTTGAGGATCGCGATCCGGTCGGCGAGCTCCAGCGCCTCGTCCTGGTCGTGGGTGACGAAGATCGTGGTCTGGCCGGTCTCGCGGTGGATCTCGCGCAGCCAGCGCCGCAAGTCCTTGCGGACCTGGGCGTCGAGCGCCCCGAACGGCTCGTCGAGGAGCAGCACCGAGGGCTCGACGGCGAGAGCCCGGGCGAGCGCGACGCGCTGGCGCTGGCCGCCGGAGAGCTGGCCGGGATAGCGCTTGGCGAGGTCGGGCAGCTGCACCAGCTCCAGCAGGCGCTCGACCCGGCGGCGGATCTCGTCCTCCTTCGGGCGGTGGGCCCGGGGGCGCGAGCGCAACCCGTAGGCGATGTTCTCGAACACCGTGAGGTGGCGGAACAGGGCGTAGTGCTGGAACACGAAGCCGACGCCGCGGCGCTGCACCGGGATGTCGGTGGTGTCCTGCGAGCCGAAGAACACTCTTCCGCCATCCGGGATCTCGAGCCCGGCGATGACGCGCAGCAGCGTCGTCTTGCCGGAGCCCGACGGACCGAGGAGGGCCAGAAGCTCGCCCGGCTCGATCGCCAGGCTGACGCCTTCGAGGGCCGCCGGGCCGGGGCCGCCGTAGCGCTTGACGATGCCGTCGACCCGCACCGCCGTGCCGGCATGGTGCAGGCGCTCGGCGGAGGCCGACTCGACCGGGCGGGCGGATGCCTCGCGGCGCAGGGACAGGGCGGTGGGAGCGAATCCTGCCGTCATCTCAGTGGGCTCCGCGTCCGGCCAGCGCATCGGCGTGGCGCCATTCCAGGAAAGACTTGCCCGCCAGGGTGACGAGCGCGAGGAGCGCCAAGAGCGAGGCGATCCCGAACGCCGCCACGTAATTGTACTCGTTGTACAGAATCTCGACGTGGAGCGGCATGGTGTTGGTGAGCCCCCGGATGCGGCCGGACACGACCGAGACGGCACCGAACTCCCCCATTGCCCGGGCGTTGCACAGGAGCACGCCGTAGAGCAGCGCCCAGCGCACGTTGGGCAGGGTCACGGTGCAGAAGACCCGCCACGGGCTGGCGCCGAGGGTCAACGCGGCTTCCTCGTCGGTGGTGCCCTGGTCCTGCATCAACGGGATCAGCTCGCGGGCCACGAACGGGAAGGTGACGAACACCGTGGCGAGCACGATGCCCGGCACCGCGAAGATGATCTCGATCCCGTGGCGTTGCATGAACGGCCCGAACAGCCCCTGCGCCCCGAAGATCAGCACGTAGATCAGGCCGGCGACCACCGGCGAGACCGAGAACGGCAGGTCGATGAGGGTGATGAGCAGGTTACGGCCGCGGAAGTTGAACTTGGCGATGGCCCAGGAGGCGCACAGGCCGAACACCACGTTGAGCGGCACCGCGATCGCCGCGACGAGGAGCGTCAGGCGGATTGCCGCGAGCGCATCGGGGTCCGTGAAGCTGGCGAGGTAGGGGCCTAAGCCCTTGCTCAGCGCCTCGACGAACACCACCGCCAGGGGCAGCAGCAGGAACAGCCCTAGGAAGCCGACCGCCGTCAGCGTCAGCGCGATGCGGACCGGGCGGGGCTCGGTCAAAGCCGCGTGCCGGCCGCGGGACCCGCGGGACGCGGGTCCCTGGATGGAGGGAACGGTGGTCTCAGACATGCCCGAACCTGCGGCGGCTGAAATCCTGCAAGAGGTTGATGGCGAGGAGCGCGGTGAAGGACATCAGCAGCATCACGGCGGCGATGGCCGTGGCGCCGGCATAGTTGAACTCCTCGAGCTTGATCACGATCAGCAGGGGCGCGATCTCCGAGACGAAGGGAAGGTTGCCGGCCACGAAGATCACCGAGCCGTACTCGCCGACGGCGCGCGCGAAGGCGAGCGCGAAGCCCGTCAGCATCGCCGGGATCAGGGGCGGCAGGATCACCGTGACGAGGGCCCGGAAGCGCGAGGCGCCGAGGATCGCCGCGGCCTCCTCGCTGGACTTGTCGATCTCGGCGACCAGCGGCTGCACCGTGCGGACGCAGAACGGTAGGCCGACGAAGACGAGGGCCACCAGGATGCCGAGCGGCGTGTAGGCGACCTTGATGCCAAGCGCCATCAAGGGCTCGCCGAGCCAGCCGTTCGGCGCGTAGAGGCTGGCGAGCGCGATGCCCGCCACGGCCGTCGGCAGCGCGAAGGGCAGGTCGACGAGCGCGTCGATGATGCGCCTTCCGGGGAAGCGGTAGCGGGTCAGCACCCAGGCGATCAGGAGCCCGAACACCGCGTCGATCGCCGCGGCGGCCAGCGACAGGCCGAACGAGGTCTTGAGGGCCGCGAGGTTGCGGGCATCGGTGACGAGCGCCCAGAGACCGGCCGGGCCGACGCTGGCGGCGCGCAGGAGCAGCACCGCCAGCGGCAACAGGACGATCAGGGTCAGGTAGGTGAGCGTGATCCCGAAGGTTAGGCGGAAGCCGGGAAGCGCGCTCGGTCGCCGGAAGCGGGCCGCTCCCCGCCCCGCGGGCAGGGCCGCGGCTTTGCTCATTGACGGGACTTCAGGATGGCGTCGAACACGCCGCCATCGTCGAAATGGGTTTTCTGGGCCTTGGCCCAGCCGCCGAACTCCTCGTCGATGGTGACGAGCTTCAGCTTGGGAAAGCGGGCGAGATCCGCCTTGTCCGCCGCCGCCTCGTCGCGCGGGCGGTAGAAGTTCTTGGCGATGATCCGCTGCGCCTCGGGAGTATAGAGGAATTGCAGGTAGGCCTCGGCCTGCTTGCGGGTGCCCTTCTGGTCGACGTTCGCGTCGATGAGCGCGACCGGCGGCTCGGCCAGGATCGACAGCGAGGGCACGACGATGTCGAACTTACCCTTGCCGAATTCCTCGTCGGCCAGGAACGCCTCGTTCTCCCAGGCGATCAGCACGTCGCCGAGGCCGCGCTGCACGAAGGTGGTGGTGGCGCCCCGCGCACCCGTGTCCAGCACCGGCACGTTCTTGAACAGGGCGGTGACGAACTCGCGCGCCTTGGCGTCGTCGTTGTTGTTCTTCGACAGCGCATAGGCATAGGCGGCGAGGTAGTTCCAGCGCGCCCCGCCCGAGGTCTTGGGGTTCGGGGTGATGACCTGGATCCCCGGCTTCACCAGGTCGTTCCAGTCCTTGATGCCCTTCGGGTTGCCCTTGCGGACCAGGAACACGATGGTCGAGGTGTAGGGCGTCGAGTTGAACGGCAGGCGCTTCTGCCAGTCGGCCGGCAGCTTCTTCGAGCGGGCGGCGATGGCGTCGATGTCGCTGGCCAGCGCCAGCGTCACCACGTCGGCCGGCAGCCCGTCGATCACCGAGCGGGCCTGGGCGCCGGAGCCGCCATGCGAGGCGCGCACCGTCACGGTCTCGCCGGTCTTGGCCTTCCACTCCTTGGCGAAGGCCGCGTCGATCGCCCGGTACAGCTCCCGGGTCGGGTCGTAGGAGACGTTGAGCAGCGTCTGCGCGCGAGCGGGGGCCGGGGCCCCCGCCTGCGCCAGGAGCGAGGCCCCGGCGGCAAGCGCCAGGGACGAGCCCCGGAACAGCCGGCGCAGGGAGCCGAGGAGGCCGCCGCGGGCCGGCTCGGCCTTCGCCTCGGCACCACCCTTCACATCGGTCTTCGCACCACCCTGCGGCGCGACTTGCGGCGCCTGGACGAGGCCGAGGGCCGCGGTGTCGGTGGTCGCCCGGTCGATCAGGATCAGGCTGCCGGTGTCGCGGTTCTGGCGGTAGGCGTCGACCGCGACCTTGCGGTCGAGGCTCAAGGTCACGTCGCCGATGTCGTTGGCACTCAACGACCCGGCCGGCACGCCCTGCCCGGTCTCGGTGTCGATGCGCGCGCGCACCGACTCGACCACGGCATTCGCCGTCACGGTGCCGATCTTGGCGAGGTAGGTGGCGCCGGGCGTCAGCTCGGCCTCGTTGGCCCAGAACAGCCGGACCTCGAGCCGGTCGCTGACGATCGGAGCTTGCGCCGCCGCCGTGATGACGCTGCCGCGCGAGGCGTCGACCTCGTCGGCGAGCACCAGGGTCACCGACTGGCCGGCGATGGCCCGCTCGAGGTCGCCGTCATAGGTGTAGATCCGGGCGATCGTGGACGGGGTGCCGGCGGGCGCCACCACCACCGCGTCGCCGACCGCGACGCTGCCGGAGGCGATCAGCCCCGAGAAGCCGCGGAAGTCGGAATTCGGCCGGTTGACCCACTGCACCGCCATGCGGAAGGGCGCGGCCTCCTCCTCGACATGGGCCGGCACCTCCTCGAGGTATTGCAGCAGCGGCGCGCCGGTGTACCAGGGCGCGGCCGTGCCCGGCAGCACGACGTTGTCGCCGTTCGCCGCCGAGAGCGGGATGCCGGTGACATCCGTGAAGCGCAGATCCTTGGCGAAGGCCTGGAACTCGGCGACGATCGCCTCGAACCGACTTTCGGACCAGCCGATCAGGTCCATCTTGTTGACCGCCAGCACGACGCGGCGGATGCCGAGCATCGAGACCAGGAGCGCATGGCGCCGGGTCTGCGGGCTGAGGCCCTTCCTGGCATCGACCAGCAGCACCGCGACCTCGGCGGTCGAGGCGCCGGTCGCCATGTTGCGGGTGTACTGGACGTGGCCGGGAGTGTCGGCGACGATGAAGGAGCGCCGCTCGGTCGAGAAGAACCGGTAGGCGACGTCGATGGTGATGCCCTGCTCGCGCTCGGCCTGGAGGCCGTCGACGAGGAGCGCGAGATCGAGTTCCCCGCCCCGCGTGCCGTGGCGGCGCGAATCGCGCTCGAGCGCGCTGACCTGGTCGTCGAAGATCTGCTTGGTGTCGTGCAGCAGGCGCCCGATCAGGGTCGACTTGCCGTCGTCGACCGAGCCGCAGGTGATGAACCGCAGCACTTCCTTGCGCTGGTGGGCGGCGAGGAACGCCTCGTAGCCGAAGGCGCGGGTGGATTGGTGCACGGTCATCAGAAGTAGCCTTCCTGCTTCTTGCGCTCCATGGCGCCGGCGCCGTCCTTGTCGATCACGCGGCCCTGCCGCTCGGAGGTGCGGGCCGCCAGCGTCTCGCCGATGATCTCCGGCAGGGTCGCGGCGTCGCTCTCCACCGCCCCGGTCAGCGGGTAGCAGCCCAGCGTCCGGAACCGCACCAGACGCATCTCCGGGGTCTCGCCGGGATTCAGCGGCAGGCGCTCGTCGTCCACCATGATCAGCTGCCCGTCGCGCTGCACCACCGGACGCTCGGCCGCGTAATAGAGCGGCACGATCGGGATGTTCTCCTGTTCGATGTAGAGCCAGATATCGAGTTCGGTCCAGTTCGACAGCGGGAAGACGCGCAAGCTCTCACCGCGTTGCTTCTTCATGTTGTACAAATGCCAGGGCTCGGCGCGCTGGCGCTTCGGGTCCCAGCGGTGCTGCGCGGTGCGCAAGGAGACGATGCGCTCCTTGGCCCGCGAGGCCTCCTCGTCGCGCCGCGCGCCGCCGAAGGCCGCGTCGAACTTGTGCTTGTCGAGGGCCTGGCGCAGGGCCTGGGTCTTCATCACGTCGGTATGGACCTCGGAGCCGTGGCTCACCGGCCCGATGCCGCGGGCGAGCCCGTCCGGGTTGGTGTGGACCAGGAGGTCGAGGCCGAGTTCCTTGGCGCGCCGATCGCGGAACGCGATCATCTCGCGGAACTTCCAGGTCGTGTCGATGTGGAGCAGCGGGAACGGCAGCCGGCCCGGGGCGAACGCCTTGAGGGCCAGGTGCAGCAGGACCGAGGAATCCTTGCCGATCGAGTACAGCATCACCGGGTTCTCGGTCTCGGCGACCGTCTCCCGCATGATGTGGATGCTCTCGGCCTCCAGGCGCTGGAGGTGGGTCAGGCGGTCGAGCCCGTCGGTACGGACTTTAAGGGCGGCGCTCATGCGGCCAGCTCCGGGTTGTGCTTGGTCGAGGATGATTCGGACGGTTGTCTATTGCCGGACTGTGCCGGCTCGAAGGCGCGAGGCTCCTGCCCCGCCTTGATCTCGCTGCCCGGGGCGCCCGCGACGTGCAGGCCGCATTCCTGCTTGCCCGCCTGCTCCCACCACCAGCGGCCGGCGCGCTCGGGCTCGCCGACCTTCACGGCGCGGGTACAGGGCGCACAGCCGATCGACGGGAAGCCGCGGTCGTGCAGCACGTTGTAGGGCACGTAGTTCTGGTGGATCAGCTCGGCCAGCGCCTCGCGGGTCCAGTCGGCGATCGGGTTGAGCTTGATCAGGCCGCGGGCGTGGTCGGCCTCGGCGAGCGGCGTCTCGGCCCGGTTGGCCGACTGGCCGGCGCGCAGGCCCGTGAGCCAGCCGGCGGCGCCGGCCAGCGCCCGGCTGAGCGGCTCGACCTTGCGGAAGCCGCAGCAGGCCTGGCGCGCCGCCACCGAGTGGCGAAAGCCGTTGATGCCGGATTCCTCGACGAAGCGCTCCTCGGCCTCGCGCTCGGGCGCGTAGGCGCGGATGCGGAAGCCGTAGGCGGCCTCCGTGTCGGCCCAGGTGTCGTAGGTCTCGGGGAAGAGCCGGCCGGTATCGAGAGTCACGATCTCGGCCCGCGACTTCGCCATGCGGAGCGCGTGGGTGAGGGCCTGGTCCTCGAGGCCGAAGCTCGTGGTGAAGACCAGGCGGCCGTCCACCGTCGCGTCGATCAGCGCGAGGCGCTCCGGCAGGGCGAGGGGACGCAGACGCGTCGCCAGATCCTGCGCCGCGCGGTCGAGGGAAAGGGTCATGGAGAGCCCGGGATTGGCTGCTTGTGTGAGGCGGTAACTGTTCGCTATACCGAACACTGTCAAGGCATGGCTGGGATGCGATCCCGGAGTTTTTCGCGACCCCTTGCCTGAAACCGCCGGCTATACCAGCCCTGGCGAACGCCCAGGTCGGAAATCTGTTCCCTGACCATGGGGCAACCCTAAAAGAATCTTCTCCAAAATCGGAGCCGCGCAGTGGATGCCATCGACCTGAAGATCCTCGCCCTGCTCCAGAACGACGCCACGCTGTCGATCGCCCAGATCGGGGAGCGCGTCGGCCTGTCGCAGACCCCCTGCTGGAAACGCATCCAGCGCCTCGAGGCCGACGGAGTCATCGACCGTCGGGTGGCTGTGCTCGACCCGGTGAAACTGGGCCTAGGGTTAACGGTCTTCGTCTCGATCGAGACCAGCGACCATTCCCGCGAATGGCTGGAGCGCTTCGCCGCCACCGTCTCGGCGATGCCGGAGGTGCTGGAATTCTACCGCATGGCCGGCGACGTGGATTACATGCTGCGCGTCGTGGTGGCCGACATGCAGGCCTACGACGCCTTCTACAAGCGCCTGATCGCGGTGCTGCCGCTGAAGAACGTGACGTCGCGCTTCGCCATGGAGAAGGTGAAGAGCACCACCGCCCTGCCGCTGCCGACCGCGCCCTTCGTCCAGCCGCTGGCGGCCTCCGGGAAATAATATTCTCCTGCGGCGCTCGCGAGCGATAACGATGATCTCCCGCGGACGCGTTCTTCAAAAAGAACATTTCGGTTGACTCCGGCGCGGCGCGGGCACATCTGTGCGGGCATGTCTCGCCCCGCGCTTCTCCCCCGCACGGCTCCCTTCGGCGACGCCGAGCGGGCCCATCTCGATGCCGCCCTCGGCTCCACCACCGCCCTGCAGCGCGCGTGGCTGGCCGGCTTCCTCGCCGGCCTCGACGCCGCGGGCGGTGCCGTCGCCGCCGAGGCGCCCGCCCCGGCCGCGCCGCCCCGCGCCGCGGAGCCGCTGACGATCGTGTTCGCCAGCGAGTCGGGCAACTCGGAGAAGCTGGCCGGCGACGTGTCCAAGCTCGCCCGCAAGAACGGCTTTAAGCCGAAGGTCGTCGATTTCGCCGACCTCGACGTGGCGGCCCTGGGCAAGGAGAAGCGCCTCGTCGTCATCGCCGCCACCTGGGGCGAGGGCGAGCCGCCGGCCCGCGCCGTGCGCGCCTATGGCGAGATCATGGGCGAGGGCGCGCCGCGCCTCGACGGGGTCGAGTTCGGCGTCCTGGCGCTCGGCGACACCTCCTATGCCGAGTTCTGCGCCATCGGAAAGCGCCTGGACGCCCGGTTCGAGGAGCTGGGCGCCAAGCGCGTGCTGCCGCGGGTCGATTGCGACCTCGATTTCGACAAGCCGGCCGCCGCCTGGATCAAGGACGCCCTCAAGGCGCTCGCGCCTCCTGAGCCCGCCGGCAACGTCGTGGCGGTGGATTTCGCCCGTACGGCCGGCGCCGACGAGGAGGTCGAGGTCAGCCGCGAGCCGGTCACCGTCGAGGTGATCGAGCACGTCAATCTCAACTCGTCGCGCTCCGACAAGGAGACGATCCACCTCGCCCTCGCCTTCGAGGATACCGCCCCGGCCTACCAGCCCGGCGATTCCCTCGAACTCTATCCGGAGAACGATCCGGCGCTGGTCGACCAGATCCTGAAGGCCGCCGGCCTCGAAGGCGATTCGGTGCTGCGCCAGGCCCTGCTCGCCGAGCGCGACATCACCACCCTGTCGGCCGCCACGGTCGAGCGCTTCGTCAAGGCCACCGGCCACGAGGAGGCCCGCCGCCTGATCGAGTCGAACGAGGTCCGGGCCTGGATCGAGGGCCGTCACCTCATCGACCTGATCGAGACCTATCCGGCGAAGCTCTCGGCGCAACACCTCAACGACATCACCCGGCCGCTGCCGCCGCGGGCCTACTCGATCGCCTCCTCGCGGGCCGAGGTCGGCGACGAGGCCCACCTCGCCATCGCGGCGGTGCGCTACACCACCCATGGCCGTGACCGGGCGGGCGTCGCCTCCGTCCACGTGGCGGACCGGATCCGCACCGGTGCCAAGCTGCGGGTGCGGGTGAAGCCGAACAAGCATTTCCGCCTGCCGGCGAACCCGGCGACCGACATCATCATGGTCGGCCCCGGCACCGGCGTGGCCCCGTTCCGTGCCTTCGTGCAGGAGCGCCGCGCCACCGAGGCGCCGGGCCGCAACTGGCTGTTCTTCGGCGACCGCCACTTCACCCACGACTTCCTGTACCAGCTCGAATGGCAGGAGGCCCTGGAGGACGGCTCGCTGGCGCGCATCGACGTGGCCTTCTCCCGCGACCAGCCCGAGAAGATCTACGTCCAGGACCGGATCTGGGAGCAGCGGCGCGAGCTGGTCTCCTGGCTCGACGGCGGCGCCCATGTCTACGTCTGCGGCGACGCCAAGGCGATGGCCAAGGACGTGCGGGCCGCGCTCGTGAAGGCCTTCGCCGACGTCAAGGGCCTGGACGCGGCGGCGGCCGAGGCCGCCGTGGCCGGCCTGGAGCGCAGCCATCGCTACCAACAGGACGTGTACTAGGGCCCGCGCCAGCCGGTGCGCCTCTCTCCTTTCCCCGCGGGCGGGGAGAGGAGATGGGAGCCAGATCCTGCAACGGGATAGGCTCCCTTGCCCGCAATCGATCCTGAGGGGTTACACCCTCACCCCCGCCCCTCCTCCCACCCGGGAGAGGGGTTCCCGCGTCTCTTCCGGCGGTGCGCTCGCCAGGAGAAGCCGGGTCGTCTACGCCTCGTGTGAGGCGCCCGAACGGACACCACCCCCATGGCCGACCACAAGACCGCCGAGACCCAGACCACCGAGCGCGTCTACGAGACGCCGCCGACCGAGCGTCCGATCACCGAGGCGGAAGCCGCCCGTGCCGCCAAGCTCTCGGCCAACGAGCACATCAAGATCGCCAGCGGCTACCTGCGCGGCACGCTCGCGGAAGGGCTCCTGAAGAACGCCACCGGGGCGATCTCGGAGGATGACGGGCAGCTCGTGAAGTTCCACGGGATGTACCTCCAGGACGACCGCGACCTGCGCGCCGAACGGACCAGGAAGAAGCTCGACAAGGCCTATTCCTTCATGATCCGCCTGCGCATCGCCGGCGGCGTCGTGACGCCGAAGCAGTGGCTGATCCTCGACGAGATCGCCCGCACCTATGCCAACGGCACCCTGCGGGCGACGACGCGCCAGACCTTCCAGTATCACGGCGTCATCAAGTCGAACCTGAAGCGCACGATGGCGGCGATCGATTCGGCGCTGCTCGATACGATCGCGGCCTGCGGCGACGTCAACCGCAACGTGATGGCGGCGACGAACCCGGCGCAGAAGGGCGCGCACGAGGCAGCCTATAAGCTCGCCAAGGACATCTCCGACAGCCTGCTGCCGAAGACCAATGCCTGGCGCGAGATCTGGCTCGACGGCGAGCGCGTGGTCGGCGGCGAGGATGCCGGCGAGGTCGAGCCGGTCTATGGGAAGACCTATCTGCCGCGGAAGTTCAAGACCATCGTGGCGGTGCCGCCGTCCAACGAGGTCGACGTCTACGCCCACGACCTCGGCTTCATCGCGATCCTCGACGAGACGGGCAAGGTGACGGGCTGGAACGTCACCGTCGGCGGCGGCATGGGCATGACCCACGGCGAGACCGACACCTTCCCGCGCACCGCCGACGTGATGCTGTTTTCGGAGCCGGAATACGCCCTGAAGGTCGCCGAGGCGGTGATGACCGTCCAGCGCGATTGGGGCAACCGCACCATCCGCAAGAACGCCCGCCTCAAGTACACGATCGAGCGCTACGGCCTGAAGGCCTTCCGGGCCGAGGTCGAGAAGCGGGTCGGCCGCGCCTTCCAGGATCCGAAGCCCTTCACCTTCTCGGGCAACGGCGACCGCTACGGCTGGGTCGAGGGCAACGACGGCAAGCACCACCTGACGCTCTACGTTCCGTCGGGCCGCATCAAGGACGTCGAGGGCGGGCCGCAATTCCTGGCGGGCCTGCGCCGCATCGCCGAGGTGCACCAGGGCGATTTCCGCCTTACCGGCAACCAGAACGTCATCATCGCCAACGTCCCGTCCGACCGTAAGGCGGAGATCGACGCGCTGGTGCAGGAATACGGCCTCACCACCGGCGCGGGCGCTCTTCGCCGCAACAGCCTCGCCTGCGTGGCGCTGCCGACCTGCGGCCTGGCTCTCGCCGAGAGCGAGCGCTACCTGCCGAGCCTGATCGACGAGCTGGAGGAGAGCCTGGCCTCCCACGGCCTCGCGGAGGACGACATCACCATCCGGATGACCGGCTGCCCGAACGGCTGCGCCCGGCCGTTCATCGCCGAGATCGGCCTCGTCGGCCGCGGCCCCGAGCGCTACAACCTCTATCTCGGCGCCGCCTTCGACGGCTCGCGGCTGAGCAAGCTCTACGCCGAGGACGTCACGGCCTCGGACATCCGCCCGAAGCTCGATCCGCTCTTCGCGGCCTATGCCAGGGACCGGACCAAGGGCGAGCGCTTCGGCGACTTCGTGATCCGGGCCGGCTACGTGGCGAAGACCGGCAACGGACCGGACTTCCATGCGCAGACGGGCGCGCAGAAGGCGGTGGCCTGAGAGCGGGGTCCGCGGCGGGCTCGATTGGTTCTATCGGGCCCGCCCTCATCCCGCGCACAGCCTCGGGATGAGGTTGTGGGTGGCATGAGGAGATGGCCATGCTCCGTCCTCGCGGGGCTGAGAGGCCTCACCCCGCCGCATCCAGCTCCCTCACGATCGCCGCGATCACCCTTGGATCGGTCGGCTCCACCGGCGTCGCGAAGGCGGCGGCCAGGTGGCCGTCGCGGCCGACGAGGTATTTGTGGAAGTTCCAGCGTGGGGTCTCGGCCGGCTTCTCGGACGCCGCCCAGCGGTAGAACGGGTGGGCCTGCGGCCCCGTCACGCTGGTCTTCGCCACGACCGGGAAGGTCACGCCGTGGTTCTTGCGCGCGGCCTCGGCGATCGCCAGCCCGTCGAGCGGTTCCTGGCGCCCGAAATCGGCCGACGGCACCGCGATCACCGTCAGCCCGCGGGGCCCGAACCGGGTCCAGAGCTGCTGCAGCCCGCCGAATTGCGGGGCGTAGCCGCAGGCCGTCGCGGTGTTGACGACCAGGATCGGCTTCCCCGCCTGCTCGGCCAGCGCCAGGCTGCCGCCTTCGGGTCTGGCGAAGCTGAAGGCGGAGGCGGTCACGCCGCTCTGGAGCGGTGCGGCCCGGGCCGGGACGGCGAGCGTGCCGGCGAGCAGGAACAGGGCCTCGCGGCGGGCGAGCGGCATCGGGATGCTCCTCGAAACAACGGGCTCGATTGTCTCGCGGCTTCCGCAGCCGCGCAAGCGGCCGCGTATGCTCGAGCTTGGTTCAAGTCCGGCTGGGAGCGGCGTTCCGGCGGGGTCTTGCCGTGAACTTCCCCCAGACTGTCACGTTGTCCCGCGAGAACGGCGCGAGGCGCGGTGGGAGGTCGACGTGGACCGGCACGAGATCCTGAATTACTTCGAGCATCGGCGCGACGGCGCCTGGGTCTGTACCCGGCCCGTCACCCTGACCACCGCCCGCGAGAGCGTGGCGATCCGGCCCGGGGCCCGGTTCGATTACGGCAAGAAGGTCGGCGGCATCGACCTCGCCGAGTACCTGGAGCGCCTGGGCTCGCAATTCGGCTCCTGACGGCAGTCCCGCCCGGGTGACGCAGATGCCACACCCGGGCATTAGGTCGCCGGTGCCTTTTGACCCCGATGCGATCGGCACGATAGGCTTCGCGGATGATCCCTGCCCTGTCCGCACCCCCACCGGTCGAGGAATCGTCGACCGATACCCGCTGCCGCATCCTGGCGACGGCAGAGCGCTTCTTTCGCGAGATCGGCTACCAGAAGACCACGGTCGCCGACATCGCCAAGACCCTGCGGATGAGCCCGGCCAACGTGTACCGCTTCTTCGACTCGAAGAAGGCGATCAACGAGGCCGTGGTGGCGCGCCTCATCGGAGAGGTCGAGGCGCGGATCGCCACCCTTGCCGACCGGCCCGGCCTCCCCGCCGAGGCGCGCCTGCGCGAGATCATCGTCTTCCTGCACCGTGACGCCGTCGGCCGCTTCACCGGCCATCCGCGGATGCACGAGATGGTCGAGGCGGCCATGTCCGAGAGCTGGGATGTCTGCCGCCACCATGTCGACCGGATCACCGCGGTGCTCGAGCGCGTCATCGCCGACGGCGTGGCGCGGGGGGAGTTCGCGGTCGAGGATCCGGCGGTGGCGGCGCGCTGCGTCCACACGGCGATCGTCCGGTTCTGCCATCCGGTCCTGGTGGTGCAGTGCCCGGAGGATTTCGTGCCGGCGCTGGACGCGATGCTGGCGTTCCTGATGGGGGCGCTGAGGGCGGGGCCGCGCGCGACTTAAACCCCTCCGACGTCTCACGGAAACAGCTCGTCGGGCGCCGCGCGCGAACCCTACCCCGCAGTGACGGGAGGGGTCAGGGCGTGGTGCCTTGCCGTGCCTCCGCCTCCGCCGGCGGCTCGCGCTCGACGGTGCGAAAACCTTCCAGCTCGCCGAGATAGCTCCTCGCCCACCAATCCACGTCCTCGCGCGCCATGCGCTCGAACATCGGCTTCCAGCGCTCCACCCGCTCGGCCTTGGGCATGTAGAGCGCCGCGCGGATCGCCTCCGCCACCTCGAACCGGTCGTAGGGGTTCACCAGCAGCGCCTCGGGCATCTGCCGGGCGGCGCCGGCGAATTTCGACAGCACCAGCACGCCCGGATCGTCGTCGCTCTGGGCGGCGACGTATTCCTTGGCGACGAGGTTCATGCCGTCGCGCATCGGGGTCACCACGCCGACCCGGGCGGCGCGGTAGAGCCCGGCCAGCACCGCGCGGGGATAGGCCTTGGTGACGTACTGGATCGGCGTCCAGGACGGCTCGCCGAGGGAGCCGTTGATGTTGCCGAGCACCTCGTTCACGTCGCGGCTGAGCTGCTCGTATTCCGGCACCTCGGTGCGCGACTTCGGGGCGATCTGCAGGAACACGACGTTGCCGCGCTGGTCGGGGTTGGAGGCGAAGAAGCGCTCCACCGCCTCCATCCGCTCGGGCACGCCCTTCGAGTAGTCGAGCCGGTCGACGCCGATCAGGAGCTTGCGGGTGCGCAGGCCCGCCACCGTGTCGCGCACGGTGCGGTTCATGCCGGCGCGCTCGGCGGCCTGGCGGAAGCCGTCGACGTCGATGCCGATCGGGAAGCTGCGGATGCGGGTGCGGCGCCCGTCGACCATCAGCGAGCCGCCGCCGAGCGGGATCGCCCGGAGCTCGTCGACGAGGTTGCGCGACAGGTTGTACACGTCGCTGTCGGTCTGCAGCCCGATCAGGTCGTAGTCGCAGACGGCGCGCAGCAGCTCGGTCGAGGCCGGCAGGGTGTTGAACACCTCGCCCGACGGCCACGGGATGTGGTGGAAATAGCCGATCGGGTTCGAGACGCCCAGGCCCCGCAGCTCGGAGGCGAGCGGGATCAGGTGGTAGTCGTGGACCCAGATCAGGTCGCCCGGCTCGATCAGCCCGGCGAGCGCCTGGGCGAAGATGCGGTTGACCCGCTGGTAGCCGGCATAGTCGGCCCGCGAGAACGCCGCCAGGCCGAGGCGGTAATGCATGATCGGCCAGAGCGCCCGGTTGGCGAAGCCGCTGTAATACTCGCGGTGGTCCTGGGGCGAGAGGTCCATCACCGCGTACTGTACCCGGCCCCGGTCGGCGATGACCGGTTCCGAGGACGGGTTGTCGGTGATCTTGCCGCTCCAGCCGAACCATAGCCCCTTGTAGGCCGTGAAGGCCTCCTTCAGGGCGACGGCGAGCCCGCCGGCCGCGACCGCCTTGGAGCCCGCATCCGGGACGGCGACGCGATTCGACACGATGATGAGGCGTGACACGGCGGGTATGGACTCCGGCTGCACGGACCTTGTGGGGCGGGAACGTCGCCGCGTCCATCCGCCCCCGACGGAGAAAACGCGCGGTGAGCAAGCGCGATCCCGGGGATTTGGTCAACCCTTCCGATGAATCGAGGCGGCGCCGCACCCGGACCGGCTGTGCCCGGCGCTCCACAGGAATCCCGCCGCGATTCGTCCTCGGTTAAGGCCGGAACCGGGCGCCTTGGCTGCTGTTACCCGCAATATCGTCGCATGTGGTCGGCGCGGCGGCCGTTCCGGCCCGCCCGCCGCGCCGTGAAGGATGGAGCACCTCTGATGAGCGCGGGTTACGAGAACGGACAGCACCGGGCCGACGATGGGCGCCCGACGGATTGGAACGACCTGCGCCACGACGTGCGCCAGCTCGGCGACGTCGCGATGGAACGCGGCTTCAGCCTGGTGGAATCCGCCCGCGAGCAGGTCCACGGCTACGTCGACCGCCGCAAGGGCGACGCCGCCCAGTCGGTCTCGGACCTCGCCCAGGCCCTGCGCGATTCGGGCGGCAAGCTCGATCAGCAGCCGAACGTGAAGGCGTTCTTCGACAGCGCGGCGGAAGGCCTGGAGCAGCTCTCCGGCTCGATCCGCGAGCGCAGCTTCGAGGATTTCTACAGCGAGATCGAGTCGGTGGCCCGGCGCCGGCCGGCGGCGGTCGCCGTCGCCACCTTCCTGACCGGATTCCTCGCCGCCCGCTTCATCCGGGCCTCGGCGCAGCCCGCCCACGTGCTCGACGGCCGCGAGGCCTTCCGCGATGCGCAGGCGCGCGCCCGCAGGACCGTCGACCGGACGGCCGACTCGTTCACCCCGCGGGATGCGGGCTACCGCGACGTGCCCGGCGCCCACAGCGAGCCCGAGACCGCCCGCCCCGACCCGTACCGCACCGGCGCGGCCGGCCCGCGCTACTCGGCCTGACCGGAGGACGTCGCGATGGCCGACCCCTCGACCGGCCGCCCGAATGGCGGCCCCGCCGCGCCCGGCAGCATCCAGGCCCTCCTGGGTGATGCCCTGCGCGAGACCACCGATCTCGCCCGCAAGGAGATCGCCCTCTTCCGCACCGAGATGTCGAACAACCTGAGGTCGCTGTTCCTCGGTCTCGGCATGATGGTGGGGGCCGCGGTCTTCGCCGTGGTCGCCCTCCTGGTGCTCACCGACGCCCTGGTGAAGTGGCTCGCCACGGTGGTCCAGTCCGAGGCGCTCGCCGCCCTGATCGTCGGGGCGGTGTTCCTGGCGATCGGCATCGGGCTCGCCCTGTGGGGCCGCAGCGCGATGTCCCTGTCCACGCTGGCGCCGACCCGCACCACGCGCCAGGTGCGCCAGGATGCGAGGGTCCTGTCCGAGAGGGTATCGGGATGACCCAGTCGATCAACGAGCTCGAACACGACATCGAGGAGACCCGGGCCCGCCTCGACCGGACCATCGACCAGATCCAGGGCCGGCTGTCGCCGGCCAGCCTGGTCGACGAGATGCTCGGCACGGTGCGGCAATCGCCGGCGAGCGGCCTCTACGACGGGGCGCTGGAGGCGGTGCGGCGCAACCCGGTGCCGGTGATGCTGATCGTCGCCGGGGTGGGCTGGCTCATCCACCGCGTCGCCCGCGAGTCGCAGCGCCGCCAGCATCTCGAGGCGACGATGAACGGCGCCGAGGCGGTGCCGGTGCTGAACACCGGCGCGGCCCGGGTCTACGACCCCGACCGGCCGACCGCCCACCCCGCCGCCGACCGCGTCGCCGACGGCCTACGGATGTGACGGGCGCCGGCCCGCGCCGGCGCCCTCCCCTCGATGTCTCGATTGGCCGCAGGAGTCCGACGCGACCGTCGCACCCTGCCTCGGAGTATCCGTATCATGGCAGAGCACACCATCAATCCGGCCAACCCGGGCGCGCCCTCGGCCCACACCCCCGCCACCGGTCCAGAGCGCAACCTGCACCAGGATCACGACACGGTCCGCCAGAACCTCGACGCGGCGCAAGGTGCGGCGGGCCGTGCGGCGAACACCGCCGAAAAGACCGCCCGGGACGCCGCCGACACGGTGAAGGACGTCGCGTCCGACGCCTCCGAGCAGGTGCGCGACGCGGCCTCCGCCATCGGCGACCGCATCAGCCAGACCGCCGAGCAGCTGCGCGCCAAGGCCGACGCCGCCGCCGACCGGCTGAAGCAGGGCGCCAGCGACGCGGTGAACCGCGCCCACGCCCAGGCGAGCGAGACCTACGGCGCCGTCGGCGGCCGTAGCTCGGAAACGCTCGATCGCGCCCGCGACTGGGCCAGCGACCGGATCGAGACCGGCTCGCAGCGCTACGCCGACCTGCGCGACCGCGGCAGCGAGCGGCTGGCGCAGGGCCAGAACGCCGTCGAGCGTTTCGTGACCGAGAACCCGGTGCTCGTCGGCGTGGTGGGGCTCGCCGCCGGCATGCTGCTCGGCGCGCTGCTGCCGCGCACCCGCCAGGAGGACCGCACCGTCGGCCCCTACGCCGACGAGGTCCGCGACCAGGGCCTGCGCTATGCCCGCGAGGCGACCGAGCGCGGCCGCCAGTTCGTCGAGAGCGCCCTCGACCAGGCCCAGGACGCCGCCGTCGCCGCCGCCCACGCCGCCTCGGACGAGCTGCGCAAGAGCCAGCCGGGCATGAATCAGCCGGACCAGCCGGGCACCGGCGAGCCGGGCCGGCAGACGCACTGAGCGGGGCGCCGCTGCGCCGACCCGCAACGTCACCCTGCGGTGCAGGCCGATCGGCGATCGGCCTGCCTCGACGGGCGCTCCGGATCGCCTCGCTCACGCCTCAGGATGAGGTCGAGAGTGGGGAAAGCCGCTTGAGCGATCAGGTCTCCTGGAAAAAGCCGGCCCTGCGGAGCCGGCTTTTTTCTTGGCTCCCCTCCGGCTTCCCGCCCGGACCCTGGGCGCCCCGCGCCGCGTTGTCGGCCATGATCTCCGCCTCCACCGCTCCCGGCTCCCGCCCCGCGCCCGGCCCCCGCCTCGGCTTCTGCTGCAAGTTCATCCCGGACGAGGAGCCCGGCCGGCACAAGACCCTCAAGGCGGCCAAGGACGCCGCGATGACGATGAACGTCACCACGGTGACGATCGCGCATCTGCGCCGCCTGGACCCGCCGGCGGCCCGCGAGAAGCTGGTCGCGGTGGTGACCCACAATCTCGCGGCGATGGGGCGGCAGGTCGCCTGGGTGGCGGACCGCCCGCCGCTGGAGCGCCTGCTTCGCCTCGCAAGCTCGATCCTGCCCGGCTACACCCATCCGGAGGTGCGCGGCCTCTACGCCGATCCGGCGTTCCGCCGCGCCATCGAGGCGGGCCTGGCCGCGGTCGGCGAGGCGGCGCGGGCCGGCGGCGTCCGCCTGAGCATGCATCCGGGACCGTTCTGCATCCTGGCGAGCCGCAACCCGGCGGCTTTGGAGAACGGCATCGCCGAACTCGACTACCACGCCGAGGTGATGGCGATGATGGGCTATGACGGCGGCTGGCACCCGCACGGCGCCCATGTCAACATCCATGTCGGTGCCCGCGACCCCGGGGTCGCGGCGTTCCGGGAGAACCTGGACCGGGTCTCGCAGGTCGCCCGCGACCTCGTCACGGTCGAGAACGACGAATCGGCCTTCGGCCTCGACGAGGTCCTGCGCCTCGCCGACAGGGTGCCGGTGGTGCTCGACCTGCACCACCACTGGATCCACAGCCGCGGCGGCTACATCGAGCCCGACGACCCGCGGATCGCCCGGGTGATCGACTCCTGGCGCGGAGTGCGTCCGATCGGCCATGTCAGCGTCTCGCGCGAGGACGTGCTGCCGGGCCACGATCCCGACACCCTGCCGGATTTCGCAGGCCTCACCGAAGCCGGCCTCAACGGCCGGGACCTGGCCGCCCATTCCGACATGATGTGGAACCGGGCCTTCAACGACTACACGGCGCGCCACCTCGCCTGGTGCGACATCGAGGTCGAGGCCAAGCTGAAGAACCTCGCCTCGGCGGGGCTCGCGCTCCATGTCGGCCCCGCGCTCTCGGGGTTGGCCCCGGCCGTCCCGCCGCTCGCCGCGGAGTAGCCGAGTCGGGGGGCGGGTCTCGACGCTGCGGCGTCCGCCCTGTAACGGTGCGGCATGAAATCGGCCGATTGCGACATCCTCGTCGTCCCGGGCTACACCAGTTCCGGGCCCGACCACTGGCAGAGCCGCTGGCAGGAGCGGCTCTCGACCGCACGCCGCGTGACCCAGGAGAGCTGGGACCATCCGGAGCCCGAAGCCTGGCGCGACGCCGTGATCGCGGCGGTGCAGGCGGCGGACCGGCCGGTGGTGCTGGTCGCCCACAGCCTCGGCGTCGTCTCCTGCGCCCAGGCGGCGCCCTCTCTGCCGAAGGGCGCGGTCGCCGGCGCCTTCCTGGTGGCGCTCCCGGACATCGAGCGGCCGGACACGCCCGCCGTCTTGCGCGCCTTCGCGCCGATCCCGCGCGAGCCCCTGCCCTTCCCGTCGGTCCTGGTGACGAGCCGCACCGACCCCTACACCGCCTACGACCGCGCGGCCGAGTTCGCCGCCGCCTGGGGGGCGGAACTCGTCGATGCCGGCGAGTCCGGCCACCTGAATGCCGAGAGCGGGCACGGGCCCTGGCCCGAGGGGCTGATGCGCTTCGCCGGCTTCCTGCGCGCGCTCTAGCCCGTGGTCCCCTCTCTCGACATGGTCGAGCCGGCAACGGCGGCGACCTTCCGCGAGGCCGATTACCTCGCGGCCAACCCGGACATCCAGCTCGCGGTGCGCGAGGGCCGGCTCGCCAGCGGCCGGGCGCATTTCGAGCGTCACGGCCTGCGCCAGGGCCGGCGCCAGAGCCGCCTGCCCGACGGGCTCGACGCCATGCGGGCGCAGAAGCTCGCGCGGTTGGCGCCGCTGATGCGGGACGACCTGCCCCACCGCCGCATCGGCGAGAAATACGATTACCTGAGCGAGGCGCTGCGGGCCTTGTCGGGCGCCGAGGACAGCCCGAACGTCTCGCAGAACGCCTATGACGGCCATGTCCAGGAGCTGATCGAGGCCAATCCCGACGGGCTGGTCCTCGATTGCGGCGCCGGCCGGCGCGACCGCTACTATGCCAACGTCGTCAACCTCGAGATCGCCGATTACGACACGACCGACGTGCTCGGCATCGGCGAGGTGCTGCCCTTCCGCGATGCCAGCTTCGACGGGGTGATCTCGATCGCGGTGCTGGAGCACGTCCGCGATCCCTTCGCCTGCGCCCGCGAGATCGCCCGGGTGCTCAAGCCCGGCGGGCGCCTGGTCTGCGCGGTGCCGTTCCTGCAGCCATTGCACGGCTATCCGCACCATTACTACAACATGACCGGCGAGGGCCTGCGCAACCTGTTCGCCGACCACCTCGCGGTCGACCACCAATACGTCCCGGCCTCGCTCCTGCCGATCTGGAGCCTGACCTGGATGATCCAGTCCTGGGCCGCCGGACTGCCGCCGGACGTGCGCAAGCGCTTCCTGTCGCGCCGTCTCTCCGACTTCACCGCCGACCCGCTCTCTCTCCTCAACGAGCCCTACGTGACGCAGCTGAGCGACCGGAAGAACCTGGAACTGGCGAGCGGGACGTACCTGTTCGCGCACAAGGAATAGCGCGGCGCATGGCGGGTCCTCTCGCATCATGCCCTCTCCTCGTGCGCCGGGCGACCCAAGACTATATCAGCGACTATTCTTGAGGTCAAAATAACTCTCGGTTTCGCTCGCCCGGCCGGGAGCGGAAATCTTGCGCTTGGGCTTCGATGGATTTTGTCCCTGGGCCTGCAGTTCGTATCGCCAGCCTGCGCGGCGCCTGAGCGAAGCCGATGTCCGCATCGCGACGCGATCGGTCGGTCGTCGTGTGAAACCTGCACTTCTTCCTGGCCCCACACAGCCTTGCCACCATCCCGAGCGGGGAGGTGGCGCGTCGCAGATCTGCGGGCGACCGTTCCGGCAATCCCCTGCCCCGCACCGATCGCCCCTGCTGCGCCCCCGGTTCCGGACGATCTCTGCACTTTCTAGCAGAAACATCCGTATTTCATTAATCCTGACGGCCTAGTCACAAAAATATACTGCAAGTTGCACCCGCTGGAGCGCTCGAATCTCTGGTGCAACAAGGTCATGATTCGTTATCCGCGCCTCATTACGGGTTTTAAACGCCCCTGCGTCAGGTTCGCCACTGGGACAACTCAGCGATGGATTGACGGAATCGAGCCATGTGGCCGGGATTCAAGTACGTGGCCGCCTTCATGGCCGGCCTGCCCCTCTGGGGCATCCCCAGCACCGCCTCGGTCGAGCCGCGGACGAACCCTGCGGCGGCGCCGCGGAGCGACCTGGACGCCCTGCTCTGGCCATCGGCCGGAGCCCGGCGGATCGACCAGCGCGGCGCGACCGTGAGCCCCGCCGATCTCCGCGACCGGATCGCCGTGGTGGCCTTCGTGGCGCCCGATTGCTCGATCGTCTGCGTCACCCGCGCTCTCGACCTCGACCGGGTCGCCAAGTCCCTGCCGGAGCCGATGCGCGACCGCGCGGTGTTCCTGGCGGTCTCCCTCGACGACGCGACGACGGGCGGCAGGACGAACGACGTGCCGGCCCTGCGCACCTTCGTCGAGGGCACCGTCGGCGCGGATACGCGGCTGCGGTTCCTTGCCGGCGACGCGGCCTGGACCGCGTCGCTCGTGGCGATGCTGCGCTACCCGTCAGCCTTGCTGCCGGAGCCGCCGCCGCAGGTCCTGGTCTTCGACCGGCGCGGCGGGATCGCGATGTCCTACGGCGGCGACCCGGTCGACCGCCCGCGCCTCGAACGCGACCTCCCCCTTCTCGACAGCTTCGCGGAGGGGCTCGACGCCGCCCCCGCGCACGGTTCCCGCCCCCTCTGACCGACCCGAAGCCGTTCCGGCCGGCCTCACGCCTCCCCGACCTTCCCGAAGCGAAAGATCTCCGTCGATGATTGCAGCGATCCCACCCGGACGCGCCGCCCTCCTCTCCGCCACCATCCTGGGGGCCGGGCTGCTCTCCCCGGCTCACGCCGCGCAGTTCGGCGTGGTGGTGAACCAGGTCGCCGACCCGGTGCTGGGCAGCGTCGCGCTCCCCGACAGCGCCCCGACGACGGGCGTGTTCTCGGGCGTGCAGAACTGGCCGATGAACGCCATCACCCTCGGCCTTCTGCCGAGCGGCAAGGTCGCGTCCTACGGCACGCCGGGCGGCAACCCGGGCACCCAGGACGGCCGCACCTTCGACATCTGGGATCCGGCCCAAGGCCTCGGCGGCGGCCACGTCACGCTCCAGGGCGTGACCGGCGTCAACAGCTTCTGTGCCGCGCAGGCCCTCCGGCCCGACGGGTCCCTGCTCATCGCCGGCGGCATCTTCGACAACGGCAACGACAAGGGCAGCGTCCTCCTCAACCGGACCGGCACCGGCGTGTCCGGGATCGGCGCCAAGCTCGCCAACGACCGCTACTACTCCACCATGCTGACGCTGCCGAACGGCCAGCAGCTCATCATGGGCGGCTCCTATCCCTACCAGGGCGGCTGGGCCGACCCGCAGGGCAGCATCGACAAGGGCCTGATGACCGGGATGACCCCGGAGATCCACGACGGCTCCAACTGGAAGAGCCTGTTCGGCGCCAAGAGCCGCGACGCGTTCGGGCCCGACAACAACAGGTGGTGGTATCCCCGCGCCTGGGTCGCCCCGAACGGCAAGGTGTTCGGCATCACCGCCGAGAAGATGTGGTTCCTCGATCCGAGCAACAACGGCTCGGTCACGGTGATGAACTTCAAGGAGGCGCAGCGCAACGCGAGTTCCGCCACGGATGCGCCGAATGTCGGCCCGGTCTCGACCGCGGCGATGTTCGACACCGGCAAGATCCTCCAGGTCGGCGGCAACAGCTACGACAACGGCTCCGGCTTCCTGGCGAGCAGCCGCGCCACGATCGTCGACATCACCAGCGGCACGCCGGTGGTGACCGACACCGCGCCGATGAGCGTCGGCCGCGGCTGGGCCAATGCCACGGTTCTCCCCACCGGCCAGGTCGCCGTCACCGGCGGCAGCAAGTGGAACGACCGCGGCGACGGCGACATCGTGCTGCAATCGGAGATCTGGGACCCGAAGACCGGCCGCTGGTCGGTCGGCGCCTCGGGCGGGGTCTATCGCGGCTACCACTCGACCGCGATCCTGATGCAGAACGGCGCCCTGCTGCTGGCCGGCGGCGGCGCGCCGGGCCCGGTCAACAACCAGAACGTCGAGGTGTTCTACCCGCCCTACCTGTTCGCCACCGTCAACGGCAAGACGGCGCTCGCGCCCCGGCCTCAGATCGTCAGCCTCTCGACCGTGCAACTGCAGCACGGCCAGTCGATGCAGGTCGAGCTCACCTCGCAGAACGGCCTGTCGCAGGTCGTGCTGGTCGGCCTGAGCACGGTGACCCACAGCTTCAACTCGGGGCAGCGCCGGTTCGTCGCCTCCTTCACCCAGTCCGGCAATGCCGTGACGGTGCAGGCACCGGGCAACGCCAACCTCGCGCCTCCCGGCTACTACCAGCTCGTCGCCATCGACCAGAAGGGCGTGCCCTCGCCGGGCGTCATCGTGGCGCTCGGCAACGGCGTCGCGGCGCCGAGCCAGGTCGCGGCGCCGGGCGTGGTCACCGCCTCGACCGGGCAGAACGGCGGCGGCGGCACCGGCGGGTCGGCCGGCGGCGGCACGGGCGGGGGCTCAGGCGGTACGAGCGCCGGCGCGGGCACGACCGGCACCGGCGCGGCGGTGAGCCTGCAATCGAGCAACTACACCACGAGCTACCTCACCAACGTCAACGGTGCAGCGAAGCTCATGACTCCGGCCAATGCCAGCGACAAGCAGCAGGCGACCTTCCGGCAGGTGCCGGGCCTGGCCGGCCAGGGCGTGTCGTTCCAGGCGAGCACGAATTCCAGCCAGTACCTGCGCCACCAGAACTTCCAGATCTTCCAGCAGGGCAATGACGGCGGTGACATCTTCAAGCGTGGCGCGACCTTCATCCCGCGCTCGGGTCTCGCCGGCAATTGCGGCTGCAACACCGGGCCCTGCACGTCCTACGAGTCGATCGACTGGCCGGGCTACTACCTGCGTCACACGAACTTCACGTTCTATATCGCGCAGCCGGATGGCGGCGACGTGTTCAGGCAGGACGCCTCGTTCTGCCCGGCGAACGGCCTGACCGCCACGGCCTCGGTGCTGAAGGCCGCGCATTCGGGCCTCTGCCTGTCGATCGCCTCCGGCGACGGCAGCGACGGCGGGGCCGTGACGCAGCAGACCTGCACCGGCGCGGCCGAGCAGACCTGGACCCCGACCCCCGGCAATGGCGGGACCGCCTACGTCAACCAGGCGTCGGGCAAGTGCCTCGACATGAGCCTCCTCAAGGGGCCGGCGGCGCCCGGGACGCCGATCGCGCAATGGGCGTGCAACGGTGGCAGCAACCAGTCCTGGACGCTGCGGTCCCAGAACGGCGGCAACGGCTTGGTGTCGGTCAATAACGGCAATCTCTGCGTCGACGTCTGGAACGCCTCGACGCAGGCGGGTGCGGCGACGGCGGCCTGGACCTGCCACGGCGGCGGAAACCAGACCTTCCTGTCGCAGTAACCCGGCCACGGGCGGGGACCGGCCGGCACGCCGGGGATCACGACACGCCAGGGGGGAGGACGGCGGGACCGTCCTCCCCTTTCTCGATTCGCCCGAGGGGGCCGACGCCCGTCACGTCCGCACGAGGCGTCGGCCGGCCGCTCAGCCCTGCTCCCGCGCCCGCCGGCTCTCATAGGCCTTCAGGTGGGTATAGGCGGTGGCGAGGTGTGGCCGGGCCTCGTCCGGGGCGGCGGCACGGCCGCGGGCGAGGAGGTCGCCGACGATGTGGTCGGCCTCGATCCGGGCGCCCTTCTCGATGTCGCGCAGCATCGAGGCGGTGAAGCGGGAGCCCGCCGCCGTCAGGGTGCCGCGGCTCGAGTCCAGGAACTTCTCCCGCGGCGCGTGGCCGGCCCCCGCCGCGATGGTGCGGCATTCCTCCAGCAGGCCGAGCATCAGCTCGCGCCCGCCGGGTGCGGCCACGATGTCGCCGATCGGGGCCCGCATCAGGCAGGTGCCGCAGGCGAGGGTCGCGAGGAAGACCCACTTCTCCCACATCTCCAGGAGAATCCTCTCGCTGAGCCGCGCCGTGAAGCCCGCCCCCTCCATGACGGCGGCGACCCGGGCGATCCGGTCCGAGCGGGTTCCGTCCCGCTCGCCGAAGGTCAGCGCGTGCAAGTCGCTCATCTGCACGATCTCGCCCTCCGGCGAGAGCGTCGCCGCGATGGCGCAGGAGCCGCCGAGCACGCGCTCGGCCCCGAACCGCGCATCGAGGGCGTCGAGATGCGCCATCCCGTTGAGGATCGGCAGCACCATCGTGTCGGGCCCGACCGCCGGGGCGACGTCGTCGAGGGCGCCAGCGAGGTCGTAGGCCTTGCAGCTCAGGAGCACGACGTCGAAGGGGCCGGGGATCGTGCCCGCCGTCACGGTCTTCGGCCCGTCGATCCGGAAATCCCCGAGCGGGCTCTTCACCGAGAGGCCGCCCGCGCCGAGCCGCGCCGCCCGCGCCTCCCGGACCAGGAAGGTCACGTCGCGCCCCGCTTGCGCGAGCCGCGCCCCGAAATAGCCGCCGGTCGCCCCGGCCCCCACCACCAGCACCCGCATTCCGCCCGCTCCTGCCCTACCGTCAGACCTGGTTTGTCGCGGTGGAGCTTCGCATTGCCGGCGGTTTCGTCCAAGGTGCCGGCTGGTCTGGCTGGACGAAGGGCTGCATCGCGTGCGGGGTTTGAGGGAGCGGCTGCCGGGATCGCGGGATCTCGTCGGAATCTGGGGCCGGCGCGGGCTGTTCGTGCTCGGCGGCATCGGGGTCGGCGCGGCGGCGGTGCTGATGGCGCACCTGGCCGATGCGGCGCAGGCGGGGTTCCGGGCGGTGCTCGGGATCTCGCCGCTGATCGCCCTCGTCCTCACCCCGTTCGGCTTCGGGCTCGCCGCGCTGCTGGCCGGGACGGTGTTCCCGAACTCGCAGGGCAGCGGCATCCCGCAGGTGATCGCCGCCCGGGACATCGACGACGCCGCCCTGCGTCAGCCCCTGGTCTCCCTGCGGACCGCCTTCGGCAAGATCGTGGTGATGACGCTGGGCCTGTTCTGCGGCGCCTCGACCGGGCGCGAGGGGCCGACGGTGCAGGTCGGCGCTGCGCTCATGGCGGCGGCCGGGCCCCTCGCGCCGGAGCGCCAGCGCGGCCTCCTGCTCGCCGGGGGCGCGGCCGGGGTGGCGGCGGCCTTCAACACGCCGCTCGCCGGCATCGTGTTCGGCATCGAGGAGCTGAGCCGCGCCTACGAGGCCAAGACCTCGAGCCTGATCCTCGGGGCGATCATCGCGGCGGGCCTGACCTCGCTCGCCATCGTCGGCAACTACACCTATTTCGGCACCACCGCCGACACCCTGCCGCTCGCGGCCTGGGCCGTGGTGCCGCTCTGCGGCGTGCTCGGCGGATTGTCCGGCGGGCTGTTCAGCCGCATCGTCATCGTGGTCTCCTGCGGCCGCCTGCCCGGCATGGCCGGGCGGTTCGTCGCGAAGCGGCCGGTGGCCTTCGCCGCTTTGTGCGGCCTCGGCGTCGCCCTGTGCGGCCTGGCCACGAACGGGCACGTCTACGGCACCGGCTACGAGCAGGCGAAGGCGCTGCTGCACGGCACCTCGGACACCCATCCGCTGTTCGGCCCGCTGAAATTCGTCGCCACGACCCTGTCGTCGATCAGCGGCATCCCGGGCGGCCTCTTCGCTCCCTCGCTGGCGGTCGGGGCGGGCCTCGGCGCCGAGGTCGCCCGCCTGTTCGCCGACGTGCCGGTCGGCGCCGTGGTGCTGGTCGGGATGGTGGCCTACCTGACCGGCGTCCTGCAGGCGCCGATCACCTCGTTCGTCATCGTGTCGGAGATGACCGAGAACCACGGCCTGGTGATCCCGCTGATGATCACGGCGCTCATCGCCGACGGCGCCTCGAAGCTGGTCTGCAAGCACGGGCTCTACCACGCCCTCGCCGAGTCGATGGTCGAGCGCATCACCGGGCGCCGGGCGCATGCGCCGGCGGTCGACGGGCCGGCGTGAGGGATGGTCCCGGCTCGAAGGGCCGGGACGAGGGTCGAGCGTTCGCGCAGGCCGATCCCGCCGGAGCGTTTTCCGGGAAAGCGGATACCGGTTCGTCGGAAGATGCGGCACGATCGAACATCGGCTGCAGCGCGATCGGGCGCCGCTCCGGTGATCCCGGGGCACGGCGCAGCCGATGACCCAGGACGACCAGGAGAATGTCTGCGATTTTCGACCGCTCGCCTCGCGATGCGGACATCGGATCGAGTCGGTCCGGAGTATCGGACGACGGCCCGTCATCCGACCTCCGATCGATCGCTACGCGATGCGGAAGTCGGCTTCGCTCAAGCGCGTGGAGCCGGAGGCTCCACCGCGCGGGCTGGCGATATGAAGTCCGGACGGGATCATCCGGACTTCATCTCAGAGGGGCGGCATGCCGAACTGGGCGACGCGGCGGTTGTGCTCGAGCCAGAGGCGCAGCATCGCGGCGACCATGCCGGGCTTGGTGGAAGCCTCGGTGGGGAGAGCCTTGGCGGGGGACGCCGTGGCGGGAATGCGGGTCGAGGCGATCGACGGGGAGGAGGCCATGGGTCCGGCTCCGAAGTTGGGAGGTGGGGTGGAACTCTGTGGTTCCTGTCCCCGACCATGACCGCCATGCTGCGCCGCAGCAATCATCGATCTCGCAGTTGCGATATGCGCTTACAGCATGCAAGTGACGTCATTATGCTGAATCGCCCGTCGATCATGCACGATATGCCTGACTGACGGGCGTTCAGAGACTTTTCTCGGCAGAGCGGCGGCCGATCGCGCTGCGATCGGCCGCCGCTCTCGATCTTCGCTTCCGTCGCATCTCCCGCGACGAACCGGGATCCACCCGTCGGACGATGCCCGCGGCGCTCAGCTGTCGAGGGCGGTGCGGTCGACCTCGGTGGTGACCGTGCCGAGGATCCGGGCACGGGCGTGCTCCAGGGTCTCGCAGGCCTCGGTGAGGGTGCGCAGCGGCGTGCGGCCCCACTCGGTCATCAGCACCACGCCGTCGAGGAGCGGGGCCAAGGCCACGACCGCAGCCGAGCGGCCGACCGGCGGCAGGTCGACGATCACCATGTCGTAGGCGTCGCCGAGGCTCGACAGCAGCGCCTCCATGGCCGGCGAGCCGAGCCAGTGCGGCGAGGGCAGCCGCTCGTGGGCGAGGGGCAGCACGTCGCATCCCTCGCAGAGCGCGGTGACGTAGGAGCGCCAGCGTTCGGCCGCCACCGGCCCGAAGCCGCGCAGCTCGGCGACGATCCCGTCCCCGGTCCCGAGGGCGTCGAGCGAGACCGGATCGGCGGCATCGGCGTCGATGACGAGGGTGCGGGCGCCGGAGGCCGCGAAGAGCCGTGCCAGCTCGATCGCCGCCAGCGCCTTGGTGCGCCCGCAGGTGCGCCCCGCCGCGGTGAGGCCGATGGTGCGCAGCGGCGCGGCGTGGCTCGCCGCGGCCAGCGACAGCCGGGTCCATTGCAGGCCCTCGGCGAGCCCCGCGCAGGTCCGCGCCTCGTCTGTGAGGCCGCGGCGCGGCCCGTCCGGCCCTGCCGGGATCCAGCCGAGGCAGTCCCGCCCGGTCGCCGCCCGGACCTGGCGCCGGGAGCGGGCGCGTCCGTCGAGCAGCAGGCCGGCGAGCCCGGCGGCGACGAACAGGCCGGCGCCGGCGACGGCCCCGGCCGGCATCGTCAGCCGCAGGCCGGGATTGGAGCGGAACAGCGGCCGCGTCGCCGCGGTGATGACCCGGGAATCGGCCACCGGCGCGCTCTGCCGCTGCACCGCCTCGGCCAGCACCACGAGCAGGCTCTCGTAGACCTTGCGCGAGGTCTCGGCGGCGGATTCGAGTTCCTCCAGCGTGCCGGGCTCGTCGTCGGCGGGCGGGCGCGGCACGATCTGCGCGCCGGCGCTCGCCACCGGCGCATCCGTGTCGTCGCGCCGGCCGCGCCGGATGCGGTAATTGTGGGTGGCCCGGAATTCCTGCACGGCGCGGATCGCCGTGTTCATCTGGGTCCGGAAGCGGTCGACGCGCTCGTTGAGCCAGTCGGTCGCGTAGCGCGAGGCCTCGATCCGGGCCTCCATCTTCTCGCGCAGGAACTGCTCGACCACGGCGTTGACGATGTCGGCCGCCTTCTGCGGATCGCGGGCCGCGAAGGTGATGTCGAGGGCATAGGCCAGGCCGGAGCGGCGCACGTCGAGCCGGGTCGCGAAGGTGTCGAGCAGGCGCCGGTCGGCCTCGAGGCCGCTGTCGACCTCCGCCTCGGCGCGCCCGGTCGCGCCCTTGAAGGCGGCGCGGGCCTTCTCGATCAGCGTGCCGACCCGGTCCTGCACGGCGGCGAGGACGCCCGGGAGCCGGGTCGCGGTGCCGAATTCCGGGTCGTCCCGCAGGCCGAGCTTGTCGATCACCATCCGGGCGACCTTCTCGGAGCGCAGGATCGCGATCTGGTTGGCGATCTGCCCGCTATCGATCGTGACGCGCGATTCGCCGCCCGGCTCGGCGAAGAGCGGCGGCATCTTGGAATCGATCACCAGCTGCGCCCGCGCCGTGTAGACCGGCGTCGCCGCAAGAGCGTAGAGGGCGCCGAGCGCCGCCCCCGCGAGGGCGCAGGCGAGGATGCGGGCGCGGCGCCGGCGCAGGAACGCGAGGATGTCGCGGACCTCGAGGCTGCGGGTCTCCGGCGGGTCCTCCCGCAGGCGCGGGGCCAGGGCCGGATCGGTCCAGATCGGGTTGTTCAGCAAGATCGCGCTCTCTTCGGCTCGACCGCGGCGGGGGACCTTCGGATTCGGCGGCTCCCCCGCGGGTGCTGGTGGCCGCCGCGGGTGGGTGCAGGCTCGAACGATCCCGCATCCACCCGTGACACCGACAGGGTACGTCCGCCCCGTCCCGGGCCGGAACGCCGCGGAACGGCGTAAGGACCGCCCCCGTCCGCCCGGGCGGCGGAGGCGGGCTTCGCCCGTTCGGCCGCCGTCCCGGTCCTTCGGAGGAGGCTTCTCCGCCGCCCCTCCCTCCTCCGGCGGAGCGCCCTACTCCGAACGGGGGACGCGCCGGATCCTCCCCCGCCCCGGCCGGGTGAGGCCGCCGGCGCCCGGCGCCCCGAAAGCCGGTGCTGCGGCGCCGGTCGCGGGCTGCCCGCAGACCGGCGTGACCCGCAGTCAGGGCGTCGCGGCGGCCTTCGACAGGCCGGTGACCTGGGCCGAGGGCTCCTCGCTCAGCCAGCGGTACAGGATGCCGCCGAGCGCGCCGCCGATGATCGGCGCGACCCAGAACAGCCAGAGCTGCCCCAGCGCCCAGCCGCCGGCGATCAGGGCCGGTCCCGTGCTGCGGGCCGGATTGACCGACAGGTTGGTGATCGGGATGCCGACCAGGTGGACGAGGGTCAGGCACAGCCCGATCGCCAGCGGCGCGAAGCCCACCGGCGCCTTGCCGTGGGTCGCCCCCATGATCACGAACAGGAACATCAGGGTCAGCACCACCTCGGCGAGGAAGCAGGACATCACGGAGTATTGGCCGGGCGAGTGCTCGCCGTAGCCGTTGGCGGCGAAACCCTTGGCGAGGTCGAAGCCCGGCGCGCCGGAGGCGATGACGTAGAGCAGGCCGGCGGCCGCGACGGCGCCGACGAGCTGGGCGGCGATGTAGGGGCCGACCTCCCGGCCCGGGAAGCGCCGCCCCGCCGCGAGCCCGATCGTCACCGCCGGGTTGAGGTGGCAGCCGGAGATGTGGCCGATGGCGTAGGCCATGGTGACCACCGTGAGGCCAAAGGCCAGGGCGACGCCGACAAATCCGATCCCGAGCTCCGGGAAGGCCGCCGCGACGACGGCGCTGCCGCAGCCGCCGAAGGTGAGCCAGAAGGTGCCGATCGCCTCGGCGGTGCATTTGCGCATGTCCATGGGGCATCTCCTCGTGCGGGATTTCGTGTCCGCGCCGGACTTCGCGCCGGCTTCGTGGGCGGGCGCGGGGACGTCGGCCGCGAGCAACCGGCCCGGCTGGCGGCGTCGCGCGCCGTCCGGATCCGTCGAAGGAGAGGCTGGCCCAAGGAGGGAGGCGGACTTTCATGCCCGCTCACGCTCCCTATACAGGATGCCCCATTGTAACGGAATCGGGGCATCGTGCCGCTGTACTGAATAGTGCTGCGGCGGCTCGGCCGGGGTGGCGGGGCTTGCCCGCCATCCCGGAGCACCGCGAGCAGGGCGACGCTCGCAGGCGTCAAGCCCGGCTCGGCTCTAGGGCATCCCGCCCCGGACCGTCTCCAGCCCGTCCCGCAGCCGCTCCGGCAGGACGGCCCGGCCCTGCTCCTTCGCCGGCGGGCCGCTCGAGCCGACGAGGGCCGCGACCGCCGCCGCGCATTCCTCGGCCTCCATTTGCGCGACGAGGGTCTCCACCTCGCGGGAAGCCGGCAGTCCTTTCAGGCCGGCGATGCGTACGACCTCGGCCGGGCCGAAGGTGGCGCGGATTGCGCGCGCGTCGCTCGCCGCGGCGAGCACCGGGACGACGCCGTAGGTCTCATCGACCCCGACCCCGACCCCGACCCCGACCGCGTCGAGCCGGAGCACGGCGTCCGGCGCCGGGAGGAGTTCGTGGCGCCACCCGGCGCTCTCGCGGCGGTAGGCCTCGACCCGGCGCTGGTCCTGGGCCACGAGCACGAAGTGCCGGAGCTCCGGCAGGGCCTGGTAGGCGAGCCACGTGCGCCCGTGGTCGTGCCGTTCGGTCGAGGGCGACAGCACCGCCAGGATGACGGCGGCCGAGGCCACGCCCCGGGTATCCGGATCGGGCGCGACAGAGCCGTCACGGGCGACGAAGACGTCCGGTTAGAACCGCGCCGTGCCGGCGTCGAGCCGCATCGTCTCGTGGAACGACGCGCAGGGACGGCCGGGGGCGATGCGCCCGGCGATCAGGGCGTCGAGGCGGCGCGTGAGGGCGTGATGGGCGGTCGAGCCGCCGACCGTCATGCGAAAGGCTTCGCCGTCGATGTATTCGAGCCGCTCCCCGTCCGCAGCCTCCGCGCAGAGGCGCTCGTAGCCGTCGAGATCGATGAGCGCGCCGCGCCGCGCGACAGGCATGCCGGGTCTCCCGGGAAGGATCGCCCGGTCCTACGCGAGCGGGGCGAAGGCCGACAGGCCGCTCATCGCCGCCCGAACAGCCGCTCCACGTCCGACAGCTTCAGCTCGACATAGGTCGGGCGGCCGTGGTTGCACTGGCCGGAGAACGGCGTCGCCTCCATCTCGCGCAAAAGCGCGTTCATCTCCTCCGGCCGCAGGCGGCGGCCGGCGCGGATCGAGCCGTGGCAGCTCATCCGCGACAGGACCGCGTCGAGGCGGCGGGCGAGCGGGTCGGCCCCGCCCTCGGTGAGGGCGTCGACCACGTCGGTGAGGAGCGCGCGCAAGGACCCGCCGGCAAGCGCGGAGGGCACCTCCCGCACCAGGACCGCGCCGTGGCCGAAGGCCTCGAGCACCAGGCCGAGATCCTGCAGGGCCTCGGCCGCATCGGCGAGGCGGTCGGCCTCGACGGGGTCGAGCTCGACCACCTCGGGGATCAGCAGGATCTGGCGGGCGATGCCGCCGCCGGCCCGCTCGCGCTTGAGCCGCTCGTAGACCAGCCGCTCGTGGGCGGCGTGCTGGTCGACGATGACGATGCCGTCCCGGGTCTGGGCGACGATGTAGGTCTCGTGCAGCTGCGCCCGCGCCGCGCCCAAGGGGTGCTGCTCGGCTGCGGGCATCGTCGCCTCGGGGGGCGGCGCCCGCAGGTCGGCGCTCGGGGCGGCGAGGTCGCCGGTGAAATGCGCCTGGTGGCCCTCACCGAAGCCGCCGGACGGCGGTCCTTCGTAGGCCGCTTGGGCAGGCTCCTGCGCCCCCCGGGACTCCTGTGCCCCCCACCCCGAGGCGCCGAAATCCCGCTCGAACGCCTCCATCCGGCCCGAGCCGGCCGGCCGCGACGGCGCCGTCTCGTCGCGGCGCGCGAACAGGCTCGCGGTCCGGCGCCCGGCGGGCATCGGGGCGGCCGGCGCAGGCAGCGGCGTCGAGGCCGGCCGCAGGCTCTCCAGGGTGCGGGCCGCCACGGTGGCGGAGCTGCGCCCGCCCTCGCGGCGCAGGGCCTCGTGGATGGCGCTGACGATCAGCCCGCGCACCAGGCCGGGATCGCGGAAGCGCACCTCGGTCTTGGCCGGGTGGACGTTGACGTCGACGAGGGCCGGGTCGCAGGTCAGCGCCAGCGCCAGCACCGGGTGGCGGTCGGAGGCCATCACGTCGGCATAGGCCCCCCGCACCGCCGAGAGCAGCAGCCGGTCGCGCACCGGTCGTCCGTTGACGACGAAGTGGACGTGGGTCGCCGCCGCCCGGTGGAAGGTCGGCAGGCCGACATGGCCGTCGAGGGCGAAGGCCTCGCGCTCCAGGCTCAAGGGCGCCGAGTTCTGGCCGAATTCGGGCCCGAGCACGGCGACGAGCCGGCGCAGCCACGAGCCCTGCCCGGTCTCGGCCGGGAGGACGAGGCCCGCCGACGACGCGCCCTCACCGGTCAGGGTGAAGCGGATCTGCGGGTGGGCGACCGCGAGGCGGCGCAGGATCTCGCCGACCGCCGTGGCCTCGGCCCGGTCGGACTTGAGGAATTTCAACCGCGCCGGCGTCGCGGCGAACAGGTCCGTCACCTCGATCCGGGTGCCGGGCTGGCCGGCCGCCGGCCGCACGGGCCCTTTATGGCCGGCATCGACCACGATGACGTGGCCGTTCTCGGTGCCCGGGACGCGCGAGGTGATGGCGAGCCGCGCCACCGCGCCGATCGACGGCAGCGCCTCGCCGCGAAAGCCGAGCGTGTCGATGCGCTCGAGGTCGCCATCCGGCAGCTTCGAGGTGGCGTGGCGCTCGACCGCGAGGGCGAGGTCGTCGGCGCTCATGCCGCCGCCGTCGTCGACGACCCGGATCAGCTTGCGCCCGCCGGCGGCGATGGTGACGGCGATGCTCGACGCGCCGGCATCGATCGCGTTCTCCACCAGCTCCTTGACCGCCGAGGCCGGCCGCTCGACCACCTCGCCGGCGGCGATGCGGTCGACGAGGACGGGATCGAGGCGGCGGACCTGCGGGCGTCCGGGGGATGAAGTGGCCATGACGGGAATATAAGGTTTTGCCGGCCGCCCCAGAAGGTGCGGGCGACCGCATGTCCACCACAAGTGTCCGGACGGGGATGAGGGCGATGGCGGATGACGGTGCGGTGATCCTGCGGCCTTGCGGAGAGGCCGACCTGCCGGCGGTGACGGCGATCTACGCCCACGCGGTCGCCACCGGCCGGGCCTCGTTCGAGCTCGACCCGCCGGACGTGGCCGAGATGGGCCGGCGCCGCGCGGCGCTCGTCGACGGCGGCCACCCGTATCTCGTGGCCGAGCGGGCGGGCGAGGTCGTGGCCTACGCCTATGCCGGCCCCTACCGGACCCGGCCGGCCTATCGCGGCACCGTGGAGACCTCCGTCTACGTGCGGCCGGACCAGGCCGGGCGCGGCCTCGGCCGGCGCCTCCTCGCGGGCCTGATCGCGGCGGCGACCGAAGGCGGCTTTCGCCAGATGGTGGCGGTGATCGGCGATTCCGACAACGCCGCCTCGATCGGCCTGCACGCCGCCCTCGGCTTCCGACACGTCGGGGTGCTGCGGTCGGTGGGCTGGAAGCACGGCACCTGGCTCGACACGGTGCTGATGCAGCGGGCGCTCGGCCCCGGGGACGGGGCGCCGCCGGACTCCTGAGGCGGGACGCCCTATCCCGGCGTCAGTTACGGGGACTTAACCCTGACCGTTGTACCGCTCTTAACCATGACGGTCCGGCGTTCCCGGCGGGCCCCGGCGGAGCGGAGCGGCAGGCCCGTGGCGGACGAGCGGCGAACACCCGGACAGGCCGGGCCCGGTTTCCCGGCCCTGGCGCTGGCCGCCTCCCTCCTCGCCGCGGGTCCGGCAGGAGCCCAGACCCTGGCAGGAGCCCAGGCCCTGGGAGGAGCCCAGAACGCGGGCCAGCCCGGTTCCCTCGCGCAGGCGGCCGAGTCCGGCCTCGCCGGCCCGCTCCCGGGCGGCCAGGACCCCGGCACCTTCGCGCTGCGCGGCGCCAACCCGGTTCTCCAGGGCGGCCTGCTCCGCGCAGGGGGCATCGCCCGCGCCGGCACCCGGCCACGCACGCTGCCGCAGCGGCGGACCCGTCCGCCCACCACCGCCATCACCCGCCAGGCGATCCGGCAGGGCACCGCCGACGACCTGCGCCTGCGCCCGACGGTGCAGATCCCGGTCTCGGGGCTGCCCGACATCGCCGGGGCGGCGCCGCTCCTGCGCCGGCGGCCGCTCGACCCGCTCGACCCCTACGCGCCGCTCGGCATCCGGGTCGGCGGCCTGACCCTGTTCCCGGCCCTGCAGCAGAGCGTCGGCTACGATTCGAATCCCGACCGCTCGATCCTCCGTCGCGGCTCGATGGCCCTGCGCAGCCAGGGCGAGCTGCGGGTCGACAGCGACTGGTCGGCCCATTCGCTCACCGGCGACCTGCGCTTCGGCTACCTGACCTATCCGGACAACCGCAACGCCGACCGGCCGGACGGCGACGGCGCGATGCGGCTGCGCCTCGACGTCGCCCGCGACACCAAGGTCGATGTCGAGGGCCGCTACGCGATCTCGACCCAGCGCGCCGGCAGCCCGGATCTCAACGCCCAGGTCCGCGACCGGCCCCTCGTCGCGACCTACGGCGGCACCGTCGGGGTGACGCAGAATTTCAACCGGCTGCAGGTGACGGTGGCGGGCCTCGTCGACCGCCAGACCTTCGAGAACGCGCAGCTCTCCGACGGCACGTTCCTGCGCCAGGACGACCGCAACGCCAACCAGTTCGGCCTGCGCCTGCGCACCGGCTACGAGATCCGCCCCGGCTTCACCCCCTTCGTCGACACCCTGGTCGATACCCGGATCCACGACTTCGCGGTCGACCAGTTCGGCCTGCGCCGCGACTCGGACGGCGTCACGGTGCGCGGCGGCTCGAGCTTCGAGTTCAGCCGGCTCCTCACCGGCGAGGTCTCGGCCGGCTACCTGTCGCGCCATTACGCCGACCCGCGGCTTCGCGACATCACCGGCCCGGTCGTCGACGGCTCGGTGACCTGGGCGGCGACCGCGCTCACCTCGGTCCGGCTCGGCGCCGCGACCGGCGTGATCGAGACCATCGTGCCGGGCGCCAGCGGCATCCTCACCCGCACCCTCGTCGGCGAGGTCACCCACGACCTGCGCCGCAACCTGCGCCTGACGCTGACCGGGACGCTGGTCAACAACGACTACCAGGGCACCAGCATCCGCGAGCAGGGCTACAGCGCCGGCGTCAAGCTCGATTACCGCCTCAACCGCTGGCTCGGCATCCGCGCCAGCTACGCCCGCGAATTGCTGAAGAGCACTGCGATCGGGTCGAGCTATCATTCGGATACGTATCTGGTCGGGGTCCGGGTGAATCCGTGATCCGCGTGCCGGAGGGCCGTCCCCGGATCGGGACCGGCGCGGACCGTCGCCTCTCCCCGCCTATGGGGAGAGGGGAAACCCGCGCCTTCCCGGTTGGCGGATCGCCCCGCCCCGCCTCACAGCTCCAAGATCGCCTTGACGACCCCCGCCTCCGGCCGCAGCCAGTCGCGGAACAGCGCCGGCCCCTCCGCCAGCGGGCCGCGATGGGTGCGCAGGGCTTCCGTCGGCACCCGGCCGGCCTGCATCTGGCGCACCACCTCGGCGAAGTCGTCCGCTTGGGCGTTGCGGCTGGCAAACAGCGTGGTCTCGCGCTTGTGGAATTCGGGGTCCGAGAACACGATGTCGTCGCGCACCACGCTCACCAGCACGTAGCGGCCGCCATGGCCGACGAAGCCGAAGCCGCGCTGCATCGCGGCGCGGTTGCCGGTGCAGTCGATCACGCAATCGTAGAAATCGCCGGACGTGGCGGCCCCGGCCTTCGCCTCGGCCCCGTCGTCGGCCGTCAACACGGCGTCGGCGCCGAGCGCGCCTTTCGTGAAGGCCAGCCGGTCCTCGCGCAGGTCCATCACCGTGACGTGGGCGCCGCGCGCCTTCGCGAAGATCACCGCCGACATGCCGATCGGGCCCGAGCCGACCACCAGCACCCGATCGTGGGCGGTGATCCCGCCGCGCTTCACCCCGTGGGCGCCGATCGCCAGGAACTCGATCATCGCGGCGTCGTCGAGCGGCGTCTCGCCGACCGGGACGACGTTCCGCGCCGGCACGCTGATGAGTTCCGCCATGCCGCCGTCGCAATGGACGCCGAGCACGGAGATGTTCTGGCAGGCATTGGTCACGCCCTTGCGGCAGGCGACGCAGGTGCCGCAGGACAGGTAGGGCACGATGTAGCAGTTCTGGCCCGCCTGGAGATCGCTGCCGGCGGGCGCCCGCGCGATCGTGCCCGACAGCTCGTGGCCCATCACCCGCGGGTATTGCAGGAA
This sequence comes from Methylobacterium sp. DB0501, assembly GCF_011043735.1. Taxonomy (GTDB): domain Bacteria; phylum Pseudomonadota; class Alphaproteobacteria; order Rhizobiales; family Beijerinckiaceae; genus Methylobacterium; species Methylobacterium alsaeris. Next base: position 54,788 of record NZ_JAAKGV010000006.1, on the reverse strand, counting down.
CGGGTGCTTGCCCTGGTAGATGTGGAAATCCGTGCCGCAGATCCCGACCCGGCGGATGCGCACCAGCGCCTCGCCCTCGGCCGGGACCGGCTCCGGCCGCTCGGTCAGCCGCAGGCGGCCCGGCTCGTCGCAGGTGAGCACCTTCATCGGGAATCCTGGTCCTTCGGGGAATGGAGGGGCGGGGACGCGGAAGGATAGGCGGCGGCGAGCGCCCGCAGGCTCGGGCATGCCGGGCCCGCGCCGCCCTCCTCCACCCAGGCCAGGAAGGCGTGGACGCGCCGCTCGACCTTCTGGGCGTGGTTCTGGGCGATGTCGGCGAGGCGGTGGTCGAGGGTGGGGTTGAGGAAGCGCTCCAGGGTGGCGGCGACGTACGATCGCGCCTCCTCCGCCATCCCGCGGGCGGAAAAGCCCGGCACCACCTCGTCGCGGTAGAGCGCGTCGAGGCGCGCCCGGATCGCCGGATCGGCCAGGATCTCCCGCACGGTCTCGCCCGCCGGCCGGCCCTCGCGCTGCCAGATCTCGGCGAGGACCGTGTGGCCGAGATTGAGGATGTGGAGCTTCAGCCGCTCGTAGGGTTCGAGGTCGTCGGTGAGCGTGATGCAGGGATGCGTGCAGGGGAGCACGAGGCCGGGCCGGCGCTCGATCGCCCACAGGGCGTAGGGCTCGGCCACGGCGCCGACCGGCTCGATCGGCTCGGAGACGATGCGGTCGACCAGGGTGTCGGTGACGACCACGCCCTCGCGCAGCCAGGCGAGGAACGCGTCCGGCAGGCCGGCCTCGCGGGCGAGGTCGAGGACCAGGCCCTGGAGCACCCGGCCGTTGCGGTGGATCAGCTCGCAGGGCAGCACGGTGAGAGGACGCCCGCCCGCCTGCCAGCGGCGGTACAGGAGCTGGGCCAGCTTGGCCGGGAACGAGGCCGGGGGCGCCGCCGCGATCCATCCGCCGCCGCGATCGGCCGCCGCGAGGGCGTAGCCGGTATCGCCGGTATTGGAGAGGACGATCTCGGCCTCGTCGACGAACAGAGCCGTCACGGCGTCCCAGTCGGTCGTGGCCGAGAGGCCGCGGTCGATGCTGGTGACGGTGACCCGGCGCTCGATCGCGCGGCCGTTCTCGAGGCCGCGGATCACCACCGGATAGCCGCCGGGTGCCCCGAAGGCGGCGACGCGGCCCGCCCGGGACGGGCTGCCTGAGGTCTGCACCACAGCGACCGGGCCGACCGCCTGGCCGGCCTCCCGCGCCTCGTGGATGAAGAGGTCGGCATGGGCCTGCAGGAAGCGGCTGGTGCCGAACTGGACGACGCGCCGGGTCATGCGGCCGGCGCCGCGCCGGAAGGGGGGCGACGGAGACGGGTCAAGGGCGGGTCCTCACCGGGTGGGCTCGTTCTTATCGGTCGGCATGAAGGGCCGCGCGCCGCCCGGCGTCAAACGGTTTTTCCCCGCGGTGGGCGCCGGGGAGACCGTCTCGGCCGTCGGGCCGGCTGGCGGACCCGACACCCTCCTGGTCGTTCCGGGCACCGCTGCGCGGCCCCGGAACGACCAGGAGGGTACAAATTCTGTCGGAGACAAGCATTCATGGTCGGATGATGCATGCGCTGATTTTTATGAGCGGTTTCGAAGGACCGGTCATCATGAAAATGGTGCGTGGTCTTCGCCCTGCGTATCGCTCGCTGACGACTTCCTGATGTCCTGCGAGCTCGATCTCGAGGCCCCGCGCCGCGCCGTTCCCCCTAAGGTAAGGCTTCGTTCACCCTGTTGCGCGAAGAAGAGACCGGACGTCCGCGGGCCTGCATCGGGCGCAACCCTGGGGCCGCTCGTGGATCCCCATCCCTTCGGAGTCGAGATGCCGGTGCGGCGCGCGAGGTTGGAGAGGCTGGGCTGCCTCCTGGCGATCCTGGCGGCCTCCGCCGGGACGGTCCGGGCGCAGAGCCTGGAGGAGGCCTCCGCGGCGGCCCTGGAGACGAGCTTCGTGCTGCGGGCCGAGCGGGCGCGCCAGGACGGGGCCGAGGAGCGCCTGCGCGGCGCGATCGACGCCTTCATGCCCACGGTCGCCTTCACGGCGGACCGGCCGCTCAGGAGCCGCATCACCTACTCGCCCGACGCCGCGCCCCCGGTGGTCGGGCTCGATGCGACGCCGCGGCGGGCGCCGACGGTGGTCGGGCTCTCGGCGAGCCTGCCGCTCTTCGACGGGTTCCGGCGCTGGAACGGCTACCAATCGGCCCGGGTGCTGGCCGAATCGGGCCGGCTGCTGCTGATCGGCCGGCGCCAGCAGGTGCTGCTCGACACCGCCATCGCCTATATCGCGGTGCTGCGCGACACCCGGATCCTCGCGGCGCGCGAGGCGCAGCTGACGGCGATCCAGCGGATCGCCGGCTTCACCGAGAAGCAGTTCGAGCTCAACGACGCCACCCGCACCGACGTGGCGCTCGCCCGCTCGCGGGTGCAGGAGGCCGAGGCCCTGCGGGTGCGGGCGCAGGCCGACCTGACGGCGTCCCGGCTCGACTTCACCCGCCTGACCCGCCTGGCGCCCGAGCGGATGCCGCCGCCGCGCCTGCCCGACGGGCTGCCGCGCAGCGCCGACGCCTTCGCCGAGCTGGTGCGCAAGGCCAATCCCGACATCGCCGCGTCCCAGCTCGAGGCCGAGGCCGCCGGCTACCAGGCCAAGGCGGCGCTCTCCGACCTCCTTCCCAAGGTCAACCTGCAATTCTCGAAGGTCGCGCAGATCGGCTACAGCCCGGTCCTCGACCGGATCACCGACACCACCACCCGGGTGGTCGCCACCGTGCCGATCTACGAGCCCGGCACCCTGCCGCGGATCGGCGAGGCCTCGGCGCTGGCGCGCCAGCGCGGCTACGAGGCCCAGGACCGGGAACTCGCCACCCTCACCTCGGCCCGCATCGCCTTCGCCCGGCGCCAGGCGACGGCCGAGCAATACACCCAGCTGGTCGCGCGGATCCGCGACTTGCGCGAGACGATGCGGGGATTCGGGATCGAGCGCGCGGCGGGCTTCCGCACCGTGCTCGACGAGCTCAACATCCGCGGCGAGCTCGCCAATGCCGAGGTGGCGGCCGAGATCGTGCTGAACGAGCGCGACGGCCAGTCGCTCCAGCTCGCCGCCGCGGCGGCGCTCCTCGACGCGGCGCCCGGCGGCCCGCCGGCCCGGCGCTTCGAGTCGGTCGCGCCGCCGCCGCCGCCGCACCTGCGCCGCTCCCTGGCGGCGGTTCCGCCCGAGGCGCCCGCGCTGCGCGGCAGCGGGGCGCCGGCCGCGCGAGCGCTCCCGGCACCGGTGCTGCGGGTCTCGCGGGCGGAGGGCGAGTCCCGGTAAGAGGCAAGGGTCCTCGCTGCGACCTGACGGATCGTCCCTCGACAGAGCTGGCGATCCTCGGCGTCGATGCTGACGAGGGAAAATAAAGGCCATACCGTGGGGCGTCGCTCGCCCCAGACCGCTAAGCAGACTTGCGTTTGGCAGGCCAACGCCTCGTCCGCTGAGCCTCTTGTTTCGTCGCAGATCTTCGTCGCAAAACCGGCCACCACCTTTGCGAGATCTGCCCAGGGCAGCGCCCGCGCCTCACGCCGCCGCCGGCACCGGCGCCCCGGGCTGGGCCGGCGGCCGCGGTTCCTCGGTGAGGCGGCCGTTCTCGATGCGAAACACCCGGTCGACCTGGTCGAGCAGGCGCTCGGAATGGGTGATGAAGACCTTGGCGGCCTTCACGCCCTTCAGGCTCTCGACGAGGGCGACTTCCGTCGCCGGGTCGAGATTCGCCGTCACCTCGTCGAGGAGCATCAGCCGCGGCCGGCGGCAGATGGCGCGGGCGAGGAGCAGGCGGCGGCGCTGGCCGGTCGAGAGCACGCTGCCCTCCTCCGAGACGTGGGTGGCGTAGCCCTGCGGCAGCCGCTCGATCTCCTCGCGCAGGGCGACGCGGGTCAGGGCCGCCTCCATCTCGGCATGGGAGACGGCGGGGTCGAACAGCGACAGGTTGTCGGCGACCGTACCGGCGAACAGCCCGTCATCGGCGAAGACGACCCCGAGATTGGCCCGGTACTCGCGCTTGCCGAACTGGCCGATCGGCACGCCGTCGACCGTGACCGAGCCGGCGGCCGGCTCGGTCAGGCTCGCCAGGATCCGCATCAAGGACGACTTGCCCGAGCCCGAGGCGCCGACGATCGCGATGGTCTCGCAGCGGCCGATGTCGATGGTGAGCGAGGCCCCGGTCAGGATCGGCTCGTCGCCGCGGCCGAACCGGATCGTCACGTCCTCGACCCGGACCTCCTTGCGGATCGCCCGGTGGAAGGTCGCCTCGTGCAGGCCCTCCTCGGGGGCGTGGCCGATCACGTCGTCGAGGCGCGCGACGTGGACCTTCAGGGCGGCGAGCTGGAGCAGGCTCGAGGTCAGGTGGTTGACGCGGTCGAAGAAGTCGGTGCGCAGCGCGATGAAGGCGTAGAGCGTTCCGATCGTCAGCGTGTTCTTGATGACGCCGGTGATGCCGAGATAGAGCGTCGCCACGGTGCTGACCGCGATGACGACGTGCATCAGGAACTCGGCGTCGAGACCGGCCTTCTTCGCCCGGAAATCGAGGTTGGCGAAGCGGGCGAAGCTCTCGAACCAGGTCATGGCGAAGAGTTCGGTGCTGTTATGCGCCTTCAGGCTGCCGATGCGCTGCAGGCCGTCGATCAGGCTCGCCTGCTCCTGCGAGCGCGCCTCGAGCGAGCCGGCGGTGGCCCGGTCGAGGGTCGGGAAGGTGACGAAGCGCATCGCCAGCACCGCGGCGAGCGTCGCCAGGGTGATCGAGGCCATCACGGGCGAGTAATAGTACATCAGCCCGACGAGCAGGAACGACGTGCCGATATCGGCGAACGACGTGACCAGACCTCCGACCATGAAGTTGCGGATCGTGTCGATCGACTGGATCCGGGTGACGAAGTCGCCGGGATGGCGCAGCTCGAAGTAGCTCAGCGGCAGGCGCAGCGCGTGGCCGACGACGTTGCGGGTGAACTGGAGCTGGAGCAGCGTCGAGGCGCGCAGCGCGATATAGCCGCGCAGCCACTGCCCGAACGCCTCGAACAGCATCATCAGGACGAGGCCGGCGGCCAGCATCTGCATCAGGTCGAGGTCGACCTGCGGGATCACCACGTCGAGGGCGATCTGCAGCAGCACCGGGGTGGTGAGGCCGAGCAGCGAGATCGCCAGCGAGACCAGCGTGATCTGCCAGACCGTGCCGCCGAGGCCCCGGGCGCTCCTCAGGATGTCGAACAGCTTGAGCCGCCCGCCGACCTTGATCGCGCGGAAATCCATCCGGGGCGCGAATTCGAGTACCACGCCGCCGAACAGGCGCTCCATGTCGGCGCGCTCGTAGATGCGCAGGCCGAATTCCGGATCCTGGACGTGGTAGCGGCCCCGAGCGATCTTCTCCAGCACCACGAAGTGGTTGCCGCGCCAGTGCAGGATCGCCGGGAGCGCCACCTGCTCCAGCTCGGTCACCCCGTCGAGGGCGTAGCCGCTGGCGTCCAGGTCGAGGCTGTCGGCGAGCTGCACGATGCTGGCGAGCGTCATGCCATTGCGCGACAGCGGGAACAGGGCCCGCAGGTAGGCGAGGTCGATGTCGTGGCGGTGGTAGTTCGCCACCATGGCGAGGGCGGCGAGCCCGCACTCGTTGGCCTCGTTCTGGAGGATCGGGCGCACCCGCCGCTTGGGCGCGAGCGCGCGCTTGAGCCAGTCGGTCATCGGTTCATTCCTTGCCCGCTCATCCTCGGCCGCGCATCGCCCGGATCGGATCGAGCATCCAGTCGATCAGCCGCCGCCGCTCGACCACGATGTCGGCCGAGAGCGTCGAGCCGATGCGGATCGGCTCGTCGATCCCGTAGGCGCGCATGGTGCGCGAGTCGGGCCGCACCTCGACGCGGTAGACGGATTGGCGGGCGGCAGCCGCCGCCGCGTCGCCCCCGCCCTCCTCGGCCGAGGCCAGCATCGGGTTGCGCAGGGGCGTGCCGGAGATCACCGCGATCGTCCCCCTGGCGATGCCGAAGGTCTTGAACGGGAAGGCGTCGTATTTGAGCACCACCTCCTGGCCGACCTTGGCGAGGCCGATGGCGCGGGCCGGCACTTCGAGGACGATCAAGGGATCGGCCCGCGTGTCGCCGAGGATCGCCACGACCTGGTCGGCGGTGACCGAATCGCCGGGCTGGACGTAGAGGCCGGCGACCTGGCCGTCGGTGGGCGCCACCACGTCGATGCGCGACTGGGCGCCGAGCGCGGTGATCTGCGCCTCGATGGCGCTCAACTCGTTGCGGGTCGTGGCGAGCTGGGCCGCCTTCTCGGTGTCGCCGGTGCGTTGCGCCCGCAGGCGCTCCGACGTGCTCTGCCGCAGCTCGGCCCGGCGGGCGCGCAACTCGGCGATCTGGCGGGCATAGTCGAGGGCGGCGCGGCGCTGGCCGTTGAGGGTCTCGCGGGTGGCGTAGCCCTGCTTGAGGTAGGCCTCGACGCGGGAGACCATCTCCTCCTGCTGGCTCAGGCCCTCCTTGAGGGTGCGCTCCTGCTCGTCGAGGGCGCGCAGGACCGCCGTGACGTTGCGCTCGGTCTCGGTGCGGTCGCCGCGGGTCGAGTCGAGATAGGCCGAGAGGCGCGCCTCCTCGGCGGCGAGCCCGGTGCGCCGCTCCTGCAGGCTGCGCAGGGTCGCGCCGACGGTCGAGACGCCGCCCGTGGTCTGCTCGCGCAGCTGGACCTGCATCAGGCGCTGGCCGCGCTTGACCGTGTCGCCCTGCTTGACGGCGATGTCCCGGACGATGCCGGCGGCCTGGGCGTCGAGGCGGGTGAGGCCCGAGGCGGCCGAGACGTAGCCGCGCACCGATTCGGAGCGGGCGAGGCGGCCGAGGAACAGGCTCGCCACGATGACCACGATGATGGCGCCGAAGAACCACGCCATCCAGACGCTGCCGCGGTCGTGCTGGAGATGGACGGTGCCGCTGAGCCGCCGGCGCTGGAAACTGGCCTCCGCCGGGGGAGGCGCCGCGGGTTCGCTCATCGACCGTCCGCTCGCGAGACCTTACGCCGCGAGGGTCTGCGGCGCCTCCCCGCCTGCCGGAGAGTTGTCCGGCACGGTCGCAGACGAGGGTAAATAATCGGCGAGCGACGGCCACAGGTGCCACTGTTCCGGCCGGGCGGCGATCGCCGCCTGGATGTGGCGGCGCATCAGGCCGGCGACCTGGGCCCGCTCCTCCGGCGCGGGGCCGCGCACCTCGAAGGGCTGGCCGACGCTCACCGTGTCGCCGTGATCGTCCATGGTGGTGGCGATGGGCACCACCGTCGCGCCGGTGAGCCGTGCCATGGTGTCGGTGCCGAAGGCGAAGCGGAAGGGATAGCCGAACATCGGCATGTCGGCGGGAGCGCCGTAAGCGGGGGCGAGGTCGCAGAACACCACGATCACCGCGCCCCTCTGGGCGTAGCGCAAGGCCGCCAGGAAGTCGGCCCGCGCGCTGACGTTCAGGAAGCGGACGTCGGCCCCGGTCTCGCGCAGGCGCTCGATGACTTGCGTCTCCATCACCAGGTCGTCGCGCTGGCGCAGCACCAGCATCGGCCGTCCCGGAAAGTAGCGCAGCATCAGGGTGGCGAGGCCCAGCACGTAGGAGCCCATGTGGAGCGGCGCCAGGATCACCGGCCTGCCGCCGGCGGCGACGCGCTCCAGAACCTCGGGTGTCGTGACCGTGACGCGGTCCATGTCGCGCCGGATCGCCGCCATCGGGCGCCGGTGCAGGGCGCACCACTCGATCTCGGTGGCGATATCGTGGCGGGTGGCGAGCCGCGACAGGCGCAGGGCCTCGCGGCGCGGCAGGCGCAGCACGGTCTCGAAGGCGGCGGTAAAGCCGGTCTCGTCGCGCCGGCCGGCGAGCCCGCGCCCTGCCAGGACCAGGCGCAGGAGGCGGCGGCGCCAGGACAGCGGCAGGCCGGCGAGGCGGGCATAGGTCCAGGGAATGTGCGGGGTCGAGGTCATCGGGATGTCGTCCTTCTCACGCCGGACCCCGCACCGATCCGCGGTTAGCGGCTCAGCACTTCTTCGACTTGGTGCCGCAGCTGCTCGGAGCCGGGGCGCAGGGGGCCGGCGGGCAGGCCGGGGCGCAGACGGGCTTGCAGATCAGGGTGCCGCCGGCGACGGTGGCGAGGGTGGCGACGTCGAGCTTCTTCATGGTGCCTCTCCTGTGATCGGGATGTCGCGGGATGCCTGGTTCGCCGTGGCGGCGATCAGCACTTCTTCGACTTGGTGCCGCAGCTGCTCGGAGCCGGGGCGCAGGGGGCCGGCGGGCAGGCCGGGGCGCAGACGGGCTTGCAGATCAGGGTGCCGCCGGCGACGGTGGCGAGGGTGGCGACGTCGAGCTTCTTCATGGTGCCTCTCCTGTGATCGGGATGTCGCGGGATGCCTGGTTCGCCGTGGCGGCGATCAGCACTTCTTCGACTTGGTGCCGCAGCTGCTCGGGGCCGGGGCGCAGGGGGCCGGCGGGCAGGCCGGGGCGCAGACGGGCTTGCAGATCAGGGTGCCGCCGGCGACGGTGGCGAGGGTCGTGACATCGAGCTTCTTCATCGGAGCCATCCTCATCTCGGGGACTATTGTCGTGCCCCGTTCACAGGACTTGAGATGCCAGATGTTTCAGAACGTGTCGATAGGCCGGACCGGGGCCTCAGGGTATTGTTAACCAAAGCGATTTCCGAAAACGGATCGTTGACAAAGCCTTACGCAGGGAGCCCGAAGACTGCGTAGGTAATTTCGTTGGGGAAGGCCTGTGCATGACTCCGCCGCGGCCGAGGCCGGGTCCTGGGCAGAACGATGCGACTGCCGGCAGCGGGTTCCGTAGTCGTTCGGTCTCCGGACGACTGTCGTGACGAAGAAACCCCACTTTGCCGTCACGTTCTCAACTGTCGCGGCACCGGTGGAAGGCAGTCGCGCAGGAGGCGTCCAGCACGCAAGCGTAGACGCGAAGGTCACGGCCGGCGCGCGCGGCGCCCTCAAGCCAGGAAGACGTGGCTCCCGGGCGGGGAAGATGTCGGAAGTATTCGACGCCGTCCCGGACGACGGTCCGGATGGACGCTCACGCGACCAGGCGCGGCGGGCGCGCCCGCTGCAGCATGCCGAACAGGTCGCGCGGGTCGTCCGGATCGGCGAGGAGGTCGAGGTCCTCGTAGGTCGGGTGCTCGGCCAGGAGATCGCGGACGGTGCGCAGCGCCGAGAAATCCTCGATCGCGAAGCCGACCGAGTCGAACACCGTGACCTGGCGCGCGCCCGTGCGCCCCGGCGCCGATCCGGCCAGCACCCGCCACAGCTCGGTGACCGGATGGTCCGGGGCCAGCTGCTGGATCTCGCCCTCGATGCGGGTCTGGGGCTCGTATTCCACGAACAGGGCGGCGCGGCGCAGCAGCGCCGGGGCGAGCTCGGTCTTGCCCGGGCTGTCGCCGCCGACCGCGTTGATATGCACCCCCTCCCCGACCAGGTTGTCGCCGAGGATGACGGCGTTGCGCTTGTCCGCCGTCACGGTGGTGACGATGTCGGCGCCGCGCACGGCCTCCTCGGTGCCGGCGCAGGCCGTCAGGTCGAAGCCGAGCCCCGAGAGGTTGCGCAGGCATTTGCGCGTCGCCGCCGGGTCGATGTCGTGGAGGCGCAGGGTGTCCACCCCGAGGAGCGCCCGGAAGGCCAGGGCCTGGAATTCCGCCTGGGCGCCGTTGCCGATCAGCGCCATGGTCCGCGAGCCCGGCCGCGCGAGGAAACGGGCGGCGAGCGCCGAGGTGGCGGCGGTGCGGAGCGCCGTCAGCAGGGTCATCTCGGTGAGGAGGACGGGGTAGCCGTTGCCGACATCCGCCAGCACCCCGAAGGCGGTGACGGTCTGGCGACCGCCGACGGCGTTCTTCGGGTGGCCGTTGACGTATTTGAAGCCGTAGGTGTGGCCGTCGCTGGTCGGCATCAGCTCGATGACGCCGTCGGGGCTGTGGGCGGCGATGCGCGGCGTCTTCTGGAAGGCGTCCCACCGCGCGAAATCCTCCGCGATGGCGTCGGCGAGGCGCACCAGCATCGCCTCGATCCCGACCGCGTGGATGAGGCGCATCATGTTGTCGACGCTGACGAACGGGACGACGTTGAGGGCCGGCATCTAGAAGCTCCGTGTCGGTCGGTCGAGGATGCGGCGGCCGAACAGGCTCGCGGCGAGATCGGCCATCAGCAGGGCGGTGCGGCCGCGCTCGTCGAGGAAGGGATTGAGCTCGACGAGGTCGAGGCTGCGCACCAGCCCGGAATCGTGCAGCAGCTCCATGATCAGGTGGGCCTCGCGGAAGGTGGCCCCGCCCGGCACGGTGGTGCCGACGCCGGGCGCGATGCCGGGATCGAGGAAATCGACGTCGAGGCTGACGTGCAGGAGCCCTTCCGCGGCCTTCACCTCGCGCAGGAAGTCGCGCAAGGGGGCGACGATGCCGGTCTCGTCGATGTCGCGCATGTCGTGCACCCGGGTGCCGCTGTCGCGCAGGACCGCGCGCTCCGCCGGATCGACGCTGCGCAGGCCGATCATGCAGATCCGCGCCGGATCGAGCGCGGCGTCGAGCGGCGGGAAGTAGCCCGTAAAGCCCGGCTGCCCGGTCAGGTAGGCCAGCGGCACGCCGTGCAGGTTGCCGCTCGTCGTCGTGTCGAGGGTGTGGAGGTCGGCATGGGCGTCGAGCCAGAGCAGGAACAGCGGCCGCCCCTCGGACCGCGCCCGCAAGCCCATTCCCGCCACCGTGCCGGCCGAGAGGCTGTGATCGCCGCCGAGGAAGATCGGCCGTGCCGCCGCGCTGTGGCGGTACGCGGCCTCGGTCAGCGCCAGCGTCCAGCCGGCGGTCTCGGCGAGGTGGTGCACCGCCGGGTTCGGGTGCGGCGGCGGCGCGAAGGGTTTCGGGGCGACGGTGCCGGCATCCGTCACCGCGATTCCGAGGTCGCGGATCGCTTGCCCCAGGCCCGCCGCCCGGTAGGCGCTCGGCCCCATGTCGCAGCCGAGCCGGTTCGTGCCGGACTGCACCGGCGCGCCGACCAGGATGCAGCTGTCGTGAAACTCGCCTGCCACCCGCCCGCTCTCCTCTGGAACGGCGCGAGCGTAGCAACCGGCCGCGTCACTTCGAACACGCTAACCCGGTCGATTTTCCGGGCGGATTGCGCAATCTGGCAGGCCGCATCGCGCAGAGTGGCGGCAAGGGCGACGGAGCAAGTGGGCCGGAGCAAGGGAGCTTGAGATGGACGCGCTCGATCAGGCCCTCATCACCTTGCTTCGCCACGATTGCCGACGGCCGGTGTCGGAACTGGCGGCGCTCCTGAAGGTGTCGCGCGCCACCGTCCGGGCGCGCCTCGACCGGCTCGAGCGCGACGGCGAGATCATCGGCTACACGGTGGTGCTGCGGGCGGACGCTCAAGCCGCGGCGGTGCGGGCGATCACGCTGATCGCCGTCGAGGGGCGCCGCGCTGGGGACGTCATCGACGCCCTGAAAGGCTTCGCCGAGATCACCTCGGTCCACACGACGGTCGGCACGTGGGATATCGTCGTGGAAGTGTCCGCCGGCAGCCTGCCGGAGCTGGACGAGCTGTTGCGGCGGGTGCGCCTGGTGCCGGGCGTGACCACCTCGGAGACGCACCTGCTGCTGTCGACGCCGCGGAGTGCGAGGGCGCGGTTGTAAGCGGTTCGATCGGGTCACGCGAGATTTCCGACCCCCTCTGCGTCATCCCGGGTTCCGCTTTCGCGGTTTCCGGATGACGCGGAGGGTGTCGGAATCGTCGTGGGTTGGCCGTGCGCGGACGCGCGGCGGACTGCGCTGGCAGCCCCGCCCCGTCAGACCGGCCGCTGCAGCTTGCAGCTGTCGATGGCGCCGAGCGCCTTGGCGCGGGCCGAATCGTTGAAGTAGCCGGTGGTGCGGTAGGCCTCGATCTCGGAGGCGTCGAGCGAGCGCAGGGTGGCCTTGGCGTAGCAGCCGCAGGGGCGCTCGAGGCTGGTCTCCGCGGTGTTCTGCATCCGGGCCTGGACGACGGTGCAGGCGCGGCGCACCCGGGCCTCGAGGTCCGACTTGGGCGCGGTGCGCAGCGACGGGTCGGGCTGGTAGGCCTCGAGCTGCGACGAGGACGCGCCGGCGAGGGCCGAAGCTGCGCCGAGCGCGAGGAAGCCGGCGGCGAGGAAGATGCGGAGACGCATGGGAGGAGGAGTCCGTTGGGCTGCGTGTCGTCAAGCTCGACCGTTGGACGCCGAAACTCCCCGCCCGCACAAGGGCGGGCGGGCCACACCGGAGGATTAAAGGCCGCGGGCCGCGCTACTGCGGGAGGGCCGCGATCGATACGCGGTTGTCGTGGAAGGCGGCGCCGCCGAACGGGGCCGGCGCGTCGGCGCCCGTCAGGGTGTTGATGCCGCGCCCGTCCGGATAGGCGTCGTTGGGCCAGATCGACTCGGCGATCAGCACGCCCCGGCGCAGGCCCGCAAACAGCGTCGCCCGCAACGTCACGGCGCCGCGGTCGTTCGCGAGGCGCACCCACGCCCCCTCGCCGATCCCGAGCGGGCCGGCATCCTCCGGGTGGATCATCACCGTCGGGTGGCGCTCCTTGGCGAGCGAGGTCGGGGTCTCGGTGAAGCTCGAATTGAGGAAGTTGCGCGCCGGGCTGGTGGCGAGGCGGAACGGATGCTCCTCCGTTGCCGCCATCAGCGGCGCCTCCCAATGGTCGGGAAGCGGCGGCATCGCCGGGCCGCGGGGTCCGTCCTGCGCCACCGGCACCTTCGTCCAGTCGGGCCGGAAGCGGAAGCGCCGGTCCGGATAGGCGAAGCCGTCGAGGAAGTGGGCGCGCTCGTAGGCGGGCTGCACGTCGAGGAACCCCTCGCCCTCCATCTCCGCCAGGCTGCTGCGGCGCGAGGCCTTGAGCGTGGCGTCGATCAGCTCGCGCGGGGTCATGGAGAAACCCGGATGCTCGGCGCCGAGGCGCTCGGCCAGGCCCGCGATCACCTCGTGGTTCGAGCGGCAGAGAGGCGGCGGGTCGATGCGCTTCAGGCCGAGCTGGATGTGCTGCTGGCCGCCGCCGGTATAGAGGTCGTCGTGCTCCAGGAACATCGTGGCGGGCAGGACGAGATCGGCCATGCGGGCGGTCTCGGTCATGAACTGCTCGTGGACGCAGACGAACAGGTCCTCGCGGGCAAAGCCCCGCTTCACCAGCTCCTGCTCGGGGGCGACCGAGACCGGGTTGGTGTTCTGGATCAGCATCGCGGTCACCGGCGGGCCGTGGCGCAAAGCCTCCGCGTCGCCGGTGAGCACCCGGCCGATCTGCGACTGGTCGAGCATCCGGGTGCCGGGGCGGATGGCGTCGAGCCCCTCGATCAGGCGCTTGTCGAGGCCGAACACGCCGCTGTTCGAGTGGAAGGCGCCGCCGCCGCGGTGCTGCCAGGCGCCGGTCACCGCCGGGATGCAGAGCGCCGCATGCATGTTGGCGGCGCCGTTGCGGCTGCGGGCGAAGCCGTAGCCGAGGCGGAAGAAAGTGTTTCTGGTGCGCCCGACGAGGTGGGCGAAACGCTCGATCTCCTCGACCGTCAGGCCCGTGACGGCGGCGGCCCAGGCGGGGTCGCGGCTCCGGAGATGCGCCTCCAGCTCCTCCGGGCAGTCGGTGTAGCGGGCCATGTAGTCGCGGTCGGCCAGGCCGTCCCGGAACAGCACGTGCATCACCGCGCAGGCGAGCGCCCCGTCGGTCCCCGGCCGCAGCAGCAGGGCGAGGTCCGCCTGCTTCATCGTCGGGTTGTCGTAGATGTCGACGACGACGACCTTGGCGCCCCGGTTCTTCCGGGCGGCCTGGACGTGGGTCATCAGGTTGACCTGGGTATGCACCGGGTTGGTGCCCCAGATCACCACGCAGTCGCTCTCGGCGATCTCGCGCGGATCGACCCCGGCGAGACGGCCGGTGCCGGCGATGTAGCCCGACCAGGCGAGCGTGGTGCAGATGGTCGAGAACTGGCCGGAATACCCCTTGGCGTGGCGCAGCCGGTTGATGCCGTCGCGCATCACCAGCCCCATCGTGCCGGCATAGTAATAGGGCCAGACCGCCTCAGGCCCGTGCACGGCCTCCGCCTTCCGGAACTCCTGCGCCACGTGGTCGAGCGCCTCGTCCCAGCCGATCGGCGCGAAAGTCCCCGAGCCCTTCGGGCCGGTGCGGATGAGGGGCTGGGTCAGCCGGTCGGGATGGTGGATGCGCTCGGCGTAGCGGGCGACCTTCGCGCAGACGACGCCGGCCGTGTAGCTGTGGCGCGGGTTGCCGCGCACCCGGCCGATCGTGGCGCCGTCGATCACCTCGACCTCGAGGGCGCAGACCGACGGGCAGTCGTGCGGGCAGGTGGAGGTCGTCCGCTCGATCCGTGGCTGCGCCGTCACCGCTCGCTCTCCCTCGCACAAAAAAGGCCCCCGCCTCGCGGCGGGGGCCCTCACCCTATCGGGGTTTCCCGTCCGGGAAAACCTTAGCCGACGATGTCCTTGTCGTCGAAGAACTGCTTGATCTCGATGCCGGCGTTCTCGAGGCTGTCGGAGCCGTGGACGGTGTTCTCGCCGACCGACTTCGCGAACTTCTGGCGGATGGTGCCCTCGGCGGCCTGGGCCGGGTTGGTGGCGCCCATCACCTCACGGTACTTGGCGACGGCGTTCTCGCCCTCGAGCACCTGGACCACGACCGGGCCCGAGGTCATGAACTCGACGAGCTCGCCGTAGAACGGACGCTCGGCATGGACCTCGTAGAACTTCTTCGCCTGGGCGTCGGACATGCGGATGCGGCGCTGGGCGACGATGCGCAGGCCCGCCTCCTCGATCACGGCATTGACCGCGCCGGTGAGGTTCCGGGCGGTGGCGTCGGGCTTCAGGATGGAGAAGGTGCGCTCGGTGGCCATGGGAGGTCCGTTCAGAAGAATAGCGGTGGCGTGGGCGGTGGGAGGCCGCGCGGCACCGGACCCTGAGGTCCGGCTTCAAGCCGGGCGCGAGCGCCCGCGCGCCGGGTCCTTGAGCGGACGTCCGGCGCCGGGCTTATAGCCGCGGGCCGGGCGCCCCTCAAGCGCGGAAGGCGACGGGGCCGCCCGTCCGGATGCGTCCTTGCCGCAACACGGCCGAAAAATCGCCCCAAATCTCGGGCTTCCTGGCTTCGACGTGACCATTCGGCCACGCGGCCCGGTTCGGCCGCGGCGGCGTCCCTCAGCCTTCCGCTCGATGGCAGCGGCCCCGCCAGCGGGCCGCCCGACGCGGACAGCCAGGAGCTTCCTGCATGCGTTCGATCCTGATCCCGACCCTCGCCGCCTCCCTGCTCTCGGCCGGCGCCGCCGCCGCGGCTCCTGCCGGCGACCCCTCCGGCACCTGGCTCACCGAGGACGGCCGGGCCAAGATCAAGATCGAGAAGTGCGGCCCGGGCGCGGCCCATGCCTGCGGCAAGGTGGTGTGGCTGAAGGCGCCGCTGAACGACCAGGGCCAGCCGCGCACCGACATCAAGAATCCCGACCCGAAGAAGCGCAGCCGCCCGGTGATCGGCCTCACCCTGATGGACGGGCTGAAGCCCGAGGACGGCGCCTACAAGGGCCAGATCTACAACGCCGAGGAAGGCAAGATCTACGACGTCTCGGTCAGTCGCGAGAGCGCGAGCGAACTCGCGATCTCGGGCTGCATGCTGAAGATCCTGTGCGGCTCGCAGACCTGGACCAAGGCCCCCGACGAGTTCGCCCAGGTCGCGCCGGCCCCCGCCAAGGCGAAGCCGGCGGTGAAGCCCGCATCCGAGTGACCCCCTGACCCCGCGCGTCAGCCGCGGGGTGCCGGTCCCGGCGGCTCGTCCGGGTCCGGCTTGAGCCGGAAGCCGCGCTGGACTCCCGGCCGGGCCTTCATCCGCTCGATCCAGGCGGCGACGTTCGGAAAGGCCGCGATGTCCTGGCCCTGGCGCTCCCACAGCTTGGCCCAGGGCACGATCGCGATGTCGGCGATGGTGTAGTCGTCGCCGGCGACGTGAGGGTGGCGGGCGAGCTGGGCGTCGAGCGTGGCGTAGAGCTTCGCCGTCGCGGCGGTGAAGCGCTCGACCGCGTAGGGGATCTTCTCCGACGCGTAGATGCGGAAATGATGCGTCTGGCCGAGGGTCGGCCCGAAATTCGCCGCCTGCCAGAACAGCCAGATGTCGACCGTGATCCGCGCCCGCTCCTCGGCGGGGTAGAACAGGCCGGTCTTGCGGGCGAGGTACTGCAGGATCGCGTTCGACTCGAACACCGTGATCGGCCGAGCCCCCGGCCCGTCGGGATCGACGATGACCGGGATCTTGCCGTGCGGCGCCACGGCCAGGAAATCGGGTGCCGTCTGCGCGCCCTTGCCGATGTTGATCGGCACCATGCGGTACGGCAGGCCGCATTCCTCGAGCATGATCGAGGCTTTCCAGCCGTTGGGCGTCGTCCAGTAGTAGAGGTCGATCGGCGGCGTCGTCACGGCCGACATGCGGCTGGTCCTTCTCGCACGGCGGGGACGGGGTGCGTCCGTCGCGCATCGGGCTTCGCGAAGAGGTAAACAGGGCCGGGCCTACCCTGTACAGGGTGAAGGTTGTCTCAATCGACGATCGTGCGACGAGCGCGCCGGTTTGCCCCTCCGCCGGCGCGGCCGGCGCCCGGCCCGTCGACAGGCCTCTTGCCGTAACGTCATGCTGTGGCACTCTCGGCCTCGCGCCCGCCGGTCCCGCGGGCCCGTCCTGCGAGCCCCGTCCATGATCCCTCCCCTCGCCCGCACGATCCTGGCGGCTCTGCTGGTCGCCGCGCCCGCCTGCGCCTTCGGCCAGACCGGGCCGGGTGTCGAATCCGCGCCGCGCCGCGAGCCGAGCGTCCGCGGTCTCGCCGCCCGGGAGCGCCAGCGCAAGTGCGGCGCCGAATGGCGCGCCCTCGGCCGGCCCGAAAAGGAGGCCCAGGGTCCGCGCTGGCCGCAATATTACAGCAAATGCGTCCGCCGGCTGAAGGAGCAGCGGGCCTGACCCTCCGCAAGGCTTCCGGCGAGCGGTGCCGACGCCGATCCTCATGCCTATCGCCCCGTGCCGCCGCCCTTTCCGGGTCGCCTGTCCGGCCCTCACGGAGCGCATCTGTTCGGCATCGGACATTGTTAGTGCTTGGGCGAGCGGCAATTTTTATCTTCGTGTTCTGCTCGTGAGCGATTTTTGTTAGTTGAACGGATCTGCGTAAGCTGCTACAAGAAAGACATCCTGAGTTTCGAGACCCAGGGCACCTGCAAGGCGCACTCATCGAGTGCGCCTTTTTTCTTGCCTGAACATCAAGACAATAAAAAGGGCCCCGGCTCGCGCCGGGACCCCCGATTTTTGATCTAAGCTGAGCTTAGAAGTCGCGCTGGACGCGCATGCGGATCTGGAACGTGTCGGTCGCGCTGGTGGTCGGCAGGACGCCGCCGCCGGCGACGACCGGCACACCGTTCACGACGTTGACGACCTGGGCGCCGCCGATGCCCGGAGCCTTGTTCTGGTCGATGACGCGGCCGCTCTGCAGGGCCAGGCGGGCGTAGTTGCCCTCGAGGCCGATGTCGAGGTCACGCACCGGCGACCAGATCAGGCTGGCGCCCGCGACGATCTGGTTGGTGTCGCGCAGCTGGTTCGTGAAGGCGAAGCCGGGAGCGAACGGGCTCGGCAGCGGGCCGGTGGTGAAGCCGCCGAGCTGGTTCACGAAGCCGAGATTGGCGCGGCTGCTCTTGCCGTACGACATCTCGCCGTAGCTGCCGAACACGGCCGAACGCCACTCGGGAGTCCAGTAGTGCAGGTAGGCCGCCGAGACGGTCCAGGACTTCGACAGGTCGAGCTTGCCGGAGAGCGGATCGACCACCGCGTCGACCAGCGAGGTGCCGAACGTGGTGCCGGTGGCGAGCGACGAGAAGTTGGTGTAGCCGCCGAGCCACATGTTGTAGCCGGTGTAGCGCGTGGCGCCTTCGCCGTAGGAGCCCTGCAGGTAGAGCAGGTCGCCGGGGGCGATGAACGGCGTGTTGAGCTTCAGGCCGCCCTGGATGGCCCAGCCGTATTCGGTGGTCGGACGGGGAGCGACGGCGCCGACGGTCGAGAAGCCGGCGAAGGAGCGCACCTGCGAGGCGTTGGCGGCATTGATCTCGTGCACGGCGGCCGAGAGCTGAGCCGAACCCCAGGCGGCGTCGTAGCGGAGCGCGCCGACGAAGTCGGGCATGCGGATGCGCTGGACGACGTCGTAGTCGGCGATGACGGGCTGGCCGAAGGCATTGGTGCCGAGGACCGGAGTGAAGTTGCCGGCGCCCGGCTGGAACACCTGGAAGGGCGTGAAGGTCGCGCCGCCGTTGGCGCTGCCGTAGATCGGGGTCTTGCGCAGCAGCGGGTCTTCCATCGACAGCGTCGCCGAGAAGCCCTGACCGAAGGTCGCCGTGTAGGCGAGCAGGTTGGTCGAGGAGGTGTCGGAGCCGAGCGACGAGCCGATGAACTCGAGGTCGTGGGCGTAGAAGTCGAAGAACGAGGCCGCGCGACCGGCGGTGAAGCCGGCGAACTGGATGAAGGCCTTGTCGAGGTTCACGCCGTTGGTGACGCGACCGAAGGTGTCGACGCCCAGGGCCGGGAAGCCGGTGCCGGCGAGACGCGCGGTGCCGGAGGCGAGGAACGGACCGGTGCCGTAGGACAGATCCATACGCACGAAGGCGCGCAGGGTGCCGTAGGCGGTCGACGTACGGGCGTCGAGGTTGAGGCGGCCGAGGCCCTGGTAGCCGGTCAGGTCGCCGGAGCGGGCATAGGCCTGCAGGTAGGTGGCCTGGAACCGGGCGCGGCCGGAGACGCGCAGGCAGGTGTCGGTGCCGGGGATGTAGAAGAAGCCGGCACCATGCGTCGAGCAGACGCGGACGTACTCGACGGGCACAGCCTTCTTGATCGGCAGATCGGCGGCGTGCGCACCGGCAACGACGGTCAGGCCAGCAGCCGAACCAAGCAGAAGGCTCTTCACGAGCTTCATTGAGACCTCCAAGATTTCGGACCCGAAAGGGGTGAACGACTCTGTTCCGAAGACCTCGTCGGCCTCGAGACCATGTCCCTCTTATGCCCCTGAACATCCGGCGGCCGCACCGACCTGCCGAACTGCACCGAATCTCATCCGGTGCGAGGGAACAATCTTTCATGCCGCTGAGTTGATCAATCGCTTCCAAGCACTAACAGGCCTGAATGACTCCCAATGGACACGGTTGTGGCAGAATCACCACATTTATAACTTCAAGGCTGTAACAAGAGATCTTTGATCTTACAAAGATCTCAAGTTCTTACAGATTTTAAATGTGGGGTTGCCTACGTCATGCACTGGCGCTAACAAACTAGAAACATAGCTCAAAATATCAATATATCATAATTTAAACTCTGTTAGTTCAAAATCAAAATGCGGTTCAACCGCACGATAGAGGTGAAACTATGTGTCCAAATTGTTTCTTGATAGATTATAAAAATATTTATTTTTGAAATACCAGTGAGTTCACTTCATGCTCCAGCGGCGGCAGGCCCGAGCCGGCGGCTGCCCGGTTCGGGCCTGCCGTTGGGTTGGCGAGGTATCGGCAAGGCATCGGGGGTTGCCGGTCCCGCCGCCGAGGGATCGCGGACCGCCCCGTCCCCGCGGGTGAACGGGCAGGACGGCGCCGTGAGGATCCAACGGGAGGTCGGGTCGGATGGCCTGAACGGGCCGCGCCCGGGTCGGCCGGGTCGTGCGCTCGTCCCGCTCGACGGAATGACCCTCCGGCCGGATGGTCCTGACATCCCAGGTCGGACCATTCCGACTTGGGAGGTCGCGCGACCTGGTCCGACGCGGGCGGAGGCCTCGTCCGGCGGCTCGCCGACGGGTCCGCCCTCCTCACCCGTTCGGTAGGGGGCTCCTGATGGGTAGCCGAGCAGTCCGATGCGGGGCTGAACTTTCGAATGTTTCGTCCGACGCGGTTGACGAAACACGAGTGGGTTCGTTTTGCCGAAATTCGAACGATGAAGCAAAATTGCGGACACGCACCGCACCTATACCCCTCGCCACAAGGGCCCGGACGCAAAAAGGGCTGCGAGGAGGCGACGATGATTGTGGCGCGGCTGATCCTGGTGAGCGCGATGCTGACGGCGGGCGTCGTCGAGGCGACGCGGAATACGGTCCCGCATCTGGCCGAGGAGGCGCCCGCTGCCGTCTCCGGCCGGGCTCCCGCCGATTCCGCTCCCGCGTCGCCGGCCGCGGCGGTTCCCGCCGCCGGCCCGGCCTGCGCGGCCGCCACCTGGCCCTACCTGCCCGAGGGCTGCCTGCAACCCGGCTCGTCGGCCGAGCCGCGCCGGCCGGTGCGGGTGATCGAGGAGCAGCGCCCGCCCGCGCCGGCCCGGATCCCGGGCCGGGTGTCGGTCGGCTGACGCGGCCGGTGGGGCGACGAGGCCGTCATGCCGCATTTCAGCGCCGATCTCCTGGACGCGCTCCTCGACGGCGATCCCGCGGAGCTGGAGGCGTTGCGCGCCATCCTGGGCGGGGAGCCCGCCGCCGTTGTCGCGGACGCGCCCGGGATTCCCGGCCGGCCGGCCCGGCCGGACCGCTGCGCCGCCTGCCGGCCGGCTCCCCTGTCCCCGCAGGCGGAGGTCCCCGGCACCCCGGCGAAGCTCCACGCGGCGCGCCCGGCGCGAGAGTCCGGAACAGGGGCCCGGAACACCGGGCGCCGCCCGGGCCGGCCGGCCGTCCGCTCCCGCGGCGGCGTGCGCGGCCACCCGGCCCGGAACCTGTCCGGCCCGTGAGGGGCGGCGGCCCGGTCTGGCAGACCTTGAGAATTAATGCATAGTCGTCACCCGCGGCGGAACGGGGCGACGATGCGGGTCGGCCACAAGATCTTCCTCGTCGGCGGCCTGCCGATCACCATCGCGGCGCTCATCGCGCTCGCCGGCTGGCTGCTGCTCGCCCAGGCCGAGAAGGCCCGCGACGGCGCGGTGCTGGCCGGTGCGATCTACCGCACCCTGACCCTGTCGACGACGGTGCGGGACGAGTTCCTGACGGCGCGGCCGACGGAGCGCACCGACCACGCCGAGCGCTTCGCCCGCCTGACCGCCGAATCCGCCGGCTCCCTCGACGACCTGCGCCGCTACGCCCGCACCCCGGACCAGGCGGCCCGGATCGAGGCGGCCCGCGCCGCGCTCAAGGATTCGATCGACCAGATGCAGGCCCTGGTGCGGATCACCCGGGAGAATGACGGGCTCATCGCCGAGATGGCCGCCCGCGCCGACGCCCTGGTGAGCCTCGCCGACCAGGCCCGGGACCGGCAGCGCGCCGCCAATACCGACCTCGTCGTCTCCCTCACCGCCAAGGCCGCCACCCTGCGCCAGGTGCGCGACGTGGTCGGCGCCGTCAACGAGCTGCGGGCCCTGGTGGCCGAGGCCGAGATCGAGGCCCTGCGGCGGGCCGGCGCCGCGTCGCCCGGGGAGCGCTCCGCCGAGACCGCCTCGACGGTCCAGGTCTCGATGGTTCACGTGCGCAACGCCGCCCGCGACCTCGCGGCGGCGCTCAAGGGCGACGGGCGCGCGGCCGAGGCCGAGGAGCTCCTGATCCTGGCCGCGGCCTACGAGGCCTGGCGCGGGGGCGAGGAGCCGCGCCCCGTCGCCGCCGGCGGCGCTACCCCGGTCCCCGCGCCGCTCCCCTCGCCGGTCAACGTCCTCGACGAGTGGTGCGAGCGGGTGCTCAAGATCGACGGCTCGGCCCAGCGCGCCCTGCACGACGAGGTGACGCAGCTCCTCTCCTACGCGGTGCAGGCCAACGAGACCGAGCAGGCGGCCCAGAACATCGCGCTGGAGACCCTCAAGCTCGGCCAGCGCACCGCCGAGGCCCTGCGCCGGCGCGACGTGCCGGCGGCGGCCGCGATGCTCGAGGACGGGCGGCGCCTGTCCGAGACCGCCGCCGCCCTGCCGATCTCGCCGCTGATCCAGGGCGAGATGATCGAGGCCATCGACGGCTGGCGCGAGCGCCTCGGCACCACGGTCGAGGGGCTGCGCCGGCAGAACGAGGGCATCGCCGCGATGGACGGCCTCGCGGCGGTGATCGGCGAGGCCGCCCGCAGCCTCAACGAGATCTTCATCGACGACGCCGACCGCTTCGGCACCTTCCTGCTGCGGCTGCTCCTCGTCGGCGCCGGGGCCGGCTTGGTCCTCGGCTCCACGGTCGGCCTCGTCGTGGCGGGGTCGATCACCGCCCCCTTGCGCCAGCTTCAGCGCGGCATGCTGGCGCTCGCCGCCGATCCGGGCCGGCGCGAGATGGCGGCCGGCGATGTCGGCGCCGCGTTCGGGCGCCGGCGCGACGAGCTCGGCGACATGGCACGCTCCACCGCGATGTTCGTCGAGGAGATCGGCCGGCGCGAGCGGGCGCTGCGCCGCGCCAAGGAGGAGGCCGACCGGACGCTGGCCGAGCTGCGCCAGACCCAGTCGGACCTGATCCAGGCCGAGAAGCTCGCATCCCTCGGCCAGCTCGTCGCCGGGGTGGCGCACGAGATCAACACGCCGCTCGGCATCGCGCTCACCACCGCCACCCTGGTGCGCGACGAGGCGCGCGATTTCGGCGAACTGGCGAAGACCGGCCAGCTCTCGCGCTCGCGCCTGACCCATTTCGTCGAGCGGATGCAGGAGGGCTCGCACCTCCTCACCGCCAACCTCGCCCGCGCCGCCGACCTCGTCCACAGCTTCAAGCAGGTCGCGGTCGACCGGGTGAGCGACGAGCACCGCCGCTTCGCCCTGCGCGAGTGGCTGGGCGAGTTGCTGCGCAGCTTAGGCCCCCTCCTGCGCCGGGGCGGGCACCGCCTCGAGCTGGACGCCCCCGACGAGTTCGAGGTCGACACCCATCCCGGCGCCCTGGCGCAGATCATCACCAACCTGGTCAAGAACGCCGTGGTCCACGCCTTCGCGGAGGGCGAGGCCGGCCGCATCACCGTGGCGGTCTCGCACGAGGCCGTCGGGGTCTCGCAGGACGGCGGGCGCGACGGGGATTTCGTGCGGATCGAGGTGCGCGACGACGGGCACGGGATCGCGGCGTCGGACCGCGAGCGCATCTTCGATCCGTTCTTCACCACCGCCCGCCACCGCGGCAGCTCGGGCCTCGGCATGCATATCGTCTACAACCTCGTCACCGGGCAGCTCCAGGGCCGCATCGCGGTCGAGAGCCGGGCCGGGCGCGGCACGGTGGTGCGGGTCGAGTTCCCGGCCCGCCTCGCGCCGCCGGCACGGGCTGCGGTGGCGGCGCAATAGGAGGCCCGATGGTGCCGCGTTGGAAACTCCGCCCGTCGGCGCGTCGCCGCGCCGGGCCGGGCCGGGCCGTGAGAAAGTTCAGGCCAGGATCGGACCGCCCCGGCGGCGGCCTGAGCCCGGGGGCCCTGCTCGCGGCCCTGTGCGCCGCGCTCGTCCTCGCGGCTTTCCCCGCCGCCGCCAAGACCCTGGTCTTCTGCTCCGAAGGCAATCCGGAATCGCTGAACCCGCAGCTCGTCACCACCACGACCGGGATGGATGCGGCCTGGCCGGTCTTCGACACCCTGGTGGCGTTCGAGCCCGGCACCACCACGATCCGCCCGGGCCTCGCCGAATCCTGGACGATCTCGCCGGACGGGCGCGACTACACATTCAGATTGCGCCCCGGCGTCGCCTTCCACCGCAACGCCCGGTTCCGGCCGACCCGGCCGCTCTCGGCCGAGGACGTGGTGTTCTCGATCACCCGCCAGTGGCGGCCCGACCACCCGTTCCACAACATTTCGGGCGGCCAGTACGCCTATTTTCGCGATCTCGGCCTGCCCGAGCTGATCGAGGCGGTCGAGGCGCCGGATGCCCGCACGGTGCATATCCGCCTGCGCCAGGCCGACGCCACCTTCCTGCCGAACATCGCCATGACGCTGGGGGCGGTGCAATCGGCGGAATACGCCGCCGCGCTCCTGGCCGCCGGCGAGCCCGAGCGCTTCGACCGCGAGCCGATCGGCACCGGGCCGTTCAGCTTCGTGGCGTTCCAGCCCGACATCGCGCTGCGCTACCGCGCCTTCCCGGAGCATTGGCGCGGGCGCCCGGCGATCGACAGCCTGGTCTTCTCGATCACCCCGAACGCGGCGGTGCGCCTCGCCAAGGTCCGGGCCGGCGAGTGCCACCTGATGCCGTTCCCCAACCCGGCCGACCTCGCCTCGATCCAGGCCGATCCGGGCCTGACCCTGATGCGGGAGGAGGAGCTGAATATCGGCTACCTCGCTCTCAACGTGCTGAGGCCGCCCTTCGACGACCTGCGGGTGCGCCGCGCCGTCGCGATGGCGATCGACAAGGCGGCGATCGTGGCCGGGATCTACGGCCCGGGCGGCACGGTGGCCCGCTCGCCCCTGCCGCCGAACCTCTGGGGGCACGACCCGGCGCTGAAGGATCCGCCCCTCGACCGGCCGGCGGCGCAGCGTCTCCTCGCCGAGGCGGGCTTCCCGTCCGGCTTCGAGGCCGAATTGTGGTATCCGCCGGTGAGCCGGGCCTACAATCCCAACGGCCGCCGCGTCGCCGACATGATCCAGGCCGATCTCGCCCGCATCGGCGTGCGGCTGCGGCTGATGACCGACGAGTGGAGCGCCTACCGGGCCCGGATGCTCGCCGGGCAGCCCGCCATGGCGCTGTTCGGCTGGACCGCCGACAACGGCGACCCGGACAACTTCCTCGGCGTCCTTCTGGCCTGCGTCCCGGCGCAATCCGGCGGCAGCAACGTCGCCCGCTGGTGCAACCCGGACTTCGACGCCCTGGTGACGCAGGCCCGGCGCATCACCGACCAGGAGGCCCGGGCGGACCTCTACCGGCGGGCGCAGGGCATCTTCGCCCGCGAGGTGCCGTGGGTGCCGATCGCCCATTCGGCGGTGTTCGTGGCGGCGCGCCGGGAGGTGACGGGCTACCGCATGGATCCTCTCGGCCGCCACCTGTTCCGCGACGTCGACCTCAAGGGAGGGGGCGATCCGCGCGCCGCCGACGCCCCGGAGGCCCGGCCGGCGCGTCAGGGCGCCGCCGGCCGGGTGCCGTAGGCCTCCGCCATCGCGGCGATGTCGGCGAGCTTGGCGTGGTAGGCCGACCAGTCGTCGTCGGCCGCGATCGGCGCCCACAGGGCCTCGACCTCGTCGATCAGCATCGTGCAGGGGACCGCCCGCGCGAAGTACGGGTGATCGAGCCGCGCCGCCGGATCGGGGCTCAGCCCGTCGAGCGCTTGGCGCACCCGGGCGAAGCCCTCACCCTGATAATGGGCGGCGGACGGGCTGCGGGCCGCGCGGGCCTCGCCGGCGAGCCCGCCATGCCAGTCGAAGAAGGCCTGCTCGAACGGCGCCCGGCTCGTCTGCAGGAAGGCCCAGAACGCGCCGACGAGGGTGTGCATCGCCGTCTCGTCGGCGGGCACCGCGAGGCCGAGGCGCCGCAGGATCGCGCGGGCGAAGGCCTCCTGCAGGGCCGGGCCGTAGACGTCCATGGCCGAGCCCAGCCGCGTCTCGTCGGAGAGCGGCAGCAGGCACTCGGCCAGCCGCGCGAGGTTCCACCCCAAGGCCTCCGGCTGGCGCCCGAAGGCGTAGAGGCCGTACTCGTCGAAATAGGCGGCGGTGAAGGCCGGGTCGTTGACGGGCGCGAAGCGCCACGGGCCGTAATCGAAGCTCTCGCCGGTCACGTTGATGTTGTCGGTGTTGAGCACCCCGTGGACGAACCCGGCGGCCATCCATTGCGCGCCCATCCGGGCGACGCGGCGGCAGACCTCGGCGAGGAAGGCGGCCGCCCGGTCGGCCGGGTCGTCGCGCCAGGCCTCCGGCAGATAGGTGCGGACCGCGTGGTCGAGGAGCCGGAGCAGGTTGCCGGTGTCGCCGTGGGCGCGGAAGCGCTGGAAGGTGCCGATGCGGACATGAGAGTGGCTGAGCCGCACCAGCACCGAGGAGCGGGTCGGCGACGGCTCGTCGCCGCGCATCAAGGCCTCCCCGGTCTCGATCAGGCTGAACGACTTCGAGGTCTCGACGCCGAGCGCCTCGAGCATCGCGGTCGCCAGCACCTCGCGCACCCCGCCCTTGAGGGTCAGCCGGCCGTCGGCGGTGCGCGACCAGGGCGTCTGCCCGCTGCCCTTCGTCCCGAGATCGAGCAGCCGCCCGTCGGCGAGATCGTGCAGTTGTGCGAACAGGAAGCCGCGGCCGTCGCCGAGATCCGGGTTGTAGCTGCGGAACTGGTGGCCGTGGTAGCGCAGGGCCAGCGGCTCGGGGAAGCTGCCGGGCAGCGGCGCGAACCGGCCGAAATGCGCGATCCATTCCTCGTCGGTCAGGCCGCCGAGGCCGACCCGCTCGGCCCAGGGCTGGTTGCGGTGGCGCAGGATGTGGGCGGGAAAGCGGGCGGGCGCGACGACGTCGTAGAAATCGGGGCCGAGATCGGCGTGGCGGCGCGACGGGCGGAGGGTGTGGGCCGGCATCGGATCCTCGGCAAAGACGAACGGGCGCGACGGATGAGGCGCGACGGGCGCGGACCCGGAGCCAACGCGGCGCAGCGGTGCTGGGGTCCCTCCCCGGCGCTCAAGCCCCTCTTTCGGAGAGGGGCGGGCGTGCTCATACGCCACACTGGTGCAGGAGGGACACGGGGAAAAGATGGCGAATCGGGCTGTCAATCCGCGCGCCGACGTGAGAAAGTAACCCCCGTCATCGCCACGCGTGGCAGATCCGCCTTGCGGTACGGTCTGAGTTGCGTCAGGAGTGTGGCGGTCATCTTGGTCACCGCAACCGGGAATGGAACGATCTCGAGGCGTCCGCTGTCAGGTACAGAACGCAACGGGGTACAAGGGTGGTCGGCGGTTTTTACGTTTTGGCGAGCTTCTAATGGGACGTGGTCGTGATTTCAGGGAGCCGCGCCGTCGCGGCTTCGACGAGGGTGGTGGCGAGCCGCGGTGGCCTGATCAGGCTCAGCCGAGCGGCGGCTACGGTGGCGGTGGCTATGGTGGCGGTGGCGGCGGCTACGGTGGTGGCGGCGGCGGTGGTTACGGCGGCGGCGGCTTCGGCGGCAGCGGCGGTGGCTTCGGCGGCGGTGCCTCGCGCGGTGCTGCCCCCTCCGGGCCGGAGCGTGACGCGACGGTCAAGTGGTTCAACAAGGAGAAGGGCTTCGGCTTCGTCGAACTCGGCGACGGTTCGGGCGATGCCTTCCTTCACATCCGCGCCGTCGAGGCGGCCGGCCACGCCGATCTGATGCCGGGCACCCGCCTGACCGTCCAGACCGCGCAGGGCCAGAAGGGCCCGCAGGTGACCAACATCACCAGCGTGGACACCAGCACGGCCGAGGCTCCGGTCCGTCGCGATCCCCGTCCGCCGCGCAGCGGCGGCGGCTTCGGCGGCGGCGGCTTCGGCGACCGTCCCGAGCGCGGTGGCGGCGGTGGCCGCTTCGCCTCCGGTCCGTCGACCGAGATGAGCGGCACCGTGAAGTGGTACGATCCGGCGAAGGGCTTCGGCTTCGTGTCGGTCAATGACGGCGGCAAAGACGTCTTCATCCACCGCTCGGCGCTCGCCCGCGCCGGCCTCGAGTCCCTCGCCGAAGGCCAGCCGGTCACCATGGGCGTGGTCGAGGGCATGAAGGGCCGCGAGGCGCAGAGCATCAGCGTGGACTGATCCTCGGTGCATCTCTGCACGCACGAGCCAACAAGACGGATGGAGCGGTGGCCCCTGGCCACCGCTCCTTTCCGTTCGGGCGCTGCCCTTTTCCGTTCGGGTGCTGTCTTGGCGGGACTCGCCGTCATCGGTGCCCTCTCCGCCACCCCGGTGGCGGCCGAGGATTTCACCGGCTTCTATGCCGGGATCAATGCCGGCTACGGCTGGAGCAAGGAGCGGACCGAAGGCGCCGCCAAGCCCGGTGTGCCCCTGCCTGCCGGGGGTACGCCGCAGGGCGCCGACGGCCTGCCGCCGAGTGCCGCCCGGGCGGCCGACCGCAACCCGGCCTTCTCCGGAGCTAGGATGGGAACCCAGGGCGCCGCCCGCTGACGCCGTCCTGCGCGCGAAACAGCGGGGACAGGGTTTGGGGCGTGGCGCCGTCGCGACAAGTGTGGCGTGCGGAACGGCAGCGCTTGTGGCATGATGGCGCTCGAACCCAACCGGGCTCGGGACCCCTTCACATGACCACCGTTCACGACGTGACCCCGGACCAGCTGCGCGGGCTGGAAGCCGCCGGCGAGGCCGCCCTCAACGCGGCGCTCGGCCGTCTCTCGGCCCGCGAGCGCGAAGCCTACTGGGCCTCGGTGCGCCGGGCCTACAACGCGCCCTACAACGATGCGGTGAAGAAGGCGCGGGTGGGCGCCGTGGCCGAGACGCGGGCGGTCTGAACGGGGAATCGTCGACCGGGGATACGATCCGCGCCGGTCGCGCGCACAAAACCCTTCCGCTTCCGCGGGACGGGGTGGCCTGCGGAGCAGGCCGGGAGAGGGTCAACGCGACGCTGTGGTCCAGGCGCGCCCATCGGAACGGTCGCGGCCCTCTCCGGAAGCGGCGGCTCCCTCTCCTGCCCCGCTCCGGGGGCACCCTCCCCGGCAGAAGGGGGAGGGGTGAGGGCGCGGTGGGCGCCCGTCGTCCTTACTTCGCCTTCTTGGCGCGCTCGATGCCCTCGAGGATCAGGCGGTGCGCCTCGGCCTTGTCGCCCCAGCGGACGATCTTCACCCACTTTCCGGGCTCGAGATCCTTGTAGTGCTCGAAGAAGTGCTGGATCTGGTGGATCGTGATCTCGGGCAGGTCGGTGTAGTTCTCGACGCGGTCGTAGCGCTTGGTCAGGTTGCGCGACGGGACGGCGATGATCTTCTCGTCCTCGCCGGCATTGTCCTCCATCACCAGCACGCCGACCGGGCGCACGCTCATCACGGCGCCGGGCACGATCGCCCGGGTGTTGGCGACGAGCACGTCGCACGGATCACCGTCGCCCGACAGGGTGTGGGGGATGAAGCCGTAGTTTCCCGGATAGTGCATCGCGGTGTAGAGGAAGCGGTCGACGATCAGCGTCCCGGCATCCTTGTCCATCTCGTACTTGATCGGCTCGCCGCCGACCGGAACCTCGATGACGACGTTGACGTCTTCGGGCGGGTTCTTGCCGATGGAAATGGCGTCGAGGCGCATGTGAGAACTCCCTGCAAGGGCGAGAGCGCCCCTGAATGGCGCGGTCCTTAGAGGGCTGCGGGCGCCGGCACAAGCGCCGGGATGCAACGGAGGCCGTCACAGTCGAGGACAAGTTCCGCGGCGGCCCAGCCGATCGCGACGACCGGCGGGCCGGAGTCCGTTGCTGCAAATGAGCAATGTTTGAGCAGGTTGCCGCGCCCCGGCGACCAGGCGACAGGCAAGGCGGGCGCGGCGCCCTCCCCTCACCCGAACAGGTACGCGACCTTGTGCAGGTCGGCCCCGGCGATGCGGTCGCAGGCCTCGGCGACGACGCGCCCGCCCATCCGCTCGTAGAAGTCCCGCGCCCGGTCGTTCTCGGTGAGCGACCACACCGCGACCCGGCGCACGTCCCGGTCGGCGAGGTCGTTGCGCACCGCCCGGAACAGCCGGGTGCCGTAGCCGAGTCCCTGGTAGGTCGGCGCGAGGTAGATCTCGTCGATCTCGCCCTCGGCCTTGAGGGCCCGGTCGCGGCAGCGGCCGTAGGAGACGTAGCCGATGACGCTCTCGCCCACCTCAAGCACCACCAGCGGCCGGCTGCGGCCGAGCGTGGAGCGCCACCAGCGCGGCCCGCGCCGGGCGAGCATGCGGTCGAGGGCGACGCCCGGGATGATGCCCTGATAGGCCTCGCGCCAGGCGGCGTCGAAGATCTCCGACAGCATCCCGGCATCCTGTTCCCGGGCCCGGCGAATGCTGACGACCTGAGTGCTCACGGTCTTCCCCCTCGATTGTTAGCCGACGGATCGCGTCCCTACGATGCGGGGGAGACGTCGCAAGCGCAATGCCAGGCTTAGGGGCCGGCTCATCTGCCGGACCGTCGTTGCGGCCGGGTCACGCGGCTGCTAGAGCGGCACGCTGCCCGTTCTCGCGAATCGCGTATTGTCCCTTAAAGCCAGGCGCCTGCCCCGCGTGCTCAACCGCTTCCTCCCGCCCGAGACCCGCTACGCTCGCCGCATGGCCCGCATCGCCCGCTGGGAGCAGCCGATCGCCGGCCCGGGCGGACGCCTGCGCGCCTGGGCCAACATGCTGCTCGTCGATCACGGCGTGTTCCGCCTGGCCTATCTCAACCGTCACCGGATCGGGCGCGGGCTGGTTTGGCGCTCGGCCCAGCCGGGCCCTCACGACCTCGCCTGGTTCCGGCGCCAGGGCGTGCGCACGATCATCTCGCTGCGCGGCGGGCGCGAGCACGGCTCCTGGCAGTTGCAGCGCGAGGCCTGCGAGCGCGAGGGGCTCGCCCTGGTCGAGTTCGTGATGCGCTCGCGCGAGGCGCCCGACAAGGCGACGCTGCTCGCCGCCAAGGACTTCTTCGCCGGCCTGGCCTACCCGGCGGTGCTGCACTGCAAGTCCGGCGCCGACCGGGCGGGGCTGGCCGCCGCCCTCTACCTGATCCTGCATGAGGAGCGCCCGGTGCGCGAGGCGGCGCGCCAGCTCTCGGCCCGGTTCGGCCATTTCCGCTTCGCCAAGACCGGCATCCTCGACGCGTTCTTCGAGCGCTACCTCGCCGAGGGCGAGCCGAAGGGCCTGAGCTTCCTGGACTGGGTCGAGCACGTCTACGACCCGGAGGCGCTCAAGCGCGAGTTTCGCACGGGCCTGTGGTCGGACATGGTGGTGGATCGGCTGTTGCGGCGGGAGTGACGTCCCTCACCCCCGCGTCGTCAGCAGCACCCCCGCCCCGATCGCCAGGATCGCCCCGACATGGAGCGGGTCCGGCACCTCGCCGAGCACGGGAATCGCCAGCAGCGTGGCGATCACCGGCACCAGGGCCGTGAAGGCCGGGGTGCGCCGGCCGATCAACGCCAGGGAGCGGTTGAAGGCGATGAGCGCCACCACGCTCACCAGCACGCCCTGGTAGAGCGCCTGGATCGCGAGCTCCGCCGGCGGCGCCTCGGCCAGACGCGACAGGCCCGAGGCGAGATAGACCGGGATGTAGGTGACGAGCGAGGCGACGCAGATCAGCGCCGTCGCCTCCAGGGCCGTGAGGCGCGAGCGGCGCATCCGCACCGTGCCGGCGGCCCACAGGAAGGCGGCGGTGAGGAACAGGGCGTAGCCGAACAACTCGTCGGCATCACGAAATCCCCCCGCCAGGGTGAGCGCCCCGGCGGCGATCAGCCCGAGGCCGGCGAGCGCGAGCCGCCCCGGCCGGTCGCCGAGCACCAGGGCGCCGAGCAGGGCGGCGAAGAGCGGCATCGTGCCGGGCGTCAGCGCCGCCCCGTGGCCCGCCGGTGCGTAGCGCAGGGCGACCGAGATCAGCAGCGCGAACGGCGCTCCCTGCGCGAGGAACAGGATCGCGCCGTCGAGGAGGGCCGCCCGGCCGAGGCCGCGCAGGCGCAACAGCAGCACCGGCAGCAGGATGAGGCCGCCGATGCCGAAGCGCAGGGCCACGAGGTCGGCGGGCCCGAGCGCGCCCCCCGCCCCCACCGTCCGGCGGGTGACGACGAACCAGCCGCCCCAGAGGCTCACCGCGACGAGAGCGAAGGCGACGCCCTCGGCGAGGCGGCGGCCGGCGGGCGCCTCCGGCCCGGCAGGTCTCACGACGCTCGCCTCATGCCGCTGCCTCATCGTGCTTGGACCGCCGAAGCCGGCTCCCGGTCGTCGGCGAGCTGGATCCGGTGCAGGCGGGCATAGGTGCCGCCCCGGGCGATCAGGTCCGCGTGGCTGCCGGTCTCGGCGATCCGGCCGCCCTCCATGGCGACGATCACGTCGGCGTCGCGCACCGTCGAGAGGCGGTGGGCGATGACCAGGGTGGTGCGGCCGCGCATCAGCCGGGTCAGGGCCGCCTGGACCAGCTGCTCGGACTCGGCGTCGAGGGCCGAGGTCGCCTCGTCGAGGAGCAGGATCGGCGCGTCCCGCAGGAAGGCGCGGGCAAGCGCGACGCGCTGGCGCTCGCCGCCCGAGAGCCGGTTGCCGGCCGGGCCGACCCGGAAGTCGTAGCCCTCGGCCTTGGCGGTGATGAAGCCGTGCGCCGCGGCGGCCTGGGCGGCCGCCTCGATCTCGGCCCGGCTCGCGCCCTCGCGGCCGAAGGCGATGTTCTGCGCGATGGTGTCGTCGAACAGCACCACCTCCTGCGACACCACCGCGACGGCGCGGCGAAGCGAGGCGAGCGTCACGTCGCGCACGTCCTGCCCGTCGATTCGGACCCGGCCCTCCGCCACGTCGTAGAGCCGCGGCACGAGCGACAGCAGGGTCGACTTGCCCGAGCCCGAGCGGCCGACGAGCGCCGTGGTGCACCCGGCCGGGACGGTGAGGTCGATGCCCTCCAGCGCCGGGGCGTCGTCGCGGTAGCGGAAGCGCACGCCCTCGAACCGGACCTCGCCGCCGGCGACGGCCAAGGCCGGCGCCCCCGGCTTCTCCCGGATCGTGGGCGCCTCGTCCATCAGCGCGAAGGTGCGCGACAGGGCGGCGAGCGCCTCTTGCAGGATCGCGTTGAGGTTGCCCAGCGCCCGGGCCGGCTGGGCGGCGAGCAGGAGCGCCGCGACGTAGCCGGTGAAGTCGCCCACCGTCTTCTCGCCCGAGAGGATGCGGTGGCCGATGAAGGCGAGCACCCCGGCGACGGCGAGGCCGCCGCCGATCTCGAGCAGCGGGTCGAGCCGCCCGCGGGCATTGGCGGCCTTCATCTTGAGCCGGCGCACCTCGTCGAGGGCGTCGCGGGTGCGGCCTTTCAGGTAGCCTTCGAGGCCGTAGGTCTTGGCCACCCGGGCGCCGGCCAGGCTCTCGCTGATCAAGCTCGCGGTGGCGCCGACCTGCTCCTGGGTCGAGGTCGAGACCCGGCGCAGCTTCTTGCCGATCCGAGCGATCGGCCCGGCGACGAACGGCACCGTCACCCCGGCGACGAGGGTCAGCCACGGATCCATCCACACCATGGCGCAGACCAGCGCCGCCAGCATCGCCACGTCGCGCAGCAGCACGGTGGAGATCCGCGTCAGCGCCTCCTTGATGAAGGCGAAGTCGGTGGTGAAGCGTTGCGTGAGGCTCGCCGGGCTCTCGCGGCCGAGCTGGGCCAGGTCCTGCTCGATCATGTGGCCGTAGAGCGCGGCCTGCATGTCGGCCTCGATCCGGGTGACGACCCGGTTGGTCAGCACCGTCTGGCCGAGGAGCGCGAAGCCGCGCACGGCGGTCACGGCGATCACCAGGACGGGGCCGTAGGCGAGCGCCCCGGCATCCTTGGCGTCGAAGGCGTCGAAGGCGGCCTTGATCAGGGTCGGGTAGAAGCCGGTGGCGACGCCGATCACCGCGATCAGCACCAGCACGACGGCGAGCGTGCCGGCATGCGGGCGCAGCCAGTCGCGCCACAGCCGGGTGAGCAGCGGCAGCATGTCGCCGGAAAGGAGGGGGCGCCGCGCCATGATGCTCGCTTCGTCCGTGGGTGGGGACGTCGCGCTAGCACGCGGGTCGGGCGGGCGGCAATTCGGGGCGGCGCGGAGCGGGCCTGCGGGGACGTCCTAGTGCATCACCGCGATGGCGGCGTGGATCAGCGTCGCGCCGCCGATCGGGGCCATGAACCAGAGCAGCACGTTGACGACGATGATCCAGACCAGCACCCGCTCCTGGCGCCCGGTCAGCCGGCGCTGGGGCGGGCGCGGCGGCGGCTCCCAGGGCGCCTTCCATCCCCCTTCGACGAACATCGGCGCCTCCCGCGAGCCTCCCCCACCGAGCTAGGAGTGACGGCCGGCGGCGACAGTGCGGCGTGTTGTGCCGCGCAGGGCGAAACGGCCCTTGCGGATCAGCCCTTGTCGCGCAGCAGCCGCGCCTTGTCGCGCTGCCAGTCGCGCTCCTTGGCGGTCTCGCGCTTGTCGTGGAGCTTCTTGCCGCGGCCCAGGCCGAGCTCGACCTTCGCCCGGCCGCGCTCGTTGAAGTAGATCTTCAGCGGCACCACCGTGTAGCCCTCGCGCTGCGTCGCGCCGATGAACTTGTCGATCTGGCGACGGTGCAGCAGCAGGCGGCGGGGCCGCTTGGTGTCGTGGTTGAAGCGGTTCGCCTCGAGGTATTCGGGGATGTAGGCGTTGAACAGCAGCAGGTCGTTGCCGGAGGGGCCGGCGAAGGCCTCGCCGATCGTCGCCTTGCCGCCGCGCAGGGACTTCACCTCGGTGCCCGTCAGCGCGATGCCCGCCTCGACCGTGTCGGTGATCTCGTAGTTGAAGCGGGCCTTCCGGTTGTCGGCGACGACGCGGTTCTTCGGCTCGGGTTTCTTGGCCATCGTGCGGCGGAGATCCTGGAAGGCGGGCGACGGGAGCCCTCGGGGCTCCCGTCCTATATGGGGTGCGGCTCAGCCGTTGGTGAGGCCGGCGTGGCGCATCGCCCCGTCGACGAGGGCGCGGGTCGCCTCGCCCACCGGCACCATCGGCAGGCGCAGCTCCTCGCGCATCAGGCCGAGGCGGGCGAGCGCGTACTTGGTCGGCGCCGGGCTGGTCTCGGCGAAGAGGTTCGCGTGGAGCGGCATCAGCCGGTCCTGGAGGCCGAGCGCCTTGCGGAAATCCCCGGCGAGGCAGGCTTCCTGGAAGTCGGCGCAGAGGCGCGGCGCGACGTTCGAGGCGACCGAGATGGTGCCGTGGCCGCCATGCGCCATGAATCCCAATGCGGTCGCATCTTCGCCAGAAAGTTGGACGAAGTCTTCCCCCATGGCTTGGCGTTGGAGGCTGACCCGGGCCACGTTGGCGGTGGCGTCCTTCACCCCGGCGATGTTGGGCAGCTCGTAGAGCCGCTTCATGGTGTCGACGCTCATGTCGACGATCGAGCGGCCGGGGATGTTGTAGATCAGGATGGGAATGCCGACCGCATCGTTCACGGCCTTGAAGTGCTGGTACAGCCCTTCCTGCGTCGGCTTGTTGTAGTAGGGCGTGACGATGAGCAGCGCGTCCGCCCCGGCCTTCTCCGCATGACGGGACCGCTCGATCGCCTCCGCGGTGGAGTTGGAGCCGGCGCCGGCCACCACCGGCACCTTGCCGGCGGCCTCGTCGATGCAGGCCTCGACCACCCGGTCGTGCTCGGCGTGGCTGAGCGTCGGGCTCTCGCCGGTGGTGCCCGTGGGCACCAGGCCGTGGGTGCCGTTCTCGATCTGCCAGGCCACGAAGGCCCGGAAGGCGTGCTCGTCGAAGGCGCCGTCGCGGAACGGCGTCACCAGGGCGGTGAGCGAGCCCCTCAGGCGCTGCGAAGTCTGCGTCGACGTCATGCTGGCGTTCCTCGCCCGGGCAGGGCGGCGGCGCCCCCGGGATGTCTGGTTGGGAGGCCGGCCCGCATGAGGATCATCGCAGGGACCAACTCGGCCGTCCGGCGTCCGACACATAGGGCTTCGACAGCCTGCGCGCAAACGCTCCGGCACGGGGCTTCGACAGCCTGCGCGCAAACGGTCAGGCGCGCGGTCCCGGGCGGTTCGCGCCCGGGAGGCCGCGCGCGAACGCCCCGGCAGCCCGTCGCGTTCCGGCGCGATCGGCGGCCAGGGTTAATCGCTTCTTAATTCGACGCTCCCACCATGGGCGTCCGGTCAATCGAGCTCTTCAGGGGAACGGGAACCATGCTGCTCTCGCCTCGCCGGCGCCGCCTCGCGGTCCTCGCCCTCACGGTGTCGGGCGCCGCGCTGACCTCGCTGTCCGCCCTCGGCGGCTCGACGACGGCGCCGCCGCCCGACGCGGCCGCTCCTGCGACGACCCTCCCGGCCGCGACCTTGCCCGCGGCCGCGCCCGTCCGCGCGGTCGAGCGCACCGAGGAGGACGGCCCCGCCGAGGCCGGGGCGCGGTTGCCGCTCTCGGCCGCCGCCTATGCCGCCGCCGACCCGGAGGCGCCGATCCCCTTCCCCGCCCCGGACGCGGCGATCAACCCGCCGGCCCCGGTGCCGAGCGTGCCCGATCCCGGCCGGCCGGTGCTCGGCACCGAGGTCGACGGCCCGGCCCTGCGCGGCGCGGTCGAGGCCTACCGGCGCGGTCAGGTGAGCGAGGGCGACCGGATCCGCGACGGACTCAAGGACCCGGCCGCCCGCACCCTGCTCGACTGGGTGGCGATTCGCGCCGGGGCCGGCATCGGCTTCGAGCGCACCGTGGCGTTCATTCGCGACAACCCGGACTGGCCGGTCGGCGCCATGGTGCGCCGGCGCGCCGAGGAGGCCCTGCTCTCCCAGCGCAAGTCGCCCTCCCTGGTGCGGGCCTATTTCGCCGCCCGCCGGCCCCAGAGCGCGCCGGGCAAGTTCGCCCTGGCGCTGGCCTTCAAGGCCGACGGCCTCGACGAGGACGCCGCCGGCCTGGTGCGCGACCTGTGGCGCGAGGACAATTTCGGCCGCACCCTGGAATTGCGGGTGCTCGACGCCTTCCCCGGCCTCATCGGCGAGGTCGATCACCGCTACCGCATGGAGCGGGCGCTGATGCGGGAGGACTGGGACGCCGCCGGCCGCGCGGCCGCCTACGCGGGCAAGGCCTACGGCACCCTGGTGCGGGCCCGCCGCGCCGTCGAGGCCAAGGCCTCGAATGCCGGATCGGCCCTCGACGCCGTGCCGCCGAGCCTGCGCCAGGATTCCTCCTACCTGTTCTCCCGCGCCCAGTACCTGCGCCGCCTCGACAGGCCGGCGGAGGCCGCCGCCGTGATGGCGCAGGCGCCGCGCAACCCCGAGGTTCTGGCCGATCCCGACGAGTGGTGGATCGAGCGCCGCATCGTCGCCCGCAAGCTGCTGGATTCCGGCGACGCGAAGACCGCCTACGCGGTCGCCTCGGGCCACAGCGCCCGCACGGTCGAGAAGCGCATCGAGGCCGAGTTCCATGCCGGCTGGATCGCGCTCCGCTTCCTCCACGACGCCCCCGCGAGCGCGAAGCACTTCGCGACCGCAGCCGCCATCGCCGAGACGCCGATCTCGGTGGCGCGGGCGGCCTATTGGCAGGGCCGCGCGGCGGAAGCGATGGGCGAGGCGCCGGAGGCGAAGGCCTTCTACGAGCGCGCGAGCGCCCAGCCGATCGCCTATTACGGCCAGCTCGCCCGGGCGAAGCTCGGCCAGTCCTCCCTCGCCTTGCGCCCCTGCAGCACGCTGGACGAGACCGCCCGCACCGCCTTCGAGAACCGCAGCGCCGTGCGGGCCCTGCGCCTGCTCGCGGCGGCCGGCATCAAGGAGCTGATGCTGCCGCTCTACATGGATTTCGCGCAACGCCTGACGGACCCGGCGGAGCTGAATGCGCTCGGCGACGTGGCGATGTCCTTGAACGATCCCCGTGCCCTGGTGGCGATCGGCAAGACCGCGGTGCAGCGCGGCCTGCCCCTCGACCGCCACGCCTACCCGACCAACGGCATTCCCTCCTACGAGGCCTCGGCCGCGGTGCCGCAGGTCGAGCGCGCGATGGTCTTCGCCATCGCCCGGCAGGAGAGCCAGTTCGACCCGCGGGCGCAGTCGAGCGTTGGCGCCCGCGGCCTGATGCAGATGATGCCGGCCACGGCGCAACGCACCGCCCGCCGGGTCAGCGCCGCCTTCGACACCGACCGCCTGACCAGCGACCCGGCCTACAACGCCCGCCTCGGCCAGGCCCATCTCGGCGAGCTGATGGAGGATTGGCGCGGCTCCTACATCCTGTCCTTCGCCGCCTACAATGCCGGCGGCGGCAACGTGAAGAAGTGGATCGACGCCTACGGCGACCCCCGCACCCCGAACGTCGACCCGGTCGACTGGGTCGAGCGGATCCCCTTCACCGAGACCCGCAACTACGTCCAGCGGGTGACGGAGAACCTGCAGGTCTACCGGACGCGCCTGGCGGAGGCCGGGGATGGGCGCAGTGCGTTGTTGATCGCGGACGACCTGCGGCGCGGGGCGCGGTGAGGGAGCGACACCCGGCGCGTTCGGGCGCCGCGTCACGACCTGAGCTTATCGGCTCGGGGGTTCGAGACGCGCGGCGCCCGACCAGAGTTCGCGGCGGGTGACGGGACCGCCAGGGACTCTCGCGAGCGGGGCTTGAAGTTGGTGACGGCAGCGGCGTCACCCCCGTCAGCGTCTTGTCTTCTGCTCGTGGGCCGCCCCGGCTATTTCCGTCTGCCATCTTGCCTTTATCAATTATGACTTGGCGTCTGCAGGATAAATTCATTCCGGCAAGTATATCTTTCGATAATATGCGGGATATGAAATCACGGCGACAAGTTGTGATTTATCATCGAAGAAGCGAGAAATTTGCGGTCCATCGGCGCTGAGCTTGACTTCCTTGGCCTTCTTCCCGCCCTGGGCCGTGGTGTGCACGATCTCTGTTACCTGATCGACCTTGTAGATGCGGTAGAACTCCGGATGGAGTGCGGAGTAGACGTGCGGCTCGGCATGCGCCCAGTTGCCGGTACCGCGGTCGTATCCGACGTCGAAATCGATCCTGTCGCCCTTTTCGGACCGGATCCGCCACTGCTCGGTCACCGCCGTCGCGGCGTCGCCGTCCGATCGGGACGTTTTTGCCATGGTGACCGAAGCCGGAGCGTACAGGCCGTAGGCGCCGGGCGCGGTGCTTGCATCCGACACGAACCCGCCACTGACCATGAAGCCCGGCTCGCCGGTCTTATCGTTCTTTGCCGGAATGCCGAGAACGACGGTCTTGCCTTGATACAAGATCGACTTCCCCTCGGCATCGCTTCCCGCCACTCCTTCGATGAGCACAATAACGAAATTCGCATCCTTCAACGGACCGACATTCTGGGCAGGGCTCCAGCCGGCTGGGAGCAAATTCTTGATCTTTCCGTCATCGGATTTGACGAACAGGTAAGTCCGCCTCTCGGTGGCCGACTGGACTAGACGTTCGGCGCGGGAGAGACTCGGAAAGCTGACGATGGAGGCGAAGAGGCACCCGTAGAAGGTAAGGCGTTGAAAAAAACGCATCTGATTTCCTCCTCTATCGGAACCTTCGATTGTAGTTCCTGAGAGAGGTCGGCTCCAGAAGCGCTATCGTAACTCGCAGGTTAAGACTCGCGAGCAGACTCTCCCGGAGCCTGCAGCGGGCTCGGTCGGGACTGCTCGTGGCGGGCCCGACATACCCGGGTCCACGCGCCGACCTGACACGAAACAAAGGACGAACAAGAGGCGCAACGGCTCGCCGCGCACGATCCGCGACCAAGCGCCCGGCAGTTCCACCCGAACGCAAGCCGCTTGCCGTCCGACCTCAGCACGCCGCGTCGAACTGCTCGCCCTCGAAATCCAGATGCAGATAATCCGGATCGAACCGGGCGACCTGCCTCAGCCCCTCGACGTCCGGGATCGCCAGGGTCTTGTCGCGCCAGTCGATGAGGCCGGAGATGCGCAATTCGCGCAAGGTGCGGTTGACGTGGACCGCCGAGAGGCCGAGCGCGTCGGCGAGCTCGACCTGGGTGATCGGCAGGTCGCAGCGGCCGTCCTTCGCCCGGCCGACCGCCTGCTGGCGGAAATACACCTCGCAGAGCAGGTGGGCGACGCGCTCCAGCGCGGTGCGCCGGCCGATATTGACCAGCCATTCGCGGTGGATCGCCGCCGTGACCAGGACCTCCCACCACAGGGCCCGGGTCAGGCGCGGGTCGGCGTTCAGCATCTCCTGGAGGAGGTCGCGGGAGATCTTGGCGACCACCACCGGCGTGAGGGTGCCGAGGGCGTGGTCCATCCGGCGCAGGAGGAAGATGTTGAGGTCGCACAGGTCGCCCGGCAGCAGGAACGACATGATCTGGCGGCCGCCATCGGCGAGCTGCTTGTAGCGGCAAACCCACCCGGCGAGGATCAGGTTGACGTCGGTCGGCTCCTCGCCCTCGGCGATGATGTCCTGATGGGTGTCGTAGTTGATGATCCGGGCCGTGGCGGCGTGCTGCAGGAGACGCTTGTCCGCGTCGCTCAGGCGGGTGAACCGTTCGAGCTTGCGGATCAGCGGATTCATCGTGCCGGCCTCCCCCGCGGCGCGGCGCGGGCCCTCGTCGTTCCGGGCGGGAAGTTAGCGTCTGCCGCGCGACAGTAAAGCGGGCCGGCGGGCGCACGGGGGCGGGCGTGGGGCACGTCGCGCCGTTTCAGCCCCGTCGATCCGCCGGGGCCTCTCCCTGTTGCGGGCCGGCGGGACGGGCATGCGCTGCTTGCGCCGGCCGGGCGGTCGATTGCCGGGGCGGGCCGGGCCCTTACGGCAGCGCCGGCCGAGTCCCCGTCCGTGAGCCGCCCCCGGTCCGTCGCGCGGCCGGGGGCGGAGGGTCGGTCAGCCCTGCGCCAGGGCGGCGGCGACCCGGCGGGCGAAGGCGACGGGGTCGCGCGGCGGGTCGCCGCCCTGGACGTGGGCGAGGTCGACGAGGGTCTGGGCCGCCTCCCCGACATCCTCGCCGGCGGCCGCGCGCTCGGCGATGCGGCGGATCAGCGGATGGCGCGGGTTCAGCTCCAGCACCGGCTGGCCGCCCATCCCGCCACCCATGCCGCCGGCGCCGCGGCCGGCGCGGCGCAGGAGGCGCTGCATCTGCAGGTCGGGCCCGAAGGCCGGGGCCGAGAGCAGGACCGCGCTGTCGACGAGGCGCTGGCTCGCCTTCACGTCGGAGACGTCGTCCTTCAGCGCCTCCTTCAGCTTCGGCAGCAGGTCGGCGAGGTCGGCCGGGGCGTCGCCCTCACTGACGGTGGGCTCGAAGGCCGAGAGGTCGTCGCCGCCCTGCGTGATGCTGCGGATCGGCTTGCCCTCGAACGTGTCCATGCGCTCGGGCCAGAACGCGTCGACGTGGTCGGAGAGCAGCAGCACCTCGAGGCCGCGGGCGGAAAAACCCTCGATCTGGGCCGAGCGCTTCAGCGCCTCGGTGTCGTCGCCGACCAGGATGTAGATCGCCTCCTGGTTCGGCTTCATCCGCGCGACGTAGTCGGCGAGCGAGGTCCAGCCCTCCTGCGTCGAGGAGCGGAAGCGCAGGAGGCCGGCGATGTCCTGGCGGTGCTCGGCATCCTCCCACAGACCCTCCTTCAGGACCGGCCCGAAGGCCTGCCAGAAGGTGGCGTAAGCGTCCGCGTCCTTGGCGCGGGTCTTCAGCTCGGACAGGACCTTGGCCATCACCGCGCGGCGGATGCGGGCGAGCACCGGCGTGGCCTGCAGCATCTCGCGCGAGACGTTAAGCGGCAGGTCCTCGGTGTCGACCACC
This sequence comes from Methylobacterium sp. DB0501, assembly GCF_011043735.1. Lineage (GTDB taxonomy): Bacteria > Pseudomonadota > Alphaproteobacteria > Rhizobiales > Beijerinckiaceae > Methylobacterium > Methylobacterium alsaeris. The sequence goes on along the minus strand of NZ_JAAKGV010000006.1, from coordinate 13,610 downwards.
CCCTGGACGAAGCGCAGCCAGGACGGCAGCAGCCCGGCCTCGTCGGTGATGAACATGCGCCGCACGTGCAGGCGCACCTTGCTCTCGCGCTGCTCCTCGACCGCCATGAAGGGCTTCATGCCGGGCACGAACAGCAGGGCGGTGAATTCGAGCTGGCCTTCCGCCCGCCAGTGCAGGGTCGCCCACGGCTTGTCGAAGGCGTGCGCGACCTGGCGGTAGAACTCGGTATACTCCTCCTCGCTCACCTCCGACTTGGACTTGCGCCAGAGCGCCGTGCCCTTGGTGGAGGGCACCTCCTCGCCGTCGCGCACCAGGGTCACCGGCACGGTGATGTGGTCGGCCCACTTGCGCACGATGGTCTCGAGGCGGATCGGCTCGAGGTATTCCTCGGCATCGGCCTTCATGTGGAGCACGATGTCGGTGCCGGGCTCCGCGCGGGTGGCCGGCGCCAGGGTGTACTCCCCCTGCCCTTCCGAGGCCCAGGTCCAGGCCTCGTCGGTGCCGGCCTTGCGCGAGGTGACCTCGACCCGGTCGGCGACCATGAAGGCCGAGTAGAAGCCGACGCCGAACTGGCCGATCAGGCTCGGGCGCTCCTCGGGCTTGGCGTCGGCGAGCGACTGGCTGAAGGCCCTCGTGCCGGAGCGCGCGATGGTGCCGAGATTCTGCGCCAGCTCGTCCTTGCCCATGCCGATCCCGGGATCGGACAGGGTCAGGGTCCGGGCGGCCTTGTCGGGGATGATCCGCACCTTGGCGTCGGCGGGCAGCGCCAGGGCCGAGTCGGTCAGGGCGCCGAACCGGCGCCGGTCGACCGCGTCGGCGGCGTTGGCGACCAGCTCGCGCAGGAAGATCTCGCGCTCGGAGTAGAGGGCGTGGACCACGAGGTCCAGGAGGCGCCCGACCTCGGCGCCGAAGCTGTGCCGCTCCACAGCCTCGGTCGGTCCGGTCTCGGTCGCTTGGGTCTCGCTCACGTGTCGGTTCTCCGGTGGGAACAATTCGTCGCGGGCGGATATGCGGGGCCGCTCCCGGCTTTTCAAGGAAGCGTGAGCGGGCTGCCGGCGAGTCGGGCGACGATCGCCCGCACCTCGTCGCGGCCGGCCGGTTGCCGGTCGACGGAGCGGTGGATCGACAGCCCCTCGATCATCGCGTCGAGGGCCCGGGCGGTCTCGGGGGGGAAGTGCCGCTCCAGGGCCGTCCGGCTCTTGCCCATCCAGTCCTGCATCACCCGGCGAAAGGCCGGCACGCGGGCGGCGTAGGCGTAGAGCTCGTAGCTCAGGAGCAGGGTGCGGGGCGTCGCCCAGGCGTCGTCGACGACGAGGTCGACCACCGCCTCGCAGGCCTGCTCGCGGGTCGTGGCGGCGGCGAGCCGCGCGGCGAAGCGGGCCGCGACGGTGTCGGCGAGCAGGGTGAAGGCCTCGGTCAGGAGGTCGTCGAGGCTCGCGAAATGGTAGGTCGTCGAGCCGAGCGGCACGTCGGCGGCGGCGGCGATCCGCCGGTGGGTCGTACCGGCGACGCCGTGCTCGGCGATCACGTCGAGGGCGGCCCGGACGAGGCGGGCGCGGCGGTCGGGGTCGTGGCGGCGCGGGGCGGCGGGCAAGCGGGCGTCTTCCGGCGGGGTGGCCTTCGGGGCGATATGTACATATGTACGCATCGCGGCCGAGCGCCAACCGACAGCGAGGACGAATGACGAGCCAGAAGCAGAGGATGCTCGCGGGCGAGCTCTACATCGCCGACGACCCGGAGCTCATCGCCGACAACCGCCGCATCTCGGCGTGGATGGACCGCTACAACGCGACCCAGACGCTCGGCCAGCCGGAGCGGCAGGCGCTGCTGGCGGAGGCCTTCGCCCGCGTCGGCGAGGGCTGCACCATCCGCCCGCCCTTCTTCTGCGATTACGGCTACAACATCAGCCTCGGCCGCGGCGTCTTCCTCAACTTCAACTGCTGCATCCTCGACGTGGTCCAGGTGACGATCGGCGACATGACGCAGATCGGGCCGGGCGTGCAGATCCTCACCGCCGACCACCCGCGCGATCCGGGCCGGCGCCGGCAGATGCTCGAATTCGGCCGCCCGATCGCGATCGGGGCGAATGTCTGGATCGGCGGCGGGGCGACGATCCTGCCGGGGGTGACGATCGGCGACGACGCGATCATCGGGGCCGGCAGTGTCGTGACCCGGGACGTGCCGGCGGGCGGCGTCGCGGTGGGGAATCCGGCGCGGCTCAGGGCGGCGATGTGAGGATTCCTCCGAAGCCGGTAGACTGACACCTGCCGCCGACGTTTCCCTCTCACAGGGTCATCCCGGGGCCGCGTAGCGGAGCCCGGGATCCAGAACCGCAGGTCATCCAGGATGATGCGGAACGCTGCGAGCCTGTTCCGGGACCACTCGCGGTTCTGGATTCGGGGTTCCGCTGCGCGGCCCCGGAATGACGCCGCGGCTCGAGCTTTGCCGCATTTTCTGAGACGAACCGGTATCCACTTCGTCGGAAAATGCTTTGGCAATCCTGTCGAGAGAAGCGATTACGTCGTCTCCCCTCACCCCTCCGGCCGCCTCACCACCAGCAAGTTCGCCACCAGCACCTGCACCGGCTCGCCGTCCTGGTTGAGTGTTGTCGTGCGCACCTTGGCGAGCCCCTGGCTAGGCCGCGAGCGCGACGGGCGCACCTCGATCACCTCGCTCTCGAGCCGGATCGTATCGCCGGGGCGCAGGGGCCTGGGCCAGCGCAACTCGTCCATGCCGGCCCCGATGATGCCGCCGTGAAGCCGCAGCTCGCTGTCGACGAGGAGCCGCATGGTGAGGGAAGCGGTATGCCAGCCGCTCGCCGCCAGGCCGCCGAAGAACGTGCCCTTGGCCGCCCCGGCATCGAGGTGGAAGGGCTGCGGATCGAAGCGTTTCGCGAAGTCGACGATGTCGGCCTCGCTCACCGTCGCTTGTCCCGAGCGGTAGACCTGGCCCGGCGCCAGATCGTCGAGATAGAGCTCCCGCGTCATCGTCACTCCCCTCCCGCCGCGACGAGGCCGGGCAACGCCGCCCGCTCGCCGCGAAACCATGCCCCGGCGGCGACCGCGCCGGCATTGATGAGCCCGAGTGCGGCGAGCCCGAGGCCGAGCGCCAGGAACACCCCGTCGAGCCCGAAGCCGAGGCGGAGCGCGAGCAGCCCGCCGCCGATCGACACGGCCATGCGCGACAGTCCCGCCACCAGCGGCCAGCCGACCCGGCCCGCCCCTTGTGACGCGAAGTAGAGCGCGAGCCCGACCCCGGCGAAGCCGTAGAACGGTCCGACGAGGTGGAGGTAGCGGGCGCCGGTCGCGAGCATCTGCGGGTCGTGGCCGAACAGCTCCAGGAACGGCAGCGGCCACAGGGCGGCGGCGAGCCCGATCGCCTCCGTGAGCCCGCCGGCGATCGCCGCCCCGGTCCAGGCGACCCGCAGGGCGCGGGCCCGGTCGCCGGCGCCGATGCAGGTGCCGACCATCGCGCCGATCGGCGCCCCGAGGCCGAAGACGAGAGGCACCAGCAGATATTCGAGCCGCGCACCGGTGCCGTAGCCGGCGACCGCGGCCGGGCCGGCGGCGCCCGCGAAGGCGGTGGCGGCGGCGATCGTCACGTTGGTGGTGGCGCTGACGATCGACGAGACGGCGCCGATCCGCAGGATGTCGCGCAGCGGCGCCCAGGCGAGGCGCGGCGGGCGGGGGCCGGGCCGCAGCAGGCCGCGCCCCGCCCAGAGGTGGTGGACGAAGACCAGGGAGCCGGCGGCGTAGTAGGCCAGAACCGCGACCCCGCCCCCGACGATGCCGAGGCCCGGAACCGGCCCGACCCCGTAGATGAGAGCCGGCGAGAGCGGCACCAGCACGGCGGCTCCGGCGCTGATGACGATCGCCGGCAGGGCCATGTTGCCGGTGCCCCGAATCACCGCGGCGAGCGCGTTGAACAGCCAGATCAGCACCGCGCCGGAAAAGACCACGCCGCCATAGGTGGTGGCGGCCGTCAGCGAGGCGCCCTCGCCGCCCATCGCCCGGTAGAGCAGCGGCCCGAAGGCGAGGTCGAGCGCGGTGGTGAGGAGGCCCAGCACGAGCCCGATGGCGGCGGCGTACCACGGCAGGGCGTCGGCCTCACGCCGCCGCCCGGCGCCCAGGGTGCGCGCCACCGCCGACAGGATCCCGCCGCCCATGGCGCCGGCGGAGATCATCTGCACCAGCATCAGGACGGGGAAGACCAGCGCCATGCCGGCGAGCGCGTCGGTGCCGAGCCCGGCGACGAAGGCGGTCTCGATCAGCCCGACCAGGGCCTGGACCAGCATCACGACGACGTTGGGTGCCGCGAGCCGCAGCAGGGTCGGCCCGATCGGGGCGTGGAGCAGGCGGTGGGTGCGCGCATCCATCGGGCGGCGCTCCTCGTGTCGGTCGTGACGGCCGGCGATTCCGGCGCCGGCTAGTTAGTGGCATATGCCAGTTTTTCGTCAAGCGGGAAGGGGGCGGAGGTCGGGGGGTGTCAAGCGACGCGCAAGTGGGAGAAATCGATCGCCCGACGGCCGGCGCTCACACTCGCCACGTAGAGGTCGTCGGTGAGCAGGAGGGAGTCATCGTCCTGCACCTCGAGGAGCGCGGCATCCGTCAATCCCAGGGATCGGAATTCAGGCCGACGCACGGCCGCGCGGCTTGCGACCGTCGTCTCGACGCAGTCGAACGCGAAACGCTGCAGAATGGGTCGCAACGGCGTGCCTGGCATCCAGGATCGTGTCCGTCTCACCCTTGCGATCCGGGGGCGCGGAGCCGCCGGTCGCGGGCCGATCAATCGGGTTGATCGACGTGATGTAGCGGCGCTCAGGCGGACAGGCGAGGCCTGCGGCCCGGTCCTGGAATCGCCCCGGGATTGTCCTGAGCCCCTACGCCGCCACCCCCAAAGCCGCCAGCCGCTCCGCCTCGGTGGCGGCGAGGTCGAAATCGTCCTCCGGCACGCGGAGCAGGAAGCGCTCGACCTGCTCGACGAGGAGGATGTCGGGCAGGATCCGCTCGATGTAGCCCCAGTCGAGGTTCGACGACCAGATGAAGTGGACCTCGCGGAACGTCTCGGCCAGCATCGCGGTCAGGCCGTTGGGGGCGAAGTTGGCGCAGGAATCGCCGAACAGCACCAGGGTGCGGGGATCGGCCTCCGGCGACCGGTTGCGGTAGACCGCGTGGGCGCCGGTATGCAGCTCGCCGAGGCGGCCGGCGGCGGTGTAGGCGTCGATCAGGGCGCCGCCGCCGACCCGCTCGGCGTCGCGGAAGAGCCGGTAGTTGCGCACGGTCTCGAGGGGCTGGGCCTCGAGCTTGTTGCCGATGTCGAGCACGGCCTCGAATTCCTGGAACGGCCGGTCGAGGAAGTCGGTCCGCGGGGTGGCGCGGCAGGCCCGGCAGACCAGCCGGTAGGCCAGCAGGCAGCCGTGGATGTTCCAGTGGGTGTCGGTGCGGTAATGCAGGTCGGGGCCGTCGCGCCGCGCCCGCATCGGCCCGAGGAGGTCGATCCAGGCCCGGCGCCCCGGCCACCACCAGCGCATCAGGGTGCCGAGGCGGCGGGCCGGCCCGAGGCGCGGGTCGAGGGCGAGACCGTCGAAGCGGTCCTCGTAGACGCTGAGCTTCTCGGGGACCACCAGGTGCAGGTAGCGGGTGCCGAGGCTCTCGCAGCGGCGGATGCGCCGCAGGATGCGACGACGCCACAGCCGCAGGACCCGGTTCATCGCGGGGATGCGCCGGTACTGGTCCGCGACCTCGTTCGTGCCCCCGGTGAGGAACAGCCAGCCATCCTTGCCCGCGTGATACATCCGGTTCCCTGCCCGCAGCCGTGCCGCGGAAAGATCTGCGACCCGGGCGGTCTGCTACCGCAGGATGGAAAAATAAAGGTGACCGAGCGGCATCGCCGGCACCCGGGCCGCGGCGCGGCCCTCCCGGTGCGTGCGCGCACCTCAGCGGGCACGGACCTTGGCGCCGTAGCGGCGCGCCCATTCGGCCAGGATGCGGTCGCGGTTGCGGGCCATCCAGGCGAGGTCGTTGCGGATCATCCGCGCCTCGGCATGGAGCGGATAGACCGGGCTCGGGCTCGCGACGCTCGGATGGGCCACGATGGCGAAGCTGCGGGCGTAGAGCGCGTTGGCCTCGCGGCTCGCGGCCCAGTCCGCCACCCTCCGGGCGAGCGCGAGGTGCGGCCGGCCGGCGACGACCGCGAAGCCCTCCGTCTCCCAGCCGGTGCCGTCGACCGGCACCACGATGTCGATCGGCGCGCCCGCCGCCTTCTCGGCGGCCGCCCGCATGTCGAGGGAGAGGCCGACGGCGTAGCGGCCCGCGGTGGTCTCCCGGCACGGGGCCGAGCCGCTCGGCAGGTAGGCGTCGACGTTCTCGTGCAGGGCGTCCATGTACGCCCAGCCCGCGTCCTCCCCGAGGGTCTGCAGCCAGCCCGCCACGAGGAGGTAGCCGGTGCCGGAGGCGGCCGGGTTCGGCATGACCACCCGCCCCTTGAGGCCGGGGCCGAGCAGGTCGCGCCAGAAGTTCGGGCGGGTGATCCGATGCCGGGCCGCCACCTCGACGTTGAAGCAGATCACCCCGAGATAGGCGTCCATGCCGGTCCAGCTGTAGGGCGGGGTCGGGTCGCGGAAGAACGGCCGCAGCGCCTCGACTCCGGCCGGGCGATAGGGATCGAGCAGGCCGGCGGCCTCGAAGCGCAGCAGGCTGGTGGCGGCGAGGCCGAGCACGAGGTCGGCCTGCGGCGCGTCCCGCTCGGCCAGCACCCGGTCGGTGACGATCCCGGTCGAGTCCCGCAGCCAGACGATCTCCACCTCCGGCACGGCCGCCTCGACGGCCCGACGGATCGGGTCGAGCTGCTCGACCTCGAGGGCGGTGTAGGTGACGAGCCGGGTCCGCTCCGCGGCGTCGGCCGGGGGGCAGGCCAGGAGACAGGCCGAGAGATAGATCAAGAGACAGGCCGGGAAACAGGCCATGAGGCGAGCCGGGAAACGGGCGGCCATCCGGTCCGGCCGGAGGCCGGCCGGTCCGGGGCGGACCGGGTTGCCGCCGCCCGCGCGGGCGCGTCCGGACCGGGCTCCGCCCCCTCCCCCTTCGCCGGATGCCGGCCTCCGCATCGTGCTCCTCCCGGTCCCGCCGCGACCCGATCCTCGCTTCCAACGCGGACATGTCCCAGGATAGAAGTCTCCGGCAACGGTGCGGTGACGCGCCGCAGGCGGCGGGGGCTGCGCCCGGCGCAAGCGCCGGCCCGCGGCCCGGCCCGGCCCGGGGCGCCGATCCGGCGACAGGGCACGCGGCCCCGGAACTCGGCACGGGAGCCCGGCCGGACTTCGCGCACGCCCGCATGACGGCCGAACCGTGCGATAGGTCGTTGATATTGCCAGTTATTCCGTGCCGGAGGGGTCCCCCGCCCATCCGAATTGCTCTACGATCGACAGACGGACCGTTTCCAGAGACGCCACGGTATGACCCAACCGACTCCGCCAGTCGCCCTGATCGCGGATGACGACGATTTCTTCCGCCTCGCCGTGGTGGCGATACTGACCCGCAGCTTCGGCTTCGGCGAGGTCGTCGAGACCGGCTCCCTCGATGCGGCCCTCGACCAGCTCTCCACCCGCCGCGGGGCCGTGACCCTGGCGCTGTTCGACCTCGCGATGCCCGGCATGGAGGGGCCCGGGAGCCTGAGCGCGGTGCGCGAGTGCTTCCCGGCCGTGAAGGTGGCGGTGGTCTCGGCCTCGACCGAGCGCAACAAGATCCTCACTGCCCTCGAGGTCGGGGTCCACGGCTACGTGCCGAAGGGGATCGGCTCGGCCGAGCTGACCCGGGCGGTGGGCATGATCCTCGAGGGCCAGATCTTCGTGCCGGCCTCCCTGGCCGTGCTCGACGGGGTGCCCCCGCGCCCGGCGATCGAGCTGCGGCCGCCCGGCCCCGACGGGCGCCAGGACGGACGCCCGTCCCGCATCCCCGATCTCACGCCACGCCAGCGCGACGTGCTGGCCCTCCTGGTCGAGGGGCGCTCGAACAAGGAGATCGCCCGGCGGCTGCAACTCGGCGAGGGCACCGTCAAGGTCCACATGGCGGCGCTGCTGCGCAGCCTGGGGGTGCAGAACCGGGCCGCCGCGGCGGTGGTCGGGGCGCGTCTGCTGGCGGAGTGATCCCATTTCCGGACGATGGCTTCCGGAAATGGGATCGCCGGCCCGCGCGGCGTCCGAGCGAAGCCGAAATCCGCATTGCGAACGCGATTGCGCGGCAATCGCCTAGCAATCAGTCGGATTTTGTATGATTCCAACGGTCGTTGAAGACGACCCTTGGTTCTGCTCTTGAGTTTCCGTCAGGCCCACGATTTCGGACTTCAGGGTCTGGTGTCGAAAATTCGAGATGGATCGACGGCCCCGTCGATCTCGGGCCTGCCCGAGGTCGATGTCGATGCATCGGCATCTCGGGCCGTTGGTATGATTGCTGCGCAAGGCGGATCTCGGTTTCGCTCGCGCGCCGCGCGGGTATCACACCGCTTCCTGCGATCGTGCCGCGGTCGCCCGAAGCGATCGCCGGACATCGGGTGAGCCGGCGCGGCAACGCTCAGTGACGATCCGGAAAAAAATTGCAGGCCGACCTGCAATATAGGGCCGGCCTCCCAGGGTTGCCGGCCGGTTTTTCTCATGCCTGGACAGACAGATCTGTCCGTTCGACCGTTTTCGATGGAAGATGCGACGTCGGTCGATTTGTGGATATTGACCTTGCGTCATCGTAGTGGTACGACTGGTCACTTGACACTGCAATCCCCTGTCGTATCACCTTGCGATGAGGCAGATCGCACGACGACAAGCGCTTGCTTGGCGCTCGAACTGTCAATCGTGGCGGGACCAACGGGGTGTCGCGTCGCAGGGACAACCTGATCTGCCGCCGGGCGGAGCGCGACGGGATCAAGCAATGGATCGGGAAGCGATCGGAACCGAGAATATCCTCGCTGCCCTCGATGCCCTCTTGACCCTTCCACCATTGAGGAAGTCGCCGCAGCTCTCCGCCTTCCTGGCCTACGTGGTGCGCGAGAGCCTGGCCGGGCGCGGCAGCCTGCTCAAGTCCTACACCATCGCGACCGATGCCCTCGGCCGCTCGACCAGCTTCGACCCGGCCACCGACGCCATCGTGCGGGTCGAGGCCCGGCGCCTGCGCCAGGTCCTGCAGCAGGTCTACGCCGATCCCGCCTGCCCGCTCGGCGTCCGCATCGACCTGCCGCTCGGCCGCTACGAGCCGAGCTTCCGGCAGGTCGCGCCGGCGGCGGGCGGATCGCCCCCGGCGAGCCCCGACGAGCCGGCGGACGTGCAGGAGAGCGAGCAGCGCTACCGGGCGCTCGTCGAGGCGAGCGCGGCGGTGGAGTGGCGTGCGAATCCGGAGGGCGGCCTGACCCAGACCTTCGGCCTGCACGCGCGGACCGGCCTGGGCGACGCGGAACTGCACGGCTTCGGCTGGCTCGACACGCTGCATCCGCAGGACCGCGCCGCCGTCGCGGGCCTGTGGCGGGCCTGCTGCGAGAGCGGCACTCCGCTCGACGCGACCTACCGGCTGCGCCACCGCAGCGGGCTCTACCGCTGGATGCTCGGCCGCGCCGTGCCGCTCGAGGGTCCCGACGGGGCGATCCGCGAATGGGTCGGCACCATGGCCGACATCGACGAGCAGGTCCGGGCCGAGGAGGCCCTGCGCACCAGCGAGGAACGGCTGCGCCTCGCCATGGTGGCGGCCGAGATGATGACCTGGGACATCGACGTCGCGACCCGCCGGGTCACCTGCTCGGAGATCGGGAACCAGCTCATGGGCGTGACGAACGGCCCGCTCGACGAGTTCCTGGCGATGATCGTGCCGGAGGACCTGCCGTCCGTCCTCGCCAGCCTCGAACCCGCCCTGCGGGGCGAGGGCACGTACGACGCCCTGTACCGCATCGTCGACCACGAGGGGCGCCTGCGCTGGCTCACGGCCCGCGGCAGCCTGGTGCGGACGCCGAGCTGCGGCACCCGGCTGATCGGCGTCGCCTGCGACGTCACCCGCCGCTACGGCGACCCGCACCGCACGGATGACCGCAGGCTGTCGGCCTGAGACCCGAGAGTGTCGGCCTGAGACCCGAGAGTGTCGGCCGGACGGCCGGAGATCCCGGCCTCGATCCCGTGAGCGCCGCGTCAGGCCGCGGGCTCGCTTCTATGGACGCTGCGTCAGGCCGCGGCTTTGGCCGGGCGGGGTCCGCGCGGCGCGGGGGCGCGCTTGCGCGGCGCCTTCGCGGCGGGGACGGCCGGTGCCGGGGCGCGGGCACGCTCGCTGCCCTGGCCGCGCTCGCCGCCGCCGTGCCACCAGCCCTGCCAGCTCCAGCCGCCCGGGCCGGTGACGGCATAGAGCACGAAGCCGGCCGCGAGGCCGAGCTGCGCCAGGAACAGCTCCTGCTCGACCCGCCCGACGGCGCCGGAGAACTCCCAGAACCGGTGCAGCAGCAGCCCCGCCACCACCGCGTGGACGCTCAAGCCGAGGCCGACGAGGCGCGGCAGCACGCCGAGCACGAGGAGCAGCGGCCCGAACAGCCCGATCACCACCGAGGCCGTCGCGACGGCGTTCGGCGCGGGCATGCCCGTCGCGGCGAGCGTCAGGGCGAAGCCCGAGGGGTTGAGCGCCCGCCCGATCGCCGCCGGCAGCAGGGCGGAGGCCAGGAGCAGCCGCCCGGCGAGCAGGATTCCGTCGTTGCGCGCAGCCATCCCGAGACACCCTCCGTCGTGAGGCGCGACGATGGCCGGTGAGAGTTAAGCGGGAGCTACCGCCCCCCGCTCCCGAACAGCCGGCCGCGCTCGGTCCACAGCACCATCGCCAGGGCGAGGCCGCTCAAGGCGGCATAGCCGATGGCGAGCGGGGTCACGGTGCCGTCGAAGGACTGGCCGACGAGGAAGCCGCAGAAGGCGGCGAGCAGGGTGGTGTAGAAGCCGATGAACGAGGAGGCGGTGCCGGCGATCGCCGCCAGCGGCTCCATCGCGAGCGCGTTGTAGTTCGGCATCGCGAAGCTCATCAGGAACTGGCACGCCGCCAGGGTGGCGATGAACAGCCAGAGCGGCGGGCGTCCCGCGAAGGCGAGCATCAGGGCGAGCTGCAGGCAGGCGACGAGGAACAGCCCCAGGGTGCCCGCATGGGCGAGCCGCCGCATGCCGAGGCGGCGCACCAGGCGGGCATTGATCAGCGTCGCCAGTCCCATCGCCCCGGCGATGAGCGCGAAGGCGACCGGGAACAGGGGGCCGAGATGGTAGAGGCCGGTATCGAAGATGGCCTGCGCCGAGCCGACATAGCCCATGATGCAGCCGGTGGTGAGGCCGAGCGCCGTGGCGTAGCCGAGGGCGGCGCGCGTGCCCACCGTGACGGCGATGCCTGAGCCGATCGCCCGGGCCGAGACCGGGCGGCGGAAGGCCGGGTGCAGGGTCTCGGGCAGGCGCCAGCCGAACCAGGCCAGGGTGACGAGGGCGAGCGCCAGCATCAGGCCGAAGATCAGGCGCCAGCTGCCGGCGAACAGGACGGCGCCGCCGAGCGAGGGGGCGAGGATCGGCACGATGAGGAAGACCATCATGCAGAACGACATCACCCGGGCCATGTCGCGCCCCTCGTAGCGGTCGCGCACGATCGCCACCGCCAGCACGCGGCCGGCGGCGCCCCCGACGCCCTGGATCGCCCGGGCCAGCAGCAGCACCTCGAAGCTCGGGGCCAGCATCGCCAGCACGCTGCCGGCGAGGTAGATCGCGATGCCGGCCATCAGGGCCGGGCGCCGCCCGGTCCCGTCCGAGACCGGCCCGTAGACGAGCTGGGCGGTGCCGAAGCCCAGCATGTAGACGTAGACCAGGAGCTGCAGCCGGTTCGGGTCCTGGACCGCGAAATCGCGCTGGATCGCCGGAAAGGCCGGCAGGAAGCTGTCGATGGTGACGGCGGTCAGCCCCATCATCAGCGCCATCAGGGCCACGAACTCGACGAAGCGGGGTCCCGCCCAGGCGGTCTCGGCCGGATTCCGGCCGGGGCTCTCGCCGGCGGGGCCTGTGGCGCGGCCCGGTGCCGTCTCGCCGCGTGCGCTGCTCGCCATGGTGCTCCCGGGGGGACGGCCTGTCGGAGATGTCGGCATGCCCCGAGCAGTGCCGGACGGCGGCGGAGCCGGCAAGGCGTGCGGGGGCATGGCAGCCGAGACATCGCCGGCCGGGACGTCGGGGCGGCGACCGGGCCGCGGCGCGGCCGTGCCCGCACCCGGGCGGTCCGCCGCTCTGCGCACCCTCGGAACCATGCGGCGCGACATCGCGCAGGATTGCCGGAAGGCGGGGCATCCTCTTCTTTCGATCCGCTTGATTGCCGTGCCAAACTCGGCACGTTATTGCCGTGCCGGGGTTCCCCGGGGGACGTCCCCGAGGGAGTGCCCGGACGGCACCCGTGAAACCCGCCGATCTGCGAATCCCGCGCGGCCCGGAGCCTTCTCATGTCCTATGCTGGTGACCTGATCCACCCGGTGATCCTGTGCGGCGGATCGGGGACGCGGCTGTGGCCGGCCTCCCGCGAGAGCTTTCCCAAGCAGTTCATCCCCCTCGCCGAGCCCGGTCGCTCGTCGTTCCAGGCCACGGCCGCGCGCCTGTCCGACCCCGCCACCTTCGCCCGCCCGGCCGTCATCACCGCCAACGATGCCCGCTTCCTCGTCGCCGAGCAGCTCACCCAGGGCGGGGTCGAGGCCGACATCCTGCTCGAGCCGTGCCGGCGCGATTCCGCCCCGGCCGTCGCCGTCGCCACCCTCCACGCCGCCGCCCGCGACCCGCAGGCCCTGGTGCTGATCCTGCCCGCCGACCATGCCATCGGCGACGCCGCCGCCTTCGGCGAGGCCGCCCGCGCCGCCCGCGCCGGCGCCCGGGCCGGCCACATCATGACGCTCGGCATCGCCCCGACCTCCCCCTCCACCGCCTACGGCTACATCCAGCCGGGCAGCCCCCTCCCCGGCGCGGCGGGCGCGACCGGCGCCCGCGCCGTCGCGCGCTTCCTCGAGAAGCCCGACGCCGCCCGCGCCGCCGGCCTGATCGCCGAGGGGGCGCTGTGGAACGGCGGCTACTTCCTGTTCCGGGCCGACGTGATGCTCGACGAGCTCGAGGCCCATGCCCCCGCGGTGCTCGACGCCGCCCGCGCCGCGCTGGCGGGCGCCGTGCGCGACCTCGACTTCGTGCGCCTGGGCGCCGAGGCGTTCGGGCAGGCGCCGCAGATCTCGATCGACTACGCGGTGATGGAGCGGACCGAGCGGGCCGGCGTGCTGCCGGTGGGCTTCCCGTGGTCGGATATCGGTACCTGGGGGGCGCTGTGGGACATCGCCGCGCGGGACGGCGACGGCAACGCGCTGCGCGGCCGGGTGGCGTTGCAGGGCACGCGCAACAGCCTGGTCCATTCCACCGGGGAGATCCTGACCACGGTGGTCGGGCTCGACGACGTGGTGGTGGTGACGACGGACGACGCGGTGCTGGTGGCGAGCCGGGAGGCGGCCGGCGAGGTGAAGGGCCTGGTCGAGGGCCTGCGGCGGCGGGGCGAGCCGGAGGCGGATGCCCACCGGCTGATGTACCGGCCGTGGGGCTCCTACCAGCGGATCGA
>NZ_JAAKGV010000059.1 GCF_011043735.1 Methylobacterium sp. DB0501 | reverse complement strand
AAGTCGTACTTCGACAGAAGCTCGCGCACCTCGAGCTCGACCAGATCCAGAAGCTCCGGATCGTCGACCATGTCGACCTTGTTCATGAACACCACCAGCGCAGGAACGCCGACCTGGCGCGCCAGCAGGATGTGCTCGCGGGTCTGCGGCATCGGGCCGTCGGCCGCCGACACCACCAGGATCGCGCCGTCCATCTGCGCCGCCCCGGTGATCATGTTCTTCACGTAGTCGGCGTGCCCGGGGCAGTCGACGTGCGCGTAGTGACGGTTCGACGTCTCGTACTCGACGTGCGCCGTCGAGATCGTGATGCCCCGCGCCTTCTCCTCCGGCGCCTTGTCAATCTGGTCGTACGCCGTGAAGGTCGCACCACCCGTCTCGGCCAGCACCTTCGTGATCGCCGCAGTCAGAGAGGTCTTGCCATGGTCAACGTGACCGATGGTGCCGATGTTGCAGTGCGGCTTCGTCCGCGAAAACTTTTCCTTGGCCATATCCATCACCTGCGGCAAGCCCGCCCACGACGTCCAGCCGGGCGGAAGGCGCGGCCCGCTTAGAGGGTTAGCGCCGGTTGATCAAGTCCGGCGTCGCCGCGGGGGCTTCCGTCAGGGGGTTCCCGCGACGCGCCGGCGGTCGAGGCTGCGGGCATAGGCCTCCGCCGTCTCGCGCTCGTGGTCGGAGAGCAGCTGCTCGACGGCGCCGACGAGGTCGGGCGCCTCGGTGAAGCCGGCGGCGACGAGGGCCACCGCCTTCGCCCGCGCCGCCTCGCGCTTGGCCGGCAGGCAGATGTGCTGCGCCCGCACGGCGAAATGCTCCGCCGTCTCGTGGCGCATCCGCGCCGCGGCGGATTCCCGCGCGAGGCAGCCCTTCAGCCGCGCGATCGCCGTCGCCTCCCGGGCCGGCCGCGCCACCTCGATGGCGTGGGTCTCGGTCACGTGACCCGGCGCCGACAGGGCGAGGAGCAGGAGCGGCATCACGGCGCGCATGGCGAGATCCCGGGGCGTTTGTTCCTGATCCGTTCCATACCACGACCGATTCGCTGCTGCCACGGTAAACGGGTGGTGAGGTGGGGACAACGTGATGGCGGCCCCCGCCGCGAGGCGGGAGCCGGACCGAAGGGCGTCATACGACGTCCGAACGATCGCTCGGCGATTGCTGCGCAATCGCGCAGGCAATGCGGACGTCGGCGTCGCTCGAGCGTGTGGAGCGGGAGGCTCCACCGCGCGGGCCGGCGACCCGCCTTCCGGGCGGACTTTCCCGGAACGCGTGTCAGGCCGCTTCCGGAGCCTTGCGGCTCTCCAGGAAGGCCGCGTGCTCCTGGGCGAGCGCCCCCGACAGGGCGCGGGCGATCAGCGCCCGGGTCTCCTCGACGCCGTAGAGGGCGACGAAGGAGCCGAAGCGGGGCCCGCGGGCCTCGCCGAGCAGGATGCCGTAGAGCGTGGTGAACCAGGTCTGGGACACGCCGGGCCGCCCGTCCGGGCTCTTCGACTTGCCCGACAGGTCGGGGAAGTGGCGTCGCCCGACCTCGTAGACCGCGGCCTGCAAGGCTTCCGGATCGGTCGAGCCGGCGTGGGACGCCAACGTCCCGGACAGGTCGGCGAGGGCGGCAGCCTCCTCCGCGCTCGGGGCCCGGTAGGTCTTCGCCGGGCGCACGAAATCGCGGAAGTAGCGCACGGCGTGGTGGACCAGCCGGTCGAGGCGCGGATGCGTCTCGGGCGAGGCCTCGGGCGCGTAGCGGCGGATGAAGCCCCAGAGCACCGCTGGGTCCTCGGTATTGGCCACCGCCACGAGGTTGAGCAGCATCGCGAACGGGATCGCCCCGCCCTCTGCCACCCGCTCCGGCTCCGGCGGCGTGCCGGCATGGAGATGCCAGGTCGGATTACCGAGCTTCAGCTTCGGCTCCTGGCCCGGGAACTTCTCCAGGAACGACAGATAATCGTCGACGTGGCGCGGGATGACGTCGAAATGCAGCCGCTTCGCCTCGCGCGGCTTGTTGTACATGAACAGGGCCAGGCTCTCGGGCGTGCCGTAGGCCAGCCACTCGTCGATGGTGAGCCCGTTGCCCTTCGACTTCGAGATCTTCTGCCCCTTCTCGTCGAGGAACAGCTCGTAGTTGAAGCCTTCCGGCGGCTCGGCGCCGAGCACCCGGGCGATCTGGCCCGAGAGCTTGACCGAATCGATCAGATCCTTGCCGGCCATCTCGTAATCGACGCCGAGCGCGACCCAGCGCATCGCCCAGTCGGGCTTCCATTGCAGCTTGGCGTGGCCGCCGGTGACCGGGGTCTCGTAGGCCTCGCCCGTGGCCGGGTCGCGCCACACGATGGTGCCCGACGCCACCTTCACCTCGTCGATCGGCACCTGCATCACGTGCCCGGTGACCGGGTGGAGCGGCAGGAACGGCGAATAGGAGGCCGAGCGCTCGGCCCGCAGGGACGGCAGCATCACCGCCATCACGGCGTCGTAGCGCTCCAGCACGGTGAGCAGGGTCGCATCGAAGCGGCCCGAGCGGTAGCATTCGGTCGCCGACAGGAACTCGTAGTCGAAGCCGAACGAATCGAGGAAGCGGCGCAGTTCGGCGTTGTTGTGGGCGCCGAAGCTGTCATGGGTGCCGAACGGGTCCGGCACCGCGGTCAGCGGCTTGTTGAGGTTTTCCGCCAGCAGCGCCTTGTTCGGCACGTTCTCCGGCACCTTGCGCAACCCGTCCATGTCGTCCGAGAAGGCGACGAGGCGGGTCGGGACGGTGTCGTTGGTGAGCGTCCGGAAGGCGTGGCGCACCATCGAGGTGCGTGCGACCTCGCCGAAGGTCCCGATATGCGGCAGGCCCGAGGGGCCGTAGCCGGTCTCGAACAGCACCTCGCCTTTGCCCGTCCGTTCCAGCCGGGCGACGAGCTTGCGCGCCTCCTCGAAGGGCCAGGCGGACGCGGAGGCGGCGGCCTCCGCCAGGGCGGGATCGATGCTGAATGCGGACATGGCGAGGGGGTTTTCGGCCTGTGAGGCCGCGGGCGCGGCCTTCCGGTGAGCGTTTCGGGAGCCCGGCACCCTATGGGCCGCGCTCCCGAGGGTCAACGCGAGGCGACTCGCTTAGGCGTGGGCGGGTTCGCGCCGCTCCGCCCCGGCACGCTGCGGATCGGCCATGATGTCGGCCAGGATCTCGTAGGAGCGCAGGCGCGCCTTGTGGTCGTGGATCGCGGCGGCGACCATCAGCTCGTCGGCCCCCGTGCGGGCCGCGATCGCGTCCAGGCCGCGGCGCACCGTCTCCGGCGAGCCGACCACCGAGCAGGCCAGCATGCCCGAGGCCTGCACCTTCTCGTGGCCCGACCAGTAGGTCTCGATGTCGTCGATCGGCGGCGGCAGCTGGCCGCGGGTGCCGCGGAAGATGTTGGTGAAGGCCTGCTGCGCCGAGGTGAACAGCCGCCGCGCCTCGCCGTCGGTCTCGGCCGCGATCACGTTGACGCCGACCATCGCGTGGGGCTTCGCCAGCTGGCCTGAGGGCTCGAAGCGGGCGCGGTAGACCTCGAGCGCCTGCATCAGGGCGTCGGGCGCGAAATGCGACGCGAAGGCGTAGGGCAGGCCGAGCATCGCCGCGAGCTGCGCCCCGAACAGGCTGGAGCCGAGGATCCACAAAGGCACGTTGGTGCCGGTGCCCGGCACGGCCTGGATCACCCGCCCGGCATCGAGCGGCCCGAGCAGGGTCTGGAGCTCCAGCACGTCCTGCGGGAAGTGATCCGACGCGGCAGGGTCGCGGCGCAGGGCCCGCAGGGTGCGCTGATCGGTGCCGGGCGCGCGGCCGAGGCCCAGATCGATGCGGTCCGGATAGAGCTCGGCGAGCGTCCCGAACTGCTCGGCAATCACCATCGGCGAGTGGTTCGGCAGCATGATGCCGCCCGCACCGACCCGGATCCGGTGCGTGCCCCCGGCGATGTAGCCCACCACCACCGAGGTCGCCGCGCTGGCGATGCCCGTCATGTTGTGGTGCTCGGCCACCCAGTAGCGGGTGAAGCCCCACCGTTCGGCATGCTGGGCGAGATCGAGGGTGTTGCGCAGCGCGTCGCCGGGCGTGGACCCTTGCGGGATCGGCGCGAGGTCGAGGATGGAGAGTGGCGGCATCGGCGGATCCCGGATGTGTGAGTGCGTGTCCCCTGCTGGTGTCCAAGATTTGGCCTGCGGCAGGCGGATGCAAGCGCGCCGGACCGATGCGTGACATGCGTGTGCAGCGCGGACCCGCGGACGCATCGGCGGCGGCGGCCGACATACCGCTCCTTCCGACCCGAGCGACGCTCCCGGCTGAGACCTCCTGGTCATGCACCGTTCCGGACGTTCGAATCCGGGCCTTGCTCACCGGCGCCCATTCTCCGATGCTGCCCCATGCCCGCGATGAGACGGGCCAATCCGGGGAGGATCCATGGCGGGCCTGTTCGATCTCACCGGCCGGGTGGCGGTGGTCACCGGCGGCAATGGCGGCATCGGGCTCGGGATGGCGGAGGCCCTGGCCGGGGCCGGCTGCGCGGTCTCGATCTGGGGCCGCGACGAGGCCAAGAACGGCCGCGCGCTCCGACGCCTCGAAGCCGCGGGCGCCCCGGTCACGGCGGAGACCTGCGACGTCGCCGACCCGGAGGCGGTGCAGCGCGCCTTCGACGCCACCCTCGCCCGCTTCGGCCGGGTCGACGGCATGTTCGCCAATGCCGGCGTGGCCGGGGGCGGGCGGCGCTCGTTCCTGGAGCGGGACGCGGAGGAGTGGCGGCGGACCTTCGCGGTCAACCTCGACGGGGTGGTGGCGAGCTTCCAGGTCGCGGCCCGGCACATGGCCGAGCGCGCCGGCGCCGGCGACGCCTTCGGGCGGCTCGTGGCCACGTCGAGCGTCGCCTCGCTCCTGGGCGCGGCGCGCAACGAGCATTACGGGGCC
This sequence comes from Methylobacterium sp. DB0501, assembly GCF_011043735.1. Lineage (GTDB taxonomy): Bacteria > Pseudomonadota > Alphaproteobacteria > Rhizobiales > Beijerinckiaceae > Methylobacterium > Methylobacterium alsaeris. The sequence continues at coordinate 3,177 of NZ_JAAKGV010000059.1, read as the reverse complement.
ACCAAGGGGGCGCTCAACGCGATGGTGCGGGCCCTCGCCGTCGAACTCGCCCGCTACGGCGTGACGGCAAACGCGATCCTGCCGGGCTGGATCGAGAGCGACATGACCGCCGGCCTGATGGCGAACGAGAAGTTCGTGACCTTCAACCTGCCCCGGATCCCCGCCCGCCGCTTCGGCCGTCCGGAGGACTTTGGGGGGATCGCCGTCTACCTGATGAGCGGGGCCTCGTCCTACCATACCGGGCAGGTGCTGGTGATCGACGGCGGCTACACGGTGGCGTGAGGGCACGATGGCACGATTCACCGACAAGGCGGTCCTCGTCACCGGCGCCGGCAGCGGCATCGGGCGCGCCTCCGCCCTGCTCTTTGCCCGCGAGGGCGCGGCGGTCGCGGTGGTCGACCGGGATCCGGGCAGCGTCGAGGAGACCGCCGCGCTCATCGCGGCCGAGGGCGGGCGGGCTTTGGCCCTTGCGGCGGATGCCGGCCGCGAGGCCGACGTCACCGGGATCCTGGCCTCCGCCGAGCGGGAATTCGGCCGCCTCGATGCGATCCACGCCAATGCAGGAATCGGCGGCGGCATCGTGCCGTTCACCGAGCAGAGCGTGGACCTCTGGGAGGAAGTGCTGCGGGTCAACCTGATCGGCGCCTTCCTGGCGATCAAGCATGGCGGTCCGCTGCTCCTGCGCCATGGCGGCGGGGCGATCGTCTGCACCGCCTCGGTGGCGGGCCTCAGGGCCAATGCGGCGGGAGCCGCCTACAGCGCCAGCAAGGCCGGGGTGATCAGCCTGGTCCAGACCGCCGCCGACGCCTTCGCGGGGACGGGCCTGCGGATCAACGCCGTCTGCCCGGGCCTGATCGAGACCGGCATGACGGCGGGCCTGTTCGCCGCCGCGCGGGCGAAGGGCAAGCAGGACCGCATCGGCCAGCTCAACCCGTTGCGGCGGGCCGGGGCGCCGGAGGAGATCGCCGCGGCGGCCCTGTTCCTGGCGAGCGACGAGGCCGCCTACGTCAACGGGCAGGCGCTGGCGGTCGATGGCGGGTTGTCGAGCACGCATCCCTTCGTGCCGCGGGCGCCGCGGGGCTGACCGCCGCTCCCGGAGCAAGGCGCACGGCCTGCGCCCTCGTCTCGGCGACGCCGCTCAGAACGGGCTGACCGGGAAGAACCGCAGGTACAGTTCCGCGTACTTGCCCTCGTCCCACAGGCGTTGGAGCGCGTCGTCGAGGGCGCGGGCGAGGCCCTCGTCCTCCTTGCGGGTGACGAAGCCGATGCCCTCGCCGAAATAGCGGTTCTCCAGGTAGTCGCCGCCCACGAACGCGCAGCATCCGGCCGCGTCGGTGCCGCCGATCCAGAGGGCCAGCGCCAGCCCGTCGCCGAACAGGTACTCGATCTCGCCGCGGCGCAGGGCCGCCTCGGCGGTGGCGAGGTCCGGGTAGGTCTTCGGCGTCACGTGGAAGAAGGTGCGCAGATAGGCCTCGTGCGCGGTGCCGGCGACCACGCCGGTCGGGTGCTCGCCGATCACCTTCGCGTCCGGCGCCGGCAGGCTCTTGTCGCCGCGTACGGCGAAGCGGGCCGGCCACCGGAAATACGGCCGCGTCGCCCGGTGATCGGCCCTGAGCGAGGCGGTGAGGGGCACGGCGGCCGCCACCACGTCGCCCTGGTTGGCCTGGAGCGCGTCGAGCAGCGTGTCGAACCGGCGCACCTGCACGGTGCAGGTCAGGCCGAGCTTCTCGCAGGCCGCGCGGGCAAGCTCGACGGCAAAGCCCGTCGGGTTGCCGTCCGGCCCGGCGAAGTGCAGCGGCGGGTATTCGTCGTCGGTGAGGAAGCGCACCGGCCGGGTGGTCTGGGGCGGCTCCGGCCGCTCCAGCCGGGCGCGGGGATTCCAGAAATTCGGGATCGTCACCGGATCGGCGGCGGCCGCCGGCACCGCCGCGAGCATCAGCAGGGCGGCCAGGGCCTGGCATAGGTGACGCTGCGACATCCGTGCCACGCTCGCGAGAAATCCGCCGGCGGAGGGACGCGACGCTGTCGTGGAGACGGGGAGAGCCATAGGCTCTCGTAGCACGAACCTCCGCCGGGGGAAGGCCGCAACGATCGGAGCGCCCGATGTTCGTCGAGGTCCGGTCCCCGCACGGCGCCGCCCTCCGCCTGCCGGGCGAGCTCGCCTTCCTGCTCGGACAGGGCACCGATCTCGCCGTCGTCCGGGAGGCCTCGACCCGGGCTGAGCGGGAGGGCACCGAGCCGGTGGCCGCCCTGCTGCGGGCCGGCCTGATGAGCGAGGCCGACTACTACGCCGCCCTCGCCCGGGCGCTCGGCCGGCCGTTCCGCTCGACCTGCCTCGTCCTGCACCCGGCGGCGCGGTTTCCCGAGGATATCCGCCACGGCGCGGCTCGTGGCGCGGCGGGCGAGATCTACCTCGCCCCCCCGCCCGGCGCGGTGGCGGTCCTCCTCGAGACCGGGGCGCCGCCCGAGGCCGTGTTCACCACGCCGGCGGCGCTCGCCGCCGCGGTGCTCGGCACCGCCGGCCCCCGCGCCGCCGCCCGGGCCGCCGAGGCGCTGGAGGTGCGGACGCCCGATTGGGCCTACCGCCCGGGCCTGCATCCGGGGCAGGTCCTCGCCCTGCTGCTCGGCATCGCCGGGCTGCTGCTCATCCTCGACGCCGCATCCTGGCTGCAGCTCCTCGCGGTGGCGGGGCTCAACCTCCTGGTCCTGGCGGTGATCGTCTTCCGCCTCGCCGCCCCGCTGCTGCGGCCCGCTCCCCTACCGGTCCCTCCGGCGATCCCGGACGCCGAGCTGCCGGTCTACACCGTGCTGGTGGCGCTCTACCGGGAGACCCGGGTGGTGCCGCGCCTCGTCCGCGCGCTCGCCCGCCTCGACTATCCGGTATTATGCAGCAAGCTCACCGGAAAGCGTTGATGTCGGCTTGATCCACCTGGCCTTGGCGGCTTCTATCTCGACTTGTATGTGTCAGATTATGCATCGGTTGAGCGAAACGCGCGACCGCCCCCTCCTGCCAGTTGACTTATATGCCAACCAGCGCCAGATTGGTCATAGCAGGCTTGACCCCGATCGAGATCCCCCTCGACGGAAGCCCTGAGGCATGGAGATTTCTCTATGGTCCTAGTGACTTTCTGAGATCATTGGACCGGCTTAGGGAGGCGGATGAGGCCTCCTCATATG
>NZ_JAAKGV010000058.1 GCF_011043735.1 Methylobacterium sp. DB0501 | reverse complement strand
TTCACCGGCACCGGCGGCCGTGAACGCGCCGCGCTCCATCAGCCGACGCCACGTGAACAGCTGGTTGGCGTTCAGCCCGTGGCGGCGGGCGACGAGCGAGACGGACTGGCCGGGTAGATAGGTCTCCTCGACGAGGCGCACCTTCTCCTGCGTGGTCCAGTGCCGCCGGCGCTGGACCGAGGTGATCACCTCGACGCGTTCGGCGCGGGGCGGGTCGTTAGAACTCACCATACGGTCGGTCATAGGCACACACTTCCATAAGCGTGAGCCCCTGTCCGGTCATTTCGGGGGCTACTTCACCGCCAGAAGGGCACCCTCGCCATAGCGGCTATCACCCGTGGCCATGGTCTTGCGATAGCCCCCCTAATGGCGCATGCGTAGCCGCTCGGGCATGATGATGTCGAGCGACTGACCAACCGCCTCGGCCTCCGCGTAGCCGAAGATGCGCACGGCACCTGGGTTCCAGGCCCGGATGATGCCGTCGCGGTCGGAGGCGACAATCGCATCGGCCGATCCGGCCAAAATGGCATCGACGACGATGCGCACGAACTTTATGAGCATCCTCCCGGAAGGGGCGCCGCCCTCCGGCGGAGCGGCGCCGGTGCAGTCAGGCCGCCTGCTGCTCCAGCAGCTCGTCGGCGGGACCGAAGAACTCGAACCGAATCCGCTCGGCCGGTACGCCCTGGCGCTGGAGACCAACAACGAGGGCAGCGAGGAAGGGCTTGGGCCCGCACAGGTAGTAGGTCGCCGCCTCATGGGGAGTCTGCCGCACCAGCCACTCCGCGGTGATCAGCCCCTGCGCATCGTAGTGCTTCCCCGGCCGATCTTCCGCCACAGGCTCCGCGTAGAAGGTGTGCAGGCGCAGGTTCTCGTTGCCGACCGTCAGCTCCCGGACGCGGTCCCGCATCGCGTGCACGCGCCCGTTCTGGGCCCCGTGAACGTACCAGGTCGGGCGCCTGGGCGTGGTCCTAGCAATCGTCTCCAGCATGCTCATCATCGGTGTGAGCCCAACGCCGCCGCTCACCAGCACGACCGGATCCTCGGCCGCTCCATCGAGGAAGAAATCTCCCGCCGGCGGTGCCGCGCGCAGCACCGTTCCAGCCTTGGCTTCGTCATGCAGCCAGTTGGAGACGATGCCCGCCGGCTCGCCCGGACGGCCCTCGCGCTTGACGGTGATGCGGTAGGCCCGGTCGTTGGGCGCGCAGGAGATCGAGTAGTTGCGCTTGAGCACGCCGTGATCGGGCAAGTCGAACAGGAATCCGAGATACTGCCCAGGCTGGTGGCGTAGGACCGGGCCGCCGTCGGCTGGGACGAGGACGAAGGAGCGGATGACCTCGCTCTCGGTCGTGACGCTCTCCACCACGAACTCGCGCCAGCCGTTCCAACCGCCAGGCTTCGCCGCCAAGTCGCGGTAGATCGCGGCCTCGCGCCCGATCAGCAGCTCGGCCAGGAACCAGTAGGCCTCGCCCCAGGCCGCACAGATCTCGGGTGTCGCCGCCGCGCCGAGCACGTCACCAATGGCCCCGAGCAGGGCGTCAGCCACGAAGGGGTAGTGCTCGGGCAGAATGTTGAGCGCGACGTGCTTCTGGGCGATGCGCTCCACCGCCCCCCCGAGGACGCCGAGATTGTCGATGTTGCGCGCGTAGGCCAGGACCGCCTGCGCCAGAGCCTTGGGCTGCGACCCAGTCTCGCCGTGGTGAGACTGGTTGAAGAGGTCGCGGATCTCCGCGTTATGGAACAGGCGCTCGTACATGCGCCGGGTGATGTCCAATCCGTGCGCCTCGAGGGCGGGCACGGTGGCCTTGACGAGAGCGACGGTGGCAGGGGTGAGGGGGGTCGGCATCAGCGGCTCTCAAAGGTACATTTAACACGCACCTTCTAACTAGCTGGCTGAAAAGATGCAAGCTGAATATACCTTATCACCGTTCTGGAGCCCTCATGCGCCTAACCCGCTACACCGACTACGCGCTGCGCACCCTGATCTATCTCGGCCTGCATGAGCCCCAGCAGAGCTCGATCGCTGAGATCGCGCGGGCGTACGGCATCTCGGAGAACCATCTCACCAAGGTGGTGCATCAGCTCGGGCGCCTTGGGTTGATCCGCACGACACGAGGGCGGGGCGGCGGGCTTCGTCTCGGCAAGCTGCCTTCTGAGATCGTCGTCGGGGCGGTGGTGCGCGAGACAGAGGAGGACCTAGCGCTCGTCGAATGCTTCGCGAGCGGGGCCTGCGCGATCACAGTGTCCTGCCGGCTCCGGCGCGCGCTCGGGGAGGCCCTGGCCGCGTTTTTGGCGGTGCTGGACGGCTACACACTGGCGGACCTGCTGGGAGATGGGTCCGGTCCAGAAGTCGCACGTCTGCTGGGTCTTTCATTACCTAAGGTTGGCGAGCAAATTATGCCCGATCTGATCTGAGTAGCGGCGCCAGCTGTCTTTGTAAATATTGGACAGTTGTAAAAGTGGGCTCGAGAGCTGGCTCCGTACGCCTCCGATATTCGAGGGCGATCCGGAGGGAGTGCGGCATCGGCGCGGACGAGGTGCGCGAGTGAGCTGTGGCGCTTGCTGAGGCCGCCGAATGGGATCTCCCGGCCTCGGTGCCATAGATCTAAGACATCCTTCCGAAGGGGCTGCTCCGGCGAAGGTGCCGAACTGATCCGGCATCGCACTGGCGGTGGGTCCTTCCTGTGTCGGGCGATGCGGATGGTAGGAGGGGCCGTATCCGGCAGGCTGGACGGGAAAGCGCAGCCGCAACTTGGGGTGGTGGGGCTACGACTGAAATCTCAGCTGTAGCCTGTCCGTGCCTCTCCTGGCGTACGGGGCGTCCGAACTGGTTCTTTCCCGATACCGCAGAAACCTTCTTCTTGGCCGACGCGTGGATCGTCCGTCGACAACAGTAATCCAATGGCAGGATGGAACAAGCGCAAGGACGGCGATTTGAATCGCTTCGAAGGACAATCGCAAGATTTCCTTTGATGGACACCACGCCGGTGAGGGACCAACCCTGAACTGGCGCCCTATTGTCTGGCACGTTCCCGGAATCCGACTTTTCTACTCAAATCAAAATCAGTTAACAATATGACGTTGGTTGGCTCTGCCCTGCACACCATGATAAGTAATATGATGTCAAAAAATCTTTTTTGAACATCGTCTGACAAGCCCGCGCGGTGGAGCCTCTGGCTCCTCACACCTGAGCGAAGCCGGTTTCCGCATTGCGAAGCAATCAGTCGGAAATCGTACAAGATCACCCCGGAGAAACCCAATGAGGAAAGTCACAGCTCTCAGTGAAGCCTTGATCGTACTCGCCAGCCCGGTGCTCGCCCAAGGCCGTCCGACAGGAAGCTCTACGGCTGCTTCTGGCAACGCCGAGGAGAACAACAAGCCGCGATCGAGCGCTACTTGTGGTGGGGCTGGCGGCAGCGGGGGTCAATAATGCCGTGGTCCTCAGGCGGAACGGTTCGCGCAGTCGGCCGTTCTACAAGCGGTTCGAGTCAGCTCCTCAGCGCTGAGCGCCCGCCAAGGTCCTAACCCTCCGGCGGGCGTTCTGCCGTCTGGATTAATCGGGCGCTCGCACTACCTCAGCATAGGTCACGCCAGTCTGCCGCCTCTCGGCCGCTCGGTTGGTGTCATCGGCAGGCCGGGTCTCTAGTAATGGAGGAAACGCACCGGCCTGCCAGCCACGATATAAACCGCTTGGTCGATTGTGCACCCCTGCACTCGAAATGATACTCGCCCGCAATCTCGCGATGTCACCCCCACGTGAGGTAGGCGGGCCGGGTCTCTACGGAGGGAACAACCCGGCCCGCCGCTATTCAACCCGTCCAAGCAAGCACGCGCGTCACGGCAGTAGGAGACCAGCGGCCTCCACGAGTCGTGGTGAGGCCGCGAGCGGTCAGCACATCAGCGATGGCCTGCAACGTCGACGCTCCACCCGCCTGCGCTTCTGCGATGATGGGAGCGAGATAGGTAGCCTGTTGGTTGGCTCGCTTCTGACGCGTGTGGATGCTGGTCTGCCGGCCCTTGGCCGCGAATCGATCAATCCCAGTCTTCATGCGCCCACCGCAATAAGATCGCCTCGGCCTCTGCCGGGTCCGCCTCGTTGCGGCAGATGGTCTGCCGCGACAAGCCGGCGTCCCTTGTATTGGTCGAGATGCTGGCGCTCTAGCTTAGCATGTCCCGTATCATGCGAAGCTGCACGCGGGTGTAGGACGGATCGCGGACCTGCCTCCGCATCGAGGTGCGGCGGTTCTACTGCCTCAACCCAACCTGCCGAAGCCGAACCTTCGCCGAGACGCCTGTAGACCTCCTCGCTCCGCGCGCCCGCCGCAAGCGGTGGCTTTGCGAGGCGCAGACCAGGATAGGCCTCGCCTGCGGCGGTGCGGGCGGCGCGCGTGTCCTTGCGCACCTCTACTGCCGGCAAGCCGCGCGACCGTGCTGCGGCTCGTCACCCGCATGCCGATGCCCAACCTGCCGGCCCCACTCCGCATCGGCATCGACGATTGAGCGATCCGCAAGGGTAGCCGCTACGGCCCGACCGTCGTCGATCTCGACCGTCACCGCGTGATTGACTTCCTCCCGACCGGACTGCACACACGGTGGCCGACTGGCTCGAACGGCACTCCGACGTCGAGCTTATCGCCCGGGATTGCTCGACAGAGTATGCCCGAGGCGCCAGCCTTGGTGCTCCTTAGGCCCAGCAGATCGCCGATCAATGGCACCTGCTCACCAACATGCGGCAGGGCGTCGAACGTTGGCTCCATGGTGTCTACGCCCGGTTGCGGAACCTTCCGTCCGCCCCCGGCTCGACCGTTCGCTCTGCCCGGAGCGACCGAGCCTTTGCCCGCAACACTCCAGAGTTGGAGGCGGGTGTACCAAGCCGGATGCGATGGCAGGCGGTCTACGACGAGGCCCGCCGGCGGTATGCCGTCGGCGAGCTGCTGCTCGGGATTGCCCGTTCCATGGGGCTGGTGCGCGCCACCGTGCGCGAGTACGCGGTCGCCGAGGCCTTCCCGGCCCGACTGCCTCACGGCGCCGGGCCGAGCCTCCTTAATCCGTACATCGCATACTTGACGGTGTGGACCGACGAAGGCTGCGAGAACGCCGTGGCCCTGTGACGCGAGATCCAGGAGCAGGGCTATCCGGGAACGAGCTGGCAAGTGCATCCCTTCGTCGCCGAGCGCCGGACGAGGCCGGTCCGATCAGGCCGCAAGCCCCGCTGCGCGAGAGCCAGTGACGCGCAGCGGCCTGAGACAGAAGCTCCGTTGCCGCCCGCACGGCAGCTTGCGTGGCTGTTCGTCCAGCCGCCCTCGGCCTTGGATGAGGGCGAAGTGGCTGTGGTGAGCCGCGTCGAGCAGGACGAGACCGCACGGGCCGTCAAGCGACCGCTACTTGCACGCGTGGCCGTCGGACAGTTCCGCTCACTTCTTGGGAGAGTATAGACCAGCATTCAGCCCCGCACCAAAAAGGCGGGGCTAATTGGTTCCGATCACGCAGCCCGAAGTGATTTCAGGAACCCGCCTAGTGCGCAGCGAAGGCTCTCCGACTGCTGCGACAGGTCCGACGCTGAGACCAGCACCCGACCCGGGGCCGAGCCCGTGACTTCTGCCGCGCTCGCCACCCCAACGATGGAGCTGGTCACCTCGCCGGTGCCGGCGGCCGCCTGGGACACGTTGCGTACGATCTCCTGTGTCGCCGCCCCCTGCTCCTCGACGGCCGCCGCGATCCCGGTCGCCACCCGCGCCATTTCCTCGATGCGCCCGCCGATGCTGCCGATCGCTGCCACCGCCTGCCCGGTCGAGCCCTGGATCCGGCCGATCTGGGTGGCGATGTCCTGCGTCGCCCGCCCGGTCTGATTGGCGAGCTCCTTCACCTCCGCGGCCACGACCGCGAAACCGCGGCCGGCCTCACCGGCTCGGGCCACCTCGATGGTCGCGTTCAGCGCCAGGAGGTTCGTCTGACCGGCGATGCCGGAGATCAGGTCGACCACCTCCCCGATCTTGGCCGCCGCCGCGCTTAGCTCCCGCACCAGCGCTCCAGTCCGTTCGGCCTCCTGCACGGCTGCCTGAGCCATGGGGGCCGACCCGCTGATCTGCCGTGCGATCTCCTGCACGGACGAGCCCAGCTCCTCTGCGGCGGCGGCCACCGTATTAACGTTCGAGGACGCCTCCTCGGCCGCGGCCGCAACCGTGGTGGATTGTGCCGCAGTCTCCTGCGCCGTGCCGGCCATAGTCTGCGCGGTGCCTTGCAGCTCGCTCGCCGAGGCAGTCACGGACGCGATGATGCCGCCGACCGCCTGCTCGAAGCGGTCGGCAGTCTGCTGCATCGCAGCTTTGCGCTGTGCCTCAGCCCCGGCGCGAGCCAGTGCGGTCTCCTTTTCCAGTTCGCCGGTACGGATCAGGTTGTCCTTGAACACCTGCACGGCACCCGCCATCGCCCCAATCTCGTCCTGGCGCTCGATTCCGGGTACGGCCACGGCGGCATCCCCACTCGCAAGCCGGCGCATCGCAGCAGTCATGTTAGCGAGGGGTCGTGCGAGGCCGAACAAGCTGAACAGCATAGCCCCGAGGGACGCCACGACAGCAACCACCATGGCGAAGTAGGCTGCCTTCACCGCTCGATCGACACCGACGAGGCTGGCTTGAGCGGCAGTATCCGCCCCCCGCTTGTTGAGCGCCACGTCTTGCTGCAGGAGGTCGCCCATTTCCCTTCCGAGCTGAACGGCGCGGATGCCATTCGCCAGCAGCCTGAGCGCCTCCTCCCGCCCCCCTGCCTCGGCAGCCGAGATGATAGGCTCAAGCTCTCGGAGGTATTCATCCCAACGGATGGCGTAATGATCATAGATAACACGCTCCTCCGACGAGCTAATCAGCGGCTCGTATTCTTTGCGTACACGCATAACTTTGAGATTTTTTTCAGAGAAGTTATTTTGTTATTAACTTAGTCTGCGTATCGTTAGAAGCTACGATTAATCGATATATACCGACGCGATATTCAGGTATAAGTGTGTTAAGCCGGTGCAAAGTATCTACGGATGGCATCAAATTAGTAGCGATTTCGTTAGTATTAATCTCGATTGAGTTGAGATACCGATAGTATACCTTGTGTAGCCGATATTCAGGCGGTCAATCAGAACAAACCGATAAGGTAGAATTTTATCGAGAGGCGCATGGGTAAACCGGCGCAGTCGAGAAACTCGCTGACCGCCGCACTCGGTCCAGCAAGATTTCTAGTCATGAAAATTACAGCGATAATGATTAAGATATGCTGAACAAAAATCTCAGCGCTCTGGCCTAAGTCTCTGCGCAAACCAGCCACGCCCTCGACCGCGGCACCCCGGCGCACCTCGTTCAGGCGATGATCGGCTACACTTCGGGCACATAACTGGACGCTACCTGCATGTCCAAACAACGGAGAATGGGACGAAAGAGGGCGCATCAAAGGGTGCCTGTCGCAAACGCGAACGAATCCCCGCTTAAGGGTCGTTCGGTAGGTCTCCGGTGACATCCAAGCCGTGGCCTCAGGCGCCGAGGAGCTGTCTGCCTCCGTGTCCGAGATCAACAATCAGGTGCAGCACGCCTCAAAGATCGCTGGGCAGGCCGTCACCCAGGCGCAGGAAACCAGCACGATCGTGTCGGGCCTGAGCCAGCAGGCCACCCGAATCGGCGGTATCGTCGCTCTCATTCAGGTGATCGCGAGCCAGACGATTCTGCTGGCGCTCAACGCCACCATCGAGGCAGCACGCGCAGGTGAGGCGGAATACGGTTTCACAGTGATGGCTCAGGAGGTCAAACAACTCGCTGAGCCGACCGATGTGGTGCGCGGACGCGAAGCCATCGCGGCGGTCGCCGGCAAGTTCTTGGAGCAGTTCGGGCCGACCTTCCGGTTCAACACGGTCGGCGCGGCTGTCGGGCACCACGGGCTGAGTTCGCTGCGGTGGCAGGCTGGGCCGGACGGTGGCCCGGTCGCGGTTACCAGAACCGACGTCGCCGAAGTCGTCGGCGGCAGGATTGTGCGCCTCTGGGTGCTGCTAAACCAGCCGCAGAGTTGAGACCGCCAGCGCGTAGGTCGCCGGTCGAGCATGGCAGGCAGAATGAGGGCCGATCCGAACTCTGAACCGCTCCGGGTTTTTCGGAGGCTGGTTGGCTTGGGTCAGGCGGCCAAAGCTTGGTCGCCGCCGTGAGCATAATAGCGCGCTTCGGCCTCGGCGGGAGGGACGTTGCCGATCGGCGCGAGCAGGCGACGGTGGTTGTACCAGTCGACCCACTCCAGGATGGCGTACTCGACGGCCTCGAAGGAGCGCCACGGTCCACGTCGGTGGATGACCTCCGCCTTGAACAGGCCGTTGATCGTCTCCGCCAAGGCGTTGTCGTACGAGTCGCCGACGCTGCCGACCGACGGCTCGATGCCGG
>NZ_JAAKGV010000057.1 GCF_011043735.1 Methylobacterium sp. DB0501 | reverse complement strand
TAGCCGCGGTGGACCAGGACCTTGTCGATGGTGATCTGGAAGAAGATCGGGGTGATGAGGGCGCAGAGCTGGATGAACAGCGAGGCGACGAGCACGGTGGCGAGCGGCCTGCGGTAGCGCCAGACGGAGGGGACGAACCAGGTCAGGCCGAACTTGTGCAGGGCGGTCTGGAGGTTGGCGCGTCGGGCGACGAGCACGATGGTGCCGGTCCATCGGGGCAGGAAGGCGTCGGGCTCGACGTGGTCGGCGGTGCGGGCGACGGGATCGATGATGCGCAGCTTGCCGTCCTCGAAGCGGCGGCCGAGGACGACGAAGCGTCCGTCCTCGACCTGGAGGATGGCGGGGAGCGGGATCGACTCCAGGCGGGCGGGCTTCTGGTCCTGGAGCAGGCGCCCCTTGAGGCCGAGGCGGCGTGCGCCGCGGACGATGTCGACGGCGCTCATCGGCCCCTGTCCGAGGCCGAGGTCGTGGCGGACCTGGGCGGGCTCGCAGGGGATCTGGTGGAACGAGGCGACGAGGGCGAGCGCCCCGAGGCCCGAATCGGGCCGGGCCGCCGGCAGTTCCGCGGGGCCGGGACCGGATTGGTCGGGGCCGGCCTGTGAGGCAACGCCTTTCAACATCGGCCTTAACACTCCTACCAGAGCGATATCAAACCGCCATCCTAATAACCGACGCACGTAAACTCACAACCGATGTCGATTTTATAAAACTCACGAATATTCGCATTAAATCGTAAGATATGTTCGTATTATTTTCCGTCTTACAAGGCCATAAGCCAGTATATTCGCCGAAATGCCGTTCTCTTGCGAATCCATCTGGCGCCGATTCACAGAACAGAATACAAAAGTTCGTGCTCGGCAACCGGGTGCGATGCCGACGGACTGCCGGACGGGAGGCTCCTTCGGCCGCAGCGGCGTCCGAGATCTGGAACTTTTTGCCGAACAACGCGGTCGACCCGAAGGATCCGGGCCGACCGACTTCCCGGGCGACGGCCCGACGTTGCCGTTGCCGGAGGCCGCTGCGCCGAAGGTGGTACGGCCGTCGAGGGCGCCCTACGCAGGTCGTGCGGCATCGGGTCGATCTTGGCCTGGGCGACATCTCGATCGGCCTTGCGGCACTCCATCATGTCGAAGCCCTTCGACGGATCGGGGCTCTCCTTCCGGCCGTCTTGGTCGTTGTGCCTCAGCGGATCGATCCCGACCGCCGCCACGTCCAGGTAGGGGTCGGGGTCGCCCTTGGTGTCGAACACGGCGTTCGGCTCCGGGAGCCGACGACGATCGCGTCGCCGGAGACCGACAGGAACCGCTCCACCACGAGGCTGTCGAGGGCGAACGGGCGCCGGTGGTCTTGCGGGATCGGGAAATCGCCGCCGACCGCGTCGTTCAGGCCGAGCGCATTGCGGCCGAGTCCCGGCGATCCCGCCGGACAGGCGAGACCCGCCCGGGGGCGACTCGCTCCGTCGTCACGATCATCGCATTCGATTCAATCGCCGGCATCGCGATTCATTGCTCGATCACCATCCTCTCGATGGCCCGATGCAATCCAGGACCGAAATTCGCAACCGGAAGTTGACAGTCGAACCGATGACGTGGAGGAGCCGATGTCCGCGTATGACTTCAGCAGGACGATCGTCGTCTGGGTTGATTTCGAACGTCCGGAATTCGGCCTCGTCCGCATCGGGTCGGCCATCCAGGCCTACGATGCCCTGCACATGACCCGTGTCCTGAATGTCGGCAAGACGGTCGCGCCGGTGATGTGGAACGCGGCGGAGCGGGCGGTCGACATCGCCCTCATCGATCCTTCCCGGACGAACCTGAGGGCCGCCGAAGAGACGCTTCTGGATCTCGTGAAGCGCGCCTCACCCATCTCCCAGTCGGTCCGGCGCCGGCTGGCCCCCGAAACCTGCTCGTCGGGCCCGTTCTCGCCCCGGGCCATCATGCGGGCGATGTGGCCGAACCATCGCATATGAAATCCGACTGATCGCTTCCGGCGATCCTGTCGGCTCGCCGGAAGCGATCAGTCGGATTCGGTATGACGGTGCGGTCCGGCACGAAGCCGGGAGAGCGCGCTCCCCCCGCCCCCGGGATCAGGCCCGGGTCAGCTTGGTGACCACGGCCAGCAATTGCTCGGGCTTGAACGGCTTGGTGATCCAGCCGGTGGCGCCGGCCGCCTTGGCCTGCTGCTTGATACTCTCGTCCGATTCCGTGCTCAGGAACAGGATCGGCACGCCGGTCAGCGCGGGCATCGTCCGCAGGTTCTTGATCATCTCGAGGCCGTTCATCACCGGCATGTTGAGATCGGTGATGACGAGGTTGGGCGCGCCGGACCTGGCCTTGGCAATGCCGTCGGCGCCGTCCTCGGCCTCGATGACGGTGTGGCCGGCCGGTCCGAGGACCACTTTGATCATCTGCCGGATGCTCATGGAGTCGTCGACGGCGAGAACGGTAGCCATGGGATGGAAACTCCGGGACGGGGGTGAGACGGATCGGGCGGGGCCGCTCAGGCGGCGTGGAGGAACGGGGCTTGCCGGAAGGGACTCTGCGCGGTCAGGCCGGCCCGCGCGAAGGCGCTGCGCACGATGTCGGGGGCGTCGACGAGGGTGAGGCGCTTGGCCTGCCGCTCCGCCGTGGCTGAGGCCGCCACGACCAGCTGCACGAAGGCGATGTCGGCGCGCGCGACCGCGGCGCAGTCGAGCGCGAGGTCTGCGGTCGAGGCGAGGGCGGCGGCGATCTCGCCGTGCAGGGTCCCGATCGTCCGCACGGTGCAGTCGTCCGGGAGGGTGACGGTGAAAGGATCTGACATCACGGAGCCGGCGTCCTGGCGAGGGGTCCGAACCGCCCCTCGCCGCAAGACTAAGCGGGAATGGCGTAAAACTTCCCTGAATCTTTCGGAACCCCTGACTCCATGTCGTCAACGTTTCGGCAAGCATGGGGCCCGTAGCGTCCGGGCGGCCCCGGACTCGACGTCGGGCGGGCACGAACGCTACGAACGGTCCCATGGAGTCCAGGACGATGATTTCGGAGGTCGCACAGGTGACGCTGGAGCGCTCCCGTGCCCGATGGCTGCGGCCCCGCCGCGAGGCCCCGGCCCTCGCCCCGGCTCCCGCCGCCGCGAGCCTCGCGCCGCCCGTCGCCGAGCCGCCGCCCACCGCCGATACGGCGGCCTTCATCGACCTGCTGCAATCCTGGCTCGGCCTCTCCGCCCTGCAGCGGCGATCGCTGGAGGCCCTGGTCGACGAGCTCGGCATCGCCTCCTCCCACGTGGAGGAGAGCGTCCAGGGCCTGACGCACCGCTTCGAGAACATCGCGGCGACGACCCGCGAGCAGGCCGAGATCGTGCAGGGACTCGTCGCGTCGATCCAGTCCGTCGAGATCGACGGGCACCCGGTCCTCCTCGCGGAGGTCGCCTCCGGGCTCGGGGAGACCCTGGCGGCGCTGATGGACAAGGTCGGCCGGCTCTCGCGCCAGGGGGGTGCGACCGCCCGCTCCCTCGACACGGTGCTCACCGAGATCGACGCGGTCGAGGGCAGCGTCGCGCGGATCGAGACCATCAACCGCCAGACCAACCTGCTCGCCCTCAACGCCAAGATCGAGGCGGCGCGGGCGGGCGAGGCTGGCCGGGCCTTCTCGGTGGTGGCCGACGAGGTCCGCCTGCTGGCGCAATCGATCAACACGCTCTCGGGCACCATCAAGGACCAGATCCGCGTCATCGCCACCGGCCTGCGCGACAGCCACGGCCTGTTGCAGGACATCGCGACCGTCGACGTCTCCGACGAGAGCCGCAGCGCCGAGGTGCGGGTCAGGACCGTGATGCAGACCCTCGTCGCCCAGACCTCGCGCTTCGCCGGCGTGCTGCAGCAGACCGCCGAGACGACGCAGTCGATCACCGCCGACGTGTCGGGCGCCATCGTGGCGCTGCAGTTCCAGGATCTGACGAAGCAGCGCCTTCAGAACAGCGAGACGGTGCTGCGGGCGCTCTCCGTCGAGCTCGGGCGGATGGCCGACGCGGCGGCGGCGCGCGGCATCGACGGGTCCGGCCCCGCGCCCGATCAGGCCTGGGTCGAGGCGATGATCGCCTCCTGCACCCTCGGCAAGGTCCGGGACCGCCTGCGGCGCCAGATCCTCGGGCAGGAACCGGAGCAGGAACCGCCGGAGCGGCCGCCGGTCCCGGCACCGGCCGGCGCGGACGAGTTCGACGGCATCGACCTGTTCTGAGCCACGACGCGCCGTCGGACGGAGCGAATCTTCGCTGGACTGTCCGTCATGATCCCGGCGGCATCCCGATGACGGGAGCGCCTGCCGGACAAGACAAGGCGCCCGCCCAGTCTCGAATGGCGCTCGCCGCGAGGATTCGTGGGCCTGAAGACCTGCCTTACGCTGCGTCTCCCAAGTCTTCGATCGGCGACCGCCGCCGTGCCGAACCGGCCTTCGACTCCCGCTTCCCTTGGGTTTGACAATATTCCTAACCCCGACCGCGCATGAATATTCGATCGCTAACCGAAAATTAGCGCCCGCCATGCGAAGAATAGCGACTGCGAAATTCCGGATTTCTCAGCCTCCACCCCCGATGACCCGGATTCCGAAAGCCGCCCGCGAGGAGCGGCCGGGTGGAAGAACGGTCGTCGGCGGCGGGCCGGGGCGGCTTTGCGCATTCGTCCTCGAGCTTCCCGCGCGATCCAAGGGTCGATGCCGACATGACTACCCTGAACCCGGTCGACGTGTTCCGCATGGAGGCCGACGAGCTTCTCGCCTGCCTCGAGACCACGCTGCTCGATCTCGGCGAGAAGCCGCAGGACCGGGCCCTGATCGACACCGCGTTCCGCGCCCTCCACACCATCAAGGGCTCGGGGGCGATGTTCGGCTTCGAGCGGGTGGCGGCGTTCACCCACGACTTCGAGACCGCCTTCGACCTCGTGCGCCAGGGCCGCGTGCCGGCGAGCGTCGATCTCGTGAACGTCGCCCTGTCGGCGAAGGACTACATCCGCCAGCTGATCGAGGATCCCGACGGGGCCGAGCCGATCTTCGGCCAGGCCATCCTCGACGAGCTCGGCACCCTGGTCGGCCGGGCGACGAGCCCGGCCGGGCCGGCCTCCTCGCCCGACGCGCCGGAGGCCGCGGGCCAGGCTTCGAGTCCGGAAACCGCAGGCCGGGGATCGACCCTCGAGACCGGCTGGCGGATCGGCCTCGCCTTCGCGCCGGAGGTACTGCGCAACGGCACCAACCCCCTCGCCCTCCTCGACGACCTGCGGGAGCTCGGCCCCTGCGAGGTGACGGCGCGGCTCGACGCGGTGCCGGACCTCGCGGCCCTCGATCCGGGCGCCCTGGCGATCGGCTGGGACGTGACCCTGCGGGCGGCCGTCACCCGCGAGGCGATCGAGGACGTGTTCCTGTTCGTCCAGGACGAGATGACCCTGACCCTGGCGGCCCTCGGCGGGGCCGCCGAGGCGCCGGCCGATCCGGCTCCCCCGGCCGAGCCCGTCTCCGCGGTCGCCGCGCCGCGGGCGCCGGTCGTGATGCCGGTCGCGCCTCCAGCCGCGCCTCCCGCGGCCGCCCCGCCCGAGGCCCGCGCGGGCGCGCAACGCAGCGCCAGCACGGTGCGGGTCGAGGCGGAGCGCCTCGACGAGCTGATGGACCGGGTCGGCGAACTGGTCATCGCCCAGGCCCGCCTGAGCCAGATCGCCGGCCTTCACGCCGATGCCGGCATCAAGACCGTCGCCGAGGAGATCGAGCGCCTGTCGGCGCGCCTGCGCGACACCACGATGAGCATCCGCATGGTGCCGATCGGGGCGCTGTTCGGCCGCTTCCGGCGCCTCGTCCACGACCTGTCGCGGGATCTCGGCAAGCCGGTCGAGTTCGTCACCGAGGGTGAGGACACCGAGCTCGACAAGACTGTGATCGAGCGCTTGGCCGACCCCCTGGTCCACCTGATCCGCAACGCCATCGACCACGGCATCGAGGACCCGGCCCGGCGCGCCGGCACGCCCACGGGCGGCGCGAAGAGCGCCACCGGCCGCATCACCCTCTCGGCCGAGCATGTCGGCGCCCAGGTGCGGGTGAGCGTGCGCGACGACGGCGCCGGGCTGGACGCAGCCCGCATCCGCGCCAAGGCCGAGGAGAAGGGGCTCGTCGCCCCCGGCACCGTGCTGAGCGACCAGCAGGTCTACCAGTTCCTGTTCGCCCCCGGCTTCTCCACCGCCGCGACGATCTCGGCCCTGTCGGGCCGCGGCGTCGGGATGGACGTCGTGAAGAAGACCATCGAAGCCCTGCGCGGCACGATCGACATCGCGACCGAGCCCGGCGCCGGCACCACCGTGACGCTGCGCCTGCCGCTGACGCTCGCCATCATCGAGGGCCTGCTGATCCGGGTCGGCGAGGGGCGGTACGTCGTGCCGCTCTCGGCGGTCGAGGAATGCGTCGAGCTGCCCGAGGGCGACCGGACCGGCCGCGGCCGGGACTTCCTCGACATCCGCGGCGCGCTGGTGCCGTTCCTGCGGCTGCGGTCGCTGTTCGAGGCCGACGGCGAGCCCGACCCGTACCAGAAGGTCATCATCGTCTCGGTCGGCGAGACCCGGGTCGGGCTCGTGGCCGACCAGATCATCGGCAACCACCAGACGGTGATCAAGTCGCTCTCGAAGCTCCACGCGGACGTCGCGACCTTCTCGGGGGCGACGATCCTCGGCGACGGCACCGCCGCCCTCATCATCGATGTCGGCCGGCTCGTCACGGGCGGGCAGGCGGAGATGCCGCGCGAATACCAGGAAGTGGCGTGATGACCGGGACAGCGGACATTCAGGCGCAGACCACCCCCCTGCAGGTGGTGAAGGTGCGCATCGGGTCGGAGACCTTCGCCCTCGATGCCGGGATGGTACGGGAGATCATCGACCCGATCCCGACCACCCGGGTGGCGGGCGCGCGCTCGCATCTCGACCGGATCGTCAACGTGCGCGGCAACGTCGTGCCCCTCGCCGACATCCGCGAGCGCTTCGGCATGAAGCCGGAAGCCGCGACGCCGGATACCCGCTTCGTGGTGATCGAGGTCGAGATCGCGGGCGATCCGGTCATCGTGGCCCTCGTCGCCGACAAGGTCTTCGAGGTGACCGAGGTCCAGGGCGGCACCGCGCAGCCGATCCCGAAAGTCGGGACCTCGTGGCGGCCCGAATACATCAAGTCGATCGTCAAGAGCGGGGACGAGTTCGTCATTCTGCCCGATGTCGAACGGATCCTGAACTGAGCTAGAATTTGTCTGGAGTCATTTCATGCGGGTCACGATCAAGGCGAAACTCGCCGGCGGCTTCGCCTCGGTCCTCGTCCTGGCGGGCGCGGCCGGCGCGGTCGGGTACCAGAAGCTGACCGCCGCCGACGAATCGATGCGGTTCGTCGTCAGCCGGTCCGAGGTCCAGGCGCTCGTCCTCGACGCGAAGGCCAATGCCATCCGGGGCATCTCTAACGCGCGGGCGGCGGTCATCAGCGCGGACGAAGCCCAGATGACCGATTTCAGCAAGCGCGCGACGGACAATCGGGCCGATGCGCTCGCCGCATTGGCCAAGGCCAGGACCTACATCAGTTCCGAGGATGGCAAGCGGCTCTTCGAGGATCTGTCCGACAAGTACGACAAGCAGCGCGCATTGGGCCTCAAGGTGCAGGAGCTGACGCAGCTGAACTCGAATGCCCGGACCTGGACGGAGATCAACACGACCGGGCGTCCCGCCACCGCCGCCCTGCGGACCGAGCTGGACGCGCTCGCCAAGGGCCGGCAGGGCGAGCCGGGCGACGACGAACTCGTCCGCACCGCGGCGGCTTTCCAGGTCCGCCTGGAGCGGGCCTGGGGCCAGATGCAGTCGGCGACCGGCGCCCTCAGCGTCGAGACGCTGGACCAGCGCGTGAGCGCTGCCAAGCAGATGCGCGAGGAGATCTCGCGCGCGGTCGACGACCTGCTGCGCGTCGGCGCCGCGCGCGGCCTGCCCGTCGAGGCGGTCCGGCAGAGATATGCGGCCTGGTCTGCGTCCTTCCAGAAGGCGCTCTCGACCGTCGAGACCGGGACCACCGTCAAGGCCGCCTCCCTCGCCTCGGGCGAGTACGCTGTCGCCAGCACGGCGGCGATCCGCGCCTTCGACGCCCTGGTCGAGTTCCAGAACAAGCGCATGGCCGATGCGGTGGCGCGGGCCAAGGCCGAATCGAGCGACGGCCAGGCAATGCTGCTCGCCGTGCTGGCGGGCGCGCTGCTCCTCGGCCTCGTCATCGCGACCTGGCTCGCGGTCACCATCTCCCGCGGCTTGAGCCGCGCGGTGTTCCTCGCCGACGCCGTGGCGATGGGCGATCTCAGCCAGACGGTCACGGTGACCTCCCGCGACGAGATCGGCGACCTCGTGACCGCCATGAACCGCATGACGGCCAACCTGAACGAAACCGCCACCCTCGCCGATGCGATCGCGGAGGGCGACCTCACGGTGCAGGCCGAGCCCCTGTCCGAGAAGGACAGGATGGGCCTCGCGCTCCAGACGATGCTGGCCCGGCTGCGCACCGTCGTGGCGGACGCCGCCGCGGCCGCGGGCAACGTCTCGGCCGGTTCACAGGAGCTGTCGGCCTCCGCCGAGCAGCTGTCGCAGGGCTCGACCGAGCAGGCCGCCTCGACCGAGGAAGCCTCCGCCTCGATGGAGGAGATGGCCGCCAACGTGAAGCAGAACGCCGAGAATGCCGGCCAGACCGAGGCCATCGCCCGCCAGTCGGCCAAGGACGCCGAGGCGAGCGGCGCCGCGGTGGGGCGCGCCGTCGAGGCGATGCAGACCATCGCCCAGAAGATCACCATCGTGCAGGAGATCGCCCGCCAGACCGACCTGCTGGCGCTCAAC
>NZ_JAAKGV010000056.1 GCF_011043735.1 Methylobacterium sp. DB0501 | reverse complement strand
CGGCCCGGGCCGGCGAGCACGGTCGCGGCTTTGCCGTGGTGGCGAGCGAGGTGAGGAAGCTCGCCGAGCGCAGCCAGGCGGCGGCGGCCGAGATCGGCACGCTGTCGATCGACACGGTCAAGGCGGCGCAGGCGGCGGGCGACATGCTGGGCCGGCTGGTGCCCGACATCAAGCGGACGGCGGCCTTGGTCGAGGAGATCTCGGCGGCGTGCCGGGAGCAGGATGTCGGGTCGGGGCAGATCAACCAGGCGATCCAGCAGCTCGACAAGGTGACGCAGCAGAACGCGAGCGCGTCCGAGGAAGTCTCGGCGACCTCGGAGGAGCTGGCGGCCCAGGCCGAGACCTTGCAGGAGACGATCGGCTACTTCCGGATCGACGGGGCGCAGGCGCCCGCCCTGGGCGCGCGCCAGATCGACGGGGCGGTGTCGCAGCTGCGCGCGACGGCGGCCCGGATGGCGGTGAAATCGCCGGTGCGGGGCCCGGCCAAGCGCGGGGCGGCGGTCCGGCCGGCGAAGGCCGCGCCGAAATCGCCCGGCGGGGGCGGCTTTGCCTTCGACATGAGCGAGGGCGACGAGCGCGACGCCGACTTCACCCGCGTCGCCTGACACAGGACGGCCGACGCACGCGATACCCGGACGGGTGCAAGGCGGAGAGCATCGCTCTCCCCGGCGCCCGTCCGGCCCCCGAGCGAACCGCGCCGCACACCGATCACGACACCTTGCGATGCGCGCTCCGGACCGGGCGGCACCGCGGCCGGTCCACGACCACCCGGCTTCTTACGGTTCGCGGAAGGAAAGGCTCGCTCGATGAGCATGTTCGACAACATCTCGATGCCTCGAAAACTGGCCCTCACCTTCACCGTGATGCTGGCGGTCGAGCTGGGGGTGAATGGCGTCGTGCACTGGAAGTCGTCGGAGATCCGGCAGGCCGTCAACTGGTCGGACCACACGATCCAGGTGATCGACGCGACCAACCGGGCGATGTCAGGGATGGTCGACCAGGAGACCGGCTATCGCGGCTTCCTGCTTTCCGGCGATCCGAAGTTCCTTGCCCCCTACCGGAAGGGCTGGGACGGCTTCGAGGCCGCCTGGCGCCAGGCCAAGGACCTGACCGCCGACAACCCGGCCCAGCAGGAGCGGCTCGACGCGGTGCGCCGCCTGGCCGAGGCCTGGCACGGGGGCGTCGCCGAGAAGGGCATCGCCCTGATGGGCAGCCCCGAGACCCGCGACGCCGCCCGGCAGGCCGAGATCGCCGGCGCCGGCAAGGAGGCGATGGACGGCCTGCGCGCCAAGATCGCCGAGGTGATCGGCATCGAGAACGCGCTGATGCAGACGCGGCGGACCGCGCAGACCGCCGCCTTCGAGACGACGACGCAGATCATCGCGTTCGGCACCCTCGCCACCCTGCTGATCGCCGCCGGCATCGCCTTCCTGCTGATCCGCACCGTGGCGCGGCCGGTGACCCGCGTCAGCGCCAAGCTCGCCGACCTGGCGACCCCGCTCGATACCGGGCGGCGCGACGAGGTCGGGCAGATCCAGGGCACCGCGCTCGCGGTCGAGCAGGCGTTCCGCGACATCTCCGAGGTCCTCGCGGCGGCCTCGGTCGGCGACTTCTCGAAGTCGCTGGCGAAGGATTACGGCGGCTTGAGCAGCGAGGTTCAAGCCCATCTCCGGGCGATGACCACGAACCTGCGGGCGATCACCGACATCGCGACCGCGATCGCCGACGGTGACCTGACCGTCGAGGCGCGGCGGCTCTCGGACCGGGACGGGCTCGGCATCGCCCTCGAGCAGATGCTGGCGAAGCTCCGCCACGTGGTGGCGGACGCTTCCGCCGCGGCGGCCAACGTCTCGGCCGGCTCTCAGGAGCTGTCGGCCTCCGCCGAGCAGCTGTCGCAGGGCTCGACCGAGCAGGCCGCCTCGACCGAGGAAGCCTCCGCCTCGATGGAGGAGATGGCCGCCAACGTGAAGCAGAACGCCGAGAATGCCGGCCAGACCGAGGCCATCGCCCGCCAGTCGGCCAAGGACGCCGAGGCGAGCGGCGCCGCGGTGGGACGCGCCGTCGAGGCGATGCAGACCATCGCCCAGAAGATCACCATCGTGCAGGAGATCGCCCGCCAGACCGATCTCCTGGCGCTCAACGCCGCCGTCGAGGCGGCCCGGGCCGGCGAGCACGGTCGCGGCTTTGCCGTGGTGGCGAGCGAGGTGAGGAAGCTCGCCGAGCGCAGCCAGGCGGCGGCGGCCGAGATCGGCACGCTGTCGATCGATACGGTCAAGGCGGCGCAGGCGGCGGGCGACATGCTGGGCCGGCTGGTGCCCGACATCAAGCGGACGGCGGCCTTGGTCGAGGAGATCTCGGCGGCGTGCCGGGAGCAGGATGTCGGGTCGGGGCAGATCAACCAGGCGATCCAGCAGCTCGACAAGGTGACGCAGCAGAACGCGAGCGCGTCCGAGGAAGTCTCGGCGACCTCGGAGGAGCTGGCGGCCCAGGCCGAGACCCTGCAAGCCACGATCGCCTATTTCCGGATCGGCGAGGACGAGGCTGCGGCGGCCGGATCGCGGCCGCTCGACGGGGCGGTGTCGCAGCTGCGCGCCACGGCCGCCCGGATGGCGGTGAAATCGCCGGTGCGGGGCCCGGCCAAGCGCGGGGCGGCGGTCCGGCCGGCGAAGGCCGCGCCGAAATCCCCCGGCGGGGGCGGCTTTGCCTTCGACATGCGCGAGGGCGACGAGCGCGACGCCGACTTCACCCGCGTCGCCTGAGCGGGTCCGGCCCCGCAAGGCCCCCCGCCCCTCCCGGCCGCCCGTCTCCCCGACGGCGGCCGGGTCTCCCACCCTCACCTTTCCCCGGCATCCCGGGGGCGAGAATCTGGCCAGCCGGAGCGCGAGATGTCGAGTGTATGGCAGTATCTGACCCTCGGTCTCGGGCGCGAGACCTTCGGGATCGATATCGAGAACGTCCAGGAGATCCTGGATTACCGCGCCCCCGCGGCTCTGCCGCAGGCGCCGGCCTTCCTCGTCGGCATGATCGACGTGCGCGGCCAGAGCTACCCGGTGGTCGACCTGCGCACCAAGCTCGGCCTTCCGCCGGAGGCGCCGACGCAGGCGACGCGGATCATCCTGCTCAACATCCCGATGCCGGATCAGACGATGCAGGATCAGCCGACGAAGGAGCGGACGATGCGGGTCGGCTTCGTAGCCGACCGGGTCTTCGAGGTGACGGAACTCGACCGCGCCGAGATGGAGGCCGCCCCCGAGGTCGGCGGCCGCTGGCGCTCGACCTACATCGCCGGCATCGGCCGGCGCGGCGACGCCTTCGTGGTGGTGTTCGACCTGGTGCGGTTGATGGCGGGCGACGAGCCGGCGCTCGCCGGCCGACCGCTGGCTGCCTGAGGACCGGTCCCGCGTGCCCCTTCCCGTCAGGTTCCCCTTCCCGTGACATCACTCCCCCTCACCTCGCAGCAGCTGAGCGAGCGTCATTTCCAGTCGATCGCCGAGGTCGTCGAGGCGCGCGTCGGCATCCAGCTGCCCGCCACCAAGCGCACGATGGTCGAGGGGCGCCTTCGCAAGCGCGTGCGGGCGCTGCAGCTCGACAGCCTGGACGCCTATGCCCGCCACCTCTTCGACGAGGGGCGGCTCGCCGAGGAGTTCGTGCACCTCGTCGATTGCGTGACGACCAACAAGACCGATTTCTTCCGCGAGCCGGCGCATTTCGACCTGCTGCGCGAGACGCTGGTGCCGCAGCTCTGCGCGCTGCCGACCCATCGCGGCGAGCGCCCGCTCCTGAAGATCTGGAGCGCGGCGGCCTCGACGGGCGCCGAGGCCTACACCCTGGCGATGGTGCTGCAGGACATGATCGGAGCGGGCCACCGCTTCGACTACGCGGTCCTGGGCACCGACGTCTCGACCGAGGTGCTGCGGTCGGCCGCCGAGGGAGTCTATTCCGACGAGATGCTCGCCGTGGTGCCGGCTCCCTTGCGCCGCCGCTACGTCATGGCGGCTCGCGACCCCGCCCGGCAGGTCGGCCGGATCGTGCCCGAATTGCGCCGCCGGGTGCGCTTCCGCCACCTCAACCTGATGGACGAGCGCTACCCCGTCGACCGCGACGTCGACGTCGTGTTCTGCCGCAACGTGCTGATCTACTTCGACCGGCCGACGCAGCGGGCGGTGCTCGGGCGGCTCGCCGGCCACCTGCGCCCCGGCGGCTACCTCGCGGTGGGCCATTCCGAATCGATGTCCGTCACCGGCGTCCCGGGCCTGACCCAGGTCACCTCGACCGTCTTCCGCCGCTGAGCGGACGTGCACGGCAATTCCGATCGAGTCCCTGTTCTTGCACCCTGTCTGTCGCCGAAGCGGTCGCCGGTTCGGCGGCGGACGGGGGCCTGGAGGATACGCCCATGCCCGCGACCGCTCCGATCCGCGTCCTCGTGGTGGATGATTCGGCCTCCGTCCGACAGACGCTGTGCCAGATCCTCGCCACCGCCCCGGACATCACGGTGCTCGGCACCGCCGCCGACCCGTTCGTGGCGGCCCGGCGCATCCATGAGGAGGTGCCCGACGTCATCATCCTCGACCTCGAGATGCCCCGGATGGACGGCCTCACCTTCCTGCGCAAGATCATGGCGCAGAAGCCGATTCCGGTGATCGTGTGCTCGACCCTGACCGAGGCGGGATCGCGCATGCTGTTCGACGTGCTGGAGGCCGGCGCCGTCGACGTGCTGCCGAAGCCCCGCATCGACACACGCCAGTTCCTGGTCGAATCCTCCGTGCGGGTCTGCGACGCGGTGCGGGCCGCCGCCCGCTCGCGCCTGCGCCCGCGGCGCGCGAGCGTGCGCAACGTCGAGGCCAAGCTGTCGGCGGACGCGATGCTGCCGCCGCCGGTCGCGCCCCGTCGGGTGACCGGGACCGATCCGATCGTCTGCATCGGCGCCTCCACCGGCGGCACCGAAGCCCTGCGCGACGTGCTGGAACTCCTGCCGGCCGATTCGCCCGGCATCGTCGTCGTCCAGCACATGCCCGAGCGCTTCACCGCCGCCTTCGCGCGCCGGCTCGACGGGCTCTGCGCCGTCGCGGTCAAGGAGGCCGAGACCGGCGACGCCGTGCTGCCCGGCCGGGTCCTGATCGCCCCGGGCGGGCGCCACCTGCTGGTCCAGCGCACGGGCGGGCACTACGCCGTCGCGGTCAAGGACGGGCCGCTGGTCTCGCGCCACCGCCCCTCCGTCGACGTGATGTTCCGCTCGGCGGCGCAAGCCGCGGGCGCCAACGCGCTCGGCATCCTGATGACCGGCATGGGCGACGACGGCGCCAACGGCCTCCTGGAGATGCGCCGGGCCGGCGCCCTGACGGTCGCCCAGGACGAGGAGAGCTGCGTCGTGTTCGGGATGCCCAAGGAGGCGATCGAGCGCGGCGCGGCCGCGCGGGTGACGCCCCTCGACCAAATCCACCTGGAGATCCTGCGCTTCGGCGCGGCCTCGCCGCTCGGGCGGACGGCATGAGGGCGCTGCCCGCCGCCGGCGATCCGCCGGCCCCGTCCTTCCGCATGCCCGCACCTGCGGCGACGGCAGGGCCGGGGCACGAACCTGCGGTCAGCCATGCGGGGCCGGTCGCGGCGTCCCGTCCGGGGACGCCGCCGATGCGGGCGCTCCTCGTCGACGACAGCCCGTCGAGCCTGGGGCAGCTGACCCGCCTCGTCGAGGAGGCGAGCGCCCTGCTCTGCATCGCCTTCACCGACCCGCAGGCGGCGCTCGATGCGGCCCGGACCGGGCATTTCGACCTCGTCCTCGTCGACTACGTCATGCCGGGCCTCGACGGCATCGCGCTGACGCGCGCCCTGCGCGGCCTGCCGGGCTACGAGCAGGTCCCGATCGTGATGGTGACGTCGAGCCCGGACGAGCACGTGCGGGTCGAGGCCCTGGAGGCGGGGGCGACGGACTTCCTGTCGAAGTCGCCCGATGCCAGCGAGATCCGGGCGCGCCTGCGCAACATGGTCAACCTCTCGATCGCCTTCCGCCGGCTCAACGACCAGGCGGCCTGGCTCGCCCAGGAGGTGGAGGCGGCGACGCGCCGCCTGCTCGACCGGGAGGAGGAGATCATCTTCCGCCTGTCGCTGGCGGTGGAGTACCGGGACAACGACACCGGCGGCCACACTTGGCGCGTCGCCCGCTACAGCGCGATCCTGGCCGGGGCACTGGGGCTGCCCCCGGCCCTCTGCCGCTCGATCTTCCTCGCCGCGCCCCTGCACGATGTCGGCAAGGTCGCGGTGCCCGACGCGGTCCTGCTCAAGCCGGGACGCCTCGACCCGGAGGAATTCGCGGTGATCCGCGAGCACGCGGCCATCGGCGAGCGCATCCTGGGCGGCAGCTCCAGCGACCTGATCCAGCTCGCCGCCGAGATCGCCGGCGCCCATCACGAGCGCTGGGACGGAATGGGCTATCCGCTCGGGCTGTCCGGGCGGCTGATCCCCCTCCCGGCCCGGATCGTCGCCATCGCGGACGTGTTCGACGCCCTGACGACCGTACGGCCCTACAAGGGCGCCATGACGGACGAGGAGGCCTTCGCCCACATCGCGCGGGAGCGCGGCGGCCACTTCGATCCGACCTGCGTCGACGCCTTCCTGGCGGCCGCCGAGCGGATCCGGGCGGCCCGGCACGAGCGGCCGAGCACGGGCGGCGCCTGGATCGGGCCGGGGACGGCACCGGCCGCGCCCGCGCGGGGGTCGGGCGGCGCTGAACCCGACGGTGGTGCGCCACCCGTCCCGCGGCCCCTCGACGGCCACTCCGCCGAGCCAAAGGTGCAGGGCCGCCGTTTTCGGAGCATGGGGTCACCCGTGCCCTGAACGACCCACTCGGAACCCACATGGCCGGCCGGCTCCGGCAGGCGCCGGAGCCCGGGATCGACCAAGTGGCAGCTCCTTGCACGCATGAGTACCCCGCATCATCCACAGCGGAGACGAAACGACGCGCCATGCCGACGGCGTCTCGTGCGTTTCAGTCCCGCGGCCAAGGTAGCGTCGAGGCCGCTCCGAGGCAGGTGGTGGCATTGCGCGAGATCAGATCCTTCGGCCCCGAGGAGCGGGCGGCCGTCCTGGAACGTCAGCGGAACCTGAAGATGGCGCGGTCGGCCCACGCCTATGTCCGCGGCAACACCCTGAAATTCTACGAGTGGCTGGACGGGCTCCCCCGCGGGACCCTGCCGGAGGGGCCACCGGTCTGGATCTGCGGCGATTGCCATCTCGGCAATCTCGGGCCGCTCGCCGATGCCGAGGGCCGGGTCGACATCCAGATCCGCGACCTCGACCAGACGGTGATCGGCAACCCGACCCACGACCTCGTCCGCCTCGGCCTGTCGCTGGCGAGCGCCGCCCGCGGCTCGGACCTGCCCGGCGTGGTCACCGCCCGGATGCTGGAGGGGATGGTCCGCGGCTACGCGCGGGGCCTCGCAGGACCGGACAGCGACGCGGCCCCGCCCGAGCCGGAGGTGGTGCGCACCGTGCGGCGCCGGGCCTTGGGCCGGCACTGGAAGCAGCTCGCCCGCGAGCGCCTGAAGGACGTGGAGCCCGCGATTCCGCTCGGGCGCAAGTTCTGGGCCCTCGACGACACCGAGCGCGCCGCCCTGGCCGACCTGTTCGACGAGGACGGTGTGCGCGGACTCGTGCGCGCGCTCGACGGCCGGGACCCCGCATCCGGCCTTCGCCTGGTCGACGCGGCCTACTGGATGAAGGGGTGCAGCTCGCTCGGCTTCCTGCGCTACGCCGCCCTGGTGCGGATCGAGGGGTCGCCCGCCAAGGAGCATCACGGCAAGGATCACCACGCCCAGGGAATTCACCCCAAGGATCCCAACGGCCGGGGTCGGCTGGCCCTGATCGACCTGAAGGAGGCGGTGGCGCCGGCGGCGCCCGCCGCCCCGGGGGTGCGGATGCCGCCGGATCACGCCGCCCGGGTCGTCGCCGGGGCGCGGGCGCTGTCGCCGAACCTCGGCGAGCGGATGCTGCCGGTGCAGCTGCTGGCCAAGCCGGTGGTGATGCGCGAGCTCGCGCCGCAGGACCTGAAGCTCGACGTCGACCAGTTCAGCCGCGAGGAGGCGGTACGCGCCGCCCATTACCTCGCCTACGTGGTCGGCCAGGCGCATGGCCGGCAGATGGAGGCAGGAACCCGCGCGGGTTGGCAGGCGGAGGTCGTGCGGGGCACGCAGGAAGGCGCGGAGGCGCCGTCCTGGCTGTGGTCGAGCGTGGTCGAACTCGCCGGCCGCCACGAGGTCGGCTACCTGCAGCATTGCCGCCGCTACGCCGACGAGCGGGCCGCCTGAGCGTCACGCCCCGCGCGGGCTCGCCCCTCCCCTCTCGCGGGCTTGAAGCAGTTCGGCGAAGAGCAGAGCCGCGATGGAGCGGCATTCCAACGAGGCAAGCGTACCTCCGAACGCAGCAAAGCCCGCCAGGGTTGAGCCTGGCGGGCTTTGCTGCTTCGAGAATCGTGCAGAGGGAACGTGGCGTGCTTGGCAGGTCTGGCGGTGACCGACTCTCCCGTGTCTTGAGACACAGTACCATAGGCGCTGGGGCGGTTAACGGCCGAGTTCGAGATGGGATCGGGTTCTGATCACCCCGCTCAGACCACCAGACCGGCCAAGCACGTTCGTTGCGGCAAGCATGCGCTCTGTGGCAGCCCCTTGGCTGCGTCAGGCGTCTTCATCGTGTCGTGGTGTCGGGGTCGATCCGGACACGGATCATGAGAGCGATCAAGCCGATCGAGCGATTAGTACTGGTCAGCTCAGCGCGTTACCGCGCTTGCACATCCAGCCTATCCACGTGGTCGTCTTCCACGGCTCTCAAGGGAGTTCTCGTTTCAAGGGGGGTTTCCCGCTTAGATGCCTTCAGCGGTTATCCCGACCGAACATAGCTACCCTGCACTGCGGCTGGCGCCACAACAGGTCCACCAGAGGTTCGTCCATCCCGGTCCTCTCGTAC
>NZ_JAAKGV010000055.1 GCF_011043735.1 Methylobacterium sp. DB0501 | reverse complement strand
CCGTTCCCGCACGCCCACGTCGTCACCACCACGACGCACAAGACGCTGCGCGGGCCGCGCGGCGGCATGATCCTGACCGACGACGAGGCGCTGGCCAAGAAGCTCAACTCGGCGATCTTCCCCGGCCTGCAGGGCGGTCCGCTGATGCACGTGATCGCCGGCAAGGCGGTGGCGTTCGGCGAGGCGCTGCGGCCGGAGTTCAAGGCCTATGCCCGCCAGGTGGTGGAGAATGCCCGGGCGCTGGCCGCGACGATCATCGCGGGCGGCTACGACATCACGTCGGGGGGCACGGACAACCACCTGATGCTGGTGGATCTGCGCGCCAAGGCGTTGACCGGCAAGGCGGCGGAGGCGGCGCTCGGCCGGGCGGGGATCACCTGCAACAAGAACGGGGTGCCGTTCGACCCGCAGAAGCCGACGATCACCTCGGGGATCCGGCTCGGCACGCCGGCGGCGACGTCGCGCGGGTTCGGGGTGGCGGAGTTCCAGGCGGTGGGCGAGCTGATCGTGCAGGTCCTGGACGGGCTGCACCGGGCCGGCGAGGGCGGCGATGCCGGCCTCGAGGAACAGGCCAAGCGCCACGTCGTCGCCCTCACCGACCGGTTCCCGATCTACGCCTGACGCCCCCACATCGCGGTCTCGCGCGCGGGACCGTTCATCACAGTCCGAAGGCGCGGGATCCCCTCCCCCACGGGAGGCGGGTCCCGCGCCTTTGACTCGATCCGGGATCGGTCGTTCGCCGGAGCGTCCCGGACGGCTCGGTTGCGGTCGGAGCGCGGTTCAGACCCGCGCGGTTCCGGCGTCGAACGCGTCTCCCGGCACGCGCCATCGATGGGGTCGAGCCGTCGAGATCGTGACGACGTCGGCAAAACCGGACGGGACATCGGAAAAATGTCCTGATTCCCATTACTTCCAAGAAACCTTCGAAATAAAAACTCTCCAATTACCTGTTAGATCGCGATCGGGATCGACGGAATTTACCTTCGGTTAAACGATCGGTCCAAAAGTATCGCGTACATGGAATATTAGGGCAGCCGGCGCGTATGAAGTGGACTCTCGCCAACAAGCTCATGGCGATCGCCGGGTCGGCAATCGGCGTGACGCTGCTCGCCTTCACCGGCGTCTCGGGGTGGAACACCGCCGCGCGCACCAACGAGCAGGTCCTGCTTCTCGCCAGCGAGAAGGCTGCGAGCGTCACCGCCCAGACGTCGATCCGGATCGTCGACGCCGTCTCGGCCGGCAATGCCCTGGCGGCGACGCTGTCCGGCTCCATGGGCAGCGAGCCGGTCCGGCGGGCGGACGCGGTCGCCGCCCTCAAGACCCTGCTCCAGCGTTACCCGAACCTGTTCGGCACCTGGATGTCGGACACGACCGACAAGCGGGCCGAGCGTCACCTGGCCGGATCGGGCTTCGAGAACGCGGCCGGCGTGTTCACGCCGTACTGGACGAAGACGGACGACGGCACGCTGGCCTTCGCGACCTTCCCGATCGACCCCGCCCAGGCCTGGTACCGCGACCCGATCGCCTCCGGGAAGAGCCTGCTCGTCGAGCCCTACGTGACGAGCCAGGGCCAACTCGTCACCTCGGTCTCCGCCCCCCTCTCGGTGAACGGGCGCGTCGTCGGCGTCGCCGGGGTCGATATCAGGCTGAGCTGGCTCGCCGACATGCTGGCGGCCCTGCGCCCCTTCGACGGCGGGCGCGTCATGATGCTGTCGCAGGCCGGCCAGTGGATCGTGCCGCCGGAGAGCGGCCTGCTGATGAAGCCGTATGACGGCGTCGGCGCGCCGGAGGTCAAGGCGGCCCTCTCGGACGGGCGCGCCCGCATCCTGCGGGGGGGCCCGGACGGCGCGGTCCGCCTCGTCTACCCCTTCACCCAGCCGGGCATGAACACGACCTGGGCGCTCGTCCTGGACGTGCCGGCCCAGGCGTTCACCGGCCCGACCACCGCGCGCATCCTGGAGACCGCGCTCGCCGGGCTGCTCATCCTGGCGGTGCTCCTCGGCGTCCTGTTCGCGACCGCCCGCAGCCTGATCAAGCGGCCCCTGGAGCGGTGCCTGGCGACGATCGAGGCGCTGATCGACCGCCGCTACGACGTCCGGATCGACGAGACCGGCCGCTCCGACGAGATCGGGCGGATCAATGCGGCGCTGACGGTCTTCCGCGACACGGCGCATCGGGCGGACGCGCTGACGGGCGAGCACGAGGCGGAGCAGCGCCGCCGCGTGGCGCGCTCCGCCCGCGTCGATCAGCTCGTGCGCGGCTTCCAGGACCGGATCGCCGGGGCGCTCGGCGTCGTCACCTCCGCGGCGACGGAACTCGACGCCACCGCCCGGGCGATGACCGAGCTGGCCGACGCCACCAACGGCCGGGCGGTCGCGTCGAGCGCGGCGGCGGAGCAGACGGCGGCCAACGTCCAGACCGTGGCGGCGGCGGCCGAGGAGATGGTCTCGTCGCTGCAGGAGATCGAGCGGCAGGTGCTGCGCTCCAACGACGTCGCATCCCAAGCCCTGCAGGAGGCCGAGGCGACCGGTGCCGCGATGGCGGGCCTGAGCGTCGCTGCCGAGCAGATCGGGGCCGCCGTCACCACCATCGCGTCGATCGCCAGCCAGACGAACCTGCTGGCGCTCAACGCCACGATCGAGGCCGCCCGGGCCGGCGAATCGGGCCGCGGCTTCGCGGTCGTGGCCGCCGAGGTCAAGCAGCTGGCGAGCCAGACGAGCCGCGCCACCGACGAGATCGGCGGCCAGATCACGGCGATCCAGGCCGCCACAGGCCGGGCCGCGGAGGCGATCCGCCAGGTCGGCCGCACCATCGCGGGCATGAACGAGATCAGCGCGGCGATCGCCTCGACGGTGACCGAGCAGGCGGCGGCGACGAGCGAGATCGCCCGCAACGCGGGCGAGGCGGCACACGGCACCCGGGACGTGTCGGAAAACGTGGCCTGCGTGCTGGCCTCGTCCGGCGAGACCGGCGCCGCCGCCGGCCAGGTCCTCTCGGCCGCCGCCGAGCTGGCTTCGCAATCGCTGAGCGTGAAGCAGGAGATCGACGGGTTCCTGCAGGGGATCCAGGCGGCGTGAGACCGCCTCGGGGCGATGGCTTCCGCGAGCGCTATGACGAACCCGCGACGGCGGAGCCTTGGTCCGCGATCAGCTGGGCGACCCGGCGCAGGGCGAGCCCGTACCCTTGCGTGCCCAGGCCCGCGATCACCCCGTCGGCGCGCAGCGAGACGTAGGAGTGATGGCGAAACGCCTCGCGCTTGTGCACGTTCGAGATGTGCACCTCGATCACCGGCGCCTCGAACGTGTTGAGCGCGTCGAGGATCGCCACCGAGGTGTGGGTGAAGGCCGCCGGGTTGATGACGATCCCGCCCGCCGTCTCGCGCGCCTCGTGGATCCAGTCGACGATCTCGTATTCGCGGTTCGACTGGTGGAAGCGGATCTCCAGCCCCAGCTCGCCGGCGAGCGTCCGGCACGAGGCCTCCACGTCCGCCAGCGTCTCGCTGCCGTAGATGTGCGGCTGGCGCTTGCCGAGCAGGTTCAGGTTCGGGCCGTTCAGCACGTAGACGAGGCGGCGTGGTGCGAGGCTCATGGCGGGTCTCCTCCGGGGGTCCTCAATACGACAGGCGGGCGACCGCCCGCAGCTCCTCGGCGGTGGTGGTGCCGAAGCCGAAGAATTCCAGGTAGGCGGGGATCTGCTCGAACAGCATGTCGGTCCCGACCTGGATCGGGCAGCCCTTCTCCAGGGCGGCGCGCAGGAACGGCGTATGCTCCTGCTTCATCACCACCTCGCCCACGAAGGTGCCGGGCGCGATGCGGGCGACGTCCATCGGCAGGGGGTCGCCGTCCTTCATGCCCAGCGGCGTGGCGTTGACCACGACGTCGTAGCCGGCGGGGTCGTTGCTGCCGGTGACGATCCCGAGCGCCGGATAATGCTCGCGCAGGCGTCCGGCCAGGGCCTCGGCGACCGCCGGATCGCGGTCGCAGACCCCGATCCCCGCGATGCCGGCCGCGGCCAGCGAGGCCGCGATGGCCGAGCCGACCCCGCCGCTGCCGACGACCAGGACGCGGGCGCCGGCGAGGTCGCGGCCCTTGCGCTGGATCCCGCGCACGAAGCCGGCGCCGTCGAACATGTCGCCCACGAGCCTGCCGTCCGGGCGCCGCAGGACCGCGTTGCAGGAGCCGGCGATCCGGGCGGTGGTGCTGACCTCGTCGAGGAGCCCGATCGTGGTGATCTTGTGCGGCATGGTGACGAGGGCGCCGCGGATGTTGGTGAGCCGGAACAGCGACCGGAACACCTCCGGATAATCCTCGGCCTTGACGCCCATCGGCATCACCACGGCGTCGATGCCGCGCGTCTCGAACCAGGGATTGTAGATCATCGGCGCCTTGAACGACTCGGTCGGGTAGCCGAGATGGGCGATCAGCGTCGTGGTGCCTCGGATCATGGCGTTGCCTCCTGGTGATGCAGAGAGGGGCGGCCGGGAAGCCGCCCCCTGTCGATGCTGCGCGGCGGGCGGCGGGCCTCCGCTTGCCGGGCGCACGCCTCGGCGTCCGGTCGGTCTCGCGCGCGGCCGCGATCGGACCCCCGCGATGGCGCAGGGATCATGACGAAGATCGCGAGGGGAACCCAGCCGTCCCGGCCCTGCAGCGCCGATCCGGACGCCGGCACAGGGCGGCCGCGGCGTCACGCGGGCGTCAGCCGGCGAGCAGCCGCCGGGCCGCGGCGAGATTCGCCCGCACGTGCTCCTCGGGCGAGGCGGCGCCGGTGATCGGCACCTCGATCGAGAGGGATGTCGTCGCCGGCAAGGCCGCGACCAAGGCCGCCAGGGGCAGCGCCCCTTCCCCCGGGGCCAGGCGCCCCGCCCGGGCCTCCTGGATGATCGCGTCCGCCGATCCGGGCCTTTCGGCAGGCGCGTCGCAGAGCTGCGCATGGCGGATGAGGTGAGCCGGCACGGCGCGCACGTCCTCGGGCGATCCGCCGGTGCGGGAGAGATGGAGCGCGTCGACGAGGACGCCGCCATTCGACCGGCCGGCGGCCTCGACCACCCGGACGGCGTCGGGCAGGCTCGCGACCCGGCGCCAGGCCATGCATTCGAGATCGACGCCCATGCCGAAGCCGGCCGCGAGGTCGCACAGCTCGGCGAAGCGGGCGACGAGGCGCGGGCGGTCGGCATCGTCGCCGCAGACGCTCAGGCGCCGGGCGCCGAGCCCGGCCGCGGCCTCGAGCATGCCGGAGAGCGAGGCCGGGACGAAATCCTCACCGAGCGTCACGAACTCGATGTCGTGGACGCGCATCCCCTCGTCGGCGAGCGCCCGGCGCATCGCCCGGAAGGCGTCGCTGCCGGTCGGCAACTCGTAGAACGGGGCCCCCGGAAAAGCCGGGTAGAGCCGCAGGCCCAGAGCGGCGCAGCCGGTCCCGGCCGCGAGCCGGACGAGGTCGACGGGCGACACCCCGATGCAGGTGAAGTGGGCGAGGCCGAGCGGCCAGTCGGGAGAGGTGTGCATGGAACGCTCGAAGGATGGGAGGCTCGCACGATCGCGGCGGGCGTGCGCTCAAGGCGCGAGCTTGTCGGCGAGGTGCCGCTGGAGGTTGGTGCCCGTGCGGTGGATGTGCTCGCGCAGACGGTCGCAGGCGAAGTCGGCGTCGCGGGCGACCGCGCCCTGCGCGATCTCGCCGTGCTCGTGGGCGACGTTGCGGTCGCCGCCGGGCGTGCGGCGCAGGAACGAGCGCCGGTAGCGGTCGTTCAGGCTCAGCAGCACGCGGCAGAAGTTCAGCAGCAGCGGCATGCGGCAGCCGTCGATCAGCGTGAGGTGGAACTCCCGGTGGTACGATTCCCACCGCTCCAGCGTGTCGGGCGTGCTCGGGTCGCGCTCGATCCGGTTCATGCGGTGGAGGGCCCGCATCACGTCGCCCTCCCAGTCCACCGTGCCGATCGCGATCGCCTGGCGCAGAGCCAGAACCTCGAACTCCTCGCGCAGCCGCGTGATCTCTTCCAGGTTCGAGAGCGAGACCGGCGCGACGCGGTAGCCGCGATTGTCCTCGAACACCACGAGCCCGTCGGAGATCAGCCGGGCAAGCGCCTCGCGCAGCGGGCTCAGCGAGACCCCGAAGCTGCCGCGGGCGCGCTCCAGGTTGATCTTGCTGCCCGCCTCGAGCTGGCCGGACACGATCGCCTCGCGCAGCCGGTCGACCAGCTGGCTCGCCATCGTGTTCTTGCCGTCATCGACCAGGGCGAGGCCCGGCATAGGCGGTCGGGGCACGGCCGATCCGGGATCGGGCCGCACCCCGTCCCGGTCACCCGCAGCGCGTCGGCGCCTCGCCTCGGTCACAACGCGTCTCCCCGACAGCGCGATTCGGTTCTTCGTCGACGATCCATATGAAAAACGATTTTTTCTGTCAAACGCGATGATGCCGATCGCGGTCGCGCTGGTCCCGGCGCGTCCGGACGCCCTCCGACATCCCCCAATGACCCGGACCTGCCGGGCGCTCGTGGAATAAGCGAGAAGCCAAGTATCACTCATAGTTTAACACGATATTTTATCATCCGAAGACGCCGGGCAACGCTCTCCCGACCCCGTTGCCGACACCCCACCGGACCGTCCGACCCTCCGGCACGCCCGGCAGGACGCATCGGCATCACCCCCGAACAATCGCTTCTTGACGAATAATCGATGATATGGGACCAGAGCGCCGAGTCAGGGAGGCCGATCCATGCGCATCGAGCGCCAGCAGGACGTGACGCCTGCAGTTCTGGACGTCATGGCGCGGACGCGCGACCCGCGCCTGCGCGAGATCATGACCTCGCTCATCACCCACCTGCACGGCTTCGTCCGCGACGTGCGCCTCACCGAGGCCGAGTTCCGCGACGCCACCGCGATCCTCAACGAGATCGGGGCGCTCGCCTCCGACACCCATAACGAGTTCGTGCTGATGGCCGGCTCGCTCGGCGTGTCGTCCCTCGTCTGCCTGCTCAACAACGGCGACCACGGCAACACCGAGACCTCGCAGTCGCTGCTCGGGCCGTTCTGGCGCCTCAACGCCCCGCGGGTGGAGAATGGCGGCACCATCGTGCGCTCCGACACGCCGGGCGACGCGCTCTTCGTCACCGCCCGCGTGGTGGACGGCGAGGGCCGGGCGATCGTGGGAGCGGAGGTCGACGTCTGGCACGCCTCGCCGGTCGGCCTCTACGAGAACCAGGATCCCGAGCAGGCCGAGATGAACCTGCGCGGCAAGTTCACCACCGATGAGGAGGGCCGGTTCTGGTTCCGCTCGGTGATGATGATCGGCTACCCCATCCCCACCGGCGGGGTCGTCGGCAGGCTGCTGGCGGCCCAAGGGCGCCACCCGATGCGCCCGGCCCACCTGCACGCCCTGATCTTGAAGCCGGGCTTCAAGGTTCTGATCTCGCAGGTCTACGACGCGAACGACCCGCATATCGACTCCGACGTGCAGTTCGGCGTGACCAAGGCCCTCGTCGGCGACTTCGTGCGCCACGACGAACCGCGCCCGGACGCGGCCGATGTCGCGGCGCCCTGGTACTCCCTCGACTACACCTACGTCATGGAGCCCGGCGAGGCCGTGCTGCCGCGCCCGCCGATCAAGTGAACCCGACGACATCTCTGGAGCGACGTACCGTGCTGAGCGACGACGACCACCGCAAGGCCGCCGAGGCCATCCTGAAGGCCGAGCGCGAGCGGGTACCCTGCCCGCAGCTCTCCAAGACCTTTCCCGGCATGGAGATCGCGGATGCCTACCGGGTCCAGGACCTCTGGGCCGAGGCGCGGATCGCCGCCGGCGCACGGCTCGCCGGCCACAAGATCGGCCTGACCTCGCGCGCCATGCAGATGGCCTCGAAGATGACCGAGCCGGATTACGGCCGCATCCTCGACGACGCCCTGTTCAACGACGGCGCCCAGATCCGCACCGACCTGTTCATCAAGCCGCGGCTCGAGGTGGAACTCGCCTTCATCATGGGCGAGGACCTGTCCGGGCCGGGCTGCCGCATCTACGACGTGATGCGGGCGACCGAGTTCGTGGTCCCGGCGCTGGAAATCATCGATTACCGGACCGAGGTGCCGCGGGCGATCGTCGACACCATCGCCGACAACGCCGCCTTCGGCGCCATCGTGGTCGGCGGGCGCACGATCCGTCCCTTCGACGTCGACGTGCGCTGGATCGGCGCGACGTTGTCGCAGAACGGCATCATCGAGGAATCCGGCGTCTCGGCCGCCATCATGGGCCACCCGGCCGCCGGCATCGCGTGGCTGGTCAACAAGCTCGCGGCGGTCGATGCGG
Organism: Methylobacterium sp. DB0501; assembly: GCF_011043735.1. Taxonomy (GTDB): domain Bacteria; phylum Pseudomonadota; class Alphaproteobacteria; order Rhizobiales; family Beijerinckiaceae; genus Methylobacterium; species Methylobacterium alsaeris. Next base: position 1,284 of record NZ_JAAKGV010000055.1, on the reverse strand, counting down.
GGCTGAAGAAAGGCCAGATCGTGCTCGGCGGCTCGTTCACCCGCCCCGTCGACATCAGACAAGGCGACGTGATCCAGGCCGATTACGGCCCGCTCGGCGCCATCGGCGTCTCGTTCGTCTGAGGCGGCGATGTCCCTTCCGGAGAACCGCTTCAAGCGCGCCTTGCGCGAGGAGCGCCAGCAGATCGGCCTGTGGTGCAGCCTGCCGGGCTCCTACGCGGCTGAGGCCGTGGCGGGGTCGGGCTACGACTGGCTGCTCTTCGACACCGAGCACTCGCCGGGCGATCCGCTCACCGTGCTGGCGCAGCTCCAGGCGGTGGCACCCTACCCCGTCTCGGCGGTGGTGCGGCCCGCCGCCAACGACACGGTGCTGATCAAGCGCTTCCTCGATCTCGGCGCGCAGACCCTGCTGATCCCCTACGTGCAGGACGCGGACGAGGCGCGGGCCGCCGTCGCGGCGACGCGCTACCCGCCCGAGGGACTGCGCGGCGTGTCGGGCCTCACCCGCGCCACGCGGTTCGGGCGGGTCCCGGGCTATGCCAAGCGGGCCGCCGAGGAGATCTGCCTGCTGGTGCAGGTCGAGACCCAGGCCGCGCTCGACCGGCTCGAAGAGATCTGCGCGGTCGAGGGCGTCGACGGCGTCTTCGTCGGGCCGGCGGACCTGGCGGCGAGCCTCGGCCATGTCGGCGAGCCCGGCCACCCCGAGGTGGTCGCCGCGGTGGAGGATGCGGTCCGCCGCATCCGCGCGGCCGGCAAGCCCGCCGGCATCCTGACCCCCGACCCCACCTTCGCGAAAACCTGCATCGACCTCGGCACCACCTTCACGGCGGTGGCCATCGACGTGGGCGTGCTCGCCCGCGGCACCGAGGCCCTGGCGAGCCAGTTCAAGGCGGGCCGGACCCGCACCGCTTTTCTGTAGAACAGGACGACCCATGCCGACCGAGATCGCCCACTTCGTCGACGGCGCACGCATGCCCGGCCGCAGCGGCCGCACCGCGCCGGTCTTCAACCCGGCCACCGGCGAGCAATCGGGCACCGTCGCGCTGGCGAGCGCCGACGAGGTCGGGGCGGCCGTCGCCGCCGCCCGGCGCGCCTTCCCGGCCTGGGCCGCGACCCCGCCGCTGCGCCGCGCGCGCATCCTCAACACGTTCCTGCGCCTGCTGGAAGAGCGCATCGACGTCCTCGCCGCGGTGATCACCGCCGAGCACGGCAAGGTCCTCTCCGATGCCAGGGGCGAGATCCAGCGCGGCATGGAGGTCGTCGAGTTCGCCACCGGAGCCCCCCA